>NZ_JBITHH010000018.1:211338-219441 GCF_044457795.1 Streptomyces sp. NPDC050528
GCGCTTCCATCCACGCGCCTTTGGTCGCCGACGGCGAACAAGCCCCACAGGGGCCACCCGCACCCGACGACGAAAGCAGTACGGGTGGTGCGGGTGGGAATCCGGATCCGGCCGGAGGCCGGAACAAGTCCCACCAACCCGCACCCGCACCCACGCCCGCACCCGCACCCGCACCCGCACCCACGCCCGCACCCGCACCCACGCCCGCACCCGCACCCGCACCCACGCCCGCACCCACGCCCGCACCCGCACCCGCACCCGCACCCGCACCCGCACCCAACTCCCCACCCGCACCCACCCTGTTCCCCGGCCACCGCTGGCTGCGGTACGTCACGTACGTCCTCGTCTCCCTCGCCGCCCTCGGCCTCTCCCTGGCCGGCATGGACGAGGCGACGAGCACGTACGAATTGGGCGTACCGCAGGGCCTGTTGGCGGGCTTCGGACAGGGCATCGCTCTGGTCCTCGCCCTGCGCCGGCCCATCCCCGCCTGGGCCCTGTCCCTCACCGCGACGGCTGTCACCGCGCTGGCCGCACGTGCGGCCATGGATCCCCACGCCGCCCTGCCCGACGGCTCGTCCCCGGGCGGCCCCGACTGGCCCTGGACCACCACCGAAGTCATCGTCCAGGCCGCCGTACTCCTGCTCCTGGCGCTGCGCGTCCCCGCCCGCAGAGCCCTCGCCGCGCTGGCCGCGACCGCACTGACGACGTTCGTCGTCCAAGGGCTGGTCGGAGCCCAGCAGTTCACCTCGACGGGGGTCGGCGCGGTCGCCGTCTGCGCGGTGGCCGTCCTCGTCGGCACCGCTCTGCGCGGTCGCAGCGAGGCCCGTACGCAACTCGTCGAGCAGGTGACGATCACGGAGGAGGAGCGGCACCACCGCACCCTCCTGGAGGAGCGCAGCCGTATCGCCCGCGAACTGCACGACGTGGTCGCCCACCACATGTCGGTGATCTCCATCCAGGCCCAAGTGGCACCCCACCTGGTCGAGAACCCCTCGGAGGAGCTCAAGGAGAACCTCGCCGGCATCAGACAGAACGCCCTCGAAGCCCTCGCCGAACTGCGCCGGGTCCTCGGCGTGCTCCGCGAGGAGAACCCGGAGTATCCGGACGACCCGTACGCCCTGCCCGCCCCCGGCACCGGTGCCGCCCCCGACGCCCCGCAGCCCACGCTGGACCGGCTGGACGCGCTGATCGAGAACACCAGGGCCGCCGGTCTCGACGTACGCAGCGACGTCAGGGGCGAGCGGCGTCCGCTGGCACCCGGTGTGGAGCTGTCGGCATACCGGATCATCCAGGAGGCGCTCAGCAACGCGTTGCGGCACGCCCCCGGTTCCACGGTCGCCGTCGAGGTCACCCACGCCACCGACGGGTTGCAGCTGACGGTCACCAACTCCCGCCCCAGGCAAGCCGTCCCGCCCTCCCTGGGCGCGGGCCACGGCCTGCTCGGCATGCGGGAGCGCGCGTCGATGCTCGGCGGACACCTCACCGCGACGAGAACATTCCAGGGCGGCTTCGCGATCGTGGCGTTCCTGCCCCGGGACGGCGTCGCGCTCCCCGACGAACCCCTCGGTACCGGCACCTCGGCCGCCCCCGAGCTCATCTTCCCGACAGGAGACGACACCCCATGACGAGCGGCAGCGGCACCATCCGCGTACTCATCGCCGATGACCAGCAGATGGTCCGGCAGGGCTTCACCGTGCTGCTCAACGCCCAGCCCGGCATAGAGGTCGTCGGCCAGGCGGTCGACGGCCTGGACGCGGTGGCCAAGGTCGCCGAACTCGCCCCGGACGTCGTCCTCATGGACATCCGCATGCCCGAACTCGGCGGCATCGAGGCGACCCGCCGCATCACCGTCGCGACCCCGCAGATCAAGGTCCTGGTGCTCACCACCTTCGACCTCGACGAGTACGTCTACGAGGCGCTGCGCGCCGGTGCGTCCGGCTTCCTCCTGAAGGACGCGTCCGCCGATCAACTGGCCGAGGCGGTACGGGTGGTGGCGGCCGGCGACGCACTGCTCGCGCCCGGTGTCACGCGCCGGCTGATCGCCGAGTTCTCCCGGCTGAACGGCACACCCCGCACCCCGCTCAAGTCCCGCGTCGGCGACCTCACCGAGCGCGAGACGGAGGTCCTCGCACTCATCGCGCAGGGCCTGTCCAACGCGGAGATCGCCGAGCACCTGGTCGTCGCCGAACAGACCGTGAAGACCCATGTCGGCCGCATCCTGGTGAAGTTGGGCCTGCGGGACCGTACGCAGGCGGCGGTGTTCGCCTACGAGTCGGGGCTGATCCGGCCGGGCGGCGGCCGCTGAAGCCCCGGCGGCTGCTGAAGCCCCGGCGGCCCCTGAAGATACGGCGACCCCGGCAGCCACCCAAGCCGCTGAAACCAAGCCGCTGAAACCAAGCCGCTGAAACCAAGCCCCCAGGCATACCCGTAGTACTTGAGACGGACGGCCCAGGACCCTTCTCACAGGTGACGACGGCTACCCGCCCGGCCGCCTACCGTTTTGAATGTGACCGAGACGACCCACACGCAGATGACGCCGCAGGACAGCGCGTTCGAGGCCTATCAGCCGCGCAGCCCGGAGTTCCGGGCCGCCATGGACGCCCTGCGCGGGATGCGGCAGGACCTGTTCCACGACGCCTCCGCCTATCGCCCGCTGCCCCGCTCCACCGCCGACGGCCCGCTGACCCGGCGGCTGAAGGGACGGCCCCGGGAGTACGCGGCCTGGGGCCCGCACGCCCTGATCGTCGCGGTCGGCCTGATCGCGATGCTCATCGCGACGAACGACGAGGCCCGCGGCTCGGGCAGCAACATGATCCTCGGCCTGCTCGCCCTCGCGCCGGTGCTGCTGACCATGGTGCGGCCGGTCGGCGCGTTCTGGCTGTCCATGGCCGCGACCCCGATCGCCACCGCCTTGGCGACCGAGTTCGACGACGAGTGGCCGTGGCGGAACGGCAGCTTCGTCTGCCACCTGGCCGTCCTCACGATCGTGGCGATACGCACCCGACCGCGCACGGCCGCCTGGATGTGGGCGCTGACGGCGGTCTACGGCATCGGCGCCACCACCGCCGCCGGCGGTCATTCCTTCGGCTCGGACACCGCGCAGATGCTGTTCCTCTCCGCCCTGGTCCTGTTCGGCGTCACGGTCCGCCACATACGTCACGACGCCGAGCAGGAGGTGACCGCGCAGCAGACCGTGACGGCCCACGAGCGGTCCCGGCGCACCCTCCTGGAGGAGCGCACGACGATCGCCCGCGAGCTGCACGACGTGGTCGCCCACCACATGTCGGTGGTCGCCATCCAGGCGGAGGCCGCGCCCTACCGCGTGGAGAACCCGCCGCCGGAGCTGGAGCGCGCGTTCGTCACGATCCGGGAGAACGCGGTGGCGGCCCTGACCGAGCTGCGCCGGGTCCTGGGCGTGGTCCGCGCGGAGGACTACGAGGCGCCCGACGCCCCGCAGCCCACCCTCGCCGACATGGACGGGCTGCTCGCCAATGTGCGCGACGCCGGCCTGAGCGTCGACAAGGCGGTGACGGGGGCGGTGCGTGAACTCCCGCAGGGCGTCGAGCTGTCGGCGTACCGGATAGTGCAGGAGGCGTTGAGCAACACCCTGCGGCACGCGCCCGGCGCGAGTGCCCGGGTGGAGATCGGTTACGTGCTGGGCGGGCTGGGCCTGCGGATAGTCAACGGCCCGACGCCCGAGCCGAGCCTGGTGAAGCCCTCGCCGGGTGCGGGGCACGGCATCACCGGGATGCGGGAGCGGGTGTCCATGCTGAACGGCGAGATGACGGCGGCCCCGGCGGACGACGGCGGCTATGAGGTGACGGTGTTCCTGCCGGTTCCGATGCCCAGTGCGAGCGAACCGGTGGCGGGTGCGGGGGAAGGGGACGCATGACGATCCGCGTACTGATCGCGGACGACCAGATGATGGTGCGCGAGGGCTTCTCGGTCCTGTTGGGCGCGATGCCGGACATCGAGGTCGTCGGCGAGGCGGTGAACGGACGCGACGCGGTCGAGCGCGTACGTGAACTGGCCCCGGACGTCGTCCTGATGGACATCCGCATGCCGGAGATGAACGGCATCGAGGCGACCCGGGAGATCGTCGCGGCGGACGGCGCGGCGAAGGTGCTGGTGCTCACCACGTTCGACCTGGACGAGTACGTGTACCAGGCGTTGCGGGCGGGAGCCTCCGGGTTCCTCCTCAAGGACGCCTCGGCACGCCAGCTGGCCGACGGGGTACGGGTGGTGGCGGCCGGCGAGGCACTGCTCGCGCCCTCCGTCACCAAGCGGTTGATCACGGAGTTCTCGAAGCTGTCCGAGACACCCCGCCTGATGCCGCCCGCGCAGCAGGGGACGTACGGGGATCTGACCGAACGGGAGACGGAGGTGCTGGTTCTCATCGCGCAGGGCTTGTCGAACGGGGAGATCGCGGAGCGGCTGATGGTCGCCGAGTCGACGATCAAGACCCATGTCAGCCGGGTCCTGGTGAAGTTGGGGCTGCGGGACCGGACACAGGCGGCGGTGTTCGCGTACGAGGCGCGGCTGGTGAGACCGGGATAGTCGGAGGCCGTAGGGGACGTCCGAGGGCCGCGCCACACCGGAACCCCTGGTCAGAGGGGGGTATCCCGGGCTAGCGTCCGTTCATGGCAGCCTTCGACCCCTGGGACCAGGACTTCCTGGCCGATCCTTACCCCGCCTACGCCGAACTGCGCGACCGGGGCCGGGTCACGTACTACGAGCCGACGGACCAGTGGCTGGTCCCCCGCCACGCGGACGTCTCGGCACTCCTGCGCGACCGCCGCCTCGGCCGTACCTACCAACACCGCTTCACCCACGAGGACTTCGGCCGTACGGCACCCCCGCCCGAGCACGAGCCCTTCCACACCCTCAACGACCACGGCATGCTCGACCTGGAGCCCCCGGACCACACCCGCATCCGGCGCCTGGTCTCGAAGGCGTTCACGCCGCGCACGGTCGAGCGACTGAAGCCGTACGTCAGCCGGTTGGCGGGCGAGCTGGTGGACGGCCTGGTGGCGAAGGGCGGCGGTGACCTGCTGACCGACGTGGCCGAGCCTCTCCCCGTCGCGGTGATCGCCGAGATGCTCGGCATCCCGGAGTCGGACCGTGCCCCGCTGCGCCCCTGGTCGGCGGACATCTGCGGGATGTACGAACTGAGCCCGTCCGAGGACACGGCGGCGAAGGCGGTCCGCGCGTCGGACGAATTCTCCTCCTATCTACGCGAGTTGATCGCGGCCCGCCGCAAGAACCCGGGCGACGACCTCATCTCCGGCATGATCGCGGCCCACGACGAGGACGACGACCGCCTCACCGAACAGGAGCTGATCTCCACCGCCGTCCTCCTGCTGAACGCCGGCCACGAGGCGACGGTGAACTCCACGGTGAATGGTTGGTGGGCCTTGTTCCGCAACCCGGAGCAGTTGGCGGCCCTGCGCGCGGACCACTCCCTCGTCCCCACCGCCGTCGAGGAGTTGATGCGCTACGACACCCCGCTCCAGCTCTTCGAGCGGTGGGTGCTGGACGAGATCGAGATCGACGGTACGACGATCCCGCGCGGCGCGGAGATCGCGATGCTGTTCGGCGCGGCCAACCACGACCCGGCGGTCTTCACCGACCCCGAGCGCCTCGACCTCACCCGCACGGACAACCCGCACATCAGCTTCAGTGCGGGCATCCACTACTGCATCGGCGCACCCCTGGCCCGTATCGAACTGGCCGCATCCATGGGGGCGTTGCTGGAGAGGGCCCCGACGCTACGCCTGGCGGCGGAGCCGGAGCGCAAGCCGAACTTCGTGATCCGGGGGCTGGAGGGGCTGAGCGTCGAGGTGGGCTAACGGCCCCTGACAGACTCCGAAACAGACTTCGAGTTGGACCTATGACGCCGCCCCGCCCCTCGGCCCCGGTGACTGGCGGCCGCCCGTCCGCGTCGGGTGGGAGGCGGGCGTCTTCCGCAGCCGTTCGACGTGCTCCTGCTGGACGTCGCGGGTGAACGTCAGGTAGTCGATGACGAGTTCCAGCTGGTCGGCGGTGTAGCGGGCGCGCACGCGCCCGCCGGCGTCCTCCAGGAACGGCCCGAGCAGGCCGAAGGCGCGCCGGGTGGCCTCCGGGGTGACGCGGACGAGGGTCTTGCGCCGGTCGCCGGGGTGCGGGGTGCGGGTGAGATAGGCGAGTTTCTCCAGCCGGTCGAGCATCGTGGTGACGCTCCCGGTGGTCAGGCCAAGTTGCCGGCTCAGCTCGCGGGGGGTGGTCTCCTCCACCGAGAGCAGGATCTCCAGGCAGCGCAGATCGGTCTCGTTGACGCCCATCAGGCGGGCCAGTTCGCGGTCGAAGTCGTCGACGGCGCTCTGGTAGGCCTGCACGGCCGCGCCCAGCCGCGCTTCGACCGCCTCTGTGCCCGAGCTCGACCCCGTTCCGCTTGACATTCGAGATATCTCCCTGCATCGTAACTATCGGTTATTAGCTTGAAAGCCAAGATGTATGAAAGTCAAGCAGAACTGACCGGACCAAGGAGTCCACGCCATGTCGTCCAGCACGACCAACCCCATGAACGTAGCCGCTGACGGCGGCGGCGGGCCGGTGCCCTATCCCAAACGGTGGGCGGCGGCGTTCGTGATGATCCTCGCCGCGCTGCTGGACATGATCGACGGATCGATCGTGAACACCGCGCTGCCCTCCATCGGCAAGGGCCTCAAGGCCACCCCCGCCGACCTCCAGTGGACCGTGTCCGCGTACATGCTCGGCTTCGCCGCCACGCTGATCATCGCCGGGCACCTGGGCGACCGATACGGCCGCAAGAAACTGTTCCTGGCCGGCGTCACCGCGTTCGCGCTCACGAGCCTGGCCAGCGCGCTGGCGACCTCGGCCGGGATGCTCGTCGCCTCGCGCGGACTCCAGGGCGTGGCCGCGGCGGTGATCATGCCGCAGATCCTCGCCTCGTTCCGCACGATGTTCGACGGCGAGGAACGCGGCAAGGCGTTCGCCCTGTACGGCGCGATCGCGGGTATCTCCACGGCCGTAGGCGTCCTGCTAGGCGGCGTCCTGACCGACTGGGACCTGTTCGGCTGGGGCTGGCGCACGATCTTCGTCATCAACCTCCCCCTCGCCGCCCTTGTCCTGATCCTCGGCGCCCGGTGGATCCCGGCCTCCCGGGACCATGCCTTCACCGGCCGCATCGACCTGCCCGGCAACCTCGTCCTCGCCGGGGGCCTGGTCGCGATCGTGCTCCCGCTGGTCCAAGGCCGTTCCTACGGCTGGCCGTTGTGGGGCTGGCTCTGCCTGGCGGCCGGTGTCGCCGCGATCGCCGCGCTGACCGTCTCGGAGAAGCGGCGCGGCCTCGAACACCCCCTCCTCCCCACGGACTTGTTCAAGAAGCCCGCCTTCAGCGCGGGCCTGCTCGTCCAACTCCTCTTCTACGGCGGCATGTCGGGCTTCTTCCTGGTCTTCACCATCTGGCTCCAGTCCGGCCAGGGCTACACCCCCACGCAGGCAGGCCTGTTGATGGTCGCCTTCAGCGCGGGCTCGATCCTTGCCGCGCCCGGGGTCGACCCGCTGGTCGCCAAGTTCGGCCGCAACGTACTGATCCTGGGGGCCCTGGTCATGGCGGGCGGCCTGTTCTGGGTCCGGCACGCGGCCCAGCACTCGGCCCAACTGCACACCGGAGCCTGGCCGTTGGTCCCGGGCCTGGTGCTGGCGGGCGTCGGCCTGATCTTCCTCATCATCCCGCTGGTCAACACGATCCTGAGCACCGTGCCGAGCGGCCTCGCGGGCGGCGCGTCCGGAATCCTCTCCACCGCCCAGCAGTTCGGCGGAGCGCTCGGGGTCGCCGTCATCGGCAACGCGTTCTTCTCCAACGCGGAGAAGGGCCTGACGGACGCGCTGACCCACGCGGCTCCTTGGGCCATCGGCGCCTACGTCCTCTGCGCGGTCCTGTGCCTGGCCTTGCCCCGCAAGGCAGTTGGCAACCAGGCAGAGCCCACCACCCTCTGATCTCCCTCCCCCCCGTTATGTTTTCTGCGGTCCTGCAAGAGGGCCGCTGGCCTCCGGGCCCGGCATGGCTGTTCCCCCCTGTCGAACCGATGACCTGGGGGG
>NZ_JBITHH010000019.1:0-213227 GCF_044457795.1 Streptomyces sp. NPDC050528
CGTTACGACAAGAGGGCCTACGTCTTCCACGGCACCGTCACCACCGCAGCCATCAGACTATGGCTCCGGCCCTGATCCGCCGGACAGAACCTAGGCGTCTTTGAACTCCTGCCGCTGCCGCCCAAGCCCCGAAATCTCCAGCTCAACAACATCCCCGGCCCGCAAGAACGGCTTGGGCTCAGGCTGCCCAAGAGCAACCCCCGCAGGCGTACCGGTGTTGATGACATCCCCGGGATACAAGGTCATGAACTGGCTGACATACCGCACCACTTCAGCCACCGAAAAGATCTGCTCAGCCGTCGTCCCGTCCTGCTTCAACTCCCCGTTCACCCACAGCCGTAGCGACAAGGCCTGCGGATCCGCAACCTCATCCGCGGTCACCAACCAAGGCCCCAGCGGATTGAACGTCTCGCAGTTCTTCCCCTTGTCCCACGTCCCACCCCGCTCGATCTGAAACTCCCGCTCGGACACGTCATGCGCCACCGCATACCCCGCGACATGCGCGAGCGCCTCCTCATGGGACTCCAGATAACGGGCCGTACGCCCGATGACGACGGCGAGTTCGACCTCCCAGTCGGTCTTCACCGACCCGCGAGGGACCAGCACCGTGTCGTACGGCCCGACAACCGTGTCCGCGGCCTTGAAGAAGATGACCGGCTCGGCGGGCGGCTCCGCGCCGGTCTCACGCGCGTGGTCGTGATAGTTCAGCCCGATGCACACGACCTTGCCGATCCGCGCGACCGGCGGCCCGACCCGCAGCCCGTCGGCGTCCAGCGCGGGCAACTCCCCCGCGTCGGCGGCGGCCCGGATCCGACCGAGCGCGGCGGTGTCGGCGAGCAGCGGCCCGTCGATGTCCGGGACGATGCCGGACAGGTCCCGCAGGGTCCCCTCGGCGTCGAGCAGCGCGGGCCGCTCCGCCCCTGCCGTACCGACTCGCAGCAGCTTCATGTTCACCATCTCCATCGATCGCGGGCGGTCGACCGATGGGTGCAGCCATCGGAGGACTGGTCGATCCTCCAAGCTCACGGTCCAGTCCGCAATACCTGGTTCACGGACTGGACCGTAACCACGAGCCGTCAGCCCGCCGTCACGTGTACAGCACCGCCCGCTCCACGGCGCTCCAGGCCGCGCTGGTCACCACGTACAGCGCGACGGCGAGCGGCACGACGGCGACGGTGATCAGCGTGCCGTAGGAGAGGAGCGGCAGCACCTTGCCGAGGGCGCCGGTACCGGTGCCGGCCGGGGCGACGGCGGCCGCGCGCCGGGTACGGACGTAGGTGAAGGTCGCGACCGCGACGACGACGAGGAACAGCCCGACGTAGACGAGCCCGGCCGGACCGAACATCCCGTCCCCGGCGAGCGCGTCGGCCCAGCGTCCATCGAGCGGCGCGGCGAAGAGCCGGTGGGACAGCAGGCCGTCGCCGCCGCCGGAGAACAGCCGGTACAGGAGGAAGAACGCCGGGAGTTGGAGCAGGCTCGGCAGGATCCCGGACAGCGGGGACACCTTCTCCTCGGCGTGCAACTCCAGTACGGCCTTCTGCAGCTTCTCGGGCTGCTTCGCGTACCGCTTCCGCAACTCGGCTACACGCGGCTGGAGTTGGGCCCGCGCCTGCTGCCCGCGCGCCGCGGCCCGAGACAGGGGATGCACGAGGAGTCGTACGAGAGCGGTGAACAGGACGATCGCGGCGGCGGCCGCGGCCGTGCCGAACAACGGGTGGAGCAGGTCGGCGAGTTGCTCGACCAGGGCGGCGAAAACGGACATGGGTGAGCCCTCCGTGGGTCTCGTCGTGCCGGGAGTTAGGCATGGCGACGTGACGACCCTCAGCGTGGGGCAGCGGAAAGAGGTGCCTTACGCGGCGGTCGTCCGGAGGGTGTGTCCGGGGGCTCGGGGGCGTGGGCGGCCCGAGGCGTCGGGGTCGCGCTGGGGCAGGAACGCCGTACGGCGGGCCCGGTCGCGGATGGCCGTACGGACGCGGGTGGGCGGTACGGCGGGTGCGCTGCGCGCGGTGAGGAGGGCGCAGACGGCGAGGGCGGTACCGGTCGCGGCGAGCGCGACGGCGGCCGGGAGGCTGCCGGTGTCCAGCAGCACCATGGGGAGCAGGAAGAAGAGCAGCAGGGCACTGGCCCGATGCCGTTGATTCATGATGAGTCCGCCCCCTCCCCAACTGCCGTTCCAGCACTGCCCGTTACAGCCGTCCGTCATACGGGATCGGCTATACGGGATCGGTCTCGATCGGCTGGAGCAGTCGCCTCGGTTTGAGGAGCGCCCGGCTGACCGGATCCGCCGGGTCCTGATCAAGACCGGGACCCGGGTCCATGATGACATCCCCCACCGGGACGATGACAGCGCAGGTGGGGCACTCGCCGTAGGAGCCGAGTTCGGTGCCGCAGTCCGCGTGCCGGAAGTAGCGCCGCTGGGTCTCCTCGTACTGCTCGCGCTTCCAGCGGCCGAGCGAGCGCAGCACCGGCCAGAGGGCGATGCCGCGCTCGGTGATGACGTACTCGTCGCGCGGCGGGGACTCCTGGTAGCGGCGCTTTTCGAGGATGCCCTCGACGGTGAGGGCCTGGAGGCGGGAGGCGAGGACCGCGCGCGGGATGCCGAGGTGGAGGAGGAAGTCGTTGTAGCGCCGTACGCCGTAGAGGGCGTCCCGGACGACGAGCAGCGTCCAGCGCTCGCCGACGACCTCCAGCGCCCCGGCCATCGAGCATTCCTGTCCCGCGTAGTCCTTGCCTAGTGACATGCCGTCCACTGTAGCCACTTTCCGCCAGTGAGTTCAATGACCGAACCTTCAGTGCTACGGTGTTCCACATGACTAGGTTCAATGAGCGAACCATGGACGAGGTTCCCGACACAGCGGCCAAGGCCGCCGAGACATCCCAGGTCTCCGCGCCGAGCGTGCCGCATCCCCGCGCCACCCTCGCCCTGACCAGCGCGGCCACCGCCGTCGCACTGATGACATACACCGCACCGATGGTCACGCTCCCCGACATCGCCGCCGCCCTGCACACCCCGCTCTCCGCCCAGGCCTGGCTCCTGAACGGCACCCCGCTCGGCCTCGCCGCCCTGCTCCTGGTCGCCGGCAGCCTCGCCGACGACTACGGCCGCCGCCGGATCTTCCTCGCCGGCACCTTCGCGCTCGGCATTACGACGGCGCTCTCCGCGCTCACGTCCTCGACCTGGCTGTTCACGCTGACCCGGATCGCGCAGGGCGCGTCCAGCGCTGCCCTGCTGGCCAGCAGCCTGGGCCTGATCGTGCACGCCTTCCCGACCCCGCGCGGCCGCCTGCACGCGACCGGCGTGTGGGGCGCGTTCGTCAGCGGCGGCATAGCCGTCGGCCCGCTGGTCGCGGGCGCGATGCCGGACTGGCGGATGATCTACGCCGTGCTCGGCGCGGCGGCGATCGTCGTGGCGGCCCTCGGCGTCCGTACGTTGTCCGAGTCCCGCGCGCCGCGCGGCGGACGCCCCGACCTCGCCGGAGCGGTCACCTTCGGGCTGGCCCTGGTCGCCCTCGTCGCCGCGCTGACCCTGGGCCGCGACGGCTGGCTGCGGGCGCCGGTGGGCCTGCTGGCGCTGGCGGCCGTGCTGCTCGTCGGCGTCTTCGCGCTGGTGGAGCGCCGGGTCGCGACCCCGATGATCGACCTGAGCCTGCTGCGCCACCGCCTCTTCCTGGCCTCCTCGGCGGGCGGCCTGTTCACGGGCTTCGCGGTGATCGGCCTGTTCAGCTTCCTGCCGGCGCTGTTGCAGCAGACGCTGGGCCTGTCGGCGATGGACACGGCCTGGCTGTTCCTCCTCTGGTCGGGCCTGTCCTTCACGGTCGCCCTCCAGGCCCGCCGCCTCGCCGGCCGCGTCTCCTCCCGGCACCAACTCGCCCTGGGTTTCCTCCTCCACGCGGCCGGCGTCCTGACGATGCTGGGCGCGCTGGACTCCGGTTCCTGGCTACGACTGCTGCCGGGACTGGTGATCGCGGGCGTGGGCAGCGGCCTGCTGAACGCCGCGCTGCCGCTGCTGTCGGTGGAGTCCGTACCGGCGGCGCGGGCGGCGATGGGGTCGGGGGCGCAGCAGACGTTCCGGTACATCGGCTCGTGTGCCGGGGTCGCGCTGACGATCGCGATCGCCACGTCCGCGGGTGGCGGTCTTGCCCGCGGTGCGGACATCGCGATGGTGGTGTCGGCGGGGCTCGCGGTGGTGGCCGCGGTGAGCGTGGCGGTGCTGCGGGAGCGGGCGTGAACTCCCTTTGTGTTTGCGGTACTTACGGGGTTTCGTGCCTCACCGGGGGTGCGTGGAGGTGAGCGTGCCCCACACCGCCATGCGGTACCTGGACGTGAACTCGGGCGTGCAGGTGGTGAGGGTGATGTAGTACCCGGGTCGGCTGTAGCCGTAGGCCGGCTTGACGATCGAGCGCGGGATCGGCCGGATCACGCCGGAGTCGGACGCGGAGGTCTGCGGCAGGATCTTGTCGACCGTGTACGTGTAGGTGGCCGCGCTCGTCTCGACCTGGACGGTGTCCTTGAGCCGCAGCCGCGGGAGGTACCGGAACGGCTCGCCGTGCGTGTTGCGATGCCCGGCGAGCGCGAAGTTACCTGCCTGGCCCGGCTGTTGGGTGCCGGGGTAGTGGCCGACGTACCCCTTGTTGAGCACGTTCTGCTTGCTGACGCCCTCGGCGATCGGGACGCGGAGGTGGAGGCGGGGAATGGTGAGGATGGCGTAGGCCTGGGAGCGGTGGGGGGTGGTGGCGGAGTCGGCGGAGCCGGTGACCGTGGTGGAGCCGTCGGCGGAGGTGGAGCCATCAGCGGAGGTGCTCCGGTGCGGTGAACTCCCGCCCGCCGGACTGCTGTTGGACGACGGGGGGCCGCCCTGCGCCGTGCCCGGTGTCGCCCATTGCCGTTCCAGGGCCTGCACTTGGCGCTCGGCGCCCTGACGGGCCTCGCGGTTGGTCCACCACAACTCGTGGACGACGAGGAGGAGCAGGACGACCCCGGCGGTGACGAGCAACTCCCCACCGGTCCACAGGGCGCGTCGGCCCAGCGCACGACGTCGACGGCTCCGGTGCTGCACGACGGGGACCCGCATGCGTACACCTCCTTACGCCCACCGGCCGCCCGCACCATAAAGGGCGGCTCCTCAACTCACCAGACCCATGGCCGCTGTTGCTCAGGCCCATGGCCGCCGTTGCTCGCGGGGGCGCCCGTTCGAGCCTCCGTACAGGTTCGTACACGGGTTTTAGAAAGGGGTGTCACAACCCTCGACAACCTCACGCACCACACCCGATGCTTCCTGATGGCACGAGCCGGGGGGATGGCCGACGCCGGTGGGACGACCGGCGGTTGAGCGAATCGGGAGTAGAGATGATCCGACGCAGAACCCTGCTGGCCGCAGCGGGCGGTGGGCTCCTCGGCACCGCCCTGGCGACCGGCACCGCACGCGCCGACGCGACGATCGCGGTCAACCCGGCGACGAAGTACGGCACTTGGGAGGGCTGGGGCACCTCGCTGGCCTGGTGGGCGAATGTCTTCGGCGCCCGGGACGACTTCGCCGACATTTTCTTCACCACCAAGTCGACGACGTACAACGGCACTTCACTGCCGGGCCTGGGCCTGAACATCGCCCGTTACAACCTCGGCGCGTGCAGCTGGAACTCGGTGAACGGCGAGTCGATGGTCGCCTCGGCCAACATCCCGGCGTTCAAGCAGATCGAGGGCTACTGGCAGGACTGGAACAACGAGGACCCCACGTCCTCGGCATGGAAGTGGACGGCGGACGCGACCCAGCGGGCGATGCTGGTGAAGGCGACGTCACGAGGTGCCACCACCGAGCTCTTCGCCAACTCCCCCATGTGGTGGATGTGTTCGAACCACAACCCGTCGGGCGCGGCGGGCGGCGGCAACAACCTCCAGACCTGGAACTACCGCCAGCACGCCTCCCACCTGGCGTCCGTAGCCCTCTACGCGAAGAACAACTGGGGAGTGAACTTCGCGACGGTGGAAGCCTTCAACGAACCGTCGTCGAGCTGGTGGACGGCGACGGGCACGCAGGAGGGCTGCCACATGGACTCGACCGTCCAGGCCGCCGTACTCCCGTATGTGCGAAGCGAGTTGGACAGCCGCGGCCTGACAAGCACGAAGATCTCGGCGTCCGACGAGACGAGCTACGACCTCGCGCGCACGACCTGGGGCGCCTTCTCGTCGACGACGAAGGGGTATGTGAACCGGGTCAACGTCCACGGCTACCAGGGCTCGGGCGGTCGTAGAGACCTCCTCTACACGGACGTCGTAACGACATCGGGCAAGGCCCTGTGGAACTCCGAGACGGGCGACAGCGACTCCACGGGCCTGACGATGGCGAGCAACCTGCTCTACGACTTCCGCTGGCTGCACCCCACGGCATGGACGTACTGGCAGGTCATGGACCCGTCGTCCGGCTGGGCGATGATCGCGTACGACCAGAGCACCCTCACGGCCGGCGCGGTCCAGACGAAGTACTACGTGATGGCCCAGTTCAGCCGGCACATCCGCCCCGGCATGACGATCCTGGACACGGGCGTGAGCTACGCGGCGGCGGGTTACGACGCGTCGGCGAAGCGGCTGGTGATAGTCGCGGCGAACACAGGCTCGTCGTCTACGACTTTGACCTTCGACCTCTCCAAGTTCACGACGGTGGCGGGGGGTTCGAGCGGCCTGGTCCCGCGCTGGAACACGGTGACGGGCGGCGGGGGCGACCTGTACACCGCCCACTCGGACACATACCTGAGCGGCAAGACGGTGAGTGCGACGTTCGCGGCGGGGGCGGTGCAGACGCTGCAGATCGACGGGGTGGTGATCTGACCCCGGATCCCCAACTCAGCTACACCGGCGGGCGGTTCGGCCTGCCGGCGCTGGCGCTCGGCGGTTTCGGAATCGGCCTGACCGAGTTCGTGATCGCCGGGCTGCTCCCGCAGGTGAGCGGGGGCCTGAACGTGTCCACGGCCGCGGCGGGTTGGCTGATCTCCGGCTACGCGCTGACGGTAGCGGTAGGCGCGATAGTGGTGACGGCGGCGACGGCAAGGCTGCCCCAAAAGCCGGTCCTGGTGGGCTTGGTGGCGTTGTTCGTCGCAGGAAACCTACTGTCGGCACTCGCCCCCACCTACGGGGTGATGCTCCTGGGCAGAGTCGTGGCGGCGCTGTGCCACGGCTCGTTCTTCGGCATCGGCTCCCTCGTCGCCCGCCGCCTGGTCCCTCCCGAACGGGCCTCGCGGGCAGTGGCGTTGATGTTCACCGGCCTGACGGTGGCGAACGTACTGGGAGTCCCGTTCGGCGCGCTGGTCGGCGAACGGTGGGGCTGGCGGGCGACGTTCTGGGCGATCACGGCGATCGGCGCGGTGGCGCTCGTCGCCATCGCCACCCTGGTACCGGCATGGGCGGGAGCGAGCAGCGGCAGGGCGGACCTCCGTACCCAGCTGCACGCCTTCCGCTCCACCCAGGTCTGGCTGACGCTAACCGCCACGGCCCTCGGCTACGGCGGCATGTTCGGCGCGTTCACCTACCTCGCGTACACCTTCACCCGGGTCACGGGCTTCTCTACGACGGACGTGCCCTGGCTGTTGGTCGTCTACGGCACGGGGCTGGTCGTCGGCAACATCGCGGGCGGACGGGGCGCGGACCACAACCGGGACGGGACGTTGCTGGTGTCCCTGGCCGGGTTGGCGACCACGTTGGCGGTATTCGGTGCGTTGGCGAGCAGCCGGGGGGCGTCGGTGATCCTGGTGTTCCTCCTGGGTGTGTTCGGGTTCGCGACGGTGCCGGGGATGATCACGCGGGTTACGGATGCGGCGGGGGGTGTGCCGTTGGCGGCGAGCGCGAATGTGTCGGCGTCGAATGTGGGGAACGCGGTGGGGGCTTGGGCGGGGGGTTTGGTGATCAGTGCGGGGTTTGGGTATGCGGCTCCGTTGTTTGTGGGGGCGGGGGTTGTGGGGGTGGGGTTGGGGGTTATGGGGGTTGCGGTGTGGGGTTCTGTGGGTGGCGGGAGAGGGACGGGGACGGGGACGGGCGGGGCAACGGGAGGTGAAGGTCGTAGAAGCACAGGGGCAGTAGAAACGAAGCAGCCGTAAAACCGGCGAAAACCGGAAAGCCACCCGGTGCTTCCCGCAGGGCTGCCCCCGTCGCCCCCCTCACCGCTCCCCCACGCCACTCTCACCGGCCGACCTGGGCATATCTCTCCCCTTGCCTCCATCTGTGTCGGCATCGGCAGTACCGTGTCGTTCATGCGCCCCGACACGCCCGCCGAGAACGTCGACCACCCCGCCGAAGCGGCCCGCCTTGAGCGAACCGCCGCCTTGTACCCCGAGGACGCCGAGGCCCTGCTCCTCCAGGCCGCGGCCCACCTGGAACTGGCCGGCGACCGCCCCGCCGCCACCGCGCTCTACGACCGCCTGCTGTCATCGGCGGACTCCCTGGAAACCCCGCATCTGGTACGCGCCCTCAAGGCCTCCAACCTCTGGGAGTACGGCCACGAGGCCGAGGCCAGGGCCATCATCGACGGCATCCGCGCCGCGTCCCCGCGGGACCCGGCTCCCTGGGTGATCGTCGCGGAGTCCCTGGAGTCCCACGACGAGTTGGAGGCGGCGCAGGAGACGTTCACGGAGGGCGTGACGCTGCTACTGACCGATGTCCCCGAACCTCCTTACTCCACCCACCCGTTGCTGTACGGCCGACACCGGGTACGGCGCATGCTGGGCGTGTCCCACGACGAGTGGGACACGCTGGCGGACACGCTGCACTCGTCGTCGGTGTCCTTGGACGAGCTGCACGACCCGAAGAGGGTGTGGTCCCTGGGGTCGGACAACCCCGCTGAGCTTGAGGCCGAGATCTCGCGGCTGCGGGCGGAGTTGGGGGCGTACCGGGAGGCGTTGTCCCGACCGTTCCCGGTGGCTGTGCTGCATTGGCCGGAGGGTGAACTGGCCGAGCTGGTGGGGGCGTATGCCTCGCTGGCCGTGGAGTACCCCTCACATGAGGAGCACCTCGCGACGATAGAGGGGTCGCTGCGGGAGCTGGCGGCCAGCGGTACGCCGAACCTGGGGATCGTGACCGGGACTGTGCCCTCTTATGAGGCGTTCGCTGCGTCTGAGGGTGCTTCGCCGGGGGACGTTGATCTGTTGCCGCAGTATGCGACGACGCTTGCGGCTCGGGGGCGGGCTGTGGTTTGGCCTCCGCAGCGGGGGGCTTCTTGTTGGTGTGGGTCGGGGCGGGCTTATGGGGAGTGTCACGGGGGCTGAGGGTCGGTCGTGGCGATTCAGCAACATGGGCTTACTGACCGCGAGTTGGTGCTCCGCTACTTCGAGATGTGGAACACGGGCGACTCCGCAATCGCCGGTGAAGTCCTCCATCCGGAGTGGCGGGACCATTCGCATCCGGAGATCGCAGGGCCGGACGATGTTCGGCGGGCGGTGGAGCGTGTACGGGGCGCTCAACAGGACCTGCGGTTCGACATCAGTGCGGTGTTGAGCGAAGGGGAACTGCTGGCCGTGGTGAGGGAGGTGAGCCGGGGTGCCGGTGCGGCGGCAACAACGAGCGGGCTGATTTGGCTGATCCGCGTTCGGGACGGCTTGCTCGCGGAGATGTGGACCTACCGTCGCGACGAACGGGCGTGATCTGCGGCTCTCGGCACGGGGCCTCAAGCGCGCTGGCACAATGCC
Organism: Streptomyces sp. NPDC050528; assembly: GCF_044457795.1. Lineage (NCBI taxonomy): Bacteria > Bacillati > Actinomycetota > Actinomycetes > Kitasatosporales > Streptomycetaceae > Streptomyces > Streptomyces sp. NPDC050528. Next base: position 9,669 of record NZ_JBITHH010000019.1, read on the forward strand.
TGTGTGCCAGATGTCGTCCCATCCTCCGCTGCCGTGTCCGCCCGTATGAGCCGACAGGGCTCCCGTGACACGGCTCCCGAGGTGGCGGTTCGACGCCTCCTGCACGCTGAGGGCCTGCGGTACCGGGTGAATGTACCGGTGCCCGGCATACCCCGCCGCACGATCGACATCGTCTTCCCCAAGGCCAAGATCGCGATCTTCATGGACGGCTGCTTCTGGCACGGCTGTCCCGAGCATGCGACGCAGCCCAAGTCGAACGCGGAGTGGTGGCGGCAGAAGCTGGATCGCAATATGACGCGTGATGCGGAGACCACTGAGCACCTCATGGCGGCCGGGTGGGAAGTTCTACGGTTCTGGGAGCATGAAACGGCGGAGGACGTGGCCATGACTGTCGCTGCGATGGTGGAGCAGCGACGGGCACAGCAAAGACGGGGGAAGAATCGATAAGCGGGCTGACCTCGATCGATGCGTGCTTTGAGGCGGGCGGACTTGCCCTGGGATCGGAGTAGGCGGGCTTCGAGCCGAGACAGCTGTTGGATGACGGCATCGACGCCTGCCGGACCTTGCGGACCAACCGACCGCACTGGAACGTGCTTCAGGAGGGTTCTCGATATCGATCCGAGCGGGCACCCCGAGAGCTACGCCGTTGACCTGCTGTCCGCGGGGCTGTCCAACGCCAGGGCCGCTCGGACCGTATCGGGTGCGGAGGAACGGCTGTTGAAGGGGAGAAGCCGTAGGGGAACGCCCACTCACTCAGCAACGAAACCACCAGGCTCGACTTTCCTTGGGTATCGGAACGGGCAGCCAGGCCCGATCCAACTCATAGCCGACCAAATAACCCTGCTCCAGCGCTTCACCGAGAGCTGGGAGGTCACCCGAAAGCAAGACTTGCCGATATCGGCGGATCGACTGCCCCTTCCCATCACTGATGGTCGAAGCGTTCGGCTGGGTCGTCATCCTTACAGCTCGTTCCGGACGAAGAATCTCCAGGTCAGAAGAGTAATCAGGAGCTCTTCATCAACCGCAGCACAGCGGAGGTATAGACCACCTTCGGCCGGCTACACTCTCACCCCATGACCCGAGCACCTCACCCACGCGCAAACCAGGACAATCCACCCGTCATTGTGGACCTGTTCGCAGGGCCGGGCGGCCTGGACATCGCGGCCGAGATGCTCGGCGTACCCAGCATCGGCGTGGAGTGGGAGCCGTCGACTCGAGCGACCCGCCGCGCCGCCGGTCTACGTACCACCAAGGTCCGTGACGTGGCGGAACTGAACCCGCTGGCCCCCGAGGTTCGCTCAGCCCGCGTCCTCACTGGAGGTCCGCCCTGCCAGACCTTCTCGGTGGCAGGTAACCGCGAAGGGCACGAAGCCCTTGGAGTGGTGAAGCGCTTGGCGCTGCTCGTGGGACAGAGCAAGACCGTCGAGCAACTGGAGAGTGCATGGGCGGTGGTGGAACGGGCAGCTGACGAACTGGAATGGACCAACGAGCGCACTGGGCTCGTGCTCCAACCCTTGCGGTGGATCGTCGCGAAGAAGCTCAAGTCCAATCCCTACGAGGTGGTGGTGTTGGAGCAGGTCCCCACCGTTCTGCCCGTTTGGAAGAGATACTGCGAGATCCTTCAAGAGCTCGGTTACGACGCAGATTGCGACATCCTGCGCACCGAAGAATACGGGGTGCCACAGACACGCCGTCGTGCGGTACTGATCGCCCGCTACCGGGGGAATACTGAAGGCCAGGACGTTGAGTTCCCTGACGTGACCCACCAGCGCTATCACAAGGGAATAGAGCGCTTCCCCGCGGTGCATGAATCCACAACACCGATGAGTAGTCCGCAACAGAGCGGGCTCTTCGAAACCCCGGAACACGTCGGCAGGTCGAAGATTCAACCTTGGGTTTCCATGGGCGATGCACTCGGGGACTCACGTTCGGGAGACTTCGTCGTCGTCTCCAATTACGGATCAGGCGGCGACCCTAAAAAGCGGGGGCGCCGCACCTCCAACTCACCGGCCGCGACTGTCACCGGCAAGGTACGCCGCAACAAAGTGTTCGACCTCAAAGGCTTCGACGCGGACGGTGAGCCTGAGCTGGGCGCAGAACAGGAGCGTTTCACATTCCGGGAGGCCGGGCTGCTGCAGACCTTCCCGGTGAACTATCCATGGCAGGGCACCGACGTCGCGCAACAGATCGGCAACGCGATCCCACCCCTCTTGGCCGTGCATGTCCTAAGCACAGCACTAAAACTGGAGGAAGGCCGCAAGCAGCGAGCCATCGAAGCATTCAAGACCTGGCGTCCTAGGCACTCGTAGGACGGACGATCAGTCGTCCTCCGCGTCATCCGTTGCCTCATCCTTCCCGCGCACCGGCGCGTCCGCGAAGAGCTCCGCAAAGTAGTCCGCCAAGCGCTCGATCGAATCTTCGAGGGCTCTTTCCTCCGCAGGTCCGACGGGAAGAGAGCGATGATGCACGGCAACGCCCTCATCTCCTTCACCGATCCACCTCTGCACAGCGTTTGCATCTCGCACTACGTCCGGCGCGATCACGTCGTACATCAGGGTCGCGCCTGCTGTGTTGACAGCCTTGCCCAGGGCGTTCGCATCACGCCCCGTCCGTACGATCTCCCGCTTCAACAGTCGGACCAATGCCTGCGCCGTGGGGCGGTGATCGATGACGTCCAACCTCAGCACCGTGTTGAGCATGTCCTGATTGCTGCAGGCCATTTCAACGGGCTCATAGTCGGACCCGTTTCGGAACAGTTCGGCTGACCACCAGAGCCGCGCGAAAGCCTGCTTGTGATAGGGGCCTTTGAAATACCGGGGGTTGACGGTCTTCTTCTTTTCGGAGAGATGCCGCCAAACCACAAAATCGGGAGCGACACCGAGGGCAAGGTAGTTCCACAGTGCGGGGTCTGCGGCCTCTGCCCGTGTCAGACGAAGGATCGAGTGCAGACGTGGTGCAAGCCAGGCATCTGCCTGCGTCGGTTTGTTGTCCTGGTAGGTACGCATCGCATCGTCGATCAGGTCCCGAATCGCACGAAGCCGCCACCGAGGGCTCTCGGGCAGGGGCTGAGCAGCCTGGTTGAGGGCGATGGTGGGGACATCGTCCTTTCCAGACAACAACCCGTCCGTGATGAAGCGCACCGCATCCTCGTCGGCGAGCCGCGCCAGGTGCTCGGGGAGGTGGTAAGGACTGTCCGTCATGCCTCGTCCTCACGCTTGAGCTTGTTCAGACCACGTACCGTCTCCGAGAGCACCCTGGGCACCTCGGCTCTTCGCATCGCCGCGTACTGGATACGCGGCTGTAGTTCGGTCCATCCCGTCACGCCTACACGACGGCTGTGTACCTCACACAAAGCGTCTTCAAGAGTCCGGTCGGGCACGACATCGGGAAGCATCTCCCTGAGGACCTCACCCTGCCAACCATGTGGAAACAGCGGGGTGCCATCATCCTCGATCTCCAGATCACCGACAGCCGAGTGAAACACGGCGATCCATACATCGGCGGCCATCTGCGCCACCATAATCTCGTTGACCAGACCCTCAGGTCCCCGCCCCTCAGCGCCAAGAATGTCTGTCATTCCCTCGAAGTCGGTATTGATGTGTACTGTCGGCAGCGCCCCCGACGCGTTCACGATCCACGGAGCGTCGGTGAACTTCTGCAGCCACCTCGGCCCCTTGGCGAACCCGACCTCCTTGACATCGAAGCTCTGCTCCCGTGTCGGAGCGTCACTCCTCACGTCGACGATCCAGTCGTCAACCCCCTCCGCGATGATCCGTCCCGGTACCCCGTCGACCGTCGCGACCACTTGAACCGTCATTGTGGCGCGGTCGAAGAGGTCAGCGCGGAGCACCTGTAGTTCACCGCGCCATTCACGGCCGCCTTCCGACTCGGGGTCGAGCCTCGATGTGACACGAGTGTTGGTCGCCCTGTCGGTCAACACCACCACCACAGCGACGTCGGACCACGGGCTGCCCTGCTCGGTGGCCTTCGAAGGGATCGTCGCCGAAACGGTCAGCGTCGCGGTTTCCCAGTCCTCTGTCTCCGCCAGGCCGAGCGCAACCACACGCTCGACCACGGAGCGTGCGCGGGAGTCGAGTTGCTCGCGAGGCTGCTCGGGTGCCTTGACTCTCGCCGCATCAACCCGAAGGGAGACCGTGCCGCGCAGGCGCGGGTACGGGAACACCTTCATGACAGCGACTCCCCTTCGCCCGTGCGCAGTTCGACGATGAGCCCACTCAGACTGGTCCTGACAGCGTGCGTCGTAGGATCTGTAATACCCAGGAAGGTTGCGGTGCGCGCCTCATCGAAGCGCAAAGCGCCGTCCACCACCTGGCAGTTGTCCACACCCAAGAGCTCGGCCCAAGCAATGGTAGGACGCGGGCCTGAGCGCACGTCGAACTTGGCCACCGGGACGAGCCGCCAGGTGTGTCCGCCCGCAGGAATCCTGATCTCACCGGTCACCTGCCAGGCTCCGTCGTCAAGCACTCGTGCGTCCAACTCCTCCAAGACTGGCAGCGTCGCCGCGAGCAGCCGAGGCCGCTTCGTCCCCGCGCCAACGGTTAGCTTTGGGGCCAAGCGCCCTCCCCCCTCTTTGGACCGTTTCTTGGGGCGGGCCAGCATCTTCTTGATCGCCGCATTGGTCTCCCGGGTGAGGGAGTTGATCCGCCGGTACGCCGAGGGCGAGTAGGCGAGTGTCAGCTCCTCGGTCTGTCCCCACTTGTTGTGCTCGGGAGGTTCGGCCGCGCGGAGGAACTCCTCTGCCTCGGTGGCGAACGGCGCATCTGCGCCGGCGGCGTCACCGGTCAGCAGAACGGCCTGGAAGGGGTTGACAGACAACGGCAACCCTGACACAGAGCTGTCCCGCACAGTCATTCGATTGCCGCGCATCGCCACGACACGATTCGGTTTGCCGTCCGCGTCCTCAGCATCTGTCACCAGGAGTACCGCGCGATGCTCGCCCAGAGAGGCTCGTCCGCTACCCCGAGCGGGCAGATTGAGAGGAACGATGGTCGCGGCGACCTGACCTGATTCCGTGAGCTGCTCCACGGTCGTACCGTCGAGGAATGCCTTCAGAGCGCGCGTACGTGAGGGCTGGGTGATCGTGGGGTCCACACGCTCCTCCGCGATGACCACGGCACCGTTGCGCAGAGTACGTACAGAAGCCTCCAAGAGTGGCAACTGGTTACCGCCGCCCGTCATCGCAGCCCAGAAGTTCTTACCCAAGGCACGCACGAGCCTGTGGTGCATCCGCTGGATACTGTCGTCGTCCTCGCCCTCGTCACCATCGGGTGCGGCATTGTCATCTACGAGGCTGGCCACGTCGTGGGCTGCCACGATCAGGAACGACGTCCCCGGCTCGTCGCTCTCACGCTTCAGGTGAAGTGCTTCGACGGTCTCCTCATCGGCCCACCAAGAACGCGCCACCGCAGGTCCCGCCGAGCCGGGGTCAGGCCGCCCCAGCCACGCCGGCCCTGCCCATGCCTTACCGCCGACCTGACGCCACGGCAGATCGAGGCGTCCGATGAGGCGACGTTCGGTGCGACCCTCGTGTGGTTCGGACAGCGTGGAATTCATGAGCACGAGGCCCAGCCGACTGGTGGCCCACAGAGTGGCCTTGCCCAAGCCGTACGAACCGCCCGCCGAACTACCCGACTTGTGGCTGTCGAGTTGCCGCCGCACCACCGCCGCGAAGCGGCCGTCGTCGTAGTCGTCGCCCGTCAAGCCCGCAGCGTTGTAGTCGTCCACTCTCAAGAGCACGAGGCGGTCGCGCTCATACATGTCTCGCAACCCAGCGTCAATGACCCGGCCGACTTTCTGCTCCTGCGCAGCAGCAGCCTCGTAGTGCGGGAAGAGGGCCTCCCACTGGATGGCCTCCCGGAATCTCGCGAGTGTCTCACCGGTAAGCTCGTGAAGGGTGTAGCGCACATGCACGGGTCGCCCGTTGGCGATGAGCCGCTCGTCAAGACTGTTCTGACAGGTCTCTCTGGCCAGCACCGACACATCGGCGTCGAAGGCAAAGGCAGCGGCGTTGCCCAACTCCCGACCGCCGTCGGCATGGCCAGGACGGTGGTACCAAGTCGGATGACTCGCATCCACTGACCGCTCGTCGTCCTGCTCGTGCTCACCGAAGGCCTCAGATTCAGAGCCAACAGAAACACCCAGCACTTGATGAATTTTTGAAGACATCTCCGCGCTGGGAGCCGATCGCTCGTCTAGCCAGGCCGCGATCAAAGACGGCGCCACCCCGAGCAACGCCGCAAGTTGAGCATCGCTCGTGCCTGCTTCTTCCATATGCCGGGAAAGCCTGGGGCCAAAAGAATCCCCGCTCAAAGCCATCTCCATCTCCTTCTCGGCAGGTTCCCCCGCTGCGACAGCTGCGTTGCCACTTCCATCAGCCGACGGTACTTCGCTCCCGAATTCCACCCCCGGGAATCCTTTACGCTTCGTGCGCACCCTCTGCAACCTGGACTCACTCACCCTCTCTCGCCGTTTCGCCGAGGCAGGCCCATCAGCCTCGAGACCAAGCTGAACGCGGAGATCTATCATCCCCATTTTTTCGATCTGCCGAATACGTTCGCGGGTCACACCGTACTTTTCACCTAGCTCCTGCAGAGTCCATCGTTCGCCGTCGACGAATCTATAGCGATAGAGAAGAACCTCTCGCGCGCGATCGCTCAAATTGTCCAACAGCGGCCACAGAATCTCCCTGTCGAACATGGGCTCCAGCATCTCCTCTGGCCCTGGCAGAGAATGACGCTCGTCTGTCAGAAGATCTCCAAGAGTCGCATTCTCACTTACCGATGCATCAATCGACCTGACAAGTCCACGACTCAGCCGCAAAGATTCCTGGACCTTCTTCAAGGAGATACCGCACTCGAGCGCCAGATCCATGAGGCCCGCCGGCTTCCCCAGTGTCAGAAGCTTGGACTGCGCCCTGCGAACCTTTTCTATCGTCTCCCTCACGTGAACAGGAAGTCGAATGATCGAAGATTCGTTGGCCACACCTCTGTCGATGGACTGTCGAATCCACCAGGTTGCATAGGTCGAGAACTTGTATCCCAAAGTAATGTCGAACTTTCGCAAAGCACGAATTAGCCCCAAGTAACCGTGCTGAACGAGATCCTCGAACGACAACCCTTCACCGAACCGCTCCCTAGCGCCGGCCGACTTCCGAACCAACCCCGTATTGTGGGTCACAAGCCCCGTGTAGGCTTTGTAGGACTCACTTTCACGCGGCAAACGCGCGAAGTACTCCTCAGGCAGGTCGCCGTCCAACGACGCGCCCGCGCGCATCAGCAGACAGAGCCCCACCTCTTGTTCCGCGGTGAGCACCTGCATCGCTGCGCCGGGAGTCAACCGGTCGTTTCGCAACACCCATCGCGCAGCCATACGCGCCTCGTCGAAGTCCCGTACCTGCTCACTCTCCGCGAGCAGATCACCGTCCGGAGCTTCGAGTTGCTCCAGGTCCAGCTCGCCGGGCTCACGAGCATCGCCACCCGCGTCGTCCGCCTCGACATTGCGCCCCTCGGCCAGGTATGAATCGATCGCATCCCCGGACTTCGGAGCTTCGTTTGGCCGCCTGTCGGTCTCTACTCCGAGATCGAGGGCAAGTTGCTCGCGCTGCCGCTCATCCAGACACGCCGCTCGGGCGACCTCAAATACCACACGGTCGGGTACGACCCCCTCGTCGAGGAAGCGACGCGACACGGCGAGCAGCCGCTCCCAGCCAGCGGTACCTGGAAGCCCTTCTGCCTCGTTCCCCTGCCCCGCCCTCACAGATCCCCCTGCACTGCTGTCCTCCCCCTGCGACCCTACTCAAGCGAGTCGCCTTCCCACAGCATTCGGCCTCAAGTGCCGGACGACGCGCTGGAACTGGTCACACTCGCTATCTTGGCCCTTCCAGCAGGCCCACGGGAGCGTTGATGCGGATCATCCCAAGCGAGATCTCAAGTACGACCACGAGCACGGCGGAGCGGGGCGTGTTCGAGGCGCTCAAGAGGTTGCCCAACTCGATGGGGGTGGCACTGCACTCGGTCCACCTCCCGGAGCACCGATACAAGCGTGTGGGGGAGATCGACTTTGTCCTCATCACCCCCGAGTTGCTGTTGTTCCTGGAAGTGAAGGGCGGTCGAATCAGTCAAACAGGAGGAAATTGGACCTACACGGACCGTCTGGGTCGCTCCACCACCAAGCGCGAAGGCCCTTTCGAGCAGGCGAACTCGGGGATGCATGAGCTGGAGAGGGAGCTTGGCCAGGCGATCGGAAACCTGCGAAACCAGGGAGTGGCGAGCGGCTACTTGGTGATCACGCCCCATGTCGACCTACCCAAGACAACGACCTTCACCCATGCCCAGTACCTGGGCATGACGGAATATGACGGAGGCCGGGGTCTCGAGGAGGGGATTCGTCAAGCCAGCCGCTCCTGGCTGCGTCAGAACCCGTGGGCTCGGACTCCGATCCCAGACAGGTTGCGGACACGCATCCTCGAGGCTATTCGCCCGGACTTCGATCTTGTCCCCAACCTGAGATCGCGCATAGCTGACCTGGAGGTTCGCTTCGAGCGTCTCACCACCGAACAGTACGACAAGATCGACGAGTTGGCGGAGAACCGCCGTCTGATCTGGTCCGGTGGAGCTGGCACCGGTAAGACGTTCTTGGCAGCTGAGGCTGCTCGCCGCAAGTCGGCGTATGGAAGCGTCCTGTTCACGTGCGCGAGCCGAACCCTCGCCGCCTATGTGTCCAGAGTCCTCGCCGACGAAGACGTAGCAGTCCTTCCCTTCGAACGACTCAGCGAGGTGAACGGTCAGGTCTTCGACCAATTGATCGTGGACGAGGCACAGGACCTCATGACGTTCGAGCACCTGAGCCGCCTTGAGGAACTATTGGCAGATGGCTTGGAGCGCGGCCAGTGGATCTTCCTGATCGACCGGAACAACCAGGTGCTTTCACCTGAGGCCTTCGATGCTGATGCTTGGGACTACCTGCGTGAACTGGGAGCAGCCTCGAGTTCGCTGTCGCGGAACTGCCGCAACACAGTCCAGATCGTGAAGCAGGTCCAGAACTACACCGGCGCTGACATCGGGGTAGCCATCGCAGGTGAGGGTGAACCGGTTCGCTATCGAACCGTTGAATCAGCCGCACAAGAGGCGGTCGCACTGGACGAGTACATCGATGAGTTGATCGCGGACGGACTGGAGCCCAAGGACATCACTGTTCTGTCCGCCTCCGGAGACTGGGACAACACCGCCGCACGCATGTCTCATCGGTTCGCCAAGATCGAGCGCTACGCCGACACCATCGCAGCCCAGCGCAGAAGAAACCGGGTCACCTGGTCGTCCGTTACAGATTTCAAAGGCCTTGAAAACCAAGTCGTGTGTGTCATCGACCTCGAACCAGAGATACTCAAGGGTCGGCTTGATGCGGTCTACGTTGCTTGGACACGTGCACGAGCCCAGCTCTGGATCGCATGCAGTCCAGAAGCAAAACGAGTATTGAGCGACATGGGTACTGCAATGCTCGAACGAGGAGGAGAAGAAGGGTGACGGTCTCCGAGAACGAACTCGCCGACTATCGCGATCAATTCGTCACTTACTTGCGTCGGCAGTTGGTCGGCCCTGCTCCAGACGATCAGGAGACCCTTGTAGATCCGCCGGATCGGCGATACCTCATGGGGACCTTGTACCCGCGAGGCCAGGATCTGCGCGATCACACCGCCGAAGCCGGCGAATACGAGACCTCGGAGGAGGCGGCAGGGACCGGAGAGGAGGACGGATTCGCCGACGATCCCGTGGCCGAGGCCAATGCCTGGCTACCGTCCTCACTCGGTTTCTCCTTCTTCACCGATGCCTCGGTGATCGCTGTCACTTGTGGTGCGGCACGCTACGAGACATCACGGGTCAGCGGTCGGCGGATGTGGACCAGGCAGCCGCGAGAGGAACAAACGGTCCGGTTCACAAAGGAGTCATCAGCCTCCGAGCAAGTACTGGACGGTCATGCCCGGCTTCACATGCGGTGGCGTCCTTTCGGGATCGGACACTTGGTCACGTGCGTACTTGCGAACGCACACCGAGAAGACGAAGACCTCCGTAACAGCTGGGACCTCATGCTCTTCCAGGCCATGCTGAAGGCCACAACCGTCGGGGGACGGATCCTTGAGTACCCCAGCACACGACTCAACAGTCGCGATCCTGAAGAACAGGAACTCCGCGTCCAGTACCGCCACATTGTGACCCGCGCTGTCGGACATGGCTGCGCCGTCGAATGGGACACCAAGGGAAAAGAAGTCACCGAGGTCCGCGCCGAAGTGATGCCTCAAGCGATCGTGGGGCACATTCGTCCGGGCGGACCTCGCGACCTCCCGATTCTGAATCTTGCCCATCTGTCGCGCCAGAACGTACCTGTGAGTGAACTCCGATCCGAGTTGGAGTCGTTCGTTGCTGGCTACCGCAACTGGTTCGGCTCATTGGAGGACCGCGCGGCTTCGCTTCCGAAGTGGGCTGCTGCACCTGTCTCGCATATCCTCAACCGCATTGATGGCACCGTAAGGCGCCTTGAAGACGGCATCGCTGCGCTCACGGCGGAAGGTCGCGCGGGGCAGAATGCGCGCGAGGCTTTCCGCCTGGCCAATCGAGCCATGGCTCTACAAATGCTTCGCAGCCGACGTGAGCTCGCGGGCTCACGTCATCGCCGCAACGACCCGATCGTGGAACTCTCGGAGCCTGACGGCAGTGCCACCTGGCATCCCTTCCAACTCGCGTTCTTTCTGCTCGTCGTCCGCGGCCTCATGGAGCCGAATCACGAGGACCGCGAGATCGTAGACCTCATCTGGTTTCCCACCGGTGGTGGCAAGACGGAGGCCTATCTACTGACCGCCTGCTTCGAGATGGTCTGGCGCCGTCTGCACCATGGCTCGGCGGGGGGTGGTACTGCGGTCATCAGTCGGTACACGCTCAGCCTCCTGACCACACAGCAGTTCCAACGGACGGCCACCGCCATCTGCGCCCTGGAGTACATGCGATTGGGGCATGACGGCCAGCACATCGAAGGGCTCGGCGACGAGCCCTTCTCCATCGGGCTGTGGGTGGGTAAGGCGACGACACCCAACTCGTTCGCCGAGGCCGAACGGGAACTCGGAGTTCTCCTGCAGATGCCGGAGCCGGACGACCGCTTCCTGCTGGAGCGCTGCCCCTGGTGTGGAACTGAGATCGCCCCTGAGCGCAAGTCTCGACGTGATGACTTTGGAATTCGAGCCACCGCATCCGACTTCAGTTTCCACTGCCCACGCGACTCCTGCGTGTTCCACGAGAGCCTACCCGTGGCCGTGGTTGATCAGCATCTCTACGAGCGACCGCCGACGTTCGTCCTCGGCACTGTAGACAAGTTCGCCCGGCTGGCGTGGGAGCCGAGGGCCGGCCGTATCTTCGGAGGCCGCGACACGCTTCGGCCTTCTTTGGTGATCCAGGATGAATTGCATCTACTCGCTGGCCCTTTGGGCACGACGGTAGGCCTGTATGAGTCCGCGATCCTGCAGTTGTGCGGCTGGGATGGAATCCAGCCGAAGGTGATCGCATCAACGGCAACCATCCGACGCTCGCACAGCCAGATCAAGAATCTGTACGGCCGGAGAACACAATTGTTCCCACCCTCCGGGCTGGACGCACGCGACTCCTACTTCGCCGTCCCGGACGATGAGCGCCCAGGGCGCCTCTATGTCGGGGTGATGGCTCAAGGCCACACCGCTTCCACAGCCACGGTTCACGTCGGAGCAGCAGCCCTACAAGCTCCGCAGCAGCTCAGTTCCGACGACGAACTGAGAGACGCTTACTGGACCGTGGTCGCTTATCACAACAGTCTTCGCGAACTCGGCCGCACGGTCACCATCGCCAAGGACGACATCCCGGCCCGTGTGGAGCATCTGATGCCCAACGACGCTTCCCGTCGCAACCTGTCCGACGATTCGGTCCTGGAGCTGACAAGCAACATCGAGCGTTCCGCACAACCGCGGCTGCTGGACCGACTGGGCAGAACTTTCAAGGAGAAGGGCAGCATCTCTTTCCTGGCAACGACGAACATGCTTTCCGTTGGAGTCGACGTGCCCAGATTGGGTCTGATGCTCATGAACGGTCAGCCAAAGACGACCTCCGAATACATTCAGGCAACCAGCCGTGTGGGCAGGCGGAAAGTGCCGGGTTTGATCGTGACCCTGTGCCGCTCCACGAAGCCACGCGACCGCTCCCACTACGAGTCGTTCGGCGTCTACCATTCTTCCCTCTATCGACACGTGGAACCGACAAGTGTGACCCCCTGGTCCCTCCCCTCGCGCAAGCGGGCTCTCCATGCCGCTCTGACAATCCTGGTGCGTCATGGCCTCGGGCTGACCGCAGAGGACAGGGCCGGCGAGATGCTTGAGCACCCCGAGGGTGTTGCTCAAATTCGGAAGCTCATCCTCGAACATGTGGCGAGGTCAGACGAGGCCGAGGTCGAGGCTGCCGGGGTTGAGCTGGACTCCCTGATCGCGGCTTGGAGGCAAGAGGCCCAGATTGCTCGTGGGCAGGGCAACCGGCTCTACTATTCACCACAAGGGCGCGCCCAATTGTCACTCCTCATGGACTTCGGGAAGACACACGGCTTGTGGGAAACGCCGCAATCGATGCGCAATGTCGACCGGGACTGCCTGGTCGCCATCCAGGGGGTGTGACCGGTGAAAGACGTCAGGAGGAAGGTCCGGCGCACCCAGACGATCACTCCCTTCGGCGTGGGGGGCATTATCGACCTGCAAGGCGAGTCCTTCGTAGCGGCTGACATTCGCAGCTGGGGCGGGCATGGAGAAAAAGTGGAATCTCCGCGCCTGGCACGGAAGCTGGGAGTCCAATCCTTTCGGTCAGCGCCCGTGGTCCCCCCTGGAAAGATGGAATTCGTCTCAAAGGTAGGGCCAGTTTATGCGCGCTTCCCACGGTGGCTATTCTGCCCACACTGCAGAATCATGACCTTCTGGCGATCCGAAATGGAACAGAAGGACAAGCAACCCTCGTGCCGGCGCTGTCCGGGAAATCCACAGTTGGTCCCTATGCGTTTCATCCAAGTTTGCCGAAATGGCCACATGTCTGACGTTGACTGGCGCAGGTGGGCTCATTCCACAGCGGACAGCCCTGAACGCCGCCAGTGCCAACGAAAAAGGCTCAAATTCGTCACCACACCTGATTCGTCAGGCCTTGATGCGCTTGAAATTCATTGCCTGGACTGCCACTCCCGCCGATCTCTCGAGGGAATTAGTCAGAAGAACAGCCTAAAGAGGATCGGAATCCACTGTTCTGGAATTCAGCCCTGGCAACTGGGAAACGACGAGCAGGTCGATTGCGACGAAACTCCGAGAGTCGTACAGCGTGGCGCCAGCAACGTCTACTTCCCTCAAGTTCACTCCGCAATCGATATCCCCACGCCTTCAGACCCGAGCGGGGATGACAAATACGCCCAAGCTGTCCTCGGAAATGCACTGTGGCCGGATTTGATCAGTGCCGACGAAGAATCCCCGATGACAGATCCATACAGAAAGATCATTGCCAAGCAGTGCGGGGTCTCCACGGAATTTGTCGAAATACTCCGCATCCGCCACATGAATGACATGACTGCCCGCCCGGATTCACGGGGAACGGATGAGGATCTCAGTATCGACGAATGGTCTGCGTTTACTTCCGTAGCCGGGAGTTCCCGCACCACCGGCGAATTCGCCGTCAGGCAAGTTGATCTCGGGGCGCGCTCGACGGACAGTAAATCCTTCAAGTTGATCGCTCAACGGATCGATCGCGTCGTCGTAGCCGACCGCATCCGCGAAGTCCGAGCACTAGCAGGGTTCTCACGCTATGAACCCGATAGCCACGAGAGACTTGTCCCCGTCAATCCGGTATCCAAACCCCAGTGGCTGCCGGCCGTGGAATCGTACGGCGAGGGGATCTTCATCTCCTTTAAGGAAAAGGAGATCCAAGAATGGGAATCCAGGGAATCTGTTCGCCTCTGGACCCAGAAAATCGAAGAGAACATGGAGGCCTCGTTCCAGATCGACCGCCTCCGAGAGAAGACAGGCCTCGAGCTGCTCCCTCGCTTCGTCATGTTGCATACGTTGGCCCATCAATTCATCCGACAGCTCTCTTACGACAGTGGCTACAATGCGGCCTCGCTACGCGAACGAATCTATGCGAAGGGCCATCCCAAAGACTCTCCCAATCCAATCCAAGCCGGGATCTTCGTCTACACTGCTGCGGGTGATTCGGAAGGTACGCTTGGCGGACTGGTCCGCCAGGGCGAGCCACCCAATCTGCTGGACACTTTCGTGCGCCTACTGGAATCGGCTCAATGGTGCTCGCAGGACCCACTGTGCGCCGACTCCACCGGCCGATCTCTAGCCAATCTGAATCGGGCGGCATGTCACGCCTGCACATTGCTACCCGAGACCTGCTGCGAGACTGGAAATACACTTCTGGATCGCACACTCCTGATAGGGGAGGGAAATGTGGCTGGCTTCTTCCAGCATGTAATTCGAGCAGCACTCGAGGAATCCGCAGATTCCGTCGATGTCTCATGAAGCTTCCTACGCTCCTGGAGCTGACTCCGGAACAGGAAGCGGTCACCGACATGCCGTTCGAAGGGCAACACATCGTCACCGGACCACCAGGCAGTGGAAAGACCGTGATGGCCATCTACCGGGCCTGGATGCTAGGCAGCGTGGGTCGACCGGCCGTACTGATCACCCATTCCAACCTACTCCACCAGTACTGTGCACACGCCGCACAACGCCTGTCCGACCAGTTCCGTATCACTACTTTCCATCGCTGGCTCCGTACCACCTGGCAGCGAAGTTACGACAAGCCCCCACCAAATGCCGGAACCGGTGAATGGAGCTATGACTGGATCGACATGATCCGCGACTGTGTCAGAAAACGTCCAGCTGTGGAACATCTGGTTATCGACGAGGGCCAGGATCTACCCAACGGGTTCTACGACCTATGCAGCGTCCTCGGAGTCAGTATCACGGTTTTTGCGGATGAAGACCAACGCATCACCGAAGAACAGAGCACGATTGCGGAGATAGCAACGGCACTTGACATCACCCGAGAGTTCGTCCCATTGGAGGGCAACCACCGCACCACTCGTGAGATCGCACTCCTCGCATCCCACTACGAGGTCCACTCCAGGCATCAGTTCCTGCTTAGCCCTGAGCCGGCGGACATAAAGCCCCGCGTCACGCATTGGGGATCTCCCCAATCCTTCCTCAGCGATGTGGTCCACTACATCAAGGCCCATCCCCACCTCGAGATCGGAGTCCTCTGCAGAACCACTGAGGCGCAACGAGCAGTTGAGCTACATCTGGCCAAACATGGTCTCGAACTCTCGATGCAAACCTACGTTTCCAACGACGTTAATCGATCATCCGTTGACTTCTCCAAGAGACGAGTCCGCATCGTCAATACGGCTAGCATGAAGGGATTGGAGTTCGACAGCGTATTCGTCCCAGACCTGGACTCGTACTCTGAGGATCCGTCCGGCGCCGACGTTCGTATGCGATTCCACGTCCTGTGTACGCGTGCCAGAAGCGAACTCTATTTTGCATACTACGGACAGAAGGAACCAGCCATTATCGCTGACGTACCACAGTCGATGCTTGAGCGACATCGCGGCTGATGTCGGTCGCGTCAGTGTCTGTGATGAACCGTTGACAACAACTCCCCGAGGATCGCTTCACCGTTCACTTCGGAACGACAGCCCTTCATTTTCCGCGATCTACGCTTCAAGGCGTGCCTGCGCCCGATCCAGAACGTCGTCCGCATCGCAGCCGTGTGCCCTGAGCCAGTAGAGGAAGTCTGTGATGACATCGATGACCCTCTCCTCGGCAAACCGGGTGGTTAACTCGGTCGGCCTCGTCATCCCAAGCGGCTCTGCAACCGTTGCGTAGAGAGCGAGCGTGGCTTCGGCGCGAGTGACACATGCGCCGCTCACATGGCCGTTCGGCGCGGTGACCCCTGTCGCCAGCTCACACCAGGTCACTTTGCGGTCCGGTTGAAGCAAGACACCCCAGCGGTCTGCGACCGCATCGACGAGAGCTACGCCTCGTCCGCCCTCGGAGTCGGAGGTTGCGTCGACGAGGGTGGGCAGGGCTCGCGTGTCCGGGTCGTGCACCTCGATGCGCAGATGGGTGCCGTTCATGGAGACCGCGAGTGTGGCCGGGGTGCCAGGGCCCACATGCGTGATGACGTTGGACACCAACTCACTGACACAGAGCAGAGCCCCCTCGGTCACGTCATGCAGGCCCCAGCCGCCCAGTTGCAAGCGCATGACTCGTCGAAGTGCAGCCACTTCCTCGGGATCCGCCGTGAAGGCCAGGTTCCACGGCTTTCGCGACATGCATGCTTCCTGGATCACCAGGACTCCTCTCGTCCCATGCCATCCCGACATGATCGGCGGAGCGTCACACACCCTCACGGCGTGTGCCGTCGCCGACCAGAGTGGCGCCAACACATCCCGCCGTGCAATGTGCAGGAAGAGATTCCCACTTCCGAGTGATTGGCACGCAGAGGTCTTGGCGCGAGACTGAACACCCGCTATTCGACGGATGGTTGAGAGGGTTGAGATGGCCGGTTCACCGACGGCACGCCGTCGTCGTCTCTCGATCGAGCTGAAGAAGCTCCGGGAGACGAACGCGTTCACCTGTGCGCAGGTCGGCCAGGCCCTGGACTGGAGCGGCTCCAAGGTCAATCGTATGGAGACGGGCAGCGGTCGGGTCCAGCCGTCGGACATCGATGCCCTCTGCCGGTTCTACGACACGACCGACGAACTGCGCGAGTTCCTCAAGTCGTTGGCCCGGGAGGCCAAGACGCGCGGCTGGTGGCAGGTGCACGGCGCCGGTGTCCCCGAGTGGTTCAACATCTACATCGGCCTGGAGCAGGATGCCTCCACGTTCCGCCAGTACCAGTGCGAGTTGATCCCAGGACTCATGCAGACCCAGGCGTACATCGGTGAACTCCACAGAACGGGAGCCCACATGTCCGCCGAGGACATCGACAGGGCCGTACAAGTGCGCATGGAACGCCAGGCCATGTTGGCGCGGCCCGACGCCCCTGATGCCTGGTTCGTCGTGAACGAGGGCTCGCTGCGCAACGTCATCGGGGATAGGACGCTGATGCGAGAGCAGCTCGAACGTGTTCTGGAATCAGCCGAGTTGCCGAGCGTGACCCTGCAGATCCTCCCCTTCGACTCGGGCACATATCCGGCCACGGGCACATTCACCATCCTCGGCTTCCCCGCTCCGGAGGACCCTGACCTGGTGTACCGGGACGGCATCACCGATGCTGTGTACCTGGAGGGCGAGCATCATGTTCGTGAGTACACGAAGGCATTCGACGGCCTCCGGGCTGCGGCGCTCAGTCCTCAACGCTCCACCCAGTTGATCAAGTCCGTTCTGAAGGAATACGCAAGTTGAACAGCGCAGAGGCCGGGACCCACAACCGTCTGATCTGGTTCACGTCGTCCTACAGCAACGGCGCCGGAGGTGAGTGCGTCGAGTGCGCGATGACCGGTGAATACGCGCTCGTGCGCGACACCAAGTACACAACGAGCCCAGTGGTCACCGTTCAAAGCAGGGCTTGGTGTTCCTTCGTGCACGCCTTGAGGAACAGCTAGTCAACGAACTGCTCCCCTCTCAGGCATGCCGCCCCCACTGCCCCCGGTGAACAACATCCCCCACACCACGCCGCCGCTCCGCAACCCGGGCGCCCTGCTCAGGAACATCCTCAGCCCGGTACCCCACCGTGATCCCACCGATCGGGTCGTACTCCTCCGGCACCCCGAACTCGGCCCGGAACGGCTGCAGATGCTCCGGCATGATCCCGAAGAAGCAGGCACCAAGCCCTTCGTCGACCGCGGTCAGGAGCATCAGCAGGGAGGCCATTCCCGTGTCGATGTACCAGTACGGCGCGGGCCAGCGGGCCTCTGCACGGTCCTCCCAACCCTTGTCGGGTTCGGCGTAGCGCGCCAGGTAGGCAGCCTTGTGCGCCAGGGGTACGACGACCAGCGGAGCGTCCTGCATGGTCGGGGTGTTCTCGACCCGCGTGGGGACGAACGGCCAGAAGCGGGCGCGGTCGGCCGGGTCGGTCAGGACGAGGAACGCCCAGCCCTGGGAGAAGCCGGCCGAGGGGGCTCGTAGGGCGGAGGCGAGGATGCGTTCGGTTACCTCCGGGGTCAGCGGCTTGTCGGTGTAGTGCCGGATCATGCGTCGTCGACAGACCACTTCGGAGAACTCCATGCCGGCAGATCTTGCCATGAACTCCCAGAGTACTGAGCGCTGTTGAGCCACGGGATAGCCATCGAGGCGTGGCAAGTTACGGTCCGCTCCCGGACACGTCGCCCCTCACAAACAATCACTTATGCCAGGTCGGGAATATTTCGGAGTCGGCGTAGACGAGGCTCGATGCCGTCCGTAGCGTCATCCGAAAAGGTCGCTCCGGCGGGGCGGGACAGAGGGGGCATCATGGCTCGCGAAGAACTGACGCGGCTCACTGGGTCGGGCAACGGGACCAACTGTGATGACGACGACTGCCCGAACGTCTACCGCACGGCCAAGGGCTCCATCGTGGTCCAAGGGAACATGTCGGACGCTTTCCAGCCGCCGGACGGTGAGGCTCTGGTAGAGATCCCCGAGTCGGTACTCAAGGAGGCCGTGCGTGCTCTTGGATGGTGACGAATGGCGGAGGATGTTCGACGCGTACCAACGTGACGCGTGGCGGTTCGAGGCTCAGCCCACCTACACCATGCCCAGAGAAGCCGAGAATGTCGCCCGCTTCCTTCGCGGTGAGCCGAAGCCGACCGACCACAATGCGCGCTGGCATGAACGGGTACGCGGATACGTGACTTCAGGGCGCGCCATTGGGCGCGTACGGGTTGTGCGGCGGCCGTTGACGGAATATCAGCGGTACCAATTCGCTTGGGGAATTCCGGGGAACATAGCCGCCGGCGAAAACATCCGGATCCTGGATGTCACAGAGGAAGACTACGGACTTCCCCTTTCGGGAACCGACTGGTGGTTGTTCGACGAGGAGCGCATAGTGCGTCTCAATTTCCGGCCGGACGGGACACAGATCGATCGTGAGATGTTCGCTGGTGATCCTTCCCCATATCTGGAGTGGAGGCGGATTTCACTCGCCCACTCGGTGCCGTTCTCCGCGTATGTGAAAGAATTCGAGTGACCTTTGATCCTGAACAGCTGGGGCAGTCGAGAACTGACCTAGCAGAAACATTGCGCGAGTTGCGCAAGCGAGCCGGTCTCACTGGGGACCGGCTCGCTCGTCGTTGCAACATGTCTCAGAGTCAAATCAGCAAGTTCGAGACTGGTAAGAAGACGCCGAAGCTCGTTGATGTGGAACGTATCCTCCGGGCGCTTGATGCCCCTGCTGAAATAGTTGGGGAAGTCACGGCTCTCGCACGCATCGCGAATACCGAGTGGCAGGATAAACGCGCTTCCCGGCGCCGCGGAATGGAGAAACGACAGGCCGAGCTCGCTTCCTTGGAGGGTGAAGCAACGGAACTTAGATACTTCCTTCCTGCCATGATTACAGGCCTGTTGGCCACACCGGAGTATGTTCGTGCCAGTCTTACTCACACGCCGGGAAACTCCTCGAATACTGTGGCACGCAAGCTGGAACGCCAAGCCGTCCTCTATGACGCGTCAAAGGCCTTCACCTTCCTCCTGACGGAGCAGGCGGTACGGTGGGCAATCGCCCCGCCGTCCGCCATGGCGGTCCAGATCGATCGCCTGGTATCGCTGTCCCACCTGCCAAATATCCGCATCGGGATCCTTCCGGTCGGAACCGAAATGGCACGCGGTCCGATGAACACGTTCACGATCTACGACAACCGGCTGGCCACGGTCGAGAACTTCACCGGCCGCATGATCTTTCGGGACTCCAGAGACATTTCCGAGTATCTCATCGTGTTCTCTCTTTTTGAACAGTGTGCCTACTTCGGCGACGAAGCAAGGGAATTGATGAAGCAGTGGGCCAACTCCTACCGATGATCTTTAGTCCGCAACGGGAATAGTGTTCGGATCACCCTCTCGCCCGGTGAATCATAGAAGCGTCACCAAGCCGGGGAGGACGGATGGCGGTACCGCAGAAACTTCAGTCGCACGAACCTACGGAACGACCTTCCAGAGCGAAAGACCTTCCAGGGCGTAACGTGTGCCCCTCTACCAGACTCTTCGCTAACCGCGCCCTGATGACAATGCGCGTTTCCCGCGACTCCGGGAAGACCTGGGGCCCGGAACGCGCCGTGTTCGGCGGCAACGGTCTGATTCCCTCGATCACCTCGGAATGGCCTCCGTGCCGATGCTCGCGCTGCACGGCGTGTCACGAAGTCTCCAAGGCGTTCGGCACCCTCACCAATCACTACCTTGCTTGCCATGTCTGCAAGGCCACACCAGACCGGATGTGCCCGGAAGCCCAGCAGTTGCACCAGGCCTGGAAAGCGATCTGGAAGGAGACCCTTCGCCGTGATGTGCGGAGCTATTGACCAGACGATTCACCACGGCGAGGAATACGACGAACACGACAAGGTCTCGTCATCCGCCGGTGGAAGCACGGTCTACCTGCACAAGAAGTGCCCTGTAAATCCTTCGCGGAGTACCTATCGACGAGGCGTCAGCACCCGAATACACCGACTTGACGGACTCCCACTCGAATCGCACCCCATCTCGCCCAAAATCCACCAACTATGAGGTGACACCGTGATCAGTTCAACCCCGCCTGGCCCCGAGAAGCCGCCCGGCCCGACCCCGCCTTGCAACACGACAAGCAGGAAGGGGGTCACTCGATGACCACCGTCGTCTCCATCGGAACCCGTACCGGCCGCTCCCTCGTCCCCGACGCCGACTTCGCCATGCTCACCGCGTTCTGCGCAGACGAATACGGCCTGGAACACGCCGTCGCAGACCGTGTCGTCGACCAGGCCCTCGCCCTGGTCTTCGTGATGGGCTCAACAGGCGAGGGTGCCGCCATGGCCCCGTCGCAACAGGTCGACCCCGGCTGGCACACCCTCATCCTTCACACCGACTGGTACGCCGACTGGTGCGAGCGCACCTTCGGTTACTTCCTGCACCACCAGCCGAACAGCAAGACCCGTAACCGCGGCCTGATGACCTCCGTCGTCAGCAAGATCCGAGCAGCCGGCTTCGAGGTCGACGACCACCTGTGGGGCACAGCCGCCGAATGTAACGCGCCCGCCTGCTGCGGCGACGGCCCCTGCTGCTGATCCGCATCGCCAACCGCTGCTCACCAGGGCGGGCCAGGTCCTCTCCCTAAGGGAAACCCGGCTCGCCCTCTCCGTCAGAAACGGACCACCCTCTCGTGTCCCTGACCGAGCTGACCGCAACCAGCCGTGTCACCGTCTTCCCCCTCGAAGCCCTCACCGTCGCCTACACCACCCAGTCCAGCGACGAACGCGGCCTGGGTGACATCGGGATCGTCGCCGTGGTCGACGTGCTCAGCGAGGGTGAGGAGCTGTGGCAGCTGGCGCGCGACTTCAGCGGCCGTAGCAACAAGTCCGACCAGGCCCGTTGGATCCTCACTCAGGCGAACCGCGCCCGCGTGGTCGCCGCATACACGGACTTGCCGCGTGCGACCTGGACGGCGTACATCCGCCGACGTATCGACCTCGACACGCTCTTCGTCAACCACGACATCCTGCTCACTGGCTGGATTGCGTTGCCTAACTTCTGAACAAGTGCACTGTTTCTCTTGGCCGTTGGCAACCTTGACAGTTCTTGAGCAATGGCTGCCGGGCAACGGCAATAGAGAATGCTCGCCCCATCGAGGGGGAAGTAGTCGTGAAGATCGCAGAATTGGTTCTGAGGGGGCTGTGCGTGCTCTTGGCTCGTGAGGGTTGGCGGAAAACGTTCGACTCCATGCAACAGGAGGCATGGCGCCTGGAGGCTCTGCCCGTCTACCGCGTGCCGCAGGAGGAAGAAGCGATCCGGCGGTTCCTGGCCGGGGAGCCGGTAACGCGCGATGCGACTCAGCCCTGGTCCGACCGGGTCAAGGCGTACGTCGCCGGCGGTCGCCGGGTCGGGCGGGTGCACATCGTGACGCAGCCCCTCACGGACTATCTCCGCTTCGAGTTCGAGTACTACCGCCACAACATCGAAGCCGGGGAAGCCGTTCGCATCCTTGATGTGACCGGACGTCCCAACCCCCTTGATGGAGTGCGGGACTTCTGGATGTTCGACCGTTCCCAGATCGTGCTCATGCACTATGAGCGCGACGGGACTCAGATCAGCCGGGAGGTGTACGAGGGCGCCCCAGAACCATTCCAGGAGTATCAGCGGATCGCCCTTGCCGAGTCGGTGCCCTTTGAGGAGTACGTGACCTCGTTGGCGGCTGGACATCGGCGTCCGAGGCAATCGAGAGGAGAGATCCAGTGACCAGCTCGACCCCATGGCAACAGCGTCTGTCCACCGGCACCGAAGACATCCAGGACGAGGTAATCGGCTGGTATCAGCAGACTCGGCATGGCAAGGCGTATGTCCCGAACATGATTTGGGGCACGGTCCAGACCGAGGCGTACGCGACCGTGATCCTGCGGCGCGTCGTCGAGTTTCTCGGAGTTCCCGACGACGTGCCGGCGGGCGTGGCCAAGCGCATGGAGCGGCAGCAGGTTCTGTACGACGGTGAGCACCGCTATGACGTGGTCCTCGGCGAACAGGCCCTGTACACGAACGTTGGGGGCAGTCAGGTCATGTGCGAGCAGTTGGAGCGTCTCCTCCGGGACATGGACCTGCCCTCGCTCGGCCTGGGGATCCTCCCTGCCGACGCCGAGTTCGGCGTCGTCCCCATGCCCGGATTCAACATGGGTGAGGACCGCGCCCACTACGAACTCGTCTCCTGCGGCGTGGACATCACCGACGCCACTGAACTGGCCCTCCACCACAAGGCGTTCGACGCCCTCAGCGGTGCGGCGTGCCACGGAGAGTCGGCAAGAGGGTTGATCAGCAAGGCCCTTGCCTTCTGGAGTAACGCCTGAACGTGTTCGGCGACGGGCAGCCAGACCGCCGACGGCTGGTCGGTAGCAACTCCCCCTGCCCCACTGCCCCCTTACGCACTTATTGCCCAAGAGATCTTCACCATTTCCGACCTGAGTCCATATCATGCGGAGATCAACAGGCCCGGCCAAGGGGAGACTTGGGCGGGCCTCTCAGGTTCCTGTGGGGGTTTCATGCGTATACGTGTTGCGGCTGCCGTCGCTGTTTCCGGTGCCGTCGTCCTGTCCGCGCTCGCGCTTCCGGTCGTCGCTCAGGCGGCGGAGCGTCCGAGTGCGGTGGCGGGGCTGACTTCCTTCGGTGCGAAGGCCGTTCAGCCCAGAGACTCCTCGGGCAACACCAAGTTCTCGCACGCCGTCATCAACGGCGGCAAGGACATCGTTCTCGGCACCACCGGCACGAAGTCCGTCACCGTGACGTACACCGCCACGAACGCGAGCGGTATCGCGCTCACCGAGGCGTTCCTGTGGCAGGGCACCGACAGTTCGACCACGGCCGGCATCACCGGCGGCCTGGGTACGGACGACGACCCCGCCTGCACGGAGACGGCGACGCAGGGCACGTACACCTGCAAGGCCGTCTTCAACATCCACCCCGCCACCGACATGAAGGACAACGGTGTGGCCGGGACCTGGAAGCTGTTCCTGGGGGCCTGGGACCTGTACGCGAACGCCAGTGCCGACGACGACGTCGCCACCACCTCGATCAAGAAGGCCGCCACGCTGACCGCCAACGCCACGCCGGAGCCGGTCAAGAAGGGCAAGACCATCACGGTCACGGGCAAGCTCGCCCGCGCTAACTGGTCGACGGGCAAGTACGCGGGCTACGTGTCCCAGCCCGTGAAACTCCAGTTCCGCAAGAAGAGCAGCAGCACCTACACCACCCTCAAGACGGTCAAGACCAACAGCACCGGCGTCCTGAAGACCACCACGAAGGCCACGGTCGACGGTTACTACCGCTACGTCTTCGCGGGTACGGCCACCACCGCCGCGGCCACAGCGGCCGGCGACTTCGTCGACGTTCGGTAGGCGGTTCGGTAGCTCCTCGACATCCGCACGTCAGCACTTCGGTGCCGGGTCGCCATGCGTCATCGCGCCCGGCACCGCGCCATTTCCCCACCCCGGCAGCGCCGAGTAAGAGATCTACGTGAACCGCCCGGAGAGTCTCCCAACACCCCCGATCTCCTGTGTACCGTCCTCCCTTGTGTCGATCGGTGATCACTCAACTACCGTTCTACGCGCGAAGATTCACCGCAGTCAGCAACACCCGTAGTACCCGCAATACCCGTGGGAACCGCAGCACCTGTAGTACCCGTAGTACCGCACCCGCACCCCCCGCCCATTCCACCCCCCACTGATGGAATCCCCCCACTCACGGAGGTTCACCGGATGCTCAGCTTTGGCAAGTCCATGACACGTGCCTACACGTCCCGTCGTAGGTTCACCACCGCCCTCACCGTGCTCGGCATGCTCGCCACCGGCGCTGCCGTCCAGGCGGCCACCGTCACCCCGGCGCACGCGGCCACCACGCACCGCGTCCTGTTCGACGACGGCCACGCCGAGGAAGCCGGCAACGCGGACTGGATCATCTCCACCAGCAAGCCGGACCCGCTGTCCCAGGACTCCTCCCCCTCCTCCGACAAGGACTGGACCGGGGCGCTCTCCTCGTGGGGCATCGCC
The DNA here is from genome assembly GCF_044457795.1 of Streptomyces sp. NPDC050528. NCBI lineage: Bacteria > Bacillati > Actinomycetota > Actinomycetes > Kitasatosporales > Streptomycetaceae > Streptomyces > Streptomyces sp. NPDC050528. The sequence continues at coordinate 34,422 of NZ_JBITHH010000019.1, forward strand.
CTGCAGAAGACCGGCGACTACAGCCTCAAGACCGCGACCAGCGCGCTCACTTACGGCGGCTCGTCGGCCACCGACCTCTCGAACTTCGACACGCTCGTGCTGCCCGAGCCGAACATCAAGTTCACGACCGCCGAGAAGACCGCCATCATGAACTTCGTGAAGGCCGGCGGCGGGCTGTTCATGATCTCCGACCACACCGGGTCCGACCGCAACAACGACGGCTACGACGCGGTCCAGATCCTCAACGATCTGATGACCAACAACAGCGTTGATTCCACGGACCCGTTCGGCTTCTCCATCGACTCGCTCAACATCAGCTCCGGCTACCCGGCCGCCATCAGCGACAGCACCAACCCGGTACTGCACGGCTCCTTCGGCACCGTCACCAAGAGCCTGATCGCCAACGGCACCACGGCCACGATCAAGCCCGCCGACAACTCCGCCGCCAAGGGGCTGCTCTACCGCTCCGGTTACTCCGGGAACACCGGCGCCTTCTTCGCGACCAGCACCTTCGGCAGCGGCAAGGTCGCGTTCTGGGGCGACAGTTCACCGATCGACGACGGCACCGGCCAGTCCGGCAACACGCTCTACGACGGCTGGAACGACACCGGCGCCACCAACGCCGCCCTCGCCCTCAACGCGACGGAGTGGCTGTCTTCGTGACCCAATGATCGCGATCCCGTACAGCGCTGGGTAGTTGAGTGCGGGTCCGGGGAGCCTGCTTCCCCGGACCCGCACTCTCCGCGTTCCGTTCCGACGGACTACGGCACTACGGGAGTGGGGAGAGCACCAACTCCGGTACCTCGCGGCCCCGTTGGCGGACAACGAACGTCCACACGCCCGCCCCCACGGCCGTCACCGCCCCCACCGCAAGCACCACCAGCATCCCCGTCGTATGGGACCCCGCGCTGTCGGCCACCCTGGCCACCGGGTTCGGCAGCCCCAACCGATCCGCCAGCCAGCCGACAGCCGCCGTGGCCGTGACGAGCGCACCGCCCACCCGTAGCGCGGGCTGCACCCGCACCCTCGCAAGGACCAGCAGCGAGGGCAACGCCAGGCAGACCAGCAGGAGTTGGACGAGCTCGATGCCCAGGTTGAAGGCAAGGAGGCTGGTCGCCAGCTGGGCTGTGGACAGGTGCATTTCGGCTAGGACGAACGAGAACGCCATGCCGTGGCCCAGGCCGAAGACGCCCGCAACTACCGCTTCCCTGCCGGGGAACAGGGGTCTGATCGCGTGGACCGCTCCTACCAGGATGCTGGCCGCGATGAACGCCTCGACCGGGCGGCCGGGGATCTCGAAGCGGGTGAGGGCAGTTGCCGCAAGGGCGACGGAGTGGCCGACGGTGAAGGCGAGGGTGATACCGCCGATGCGCCTGATCGCCGCACGCGGTCCGGCCAGGCCCCTCCAGCGTCCGCCGGCCGCCAACAGCGGTGCGGGGAGCAACAGGATGAGCAGGAACAACAGATGGTCGGTGCCGGTGAGGATGTGGTTGCCGCCCAGTTCGAGCATCGCGACGAACCCGCGCCAGGCACTCCCCTCGCCGAGGTCGACGGTCAGCGGCGGCACCTTCATGTGCCGGACGTCGAGGCGAATGGTGCCCACCTGCGTGGCACCGTCACCCTCGACCCGACCCGCGGCCCAGTCCTGACGCACCGACACCAGCGTTATATGCGTGACCACTTGGTGCACGATCACGTCGTAGCCAAGGATGAAGTGCCGTACGTCCGCTCCCGCGGGCGGGGTGAGAACGGCCTTCGCGACCAGCTCGCGGTACGGGCCGGTGGAGGTCTGTTCGGTACGGCTGAGGCTCAGCGCACCGATGGTGACCTGCCAGGCCTTGCCTTTGAGGGTGGTCGGGTGGATGTGCCCGGCGAGGTAGGCACGGATCGCAACAGCCTTACTGGCCAGGGCGGTTGACTTGACCGTGTTGAGATCGATGCCGCTCGCCCGGGAGAAGTCGTCGACCGGCAGGGCCAGCCGTGCGGTCACCGAGGCCTGGTACACGTCGAGTTGGACCACGGAGTGCGGCATCGGGTGCGCGGCGGCCGGCGACGCTCCGAGCAGGAGCGCCGCCGGTACCGCGATCGCGATCCCGGCCACCAGGCGAAGTAGCGCTGTGGTCAGCCAAGTTCGCGGTCGGATCATGAGAAGGTGAACTCGCTGCCGTAGTCGCGGGTGTGGTCGCGGTACACGGTGTGGTAGTGGATCTGGTCCCGGTACACGACACCGTTCTGGCAGACGAACTCGACCCAGACGCCGGGGCCGTCGATGCGGACGTAGTCGCCCTGGGTGTCGAGGGCGGTGCCGCCGGAGTAGGCGACGTAGGTCTGGTTCAGCTCATGCTCGTACGTCTTCATGAGCTTCTTCGCGGTGGCGTCGTCCACGTTGGCGATCCAGGGGTGGATGGCCTTCAGGACCAGCCGCTTCTGCTTCGGGGAGAGCGTGCTGACCTTGATGCCCTCCTTCGTCTCCGGGAACTGGCCGTCCTGGCCCGGGCCGAGGAGGACGTCACTGAACGACTCGGAGAGCTTGGCGGTGGCCAACTGTTCCGTGCTCAGGCTGCCGGTGAGGGCGAGGAGGCCGTTGCGCATGGTCGCGAGCGGCGAGTACGTGGTGCCCGCGTCGTCCGTCCAGGTGCTCGGCTCGACGCCGACGAAGAAGGGGCTGGAGCCTGCCACCTTGCCCTTCTTGTAGGTGAGGTTCAGGGCCAAGTGGTGGCCGCCGAAGTGCAGTTGCCAGGTTCCGGTCGCCGAGGGGGTGCCGAGGAAGGCGAGGAAGTAGACGCCGCTGCCGTAGCCGCCCATGCCGCCGCCCCCGGTGCCGCCGGACGGCGGGGTGCCGGTCGGGACGTCGGTCGGAGCATCCGTGGCCGTCGAGCTGGCGGACGGGTCCGCGGAGGCCGTGCTCGACGCGGTGTCCGACGGCGCCGGACCCGCGGAGCTGGTGCTCTGTGCGGCGTTGAGCACGTCGTCGGCCTTGATGATCTGCGTGATCTGGTCGTACCCGGTGCCCTTGCCGGTGCCCGTGGCGAGCTTCACCACCTTCATGGCGGCGGCGAGTTGAGTGTCCGTCAGGGAACCCAGCTGGATGCCGGGGCGGCAGGACGAGCCGCACGGGAGGTTCGACCACGCGGTGGCGTTCGCCTGCGAGAAGTCCAGCAGCACCTCCGCCTGCTGGTCGGCGTCCAGCGTGTTCAGGAACGCGTTGGCCGCGCTGACCACGGCACCGACGCCGGTGGCCTTCTTGTCGACCGGACGCTTGACGCCCGCGGCCGATGTACCCGTCTGACTGTCCGTCGAGGCATTGGCCACGGCGAAACCACCACCGACCAGCACAACCGCCGTAACAGCCCCGGCAATTCCACGCCAGGTCCGTCTCGTACGCACGAGACGGGTTCTTTCTTTACTCACGGACCACTCCTTCAATTCCAGAAAGATGTCCCAGCCGCATGGGCAGCACCCATCGCCGCTCGTCAGCGGTCGCAGGCAGGGGTGAGACACGCAGGGGGCGGCGCCGGTCGGCCGCTCGCGCGATCGTTGGCAAGATTATCGACGTTCTCACCTGAATCTCAATGGATGGTCACGCAGGTAAAATAAGTTTCAGGTTGCACAGCAACCCGGCATGAATTCAGAGAATTCACTCAGCTATTTGCCAGGCGATTCTTATCGCCTGAATAGGATGACCTGCTACCAGGAGGTACGGCGTGGCCCGCTGGACCAAGAAGATCGGCGCCTGGCCCGCCGTCTTCGGGGTCGCCGGCGCCGTAGCCCTCGCATCCTGGGCGGTAGCCGACCGCCACGCGTGACTCGGTCGGCCGCGTACGGCGCGAGGCGTCGTGTCGGGGGGTGTCCGCCCGCAGCGGTCGGCGCTCAACACCGCCCCGCTCTTGAGAAACGCCCCCGCGCCGATCCGAGGACGGATACCCCCCGGCGCGGCGCCGCCCCACAACGCACCCCAGGCGAACCACAACGCACCCGCACCAAGGCACAAAGCCGCACCCCCAACCACCCAGGGGCGCGGGGAACTGCGCGACCAGCCCCCACCGAACCCGCACCCGACAACGATCCTGCGGACGGTCACCGACGGGCACACAACACACCGTCGGCCACATCCTCCTCGCCGCGCGGCCTGAAGCAGCGTCCCACCCCCGCCGCGACCAACGTGCCCGCCGCGACCACCAACGTCGCGGACGCCCAGGCCAACGGCTGTTCCGACTCGAAAGACAGATACATCTGCACAGCCGGCGGCACAGCCACCAGCACCACCGGCCAGGCCAAGTCGTCCCTACGGCCGAAGTAGCCCGCCAGCACCACCAGGATCACCCCGAGTGCCACCCCGCCACCGACGTGCACCCCGCCCGGCACCGATCCCGACGGCACGCACACGACATACGCCACCGTCGCAACCCCCGCACCGAGCATCCGGGTCAACCAGCGTTCCGGCCAGGGGCACGTCCGCAGGGGGCTCAGCAGCTTCTCGGTCATGCGTACGAGGGTTCTCCGCGGGCCGAAGCCGCAACAGAGTACGCATACTCAGATCCACCCCTCGCGACTCCACCCCTCACGACTCCACCGCGGTCAACGGCGTAGCCACGTCCTCCAACGACCGCCCCGCCGCCCGCACCGCCAACACCGCCGCCACCAACCCCGCCGCACACATCAACCCCGCCCCGATCTGAAACGCGAGCACCGTGTCACCGACCCTCCCCGTCCCCGTGAGATCCGCGAACAGCAGCGGCCCGCTGATACCCCCCGCCGCCGTCCCCAGCGCGTAGAAGAACGCGATCGACATCGCCCGCGTCTCCATCGGGAAGATCTCCGAAACCGTCAGATACGCACTGGACGCACCCGCCGAAGCGAAGAACAGAACCGCGCACCAGCACGCCGTCATCGTGGTCGCGCTCAACGACCCCCGGTCGAACAACCACGCCGTACCGAACAGCAACAACCCCGACAACAGATACGTAGACGAGATCATCACCCGCCGCCCGACCGTGTCGAACAGCTTGCCCAACAGCAGCGGACCCAGGAAATTACCGACCGCGATCACCGCGAAGTAGTAACCCGTATTCCCCGTAGGCACATTGAAGAATTTCGTCAGGATCGCGCCGAAGCCGAAAGTGATCGCGTTGTAGAGAAACGCCTGCCCGATGAAAAGCGAGAAACCGAGCGTCGCACGCTTGGGATAGTCCCGGAAGATCGTACGGGCGATCTCGGCAAAGGAAACACTCTTGCGCTGCCGGATGGTGATCTCGCCCTCGGCAGGCGGCAGTTCATGCCCCTGCTCCGCCTCGATCCGCCGCTCGATCGAGGTCACCACCTCGTCCGCCTCCCGATCCCGGCCATGGATCAACAGCCACCGCGGACTCTCCGGCACATGCCGTCGTACGAGAAGAATGACCAGCGCGAGCACAGCCCCCAGCGCGAAGGTCAGCCGCCAGCCCACGTCCGCCGCGAAGATGCTCGTGTTCAGCGCGACGATCGACAACAACGACCCACCCACCGCGCCCACCCAGAAACTGCCGTTGATGACCAGATCCACGCGGCCCCGGCAATACGCCGGAATCAGCTCATCGATCGCCGAGTTGATCGCCGCGTACTCGCCACCGATCCCGAAGCCGGTGAGGAAACGGAACGTGAAGAACCACCACGTGGAAAAGGAAGCCGCCGTCAGAGCCGTCGCCGCCAGATACACCACCAGCGTGATCATGAAGAGCTTCTTACGGCCGTAGAGGTCGGTCAGATGGCCCCAGAACAGCGCACCCACACACGCGCCCGCCACATACAGCGCCGCCGCGATACCGGTGACCTGACCGGAGCTGATCGGCAGACCGCTGCCCGGCTCGGAGAGGCGGCTGGAGATGTTGCCGACGACCGTGACCTCCAGGCCGTCGAGGATCCACACGGTGCCGAGACCGATGACGATCGTCCAGTGCCAGCGGGACCACGGAAGGCGGTCCAGACGGGCGGGGATGGACGAGGTGATCGTCCGGCCCCCACCCCCACCCTGGGTCCCGGCACTCACACTCGCACTGGCCATCGGGGTTCCTCCTCGTCGAGCGAACCCCCTCCGGGTGCCCCCGGAATTCGCCCCCTACACCCCGCCTACACCCGCACCTACACCCCCACCAGCCGCGTCACCGTATAGATCAACAACCCCACCAACGACCCCACCACCGTGCCATTGATCCGGATGAACTGCAGGTCACGCCCGATGTTCGCCTCGATCTTCCGGGTCGTGTGCTCGGCGTCCCAGCCGGCCACCGTGTCCGTGATCAGGGAGGTGATCTCCTTGCGGTAGGTCGTGACGACGTACACCGCCGCGCCCTCCACCCACCCGTCGACCTTCGCCTGGAGCTTCGGTTCTACGGCCATCCGCGCCCCCAGCGACATCAACGAGGCCCGCACCCGCAGCCGTAGCTCACTGCGCTCGTCCTCGGCCGCCGAGACGATCATCGACCGGACGGACGTCCACGCGCTGGCGATCAGGTCCTGGACCTCGCCGCGGCCGAGGACCTCGCCCTTGAGGCGTTCCACGCGCGCGCGGGTCTCCGTGTCGGACTGGAGGTCGGCGGCGAAGTCGCCGAGGAACCGGTCCAGCGCGCCGCGGGCCGGGTGGGAGGGCATGTCACGCATCTCCGTGACGAAACGGAGCAGCTCCTTGTAGACGCGCTCGCCGATGCGCTTGTCGACGAATCTCGGGGTCCAGCCGGGTGCGCCGCCCTCGACCGCGTCCATGACCTGCTCGTCGTGCAGGACCAGCCAGTCGTGCGCGCGGGCGACGATCAGGTCGACGACCCGCTTGTGGCCGCCGTCGGCGACGATCTTCTCCAGCGTTTTCCCTATCCCGGGCGCGATCTCCTGGGCGTCGGCCCGGCGGGTGATCGCCTCGCCGACGATCGCCTGGACGTCCGAGTCGCGCAGGACCGTGAGGGCGCCCCGGAGCGCGGCCGACAGTTCCGCCGTGACGCGGTCCGCGTGGTCCGGGTCCGCCAGCCAGGCGCCGAGGCGGCTGCCGATGCCGACCGCGTGCAGGCGCTGTCGTACGACCTCCTCGGAGAGGAAGTTCTCGCCGACGAACTCGCCCAGGGAGACGCCCAGTTGGTCCTTCTTGGTGGGGATGATCGCGGTGTGCGGGATGGGCAGGCCCAGCGGGTGGCGGAACAGGGCCGTGACCGCGAACCAGTCGGCCATCGCACCGACCATGCCGGCCTCGGCCGCGGCGGCGACATAGCCCGCCCAGGGTCCCGCACCCGAGTGCGACGCCCACTTCGCGAGGACGTAGACGACGGCCACGAAGAGCAGCAGGGCCAGCGCCGTCAGTTTCATCCGCCGGACGCCGCGCTGCCTCTCCTGGTCGGCGGCGCTGAACGTGGTCATCGTGCGGCGGGAGCCGTCACGCTCGGTCGCCGCCCCCAGCCCCGCCTCTGTCCGTTCCATCCGCTCCACCCGTTCGCCGGTACCGTGCATATTGTCCCTTCCTGACCGACTCCCGGAACGGGACAGGAGTTCCCGTTGTCACCCGATCGGGCAAAATGGCAGGGTCCTGCCACTCACCCGAGGAGATCAGTACCGCGTGACCAAGCGACGTGCTGGGGATGTGGGGGTGTCCCCCACAAAGCAGCGTGCCCTACTGTCCGCGATCATCACCTTGATCGCGGTCCTTTCGCTCTGCATATACGTCGGAGCCTCCGCCGGCGACGGTGGCATCGACGACGGCAAGAACTCCTCGGGCTCCCGCTCCGGCGGCAACTCCGCCGCCCCCGCCTCGGCCGGCACCTGGGTCGGCGCCTGGGCCGCCGCCCCCGTCGCCGGCGAGTCCGGCACCAAGCGGGTCGACACGGCGGGCCGCTCGGTGCGCAACATCGTCCACACGAGCGCGGGCGGCGCGGGCGCCCGGATCACCCTGTCCAACCTCTACGGCCGGGTCCCGCTCACCCTCACCCACGTCTCGATCGCCGTCGCCGCCGCCGACAACAGCCCCACCGCGGCCAAGGACACCATGCGCCGGCTGACCTTCGGCGGCGGCGCGACCTCGGTCACGATCCCGGCCGGGGGACAGATACTCAGCGACGCCGTGCGCCTCCAAGTCCCGGCGGGCGCCGACCTGTTGGTCACCACCTACTCCCCCAGCGCGTCGGGACCGGCCACCTACCACCCGTACGCACGGCAGATCTCCTATCTCGCCGACGGCGACCACGCCGAGGACGCGACCGGCACGCCGTACCGTGAACGCACCGCGATCTGGCGGTACTTGACGTCGGTGGACGTGCTGAGCGACCAGGCGAACGGTACGGTCGTCGCGTTCGGCGACTCGATCACCGACGGGTCCACCTCGACGGAGAGCGCCAACCGCCGCTGGCCGGACGCCTTTTCGCAGCGGCTGCGCGCGGCCGTGGCCGCCGGGCAGGACGTGCCCCGCTACAGCGTCGTCAACGAGGGCGTCAGCGGCAACCAGATACTCGCGAGCCTCGACGGCACTCCCGCCATCAACCAGAGCGGCCTCGTCCGCTTCGGCCGGGACGTGCTGGGCCGCCCGAACGTCAAGGTCGTCGTCATCGACCTCGGCGTCAACGACGTCCTGCACGGCGCCACCGCCGACCGGATCGTCACCGGCCTGCGCACCCTGGTCCGCCAGGCGCACGCCCGCGGCATCAAGGTCATCGGCGCGACCCTGATGCCCTTCGGCGGCCACCCCCGCTCCTCGGCGGGCCGCGACGCCGTACGCCGGCAGGTCAACGCGGCGATCAGGAGCGGCAAGGTCTACGACGCCGTCGTCGACTTCGACAAGGCGCTGCGCGACCCGTACGACCCGCGCAGGTTCGCCTCGCAGTACGACTCGGGCGACCATCTGCACCCCAGCGACCGGGGCTACCGGAAGATGGCCGCCACGATTGACCTGGGTGACCTCAAGGGCGCGGTCCCGGCCCAGCTGTAACCCGGTCCCCCTCCCGGAAAACCGTCAGTCCCAGTCCCGGTGCCTGCGCCCCCGCCGCTCCCGGTGCCGCTCGCGCCGCTCCTCGTGCCGTTCCCTGCGCTCCTCGTGGCGGCGGCGGATCGCCTCGCGGTGTTCCTCCATGGCCTCGCGGTGGGCGTCGTGCAGACCGGCGAGGGCGTCGCGGTGGGAGCCGTAGAGCTCCCTGGTCGGGGAGCCCCGGTCCAGTTTCTGCTGGCGGCGCTCCTCCTTGAGGCGTTGTCGTTCCGCGCGGGTCACCTTGCGTTCCACGCCGACGCCGCCCCAGAAGGCGAAGCCCGTGATGATCACACGTGGGGCGCCCGGGTCGCCCGGCACGCCCTCCTGGCTCTGGTCGAAGGCGCCCATGATGCCGATGCCGCGGACGACGACCTCGACGCCCGGCGGCACGGTGATCTGGACGCCGCCCATGATCGCGATGCAGTTGATCTCGACCTCGCGGTCCGCGAAGTTCGCCTCGCGCAGGTCGAGTTCGCCGCCGCCGAAGAAGGAGAAGCAGGTGAACCGCTTCGGGACCGTCCACCGTCCCTTGCGCTGGAACCCGGACAGGACGGCCACGGCACCGGTCGAGGACCCCTCGCCGCCGACGATCCGCCCGGCCCAACTCCCGCTGTCCACCGGCTCCTTGACCATGTTCACCCGTGGCGGGGTAACGCCGACGGCGGGCAAGTCCCGGGTGATGGGGGTCAGTTCGCCGTACGTCCGCGCCTTGTAGGTCGCCTCCAGCCGCTCCTCGAACTCCTCCATGTCGAGGCGGCCCTCCGCGACGGCGTCGCGCAGCACCTCGGCGACTCGCTCACGGTCGGCGTCGGATGCGCGGAGCTCCGGGACTGCGTCGTCGGTCATACAGAGCAGCCTACGAGGTGACTCCGCGCAGGGCCATGACGTGACTTGACCCGGGGCTACGACACCGCTTTCTCGGCCTGCTCCGCATACATCTTGGCGATCACCGCCTCGATGTCCGGCTCCCGCACCGACAGGTCCACCATCGGATACTCCGCCGCGATCCGCGCGACCAGCGGAGCCGCCGACTCCGACGCCGGGAACGCGAGCCACTGCCGGGGGCCCTCCACCTTGACCACCCGCGCGTCGGGTACCTCGATCGGGGGCAACTCCCGTTCCAGGTCCACCACCAGGGTCCGTTCGCTCTCCCCCGCCTCGTGCAGCCCGGCGAGGGGGCCGTCGTACATCAGGCGGCCGTGGTCGATGACCATCACGCGGGAGCAGAGCTGCTCGATGTCCTGGAGGTCGTGGGTGGTGAGGAGGACCGTGGTGCCCTGGTCGGCGTTCAAGTCCCGCAGGAACTCCCGGACTTTGGCCTTGGAGATGACGTCCAGGCCGATGGTCGGTTCGTCGAGGTAGAGGACCTCGGGGTCGTGCAGCAGGGCCGCCGCGATGTCGCCGCGCATCCGCTGGCCGAGCGAGAGTTGGCGGACAGGGACGTCCAACAGGGCGCCCAGTTCGAGGAGTTCGACACAGCGGTCGAGGTTCTCGGTGTAACGGGCGTCCGGGATGCGGTACATGCGGTGCATCAGCTTGTACGAGTCGATCAGCGGGAGGTCCCACCAGAGGGTGGTCCGCTGGCCGAAGACCACGCCGATGCGATGCGCGAGCCGGGTCCGTTCGCGGGACGGGTCGATGCCGGCGACCCGCAGCCGGCCCCCGCTCGGGGTGAGGATGCCGGTGAGCATCTTGATGGTGGTCGACTTCCCGGCGCCGTTCGGGCCGATGTAGCCGACCATCTCGCCGCGTGCCACGGTGAAGGAGATCGAGTCGACGGCCCGCACCTGGCGCCGCTCCCGTTTCATGAACCCGGTCTTCTTGCGCACGTCGAAGACCTTCTCGACGCGGTCCAGTTGAATGAAGTGCTCGTCCGCGGACTCATCCGCGGACCTGTCCACAAGCCCGTCCACAGTCCTCAACTTCCCGTGCTCCGGTACGACTTGAGCCCCGCCCGCCACGCCAGCCCGGCCAGCGCGCAGCAGGCGAGTGCCACCAGCGGCGAGGCGAAGGCCGCGCCCGCCGGCAGGTCCAGCGGGTACGGCCGCCCCAACACATAGGAGGCGGGCACCCAGTTGACGAAGGCGAGCGGCAGCATGAAGGTCACGCCCCGTACGAAGTCCTTGCCGAACACCGCCGGCGGATACGACAGCAGGGTGTTGCCGCCGTAGGTGAACGCGTTCTGCACCTCGGCCGCGTCCTGCGCGAGGATCTGGAAGGCCGCGCCCGCCACGAACAGCGCCCCGAAGATCGCCGCGCCGCAGAGCAGCATCACCGGCACCAACAACAGCTTCCCGACCGTCCAGTCGACGTCGATGTGGAGCAGCGCGTACCCGAGGACCAGGGTGCCCTGGGTGATCCGGCCCAGGCGGCGCAGTGCGAAGTGGTCGGCGCCGATCTGGGCCAGCACCGGGGCGGGGCGCACCAGGAGCGTGTCGAAGGAGCCGTCGCGGATGCGGGCGCCGAGCACGTCCATCGAGCCGAGGACCAGGTCGGAGATGCCGAACGCGGTCGCCGACAGGCCGTAGAGGAAGGCGACTTCGGGCAGGGACCAGCCGCCCAGCGAGTGGACCTGGGAGAACATCAGCAGGATCGTGGCGAAGTCCAGGCCGGTCACCAGGAGGTTGCCGAAGACGGTGATGACGAAGGACGTGCGGTAGGCCATGCTCGACCGGACCCACATCCCGGCGATCATCCCGTAGGCGCGCAACCCTTCCTGCCAGCGCGGGAGTTCACCGGTCCGGTCCTCGATCCGGCGGGTCGTCTCAACCACCCTGCACCACCACTCTCCGCGTCGCCGCCGACTGCATCAGCCGCCCCGCCGCGAGCAGCGCCACCGCCCAGGCCGTCTGAAAGGCGTACGCGTGGAGCGGGTCGATCTTTCCCATCAGCACGTCCGCGGGCATCTGCAGCTGTGCCGCCCAGGGCAGCGCCTGGACGAACGCGCCGAACCCGCTGGGGAACGCGTTGAGCGGGAGCACCATGCCCGAGCAGAAGATCCCCAGGATCATCATGGCCTGGTTGACGCCCGTGCCGTCCAGCAGCCAGAACACGCTCAGCGCCGCGAGATAGCGGATGCCGAAGCTGACGAGGACCGCCAGCAGCAGCGCCACCAGGAGGGCCGCCCAGGACAGGACGTCCGAGGGCAGCGCCATCGGGAAGAACAGCGCGCCGAACGTGAACGGGACCACGCCCCGGCCGAGCATCTGGAACAACGCCCGTCCGAAGTCGCTTGCCAGCCACCAGAGTTGGAGGTCGGCCGGCCGGTACAGGTCGACGGCGATGTCGCCCGTGCGGATGCGCTCCATCAGGTCCTTCTCGAACCCGCCGCCCTGGATCGCCAGCATCGCGTACAGACACTGCCCCAGCCACACGTACGTCACCGCCTGCGCCTGGTCGTACCCCCCGAGATGCGGGCGCTCGTCCCACAGCGCCAGGTAGGTGTAGACGAGCACCACACCGAAGACCGTGTTGGTGAAGACCCCGGCGAGCGTCGCCGCCCGGTAGGTCGCGTACCGCCTGAAACCCCCCGCCGCGACGGCCGCGTACAACCGCCCAGCGCCCACAGAAACCAACCTCCACCCTGTCTTGACACCGAAGCGCAGGAGCCTAGTCCGCAGGTGGTGACGCACGCCACGCATTTTCCGGGCAAGTGCGTGCCGATGGGCGGGAACGGAACGCATGGTGCGAGAGTCTTCGTCTGGGGGCGCAGAAGCGCACAAGGCCGTACAGGAACGTACGAGGCAGTACGGGACCGTACGACGCGAAACAGGAGTCCGTGCACGACATGAGCGACCAGCCGCAGCCGCAGCAGCCGAACCAGGGCTGGGCACCGAGAGAGCCGGAAGCGGCCGCCACCCCCGAGGCCCCCGGGGCACCCGGCGGTGAGAAGCCGAAGAAGGCCAAGCGGCCCAAGCGCACCGGGTGGCGCAGGATCATCCCGACCTGGCGGATGACCCTCGGCGGAGTCGTCGTGCTCATCGCGCTGCTCGTCGGCGCGTTCTTCCTCGGCTACTCCCTGGTCAAGATCCCGCCCGCCAACGCCCTCGCGATGAAGCAGTCCAACGTGTACCTCTACGCGGACGGCTCCCAACTCGCCCGCGACGGCGAGGTCAACCGCGAGAACGTCGGCCTCGACCAGATCTCCGCGAACGCCCAGCACGCCGTACTGGCCGCCGAGGACCGGGACTTCTTCACCGAGTCCGCCGTCGACCCCAAGGCGATGGTCCGCGCCGCGTGGAACACCGCGACCGGCAAGGGCACCCAGTCCGGCTCGACGATCACCCAGCAGTACGTCAAGAACTACTACTTGGGCCAGGAACAGACCGTCACCCGAAAGGTGAAGGAGTTCTTCATCTCGATCAAGCTGGACCGCGAGGAGTCCAAGGCCGAGATCCTGGAGGGCTACCTCAACACCAGCTACTTCGGCCGCAACGCGTACGGCATCCAGGCCGCCGCCCAGGCCTACTACGGCAAGGACGCCACCGACCTCGACGCCGGCCGCGGCGCCTACCTCGCCGCGCTGCTGAACGCGCCGAGCGAGTACGACGTCGTAGCGCATCCGGAGAACAAGGCCGCTGCGGTGGCCCGTTGGAACTACGTCCTCGACGGCATGGTCAAGAAGGGCTGGCTCACCCAGTCCGCGCGCGCCGGCATGAAGTTCCCCATGCCGAAGGAGGCGACGGCCTCAACGAGCATGTCCGGACAGCGTGGTTACATCGTCGGCGCGATCAAGGACTACCTCACCAGCAACAAGATCATCGACGCGGACACCCTCGAAGCCGGCGGCTACCGCATCACCACCACGCTCCAGAAGAGCAAGCAGGACGCCTTCGTGAAGGCCGTCGACGACCAGGTCATGTCCAAGCTCGACAAGAAGAACCGCAAGGTCGACAACTACGTGCGCGCGGGCGGCGCTTCGGTCGATCCCAAGACCGGCAACATCGTCGCGATGTACGGCGGCATCGACTACGTGAAGCAGTACACGAACGGCGCGACCCGCGGCGACTTCCAAGTCGGCTCCACTTTCAAGCCGTTCGTCCTCGCCTCCGCGATCCAGAACGACTCGCAGACCCAGGACGGCCAGACCATCACGCCCAACACCTACTACGACGGCACCAACAAGCGCCCCGTGGAAGGCTGGAGCGGCGGCTCGTACGCGCCCGAGAACGAGGACCAGGCCTCCTACGGCGACATCACCGTCCGCACGGCGACGGACAAGTCCGTCAACTCGGTGTACGCGCAGATGGCGGTCGACGTGGGCCCGGACAAGGTGAAGCAGACGGCGATCGCCCTCGGCATCCCGTCCGACACCCCCGACCTGACCGCCACCCCGTCCATCGCGCTCGGCCCCTCCACCGCGAGCGTCCTCGACATGGCGGAGGCCTACGCCACGATCGCCAACCACGGTGAGCGGCACACGTACACGATGATCTCGAAGATCACCAAGGACGGCACGAACGACGTCAAGCTGCCGGACCGCAAGACGACCCGCGCGGTGAGCCGCGAGTCCGCCGACACCACCACCTCGGTCCTCCAGAGCGTCGTCGACAACGGCACGGCCACCGCGGCCCAGGGCGCCGACCGCCCGGCGGCCGGCAAGACCGGCACGGCCGAGGAGGACACGGCGGCCTGGTTCGCGGGCTACACCCCGGACCTGGCGACGGTCGTCTCGGTCATGGGCCAGGACCCGACCACCGCCGCCCACAAGTCGCTCTACGGCGCGATGGGCCTCGAACGCGTCAACGGCGGCGGGGCGCCCGCCGAGATCTGGGCCCAGTTCACCAAGTCCGCCCTCAAGGGCACCGAGGCGAGCGACTTCGATCTCCAGCTCCAGGACGGCGCCGAGACCGTCGCACCCCCGAGCCTCCAGCCCAGCCAGCCGGCGACGACCGGCAACCAGGACAACGGCGGCATGACCGCCACCGGCGGCCAGGGCGACCAGGGCCAGACCCAGGGCCAGACGAACGGCGGCACGACGACCACCGGCGGCGACACCACGACGACCGGCGGCACCACGGGCACGACCACGGACGGCGGGACGACGACCACGGGCGGCACGACGACCGACGGCGGCACCACGACCACCGGCGGCACGACGGGCACGACCACGGACGGGGGGACGACGACGGGGGGCACGACCGGGACCACGACGGACGGCGGAACAACCACAGGCGGCACGACCGCAGGAACGACCGCCGGCCCCCAGAGCACCGGCCGCAAAAAGGAGTGACCCCGGTCTCAGTGACCGGAGGTCGCCTTCAGCCCCACGACGGCGACCAGCAGCAGACACACGAAGAAGATCCGGGCGGCGGTGGCAGGCTCCCCCAGCACCACCATGCCGAGCACCGCCGCCCCCGCCGCGCCGATCCCGACCCAGACGCCGTAGGCGGTACCGATGGGCAGCGACTTCGCGGCGTACGAGAGCAACAGCATGCTGGCGACGATCCCGGCACCGGTGAACACGCTGGGGACGAGCCGCGTGAAGCCGTCGGTGTACTTCATGCCGATAGACCAGCCGACTTCGAGCAGACCGGCGACGACGAGCAGAACCCAGGCCATGACAGGCACCTCCGAGACGTACGTACTGAACGGGGGTGCGTCGTCTTTCGGTGTCGCTGCCCCGGTACGGCGCGTCTCGTCGGGCTCATTTCCAACGTAGCAAAGGAACGGCAAAAGGGGCTGGTGACCATGGTCACCAGCCCCTTAAAGGCTTGCTGCTTACAAGGTACGCGCCCTACAGATACAGGCCGGTCGAGTCCTCGGACCCCTCGAACCGGTCGGCGGCCACGGCATGCAGATCCCGCTCGCGCATGAGGACGTAGGCGACCCCGCGCACCTCGACCTCGGCACGGTCCTCCGGGTCGTAGAGAACCCGGTCGCCGGGCTCCACGGTCCGCACGTTCTGCCCTACGGCGACCACGTCGGCCCAGGCCAACCGGCGCCCCACGGCCGCCGTCGCGGGGATCAGGATCCCGCCACCCGAACGCCGCTCGCCCTCGCTCTTGTCCTGCCGCACGAGCACACGGTCGTGCAGCATCCGGATGGGCAGCTTGTCGTGCTGGGTGCTCTGCTCGTCTCTCTTGGCGCTCACGCCCACGAACCTACCTGCCCGGGACCCGTCCGTACGCGGCCGGGTGACCCACGGTTTCAGCCCTTACGACCACTGCGACGCCGGGAGCCGAGGACGAACAGGCCCACGACACCGACGGCGACGAGAGCGACAGGAACGATCCGCTCGATGCGCGGCGCGCCCTCTTCGTCCACGAACTGACCCTTGACGTCACTGACCACCCGGTTGACGCCGACGTACGCCCTGCCGAGGGTGTGGTCGATGTTGGACGCGACCTTGGCCTTCGCGTCGCCCACGATGGTCTTCGGGTGCACCCGCACCCCGATCTCGTCGAGCGTGTCGGCCAGGACATCGCGGCGACGCTTGATGTCCGCCTCGATCTGCGCCGGGGTTCTGGTGTCCGGCGTGTTCGACGTGTCCGTCACCGTACGGCCTCCGAAGTCTGCTGGTACTTGTGCCGGACAGTCTGTCAGCTCTCGCGCGGAGTGCACTGTCAGCACCCCCGGTTACGCTAGCGCGATGAGTGAACGACTCCAGCCCGGGGACGTTGCCCCCGCCTTCACGCTCCCCGACGCCGACGGCAACGACGTCTCCCTCGCCGACCACAAGGGCCGCAAGGTCATCGTCTACTTCTACCCGGCGGCGCTGACCCCCGGCTGCACCAAGCAGGCCTGCGACTTCACGGACAACCTGGAGCTGCTGACGGGCGCCGGCTACGACGTCATCGGCATCTCCCCCGACCAGCCGGAGAAGCTCGCCAAGTTCCGCGAGAAGGAGAACCTCAAGGTCACCCTCCTCGCGGACCCCGACAAGAAGACCCTCGACGCGTACGCGGCCTTCGGCGAGAAGAAGAACTACGGCAAGACCTACATGGGCGTGATCCGCTCCACGATCATCGTGGACGAGTCCGGCAAGGTCGAGCACGCGCTGTACAACGTCCGCGCGACGGGCCACGTGGCGAAGATCATCAAGGACCTGGGCATCTAGGCCTCCAGCACCTTTCCGTACCTGAACGACACCCACACATCAGGAGCCAGGTCGGCCCGCCCGGGCACCGGCCTGCGCTCCTCGGCCCAGCACCCCGGGGCGAGGTCTTCGGCGACGCGCCGCCAGAACGCGACGGCCCCCGGATTGGCGTCCTGAAACGCGACCTCCCACTCCCCCGGATACCGCGCGACAACATCCCGCACGGCCCGCATCCCGACCCCACCCCGCCGGACACCGCGCACGACGAAGAAGCTGTTGAGGACCCGGGTGGCGGAGTCGATCCCCCGCACGAACGCGAACCCGACGGGATGCCCGCCACTCCAGAAGAGATACGGCGCCCAGTCCCCGCCCCCCTCGCCGAACGCCGCGTCCACCCGCTCACTCCGGAACGTGCCGTCGGGGTTGGGCAGTTGAGCCTTCTCGCCTGTCCCGAACCCGGACATGTCATGCCGGAACATCAACCAGAGCCGCTCGACGGTGGGGCGGTCGGCGGGGGTGGCCGGTCGTACATCGACTGCTATTTCTGCTGCTCCCACAAAAGAGGTCATGAAAAAAGCCTCCCGGCCGGACAAGGGTCCGTTCCTGGAAGGCTTCAGCGACCGACAGGCTATCAACTGCTTTACGTTTCGGGCGTGACTGTCTGATGAGCAGCTCGTTACTCCGTTCGAGGCCACGAACGTGTGGTCGAGATCGGAGGGGAACGATGGGGGTCAGCGCGTATTCGCGGGAGCGGCTTGAGGGAGCGGCTCAGGGGGCTCGGACGTTGTCCGAGGCGTTGGAGAGGTTGGGGGTGGATCCGGGGAGTTCGACCCGGCGCTATGTCCTTGGGCGGATGAAGAAGCTGGGGGTGGATGTCTCGCACTTCGAGCGCGAGGGCGTGAAGTGGACGAAGGAGATCCTCCAGGCGGCGGTTTCGGCATCGACGAACATGTGCGAGGTGCTGCGGAGTCTCGGGCTGGAGGTCGTGGGCGGACACCACACGCACATCAGCCGTCGTATCAAGGCGTACGACATCGACACCTCGCATTTTCGGGGGCCGACCCGGCGGAGTGAAACCCGGCAGCCCCGGACACCTGAGGGACTGCTCGTCGAGCAGCCGACCGGTCAGGCTCGGCGCATCCCGAGCGATCGGCTCAAGTGGGCGATGAAGGCATCGGGAATGCGGGAGCGGTGCGCTCTGTGCGGGGCGGAAGCGGTCTGGCGAGGGCATCCGCTCCCGCTGGAGGTCGATCACATCGATGGCAACTGGCGCGACAACCGCATCGAGAACCTGCGGTTCCTGTGCCCCAACTGCCACTCGACGACGGACAGTTATCGAGGGCGTGGAAAGGGACGTGGCAAAGGCGGCACCTCATGAGCAGCGGTGTGCAGTACACCCGCGAGCGACTGGCTGAAGCCGCCACACGCTGCTCCGACATCGACGAGGTCATCGCTTTCTTCGGGACGCAGCCCTATGGCAACCTTCGCCGCCACCTCTTTGGCCGCTTCGACCGTTTCGGAATAGATGTCTCCCACATGCCGCGCCAGAGACGATCGAACGCGGCTCCACTCAAACCGGCCACCGATGAACTGCGCCGCGCCGTCGCGGGAGCCACATCCATCGCGGACACGCTTCGTGCGCTGGGGATGGAGCCGTACAACAGCCGACTGCGCACACTGCTCCGCGAATGGCTGACGGAAGACGGCCTCGACACCTCCCACTTTCTGGGACAGGCGCACCAGCGAGGACGGTCAGGCGGTGTGCTTCTTCGGAGCGCCGAAGACATCCTCGTCCAGCACGACGGCAACCGCCGAACGAGAACCCACCTGCTGCGTCGGGCGCTCCTGGAGATAGGCACACCAGAGGTGTGTGCCGAATGCGGGATCGGGCCCGAGTGGCTCGGCAAGCCCATGACGCTGGAGGTCGATCACATCAACGGGGACTGGAGTGACGACCGACGCGAGAACCTACGGTTGCTGTGCCCCAACTGCCACGCGATCACGAGCACGTGGTGCAGGGGAGGTCGACAACGCAGTTGCGGCGCCCAGTAAAGTAGGTCTCAGCACTGGCGCCCGTACGCCAAGGGCTGAGCGGCGATCTTTAGGTGGTCGTGTTTGTCGGTTCGAATCCGACCGGGCGCACAAGGATGCCCCGCACCTTCGATTCGTAGGTGCGGGGCATTTCCGTGAAGTCAGTCCAACAACTCCCGAACCACCGGCACCAACGCCCGAAACGCCTTCCCCCGATGGCTGATCGCGTTCTTCTCTTCGGCCGTCAGCTCCGCGCAGGTTCGGGTCTCGCCCTCCGGCTGCAGGATCGGGTCGTAGCCGAAGCCGTTTGTGCCGACCGGCGTGTGGCGCAGCAGCCCCCGCAGCTGGCCCTCGACCACGCGTTCCGTGCCGTCCGGCAGGGCAAGTGCCGCCGCGCAGGCGAAGTGGGCGCCCCTGTGTTCGTCCGCGATGTCCGACAACTGGGCCAACAACAGGTCCAGGTTGGCCTGGTCGTCGCCGTGGGTGCCCGACCAGCGGGCCGAGAAGATGCCGGGGGCGCCGTTCAGGACGTCCACGCAGAGGCCCGAGTCGTCCGCCACTGCCGGGAGGCCCGTTGCCCGGGCCAGGGCGTGGGCCTTCAGGAGGGCGTTCTCCGCGAAGGTCACGCCTGTTTCCTTGACGTCGGGGATGTCGGGGTAGGACTCCGCGCCGACGAGGTCGTGGGGCAGGGCCGCGGCGGTGAGGATGGACCTCAGTTCGGTGATTTTGCCGGCGTTGCGGGTGGCGAGGATCAGGCGTGTCATGCCGTTCAGTATCCCAACCCCCACCCCGCACCTACGACGTGCAGACCTTCGTCAGTTCGCCCGCCGCGTCCGTCACCGGGCTGATGTCAGGTGTGTTGTCGCCGTTCTTGACCGCCGTACGGACGTTGTCGACGGCCGTGTTCAGGTGGTCCACCGCCTTGTTGACGTCCGCGTTGTCGGTCTTGTCGCCGATCTTGTCGAGGTCCTTCTCGATGGAGTTGAGGGACGCGTCGGTCTGGGTGGGGTCGTTCGCCGCGTTCTCCACGGCCTGTTGGAGGCCGGTGACGCTGTCGGCGATCGTGTCGGCGGTCTGGACGCAGTCGATCGCCTTGTCGACGGCGTCGCAGCCGGTGGCGAGTCCGGCGGTGAGGCCGATCGCCGCGACGGTGGCGGCTATGGCGATACGGCGGCGACTGCTGCGGCTTCGTCGGCTTGCGGCGGCCATCGTTCGGTGTCCTCCCCCTGGGTGGGCCTGCGCGGCCGTCCCCGTTTCCGTTCCGTATGCGTAGGGACGCGGGTGCGGGCCGCCGGGTTGCCCCCGCGGCCCGCCTCTCTTGGTACGTCCTTTACCCGGCCGGTCCAGCTTCTTACTTCTCCAGCGCGGCCTCAAGTGCCTTGCGCTGTACGGCGGCCAACTCGTCGCAGCCGGCGACCGCGAGGTCGAGGAGGGCGTTGAGTTCGTCGCGGGCGAAGGGCTCCGCCTCGGCGGTGCCCTGCACCTCGACGAAGCGGCCGTCGCCGGTGCAGACGACGTTCATGTCGGTCTCGGCGCGGACGTCCTCCTCGTAGCAGAGGTCGAGGAGCGGGACGCCGCCGACGATGCCGACGGAGACGGCGGAGACCGTGCCGGTGAGGGGCTGGCGGCCGGCCTTCACCAGCTTCTTCGTCTGCGCCCAGGTGATCGCGTCGGCCAGCGCGACGTACGCGCCGGTGATGGCCGCCGTACGGGTGCCGCCGTCGGCCTGGAGGACGTCGCAGTCGAGGACGATGGTGTTCTCGCCGAGGGCCTTGTAGTCGATGACGGCGCGGAGCGAGCGGCCGATGAGGCGGCTGATCTCGTGGGTGCGGCCGCCGATCTTGCCGCGGACGGACTCGCGGTCGCCGCGGGTGTTGGTGGCGCGGGGCAGCATGGAGTATTCCGCGGTGACCCAGCCCTCGCCGCTGCCCTTGCGCCAGCGGGGGACGCCTTCGGTGACGGAGGCGGTGCAGAAGACCTTCGTGTCGCCGAAGGAGACGAGGACGGAGCCCTCGGCGTGCTTGCTCCAGCCGCGTTCGATGGTGACGGGGCGGAGCTGTTCGGGGGTTCGGCCGTCGATGCGAGACATGGCGAAGAGCCTAGTCGTAGGTCCGGCCGGTACATGGGGGAAGGGGCTCCTCCCGCGACGGGAGGAGCCCCTCGGTGCAGCCGGCCGGCACCAGTGCGCCTAGTACGCGAAGCCGGGGATGATCCCCGCGCTTCACATCATGTCTTCGATGTCCGCCGCGATCGGGTCCGCGTCCGTGCCGATGACGACCTGGATGGCCGTGCCCATCTTGACGACGCCGTGGGCGCCGGCTGCCTTCAGGGCGGCCTCGTCGACGAGGGCCGGGTCCTTCACCTCGGTGCGCAGGCGGGTGATGCAGCCCTCGACCTCTTCGATGTTGTCGAGACCGCCGAGCCCGGCAACGATCTTCTCAGCCTTGGTGGCCATGTTGTTCTCTCCCTGATCCGAACCGCTTTGTCGCAGTAACCCACAGTTGGCCCAGCTTCGCGAGCGGTCATGTCGTGCGTGCCGAATGATGGTGACGATCACGTCGCCAACTGGTCTACACCACATTACCGAGAGGCGTCCATGAGTGCCGACAGTGCCGCCGCCCGACCTGGGCGCAGCTATTGGAGCACCCTGTTCCAGGGGCTGCAGAAGATGGGCCGCAGTCTCCAACTCCCCATCGCCGTACTGCCGGCGGCCGGCATCCTCAACCGGCTCGGGCAGCCGGACGTGTTCGGGGACGACGGGCTGGGGTGGACCAATGTCTCGAAGGTGATGGCGGGCGCGGGCGGGGCGCTGCTGGACGGGCAGTTGGGGCTGCCGCTGTTGTTCTGTGTGGGTGTCTCGATCGGGATGGCGAAGAAGTCGGACGGGTCGACGGCGCTGGCGGGGCTGGTCGGTTTCCTCGTCTACTACAACGTGCTGCGCCAGTTCCCGAAGGACTGCACGGGCGGCACGAACGCGGTTCCGGGCATCGGGTGCCAGGCCGCCGATCACTCGGTCTCGGCGTTCACGTACCAGAATCCCGGGGTGTTCGGCGGGATCGTGCTGGGGCTGCTGACCGCGTTCTTCTGGGCGCGGTTCCACCGTACGAAGCTGGTGGACTGGCTGGGCTTCTTCAACGGGCGGCGGCTGGTGCCGATCATCATGTCGTTCGTGGCGATCGCGGTCGCGGCGGTGGCGCTGTGGATCTGGCCGCCGATCGGCACCGGCCTTGAGCACTTCAGCGACTGGCTGAGCGCGCGGGGTGCGCTGGGTGCCGGGGTGTTCGGTCTGGCCAACCGGGCGCTGCTGGTCGTAGGGCTGCATCAGTTCCTGAACGTGCCCATCTGGTTCCAGTTCGGCAGTTTCACGAAGCCGGACGGGACGGTGGTGCACGGTGACATCAACATGTTCCTGGCGGGTGACCCGAACGCGGGGCAGTTCACCTCGGGGTTCTTCCCGATCATGATGTTCGCGTTGCCGGCGGCGGCGCTCGCGATCGCACACTGCGCGAAGCCGAGCCGTCGTAAAGAGGTCAGTGGTCTGATGCTCTCGGTGGCGCTGACGTCGTTCGTGACCGGTATCACCGAGCCCATCGAGTACTCGTTCCTGTTCATCGCGCCCCTCCTCTACGCGGTCCACGCGGTGTTGACCGGGGTGTCGATGGCGGTGACGTGGGGGCTGGGGGTGCACGACGGGTTCAGCTTCTCGGCGGGGCTGATCGACTACGCGATCAACTGGAACCTGGCGACGAAACCGTGGGCGATCATTCCGATCGGGCTGTGCTTCGCGGCGGTGTACTACGTCGTCTTCCGTTTCGCGATCACGAAGTTCGATCTGAAGACGCCGGGGCGGGAGCCGGAGGACGAGCGCGAGGACGTCACAAAAGCCTGACGGCACAAGGGAGTTGGGCCCTCGGACCATCGGTCCGGGGGCCTTTTGGCATGCGGGCGGGCGTGTACGTCGCGTAGCGATCCGGTCGCAGATTCAGCGGGTTCCTTTATGCGGACTTCATCTGCTACAACAGGTCTACACCACTGAGTGGTGTAGACCACCACCCGATGGAGGAAGTCCATGAGCACTGCCACCGCGCCAACGGCGGCACCCACGAAGAAGTGGGGATCCGGCCTGTTCCAGGGCCTGCAGAAGATCGGTCGCAGCCTACAGCTGCCGATCGCGGTGCTTCCGGCGGCGGGCATCCTGCTCCGGTTCGGCCAGGCCGACATCCACGACAAGCTGCATCTGCCGGACAAGGTGACGGCGGTCTTCGCCACCGCCGGTGGCGCGATCTTCGACAACCTGCCGCTGCTGTTCTGTATAGGTGTCGCGATCGGCTTCGCCAAGAAGTCCGACGGCTCCACCGCGCTCGCGGCGCTCGTCGGCTTCCTCGTCTACAGCAATGTGCTCAAGGCCTTCCCCGTCACCGACGCGAAGATCATGAAGGGCGCGGACATCGCCGCGACCTACAACAACCCCGGTGTCCTCGGCGGCATCATCATGGGTCTGCTCTCCGCGGTGCTGTGGCAGAAGTTCCACCGGACCAAGCTGGTCGACTGGCTCGGCTTCTTCAACGGCCGCCGTCTCGTCCCGATCATCATGGCGTTCGTCGGCACGATCATGGGTGTCTTCTTCGGCCTGATCTGGAAGCCGATCGGCGAGGGCATCTCGAACTTCGGTGAGTGGATCACCGGTCTCGGCGCGTTCGGTGCCGGTCTGTTCGGTCTGATCAACCGCGGTCTGATCCCGGTCGGCATGCACCAGTTCGTCAACTCGGTGGCCTGGTTCCAGATCGGCGACTACAAGGACTCCACGGGCGCCGTCGTCCACGGTGACCTGACCCGCTTCTTCGCCGGTGACCCGACCGCCGGACAGTTCATGTCGGGCTTCTTCCCCATCATGATGTTCGGCCTGCCGGCCGCCGCGCTCGCCATCGCGCACACCGCCCGCCCCGAGCGCCGCAAGGCCGTCACCGGCATGATGATCTCGCTCGCGCTGACGTCCTTCGTGACGGGCGTGACCGAGCCGATCGAGTTCTCGTTCATGTTCATCGCCCCGGTCCTCTACGCGATCCACGCGGTGCTGACCGCTCTGTCCATGGCGATCACCTGGGCCCTCGGCGTCCACGCGGGCTTCACCTTCTCCGCGGGCTTCATCGACTACGCCCTCAACTGGAACCTCGCCACCAAGCCCTGGCTGATCATCCCGATCGGTCTGGTCTTCGGCGCGATCTACTACTTCGTCTTCCGCTTCGCCATCACCAAGTGGAACCTCCCCACCCCGGGCCGCGAGCCCGAGGAGGAGATCGAGGACCTCACGAAGGCGTAGGTCCCCGTCCAACACCCGATGCCCGGCCCGGAGTTCGCCTCCGGACCGGGCATCGTCGCGTGTCGTGCCGGACCGCTCACACCGTGAGCACGATCTTTCCGCGCACCGAACGGCTCTCCGACTTGCGGTGCGCCTCGGCGGCCTCGGTCAGCGGCAGGGTCAGACCGACGCGGGTCTTCTTCTTCCCGGCGGCGACGTCGGCGAGGATCCGGGCCAGCAGCGCGCCGTCGGACTGCGCGCTGACGCGGCGTACGTCGACACCGCGCTCCGGTTCGGGGGCGGGCACGACCGCGATGACGACGAAGACACCGCCGTCGCGCACGGCGTGGACCAGGTCACCGCCGATACCGGCCGGGTCCACGACGACGTCGACCCCGCCGGGCACCAACTTGCGTACGGCGGCGGCGAGTTCCCCGGCGTCGCCCGCCCGGCCGAGGACGAGGTCGGCGCCGAGACCCTCGACGTACTTCTCGTCCCCCTCCGACGCCACGGCGACGACCTTGGCACCGCGCCCGGCCGCGTGCTGGACCGCCCATCCGCCGATCGCGCCGCTCGCCCCGGTGACCAGGACGGTCTGCCCGGCGGCGAGCCCGCCCAGGTCGAGGGCCTGCCAGGCGGTCTCGGCGGTGATCGGGAGGGACGCCGCCGTGATGTCGTCGACCCCGGCGGGGATCTCCGCCAGGTGAGCGGGGTCGATGGAGACGACCTCGGCGTACGTGCCCTCCTGGTCGACGAACCAGGGCGCGAGCCCCGCGACCCGAGTACCCGGGGCGAACGGTCCGTCGCCGTCGACGACCGTGCCGGCGAGGTCCGCGCCGAGAATGAACGGCGGTGCCAGATCGGGCAGCACCTGGCGCAGCCATCCCGCACGGGCCGCGAGGTCCGCCGGGTTCACGGAGGTCGCCGCCACCCGCACCCTGACCCGTCCGGCGCGCGGCGCGGGTTCGGGGATCTCGGTCACGGTGAGCACCTCGGGCCCGCCGAAGTCGTACTGCTGAATCGCTTTCATCACAGCCCCTTCTCCACGGGATCCGAGTTGCCGCGAGATCCGCTTCTAATTGCTTGCGGAAGCAACATTACGACGATGAACTTGCTCCCGCAAGCGGTACGCCGGAAAAGGGGCGGCCACTCAGAAGCTGTCACCGCCGAGCGCCTCCAGGAAGACCTCCGGGTTCCAGTACTCGCGGTAGGAGACGACGAGCCCGTCGCGGAAGGTCACGAAGGTCGCGTAACTCATGGTGTAGGGATTGCCGTTGGAGACCACGCTGCCGATGAGGTCGGGGTAGCCGCGCAGGTAGTCGTAGAGCGCCGCGCGCCCCTCGATCCGGGTCGGCGACCCTTCCGGGGCGAACGGGAATTCGGCGACGACGCGCGGCAGCCGGTCGCGGTGAGCGCCCGGGCACGGCAGAGCCCCTCGCAGCCGGAAGAGAACGGCGGGCTGCGAGGGGCTCTGTCAGATTTCGTACGACGCCCTCGGCGCCGCCAGTTCCACCGGGCCGGCGTAGGCCTCGCGAGCGTCGGCCAGGTTCGCCTGGGGGTCCGTCCACGGGGGGATGTGGGTGAGGACCAGGCGGCGGACGCCGGCGCGGGTCGCCGTCTCGCCGGCCTCGCGGCCGTTGAGATGGAGGTCCGGGATGTTCTCCTTGCCGTGCGTGAACGCGGCCTCGCACAGGAACAGGTCGGTGTCCCGGGCGAGTTCGTCGAGGGACTCGCTCACCCCCGTGTCGCCGGAGTACGTCAGGGACCGCCCGCCGTGCTCGACGCGGATGCCGTACGCCTCGACGGGGTGGCGGACCCGCTCGGTGTGCACGGTGAAGGGGCCGATGTCGAACGTGGACGGCTTCACCGTGTGGAAGTCGAAGACCTCGCTCATCGAGGAGGCGGTGGGGGTGTCGGCGTAGGCCGTGGTCAGACGGTGTTCGGTGCCTTCGGGGCCGTAGACCGGGATGGGGTCGCAGCGGCCGCCGTCGTGGCGGTAGTAGCGCGCGACGAAGTACGCGCACATGTCGATGCAGTGGTCGGCGTGCAGATGGCTGAGGAAGATCGCGTCGAGGTCGTAGAGACCGCAGTGGCGCTGCAGCTCGCCAAGGGCGCCGTTGCCCATGTCGAGGAGCAGCCGGAAGCCGTCGGCCTCTACGAGGTAGCTCGAACAGGCCGATTCCGCGGACGGGAACGACCCCGAGCAGCCGACGACGGTGAGCTTCATAAAGCAGAAACCTCCGCTGGCGGGAACTTCTGGAGTTGGGTGACGGGGGTCGTGCGGTCCGTCGAGCGTAAGGCGCAAAAGGGCCGGTCGCTCCTCCGCCAAGGGCTGTTGTGGGGGAACTCACCTGTGGTGTCACCGGTTCGGCTGGAACCGGGGCGCGTGGGGTCTGTAAGAGGGCGCGCGGCCTTGTTTGCGCGCCGGTACGGTCGTTCGTATGAACACGTACTGGTGGCTCGGGCTTGCGGCTGTGGTGTTGCTGGCGTTGGTCGCCACGCTCGTCGACGGGTGGGGGCGGGGGTCGTCCCGACGGGTGCGGGGGGATCGGCCTCGGCCCGCTGAGATCTGGTGGGCGAATGTGCCCTACGAGGATCAACCCGGGGCGGCCAAGGATCGGCCTTGTCTGGTGTTGGCGGTGCGGGGGCGGAAGGTCACCGTCGCGAAGATCACCAGCAAGTATCACGATGGGCGGGGTGGGGTAATTCCCTTGCCGCCGGGGGCCGTTGGCGATTCTCGGGGGCGGGCCAGCTACTTGGAGACCGACGAGTTGAGGAAGGTGTCGGTGTCTGAGTTCCGGCGGAAGGTTGGGGTGGTGGACCCGGTCCTTTGGGATCAGGTCCGTCACCTCAGCGGCTAACGGTTGTACGTCGGGTGCGGGTCGGTGGGGGCTGGTCGCGCAGTTCCCCGCGCCCCTACGCCAACTGCCCCTAGGCCCTTTTCGTCATGCCCAGAGTTGGCCCTGGAGCGTCTTGATGGCCTCTTCTGTCGTGGGCGCCGTGTAGACGCCCGTCGACAGGTACTTCCAGCCGCCGTCTGCCACCACGAACGCGATGTCCGCGGGCTCCCCCGCCGCTACGGCCTTCTTGCCGACGCCGATTGCCGCATGGAGGGCGGCGCCTGTGGAGACGCCGGCGAAGATGCCCTCTTGTTGGAGGAGTTCTCGGGTTCGGGTTACCGCATCGGCCGAGCCGACCGAGAAGCGGGTGGTGAGGACCGAGGCGTCGTAGAGCTCGGGGACGAAGCCCTCGTCCAGGTTGCGGAGGCCGTAGACCAGGTCGTCGTAGCGCGGCTCGGCGGCGACGATCTTCACGTCCGGCTTGTGTTCGCGGAGGTAGCGGCCTACGCCCATCAACGTGCCCGTGGTGCCGAGGCCCGCTACGAAGTGGGTGATCGACGGGAGGTCGGTGAGGATCTCCGGGCCCGTTGTCGCGTAGTGGGCGCCCGCGTTGTCCGGGTTGCCGTATTGGTAGAGCATCACCCAGTCCGGGTGTTCCGCGGCGAGTTCCTTCGCTACGCGGACTGCCGTGTTGGAGCCGCCCGCCGCAGGGCTGGGGATGATGTCCGCGCCCCACATGTTGAGCAGGTCGCGGCGTTCCTGGGAGGTGTTCTCGGGCATCACGCAGACCATGCGGTAGCCCTTGAGCTTGGCCGCCATGGCCAAGGAGATGCCGGTGTTGCCCGAGGTCGGCTCCAGGATCGTGCAGCCGGGGGTCAGGCGGCCGTCCTTCTCCGCCTGTTCGATCATGTGCAGGGCCGGGCGGTCCTTGACCGAGCCGGTCGGGTTGCGGTCCTCCAGCTTGGCCCAGATGCGGACGTCGGTGGACGGCGAGAGCCGCGGCAGGCGCACCAGAGGGGTGTTGCCCACCGCGGCCAGCGGGGAGTCGTAACGCATCGACGATCAGGCCATGCCGCCGGCGACGGCCGGCAGGATCGTGACGTTGTCGCCGTCCGACAGCTTGGTGTTGATGCCGTCGAGGAAGCGGACGTCCTCGTCGTTCAGGTACACGTTGACGAAGCGGCGCAGTTCGCCGCCGTCCACGATGCGGGCCTGGATGCCCGCGTGCCGGGTTTCGAGGTCGGCGAAGAGCGCGGCGAGGTTCTCACCGGCACCCTCGACGGCCTTCTGGCCGTCGGTGTAGGTGCGGAGGATGGTGGGGATGCGGACCTCGATGGCCATGGCAAGGGGCTCCTGTCGGAAGCGGAAAGGGTCTGGTCTCGGTGGGCGCGCGGCACGATCGTGAGCGCGCCTCGGCGTGCGGCCGTACGGCGACTGCGCCGCGGGTCAACAGATGGCGCTGCTGAGCCGGCACAGGTCGACGTGCAGCCGCGCCACGAGCAGTGTGCCCGGCGCCTTGTCGCTCACGTCGAGAAGAACCATGGGCTCATCGTATCGATTCCCTGTCCGGTCCTCGGTAGGGGATCTCACACTTCGGACGGATTTCATCCGGAGTACGAGATCAGGACCGCTTCAGGGTCGTGTACAGGGCCGGATCAGGACCCGATCAGTACGACTCCACCACCTTGACGTCCTCCTCCGTGACCTCGCCTTCCACGATCTGGTACGAGCGGAACTGGAAGGGGCCCGCTTCGTCGGAGTCGGCGGTGGAGACGAGGACGTAGTGGGCGCCGGGTTCGTTGGCGTAGGCGATGTCGGTGCGGGAGGGGTAGGCCTCGGTCGCCGTGTGGGAGTGGTAGATGATCACCGGCTCCTCGTCGCGGTCGTCCATGTCGCGGTAGAGCTTCAGCAGGTCCTGCGAGTCGAACTCGTAGAACGTGGGCGAGCGGGCCGCGTTCAGCATCGGGACGAAGCGCTCGGGGCGGCCCTCGCCCACCGGGCCCGCGACGACTCCGCACGCCTCGTCGGGGTGGTCCGCGCGCGCGTGGGCGACGATCTGGTCGAAGAGGGCCTGGGTGATGGTCAGGGTCGGCATGGTCGTCAGGATAAGCAGAAGGGCCGTCCTGTACCGAGTGGTGGTACAGGACGGCCCACATGGTGAAAGCGCGTGGCTAGCCGACCTTCTCGAACTCCGGGGTACGGCGCTCGGTGACCTGCGGGTTGCGGATCTTGAGGGCGATCCAGCCGGCGCCCAGGGCGATGGTCCAGCCGGCCATGACGTAGAGGCAGACGCGGGAGTCGGGGTCGTAGGCGATGAGGCCCGTGACGAAGAGGAGGAACGCGATGGCCACGTAGGAGAACTTCGCGCCGCCCGGGGCCGGGAAGGACGAGGCCGGGAGGCGGCCCGCGTCGACCGCGCGGCGGTAGAGGACGTGGCTGATCAGGATCATCAGCCAGGTCCAGATGCCGGCGGCGGTGGCGACCGAGGTGACGTAGCCGAACGCCTTCTCCGGGACGACGTAGTTGAGGACCACGCCGATGCCCATGAAGGCGACGGAGATCGTGATGCCGGTCGCCGGGGTCTTGGAGGCGGAGAGCTTGCTGAAGACCTTGGGGGCCTCGCCGTTGTCCGCGAGGGTGCGGAGCATGCGGCCCGTGGAGTACATGCCCGAGTTGCAGGAGGAGAGGGCCGCGGTGAGGACTACGAAGTTGACGATTCCGGCGCCTGCGGGGATGCCGATCTTCGCGAACGCCTCGACGAACGGGCTGACGCCCGGGGCGAATTCGGTCCACTTGACGACGCAGAGGATGACCGTGAGGGCGCCGACGTAGAAGAGGGCGATGCGCCACGGGAGGGTGTTGATCGCCTTGGGGAGGGTCTTCTCCGGGTTCTCGGACTCTCCCGCGGTGACGCCGACCAACTCGACCGCCAGGTAGGCGAACATGACGCCCTGGAGGGTCATCAGGGAGGAGCCGATGCCCTTGGGGAAGAAGCCGTCGAACTGCCAGAGGTTGGCGACCGAGGCGGTGTCACCGGCGCTGCTGAAGCCGAAGGTGAGGACGCCCAGGCCGATCACGATCATGCCGATGAGCGCGGTGACCTTGACCATCGAGAACCAGAACTCGATCTCGCCGAACAGCTTCACCGAGATCAGGTTGGCCACGAAGAGGATGACGAGGAAGGCGAGCGCGGTCACCCACTGGGAGACGGCGGGGAACCAGTAGTTGACGTAGATGGCGGCGGCCGTGAGCTCGGCCATGCCGGTCACCACCCACATCAGCCAGTACGTCCAGGCGGTGAAGTAGCCGAAGAACGGGCCGAGGAACTCGCGCGAGTACTCCGCGAAGGAGCCCGACACCGGGCGGTACAGGAGCAGTTCGCCGAGCGCCCGCATGATGAAGAAGATGATCACGCCCGCGAGGGCGTACATGAGGATGAGGCTGGGACCGGCCTTGGCGATGTTCGCCCCGGCTCCCAGGAACAGTCCGACGCCGACGGCGCCGCCGATCGCGATCATCTGGACCTGACGGCTGCCGAGCCCGCGCTCGTACCCCTCCTCGGGGGTCTTGTCCGTCTCGTCGACCTGAGCGGAGGTCATGTGTGTGGTGCGCCTTTCTCCGAATCCCCCCATGGACTGGAGCTGCCCGGCCGAGGTCCGTCGGCCGTACGGCGAACCCGGCGGGACATGGGTGGCGTCCGCCGGGCGTCGTGAAGATTTATCACGGTCGCAATGGTGATCGAAGGGGATGTCTGTGGCGCACACCACAGGAAGAAGCGGACAAAAAGATGCGACGGCCAGCATTCCTGGCCGTCGCGGTGACGTGATCGTTATCCGGATTTGAGCGTCCTCTGAGCGAACTCCGATCGAACTCCGAGGGACCGGAAGAGCGGCTGCTCCGGTCAGCGCAGCAGGGTGTTGACCAGGGTCTCCTGGAGGCCGCCCAGCCAGAGGTACGCCATCACCATCGGCTTGCGCGGGTCCTCGTCGGGGAGCCGGTAGAGGTCGTCGGTGTCGTCCTCGTCGGTGATGTCGAGGCGTGAACCGATCGCCAGGCGCAGGTCGTTGAGCGAGCCGAGCCACTGCCGGGACTCCTCGGCGGTGAGCTTGAGGATCGCGCCGCCGTCGCCGCCGGGGGTGAGGGAGTCGAGGGTGCGGACCACCGCGAGGGCGTTCTCGCGCTTGCCTGCGCGCAGGTCGTTCTCGGTGAAGCGGCGGAACTCGGCGGAGTGCGCCATCCGTTCCTCCGCGTCCTGCGGGGAGTCGGGGGCCTGCTCCGGGTCGGTGTACGCGTCCGGGAACAGGCGCCGGAGCACCGGGTCGGCGGGTGGTTCACTCGGGCCCTCGGCGAAGAGTTCGGCGAGGGGGTCGTCGGAGGCGTCCTCGCCCGGTCCTGGCCCGATCAGCTCAAGGAGCTGCACGGCCAACGACCGGATGATGGAGATCTCGACGTCGTCGAGCGCGACGGCCGCGCCGCCGCCGGGGAGCGGTTCGAAGTGTCCTGGCATCGGGATGGGTCGCTACTTCCGGTCCTGCTGGAGGGTGGCCCACAGACCGTAGCCGTGCATCGCCTGCACGTCGCGTTCCATCTCCTCGCGGCTTCCGCTGGAGACGACCGCGCGGCCCTTGTGGTGGACGTCGAGCATGAGCTTGTGGGCCTTGTCCTTGGAGTAGCCGAAGTACGTCTGGAAGACGTACGCGACGTAGCTCATGAGGTTGACCGGGTCGTTGTGCACGATCGTGACCCAGGGGACGTCCGGCTCGGGTACGGCGAAGACCTCCTCCGCCGACTCGGTGCGTTCGATCTCCAGGGGTGCGGGTGACGTCACCCGGCCCATGCTGCCACCAGAAGGGGGCCTCCGCACAAATGGACCCCACAAATCGTCAGAGTGACGAGATGGGAGTAGCATCACTCGTCATGAACACAGCGGACCTTGGGCTGCCGGTGGACGTTCCCTCGACGGCGCTCTTCACCGACCACTACGAGCTGACGATGCTGCAGGCCGCCCTCAAAGCGGGGACGGCGGACCGGCGTTCGGTCTTCGAGGTCTTCACCCGCCGGCTGCCCGAAGGGCGGCGCTACGGCGTCGTCGCGGGCACCGGACGCGTCCTGGACGCGGTGGAGAACTTCCGGTTCGACGCGGACGTCCTCGGCTTCCTGCGCGAGCGGAACGTCGTCAACGAGGAGACCCTGGAGTGGCTCGCCGCGTACCGCTTCAGCGGTGACGTCTGGGGCTACCCGGAGGGCGAGGTGTACTTCCCGGGCTCGCCGATCATGCGCGTGGAGGGCTCGTTCGCCGAGTGCGTGCTGCTGGAGACGGTGATCCTCTCCATCCTCAACCACGACTCCGCGATCGCGGCCGCCGCCTCCCGCATGGCCTCCGCCGCCGGCGACCGCCCGCTGATCGAGATGGGCGCCCGCCGCACCCACGAACTCGCCGCCGTCGCCGCCTCCCGCGCGGCCTACGTCGGCGGTTTCGCCACCACGTCCGACCTCGCGGCCGGCTTCCGCTACGGCATCCCCACCGTCGGCACCTCCGCGCACGCCTTCACCCTGCTCCACGACAACGAACGCGACGCGTTCCAGGCCCAGGTGGACTCGCTGGGCCGCAACACCACGCTGCTCGTCGACACGTACGACGTAACCGAGGCCGTCCGTACGGCAGTTGAGGTCGCCGGGCCCGAACTCGGCGCCGTCCGCATCGACTCGGGCGACCTGCTGCTCGTCGCGCACCGGGTGCGGCAGCAGTTGGACGAGCTGGGCGCCGTCAACACGAAGATCGTGGTGACCTCCGACCTCGACGAGTACGCCATCGCCTCGCTGGCGGCGGCGCCGGTCGACGCGTACGGCGTCGGCACCCAGCTGGTGACCGGGTCCGGGCACCCGACCTGCTCGATGGTCTACAAGCTGGTCGCCCGTGCCGAGTCCGCCGATCCGAAGGCGCCGTTGGTGCCGGTCGCGAAGAAGTCGAGCGGGGGCAAGACGTCGATCGGCGGGCGCAAGTGGGCGGCACGGCGGGTCGACGGCGACGGGGTCGCGGAGGCCGAGGTCATCGGCACCGGTGCGGTCCCCGCCGAACTGGCCGACCGGCAGCTGCTGGTGGAGCTGGTCAAGGGCGGCGAGGTCGTCGCACGCGAACCGCTGGACGTCGTACGGGACCGGCATGCGGTCGCCCGGGGCAACCTGCCGTTGTCGGCGACCCAGTTGTCGCGCGGGGAGGCCGTGATTCCCACGGAGTACGTACATCTGCGGTCGGGTAGTTAAGACCCGCACGAAAATCAGGGGTACGCCCTCCCGTAGTGCCGCCGGAGTCTCTAGGCTCGAATCTCACTCACTGTCGAAGGACACCACCATGCGCCGCGCCTTGATCGTCGTTGACGTGCAGAACGACTTCTGCGAAGGGGGCAGTCTCGCGGTGGCCGGGGGTGCGGATGTGGCCGCCGCCGTCACCGAGTTGATCGGGCAGGCGCCTGCCGGGTACCGGCATGTCGTGGCCACCCGGGACCACCACATCGCGCCCGGTGGGCACTTCGCCGACAACCCCGATTACGCCCGGTCCTGGCCCGCGCACTGTGTCGCGGGTACGGAGGGGGTGGGTTTTCACCCGAACTTCGCGCCTGCGGTTGCCTCTGGGGCGATCGATGCGGTGTTCGACAAGGGGGCGTATGCGGCGGCGTACAGCGGGTTCGAGGGGCGGGACGAGAACGGGGTTTCGCTTGGGGACTGGTTGCGGGCTCGGGAGATCGACGAGGTGGATGTGGTCGGGATCGCCACCGATCACTGTGTGAAGGCGACGGCGTTGGATGCGGTGCGGGAGGGGTTCCGTACGCAGGTGTTGCTTGATCTGACGGCCGGGGTGGCGAAGGAGACGACGGACCGCGCGCTGGAGGAACTGCGCGCGGCCGGGGTTGAGTTGACCGGGAAACCCGTCGTCTAGTTGTTCTTTGTGTGCGCGCCGGTGGGGGCTGGTCGCGCAGTTCCCCGCGCCCCTTCAGGGGCGCTGCTGCTTGCCGGGTGTTGGCGGCTCAGGCTTTCGCCCTCGATGTCCACGTTCGGGAGCAGGCGGTCCAGCCAAGCCGGTAGCCAGGAGATGCGGTCGCCCAGGATTGCCAGGACCGCCGGTACGAAGGCCATCCGCACGACGAACGCGTCGAAGAGGACGGCGATCGCGAGGCCGAAGCCGATCATCTTGATCATGGAGTCGCCGGCCGTGATGAAGCCCGCGAAGACGGAGATCATGATGAGGGCGGCGGCGGTGACGACGCGGGCGCTGTAGCGGAACCCGGTCGCGATCGAGGCGTGGGCCGCGCTGCCGTGGACGTAGGCCTCGCGGATGCGGGAGACGAGGAAGACCTCGTAGTCCATCGCGAGGCCGAAGACGATGCCCACCAGGAAGATCGGCATCAGGCTCATGATCGGGCCGGTGCTCTCCACGCCCAACAGGCTTGCGCCCCAGCCCCATTGGAAGACCGCGACCACGCAGCCCAGGGCGGCGAGCACCGAGAGCAGGAAGCCGACCGCCGCCTTGATCGGGATGACGATCGAGCGGAACACCAGGAGCAGGAGCAGTACCGCCAGGCCCACGACCACGATCAGGTACGGGACCAGGGCGCCGCTGACCTTCTGGGCCACGTCGATGTTCAGGGCGGTGGTGCCGGTTACCTCGAAGGTCGTGCCGGGGGCCGCCGATTCGATCGCGGGACGGTCGTCGCGGATCGTGTGGACGAGGTCTACGGTCTTCTCGCTCGTCGGCGCCTCGGCGGGTACGGCGGTGAACAGGGCTGTGTTGCCGGTGGAGTTGAAGCGGACGGGGGTTACCGACACCACGCCCGGTACCGCCGCGATCCGTCGCTCCACCGTGGCTGCTGCGGCCTTGGGGTGGGCGGAGTCCGTGAGGTCCACTACGACCGTCAGGGGGCCGTTGAAGCCGGGGCCGAACGCCTTGGCGAGGTCGTCGTAGGCCCGGCGTTCCGTGGTCGCGGTGGACTTGGCCTCGTCGCCGGACTGGCCGAGTTGGAGCCCGAGAACGGGGAGCGCCAGGACCACCAGGCCCACGACCGTGCCGCACAGGACCGGCCAGGGGTGACGCAGGACGAACCCGGCCCAGCGGCTGCCCATGTTGCCGGCCACGCCCTGGATGCGGCGGCCGGTGGTCTTGTAGCGGCGGGAGAGGACCGCGCGCGGCCAGAAGCCGAGCAGGGCGGGGACGAGGGTCAGCGCGATGAGCACGGCGAGGGCGACCGCCGCGGCCGCGCACAGGCCCATCTTGGTGAGGAGCGGGATGCCTACGACCGAGAGGCCGGCGAGGGCGATGACGACCGTGAGGCCCGCGAAGACGACCGCCGAGCCCGCGGTGCCGACGGCGAGGCCCGCGGCTTCCTCGGTGGTGTGGCCGTTGGCGCGTTCCTCGCGGTAGCGGAAGACGACGAACACCGCGTAGTCGATGCCGCAGGCCAGGCCGAGCATGGTGGCGAGGGTGCCGGTCGTGTCGGAGAGGCCGAGGGTGGCGGCGAGCGTGGTGATCGCGGTCATGGAGATGGCGACGCCGAGGAGCGCGGTGAGCAGCGGGAGTCCGGCGGCGGCGAGTGATCCGAAGGTGATCAGCAGCACTACGGCGGCGATGCCGACACCGATGACCTCGCCGACGCCGCCGGCGGCGGGCTGGGCGGCGAGCGCGGTGCCGCCGATCTCTACGGTGAGGCCGGAGGCGCGGGCCTGTTGCGCCGCGTTTCTGAGGTTGTTCTTGGCGGCGTCGGTGAGGTCGTTGGCCTGCACGGTGTACGTGATCGTCGAGTACGCCGTCGTCGCGTCCTTGCTGACCGCGCCCGCCTGGAAGGGGTTCACGGCGCTCGCGACCTGCGGTCCGCCGGAGACCTCGTCGACGAGCCGGACCACGGCCGCGCGGTCGGTACCGGTGGTGATCTTCTGTCCGCCGGGGGCGACGAACACCACGCGGGCCACGGCGCCGTCCGCCTGCGCGCCGGGGAAGCGCTGCTGGATCAGGTCGAAGGCGCGCTGGGACTCGACACCCGGGGTGGAGAAGGTGGTGGCGGGGGCTTCGGCGGCCTTGCTGGAGGCGAAGCCGAGGGCCGCGAGGATCACGACCCAGAAAACGGTCACGTACCAGCGCCGGCGGAAGGCCAGGCGCCCCAGGCGGTAGAGGACGGTAGCCACGAACGGCCTCCGGCGGTCTAGGCTGCCCCGAGCCATCCCAGGATGGGGGCGATGGGCCTGGTCCGCCTGTCGGGGGTCCTGGTGCGTCGTCTCGTCGTCTGCGGGCCCGGTGGGGGCTGGTCGCGCAGTTCCCCGCGCCCCTTAAAGGCAGCCCCTTCGGGGCGTGCCACCGCGTGGGCACCGTAGACGGACCGTGCCAGCCCCCACCGGGCCGCAGGCGACACACGACCCCGCTACGCCGAGGCCGCAGGCCTCCGGAGCAGCGCCCTGATCGGATGCCACAGTTCCTGCGGCAGCTCCGGCCCCGGGATCACGACAGCGTTGTCAGACGCAGGGGCCGTACGCCATATCAGACCGTCGGGGTGGTGCAGGACCGCCGTGATCTCGTCCGGCGTCGGCGGCTCCGCGTTGCCGCGCAGGTAGACGGCCCGCATTCCGAGGTTACGGAGCCGGGTCAGAGCCCGGGCGCGGTTGCGTGCGTGGACGAGAACGCGGACGCAGCCGTCACCCTGGGCGCTGGGTCTGGGCAGGTTCAACGCCACCACCACGCTGCCGGTCGGCAGCCTGCAGAAACCTCCTGCGGACAATGCGGTCACACCCCCTGGCGGGTCGTAGTCGAGGTCGGTGTCAATAAGCCAAGCACAGGACGCACCTAAACACGGATCGGCGGCGACCCGCCAGGGGGTCACCGCCGATACGTTTCTGACCTGCGCTTTTACCGACTACTTCGCCGAGGGGCCGACCTGGAGGCTCACCGTCGAGCCGCCGTGCGACTCCTTGGTGATCTTGATCCGGGTGTTGGTGTCAGTGATCTTGACACCGGCCGTCGGGTTCGACGTGTCGTAGTAGGTCGACTTGCCGTCGTCGAAGACGGGAACGCCCGGCTGCGACTTGATCTTGGTGGCGACGTCCGCGTTGTGCAGCGTCATCGAGTCCGTCCGGTCCAGGCCGAACGGCGAGTCGTAGGCCTGCACACGGTTGCGCATCAGCGTGCCGTTGGACCACTTCAGCTGCGTCGGGTGCGAGTCGATCGGCAGGATCAGACCCGTGCCGGGGTGCTCGCTGGTGTTGTCGTCCGCCTGCGAGGTGTCCCACTTCCAGATCAACAGGCCGTTCTGGTAGGCGTAGTGCTCCACCCAGTCCGGACGGGTCGTCGAGAAGCCGAAGTTGTACGGACCGACCTTCAACACCTTGTCGTACGACACGTATTGACGGTTCTCGGCGATGTAGTACTGCGGGTAGTCATCCGTGAAGGACGCGCCGATGCGCGAGAAGCCCTTCGCCGTCCACGCGGCGTCGGCCGTCTCGGCGTTGTCGGAGAAGAGGGCGGTGCCGTCGGCGGTCACGGTGATCTCGTCGGCCGTGAAGCCCTTCTGCGCCACCCCGCTGTCCGTCTGGTAGCGGAAGCGGACGTCGATCTTCTGACCCGCGTAGGCGTCCAGCGGGTACGTCAGCTTCTGGTACGCCGCCGCCGTGCCGGTGAGCGCCGGGTTGCCGCTGCCGTCACGCGGGATGGCGGAGCCGTCGGCCAGCGTGCCGTCGATCGGGATCCAGCTCGTGCCGCCGTTGGTGGACACCTCGGTGTAGAGGTAGTCGTAGTCCTGCTCGGCGTCGTACCAGCCGTCCAGCGTGAGCGCGGCGGACGTCTTGCCCGTCAAGTCCACTGTGCGGGAAAGGGTGTTGCTCAGGTCGTTGCCGCTGCCGCTCCACCACTGCGTGGCACCCTGCGCGGGGGCGATCACGTCGGTGGTGACCTCCTTCTCGGGCAACTGCACCACGAGAGCCTGGGGGTTCTTGGTGTTGTACTCCGCGACGCCCAGCGTGTGCTTCGACTTGGTGCCGGCCTTGGCCACGTCGTAGTCCAGCCAGCCCAGTTGGAGCTTGTCCCAGGCGTTCATGTCGCCGGGCAGGTCGCCGATGGCTTCCTTGCCGGTGCCGAGCCAGGAGCCGGACGACATCAGCGTCCAGAAGCCGGTGGAGTTCTCGCCGCCCGCGGTGTCGTACTCGTCGGGCAGGCCGAGGTCGTGGCCGTACTCGTGGGCGTAGACGCCGAGTCCGCCGTTCTCCGGCTGGATGGTGTAGTCGCCGACCCAGACGCCGGTGTCGCCGACCTGGGTGCCGCCGAGCTTGTTGGTGTCCGGGCCGGTGGCGCCGGCGTCGGTGCCGAAGGCGTACCAGCGGTGGGCCCAGATCGCGTCCTCGCCCTGCGCGCCGCCGCCGGCGGACTCGTCCTCACCGGCGTGCACGATCTGGAAGTGGTCGATGTAGCCGTCGGGCTCGTTGAAGTTGCCGTCGCCGTCGTAGTCGTAGCGGTCCCACTGGTCGAACTGGGCCAGCTCCGTCTTGATCTCGGCGGCCGTGTCACCGGCGGCCTCGCGCTGGGCGACCCAGGCGTTGACGCCGTCCTGCACCGCGTACCAGGCGCCGGTGGAGGCCTTGTTGGAGCCGTAACGGGCCTCGTTGTAGGGGACCTTGACCCAGTCGGTGACCTCGCCGTCGACCGAGTAGCGGCCCGAGGACTGCTTCTCGTAGTACTTCTTGAGCGACTCGGTGTTCTTGCCGGTGCCGAAGTACAGGTCCTGGAAGTGCGCCTGGTTGTAATCCGCCTGCCAGGCCGTCGAGTTGTCCTTCGCCCGGTCGGGCGCGGCTATCTGGTTGTGCAGCGGGCCGACGGTGCCGCCGTAGCGGCTGTCGACCTGGTCGCCGAACTCGACCAGGATCGTGAAGATCTTGTCGGTCTTCTCCCGGCTCAGTTCGACGTACTTGCTCTTGCCGCCCTTGCTCTTGAGCTGGACGACCTTCGAGCCGTTGCGGTCCTTGACCGAGGCCTTGCCGGCGATGACCTCGTTCAGGGCCTCCTGGCGCTGCGCGTCCTGCGTCTTGCTCAGCGGGCCGTCGAGGTCGTGCTCCTTCTGTGCGACCGGTGCCGGGTCGTGCCGGTCGACAGTGGTGGCCTTGGCCGAGGTGTTGGCCTCCGCCACGGCGAACGTCGAGAACGTGGCGGTGGCCGCCGCGAGGGCCACGCCCACCGCGGCCGCTCTGAACGTCCAGGGTCTGCTGGTCACTTGAGGTCCTCCCCTGCGCACACTCGACCGCGCGGAAGGGGGGGTCCTGGAGTCATGGAGGTCCGCGCGCCGTGAACGCGTGATAGTCAAGTGACGTTATTTGACTAGAGGTTTACGGGAAAAGACAGACCTTGACTTGGACAGGACAAGTGCACTATGCGAAGCCGGGGTCCGCTTTACGGACATCCGCGGCCGCCTCGTCCATCGCTCAACAGGCGCGTGCATCCGTCCACTTGGTGGACGGTATGACTCCGTGCGCCCCCCATGCTCCGGAGCTGTGTGTTAGGTCATGCTTACTGCACGTTCCACTCGGGCATGCAGGCGAATAGAGTCGCTTGGCGGAACGCCAGGAACCGGCGGAAAACCAGGCCGACATCCTTGTCGCACCCCCTTTTCACAGCCTCCCCTCCATCGCCTAACGAGGACTCGATTGCCATGCCTCGTCCGACCGCCGCACAGCTCGCCTACGGTTCGTTCACCGTGATCTTCTCGACCCTCGCCATGCTGCTGCTGTCACAGACGAACTCGGGTCTGGGGATCGCGGTCGTCGCATGCGCGGCCCTCGCCCTCGGACTGCTCGTCTCCCTGACGGTGCCGCAGCCGAAGACCCGCGCCGCGGCAGCCGCCCAGGCCGCCTCCCCGACCGCGGCCCCGGCCGCTCCCCCGCAGCGCGTACCGGTGCCGGTACGGCGGGAGACCGTGTCCGCCGCCGCCTCGTCGTCCGCGGAGCCGGTACGGGAGCGGAGCACTCCCTAGACCAAGCACAAGGCCAAGTGCCGCCCCGGCAACGCGAATCGGCGGGTCCGCAGAACACGGACCCGCCGATTCGCTGTGTACACCCGGGAGTTGCGTCACCGGTCACCTCAACGTGTGCTGACCACCACGGTCTTGGCGGCCTTGTCGTGCAGCCCCTGCTTGTACGGCTTGTCGAAGAAGCTCCAACCACCGCTGATCGCCGTCCAGATGCAGGCGCAGCAGAACGCGAACGGGATCCACAGCACCGCCGCGCGGATCAGGTTGGTCTGCACGGACGGCGTCGACCCGTTGTCGAGGTTGGCCACCCGCAGGCCCATCCACCGCTTGCCCA
Organism: Streptomyces sp. NPDC050528; assembly: GCF_044457795.1. Taxonomy (NCBI): domain Bacteria; kingdom Bacillati; phylum Actinomycetota; class Actinomycetes; order Kitasatosporales; family Streptomycetaceae; genus Streptomyces; species Streptomyces sp. NPDC050528. The sequence continues at coordinate 74,930 of NZ_JBITHH010000019.1, forward strand.
GCGTCTGCCCCGACTTGGCCGTCATCACGGTGTCGTAGCCGATGTAGAGCACGGCCGCGACGAGCGACTGGCCGAGCGACTTGGCGTACGACGTGCCGTTGGAGCCGACGTCGTACTCGTGGACGCCGAAGGCCCAGGTGACCAGCCAGACGACGATGCCGACGAGGATCAGGTCGATGATCCGGGCAAGCGTGCGCCGGCCGCTGTCGGCGAGCGGGGGCATGCCGGCGAGCGGGTCGCTGGGGTAGGAGCCGCCGCCGTAGGGGTCACCGCCACCGCCGCCGTACGGAGGGGGCTGCGGAGGCTGGTTGCCGTAGGACTGGTCGTACGGTGAGCCCGACCCCTGGCCAGGAGGGGGCTGCTTCCTGAACGGGTCGTCTTCCGGCGGCTGCTGGCCGGAGCCCGGAGGCGGTTCGGTGCTCATGGCCCGAGTCGACCGCGAACCGCCCCGCTCCGCATCCGGCGAGCGGCCGTCCGAGGTACGGAATCAGGTACCCCGGACGCCGTATGCCCCTATGCCGCTACGAACGTATGTGCGGCCTTGTCGTGCCAGCACTGGCGCCAGGGCCGGTCGAACAGACACCAGGCGACACCGATGATCCCGATGCCGAGCAGCCCGGGGACGCTGTAGACGAGCCAGCGGCGCAGCGCCCCGCCGAAGCCGGGCGGCTCGTGGCTCTCGATGCCCCGGACCTCGATCCCGCAGAGCTTCTTGCCCAGGGTGCGGCCCCACTTGGCGGTGGGCAGCGCCTCGTAGAGGACGCCGAAGAGGAGGAGGACGGCGAGGACGATGCCCAGGTAGGCGGACGTGGTGCCGTCCAGCAGCCAGACCGTCTCGGTACGGCCGGAGAGCTTGGCCGCGTCGATCTTCTCGTTGAGGTGGTCCACGGCCTTGGTGCCCAGCGGTACGGCGGCCGCGGCGGTGACCGCGCCGAGCACGACGGTGTCGATCAGCCGCGCGGCCAGCCGCTTCCCGAGCCCCGCGGGCCGCGCCGCCGACTGCCGCCGGGCCGCCGCCTGGAACACGTCCTCCACGGGTGGCTTCCAGGGCGCCACGGGCGCTTCCTCGTCCCCCGCCAGCCGGTGCACCTGCTGCGCCCAGGAGGGCTGCCCGCCACCGGGCCCGGCGGCCATGGGCGTACCCACGGCGGCGCCCTGCGGCTGCGCCGGGCCGGACTGCTGGGGAACGCCGGGGGCGGGCTGCTGGGGGCCGGAGAGGGCCGTAGGAGCGGCGGGGGCGGAGGCGGGCGCCCCGGTGCCGGTGCCCGCCTGAGCCTGCGCGGCGCGGGCGGCGGCGGCCTTGCCGGCACCGAAGCCGGGGCCGGAGGGGTCGGCGGAGGGGGTGTTGCCGACGGGGGAGTTTCCGACAGGGATGTTTCCGGCGGGGTGGTGGGGACCGAAGTCACCGGCCGCCGGACCCTGCGCGGAAAAGCCCCCCGCGCCCCCGCCCTGCGCCCCCGGCGCCCCGCCCTGTTGCGGCGTGCGCGGGGTCGGGCGGCGGAAAGTGGTCGTGCCCTCGTCGGTGACCGGGGTCGACGGGGACGGGATGTCCCCTCCCCCGGTGTTCGGGCGACGGAAGACGAAGGTGCCGGGGTTGGGCGCTTCCTCCGGAGAGGCCGTCGCCGAACCGTCCGGGTGGGCCGGGGTGTCCGCGGGGACCCTCGGGTCCGCGGGCGTTCTCGGGTCCGGGGAGCCCCAGGAGACGCGGCGGTCCTGGTCGCCGCCGAAACCGCTCTGGTGGGCCCGGTCCGCGCCCCACGCCGCCGCCGGCTCAGGGCGGCTGCCGTGCTGGGCGTCCGCCGGGTTCACCCGGTTGTCCGGCGCCGGGTCCTCGTCGAAGAAGTGCGGCCCGGTCTCCTCGACCGACTGGCCCTGTTGGCCCGGACCGCCCGGCGCGGCGAGCGGCAGGCCGTCCGACGGCGCCGGGCGGCTGGTGCCCGGCACCCAGGCCGCGCCGTTCCAGTACCGGACGTATCCAGGAATGGACGGGTCCGGGTAGTACCCCTCGCGGGGCCTGTCGTCACCGGGTGCCGGGGTTGGGGCGCTCATGTCCGTCGTCCCGTATCTGCTCGTAGGTCACATGGGGGTGTCCACATCTATCAGACCCGTGCGACCCCCACTGCCCGTCCCGCCGGACCCACCCCTTTCCGGGCAACCTCGTGCACGGAGTCCACACGCGCCGAAGCCCCGCGAAGCCTTCGTGACGCGGCGCGGAAAAAAAGATTCCCGAACTCGCGTAATGCTTGAGCCCGCACGCCCTCTCCACTCGTACGGGCCCACCGCAGGGCCCCGTCAGCGAGAGGAGACACGTCATGCACACAGTCGTAGAGCGGGAGTTGGAGCTCAAACTCATCCTGTCGCCGGAGCGGAGCATTCCGGTCCCGGCCCGGCTGAGCTACCGCACCGACGACCCGTACGCCGTCCACATCTCCTTCCACATCAACTCCGAGCACCCCGTGCACTGGACGTTCGCCCGCGAACTGCTCGTCGAGGGGGTGTTCCGGCCGTGCGGGCACGGGGACGTGCGGGTGTGGCCGACGAAGGTGGAGCGGCGCAGTGTCGTTCTGATGGCGCTGAGTTCACCCGACGGGGACGCCCTCCTGGAGGCCCCGGCCGCCCAGGTGTCGGCGTGGCTGGAGCGCACGCTGCGGGTGGTCCCTCCGGGCTCTGAGGCGGAGCAGCTCGGCATCGACGACGGCCTGGCCGAGCTGCTCGCACCGACCCCGGCCGACGACCTGTGGCTGCGCGACCCGTGGCCGTCGGACGAGTCTCGGGACGGGGAGTGAGCCGTAGGAACAGGAAAGGGAAGGGGAGTCAGAACAGCTTGCCGGGGTTGAGGATGCCGAGCGGGTCGAAGGTCGCCTTGACCGCCCGCTGCATCTCCACGCCCACCGGGCCGAGTTCGCGGGCCAGCCACTCCTTCTTCAGGACGCCCACGCCGTGTTCGCCGGTGATCGTGCCGCCGAGCTCCAGGCCGAGCGCCATGATCTCGTCGAAGGACTCGCGGGCGCGCCGGGACTCGTCGACGTCCTGCGCGTCGAAGCAGACGGTGGGGTGCGTGTTGCCGTCGCCGGCGTGCGCGCAGACGCCGATCGTCAGCCGGTACTTCTCGCCGATCCGTTCCACCCCTTCGAGCATCTCGCCGAGCCGCGAGCGGGGCACGCACACGTCGTCGATCATCGTCGTGCCCTTGACCGCCTCCAGCGCCGTGAGCGACAACCGCCGCGCCTGGAGCAGCAGTTCGGACTCGGCCGCGTCCTCGGCCGGCACGACCTGGGTGGCTCCGGCCGCCTCGCACAGCGCTCCTACGGCGGCCAGGTCGGCGGCCGGGTCCGACGTGTCGAAGGCGGCGAGCAGTAGGGCCTCGGTCGTCTCCGGCAACCCCATGTGGGCGAGGTCGTTGACGGCCTTGACGGTCGTACGGTCCATCAGTTCGAGGAGGGACGGCACGTGCCCGCCCTCCATGATCCGGCACACGGCGTCGCAGGCCTCCGCCGCGGACCCGAACTCGGCGGCCAGCACGAGCTGTTGGGGCGGCTGCGGCCGCAGCGCCAGGATCGCCTTGACCACGATCCCGAGCGAGCCCTCCGACCCGACGAACAGCCGGGTGAGGTCGTACCCGGCGACCCCCTTCGCCGTACGCCGGCCGGTGCTCATCAACCGCCCGTCGGCGAGGACGACGTCGAGGCCGAGGACGTACTCCGCCGTCACCCCGTACTTCACACAGCACAGCCCGCCGGACGCGGTGCCGATGTTGCCGCCGATCGTGCACATCTCCCAACTGGAGGGATCCGGCGGGTAGTAGAGGCCGTGTTCATTGACCGCGCGGGAGAGCGTCGCGTTGATGACGCCCGGCTCGACGACCGCGACGCGGTCGACCGGGCTGATCTCCAGGATGCGGTCCATCTTGACGAGGGACAGCACGATGCAGCCCTCGGAGGCGTTGGCCGCGCCGGACAGGCCCGTGCGGGCGCCCTGCGGGACGACCGGGAGGCGCAGTTCGGTGGCGACGCGCATGACGTGCTGGACCTGCTCGACCGTGCGCGGCAGCACGACGACGGCGGGGGTGCCGGAGGGGCAGAAGCTCGCCATGTCGTTGGCGTACGAGTCCGTGACGTCCGGGTCGGTGAGGACGGCCTCGGCGGGCAGCCCGGCCAGCAGCCGGTCGACGAGGGTCCCGGTGTCCTGGTCGCGAGGCGCTTCGATACGGCTCATGATCACAGCGTCGCACTCGCGGCCATCGGTGTGAACCCCGTCCGCGCGTGGCTTTGGGTGCCGGGATGTGGTCGTCGTACTGGCGCACAGTGAGCGCCATGGAGAACGAACAGCGGAGCCCGGGTACGTCCCTGGTGGCGGAACCGCGCAAGCGCCGCTCCCCCGTTCTACGGCGGGTGCTGATCGCCGCGGTCGCCGGGTCCTCGGTGCTCGGCGGACTGCTGTGGCTGCTGCCCGAGGAGCCGCGCCCGGCGCCGCCGCCCGCGCCGGGACCCAAGGCGCAGGCGCTGAGCGCGGTCACCGCGGGGGTGCCGGCCGCGCTGCCCGACCTGGCCGCGCTGATCGGCGACAGGGAGACGCGGGTACGGGTCCATCCGAGGGACGCGCGGTCCTGGGCGGTGCTCGGCTCGGCCTATGTGGAGCAGGGGCGGCGGACCGGGGACACGCTGTACTACCCGAAGGCGGAGGAGGCGCTCCGCACCGCGCTGAAGGTCCGCGCGCGGGGCAACGACGCGAACGCCGTCGCGATGGACGGCCTGGCGGCCCTCGCGAACGAACGCCGGGACTTCCGCGCGGCCCGCACCTGGGGCGAGGCCGCGGTGAAGCTGGCGCCGAGGCGCTGGACGACGTATCCGCTGCTGATCGACGCGTACACCGGCCTCGGCGACTACAAGGCGACCCGTCGCACCCTCGACAAACTGCTGGAACTGCACACCGGCCCCACCGTGATGGCCCGCGCCGCCGCCGTCTACCGCGACCGGGGCTGGCGCGAGGACGCCGCCGCCCAACTCGCCGACGCGGCGGCAAAGGCCACCGCCCCCGCAGAACAGGCCGCCTGGCTGCAACGCGCCGGAGAGCTGGCCTGGGAACGCGGCGACCGCGAGGTCGCGCTACGCCACTTCGAGGCGGCCGTACGCCTGGACCCCGACCAACGGGAGGCCCTGGCCGGCGAGGGCCGCGCACTGGCCGCCCTGGGCCGCACCTCGGAAGCCCTGAACGCCTACCAGGTCGCCCTGGCCAAACAACCGACCCCCCAATACGCCCTGGAACTCGGCGAGTTGTACGAATCCCTGGGCCTCGCCCAGGCCGCCCGCGTCCAGTACGACACCCTGCGCGCCCTCGCCGCCAAGGACGCGGCGGCGGGCGTCGACGACGAGTTGATCCTCGGCGTCTTCGAAGCGGACCACGGCGACGCCCACGACGCCGTACGCCGCCTTCAGGCCGAGTGGACCCGCCAGCCGGGCATCCCGGTGGCCGACGCCCTCGGCTGGGCCCTGCACCGGGCCGGCCAGGACGAGGAGGCCCTGAAGTTCGCGTCGGCGGCGACGGACAAGGTGCACGGCGGCGGGGTACGGGACGCGCTCTACGCGTTCCACCGGGGCATGATCGAGCGCGAGTTGGAGAAGTACGCGTCCGCCCGCCGCCATCTCCAGGAGGCGTTGCAGATCAACCCGTACTTCTCGCCCCTGCGGGTGCCGTTGGCCCAGGCGGCGCTGGCGGCGCTGGGCGAGCCGCCGGAGGAAGGCCTCCCCACGGACAAGGAGCCTACGGAGAAGCCGAGTTGATGGCTCTCGCGGACAACTGCCGCTGCGGCTACGGCTTGTAGCAGAGCGAGAACTCTCGTGCCCCCGCCTCCCCGGACGCGAACCCGACGCACAGCCGGGTGCGGGGCTTGGTGCGCACGGCCAGGCCCTCCGGTTCGCGGTACGTGAGGGTGTAGCCGGCCTCCGTGCGGGAGCGTTGGACCAGGGCGCCGGTGCGGATGTCCAGGCAGGAGACGTACGTGTTGCCGTGTTTCGCGGGCGGGTTGGTGGTGGCGTTGTAGGCGGTGCCCGCCAGTTGGTAGAGGTAATCGCCGTCGAGGGCGTAGCCCTGGAACGGGATCGTCGGGTCCGGGTGGGCGCCGGTCTGGGCTATGTCGGCCAGTGGAGTGGCGTAGTCGCGGGCTACGAAGGCGTCCAAGTCCCAGATCCTGTAACGGGGTTGGTTGGCCAGGCGGTAGCGGATCGCTATGCGGTTGGACGTCATGCAGACCGTGGGCTGGTTGTTGGTGGAGTTCGCGATGGGCTTGCGGATCGCTACGTCCGCCGACGTGCGGGTGGCGCCGTTCGCGAAGTGGAAGCGGGTGACCGCCTGGCCGTAGGCGCCGCCCGAACCGGCCTTCGCGGCGGCCTCGGTCCAGATCCAGACGTCGCCGTCGGCGGTGTTCTGGACGCCCATGCTGACGCCGTGGCCGAAGCCCTGGAGGTGCATGTGGCCGAGCGACTTGCCTGTGTAGTCGAGCTGGTTGAGGCAGAGGTTGCCGGCGTCCGCGCCGCCCGTTCTCAACTGGAGGACGTACAGGCGCTGGTGGACCTCGTCCAGGGCGAACGACTGGAGGACCGTGGGTTCGTGCAGGGTGGCCTTCTGCCACAGCCAGCGCACCGCCGGTGCGCTCAGGTCGATCGGCGCGACGGCCACGGTCCTCCCAAGTCCCTTGCGGGACCCGTGTGTTACAGGTTGCCCCGCTTCTCCTGCTCCCGCTCGATCGCCTCGAACAGCGCCTTGAAGTTGCCCTTGCCGAAGCCCATCGAGCCGTGTCGCTCGATGAGTTCGAAGAACACCGTAGGCCGGTCCTGGACCGGCTTGGTGAAGATCTGGAGAAGGTACCCGTCCTCGTCGCGGTCGGCGAGGATCTTCAGCTCGCGCAGGGTGTCGACGGGGACGCGGGTGTCGCCGACCCACTCGCCGAGGGTGTCGTAGTACGAGTCGGGGGTGTCCAGGAACTTCACCCCGGCCGCGCGCATCGTCCGTACCGTCTGCACGATGTCGTTCGTGTTGAGCGCGATGTGCTGGACGCCCGCGCCGCCGTAGAACTCCAGGTACTCGTCGATCTGCGACTTCTTCTTCGCCACGGCCGGCTCGTTGATCGGGAACTTGACCTTGAGCGTGCCGTCGGCGACGACCTTCGACATCAGCGCGCTGTACTCGGTCGCGATGTCGTCGCCCACGAACTCCTTCATGTTCGTGAAGCCCATGACCTTGTTGTAGAAGCCGACCCACTCGTTCATGTGGCCGAGTTCGACATTGCCGACGCAGTGGTCGACCGCCTGGAAGGTGCGGTGGGCCGGGGCCGCGACGAGCGGTTCCGCGGGGGCGAAACCCGGGAGGTAGGGGCCGTCGTAGCCCGTGCGCTCGACGAGCGTGTGGCGGGTCTCGCCGTAGGTCGCGATCGCGGCGAGGACGACCGAGCCGTGCTCGTCCTTGAGCTCGTACGGCTCGGCGAGGGAACGGGCGCCGTGCTCGACGGCGTACGCGTACGCGGCGCGCGCGTCCGGCACCTCGATGGCGAGGTCGACGACCCCGTCGCCGTGCTCGGCCACGTGCCGGGTGAGGAACTCGCCCCAGGGGGTCGCGGGCTTGATGACGGAGGTGAAGACGAAGCGGGCGGAGCCGTTGGTGAGCACGTACGAGGCGGTCTCGCGGCTGCCGTTCTCCGGTCCGGAGTAGGCGACCAGCGTCATGCCGAAGGCCGTGGAGTAGTAGTGCGCCGCCTGCTTGGCGTTGCCCACGGCGAAGACCACCGCGTCCATCCCCTTCACCGGGAAGGGGTCGGCCTGCCGGGCGGTGTCGGGAGTGTGGTGCATGGTCTGGGTCATGAGCGAAGGCTCCCGCCGCATCGCAAGGTGCGCAATAGTTCGCGTATTGGCTGGGCAATCTGTTCAGTGGTACGACCGTTTCGGCGGGCTTTCTGTACAGTATGACCATCGTTGGAGGCGGGCGTATGGGGATCGATCGTCTGGACGGCCGGATCATCGTGCTGCTGGCCGAGGAGCCGCGGATCGGGGTGCTGGAGATGTCCCGGCGGCTGGGGGTGGCCCGTGGGACCGTGCAGGCGCGGCTCGACCGGCTTCAGTCGAATGGAGTCATCCGGGGATTCGGCCCGCAGGTCGATCCGGCGGCGCTCGGGTATCCGGTCACGGCGTTCGCGACGCTGGAGATCCGCCAGGGCCAAGGCCCGGACGTACGGGCGCACTTGGCGACCGTCCCCGAGGTCCTCGAACTGCACACCACCACCGGCAGCGGCGACATGCTGTGCCGGCTCGTGGCCCGCTCGAACGCCGATCTCCAGCGGGTCATCGACCGGGTTGTCGGTTTTGATGGCATTGTCCGGGCCGCCACCGCCATCGTGATGGAGAACCCCGTTCCGCTGCGGATCATCCCGCTGGTGAAACAGGCGGCGGAAGACCCGGAAGGGACGACGACCTGGCCGACGTAGGGGTGTGGGCATGTGAGCTTCTGGGAGTACTTGGGCAACCGGCACCAGCAGCTGCTCACCGACGCCTACCAGCACGCCAGCGCGGTCTTCCAGTGCATGGTCGTCGCCACGCTGATCGGTGTGGTGATCGGGGTCGTCACATATCGGAGCGACTGGGCGGGCAACCTCGCCACCACGGCCACATCGACCATTTTGACCATTCCGTCGCTCGCCATGATCGGTCTGCTCATTCCGATCGTGGGGCTGGGCGTTCCGCCCACAGTGATCGCTTTGACTCTCTACGGCCTGCTGCCGATCGTCCGTAACTCGATCGTGGGCCTGCGCGGGGTCGACCCGTCGCTCGTGGACGCGGCGAAGGGCATCGGGATGTCCCGGCTCGCGCGGCTGCTGCGGGTCGAACTGCCACTGGCCTGGCCGCCGATCCTGACCGGGATCCGGGTCTCCACCCAGATGCTGATGGGCATCGCGGCCATCGCGGCGTACGCCTCCGGGCCCGGCCTCGGCAACGAGATCTTCCGCGGGATCGGGTCGCTGGGCAGCAAGAACGCCCTCAACCAGGTGCTCGCGGGCACGCTCGGGATCATCGTCCTGGCGCTGCTGTTCGACGCCGCGTACGTCCTTCTCGGACGGCTGACCATTCCCAGGGGGATCCGTGCCTGAGCCATCCGCGTCCGAACGGTCGGAGTCCGAGCAGGCGAACCCGACCTCCGGTGCCTCCATCGAGCTGGAGAACCTGACCAAGCGGTATCCGGGCAGCGCCGACCCGGCCGTCGAGAGCGTCAACATGGAGATCAAGGCGGGTGAGTTGGTCGTCTTCGTCGGGCCGTCCGGCTGCGGCAAGTCCACCACGCTCAAGATGATCAACCGGCTGATCGAACCGACCGGCGGCCGGATCCGCATCGGCGGCGAGGACGTCACCGACATCGACCCAGTGAAGCTGCGCCGCAAGGTCGGTTACGCGATCCAGTCGAGCGGGCTCTTCCCGCACATGACCGTCGCCCAGAACATCGCGCTCGTCCCGAAGATGATCGGCTGGTCGAAGTCCCGGATCAGGAACCGGGTGGAGGAGATGCTCGACCTGGTCGGCCTGGACGCCGGCGAGTTCCAGGGCCGGTATCCGCGCCAGCTCTCCGGCGGGCAGCAGCAACGCGTGGGCGTGGCACGGGCGTTGGCGGCCGATCCGCCGGTGCTGCTGATGGACGAGCCGTTCGGCGCGGTCGACCCGATCACCCGCGATCACCTCCAGGACGAGTTGATCAGGCTCCAGCACGAACTGCACAAGACGATCGTCTTCGTCACCCACGACTTCGACGAGGCGATCAAACTGGGCGACCGGATCGCGGTGTTGCGCGAACGCTCGCACATCGCGCAGTTCGACACCCCGGAGGCGATCCTCACCAACCCGGCGGACGACTTCGTCTCCGGGTTCGTCGGCGCCGGGGCGGCCCTGAAGCGGCTGAACCTGACCCGCGTACGGGACGTGGAGATCACCGACTATCCGACGGTCACCGTCGACGACCCGCTCCAGGACATCTTCAACCGGCTCCGGGACAGCGGCACCAACGAGATCCTCCTCCTCGACAAGCGCGGCCGACCCTACAAGTGGCTGCGGCGCGGCGACATGATGCGCGCCAAGGGTTCGCTGGCCCGGGCGGGCACGCTGGTCAGCGACACGGTGACCCGGGACGCGACGCTCCGGGACGCGCTGGAGGCCGTACTCACGGACAACGCGGGGCGAGTCGCGGTCACCGGGCGGCGCGGGGAGTACACCGGCGTCGTCGACATGGAGACGCTGATGAACTCCGTGCACGAACTCCTGGAGGCCGACCGGCTGGAGGCGATGGAGGCGCAGCACGAGCTGGAGGAGGCCCGGGCCCTCCAGACACACGCCGAGCAGGAAGGCGCCGGCGGGGAGGAGAAGGCGTGACCACTCCCGAGCTGGAGGAAGAGACGGAAGTCGAGGCCCCGCCGCCCGCGACTCCCCCGAAGCGGCGCATCACCTGGCAGAAGCTGACCTTCCTGCCCGCCGCCCTGGTGGCGATCCTGCTGGCGACCTGGCTGTGGTTCAACCAGGCCCACCTGGACGCCATTTCGAAGAACGCCCTCTCCAACGGCCAGGTGAGCAAGGCCCTTTGGCAGCACGTCCAGCTGACCGTGATCTCCACGTTCTTCGTGCTGATCATCGCGATCCCGCTGGGCATCCTGCTGACCCGGGGCGCGTTCCGCAAGGCCGCCCCGGTCGCGATGACGTTCGCCAACATGGGCCAAGCCACCCCGGCGATCGGCCTGTTGGCCCTGCTGGTGATCTGGCTCGGCACCGGCGAGAAGGCGGCCCTGATCGGCATCATCATCTACGCCGTCCTGCCGGTCCTGTCCAACACCATCGCGGGCCTGAAGGCCAACGATCCCACGCTCCTGGAGGCGGCCCGAGGCATCGGCATGTCCCCACTCGGCATCCTGGCAAAGGTGGAGCTCCCGCTCGCCGTCCCGCTGATCCTGGCCGGTGTCCGAACCGCCCTGGTCCTCAACGTCGGTACGGCCACCCTGGCGACCTTCGGCGGGGGCGGTGGCCTGGGCGTCCTGATCACCACCGGCATCACCACCCAGCGGATGCCCGTCCTGGTGCTCGGCTCGATCCTCACGATCAGCCTCGCCCTCCTGGTGGACTGGCTGGCCTCCCTGGTCGAACTCCTGCTCCGCCCAAGGGGATTGGAGGCGGGCGCATGAAACGCACGTGTCTCCTCCTCGCCGGAACCCTGGTCGTCGTCGCCGGCTGCGGACTGACCAGCGGCTCCCCCATGGTCGACGACGTCAGCCCCGGCACCGTCGGCAAGGGCGAGCCCCTCAAGGGCGCCCATCTCACCGTCACGTCGAAGGAGTTCACCGAGCAGCTGATCCTCGGCGCGATGATGGGCATCGCCTTCCAGGCGGCCGGCGCGGACGTTCTCGACCGGACCGGCATCCAGGGCTCCATCGGAGCGCGGGAGGCCGTCAAGTCCGGTGACGCGGACGGGATGTACGAGTACACCGGCACCGCGTGGATCACCTACCTCGGCAACAGCAAGCCGATCACGGACCCGCTGAAGCAGTGGCAGGCGGTACGGAACGCCGACCTCAAGAACGGCCTGACCTGGCTGCCCCCGTCGGCCCTGAACAACACGTACGCCCTCGCGATGAACCAGGCCAACTTCAAGAAGTACGGCACGAAGACGCTCTCCGACGTGGCCGCGCTGGCGAAGAAGGACCCGGGTGCGGTGACGCTGTGCGTAGAGAGCGAGTTCGCCAACCGCGCGGACGGACTGCCGGGCATGGAGAAGGCGTACGGGATGAGTCTCCCGGCGAAGAACATCACGCAGATGGACACCGGGATCATCTACACCCAGGTGAAGAAGGGGAGTTGCACGTACGGCGAGGTCTTCACCACCGACGGGCGCATCAAGTCGATGAACCTCGCGGTGATGGCCGACGACAAGAAGTTCTTCCCCAACTACAACGCGGCGCCCGAGATCAACACGAAGGCGTTGAAGAAGTGGCCGGCGATCGCGGAGGTCCTGGCCCCGGTGACGAAGAAGCTGAACAACACGGTGGCGCGGACGCTGAACGCCAAGGTGGATGTCGACGGGGAGGATCCTCACCAGGTGGCGTTGGACTGGATGAAGGCGGAGGGGTTGGTCAAGTAGGGGCGGCGGGGGGCGAGTTACAAAGGACCACTTGCAAAGAAGTGCTTGCAACGGCTTCTTTGCAACGCTATCTTTGGACGCATGCCGGAGCCCGAACCGTCCAAGTACCGCAATCTCGACGCCCGTTCACTGCGCGGGCTCGCTCATCCGCTACGGATGCAGTTGCTGAACTCGCTGCGACGGCACGGACCGGCCACCGCCTCGATGCTCGCCGAGCGACTGGGCGAGTCCAGCGGGGCCACCAGCTATCACCTGCGCCAACTGGCCACGCACGGGTTCGTCGAGGACGCCCCGGAGCGCGGCAAGGGGCGGGAGCGCTGGTGGCAGGCGGTCGCTCAGGGCATCGACTTCGACGAGAACCTGATCCTCGACGCCGATCCGGCGGTGCGTGGCGCGGCCGACACCTACCTGCACGAGGTCGCGACCACGCACGCCCGTGAACTGTCCACCTGGGTCGGCACCCGGCAGGACTGGCTGCCCAAGTGGTCCCACTCCAACGACATGAGCGACTGGACCGTACGACTGACACCCGAGCGCACCCGTGAACTCGTCGAAAAAATCCACGAGTTGCTCGAAGACTACGAGCCCGACGACTCGCCCGAAGCAGAACAGGTGCGCTTCCACCTGCACGCCTTCCCGACCGAATCAGAGTGAGAAGAGGCAACGCCCCATGCATCCCGAGACCCACCTCGCGCTGCACCACGCCCGCGCCGCCGAACTCCAGGCCAAGGCCGCGGCCCACCACCTGGCCGCCGAGGCCAAGACCCCGCACGAACTCCGTACCCGCCTCGGCTGGACCCTCGTAGAACTGGGTCTGCGTCTCGCCGCCACCCCGAACACCACGAAGCCGGCCGTCGCCTAACAGCTCGGTACGGAGCCCTTACCTGTCTCCAGCGCCTTCAGCGCGCTCACCGCGCCCTTGAGCGTGGTCACCGCCACCAGCCGTAGCCCCTTGGGCAGTTCGGACTTGGCGTCCGAGCACTCCGCCTTCGGCACCAGGAACACCGCCGCACCGTCACGGCGCGCGGCCTGGGTCTTGAGGGCCACTCCCCCGACCGCGCCGACCGTTCCGTCGGTGCCGATCGTCCCCGTACCGGCGATGGTGCGGCCGCCCGTCAGGTCACCGCCGTTGCCGTCGCCGTTCAGCTTGTCGATGATGCCCAGGGTGAAGAGCAGGCCCGCGCTGGGGCCGCCGACGTCCGCCAGTTTCAGCGTGACCTTGACCTTCTTGTCGCTGAGTTTCAGATAGGTGAGCGCGGCGGTCGTCGCGTCGTCCTGCGACTCCTGCATCTGCTCCGTGTTGTGCTGCTCGATCTCCTTGACGCTGTTGCCGCTGGGGTAGACCGAGTCACGCGGCATGACCGCTCGATCGGTACGGAACCAGCTGTCGATCACATCGCTCAACGAGACATGCTGATCGGGTCCGGTCGCTTCGATCGTCGTCATGCGCAACTGACCGCTCGTCGTGCGCACCGGCGCCCCGGAGATCGTGATCACCGGGGTGCCCTTGTTCTCGCCGAGCACGTTCGCGGTCAGACCGGGCTGCGCCAGCGAGAACGGCAACGGCGCGAGGCCCGCCGTGGCGAGCAGTGCGACGACGGGCAGAGCGCAGACGGCTACGGCCCGGGGGCGCGTGAGGCGAGAGAGGAGCACGGGATCAATCTAACGCGACGGCCAGGTCCGCCCGGGCGCCGGTCACCCCGCACCCCGGAACCGGCTCAGCGCAGCGCGTCCGCGACCTCCCGTGCCGCGTCGACGACCCGTGGTCCGACCCGCTCGGGCACCGCGTCGGCCAGCATCACGACACCGACGCTGCCCTCGACGCCCGTGACGCCCAGCAGCGGCGCGGCCGCACCGCTCGCTCCGGCCTCCAACTCGCCGTGCGTCAAGGTGTATCCGGGTTCGTTCGCGTCCTGGTGCCGGGCGGCGAGGATCGCGCGGCCGGCGGCTCCGCGGTCCAGGGGGTGACGGAAGCCGGCGCGGTAGGCCACGTGGTAGTCGGTCCAGGTCGGCTCGACCACCGCGACGGCCAGGGCGTCCGCCCCGTCGACCAGGGTGAGGTGGGCGGTCGCCCCGATGTCCTCGGCCAGCGAGCGCAGCGCGGGGAGCGCCGCCTCCCGTACCAGAGGGTGCACTTGGCGGCCCAGCCGCAGCACGCCGAGCCCGACCCGGGCCCGGCCGCCGAGATCACGTCGTACGAGAGCGTGCTGTTCGAGGGTGGCCAGCAACCGGTACACGACGGTCCGGTTGACGCCCAGTTTGTTGGACAGTTCGGTGACGGTCAGCCCGTGGTCCGTGTCGGCCAGCAGTTTGAGGACGCGCAGTCCCCGGTCGAGCGTCTGAGAGGTCTCCGCGGTCACGACGCCCACTCCTTAGGTGGTGAGGTCGGCGGCCCCCTCGCGGCGGTTGCGTCACCGAGTCCCGTCAGTGACGCGCTTCAGAGGCCGCCGATCGGCGAGGCGGCCCGGCGTGTCCGGGCCCAGTCGCTTCACGGCTGCGCTCCGCGGCGGCGCTGCCACGGGGCGTGTGCGTAGCGGGACACTAGCGAAGGCGGTTCGCTGAGCGGAAGTCTCCGTCCAGAATCCGGTCACCGACTGGTACGGACCGGTTCCCTTCATGTTGATATGTCCTGACCTGTGGATCATCTCTGCGCGGATTCCGCACAGATGTGCGGATCAGGTGGGTACGCGAGCGGGGTCGATCACTTCATGCGCGTGGCCCACTCCTGGACCTTCGCGATGCGCTGCCGCAGCTGCCCGGCCGTGGCCTCGGCGCTCGGCGGGCCGCCGCAGGTGCGGCGCAGCTCGGTGTGGATGACGCCGTGCGGTTTGCCGGTCTGGTGGACGTACGCGGAGACCATGGTGTTGAGCGACTTCCGCAGCTCCATCATCTCCTTGTGGGAGACCACGGGCCGCCGCTCGGCGGGCAGTTCGAGCAGGTCGGCTTCTTCGTCCGGCTTCTTGCGGCTGTGCGCGATCTGCCGGGCCTGCCGCTTCTGGAGCAGCATCTGCACCTGGTCGGGTTCGAGGAGTCCGGGGATGCCGAGGTAGTCCTGCTCCTCCTCGCTCCCCGGGTGCGCCTGCATACCGAACTCGGCACCGTCGTAGAGCACCCGGTCGAAGACAGCCTCGGACTCCAGGGCCTCGAAGGAGAACTGCTCCTGCTCGCCGGTGTCCTCGTCCTGCTCCTTGTTCGCCTCCTCCATCTCCTTCTCGGACTCGGCGTACGGGTCCTCCTCGCCCTCCTTCTTCGGCTTGTCGAGGGCGTGGTCCCGCTCCACCTCCATCTCGTTGGCGAAGGTGAGGAGGTCCGGGACGGTCGGCAGGAAGACGGAGGCGGTCTCGCCGCGCCGCCGGGACCGCACGAAACGGCCGACGGCCTGGGCGAAGAAGAGGGGCGTGGAGATGGTGGTGGCGTAGACCCCGACGGCGAGCCGAGGCACGTCGACGCCTTCGGACACCATGCGTACGGCGACCATCCACCGGTCGTTGCTCGCCGCGAAGTCGTCGATGCGCTTGGAGGCACCGGTGTCGTCCGACAGCACGACGGTAGCCTTGGAGCCGGTGATCTCGCGGATCAACTTGGCGTAGGCGCGCGCCGAGTCCTGGTCCGTGGCGATGACGAGGGCACCGGCGTCCGGGATGCCCTTCCTGACCTCGGTCAGCCGCTGATCGGCGGCACGCAGCACGCTCGGCATCCACTCACCGCGCGCGTCCAACGCCGTACGCCAGGCCTGACTGATCGCGTCCTTCGTCATCGGCTCGCCGAGCCGCGCGGCGATCTCGTCACCGGCCTTCGTCCGCCAGCGCATGTTGCCGCTGTAGGAGAGGAAGATGACGGGCCGCACGACGCCGTCGCTGAGTGCGGACCCGTAGCCGTAGGTGTAGTCGGCGGAGGACCGCCGAATCCCGTCGTTCCCTTCCTCATACGTGACGAAGGGAATGGGATTGGTGTCGGACCGGAAGGGCGTACCGGTCAGCGCGAGCCGCCGAGTGGCGGGCTCGAAGGCTTCGAGGCAGGCCTCACCCCAAGACTTGCTGTCACCGGCGTGGTGGATCTCGTCGAGGATGACGAGGGTCTTGCGCTGCTCGACGCGGTTGCGGTGCAGCATCGGCCGTACGCCGACACCGGCGTAAGTGACGGCGACGCCTTGGTAGTCCTTGCCGAGCGGTCCGGCGCTGTACTCGGGATCCAGCTTGATCCCTATGCGCGCGGCCGCCTCCGCCCACTGCTTCTTCAGGTGCTCGGTCGGCGCGACCACGGTCACCTGCTGCACGACATGGTGGTGCAGCAGCCAGGAGGCGAGGGTGAGCGCGAAGGTCGTCTTGCCGGCACCGGGGGTCGCGACCGCGAGGAAGTCCCGCGGCTGCTCCTGGACATACCTCTCCATCGCACCTTGCTGCCAGGCACGCAGCTTGCCGGCGGTGCCCCAGGGGGCGCGGCCGGGAAAGGCGGGAGAGAGGTGATGGGAGCTGGCGGAGGAGGCGGCGGTGGTAGTCACGGTCTCCGGGTTCGGGAGTAGGGCGGCTCGGTTGCGTCGGCTACGTCGGTACGTCGGCTACATATGACAACCGGGCCACCCTACCGGCGGCCCGGGGGTGTCGCCTTGCGGACTACGCCGGGGTGGCGGGGGATGGGACTGACGTCACACGGGTTGGCCGGCGAGGCCGCGCAGCGCCTCCGCGATCACTCCTACGTCCCCCTCCGCCCCCGAGGCCACGTCGATGACCAGGCCGTACGCCCGGTCCTGGTCCACCCCGGCGAGATCGACCCCGTTCACGGCGAGGAAGGTCGCGGCGGCGAGCCATGCGGTGCGCTTGTTGCCGTCGACGAGGGGATGGTTCGTGGCGAGGGCGTGGAGAAGCGCGGCGGCCTGCTCGTACAGGTCGGTGTAGGCCGCCGTCCCGAACATACGAGCGCGCGGCCGATGCACCGCCGAGGCGAACAGCCCCGCCTCACGCACCTCGGGCGCCCGCCCCCCGAAGGCGATCCGCGCGACGTCGGTCACTTCCCCGACGGTGAGGTGCCGACGCCCGACAGCACCGGTGCCGTACGTCATTCGCCTAGCCTCCTCAACAGATCGCCATGCGCGACGGCAAGCCGCTCGGCCGCCGCGAGCACCGGCGCACCCTGCTCAACCAGATATCTGCGTACGGCATCCCGCACAAGGGCCTCCGGCGGTTGGCCGGTGGCGTCGGCGAGGTCGTCGAGGGCTTGCTGGAGGGCGGGGTCGAGGTGGGGGTGTTGGGGCTGGGGGTGTTGGGGTCGGGAGGTCGGCTGGTGCATGAGGCGAGGGTAGGGGCGGCGATCACCGGCGGGCGACGGAATATCGCCGGGATGCTGTTCTACGGCTCACCGCTTCTCGCTGTTCCCTCGCGCCCGGGTCGTCATCTACGCCACGCGAGTCACCGCGATTCCGTCCGCACCCGCGTGCTCACCCACGCCCCCGCCAACGCCACCCCCGCCATCGGCAGGAACACCGCGGCGAACGCCCCCGGATGACCCCCGTCACCCGCTGCCCCGACGACATGCCCGACCGTGCCCCCGCCCAGTGCCCCGAACGCGGCCCCGCCGACGGAGAGCAGCACGACGTTGGACAGCCCGTCAGAAATCTGCAGCGCGGCGGAGTTGGAACCGGCCTCCTCCGGCGCGGACAACTGCAACAGCAGCACGCTGGTCGAGGAGATCACCAGCCCCATCCCGAAACACCCGAACCCCCACGCGACGGCGACGATCCACACGGGCACGGCATGCATGAGGACGCTCGGCGCGGCGGCGATGGCGCCGGCCACCAGCACCATCCCCCACGTCATCAGCCGTTCCCGATACGGCTCGGCCCGCGCCCGCGACTGCACCCACGACCCGAGCGCCCACGTCCCCCCGCCCGCCGCGAGCGAGAACCCGGCCAGGGTCGGCGACAGCCCCCGTTGCGTGACGAGCATCAACGGCACGAAGGACTCGGCCGAGATGAACGACCCCGCGGCCACCCCGCGCAACAACACGACGGAGGGCAGCCCACGCGCCGCCCGGTACGTCCCGCGGGGCAGCAGCCCGAGCACGGCGGGCACGAGCAGCGCGACGCCGGCGGCAGCGGGAAGAAGGGAGAACCACCGCACATCCTGAGCGGCGTACTGGAAGAGCCCGGCGCCGATGGAGATCCCGAGGGCAAGCCGAATACGCCGCCGGTCGAAGGAGGCGGACGGCTCACCGGTATCGCTCACCGGCCCGGCCGCCCGCCGCCGTATCTGAGGAAGGGCGAGGGCGAGCGGAAAGACGACAAGCGCCGGAATCCCCAGGAACACCCAACGCCAGCCCAGGTGTTCGGTCACCGCCCCGGAGGCAAGCGGCCCGACAACGGACGGCACGACCCAACTCGCGGCGAACGCGGCCATGATGGCGGGCCGCAACCGCTCGGAGTAGGCCCGCCCGACGACGACATACAGAGCGACGATGACCAGCCCACCCCCCAGCCCCTGCACGGCCCGCCCGAGAATGAACACCCACATGACCTGAGCGGTCCCGGCCACCACCAGCCCGGCGGCAAAGGCCCCGATCCCACTGGTCAACGCCCCGAGCGGCCCTCGCCGATCCGACCACTGCCCCGCGAACACCATCCCGAACAGACTGGTCGTGAAGTACCCGGAGAACGCGAACGCGTACAGGGACACCCCGCCCAGCTCCCGAGCGGCAACAGGCATCGCCGTCCCAACTGCCGTCGCCTCAAAGGCGATCAGCAGAACAACGGACACGATCCCCACACTGAGCGCCCGATGCGACCGCCCCAACACGGTGTCACGACACTCATCGGCCAGGTCAGGAGCGGTGTCCGTGACAGCGGCGTCACGGGGTTCGAGGACGGTCATGCAGGCCAGCGTAAGGTCCACTGGCCGGGTTGACCCCTGTCGGAGGTTGGTCGGGTGCTGAGACCTTGGTCGTACGACCACAGCTACCGCCCACCCATTCGTGAACGGCGTATGCCAGTCCCGTTGCACCACCCCAGGCCCCCTTGTCGGGGCCCACCCCCCGCCCATACGGTCAACTCACCAAACACGGCCGTGTGCCCGAGTGGTTCAGGGACTCGCCTGCAAAGCGAGTTACGCGGGTTCGATTCCCGCCACGGCCTCCAATACAGTCTCTGACCTGCATGTTCCTAGGTCAGACACAGCTCTCAAGGTCTGGGACTCCCGTCCGAGACGGGGCTAGGTCAGTTGCTTGGTCCTCTACCGACTGACCTAGCTCCACAGAGCGCCACACGGCGCACAGGGAGCCCAAGTGTCTTCACGTACACCTCTCCGGAGCGCGCTCAGGAAGCCTCAGAGCAGCGCTGAGCCGACACAGCCGACAGCACCTCTCCGTGTAGTCGACGGCCGCTCAGCCACAGATGCGCGTACGGCCATGCTCGATGAACTCGACCTTCACCTGAGCACGATCACCAACAGGTTCGGCCGTCCGTTCCAGCGGAAGACCATCAACGCGTACAAGTTCGCTGGTGTCGCTCTCCACAATTGCTCCGTTCTTGTGGCGGCTTACTTCCAGACGCCGAACTGCTCGACGTATGCGTCCCCCGTGACCGGTCGCCCCTCGTACGTGCCGTGCACTGACGAGTCGGCCTCGTTGATTCCCGGTGTGAACGGCTGGTTGGCCTGGATCTCCTGGAGTACGGGGCTGGCGGTCACGACGAGTTCGGTGTTCAGGGTGGGGATCGTGACGGTCCACTTGCCGGCGTAGCGCTGGGCGGTGGTGGGGCTGGTCTCGAAGTGGGTGGCCTGCGGGGCCAGCGGATTGACCGACACGACGCGGTGTGTGCCGTCGGGGCTGAGCACGGTGGCCCAGTGCTTCTCTCCGTTGGCGTCGAACATGTCCCACAGGTTGAGGACTTGGCCGTTGTCGAGCCGCACGGCCATCCACGTCCACTTGTGCAGCGTGTCCCAACTCCAGTTGCCCCACTGGCGGTCGAGCCAGGACGTGCCGGTGACTCGCTTGGTCGCGCCGTCCAGGGTGAGGGTGCCCGTGGTCTGCAGATCGGGGAGCGAGTAGTAGTAGCTGGTGTCGTCCAGGAAGGGGAACAGGCCGGTGCCGTTGTTGTAGAGCGTGGGGCCTACGGCCTTCAGCTTGAGGTCCAACGTCCCCTTGCCCTGGGGCAGTTCGGCCTTGAGGTGCATGGCGTCCAGCGGGCCGGAGAGGGATGAGTTCGGCATCCGTACGTCGAGCTTGTCGGCGGATGCGCTGAACTGGTCGGGCTTGAACGCCTTCTGTTCCGAGGTGTACGCCCCGCTCGCTTCGTCCGTGATGGAGATCTGCGTGATGCCCTTGCGGCTGAGCTGCACCTCGTAGCCGTACTTGTGGCCGCCGGCCCGGATGTGGCCGACGGTGTACCACCACTCCTGCTTGGCGTTCGGATGTGCCGCCTGGTCGGCGGGCAGGTGGACGAAGGTGGGGAAGCCCGGGTCGGCGCTCGGACCGGGCCGCGTTGCCTCCTCCGAAACGGTGCGTGCGGGGGCGGGGGTGGGGGCGTGGCTGCTTGCGGTGTCGGCCGCCGCAGGAATTCCGACGGAGCCGGCGATGGCGACTCCGGCAAGGGCGACCGCCGTCGTTCTGCGTCCATGGACCCAACTCCTTCGTCCGTGGACCCAACTCCTTTGTCCGTGCACCCAGTTCCTTGTACGCATCGGTTTTCTCCTCTGAACGCGATGAACGTGATGAACGTGATCGCCGGTGATGAACGTGATGGCCGGGTACAACTAGCGCGTGCGCGAAGGGGAGTTGCGCACCCGGCCCCGCACGATCTCGGCCAGACGGGCCGCCTGCTCGTCCGCGGCTTGGGGTCCGTTGCCGGTCAGCAGGGAGTGATCGGCGTCCCACATCACCTTGGGGGCCGAGGGGTTGAGGGTGAGGTTGACGTCGTAGCCGGCTTCCTTGAGTGCCACGTCGACGTAGTACGTCAGGCGCGTGCGCTCGCCGGGCACCTTCGGGTACTGGAACCCGAGCATCGCCCTCTCGCCGTACTTGGGCACGGTGGTGATGCGTGCGCCCTTGAAGGCGTGGTCGGGGTCGGTGGTGACCTTGCCGTCGCCGTCGACCCGGTAGCGCGCCGAGGTGAGGCCCACCGGGGCATGGCAGATGAGGGAGATCGGGACGTCGGCTTCACGGAGCGTGTGGAGCAACTCCCCCATCCACGGGTTGTCGTGGAAGTCGACCATCGGGGCGTGTCCGCCGGGCATGTGCACGAAGGCCATGTCCGCCAGCGAGAAGTCGGCGGCGGGGTCGCGGTGCCGTTCGATCAGTTGCTGGATGGACAGGTACTCGCGCTGCGGCGATGCCTCGAAGCCGGCGACGACGTCACCGCGTACGGAGATGGCCTCCGCGTCCGTCTTCGGAAGCGGCTCGGAGACCGGGATGCGGCCCAAGAGCCGGTGGGCGAGGGCGAGTTCGGACTCGCGGCGCTTGAGGAGGTCCGGGTTCTTCTCGCGCAGTTTCTCGGGGCTGAAGCGCTCGACTCCGCTCTGCATGGTGGTGCGGGCGGTGGCGAGACCGAGGTTGCCGCCCCCGTGGAAGTTGAGGGCCATTCCGTTGACGTCGAGTTGGGGCGGCCGGCCGTCCGGCGTGGCCAGCACGAAGTCGTAGTCGTTCTCGAACTCCGCCATCACGGCGGCGAGTTCGACGAGGAAGAACCCGGTCGGTATCCCGGGGTGACCGACGGGCTCGCTCAACGGGAGCACGCGGGCCGAGGACAGGACGATCAGGGCCTTGGGCCGAGGGGTGGTGGATTCAGTCATGGTCTTTTCTCCTCTTCGGAGTTGGCTTCGGATTCTTCGAAGTCGGTGGCGGATTCTTCGAAGTCGGTGTCGGAACAGGCGACTTCAGGGTCGGGACAGGGGACTTTGAGGTCGGGATGGGGGACCTTGGGGTCGGAATAGGGGACTTCAGGCCGGCACACCGGACGAGCGTTTGACGAGCGCGTCGAAAGTGCGGTCCGGCAGCAGCCTGTTGAGGAAGATCAGGGGGCGCGCCCCGAAGCCGACGCGGTAGCGGGTGCGCGGACGCCGGGCGGTCGCCGCCTCGGTCACGGCCTTGCCGATGACGGTGGCGGGTGAGGCCATGCGCGTGCCGGGCCGCGAGCTTCGCTCCAGGGACTCGGCCATCGCGTCGGCCTGCTCGGCGTACGGCCCGTCGGAGGAGGTGGCACGCAGCTTGCCGGCCGCGATCGCGCCCCAGTCGGTACGGACGGAGCCGGGCTCGATGAGGACGACGTCGATGCCGAACCGCTTGACCTCCAGGCGCAGCGCGTCGCTGAGGCCTTCTACGGCGTACTTGCTGGCGTGGTACCAGGCGCCCATGGGGGTGGCGAACCGGCCGCCCATCGAGCTGATGTTGACGATGGTGCCGCCGCGCTGGGCGCGCATGTGCGGCAGGACCAGCTGGGTCAGCCGCGCCAGGCCGAACACGTTCACCTCGATCTGGGCGCGGGCCTCCTCCAGGGGAACGTCCTCCAGCGCGCCGTAGGAGCCGTAGCCGGCGTTGTTGACGAGGACGTCGATGCGGCCCTCGGCCGCGATGATCTCGGCGACCGCGCGGCCGGCCGAGGTCTCGCTGGTGACGTCGAGCGGGAGCGTGCGCACGCCCGACGCCGCCAGGTCGCTCATCCGGTCGGTGCGCCGGGCCGCGCCGTAGACGATGAAGCCGGCCTGCTGGAGCTGTCGGGCGGTGGCTTCGCCGATACCCGAGGAGGCGCCGGTGACCAGGGCTACTTTCTTCGTCATTGCGGTTCCTCACATGTCATGGAATGGATCGGACGTGGAACGGATCGGACGTCGAACCGGCCCCCCTTAAAAGACCGGCGGGCTCTTCGGACTCTCCGAG
This sequence comes from Streptomyces sp. NPDC050528, assembly GCF_044457795.1. NCBI lineage: Bacteria > Bacillati > Actinomycetota > Actinomycetes > Kitasatosporales > Streptomycetaceae > Streptomyces > Streptomyces sp. NPDC050528. The sequence goes on from NZ_JBITHH010000019.1 coordinate 97,943, forward strand.
CATAAGAGACCTGCGGTCTCTACACAAGGGACCGGGGGTCTGTAATATGTCGCCATGAACACGTTCCAGCGCGCCAGAAACGAGGAGCAGCGCGAAGTACGCCGCCGGAGCATCCTGGAGACGGCGGCGACGATGCTCAGCGAGATGCCGGTCTCGGCCCTGAGCCTCAATGAGCTCAGCCGCCGCGTGGGACTGGCGAAGTCCAACGTCATGCGCTATTTCGAGTCGCGGGAGGCGGTCCTGCTGGACCTCCTGGAGAGCCTGACCCGCGATTTCCTGGCAGAGGTGGTCGAGCAGCTGCCCGGGTGCGTCGACCGGACCGGTTCCGCGATCGCGAGAGCCGAGGCGGTGGCGTCAGGTCTGGCCACGTCGTTCGCGTCGCGCAAGATGCTCTGCGAACTGCTCAGCGCCCAGGCCGGCATCCTTGAGCACAATGTCTCCGCCGAGGTGGCCGCGCGGTACAAACGGGGGGCCCACGACGGTCTCGCCGGTCTGGCCGGCATGCTGCGGGAGATCCTGCCCGAACTCGGCGACCGCGAAGCCGCCGAAGCGGCCAGCATGACGATCGTGCTCGTCGGAGCGTTGTGGACCCACAGCCATCCGGCGGAGGCCGTGCGCGCCGCCTACGCCGGCGATCCGAGCCTCGTCTTCCTCCGCACGCCCTTCGCCGCGACACTCGAACGTTCGATCACGGTCTACCTGACCGGTCTGCTGGCCCGTTCCGACCGGTGACCCCGGGCGAGGCGACCCCGCGTCCGTCGCGGATCAGGTGGTGACGGAAGGGCGGCATTCCGAGGGGGTGCCGCCCTTGTCCTGCCTGTAGCAAGGTAGGAGCCCGATCCCCTGGCGGACGACCGGGAAGGAAAGCCGTGGCGACGTTTGCCGGGTGCGCGCAAGAGGCGGGCGAGATTGTCGCGGCTCGCTTGACCGAGGTCGGCTTTCGGGCGCGGTTGGAGTGCGGCGGTGTCTCGTGGGAGATGGAGTTTCCGGTCTTCGTACGGCGGTTGGAAGGCGTCATCGCCATCGCGTTGTTCAGCGCTTACCGCAGTTCAGAGCAACTGACGTCTACGGAGGCCCGCGCGGCGGCGCTGCGCTGCCTGCGGGAGCTCGGTCCGGTGGAGTTGTTCGGCGTTCTCCCTGTGGAGCTGGGTGAGTCTTCCGCTGTCGTCGCGCATCTACGGCTGCTCTCGATCGGCCTGACCTCTCGATCCGCGATCCTGTGGGAACGCCTGGCGCAAACCGCACGCAACGTTCTCGATCCCGGCGCGCGAGCGCAAGGGCCGGAGAGCCCGGCAAGCTCGGACAGTCCGCAGAGCCTGAGATGAAGGGCGCCACGTCTGAACAGGGGGAATTGTGAGCGGGGGGATTGTGGGCAGACGGAGGAAGATCGCTGTCGGTGTCGGGGTGCTGGTCGCAGCTTCCGCGCTCGTCGCAGGCGTGCTCCTTGGAGTCAAGGACTCCGCCGCGCATGACACTTCGGCAGCGGCCACGACGTCCGGCACGTCTGGAGTGAGGAGCCACAGCAGTCCGGCGGCCAAGCCGTCAGCGACGACCAACGGGGCCCTGGCCTCGCCCACACCCGCGTCGGCGTCGGCGTCGGGGCCGGCGGCGAAACTGGCCCGTCTCGACGGGATCGGTCGGCCCGCCGAGCAGTACCAGCAGGTTCTCGACGCGTTGGCGCCACGCTGCACGGAGGACCGGCCGCACCTGGCAGTCGTCGTCAGCTCCACGCTGGCGGACCTGAAGAAGAACGGTGTCGACGACGAGGACGCGTTCAGCCTCCTGCAACACCTGGAGCAGTTCGTGCCCGCCGGGAATCCGCGGGTCAACTGCGCGTCGGCGGCGGGTACTTACGCCACCCAGCGCGAAGCAAGCTAGCGCGAGCAACCGCACCGGCAGCAACCCGAGCAACCTTCGCGAGCGCCGAGCCGTCTTGCCGGGTACCGAGGCGGAGTGAGGGTGGAGATGGCGAATCTGGATGCCGTGGTGACGTGGGTCGACGCACGCAGTGCGCTGCCCTCCAGTGGCACGCCGGTCGCGGCGGCGATCACCGGGCGCTATCCGGCGGACAGCGACGCCGAGTACGGCGGCGTGTCCGGAACCGAGTCCGACACCGCGCTGGGTTCCGATGCCGCACTGGGTGAGGAATTCTGGCTCGTGCGGCCGATGTACTTCACGACCCTGCACGTCGGTGAGGACGGGACTGAGCACCGGAACTGCTTCGTCGACTCCGACGGCGTCGTCCGGCTGCCCTACGGCCTCTCCAGCGCCGAGACCGTGACCCACTGGGCCGAACTGCCCACGCTGCCGGGCGGGATGACAACGCGCGTGGTTCTCGGGGAGGGCGTGCAATCAGCTCTCCAGAACGCGTGGAACGCCCATCCCAGTACCTGACTCACAGCCCGCTCCCGGTACCTGACTCACAGCCCGCTCCCGGTACCTGCCTCACCGCCCACTGACCGACCGCGCCCGCCACAAGTCCCGCAGCAACGCGATCTCCGCCATGTGGTGAATGAACTCCAGGTTCGACCCCGCCAGTACGGCGACGTACGGGTCGTCCGGGTCCGATCCGTACGGGTACCGGGAGAAGCCGACCACGTCCAACTGGTCCTCCGTGACCGTCGCCACGGCCGCTCGCCAGCGGTCGATCACCGGCCAGAACCGGTCCAGGGTCAGCGCGGCCGACGGCGTGAAGTCGACCATCCGCTTGGGGTCTTGGCGTCGCTCACCGAACGTCCACTCCCACGCGCCCGCGAACTGGAAGTGCAGGTGTCCCAGTCGCCACGCGATGGTCGTGATCGGTGTCGTGTCGGGCTCCGGCTCGCCCGTGTGGGCCAGGATCTGCTCGACCCGTTCGACGGTCACACTCCAGTCCTCGGCGATCTTGGCGACCGTCATGCCGTCGGCTGCCTGCCGGGCCACCTCCGCGTACTCGCTCGCCGGGATGTCCGCCGCGCCCAGGTCGAGCACCCACTCCCCCGGTCCGAACGCCCTCGGTGTCACCGCCTCGCCCCGGCGCCGGAGCGACCAGCAGTCGGGCGCCGGCTCCCAGAGGTACTCCTCGTCACCGAGCCCCTTCAGCCGGACCTGTGCCATCTCCCGGGCCTTGTCGAACTGCTCCAGCAGCAAGCCCAGTCGGTCGGTCCGCGTGCGCCCAGTCTCCACGTGTGATCCCCGTCCCCTCGCCCGTGCCGTCTCGCACCCCGCCCCCACCCACCGCGGTGCGGTCAGGCGGACGGTAACGGCTCGGCCCACCCGGCGCGAACGAATTCCCCGCCCGCCTACCCTCGCGTCACAGCACCCCGCCCGCCTCGTCCTGGAACGCCTCCGTCCAGTAGTGCGAGCCGGCCGTCCGCGCGCGCAACCCCGTCGTATCCACCGTCGCCAGCGTCTGCAGCATCGTCGTCGCCAACTGGTCGTACGCATCCGCCGTCAACTCACCCGACAGGTCCGCGTCTATCGCCTTCTCGCGGTGCAGCAGCCAGAGGGTGAAGGCGAGGGTCGAGACGTCCGTGTTGAGAGGAGCCAGGGTCGTCTCCGGCTCGCTCCACGTCAGGATCTCTCCCGTCGCACCGTCCACCACCAGGCTGTTGTCCTCGATGAGGTAGCCGAGGCGGATCAACTGGTCGGCGCGGGGCGGGAGTTGCTCGGCCGGCTCGTCCTCGTAGAACTCGGCGAGGGTGGGGAGCGGGACGTCCGTGTCCAGGTGGAAGAGGAACGCGTCCTCGGGCAGGCCCGTCTCGCGCAGGAAGCGGCGGGTCGGTTCGTGGGTGAGGGTGGCGGGGAAGTCGACCTCCTCGAAGCGGGCGACCGTGCCCTGGCCGAACTCCTGGTCCAGCAGGCGGCCCGGGATGTCCAGGGTCAGACCCGACGTCGTGCCCGGGCCGGCGACCAGGGCGAGCGGGCGGATCAGGGCCGCCGCCTTCCAGAACGGGGGCACCTCGCCGTCCGTCTCCGACTCGAACACCGCGAGGAGTTGGCGTGAGGCCTCCGCCGCCGTCTTCGTGCCGTGCCGGCCCTCGTAGGACGCGAACTGGCCGCGCAGATGCGTCAGTTCGTCCGTCGTGGTCGTGAATCGGGTCAGCGTTTCGATCGACGGGGCCAGCGGGCCGGTCTCCATCAGGTCCGGGCGGTCGTGGAAGAAGTACGTCGTCGCGATCTCACCCGTCTCGCCGTCCAGCAGGATCGACTCCGCCTCCCCGCCGTCGGGTCCCCAGAGCGCTCCTATCACCAACTGGTCCCGGAGCTCCTCCGCCAGCGGGGCGGGGTCGCCCATCGAGTCCGCCACCGTCCGCAGGCCTTCCCTGCGCAGCTCCTCGAACGTCAACAGGCCGCTGTGTCCCGGCAGTCCGGGGCCTGTCAGCCAGCGGCGCGTCGACGCGTGCGTGATGTACGGATCGAGGTCGTCCTCGGTCAACGTGATCATGGTCGCCGTAGAACCGGCGTCGGTCCTGCTCATCGTTCCCCCGTGCATGAAACTTCCCCCGTGCGACATCAGTGTTCCGCTGCCGTCCCCACTGCTCAGAACACTACGCGGCACCACTGACAATGGCTCTGAACAGCCAAAACGTCCGGCAGCGGCCTCGGCGACGGCAGCTGCCGACTGCGTCCGGCCGGGGACCCCGTACCTCTCAAGACGCTCAAACCACCCGGGAACGTTCCCGTCCCTCGATGATCGCGTCCACCGTCTCCCCCACCGTCAGGCGGGAGGTGTCCAGCCACAGGCCGATGCGCGGGGTCTCAGTCCGCAGCCCCCGGTCCAGCTCCTCGACCGTCCACGCGCCGTATCCCGTCTTCGCCCGGCCCGCCTCCCGTGCCGTGACGGTCGCCGGGGTCGGTGCGAGGACGATCACGTGCAGGGGGCGGGTGCGGATCAGGTCGACGTACGCCGGCAACTCCGGGCCCAGCACCACGTCCTGGACGATCGCCGTGAACCCGGCCTCCGCGTACGCGTCCGCAGTCGCCGCCGACAGCCGGTACCGCAACCGGAGTTGGGACTCCCCCTCGCCGCCCGCACCGGGGACGTACTCCTCGCGCCCCGAGACGATCATCCGCCGGAAGATGTCACCCCGGACGTGCGCCGCCCTCGGCAACCGCTCGGCCAGCGCCTGCGCGACCGTGGACTTGCCGGCGGCCATCACGCCGGTGATGAGGACGACTCCCTCGAACACCGTCAAGCACCGGCCGCTCAGTGGCCGTACTGGCCGTACTGATCGGTCGTCGCCGTCACCACCGCCGCCTGGGGGCGGATCGGCAGGCGGTTCACCGGGCGGCCCGTCGCGGCGCGTACGGCGGACGCGATCGCCGCCGGGGACGTGACCACGGGGACCGCGCTGACCGCCTTCGCCCCGAAGGGGGCGACCACATCGCGTTCCTCCACGAGTTTCACGATCCGGATGTCGGGGGTGTCCAGGGCGGTGGGCAGGGCGTAGCCCGTGAGGTCGGGGTGGCGGATCAACCCGCGCGCGGTGCGCAGGTTTTCCGTCAGTGCGATGCCTACGCCCTGGGTGACACCGCCCTCGATCCGGGCGACCAACTGGGTCGGGTTCAGGATCCGGCCGACGTCCTGGGCGAGGGCCAGCTCGACGACCCGGACCGAGCCCAGTTCGATGTCGACGTCGACGACCGCGCGGATCGCGCAGAAGGCGAGCCCTACGAAGGCGTCGCCCTGGCCCGCCTCGTCCAGGGGCTCGGTCGGGTGCGGGCGGCACTGGGCGGTGGCCCAGAGTTCCTTGCCGTCCAGGGCCTCGGTGACGGTCGTCGAGAGGACGCCGTCGTAGGAGGTGATCTTGCCGTCGGTGATCTGGAGGAGCTCGGTCGACATCCCGAACTTGTGCGCCAGGGGCTGGAGGAGCTGGGTGCGGACCATTTTCGCGGCGCGTTCGACCGCGCCGCCTGATACCCAGGTATGACGTCCTCGGCAACCAGGGCCGGCGGGCGGCTGATCGGTGTCCACAGGGGCGACGTGCACCTCGTCGATACCGAGGGTCTCCTGGACGATCTGCCGGGCGAGCGTGGTGAAGCCCTGGCCGGTCTCCACGGCCGCGCAGAGCACCGTAGCGATGCCGTCGTGGACCTTCACGGTGGCCGTGGAGACCTCGTCCGCGCCCTCGGCGCCGAGCATGTGGACCATGCCGAGGCCGTAGCCGACGCCCCGGCGCATCGCGCCCGGTTCGCCCGCGCCCTCGGGGCCGCCGGGCAGCAGCCACTCGTCCTCGGGGGTGTCCTTGGGAAGCTGCGGCAGCGGGAAGTCCCGTACGGCCTGGAGGAGTTCGGCGACGGGCGCGGGACAGGTCACCGTCTGGCCGGTCGGGAGGACGTCGCCGGTGGCCATGGCGTTGCGCAGGCGCAGTTCGGCCGGGTCCATGGCGAGCTTCTTGGCGAGCTTGTCCATCTGCGCCTCGTAGGCGGCGCAGACCTGCATGGCGCCCTCGCCCCGGACGTGTCCGGAGGGCGGGTTGTTGGTGCGGACGGCCCAGCCTTCGATGAAGGCGTTCGGGACGACGTAGGGGCCGCAGGCGAAGGAGACGGCGGCGGCCAGGGCCTCCGAGGAGGTGTCGGCGTAGGCGCCCGCGTCGAGCAGCACCTGGGCCTCGACCTTGACCAGCCTGCCGTCCTCGTCGGCGTGGTGGCGGTAGCGCAGGAGCGTGGGGTGGCGGTGGGTGTGGCCGAGGAAGGACTCCTCGCGCGTGGCCGTCAGTTTCACCGGGCAGCCGGTCTTCAACGCCAGCAGTCCGAGCGGGAGTTGGAAGCCCTGGTCCTCGCGGTCGGCGGTGGCCCCGGGGACGCCGGTGACGACGACCTTCACGCGGTCGGACTCCAGGCCGAAGCAGGCGGCGGCCGTGTCGCGGTCGTTGTGCGGGTCCGTGGAGGCGATGTACAGCTCGACGCCGCCGTCGGGACGGGGCACGGCGAGACCGGCCTCGGCGCCGATGGGGGCGGGGTCCTGGCGGCCGATGCGGTACAGGCCCTCGACGACGATGTCGGCGACCGCGTCCGGGTCTCCGTGGCGCAGCGGGATGTGCCGGATCAGGTTGCCGTCGGGGTGCAGCGGCTCGGCCTCGAAGGCCTGCTCGGGGTCGGTCACCGGGTCGAGCACTTCGTACTCGACCATGATGGCCGCGGCGGCCATCCGCGCGGTGTCGGGGTGGTCGGCGGCGACGGCGGCGATGGGCTCCCCGTGGTGGCGCACGACCTCGGAGGCGAACACCGGGCGGTCGGCCGTGCCCCGGCCGTAGCGGTCCCGGCCCGGCACGTCCTCGTGGGTGATGACGGCCCGAACGCCGGGCATGTCCCGCGCGTGGGACGTGTCGACGGACACGATGCGCGCGTGCGGGTGCGGCGAGCGCAGGACGGCCGCCCAGAGGAGGCCCTCGGCCCACAGGTCGGCCGCGTACGGGAACGTGCCCTCGGTCTTGGCGCGGGCGTCGGCGGCCGGGAGCGAGGCGCCCAGGCCGTGGCCCGGCAGCTCCGGGGCGGGCGCGGCCTCCGTGGTCGCGGTGGCGGCTTCGTTGCTCACGCCTGACCTCCGTCCTGGCCGTACACCTGGTCCTGCGTGCGCGGGGACTCGAACGCCGACTGGTGGACGCCACCGCCCCCGGGACCCGCCTGGTGGGGAATACGCGCCTCGTCGCCGTCCGACTCAGGTTCGGCGGCGGCGGCGTGCGCCTCGCGTTCGGCGACGACTTCCTGGACGGCGTCCAGGACACCCCGGTAGCCGGAGCAGCGGCACAGGTTGCCGCACAGGGCCTGGCGGGCCTCCAGTTCGGTGGGCGCGGGGTTGCCCTCCAGGAGGTCGTGCACGGTCATCGCCATGCCGGGCACGCAGAAACCGCACTGCACGGCACCGCACTTGGCGAGCGCCCGCTGCACGTCCGAGGGCTGCCCCTCGACGGCGAGACCCTCGACCGTACGGACCTCGGAGCCGGCGGCGGTCACGGCGGGCACCAGGCAGGAGGCGACGAGCCGTCCGTCGACCTGGACGTTGCAGGCCCCGCACTCGCCCTGCGAGCAGCCGTCCTTGGCGCCCGCGAGGCCGAGGCGTTCGCGCAGCACGTAGAGCAGCGACTCGCCGATCCAGGCGTCGGTGACGGGCCGGTCGGCGCCGTTGACGCGCAACACGTAGGAGGCGAGCGGGTGTTCCTCGCCGGGGATCTTCGGGGACGACTCGGCGGCCTCGTCCGGCGCGTCGGCCTCGACGGCCGTCACGGGCGCCTCAGCGGCCTCCGGAGCGTCGTCGGCACCCTCGGCCGCGTCATCCGCCGCGGGCGCCTCAGCGGGCCCCTCAGCGGCTTCCTCGGCCGCTTCGCCGTCGGCGCCCGCCCCGTCGCCCCCGTGCGCCGACTGCGCGTCGGTCACGGCGAGTTCGGCGGCGGTGTCGTCGTGGCGGTCGGCGCGCGCGTCGCCGTAGGGGTCGGGGGCGGCGTCGGTGCGGGTGTGGGCGTACGGGTCGCCGGGTTCGCCGTACGGCTGCCGGGTCGCCTCGGCGGGCGGGCGGGTGGCGGCCTGCGCCGACACCTCGCCGGTCGGGTGGGTGCCGGACCCGTCGGCCGGGTGTTCCAGGCCGCGCCCGTCGGTGCGCTCGCCCGGCCGCTCCACCACTCCGGTGTCCGCCGCCTGCTGGGCCCAGTTCTGGCCCGCGCCGTCCGTCGCCCAGGGCGCGGGCGCGCCGCCGGGCAGGGTGGCCGGCGGCGTGCCGCCCCACTGCTCGACCAGCGCCGACGTGGTGAACTCGCCCGATTCGTCCGGGAGATCACCCCCGGCGACGGGGATCGACCACTCGCCGGTCACGTCACGACCGGGAGCGGCGCCCGCGTCCGGCGTGTTGGTGTCCTGGAAGGTCCACTGGCCGGTGGACCCGGGGCGGTACGAGAACTGGTCCCCGCCGGCCGTGCCCTGGTGCGGTACGGCGTTCGGGTCGGGCCACTGGACGCCCTCGGCGGGCACCGCCCAGGAACCGCTCGACGACGGGTCGGCGTCCGGGGCGGCCTCTATGGGCGGCGGCACATAGCCGTGCCCCGGGGCGGCCAGGAGGGCGTCGATGCCCCCTTCGGGGAGTTTCACGAAGGCCGTGGCGCCGTCGTCGTAGTCGCCCTGGGGCAGCGGGTCCCAGCGTCCGCCGCCCTGAGGGGTGCCCTCTCCGTGCTGGTCGTCGGTCACGACAGCGCCCTCCCGAGTGCTCGTCGGGCCAGTGCGGCGACGGTGCGCCGCAGGTGCAGTACCGCGGGCGGAAGCTGTTCCACGGAGCCGTCCTCGGCCGGTACCGGGTCGGGGATGCAGGCCGCGGCGACGTACTCCCCGAAGGCGGCGAGCGCCTCGGGGACGATCGTGCGGCTGTTGTCCCAGTCGATCAGCCGGGCCACCCACTGTTCGGCGTCCAGCGGTCTGAGCGGCATCGGCGCTATGGCTCCGACGGCGCACCTGACCCCGCGCCGGGCGGGGTCGAGGACGACCGCGACGGACGCGACCGAGCGCCCGGGTCCCGTCCTGCCGGTGGCCTTCAGGAAGACCTGCGGGGCGTGCAGCAGGGGCACGCGCACGAAGCCGATGAGTTCGCCGCCGCGCAGCATCTCCACGCCGGCCAGCAGGTGCGACACCGGGATCTCCCGGCGGGCTCCGTCCTGGCCCGCGATGATCAACGTGGCCTCCAGGGCGGCCAGTACGGGCAGCGCGTCACCGGTGGGCGCGGCCGAGGCGATGTTGCCGCCCAGGGTGCCCGCGTTGCGGATCTGCGGTGGGCCCGCGGCACGCGCGGAGGCGGCGAGCGCCGGGATGAGCGCGGCGAAGTCGGGGCGGCCCATGCGGGCATGCGTGAGGCCCGCGCCGAGCAGCGCGTGCCCGTCCTGGTACTGCCAGCCGCGGATCTCGCTGATCCGGCCGAGACCGACCAGCGCGCTGGGCCTCAGCTGGCCCGAGTTGACGGCCGCCATGAGGTCGGTGCCACCGGCCACCGGGACGGCGGTGGGCAGGGCCGTGAGCGCCGCCACGGCCTCGTCCAGCGTTGTGGGCAGCGTGACGGACTGCCCCGCCTGCGGTGCGTGCGTGGTCAAACCGGCTGCCCCTTCCCGCTGCCCCACCTGGTCCCACCTGTTGCTGCCGTACGGTACGTGCTGACAGGGCGGACGTGGCAACTCTGGCACATCTTCGCAAGACCCGAGCGCGGGGGTCCGCTAGGAGGCATTCGCCCGTCTCATCCGGGAGATGGTCCGTTTTCGTACGGCATCACCGGTACGCGCGGATTGCCACTCAACGGTGACTCCTGGGGGCTTTCTCCCTTACGGGGTCTACGCGTTCGGGGGCGGTCCGTCCTTGGGCCGGCCGAGCACTCCGGGGCGTCGCTGCCACGGCAGTGGTCCCGTGGGCGGACGGTAGGCGACCCCCAGGGCGTCGAGGCGCGGGTAGTGGGCGGTCATCCGGCGCTCGAAGTCGGCGAAGTCCCGTTCCGTAGACGCCGGAAGAGCGCTCCAGGCGACCTCGGCGAAGGCCGCGAGCCGGGGGAACGTCTGGTAGTCCACGCGTGCGTGATCCTCCATCACCTCGGTCCACACGTTGGCCTGCGTGCCCAGCACATGACGGGCCTCGGCCTCGGTGAGCTGCTCGGGAACGGGCTCGAACCGGTAGACGTCCTCCAGGGTGCGCACATGGGCGATCGGCACCGGCTCGTCCTCCCCGGGTGCCTGCCGCCAGTCCAAGTACACGTGCTGTTCGGGGCACATGACGACGTCGTGCCCCGCGCGGGCGGCGGTGATCCCGCCCTCGTAGCCACGCCAGGACGACACGACCGCCCCGTCCGCGAGCCCGCCCTCCAGGATCTCGTCCCACCCGACAAGCCTTCTCCCGCGCGCGGAGAGCCACTTGTCGAAGTGTCCGATGAACCACGACTGCAACTCGTCCTCGTCCGCGAGCCCGAGTTCCGCGATGCGCGCCTGCGCGGTCGCCGACTGCTTCCACTGGTCCTTGAGGCATTCGTCACCGCCGACGTGAATGAACTCCGAGGGGAACAGCTCCAGGAGTTCCTCGAACACCCCCTCGTAGAACCGCAGGGTGTTGTCAGTGGGGGCCAGTACGTTGGGGTTGATCCCCCAGTTGTCCCAGACGGAGAGGGAGTTGGTGGCGATGACGTCGGTGTTGCCGAGTTCCGGATACGCGGCGATGGCGGCCTGCGAGTGTCCCGGTACGTCGATTTCCGGGACCACGGCGATATGCCGCTCGGCGGCGTAGGCGACGATCTCCCGGATGTCGTCCTGCGTGTAGTAGCCGCCGTGGGGCTTGTCGTCCCACAGCGGTGAGGCACGGTGGCCGAATTTCGTGCGCGCCCGCCAGGAGCCGATCTCGGTCAGCTTCGGGTACCGCTTGATCTGTACGCGCCAGCCCTGGTCGTCCGTCAAGTGGAAGTGGAAGACGTTGAGTTTGTGCGCCGCCATCAGATCCAGGTAGCGCAGGACGCCTTCCTTGGGCATGAAGTGCCGGGCCACGTCGAGCATGAGGCCGCGCCAGGGGAAACGGGGAGAGTCCTGGATCGTCAGGTGCGGCACGGCCCAGGTGCGATCGCGGTCGAGCGGGGCCCTGCGATACGCCTCGGGGCCGAGGAGTTGACGCAGCGTCTGGGCGCCCCAGAACACACCGGCCGGGCTGCCGCCCTCGATGAAGACCCCGTTCGAGTCGCTGACGAGGCGATACTCCTCGGGGCCGAGCGCGTCGTCGAGTTGAAGCCCGATGCCGTCGTCGCAGGCGTCGTCGAGTTCCCGCCCCTCGTGCAGCGACAACCCGGTGGCCTGCTGGAGAACGGTGCGCAGCCAGTTGCCGACACCCTCCGTCCCGTCGCCGGCGTAGAGCTGGGAGTGCGCCGACAACCGCACCGCGCCAGAACCGGCGACAACACCGCGGGGCGCCGGAATCAGTTCCGTCTCTGAAGTCACGTCGGTCACGTCAGTCCTTAACCGCTCCGCCCAGCCCCGAGACCAGACGTCGCTGTACGAGTACGAAGAACACCAGCACCGGAATCGTCATCACCGTGGAGGCCGCCATGACACCACCCCAGTCCGGATCATCGGGCTTGTAGAAGACAAGGAGGGCCATCGGCAGGGTCGACTGGGAAGTGTCGCTGATGATGAAGGACTTGGCGAAGAGGAAGTCGTTCCAGGCCGAGATGAAGGAAAACACGCTCGTGGCCACCAGCCCCGGGAAGACGAGCGGGAAAAGGATCTGCCACAGGAATCGCGTCCGGCTCGCCCCGTCGATGTACGCGGCCTCCTCCAGCGCGTCCGGCACCGCTTTCACGAACCCCCGCAGCATCCAGATCGCGAACGGCAGCGAGAACGCGATCTGAGGCAGGATCAGCGACCCCAGCGTGTTCAGCAGCCCGAGCCCCCGCATGGTGAAGAACAGAGGGATCGTCAGCGCTTCCACGGGCACCATCTGGGCCACCAGGAACATGATCAGGAGGGTGGTCCGGAAGCGGAACCGGAATCGTGTCACCGCGGTCGCGGCGAGAAAGGCGATCAACGCCGAGACGATGACCACCGAGCACGCCACGACAAGGCTGTTGACGAAGTAACGGCCGAATTCCTGCTGCCCGAACACCCGCCGGAACGAGTCCAGAGAGGGCGCCAGCGTCCACGGCCGGGGCTCGCTCGACTCGATCTCCCCGGCCGGTTTGAAGGCGCTGAGCACCATCCAATAGAGGGGGAAGGCGACGACGACCGCGATCAGCAGCGCCGAGGCCTCGGCAGCGAGCCGCCAGGGCCGCCGGGGTCGTCGTACAAAGCCGCCAAGACCGCGAAGCAGACTCACAGTTCCTCCCCCTGCCTGCGCAGCAGCCGCAGATAGACCAGCGTGACGGCGAGCAGCATCAGCAGCATGACGACACCGATCGCCGAACCGAGGCTGTACTTCGAGGACGCGAACGCCTGTTGATAGGCGTACACGTTCAGCACGAGGTTCTGGCCCGCGATGCCGCCGCCGTTGGTCATGACGTAGATCTGGGTGAAGACCTTGAAGTCCCAGATGACGGACTGGATGGTGACGACGGTCAGGATCGGCCGCAGCATCGGCGTCAGGATGGACCGCCAGATCCGCCACTGCGAGGCCCCGTCCAGAGCGGCGGCCTCCAGCACCTCGGAGGGCACGGCGCGGATGCCGGCGTAGACGGTCACCATCACGAACGGGAAGGAGCACCACACCACTTCGAGCAGGACGAGGAAGAACGCACTGAGGCGCCCGTAGGTCCAGGAGTGGTCCCCGAGCCCGAGGATCCGGTTCACAGGCCCGAAGTCAGGGTCAAAGAGCAACAACCAGACCGTGGAACCAGTGACCGCCGGTGTCGCCCACGCGCCGAGCGCGGCAAGCATCAACACCAGCCGAGGCAAGGCCCGCACCCGCGTGAGCAACACCGCGAGCGCACACCCGACGGCGAGCGTCGAGACGACGCAGGCCCCCGCGAACAACACGGTGGCCACGAGCACTTGCCAGAACTGACTGTCCGAGAAGAGCGCGGAGTAGTTCCCGAACCCCTCAAAGGTCGTCGGCTCCCCACCACTGACCTGGGCCTGCGTGTACTGGAAGAACGAGATCAACCCGAGCTGATAGATGGGGTAGACGAGCAACCCACCAAGGACGACAAGAGCCGGGGAAAGGTACAACCAGGGCGTACTGGCATGCCCTCGGGGGCGCGAGGAACTGCGCGACAAGCCACGACGAACCCGCACCCGCGAGCGCTCCACAACAACCGAGCTATTAGGCGCCACCGGTCAACCCGCGGAGCTGAACGCGTCGTTCATCTTCTTCGCCGCGTCCTTCGAAGCCGCCGCCACGCTCTTCTTGCCGCTGATGACCTCCTGGAGCATCGTAGGCAGCACCAGCGAGGAGTCGATCTCGGACCAACCCGGGGACGCGGGAACGAACTTGGTGCCGGCGGCCAGGGTCTGCACGAACGGCTTCTCGAACGGCACCTTCGCCGCAGCAGCGTCCCGCACGTCGGTGAACGTAGGCAGGAACCCCATCGCATCGAACATGGACGCCTGCGTCGCCTTCGAGGTGAGCTGCTCCATCAGATCCACAGCCAGCGTGCGATGCGACGTGCTCTTCAGGACACCGATGTTGTTGCCTCCGGCGAACGCAGGGGCAACGGACCCGGACGCGACACCTGGCAACGGCACCACCGCGTACTTGCCCTTCACCTTGCCCGCCTCGACAGCCGTATGACTGAAGTCGCCCCCGATGGCCATCCCGGCCTTGCCCGCCGCGAACGCCGTGATCGTGTCGTTGCCGCCCATCACCGCGCACTTGGCGGCGGGACAGTTGTCGCTGGTGAACAGCGAGGTGTACGCCTTGATGCCCTTCTGAGCGGCCGCACTGTCGATCGCGGAGGTGTACGAGCCCCCCGAACCCCCCTTGGCCGTGGCGAGTTCACCCCCGTTGGCCCACACGAACGGCATCGCGCCGTACGTGTACGCGCCGCCGACGACAAGGCCGTAGAGGTCGGACTTCGCCTTGTGGATCTTCCGGGCGGTGGCTGCCAACTCGGCCATGGACTTGGGGGGTTGGAGGCCCAGGTCCTTGAAGACGTCGGTGCGGTAGTACAGGGCGCGGACGCCGACGTAGAACGGGGAGCCGTACATCTTGCCGTCGACCGTGACGGACTGCTTCGCGGTCGGGTCGGTGTCCTTGGCCTCGCTCCACGCGCCGAAGTCCTTGGTGACGTCGAGGAGTCCGCCGTCGTGGACGTAGCCGGCCGTGTCGGTGTTGCCGTACTCCATGACGTCCGGCGCGGACTTCGGGTCGTTGAAGGCGGCCTTCACGCGCTGGGCGCGGGTGTCGATCGGGATGTACTCGACGTCGACCTTGGTGCCCTTGTGGGCCTTCTCGAAGGCGGCGACCACGGAGTCGACGACCTTGGCCTTCGGGTCGTTGCCGACCTCCTGGAAGAGCCACACCCGCAGGGTGCCGCTCTGATCGTCCTTGTCCGAGGACGAGTTGTCGGAGGTCTGGGGCGCGCAGCCGGCGACGACAGCGACGGCCGCCAGGAGTACGGCGAATCGGGGGGCGAGCTTCATGGAGCGTTCCTCCGGGATTCCGGGCGTGCGTTGCAACATATGCAATGAGCGTTTCGCTCTGCACAACACCACGGAGATTAAGGAGTAGATGAACGCGGCCACAAGAGGTCTCAACCACTTCGTGACACGCGAAAGCCGGCCGAAAAGTCGTCGAAACACGCAAAAGGCCCTCGGGGCGCACCGAAGCGCGCCCCGAGGGCCTTACGAAGTCAGACCGCCGGTCCGCAGGAAATCGGACCGGCCGAACGGCTACTTGTCGCCGCCGCCCTTGCCCTTGTCGCCGTCCCCGCCCGAGCCCATGGACTCGTAGATCTCCTTGCACATGGGACACACCGGGTACTTCTTCGGGTCGCGGCCCGGCACCCAGACCTTCCCGCACAACGCCACCACGGGAGTGCCGTCGAGGGCGCTCGCCATGATCTTGTCCTTCTGGACGTAATGGGCGAAGCGCTCATGGTCCCCGTCGCCGTGCGACACCTGGGGCGTCGGCTCTACGAGGGTCCCCGTACCAGTCCCGCGCTCGGGCTCAAGAGTGCTCATAGTGCCAAGGGTACTGAAGCCCGCCCACATCAGTTCCGCGAAGGGCCCCTCAGTTCAGGGAAGGGTCGTCCGGTCAGTTCAGAGAAGGGTCGTCCGGTCAGTTCAGGGAAGGGTCGTCCGGATACGTCGCCACCATCGCCAGCTCGCTGCGCTGGCGGCGCAGCACCTCGCGCCAGAGTCTCTCCGGGGACGGCGAGGACACGTCACCGGGCTCCGACTCGACGACGTACCAGGCGCCCTCCACCAGTTCGGACTCCAGCTGCCCCGGACCCCAGCCCGCGTACCCGGCGAAGATCCGCAGCGAGCCGAGCGCCGAGGCGAGCAGCTCCGGCGGGGCCTCCAGGTCGACGAGTCCGATCGCGCCGTGCACGCGCCGCCAGCCGAGCGGGGCGCGCTCGCCGGCCGCGCCGCCCGGGATGACGGCGACGCCGAGGGCCGAGTCGAGCTGGACCGGGCCGCCCTGGAAGACGACGCCCGGTTCGCCGGCGAGATCCGCCCAGCCCTCCAGGATGTCGCCGACGTCCACAGGGGTCGGGCGGTTGAGGACGACACCGAGGGAGCCCTCCTCGTCGTGGTCGAGAAGGAGCACCACCGCGCGGTCGAAGTTCGGGTCCGCCAGGGCGGGTGTTGCCACGAGCAACCGCCCTGTGAGCGAGGACACCTCGGTCATGCCTGACATGATCCCGCATCTTCCGCGTGATGGGGGAGGCAATGCGGGTACCAGAGTGCATGCAGCTCAGGGCGCACCGAAGCGTCCTCCGCGCACACCCCCGTCCCGTGACCCCATGTGCCCGATTGGGAACGGTTCGTGTTGTGACACAGCTATGACGTAGCTGGGTACTCCTTGGGCTTTCAGGAGGGGGGTGGGCGGCCATTACGCTTACGTCTTCGGCCCCTGCCCAACTCCACGGAACGCGAGATTCATGACCGTCAACGGCTCAGACGACGTACTGCTTGTCCACGGCGGAACCCCGCTCGAGGGCGAGATCCGTGTCCGCGGTGCGAAGAACCTCGTACCCAAGGCCATGGTCGCCGCCCTGCTGGGCAGCGAGCCAAGTCGACTGCGCAACGTTCCGGACATCCGTGACGTTCGTGTCGTACGCGGACTGCTGCAACTGCACGGGGTGACGGTCCGTCCGGGTGAGGAGCCGGGCGAGCTGGTGCTCGATCCGTCGCACGTGGAGAGCGCCAACGTCGCCGACATCGATGCCCACGCGGGCTCGTCGCGCATCCCGATCCTGTTCTGCGGTCCGCTGCTGCACCGGCTCGGGCACGCGTTCATCCCGGGTCTCGGCGGCTGCGACATCGGCGGCCGGCCGATCGACTTCCACTTCGAGGTGCTGCGGCAGTTCGGCGCGAAGATCGAGAAGCGGGCGGACGGCCAGTACCTGGAGGCTCCGCAGCGGCTGCGCGGCACGAAGATCCAGCTGCCGTACCCGTCCGTGGGCGCGACCGAACAGGTCCTGTTGACGGCGGTGTTGGCGGAGGGTGTCACCGAACTCGCCAACGCGGCCGTGGAACCGGAGATCGAGGACCTCATCTGCGTACTGCAGAAGATGGGCGCGATCATCGCCATGGACACCGACCGCACGATCCGCATCACCGGTGTGGACTCGCTCGGCGGCTACACCCACGCGGCGCTCCCGGACCGCCTGGAGGCCGCGTCCTGGGCGTCGGCGGCGCTGGCGACCGAGGGCAACATCTACGTCCGGGGCGCGCAGCAGCGCTCGATGATGACGTTCCTCAACACCTACCGGAAGGTGGGCGGTGCCTTCGCGATCGACGACGAGGGCATCCGCTTCTGGCACCCCGGCGGCCAGTTGAAGTCCATCGCGCTCGAAACGGACGTGCACCCCGGCTTCCAGACGGACTGGCAGCAGCCGCTGGTCGTCGCCCTCACGCAGGCGACGGGCCTCTCCATCGTGCACGAGACGGTCTACGAGTCCCGCCTCGGCTTCACCTCCGCGCTCAACCAGATGGGCGCGCACATCCAGCTCTACCGCGAGTGCCTCGGCGGCTCCCACTGCCGCTTCGGCCAGCGCAACTTCCTCCACTCGGCGGTCGTCTCGGGCCCGACCCGCCTCCAGGGCGCCGACCTGGTCATCCCCGACCTCCGCGGCGGCTTCTCGTACCTCATCGCCGCCCTGGCGGCCCAGGGCACGTCCCGCGTCCACGGCATCGACCTCATCAACCGCGGCTACGAGAACTTCATGGAGAAGCTCGTGGAGCTCGGCGCGAAGGTGGAGCTGCCGGGCAAGGCGCTCGGCTGACCTTCACCCGCTGGGCGTGATGAGGCCCGAACTGCCGGGTGAAGCGCTCTTTGGCTGATCGCCGCCCGGTCGCCCGGCCCAAGGGCCGCACTGGGTCTCTGCTGGGGGTCCGGGGGTTATCCCCCGGGCAAGCACAGCATGGAGAAGCTCGTGGAGCTGGGCGCGAAGGTCGAACTCCCGGGCAAGGCGCTCGGATAAGCAGTCGTACGTACGACGATGGGGCGGCCACCCTGACCGGGTGGCCGCCCCATTCGCGTTACTCGAGCCTCGTACGCAATCCCGTCGCGTACGCGAAGGCTTACTTGCCCTTGGCGGCTTCCTTGAGCTTCGAGCCCGCGGACACCTTGACGCTGTAACCGGCGGGGATGTTGATCGGGTCGCCGGTCTGCGGGTTGCGCGCGGTGCGAGCGGCACGGTGGGTGCGCTCGAAGGTGAGGAAGCCGGGGATGGTGACCTTCTCGTCGCCCTTGGAGACAATCTCGCCGACGGTCTCGGCGAACGCGGCCAGAACGGCGTCGGCGTCCTTGCGGGTCACCTCGGCACGGTCGGCCAGCGCGGCCACCAGCTCACTGCGGTTCATGTTGTTACTCCCGTGTTCTTCTTGCCGTTTGAGGCGTGCCACGCGGCGGAGCCGCATATCGGGCACGGTGAAGCCGATGCTGCCAGGGTCCTCGGTGAGTCCCCGGACCCGGGTCCGTCGTCCAGACCCTCGCGCCCGAAGACGCATCCTGCCCCTACCTGCGGCGGGAAAGCCAATCCGGCACCCGTAGGAGTCGCGAGAACACCCTTGGGAGTCACACGAAGAGCGCCACGCCCTCTGCGTGGTGACGCTCCGTCGGCTCCCGGCAGCGAGGGCCGGGCCTGGAAGGCCCGAAACCTGGCCGCCACGATAAACGGCCGCCGAAGGCCCCGGGTTCCGCGACGCGCCGATGTGCGAGCGGCCGTGGCGATCCTCACAGCCGCCGCACACCCGCCGATCGAGGCGCTACGACAGCGTCTACGACACGGAGGGCGCCGCCGAGGCCGCCGCCACCCCCGCCGCCTTGGCCGCTTCGCGCACCGCGCCCGCGACCGCGCCGGCGACCTTGTCGTTGAAGACGCTGGGGATGATGTAGTTCGCGTTCAGCTCATCCTCGGTCACCACGTTCGCGAGTGCGGTCGCCGCGGCGAGCATCATCTCGGTGTTGACGGTGCGGGACTGCGCGTCGAGCAGACCGCGGAAGACACCCGGGAAGACCAGCACGTTGTTGATCTGGTTCGGGAAGTCCGAGCGGCCCGTGGCCACAACCGCCGCCGTCTGACGGGCGATCGTGGGGTCGACCTCGGGGTCCGGGTTCGCGAGCGCGAACACGATCGCACCCTCGGCCATCGCGGCCACGTCGTCGCCGTCGAGGACGTTCGGGGCGGAGACGCCGATGAAGACGTCGGCGCCGCGCACGGCCTCCTTGAGCGTGCCCGTGAGGCTCTCGGGGTTGGTGTTGTCGGCGATCCAGCGCAGCGGCGAGTCCGGCTTGGCGTCGACCAGGTCCTCGCGGCCGGCGTGCACGACACCGTGGATGTCGGCAACGACCGCGTTCTTGACACCGGCGGCGAGCAGCAGCTTGAGGATGGCCGTACCGGCCGCGCCCGCGCCGGACATGACGACCCGGATGTCACCGATGTCCTTGCCCGCGACGCGCAGCGCGTTCGTCAGCGCGGCGAGGACGACGATCGCGGTGCCGTGCTGGTCGTCGTGGAAGACGGGGATGTCGAGGGCCTCGCGCAGCCGGGCCTCGATCTCGAAGCAGCGCGGCGCGGAGATGTCCTCCAGGTTGATGCCGGCGAAGCCCGGGGCGATGGCCTTGACGATCGCGACGATCTCGTCGGTGTCCTGGGTGTCCAGGCACAGCGGCCAGGCGTCGATGCCGGCGAACCGCTTGAACAGGGCCGCCTTACCCTCCATGACCGGCAGCGCGGCCTTGGGGCCGATGTTGCCGAGGCCCAGGACGGCCGAGCCGTCGGTGACGACCGCGACGGAGTTGCGCTTGATGGTGAGGCGGCGCGCGTCCTCGGGGTTCTCCGCGATCGCCATGCACACGCGGGCCACGCCCGGGGTGTAGATCATGGAGAGGTCGTCACGGTTGCGGATCGGGTGCTTGGACTGCATCTCGATCTTGCCGCCGAGGTGCATGAGGAACGTACGGTCGGAGACCTTGCCCAGGGTGACGCCCTCGATGCCGCGCAGCTGCTGGACGATCTCGTCGGCGTGGGCCGTCGAGGACGCCGCGATGGTGACGTCGATCCGGAGCTTCTCGTGGCCGGAGGCGGTCACGTCGAGGCCGGTCACCGAGCCTCCGTGGGACTCCACGGCCGTGGTGATCTGGGAGACCGCCGTTCCGCTCGCGGGCACCTCCAGACGGACCGTGATCGAGTAGGAGACGCTGGGCGCCGTAGCCATGGCCGACTTCCTCTGCTTTCACCGTTGAGCTGAGTACGCGTTCCGATCGTCGCACCTACTGCCCGGTAGACGTTAGCCACCCCCTATTGCGAACGTTTTGTTCGCAAGAAAAAGAGGCCCCCGTCACTTTTCCCGTGACGGGGGCCTCTCCGACAAGCAATGACACCGACCCGCCATGCTCGCCTCGCGGCAAGTGGTCGCTCGTAGCGACGAAGGTTGGGCCCGGGGGCTTGGATCGGGCCGGTGTCACATCCAGGCTAACAAACAGATCCCGTAAGACCATTCCCATCCCGAGAGTTCATCGAAAGCACCTCTCGGCCGGACCCGCGGCCGGCCCCTCAGTCCCTGAGCAGATCGGGAACCCCGTTCGCGTCCGGCTCGTCCCGCTCGGCCGAGACGACCGTGAGCTGCTGGGTCGCGCGGGTGAGGGCGACGTAGAGGACGCGCAGGCCGGCGGGCGACTCGTCGGCGATCTCCGCCGGCGAGACGACGACCGTCGCGTCGTATTCGAGCCCCTTGGCCTCCAGGCTGCCGAGGGCCACGACCCGGTCCCCGAGGCCGGTGAGCCAACGGCGGGCCTCCTCGCGGCGGTTCATGGCGACGACCACGCCGACGGTGCCGTCGACCTGGTCGAGCAGGCGGGCGGCCTCCGCGCGGACCGACTCCGAGAGCGAGTTCCGTACGACGGCGAAGCGCGGTCGTACGCCCGTGGAGCGGACCGCCGACGGGGACTCGGAGCCGGGCATCGCCAGCGCCAGGACCTTCGCCGCCAGTTCCGCGATCTCGGCGGGGTTGCGGTAGTTGACCGTGAGGGTGAAGCGGCGGCGGGGGCGGGAGCCGAGGGCCTCGTCGCGGGCCTCGGCGGCCTCGTCGGGGTCGGACCAGGAGGACTGGGCCGGGTCGCCTACGACCGTCCAGGTGGCGTGCCGGCCGCGGCGGCCGACCATGCGCCACTGCATCGGGGTGAGATCCTGGGCCTCGTCGACGATGACGTGCGCGTACTCGGTGCGCTCCTGGGCGAGCCGCTCGGCCCGTTCGCGCTGCGACTCCTCGCGTACGGGCATCAGCTCTTCGAGTCCGGTGAGCTGGTCCAGCGGGTCCAGGTCGCGCCGCTTGCGGGGGCGGGCCGGGGTGCCGAGGATCGCCTGGAGTTCGTCGAGGATGGCCACGTCGTGGACCGAGAGGCCCTCGCGCTTCAGGGCGCGGGAGACTCTGCGGACCTCGCCGGGGTTGAGGATGCGCCGGGCCCAGCGGCCGAGCTTGCGCTCGTCGGACATGGACTCCAGGACGGCGCGCGGGGTGAGTTCGGGCCACCAGGCGTCGAGGAACGCGATGAACTCGTCCTCGCTCGCGATGTCCTCGTCGAAGGACGAGCGCAGTTCGGCGGCGAGTTCGGGATCGGTGTGCCGTCCTGCCGAACCGGAGCGCTCCCACAGGGCGTCCAGAAGCAGCTTGCGGGCACGCGGCCGCAGCATGTTGACCGGGGCCGTACCGCTGAGCACGCTCTGCCGGACGCGCTCCAGGTCGGCGGCCTCCAGTTCAAGGCGCCGCCCGAAGGCGACGACCCGTAGCCGAGTCGGCGCGTCGCTCGACTCCAGGGCTCCGCGCGCGGCCTTCCGCAGCACGCGCAGCATCCGGTACGAGCCCTTCGCGCGGGCCACGGCCGGGGAGTCGTACAGGGTGGCCTCGGCGCCGTCGACGAGCGAACCGATCGCCCGGATGGCGACCTGGCCCTCCTCGCCGAGGGACGGCAGGACGCCCTCGGTGTACGCGACCAGCAGCGGGGTCGGCGAGACGATGAGGATGCCGCCCGCGTACCGGCGCCGGTCCTGGTAGAGCAGGTAGGCGGCGCGGTGCAGGGCGACGGCCGTCTTGCCGGTCCCCGGGCCCCCCTCGACGTAGGTCACCGACGCGGCGGGCGCGCGGATCACCAGGTCCTGCTCGGCCTGGATCGACGCCACGATGTCGCGCATGGTGTGACTGCGGGCCTGACCGAGCGCGGCCATCAGGGCGCCGTCGCCGATGACGGCCAGCTGCTCACCGTCGAGGAAGGCGCTCAACTCCGGCCGCATCAGGTCGTCTTCGACCCCGAGCACCCGGCGCCCCTTGGACCGGATGACCCGGCGCCGTACGACACGCCCCGGGTCGACCGGCGTGGACCGGTAGAAGGGCGCGGCGGCGGGCGCCCGCCAGTCGATGACGAGGGGCGCGTACTCGGAGTCGAGGACTCCGATACGGCCGATGTGCAGGGTCTCGGCGATATCGGCGGTGCTGTCGTCCCGGACAGCGCCTTCAGCCGGTTCTACGGCGGTGTAGGCGCCGTCGGGCCCCTTCTTGCCGTCCTTGCCGAGGAGGAGGTCGATCCTGCCGAAGAGGAAGTCCTCGAACTCGTTGTTGAGCCGGTTGAGGTGGATACCGGCGCGGAACACCTGCGCGTCCCGTTCGGCGAGCGCGCCGGGCGTGCCGACCTGGCCGCGCTTGGCCGCGTCGTTCATGAGGAACTCGGCCTCGTGGATCTTCTCCTCGAGCCGCCGGTACACCCGGTCCAGGTGTGCCTGTTCGACGCTGATCTCCCGGTCCCGTAGCGAATCCTGGGCGGATTTGTCGGACACCGTGTCGAGCGCGGTCTCCTGTTGAGCCTGTGCGGCCACCGGGCCCCCTTCTGACGTGCTGGGCAGCCGTCAACCGTACGCGAAAAAAGGCCTCGGTAGTGAGGGGCCTGCCCGGTGGATCTTGACAAAAACGCGGGGCCCGGCACGCGCGCCTTCCGCGTTCCGGGCCCCACACACCACAACCGGCCGGTTGTACAGGTGCTTACGCGTCCACTGCCACGAGCTTCTTGCCGTCGAAGGTCATGACCTCGAAGTGGTCGATCTCGTTCGGCGTGAAGGCCGCTCCGCCCTGGGCGTAGAGCGGGTTCTTTGCCTCCGTCTTGGTGGCGTTCGCGATGCCGTAACCCCAGGCCGGGACCGACCAGGAGCTCATGGTCTCGCGCTCGCCGTTCTTGCCGACGGCGATCAGGGAGCACTTCAGCGGGCCCTTGACGTTCTTGAGCTCCACTACCCCGAGGGTGCCCCAGTCCTTCTTGGACATCGCCACGGTCGCGGTGACCTTGGTGCTCGCGTCCGTCGCCGTGACCTTGTCGGACAAAGTGTCGAAGGTGGTCTTGGCGGTGGACACGGCCACGTTGTTGCCGCCGCCCGAGTCGTTGCCGCCGTTGGCCGCGATGACGGCCAGCGGTCCGGCGATGATCAGGGCGGCCGCGGCGGCGATCATGTAGAAACTGCGCCGACGCTTCTGGGCCCGACGGTCACCGACGTCGTCGACCAGCCGCTCCACCAGCCGTGGACTGGGTTTCGCGGCCAGGGACTCGGCGATCGCCGGGGTGCCGGTGCCCGGCAGATCCGCGAGCGCCGCCAGCATCGGTTCCATCCCGGCCAGCTCGTCGAGCTGCTGGGCGCACCATTCACAGGTGGCGAGATGGGCCTCGAAAGCGGTTGCTTCGGCGTCGTCGAGAATCCCGAGGGCATAGGCGCCGACGGTCTCGTGTTCGTTCGAGCCCTGAGATCCCTGCATGGAACCAGGACTACCCGTTCCGTATCCCCCGTAAATGCTCATGCCGTCACCCCCCGCTCCTCCAGAGCAAGCTTCATCGATCGAAGGGCGTAGAACACCCTTGAGCGCACCGTGCCACTGGGGATGCCAAGCGTCTCGGCCGCCTCATTGACGGTACGCCCCTTGAAGTACGTCTCGACGAGCACCTCCCGGTGGGCCGGGGTCAGGTCGTCCAGCGCGTCCGACAGTGTCATCAGCCACAACGCCTTGTCGATCTCGTCCTCCGCGGGGATGACCTCCAGCGGCGACGGGTCCACCTCCTGCGGCCGGGCCTGCCGGCTGCGGTGACCGTCGATGACGATGCGCCGTGCCACCGTCACAAGCCAGGGTCGTACCGATCCGGTCGCCCGGTTGAGCTGGCCGGCGTTCTTCCAGGCCCGGATGAGCGTCTCCTGCACCACGTCCTCGGCACGCTGCCGGTCCCCGGCGACGAGCCGCAACACATAGGCGAGCAAGGGTCCGGCGTGCTCTCGGTACAGGGCACGCATCAGCTCCTCATCAGGTTCCGAGGACTGGGACATGCGATGTCGGGCCCTCGGTGCGTGTTCATTGGCCACGACGGAATCCTTGCGCACGCCCACCTCCGGTGTCCGGGGGTTCCCCCAGTCGGTCGCTCATGGAGAGGTACGCGGGCGGGTGGTCGAGTGTTCAACGTGAGGCGACAGTTTTCTTGGAAGTGACGTGACGAGCGGGACATGAGTGCACATTCCCACCGTACGATCTTTACATTTCCACCACACGAGCAAGATCACGCGAGCTGCCCGGACGGCGCCGGAGTGAAACGCACTGTTGTCGAAATCACTTCGACAATTGACGTCCCGTCACTCCACAGAAGCCGCATAAGGGATTCTCAGGCTCGCGCGAGCGCGGCGCGCCGCCGATGCCGGGCCACTCTTTCCCGGTTCCCGCACACCTCACTGGAGCACCAGCGCCTCCTGCGCCCCCGGGACGAATCCAGATAAACGATCGGGCAGTTGTCCCCTTCGCACTCCCTGAGCGAGGCCCGGGCGACGGGATCGGTGAGCAGTTCCACGACGTCCCGCGCGATCACCGAGAGCAACGCATCGCACCCCGGCTGCGCGTCCAACTGCCGTACCAGCGCGCCCTCTTCGTCGCGTACGGCACGGGGTGCGGGGGTGGCGGCGCGGGCGAGGTCGTTGACGCGGGCGAGGGCGAGGTCGTAGGGCCGGGTATCGTCCGACGACCTGCTACTGCTGCGCACCAACTGCCCGATCTGCCCCCGCAGTTCACGAAACCCGACAAGCCAGGAGGAGTCGACGTGCGCGAGCGGGGTGGCCGCGGGGACGAGCCCCGAGCGGACGATCCACGCGCGGAGCGGCTCCGGTGCGTCGAGCCGTTCCTCGGGATGCGTGGTCGCGAGCAGATCCAGACAGATCCGCCCGGCGTCGAAACGCAGCTCGTACGGGGCCATGGTCGAACCGAGTGCCATGTGCCTGTCACCGCCTCGGGATTACCCCGGTCGGGAAACCGATGTCTCTACAGTGCCTGCCCGCTCGCGTGGCCGTAACCCCTCGGAGCTTGGGCGCAGGGCGACTTTTGATGCGGGGCGGCACGATCCAGCCCGTTGGGGCCCCCTCTGGGGGAGTTTGAGGACGAGGCCCTTTCGGGGCCGATGGGGGTCTGGGGGCGCAGCCCCCGGCTACGTCCGCCTCAACGCCGGTTCACGCGTCGGAGTACTTGGAGTCGGCCGCCGGGTCCAGCGCCAGCCGGTACCCCCGTTTCACCACCGTCTGGATCAGCTTCGGAGATCCAAGTGCCGTACGGAGCCGGGCCATCGCTGTCTCCACGGCGTGCTCGTCGCGGCCGGCGCCGGGGAGGGCGCGGAGGAGTTCCGCGCGGGCGACGACCCAGCCCGGGCGGCGGGACAGGGCCCTGAGCAAGGACATGCCGGCCGGCGGGACGGGTCGTAGCGCGCCGTCGACCAGGACCGCGTGGCCGCGGATCTCCACCCGGTGGCCCGCGACGGGCAACGTGCGGGCGCGGGCGGGGAGTTCCTGGCAGAGGAGTTGGACGAGGGGGCCGAGGCGGAAGCGTTCGGGCTGGACCGTGGTGATGCCGTGGTTCTGGAGGGGGAGCGCGGTGACGGGGCCGACGCAGGCCGGGAGGACGTCGTGGTGCAGGGCGGCGAGGAGTTCGGGCAACAGGCCGCGCGTCTCGGCGCGGGACAGCAGCGACGCGGCGGCCGGTGCGCTGGTGAACGTCAGCGCGTCCAGGCCCCGGGAGACCGTGGCGTCCAGGAGCCGGTCCAGCGGGGCGATGTCCTCGGGCGGCATCCACCGGTACACGGGAACGACGACGACGTCCGCGCCGCCCGCCCGCAGTGATTCCACGAACCCGGGCAGGGGTTCGCCGTGCAGCTGGATCGCGACCCGGCGGCCCTCGACGCCCTCCTCCAGGAGCCGGTCGAGCACCTCCGCCATGGACTCGGAGGACGGGGACCACTCCTCGGTCAGCCCTGCGGCGCGCACCGCTCCTTTGACCTTGGGTCCGCGCGCGAGCAGTTCCACCCCGCGCAACCGGTCGAGGAGCGCCTCCCCGAGCCCCCACCCGTCGGCGGCCTCGATCCACCCCCGGAACCCGATGGCGGTCGTGGCCACCACCACGTCCGGCGCCTGGTCGATCAACTCCTTGGTCGCGGCGAGCAGTTCACTGTCGTCGGCGAGCGGCACGATCCGCAGCGCGGGCGCGTGCACGACCACCGCGCCGCGCCGCTGGAGCAGTGCCCCCAGCTCGTCGGCGCGGCGCGCGGCGGTGACGCCCACGGTGAACCCCGAGAGGGGTCCGTGTTCCGCGCGGTGCTCCGTGCGATCCGGTCGCTGCTGTTCCTCGTGCATGGGTCTCGTCCCGAATGTCGTCGTACACGCGATGATGCAGGGCCTACATGCCGAACGAGCCTGTCAACGGCGCGTGACAGGCTCGGTTCGGCTTTATGTCGCCGGTGTTACGTCACACCTCGGCATAGCTGAGCTGCGGCTTCGCCTCCGATGCGGAAGCTTTGGCCTGAGCCTGGGCGGTAGGGCGGCGAAGGTATACGGCCCACGTCACGCCGAAGCAGAGGCCGTAGAAGACAAGGAAGGCGACGAACGCGCCGGTCCCCGAGCCGGAGGACAGGAACGACTGCCGGAAGGCGAGGTTGATGCCGACCCCGCCGAGCGCGCCCACGGCTCCGATGAGCCCCATGGAGGCACCGGAGAGCCGACGCCCGTAAGCGGCGGCCTCGTCCCCTTCGAGCCCCTTCGCGAGGGCCTTGGTCTGGAAGATGCCGGGGATCATCTTGTACGTCGACCCGTTGCCGAGCCCGCTGAGCACGAACAGGACGACGAACACGGTGACGAACAGCGGCAGTGACTTCTGCATGCTGGCGACCACCAGGATCGCGGTCGCGGCGGCCATGGCGACGAAGTTCCACAGGGTGATCCGGGCGCCGCCGTAGCGGTCGGCGAGCCATCCGCCGACGGGCCGGATCAGCGAGCCGAGCAGCGGGCCGATGAAGGTGAGATTCGCGGCCTGCAACGGCGTACGGCCGAACTGGACCTGAAGCACCTGCCCGAACGCGAACGCGTACCCGATGAACGACCCGAACGTGCCGATGTACAGGAACGCCATGATCCAGGTGTGCCAGTCCCGCGCGGCGTCCTTGGCGGCGCCGGTGTCGTTCTTCACGGAGGTGAGGTTGTCCATGAAGAGGGCGGCGAGGACGGCGGCGACGAGGATGAGCGGTATGTAGATCCCGAGCAGCACGCGCGGTCCGCCACTGGCGCCGATGATCGCGAGGGCGACCAGCTGGATCACGGGCACGCCGATGTTGCCGCCCCCGGCGTTCAGCCCCAGCGCCCACCCCTTCTTCCGCAACGGGAAGAAGGCGTTGATGTTGGTCATGGAGGAGGCGAAGTTGCCGCCGCCGATGCCGGCCAGCAGGCCGATCCAGAGGAAGGTGTCGAAGGACGTCCCCGGCTTCATCACGACGAACGCGGCGATGGTGGGGATGAGCAGCAGGCTCGCGGAGATGATCGTCCAGTTCCGCCCGCCGAACACGGCGACCGCGAAGGTGTACGGCACCCGGACGACCGCGCCGACGAGCGTGACCATCGACGTCAGCAGGAACTTGTCGGCCGGCGTCAGCCCGTACTCCGGGCCCATGAAGAGCACCAGGACGGACCACAGGGTCCAGATCGAGAAGCCGATGTGCTCGGAGAGCACGGAGAAGACGAGGTTGCGGCGGGCGACCTTCTCACCGGTCTCCTGCCAGAAGGTCTCGTCCTCCGGGTCCCAGTGCTCGATCCACTTGCCGGGGGCGGGAGTTGGGGCCGGGGCTGTCATGACGCCTCCACGATGCACTACGGGTCAACGAGCAGTGATGCATCCCGAAGGTAGGGAGGGCTGGTTTCCGCGCTGTGGCTGTGGGTGACCGGAAGGGAACGTTGCTCTCACGGGCGGGGGGTGGGCGCGGTGAGGAAGAACGGGGCACCGCCGGCCTGAGCGGACCGACAGCGGTGCCCAGCTCTTCCGCGCCGGGCCTCAGAGAGGCATCGTCAACTGGTGGGTGCTCTGTACGTCACCACAGGTCAGCATCAGGGTCAGGGTCAGGGACCGGGCTTCGGGAGCGGGGCCGGGTTCCAGACTGAGTGAGCCGTCGGTGAACCCGCCTTCCGGGTCGGTCCCGAACGCGCCTCCGCCGTCCAGGTATTCACGCCCGAGGTCGTCGACTCCCTCGACGGAGAAGAAGACCGGCGGCCCTGCCGCATCGAGTGATCCATCCGGATTGTCCCGCCACCTTTCGGGCAGGGCGGGCGTGATGCGGTACGCGACTTCAACCCGTTCCGCGGTCGCGGTGAGGCGACGGACCGCCAGTTCGTGCCGGCCGTTCAGGACAGTGAAGCTCTGGGCGGTGTCGCCCGCACCCTTGCGTTTGCCTTGTGCCATCGTGTGCTCCCGTCGGCCCCTGGCTCAGGTCGTGCCCTTCGTACTCGCCTTGGAGTGCGGGCCGTAGGGCGGGTTGATGGCGTGGTTGTTCACCCAGGCGTTGGGCATGGTGACGGTCACGGCCGCGCCCAGGTTGGCACGTGCCGTGGCGGTCAGCCTGAAGCTCCAGCGGACGGTGCCAGCGGGCGTGCGGTCCCAGTCGACGTTGGCGACACTGTGCTTCCAGACGCCCGTGCACTTCTTGTCGGCCGTCGTGCGCGCGTTGATCTCCGCCGCGCGGCGCGTCACCCGCGCGTAGGTGGCCGCGGTGCTCTCGCCGGCCGGTATGGAGATCAACTCCCCGATGTTGTCGCCGGATTCGAGGCGGTGTACGGAATCGGCGCCGGTTGCGGAGTCGGCCTTGATCGCGGAGTCGGCGCCGTGCGCGGAGTCCGCGCTGGCAGGTGTCATCCCGGCCATCACCAGCGAGGCACCGACGGCGGAGCAGAGCAGGAATGTTCCGCACTTCGTGTCGGGCATGTTCGACCTTCCCCCGTTCGTCCTTGAGCCCGGAACTGGGAACTGGACTCAAGATCAGTACTTGTTGCCGTACGGGAGGAGGCTCTCCGGGGCTCGGCAGGTTCCGGGGCGGACGCCAGGAAGGCGCTAATACCGACCAGCCGCGCGGCCACAGGGAAGCCGTCTCCTGCCCCACGAACTGGGCGGAAGCGGTGGCGGCCGATGGGACTACGCGGCAGCCCATCCCTCGGTGTTCGAGTAGGACTCGTAGGAGTAGCGCGTGCCGCGATCCCACTCCTCACCCGTGATACGGCCGTATGCCTTGTCCGGCACGTAGAGCAGGCTCTCTGCCCAGATGAGGTCTTCGACGTAGGGAGTGAACAGCCGGGGATCGCGGAGCGTGGCTTCGTGGGCTTCACGGCCGGCGGCGACGACGGCCGCGCGGGTGTAGAGAAAGCTGTCGCCCGACAGGCCGTTCCTGTTCCCGTACTCCCTGCGGTCCAGTCGGTAGAGGGCCCAGGAGAGTTGTTCGGCGAAACCGACGACCGTTGCCAGTGGCCCGGTGGAGAGACGGTGGGTCAATGTCGCGGCCAGTTGTTCGGCGTCCGGGTCGGGTGTGGGTGGGGTGCAGTCGTCGATGAGCCGCCAGAAGGTGTCCTCGTTCATGCGCAGAGCATGGCGGAGACCTCTGACAGCGACCTCCCTCACCTGGAACGGGCCCCGCCCACCTCGAACCACAGCACCTTCCCCGCACCCCGGTCCATCACCCCGCCGTCACCGATCGGCAGGCCGCCCCAGGAGGTGGCGTACGCCTGGATGAGGTGGAGCCCGCGGCCGCTGTCGGCGTCGGGTGGGGCGGGCGGGAGTTTTTCGCCGGGCCGCATGTCGAAGGGGGCGGGGACGTGGGGGTTCGAGTCCCAGACGCCGACGCGGAGCCGGCCGTCGCCGAGGGCGGTGAGGCGTAGGGACGCGGGGCCGTGTGTGTGCCGGTAGGCGTTGGTGACGAGTTCGGAGGTCAACAGCTCGACCACGTCCAGGACTTCGGACATCCCGTGCCCGTGGAGGGCGGCCCGTACGGTCATACGTGCGACGCGTGCGGCTCGGGGGTCATGGGGTAGGCGGAGGGCGTACACCCAGGTGGCGGGCGGGGATACGGTGACCATGAAGGCTCCGGGAGGGGGTGGATGCGTGGACTCGGGCACGCTCAACGGCTGCGCCGGGCGGTGGCAGTGCCGGGGGTTCGGTGCGCTTCCGGCTTATGGGCGGGGGCAGTTGGGCGGCGGTACGGGCTCTACAGTAGGACCGAGTGGGAGATAAATCTCCCGAACCTAAGAGATGTACCTGTAATTACCTCGTGTGAGTTACACGCGCGCCGCGTCGCGGCCCGAAGAGGAGGTGCCTTGCCGCCCACCAACAACCCCACCCTGCGCCAACGGCGACTCGGCACCGAGCTGCGCAAACTCCGCGAGCGGGCCGGGCTCAACGTCACTCAGGCCGCCGCCCGCCTGGGCGTCAACCAGGGTCGGGTAAGCATGATCGAGACCGGCCGCAGCGCGCTCAGCGCCGACCGCGTCCGCAGCATGACGCGCTCGTACGACTGCTTCGACGATCAACTGATCGACGCGCTGGCGGAGATGACGGGCAAGCGTTCACGCGGCTGGTGGGAGGAGTACCGCGACAACCTACCCGCCGGCCTCATCGATCTCGCCGAACTGGAGCACCACGCAACGGCGTTGCGCGTAGGGCTGGTCGTCCACATCCCCGCTCTGCTGCAGACCACCGAGCACGCCCGGGCCCTCTCCAAGGAGGCGGTGCCGCCCCTGCGTCAGCACGAGATCGAGCACCGGGTGAGCCATCGCATCAAACGACAGGGCATCCTCTACCGCGAAACTCCGCCCCCTTACGCGGCGGTGATCCACGAGGCGGCCCTGCACATGGGATACGGCGGCCCCGCCACGGTCCGCGGCCAACTCCAACACCTGCTGGACATGAGCGAACTGGACCACGTCACCGTGCGGATCATCCCGTTCGGGAAAGGCTCCTTCCCCGGAACGGGACAACCCATCGACTACCTCATGGGCGCGGTCCCTCAGCTCGACACAGTCCAGTTGGACGCCCACCACGGGTGCGAATTCCTCGACGCCGCCTCGCAGTTGGACAAGTACCGGCACGTCATCGACCGGATGGAGGAGAACGCCTTGAAGCCCGAAGCGTCTCGCGACCTCATCCACCGCATCAGCCAAGACACCTGAGAGAGCCGAACGATGCCCAACCCCGTCTGGCAGAAGTCCACTTACAGCCCCGACGCCTCCAACTGCGTCTACGTCGCCCAGGGCCCCGCCGGTGCCATCCGCCTCCGCGAAAGCGACACCCCCGACACCATCCTCACCACCACAACCGACGGCCTACGGCGCCTGATCGACGCCCTCAAGTCCGCCCAACGAGCAGCTTGACCATGCCCAACCACCCTTGGCGGAAGTCCACCTTCAGCGGTGACGGCTCCAACTGCGTCTACGTGTCTGCCAACCCCACAGGCACCGTCCGCCTCCGCGAAAGCGACATCCCGGACAGCATCCTCGCCACGACAGCCGAAGGCTTCCGGCACCTCATCGACACCCTCAAGCCCCCTTCCGCCGACTCGCCCCACGACTAACCCCGTTGGGCCACAACCGCGGACTCCGCTTGGCGGCGATGTCCTCGATCCACCCGAACGCAAGGATCGCCAGGGCAATCAGCGGCCAGATCAGCAGGAACATCAGGAACGTGTCCGCCTTGTCGAGCAACGACGTCGCCGCGTCGCTCTCCATGAAGGGCAGGTTGTACAGCTGGTCGATGATCGGGACCGTGGCCATGATGAGGAGGTTGTGCCACAAGTAGATCGTGACGGCACGGTTGTTGGAGAGCGTGACCAGCTTGTCCCACTTCGCCAACCGGCCCGGCAATGACTGCCACGACGGTGCGTACTGGAGCAGGATCACCACGATGCCGAAGGACCAGAGCGCCTGGGCCAGTGGGATGTCGTTCAAGTCCCAGCCGTCCGGGCCGAGATGACCCGACGCCCACCACAACCCGAAGCCCATGATCACGGTCGCGCCCGACACCGCGAGGTAACGCGGGACCTTCTTCAGTACGCCCTCGTGGTGCGCGAAGCCCAGGACCCAACAGCCGCCGTACACCGCGAAGTCGGAGACCGCGTTGCCCGTCTCGCCGGGGATCGTGACCAAGCCCGTGCCCACAACTGCCGTCAACGCCAAGGGTGCCAGCAGCGTTGCCCAGGGGACCCTCCTGAACGCCCACAACAACAACGGCGACGCGATCACGAACCACAGATACGCCCGCAAGTACCACAACGGGCCCGCCGCCTGGTCCGCCCACGTGCTCTCCAACAGGCCCGACTCCGAACCCAGATGCTCGGGATACGGCGGCGCGCCGAACGGCACGATGTAGTCGAAGACCTTCGCCGCACCCCACCAAGTGCCGCCCAGATCAGGGTCCTTGAGCGGGTTCCAGCCCATCCCGAACATCATCACCAGCACCAGCGCGCTGAACGCCCAGAGCGGGGGCAGCAGTCGCCGTAGCCGACCCTTGATCACACCCAGCGCGGGACGGTTCAGGGAGCGGGCCATCAGCGAACCCGCCAGGGCGAACATCACACCCATGGAAGGGAACAGCACCGACAGCCACGCCCAGCCGAAGAGGTGGTAGACGACGACCCGGACCAGGGCGATCGAGCGGAGGAGGTCGAGGTAACGGTCCCGGCCGCCGCCCTTGCCCTTTCCCTTCGCCGGTGCCGACTCCGGCGCCAACTCCGGTTCCTGCTGCCGTTGTTGGGGAATGCCGTACGCCGGCGTCGACTCGGGATCCGACCCCGGCCATGACCCCGACCCCGACCCCGGTTCCGGGCTCGTACCCGCCCCGGTCGTATATCCGTGCGTCATGCCACAGTCCTCCGGTCAGTACTGCTACCGCTACCGCTGCGCGCCCCCGGCACCGCACCCCCGGGCGTCCCCACAACCCCCGTCCGCCGCAGCTTCTGCCAGCGCAGGCGGCCTCCGGTGAGCGCGGTGATCCAGGACTGGAGCAGGACGACGTACATGAGTTGGCGGTAGAGGATCTGTTGCAGGGGCAGGGAGACGAGGTGGGTCATGCGTTCGCGGTCGAGGCGGAAGGCGTAGGCCGCGCAGAACGCCTGGATCGCCAACACGCCCAGCCAGGCCAGGAATGTCTTCTCCGTCGGCCCGAACACCAGGCCGTAGAGCAGGAATACGTCGATCAGCGGGGCCAGGATCGGGGCGATCACCATGAAGAGGGCCACCAACGGGAGGCCCACCCTGCCGAAGCGGCCGGACGGGCCCCGGTCCAGCAGCGCACCCCGGTGCTTCCAGATCGCCTGCATCGTGCCGTAGGACCAGCGGTAGCGCTGGGACCACAACTGCTGGACCGTCTCCGGGGCTTCCGTCCACGCCCGCGCCTTCTCGGCGTAGACGACGCGCCAGCCGTCCCGGTGCATCGCCATCGTGATGTCGGTGTCCTCGGCGAGCGTGTCGTCGCTCATGCCGCCGACCCGCTCCAACGCGCTTCTCCTGAAGGCCCCCACGGCGCCCGGGATCGTCGGCATGCAGCGGAGGATGTCGTACATACGGCGGTCGAGGTTGAAGCCCATCACGTACTCGATGTGCTGCCAGGCGCCGATGAGGGAATCCCGGTTGCCCACCTTGGCGTTGCCGGCCACCGCGCCTACGCGCGGGTCGCCGAAGGGCTGGACCAACTCCCGTACGGTGGCCGGTTCGAAGACCGTGTCGCCGTCCATCATGACGACGAGGTCGTAACTCGCGTTCGCCAGACCGCGGTTGAGGGCGGCCGGCTTGCCCGCGTTGACCTGGCGTACGACCCGGACGTTCGGCAGGAACATCGCCTCGACGATTCTCGCCGTACCGTCCGCCGAGCCGTCGTCGATGACGATCACCTCGACCGGATGCTCGCTCGCCATGAGTGAACGGACCGTGTTCTCAATGCACTTGGCCTCGTTGTACGCCGGGACCAGGACCGAGACCGGTTCCGTCACCGGTGGGCCCCAGGCGAAGTTCTTGCGGCGCACCCGGCGGGCGTGGATGCCGGAGAGCAGGAGCATCAGCGCGAAGCGGGCGATGACGAGCGAGCCGGTGATCGCTAGGCCCACCACCAGGACGCCCGTGATGTCGTCCGCGGCCTGGACCAGGAAGATCCACGCCTTGCCCTTCCAGAGGTTGACGCCGGTCACCGGGGTGAGCGCGCTGGGCGCGCCCAGGGCCTCGGTGAGGTTGTCGAACTTGTAGCCCTTGGCCTGCATTTCCGGCAGGAACTTGTCCAGCGCCTCGACCGTCTGGTGGCGGTCGCCGCCGGAGTCGTGCATGAGGACGATCGCGCCCTTGCCGCCGCGCGGGGTGGCATTGCTGATGATCTTCGCGACGCCGGGCTTCTGCCAGTCCTCGCTGTCCGTGTTGTTGACGGCGGTGATGTAGCCGCGGGTGCCGATGTACTGGGTCACCGGCCAGGACAGGTTGTCCATCGCGTCGGCGGAGGACGAGTACGGCGGCCGGAAGAGCGATGTACGGATGCCCGCCGCGCCGGTGATCGCCAGCTGCGTCTGCGACAGCTCCCAGTCGATGCGCTTCTTGGACTGGAAGGAGAGGTCGGGGTGGCTGAACGTGTGCACGCCGACCTCGTTGCCCTCCGCCACGATGCGTTTGACCAGCTCCGGGTAGCGCGAGGTCATGGTGCCGGTGACGAAGAAGACGCCGTGCGCGTGATGCTTCTTCAGCACGTCCAGGACCTTGGGCGTCCAGGTCGGATCGGGGCCGTCGTCGAACGTCAGCACGATGTCGTGGTCCGGAACGTCCAGGCTCGTCGTACGGCCGCTGCGGGTGTCGATGACCGGGCCGCCGTCGAGGATCTTGTCCGGCACCTTGTTGGTCGCCGCCTCGGGGCGGATGCGGTGGTCGGCGAGGATCTCGCTGTGGACGTAGCCGCGCAGCATCAGCATCGCGAGCAGCGCGACGAGAAGCAGCATCGGCAGCAGGAACCGCATGGAGAGGCGCCGCCGCCGGGGATCACGGGAGGCGCGGCGCTCGGCACCGGGCTTCTCCCTCTTCCGGGCACCCGGCTTCTCTGCCTTCCTGGCACCCGGCTTCTCCCCCTTCCCGGCGCCGGGCCCAAATCCCTTCAGGGCGGCCGGAGTTGCTGAGCCCGCCGGAGTTGCTGAACCTGCCGGACTTGCCGGAGTTGCTCCATGACGACCGCCCGGGGCCTGGTGCGTGGCCTTGGGGCGGCGGTTGTGCGATGCCATCAGAGAATGTGCTCCGGGGTCTTGGACGGGGCCGGCGCCGGTTCGGAAGGAGCGGCCGGCCCCTGCGCCACGGGCGACGGGGTGCTCGGCGCGTCGGCGACCGTGCCGGTGCCCGTCGTAGCGCTCGGGCTCGGCGTCGTATCAACCGGCGCGCTCACGCTGGTGGACGGGGACGGATCGGCCGACGGCGGGGCCGAGGACCGCGAGGGCTGCACGACCGGATTGCTCGCGCCGCCCCCCGTCGGCGCCGAAGCGCTCTTGCTGGCGGACACCCCCGGCGACACGGACGCACTCGCCTTACTGCCGGGCTTGGCGGACGCACCGGTCGCCCCGCTCGCACTCACACCCGGCGACGGCGTCGTACCGTCACTCGCGGTCGGAATGTTCCCCGGCGCCACACTGCCGCTGCCCCCGGACGGGTGCCCCGACTCGGCGGGCACCGGCGAGGTGTCGACCTTGCCCGCGGGCGCGTCGTCCTTCTGCCCCGGCACCGGCAGCCACGGCGCGTCCGAACTCCCGGACAGCAACGTGATCACGATGACGACGGCATACACGGCGCACGCGATCCCGACGGCCATACCGAACCGCCGGTACCTACGGCTACGACGCCCGGACTCGTCGACGAAGACGGGCCGATCGGACCCGTCGCCACCGGCACCGGGCTTGCCCCCGGCTTCCCCCAGCGGTGCGGGCCCGTCGAGCTGAACGGTCACCTCGTCGGGATCGGCCGCACCGACCGCTGCTTCCACCGGCGCGCCCCAGGGATCGGCGAGGATTCCCGCGCCGACGGCGGATCCGTCCTTCACGTCCTTGCCGGCGGGCGGCTCGGGCCACCCGGTCCGTATACGACGACCGTCCTTGGCCGTACGACGGCTGTCCTTGCCCGCATGCCGACCATCCGTGCCGCCATGCCGACCGTCCATGCCGATATTTCGACCGACCTTGGCGGCATGCCGGCCGCCCTCCAGAATTTCTGGTCCTCTGGTTCCTCTGGTCTCTCCGGCCGTTCCGGTCGCTTCAGTGTCCGGAAACGCACCCTCGGCCTCTCCGCCTATGACCGGTACGTCTCTGGTCGCGGATGCAGCTTGGGGCCATTCCGGTTGGGCGTCTTCTCGCCACTTTTCCATGCGCACGCACATCCCCCCACGGGACTGTTCCGGGTGCGCAAACGACCCTGAGCACACGCCGCCGAACCGGGCCCCCACCCGGTCCTCGCGCCCCCCTTACCACACCGTGCTCAGGCCCTGAAGGTAGCGCACAGGGGGCTCTTTGTGTGGCGTGATGCGTCATTTTCTCCTTTTTAGCATGTCCACGTCGATGGCCGGAATCCATCCGTTCACCGGCCGACGCAGCCACCCATCGGCCCTGCCGATCTCCACCGCAGCACGTCGAAGCGCATCGAATCCGGGGTGCACCAGCCCCTTTCGCCACACGAGCGACACGGCGGACAACGGCACCGGCTCCACCAACGGCCGCAGCACCGCCCCGGGCATGGCCGGAAAATCCACCACGGCAAGAACCGGCGTCCCCGTCTTCGCCATCACCCGCTCGAACTCCTCTTCGCCTACGGCCATGGGCGCGGGCGCGGCAACATCGATGTCACGCCCGTCGAACAACTGCCGCGCGAGATCCGTCCATTCAGAGGTACGCGGATTCCCGGCCCCGGCGTACACGACCTCCCCCGCGAGCGCGTCGACAGGCACCGCATCGAGCGACGCCAACCGATGCCCCTCCGGCAACAGAACCGCCATCGGCTCGAACCGCACCAGTTGATGATCGAGCCCGGCCCGCACCCCCGCCTCCAACCCGCCGAACCGCCCGAACGACACGTCGAGCCGCCCGGCCATCAACTCCCTTGCTGCACCGGCCAGTCCACTCTCATAGCGGGCCATCAGCTCGTGCTCCGGGGCGAGTTCACGGGCCCGGTGCAGCACGCGACGCCCGGTGAGGACGCCCGGCGAGTTGAGATCGACAAGGAGAGGCCGGGCCAACTCCGCCCGAAACGCGGCAAGCAACTCCTCCTGCGCCCCGAGCACCCGCCGCGCATACGGCACCAGCCGCTCACCGTCCGCCGTCAACGTCACCTGCCGAGTGGTCCGCACAAACAGCTCGACCCCCAACTCCCGCTCCAACCGCCGCACATCACGACTGAGCGCCTGTTGAGCGACGTAGAGCCGGACGGCGGCACGGGTGAAGTGCAGCTCTTCGGCTACGACGAGAAAGGCACGGAGGAGTCGGGGGTCCACGTGGGCCGACGTCGAGGGGGTCGGAGGCGTCGAGGGCAGTGGGGTCGGTGAGGGCATCCGGCGAACTTACAACGCAGGTGCGTGAATCGACGCGGACCAGGTGTTGGACCCGGTGATCCACTCCGGCCGACGCTTACCGCATGCCCCAACACACCACCTACGGCAGCCTGTTCACCATCCCCGGCACTCGGGCCTTCACCGCCGGGAACCTCATCGCCCGCCTCCCCGCAGGCATGTTCAGCGTGAGCGCGGTCGTGATGATCGCCGGTTCAAGGGGTTCGTACGCCCTGGCCGGCGCGGTGACGGCAACGGGGTTGGCGGCGACGGCGCTGACGGGCCCATGGATAGCAAGGCTGACCGACCGCCACGGCCAGTCCCGAACGGCCCTACCAGCAACGGCGGTTGCGGCACTGGGCTCCCTGGCCCTCCTCCTCTGCGTGCACTACGGCGCCCCCAACTGGACCCTGTTCGCCGCCTACACGGCCACCGCGACAACCCCCAACACCGGCGGCATGTCCCGCGCCCGCTGGGCACACCTCCTCGCGGACAACCCCGAGGCCCTCCACACGGCGAACTCCTTCGAACAAGCGGCAGACGAACTGTGCTTCATGCTGGGCCCGGCACTGGCGGCCTTCCTCTGCGGCACGTTCTTCCCGGAGGCAGGCACGCTGGTGGGGGCCGTGCTGTTGATGACAGGCACCCTGATCTTCA
The DNA here is from genome assembly GCF_044457795.1 of Streptomyces sp. NPDC050528. Taxonomy (NCBI): domain Bacteria; kingdom Bacillati; phylum Actinomycetota; class Actinomycetes; order Kitasatosporales; family Streptomycetaceae; genus Streptomyces; species Streptomyces sp. NPDC050528. The sequence goes on from NZ_JBITHH010000019.1 coordinate 136,582, forward strand.
CGGCCCAACGCAAGACAGAACCCCCAACAAGCCCAGTCCCGGAGGGCGGCCCGCCCTGGCGCGCGCCCGGCATCCCTAGCCTCCTCGCCGGTTTCATGGCGACCGGCGCGGTGTTCGGTTCGATGGAGGTCGCCACGCTCGCGTACGCGAACGCGACCGGTCACCGGGCAGTGGGCGGCGCGGTGTTGGCACTCCAGGCAGCCGGTTCCTGCGCGGCGGGCCTGCTGTACGGCAGGCTGAAACCGAGAGTCCCCGCGGAACACCTCCTGCGGTGGTGCCTGTTGGCCATGAGCCTCTCGATGTCACTCCCCCTGCTGGCGGCTCGCACGTTCGGCTCCCTGACGGCGCTGGCGGTGGCCTTGCTGCTTGCGGGCATGGCAACGGCCCCGACGATGATCACCGCGATGACGCTCGTCCAACACCGCGCCCCTGAAGGCAGATTGAACGAGGGAATGAGCCTGGTGGTGACGGCCTTGCTGACAGGAATCGCATGCGGCTCGGCGGCAGCGGGTTGGACAACGGACCACACCTCGGCAACGGCGGCATTCTGGCTACCGGTTGCGGCAGCAACAAGCGCCCTACTGGTGGGAGTTCAGGGCAGGACAACCCCCTAGGGGCTCGGGGCTGTATCGATTTGCGGCTCCGCCGCGTGGGCGCGACCAGCCCCCACCGAACCCGCACCCACCCACAAACTCATCGAAACGCTTGCCCCAATCCCTGCCGCACCCATTGACGCCCTCACAGCCCCTACATACCTTCCTCCATCGAAGCGCTTCGACGCTCCTCGTCGAATCGATTCGACATCCCATCCGACTCCCCTGGAGGCATTGGATGTTGACGGCACGAAGGCGCGCAACCGCCGCCGCAGTGATCCTGAGTGGATCCCTGCTCCTCTCCTCCTGCGGCGGCAGCGACAACGGCAGCTCCTCGGACAGCAAAACCCTCAAACTCTGGCACTACGAGGGCCCCGACAGCGCGATGGGCGTGGCCTGGAACGAGGCCATCAAGGAGTTCGAGGCCCAACACCCGGGCGTGAAGGTGAAGTTCGAGGAGAAGGGCTTCGAGCAGATCCAGAAGACAGCCCCGATGGTCCTCAACTCCTCGGACGCCCCGGACATCATGGAGTACAACAAGGGCAACGCGACGGCAGGCCTGCTCTCCAAACAAGGCCTGCTCACCGACCTCACCGCCGAGGCAAAGGCGCGCGGCTGGGACAAGAAGATCCCGGCAAGCGTAGGCACGACAGACGTCTACAACCCCAACGGGGTGATGGGCTCCGGCAAGTGGTACGGCGTCACGGACTACGGCGAGTACACGATGGTCTATTACAACAAGGCCCTCTTCAAGAAGTACAAGATCGCCGAACCGAAAACCTTCGACGAACTGACCACCGCACTGGGCGAGTTCAAGGCGAAGGGCATCACCCCGCTCGCCAACGCCGGCGCCGAGTACATCGCCCAGCAGTACCTCTACCAACTCGCCCTGTCGAAGGCCGACCGCGCCTGGGTCGACAAGTACGAGCTGTACAAGGGCAAGACGGACTTCCACGACCCGGCCTGGACCTACGCGGCGACGACGTTCGCCGACTGGGTGAAGAAGGGCTACATCGCCAAGACCTCCAGCTCCACGAAGGCCGAGGACGCCGGCGTCTCCTGGATCCAGGGCAAGGCCCCGATCCTGTTCTCCGGCAGCTGGTGGTACGGCCGCTTCCAGACGGAGGCCAAGTTCGACTGGGACACAAGCCTCTGGCCCGGCTCGAACCTCACCCTCGGCTCCGGCGGCAACATCTGGGTCGTCCCCAAGGGCGCCAAGAACAAGCAACTCGCCTACGACTTCATCGACATCACCCTGTCGAAGAAGATCCAGAACCTGATGGGCAACAAGGGCGGCATCCCGGTCGCGGCCGACACCTCCGCGATCACCGACCCCAAGTCCAAGGAACTCATCGCCAACTTCAACACCGTCTCCGCCCGCGACGGCCTCGCCTTCTACCCGGACTGGCCGGTCCCCGGCTTCTACGACGTCCTCGTCTCCGAGACGCAGAAGCTGATCACGAACAGCGAGAAGCCGGACGCCTACCTCAGCAACTTGCAGAAGGCGTACGACAAGGGCGTCCCGTCGACATGACGGTCACCGTCGAGAAGGACGGCCGGGTGCTCGACAAGCGTGACGCCATGCGGCACCCGGCCCGTCGCCCGCGTAACTCTTACGCCCTCTTCCTCCTCCCCGGCGCCCTCGCCGCCCTAGCCGTGATCGTCATCCCCTTCCTGATGAACACGGCTGTGAGCTTCACGAGTTGGCAGGGCGTCGGCGACCCCAAGTGGACGGGCCTCGCCAACTACCGTGACCTGCTGGACGATGCGGAGTTCTGGGCGTCGTTCCGCCACAGCCTGTTCATGGTCGTGGCGATGGCAGCGATACCCACCGTCGTCGGACTGGTCCTGGCCGCGGCCCTGTTCGACTACATAGCCAAACACTTCGGCACCCGTATCGCCGCGATCCTCCGCGCCTGTTTCTACCTCCCGCAGGTGCTCCCGATCGCGGTCGCCGGCATCGTCTGGAGCTGGATCCTCGCCCCCGACAACGGCTCCCTCAACGCCCTGCTGAAAGCAGTGGGGTTGGGCTCCTGGCAACAGGACTGGCTGGGCGACCCGGACATCGCGCTCTACAGCGTCATGGGCGTCATGGTCTGGGTCCAACTCGGCTTCCCGCTCGTGGTGTTCATGGCCGGCCTGCAACGCGTCGACCCCCAGTTCTACGAGGCGGCCGAGCTCGACGGCGCCGGCTGGTGGCGCCGCTTCTGGCACATCACGCTGCCGCAGATCCGACCCGAGATCTACGTCGTCCTGACCTGGTGCACGATCGCCGCACTCAAGGTGTTCGGCGCGGTGTACGTGCTCACGAAGGGCGGGCCCGGCGGCGCGACCGACGTCCCCTCCTACTTCTCCTTCACCACGTTCTTCGAGAAGACCCAGGTCGGCTACGGAGCCGCGATATCAACGGTGTTGACGGTGATCATCCTGGTCCTCTCCCTCGCCTTCCTTAAATTCCAGACCCGCGCGGAGGACGCCGAGGAAGGAGTTCGCGCATGACGACCGCCCTGCGCCGCTACCCCGTACTGATCGCCCTGTGCATCGCGGCCCTCTTCATGGTCGTCCCGTTCCTGATCGTCCTGGTCAACGCCGTGAAGTCACCGGCCGAGTACTCCGAACACGGCCCCCTCAGCCTCCCGCAGGGCCTCTACCTGGACGGCCTCAAGGACTTCTGGCAGCGCGTCGACTTCGGCCAGAAACTCTTCAACTCGGCTGTGATCAGCGGCTCGGTGGCCCTCCTCGCCGCCGCCCTCTCCGTCCTCAACGCGTACGCGATCGGCATCGGCCGTATCAAGGGCCGCACGTGGGTCCTGGCCTTCTTCGTCCTCGCCAACATGCTGCCGCAGGAGGCGCTGGTCTACCCGATCTACTACCTGAGCAAGCAAGTAGGCCTGTACGACACGAGGTTGAGCGTCATCATCGTCTTCACGGTGATCCAGGCGGCGTTCGGCACGTATCTTCTCTCCTCCGTGCTGGGCCAGTTCCCCCGCGAGATCCTGGAGGCCGCCCGGATCGACGGCGCGAACAAGTGGCAGGTGCTGTGGCGGATCGTGGTCCCGGTCAGCCGCCCCACCATCGGCGTGCTCCTGGTCTTCTTCTTCATCTGGACCTGGAACGAGTTCCTGCTCCCCCTGGTCATGCTGATCTCCAACGACAACCAGACCGTGTCGGTGGCCCTCGGCGTCCTCCAGGGCCAGCGCCTGATGGACGCCACGATGACCAACGCGGCTGCCCTGCTCGGTGTGTTGCCCGCCATCGTCTTCTTCCTCGTCTTCCAGCGGACCCTCACGCGCGGCATCGCCGTGGGTGCCGTCAAGTAGTAAGGGGACCCCCCACATGAAGTTCACCGACGGCTACTGGCTGCTGCGCGAGGGCGTCACCGCCGCCCACCCGGTCGAGGTCCTCGATGTCACCGCCCCTGGGGGTACCCCCTCGGGAGGAGGCTCGTTGGAGATCCACGCCCCGACCATGCCGATCCGCCACCGCGGCGACCTGCTGAAGGGACCGGTCGTGACGATCAGCGCCCACTCCCCGCTGCCCGACGTCATCGGCGTCACCTTCACCCACTTCGAGGGCGAGCAGCCACGCGGCCCCCAATTCGACGTGCACACCGAAGAGTTCGCGGTCCATACCTCCTACGACGACGAGCACGCGACCCTCACCTCCGGCGCGCTCTCCGTCCAAGTCGCCCGCACCGGCCCCTGGCACGTCGACTTCCTCGCCCACGGCCGCACCCTCACCAGCAGCGGCCCCAAGGGCATGGGCATCATGCGTGACGCGACCGGCGCCCACTACCTCCGCGAACAGCTCGGGCTCCAAGTGGGCACATCCGTCTACGGACTTGGCGAACGCTTCGGCCCGCTCGTCAAGAACGGCCAGGTCGTCGACATGTGGAACGCCGACGGCGGCACCGCCACCGAACAGGCCTACAAGAACATCCCCTTCTACCTGACCGACGCGGGCTACGGCGTCTTCGTCGACCACCCCGGAAAGGTCTCCTTCGAGGTCGGCTCGGAGGCGGTCGCCCGGGTCCAATTCAGCGTGGAGAGCCAGCAGTTGACGTACTACGTCATCTACGGCCCGACCCCGAAGGACATCCTCCGCAAGTACTGCGCCCTGACCGGCCGCCCGGCCCTCCCGCCCGCCTGGTCGTTCGGCCTGTGGCTGTCGACGTCGTTCACCACGTCGTACGACGAGGAGACGGTGACGTCGTTCATCGAGGGCATGCGGGAGCGTGAACTGCCGCTCTCCGTCTTCCACTTCGACTGTTTCTGGATGCGGGAGTTCAACTGGTGCGACTTCCAGTGGGACCCGAGAGTCTTCCCCGACCCAGAAGGCATGCTCACCCGGCTCAAGGCCAAAGGGCTCCACATCTCCGTCTGGATCAACCCGTACATCGCCCAGCGCTCCCCACTCTTCGCCGAGGGCAAGGCACTTGGGCATCTGCTGCGCCGGCCGGACGGCAGTGTCTGGCAGTGGGACCTGTGGCAACCCGGCATGGCCCTGGTCGACTTCACCAGCCCGGCCGCCCGCGACTGGTACGCCGGAAAGCTGGAGGCGCTCCTCGCGCAGGGCGTCGACTGCTTCAAGACCGACTTCGGCGAGCGCGTCCCGGTCGACGTCGCCTACGCGGACGGCGCGGACCCCGAGCGGATGCACAACTACTACACCTACCTCTACAACCGCACGGTCTTCGACGTCCTGCGCAAACACCGCGGCGAGGGCGAGGCGGTCGTCTTCGCCCGCTCGGCGACAACCGGCAGCCAGAAGTACCCCGTTCACTGGGGCGGCGACTGCGAGGCGACGTACGAGTCGATGGCCGAGTCCCTGCGCGGCGGCCTCTCGCTGGGCCTCTCCGGCTTCGGCTACTGGAGCCACGACATCGGCGGCTTCGAGGGCACCCCGACCCCCGCCCTCTTCAAACGCTGGCTGGCCTTCGGCCTGTTGTCCTCCCACAGCCGCCTGCACGGCAGCTCGTCGTACCGCGTCCCATGGCTCTTCGACGAGGAATCCGTGGACGTACTAAGGCAGTTCACCCACCTGAAGCTTGGCCTCATGCCGTACCTCTACGAGACCGCGCGCACCGCCTCCGCCGAGGGTGTGCCGATGATGCGCGCGATGGTGCTGGAGTTCCCGGACGACCCGGGGTGCGCGCACCTGGAACGGCAGTACATGCTCGGCCCGGATCTCCTGGTCGCGCCGGTGTTCAGCGACGACGGCGACGTCTCGTACTACGTCCCCGAGGGCACCTGGACCCACTACCTCACCGGCCGCACGGTCACCGGACCGCGCTGGGTGCGCGAGAAGCACGGCTTCGACAGCGTGCCGCTCCTCGTCCGGCCCGGCGCGGTGATCCCGGTCGGCGCGGTGACCGACCGGCCGGACTACGACCACGCCGATGGCGTAACTCTGCGGGCCTACGCCCTGGAGCGGGGCGCGCAGGTGACGGTGGCGGTCGGCGAGGTGACCTTCACCGTCGTACGGGAGGGGGACACGCTCCGGGCGTCCTGCACGGATCCGTCCAACTCGTGGGCGCTGGCCGCCGGTTCGCGGTCGAAGTCGGGCTCCGGCTTCCTGACCCTGGAGCTGGGCTGATGGTGAAGATCACGGACGTGGCCCGGCACGCCGGAGTCTCCCCCAGCACCGTGTCGTACGCCCTGAGCGGCAAGCGCCCGATCTCCGAGGAGACCCGGCAGCGCGTCGAGGCGTCCATCCGCGAGCTGGGCTACCGCCCGCACGCCGGCGCCCGCGCCCTGGCCAGCAGCCGGTCCAACGTCCTGGCCCTGGTGATCCCCTTACGGACCGGCATCCACGTCCCGGTCGTCATGCAGTTCGCGGTCTCGGTGGTGACCACCGCCCGCCGCCACGACCACGACGTCCTGCTGCTCACCCAGGAGGAGGGCGAGGAGGGGCTGCGCCGGGTCGCGGACACGGCACTCGTCGACGCGATGATCGTGATGGACGTCCAACTCGCCGACCCCCGGCTGCCGTTGCTGCGTTCCCTGGACCGGCCGTCGGTGATGATCGGCTTCCCCGCCGAGGCGGACGGACTGACCTGCATCGACCTCGACTTCAAGGCGGCCGGCGAGCTGTGCGTGGAACGGCTCGCGGGCCTCGGGCACCGGGTCGTCGCCCTCGTCGGCTCCCCGCCCGAGGTGTACGTCCGCGGAACCGCCTTCGCGCAGCGGGTCGTTCAGGGTTTCACGGCCGCCGCCGACCGCAACGGGCTCGCCTCGTCCGTCCACCCCTGCGAGGCGGCACCGGCCGCCGCGGCCGCCGTAGCGGAACAACTGCTGCGTGAGCAGCCCGCGTTGACCGGGGTCGTCGTCCACAACGAACCCCTCCTGGAACCCCTCATCGACGCCTTCGAACGGCTCGGACTGCGCGTCCCCGGCGATCTGTCGATCACCGCGATCTGCCCCGACGAACTCGCCGAGTCCGTACGGGTCCCGGTCACGTCGGTCGCGCTGCCGACCGCCGAACTCGGCTCCGGGGCGGTCGAGTTGCTGATGAGGAAGCTGGGCGGCAAGACCGTGCCCGACGCGACCCTGCTGGCCCCCCGGCTGACGGAACGCGCGAGCACGGCACCGCGCAACGCGCCCTGAGGCCGGTCTCCGAGTTCCATAACACCCTTGTGCAAGGCCCTACTTGAGGAGCCGTGACATGAAAGGCAAGAGAAGAAGACACAGAACCACGCTCGTCGTCGCCTTCGCCCTGATCGCCGGCCTGGGAGCGACGGTCCCTGCGACGGCCGACACGACCCCGTACCCCTTCCGCGACCCGACTCTCCCGGTGAGCAAGCGCGTTGACGACCTCCTCGGTCGCCTGACCCTCGACGAGAAGATCTCCCTCCTCCACCAGTACGAGCCCGCGATCCCGCGCCTCGGCATCCAGTCCTTCCGCACCGGCACCGAGGCCCTGCACGGCGTCGCCTGGCTCGGCAAGGCCACCGTCTTCCCACAGGCCATCGGACTCGCCTCGACCTGGGACCCGGCGCTGATGCAGCAGGTCGGCTCGGCGGTCGGCGACGAGGCCAGAGGCTTCCAGCAACAACGCCCGGACGGCTGGGGGTTGAACCTCTGGGCCCCGGTGGTGAACCTCCTCCGCGACCCGCGCTGGGGCCGCAACGAGGAGGGCTACAGCGAGGACCCGGAACTCACCGGCGCCCTCTCGACGGCGTACGGCGAGGGCCTGACCGGCGGCGACCCGAACCACCTCAAGACCGCCCCCACCCTCAAGCACTACCTCGCCTACAACAACGAGGTCGACCGCGCCACCACGTCCTCGGATCTCCGCCCCCGGGTGGAGAAGGAGTACGACGAGGCCGCCTTCAAACCGGCGATCGAGGCGGATGCGGCGACGGGCCTGATGACGTCGTACAACCTCGTCAACGGCCGCCCCAGCACGGTGAATCCGGACCTGAACGACGTCGTACGGAAGTGGACCGACCAGAGCCTGCTGAACGTCACCGACGCCTTCGCCCCAGGCAACCTCGTCACCCCGCAGCAGTACTACCCGAGTGTCACGGAGGGCGACGCGGCAGCGCTCAAAGCCGGCGTCGACAGCTTCACGGACAACAGCGCCGACCCCGGCCCGACGACGACAGCGATCAACTCGGCCTTGCAGCAAGGCTTGTTGAAGGTCTCGGACATAGACAAGGCGGTGTCGGACATCCTCTCCGTCCGCGTCCGTCTCGGTGAGTTCGACCCGGGCGGCGGCAAGTACGGCTCGATCGACGCGTCCGTCATCAACAGTCCCGCGCATCAGCAGCTGGCGCGCAAGGCGGCGGCCGAGGGGACGGTACTGCTGAAGAACAACGGGGCGCTGCCACTGAGGAGTTCGGGCTCCGGTTCGGCGAAGAACGTGGCCGTGGTCGGCCCCCTCGCCGACACCCTCTACACCGACTGGTACTCGGGCACGCTCCCCTACGCCGTCACCCCCGCGCAGGGCATCGCCGCGAAACTGAACACCAGCGTGGCCACCAGCGAGGGCGTCGACCGCATCGCCCTGCGCGACACGGCGACCGGCAAGTACGTCACGGCGGGCACAGGCGACACCGGCGCACCCTTGCAGGAGACCGCCAACACCCCCACAACAACAGCCCAGTTCGACGCCTTCGACTGGGGCTCGGGCATCGTCACCCTGCGCTCAGCCGCCAACGGCAAATACGTCGGCTACAACTGGTCGAACTTCGTCAACGACCAGACACAGCCGAACGGTTGGTACGTCCAGCAGCAGTTCAAGCTGGAACAGCAGGACGACGGAACGTACTTGCTGAAGTATGCGGGCTACGAGACCACCGAGTCCTGGTGGTCGAACCCCCTCTACCTCGGCCCGACCGACGCGAACGGCACCCTGGGACTAGTCCCCAAGGACCAGGCCGCGCACTACGCAAAGGACGTCGTCCGCAGCGGAGTCGCCGACGCGGTGGCGGCGGTGAAGGGCAAGGACACGGCGGTCGTCGTCATCGGCTCCATGCCGTCGATCAACGGCCGCGAGGCCCACGACCGAACGGACATGGCGCTGGCGCCCTCCCAGGAAGCCCTGGTCAAGGCAGTCCACCAGGCCAACCCGAAGACAGTGGTCGTGGTCGAGAACAGCTACCCGACCACACTCGGCGCCCTGCAGAAAGAAGTCCCGGCCGTCCTCTGGACCTCCCACGCGGGCCAGGAAACGGGCAACGCCCTCGCCGACGTCCTCTACGGCGACGTCAACCCGTCCGGCCGCCTCACCCAGACCTGGTACCAGGCGGAGTCGGACCTCCCGTCGATCCTCGACTACGACATCATCAAGTCCGACCGCACGTACGAGTACTTCCAGGGCACCCCGCTCTACCCCTTCGGCTACGGCCTCTCGTACACGACCTTCCGCTACGGCACCCTGAAGCCCGTCTCCGGCGGCTACGAACTCCCGGTGACGAACACGGGCACGCGGGCCGGCGACGAGATCGTACAGCTCTACACACATCAGCGCACATCCCGCGACAAAGAACCCCTCAAGCAATTGAAGGCATTTCAGCGGGTCTCCCTGAAACCCGGCGAGACAAAAACAGTCCGCCTGAAAATCCAGCAGAAGGACCTCGCCCACTGGGACGTCACCCGCTCGAAATGGACGGTGGAAAGCGGCACGTACGACGTCATGGCCGGAGCCTCGTCGGCGGACATTCGCGCCCGCACGACCTGGCGCGTCCACGGCGAGACCATCCCACCCCGGAATCTCTCCCGAACGACCCGCGCCGAGAACTTCGACGACTACTCCGGCATTCACCTCATGGACGAGTCAAAGGCGAGCGGTACGGCGGTGGGCGCGGCTGCGGACGGGGCGTGGTTGAAATTCGCGGACACGCAACTGGGCGCGGGGGCAACGAAGTTCACGGCCCGGGTCGCAGGAACGGCCACCGGCACGATCGAGGTCCGGCTGGGCTCCCCGACCGGCAAGCTCGTCGGTACGGCACACGCAGGCGGGACGGCATCGTCGTACGACTATGAGACGGTGACCGCCGACCTGTCGGGTGGCACGGCGAAGGGCCGTACGGACGTGTATCTGGTCCTGAGCGACGGGTTGCGAATGGCGACCTTCTCGCTCCGCTGAACCGACTTCGCCGAACGGAAAGGAAAAAGGCCCCGCTGCCGAAGCAGCGGGGCCTTTACCCACATGGGATGAGTGGAGATGGCGGGAATCGAACCCGCGTCCACCGGTGCAGAATCAGGGCTTCTCCGTGTGCAGTTCGCTGTGATTTTCTCGGCCCCGGTGATCACGCGAACAAGTCACCGACGGGCCCAGTCACTGTTTGATTTCCCATCGAACCCCGTGACCGGGCTCGATGGTTTAGTTCCCTAGATTATGCCAGGGTCCGGGTCGGGAACACCCCCGGGCTGACACCCTTTTAGGGTCCTTCAGTCGCTGTTATTAGGCAGCGAGGGCGAAGGACTGGGAATCGCTCTTGGAATTGGCGATTATTGGTTGCGACATATGGTTAACGAGATCATTGCCGCTTCCTCGACACGCTTCACCTGCTTCGACAGCCGCTGTCGAAACCGATCATCCCCATGTTGTTTTTTCAAGCCCCTCCGGAGAGGGATTCACACCCGCTGTGGGGTGCTGTTGCCATCGTACGTGACCAACGCACGCCGAGGCCACCGTATTCCCGGCGACAGCCCGCACGAAGGACCGCTACTCGCCGCGCTGCTTCCGCTTGGCCACCGCGATCGCGCGGTCCGACTCCCGGCGGTCCTGCTTCTCGCGCAGGGTCTGCCGCTTGTCGTACTCCTTCTTGCCTCGGGCGAGGGCGATCTCTGCCTTGGCCCGGCCGTTGCTGAAGTACAGGGCGAGGGGCACGATCGTGTGACCCGTCTCCTGGGTCTTGGCCTCCAGCTTGTCGATCTCCTCGCGGTGCAGCAGCAGCTTGCGCTTGCGGCGCACCGAGTGGTTGGTCCACGTGCCCTGGTGGTACTCGGGGATGTGGGCGTTGTGCAGCCACGCCTCGCCCCCGTCGATCTGGACGAAGCCGTCGGTCAGCGAGGTGCGGCCCTCGCGCAGCGACTTGACCTCGGTGCCGGAGAGGACGAGCCCGGCCTCGTAGGTGTCGATGATCGCGTAGTCGTGCCGGGCCTTCTTGTTCTGGGCGACGATCTTGCGCTTGCCGCCCTTCTCGCCGTCCCTGGCCTTGCCGCCGGCGGCCCCACCGCCCTGCTTGGGCTGGGACTCCTTGGGTACGTACATTCCCTTGCTCATAGTGCTGCCCATTTTCGCACTACAGGGGGGTCCGAGGGAAAGGCGATTACAGACGGGCCTCAGAAAGGCCTACGACGCGTCCCCGAGCCCGCTCAACACCGTCTCGGCGCGCTCCACGGCGGCCTGTCCCTGTGCGGTGACGTCGAGGTCGGGGGTGATGCCCCGGCCGTCGACGGTGTGGCCGGAGGGGGTGCGGTAGTGGCCGACGGTCAGTTCGGCGACGACGCCGTCGGGGAGTTTGCTCGGCATCTGGACCGAGCCCTTGCCGAAGGTCCTGGAGCCCACGACGACCGCGCGACCGCGGTCCTGGAGGGCGCCGGTGAGCATCTCGGCCGCGCTCATCGTGCCGCCGTCGACGAGCGCGACCAGCGGTCTGATGGTGTCGCCGCCCGCGTCCGCGTGCAGGGCGCGCTCCTCGCCGTCGACGTCGTACGTCGCGACGAGCCCGCCGTCGAGGAAGGCGGAGGCGGTGGTGACGGCCTCGGTGACCAGGCCGCCGGAGTTGCCGCGCAGGTCGAGGATGAACGCGGAGTCGGCCGGGGCCTGTCGTACCGCCGCGTGCACTATGTCGCCGACGCCCTTGGTGAACGCGGCGATCCTGATGACGGTGACATCGCCCGCGAGCCTGCGGACGGTCACGGAGTCGGTGGAGAGGCGGGCGCGCCGTACGGTCTCGCTCCACGCGTGCGTGCCGCGCTCCAGGCCGAGGGTGACGGCGGTGCCGGCGGCGGCGTCCTGGGCGTCGCCCCGTAGTAAGGACACGACCTCGGTGACGGGCTGGCCGTCGACGTTCTCCCCGTCGACGCTGCGGAGACGGTCGCCCTTGCGGACCCCGGCGGTGGCGGCGGGCGACCCGGACTGCACGCGGGTCACCTCGATCCGGCCGTCCCGCTCACGGCGGGCCCAGAGCCCGACGCCGGTGTACTGGCCGTCGAGGGCCTCCTCGAACTCCTCGTACTCCCCTTGGGAGTACACGGCGCCCCATCGGTCCCCGCTGCGACTGACGGCCCGCTCGGCGGCCTCCATGGGCGACTTGCCGTCGGCCTTGGCCTCGGCGGCGGCCTTCGCGACCTCTTCGGTACGGGCGACGGGCGCCGAACGCGCCGTACCGGACGCCGATTTCCGGTCGGCCCGGTCGGGTTCGTCGAACGACCCGGCCGCCGCACCGGCGACCAGCACGCTCGCGAACACCAATGTCAGGGCGGCCCCGCGGCGGATGCGGCGGGGCTGACAGAACAGGTCACGACCTGACATGGCGGTGAGTCTAGGACAACGCGAAGGGCCGCACGGGCGGTTGCCCGTACGGCCCTCTTGGCATGCGTCACACCTTGAGGTACTTGCGCAGCGCGAAAAACGCTGCCAGCGCAGGCATCAGGAGGCTCGTCGCGAGGATCAGCGGGAGCTTCGTCAACACGGCGTCCCAGCCGATGAAGTTGATCAGGTTGAGCTTGTGGGACAGGTCGAGGCCGTGGTCGATGATGAAGTACCGGGCGACGACCAGGAATCCGCAGGCGACCGTGCCGCCGATCAGGCCGGCGACCGCGGCCTCCATGATGAACGGGGCCTGGATGTAGAAGCCGGAGGCGCCGACCAGGCGCATGATGCCGGTCTCGCGGCGGCGGCTGAACGCCGAGACGCGCACCGTGTTGACGATCAGCATCAGGGCGACGACCAGCATGAGTGCCATGACCGCGCGGGCGGCCCAGTTCATGCCGTTCAGGAGGCCGAAGAGGTTGTCCAGGATGCCCTTCTGGTCCTGTACCGACTGGACGCCGTCACGGCCGTCGAAGGCGGTCGCGATGACCTGGTACTTCTCCGGGTCCTTGAGCTTGATGCGGTACGACTCCTGCATCTGGTCCGGCGTCAGGGAACTGGCCAGCGGGGAGTCGCCGAACTGCTCCTTGTAGTGCTTGTACGCCTCGTCCTGGGACTCGTACGTGACCTTCTGGACGACCGACATCTTGTCCAGGTCGGACTGGATCTGCTTCTTCTGGTCGTCGGTCACCGCGCCCTTGGCGCAGTTGGGGTCGGACTCGGCGTCGCTCTTGTTGCAGAGGAAGATCGAGACGTTGACCTTGTCGTACCAGTAGCCCTTCATCGTGGTCACCTGGTCGCTCATCAGGAGCGAGCCGCCGAAGAGGGCCAGGGACAGGGCTACGGAGACGACGACCGCGAAGGTCATCGTCAGGTTGCGGCGGAGACCGACACCGATCTCGGAGAGTACGAACTGGGCGCGCATGGCGGCTTTTTCAGGCCTTTCCGTGGACGGACATCAGACGGCGGTCGGTCGGCGGTCAGTGCTGGTAGCCGTAGACGCCACGTGCCTGGTCACGGACGAGGCGGCCCTTCTCCAGCTCGATGACGCGCTTGCGCATCTGGTCCACGATGTTCTGGTCGTGCGTCGCCATCACCACGGTGGTGCCCGTCCGGTTGATCCGGTCGAGGAGCTTCATGATGCCGACGGAGGTCTGCGGGTCGAGGTTGCCCGTGGGCTCGTCCGCGATGAGGAGCTTGGGGCGGTTCACGAAGGCTCTCGCGATGGCCACGCGCTGCTGCTCACCACCGGACAGTTCGCCGGGCATCCGGTCCTCCTTGCCGCCGAGCCCGACGAGGTCGAGCACCTGGGGCACGGACTTGCGGATCTCGCCCTTGGACTTGCCGATGACCTCCTGCGCGAAGGCCACGTTCTCGGCGACCGTCTTGTTGGGCAGCAGGCGGAAGTCCTGGAAGACGGTCCCCAGCTGGCGGCGCATCTGCGGCACCTTCCAGTTGGAGATACGGGCGAGGTCCTTGCCCAGCACGTGCACCTGGCCCTGACTGCACCGCTCCTCGCGGAGGACCAGCCTCAGGAAGGTGGACTTTCCGGAGCCGGAGGACCCCACGAGGAACACGAACTCGCCCTTCTCCACTTCCAGGGAGACGTCCCTGAGAGCGGGGCGGGTCTGCTTGGGGTAGACCTTGGAGACATTGTCGAATCGGATCACGGGTGCACCACGGGTAGCCGGGGGTAGGTGAGCGTGACCATACGCGACCCGGGTGTGCCCGCGCAGTCGGCGTCCGGGGTTGCGCGAGGCTTGCACGTTTTGTCGCGGATTTGAAGGGCTGGAACGTACAAGGTCGGGGCAGGATAAGGCGAGCCGCGCCGAATCCCGCGGAACCTGGCACAGTGGAGGGGAACGTTCGGGAACGTTCTCGTGTCCCGTGGCGTTGTGTCTGTGATAGCCGGTGCAAGGAGGGCGAGCGCATGACGTACGACCGGTTGGTGTGCGCGAACTGCGCGGCGCCCGTGAACGAGGGCCGCTGTCCCGTCTGCCGTGCGAACCGCGCGCGGCTGCAGCAGGAGAACCCCTGGGGCAATCTGAACCCCATGGCGTTGATCGCCCTGCTCGCGGTACTGATCGCGGCGCTGGCGCTGGTGGCGCACCAGACCGCCTAGCCGCACGAAAAGCGCGCAGGACACACCAAGAGCACGTACGAAGGGCCCGGAGCGACACGCTCCGGGCCCTTCGTCGTACGACGCGCGTACGGACCGTACGGGGACGGCTACCGTCAGGCGATCGTGCCGCCGCGGTTGCTGCTCGCGAGGCGCGGGAGCACGCGGAAGGCGATGCCGCCGGCGATCATCGTCGCGGCGCCGATCAGCAGGAACGCGGTCTGACCGGCACCGGTCTCGGCGAGCTCACCGCCGCTCCCCTGGGCCGTCGTGTCCGACCCGGTGTCGGTGAGCGCGGAGGTGCCCGCCTCCTGGGCGGAGGAGCCGCCGTCGGGGTCGGTGTTGTTGCCGCCGGTGGAGCCGGAGCCGCTGGTGCTGCCGTCCGACGGGCTGTCGGTGGGCTCGTCCGTCGGCTCGGTGGGGTTGCCGGTGGGCTCGGTCGGCTCGTCGGTGGGAGGCGTCGAGGTCGGCGGCTGCTGCGTGGGCGGCTCCGAGGTGGGCGGCTCCGAGGTCGGGGGCTGGTCCGTCGGCGAGTTCGGAGCGGTCGGGAGACCGGTGTCGGTCGGGGCGGGCGGGGTGGTGTCGTCGAACTTGACGTCCGCGCTGACCCCGTTCTCGTCCACGGTCACACCGAGGTCGAGCGCCGAGGCGGCACCCGCGGCGGTCAGCGAGGCACCGGCGGCGATGATCGCGCCGGCCGCTATGCGTGCGACACGGATCCGCGTCTTCTTGGTCATTAGGTTGCTACCCCCAGTAGCTCGTCGTCAGGGTGGCGCGTCGGTGTCCGGGGCCGTGATCGACGGGGGTGGCAGCTGGCGAAAGCTCACGTCCCCCGGTTCACATGCGCCCCGGAGACACGCATGCCACGCTTCACCCTTCCCAGTTTTCACAGCAACGTCAAGGCCGTTGCGAGCGCAATGTCCAACTAGGCGTTCTTTGCTGGGGAATGGAACCTGTGAGTGTGATGTAAAACCCAGACATCAAGGCTCAAGAGAGGGACGAAAAAAGGCAACTGCCGCCCGATGGGAGGCAGTTGCCTTGTCGACAAAGTAACTCGGAAATCCCTCGTGGAGTTACTTCTCCTGCTGCTTGCGCCAGCGAATTCCGGCCTCCAGGAAGCCGTCGATCTCGCCGTTGAACACGGCCTCGGGGTTGCCGACCTCGTACTCCGTGCGCAGGTCCTTGACCATCTGGTACGGGTGCAGGACGTACGAACGCATCTGGTTGCCCCAGGAGTTGCCGCCGTCGCCCTTGAGGGCGTCCATCCGGGCCTGCTCCTCCTGGCGGCGGCGCTCCAGCAGCTTGGCCTGGAGCACGTTCATCGCGCTGGCCTTGTTCTGGATCTGGGAGCGCTCGTTCTGGCAGGAGACGACGATGCCGGTGGGGAGGTGGGTCAGGCGCACCGCGGAGTCGGTGGTGTTGACGCCCTGGCCGCCGGGACCGGAGGACCGGTACACGTCGACGCGCAGTTCGGACTCGTCGATCTCGATGTGGTCGGTCTGCTCGACGACCGGGAGGATCTCGACACCGGCGAAGGAGGTCTGGCGGCGGCCCTGGTTGTCGAACGGCGAGATCCGCACCAGCCGGTGGGTGCCCTGCTCGACGGAGAGCGTGCCGTAGGCGTAGGGCACGTGCACGGCGAAGGTGGTCGACTTGATGCCGGCCTCTTCGGCGTACGACGTCTCGTAGAGCTCCGTCTTGTAGCCGTGGCGCTCGGCCCAGCGCAGGTACATGCGCTGGAGCTTCTCCGCGAAGTCCGAGGCGTCGACGCCGCCGGCCTCGGCACGGATGGTGACGACGGCCTCGCGGGAGTCGTACTCGCCGGAGAGGAGGGTGCGGACCTCCATCTCGTCCAGCGCCTTCTTGACGGCGGTCAGTTCGTTCTCCGCCTCGGCGCGGGTGTCCGGGTCGTCCTCCTCCTCGGCCATCTCGAAGAGGACCGAGAGGTCGTCGATACGGCTGCGGAGCGCCTCGGTCTTGCGGATCTCGGCCTGGAGGTGGCTCAGCTTGCTGGTGACCTTCTGCGCCGCCTCCGGGTCGTCCCACAGGGAGGGCGCTGCCGCCTGCTCCTCAAGGACGACGACATCTGCCCTCAGCGTGTCCAGGTCCAGGACGGCCTCGATCGACTCCATGGTCGAGGAGAGGGACTTGAGCTCTTCGGAAACATCGACGACTGCCACGCCCCCAGCGTAACGGCTCCGCCAAGCGGGGTGTGCCGTGGCTGGAACGGGGCGCTGGGTCACCCGGTACCTGGGCTGGCGTCCCTGGGGGCTCCGCCCCCAGACCCCCGGGCCTGTGCCCACCCACCACCCGTCTCGGTCGGCCAAGAGGCGGGCGTACCCCCCAACGCACCCGGCGCGTGAGGATGCGAGGGCGCGCCACCCCCAGCCCGCCCGGCGTTTCCAGAAGCGCCCACCCCCACCCCGTCCAGCGTCTCCAGAAGCGCCCCCACCCCCAGCCCGTCCGGCGTTTGAGGACGAGGCCGTTCAGGCCGATCGGGGGTCCAGGGGGCGGAGCCCCCTGGGATGGGACGGGTAGGGGCGGCGGGGGCGAGAAAAATTACGGCGAAGCCGGTGCCGAGTTCTTCGTGTCCGGGGAGTCCCCGGACGAGTCCCCCGACGTCGCCGCCCACGTGCCGACCCCCACCGCGGCCACCAGCACCACCCCCGCCGCAGCCAACGTCAGCCGCCGCCGTCGCGTCGCAGCCCGGTGCCGGGCAGAGCCGGGACGCGGGGCGCCCGCCGGACGCGGGGCACGGGCCGTCCCGCGCGGACCGCCCGCCAGCTCGTCCGGCGCCGGCACCCGCATCGACGTATGCGTGTCCCGGTTGGAGTCGGCCGGCTTGGCACCCGGTACCAGCGGCACGGCACCCCGCCGGACCCGCTCGCTGCTCGCGGGTACGGCCTCCGGGGTCTCCTCCTGCTCCGCCGCCTCCTCCTCGGTGTCGGGCTCGTCGACGTCCAGCGGAGGCATCCCGGCCAGCAGCGGGAGCTGTTCGCGCAGGCGGGCGGCGAGCTCGGAGGCGCGCAGCCGGGAGGCCGGGGCCTTCGCCAGGCACTGGACCATCAGCTGCCACAGCTCGTCGGGGATCCCGGGCAGCGGTACGACGGTCTCGGTGACGTGCCGTCGTAGCACCGCACCGGGGTGACCGCCCCCGAACGGGGTGAATCCCGCGAGGAGTTCGTACAGGACCGTCGCCAGGGCGTAGATGTCGACGGCCGCGCGCGGGGGCAGGCCCTCGACGATCTCGGGGGCGAGATAGTCGGGCGTACCGATGATCTTCGTGGCGCGGGTGCGGCGCGGGGAGTCGATGAGTTTGGCGACCCCGAAGTCGGTCAGCAGGGCGGGGTGCGCGCCGCCGGGGCCGAGCGGACCCTGCATGTCGAGGAGGACGTTCTCCGGCTTGACGTCCCGGTGGACGACGCCCGCCGCGTGGGCCGCCGCGAGTCCGTCCGCGATGTCGGCGACGATCGCGACCGCGGCCTCGGGGGACAGTCGGCGTTCCCGGTCGAGGCGGGTGCGCAGATCCGTGCCCCGGACCAGGTCCATGACGAGGGCGAGGTCGTTGCCGTCGACCACGAGGTCCCGTACGGACACGATGTTCGGGTGCTCCAGGCCGAGCAACGCCGTGCGCTCCTGCACGAAGCGGCCGACGAGCTCCTGGTCGGACGCGAGGTCCTCGCGCAGCAGCTTGACGGCGACGGGCCCCTCGGGTCCCTCGCCCAGCCACACCGTGCCGGCACTGCCCCGCCCCAGGATCTGGTTGGCGGTGTACCGGCTGCCGATCTTCCGTGCCAAGGCTGCTCCTACCAGACGCGTGTTGTCGTTAAAACTACGCGTCGGATGAGCCAACCTTCACCGCCGAGGCAGAAATCACCCACTGGGTGTCGACAAATCCCCAACCCAGCGTCCGACTTGGGCTTTTCGGGGGTCGGTCGCCGGTCGCGTCGAGAGGCCGGGAGGCCGGGAGGTCGGGAGTCAGTTGCCTGTGGCGGAACTCAGGTCCTTGACCCAGCCGCTCACCTGTCCGGCGACATGGCTGATCTCGTGCCAG
The DNA here is from genome assembly GCF_044457795.1 of Streptomyces sp. NPDC050528. Lineage (NCBI taxonomy): Bacteria > Bacillati > Actinomycetota > Actinomycetes > Kitasatosporales > Streptomycetaceae > Streptomyces > Streptomyces sp. NPDC050528. The sequence goes on from NZ_JBITHH010000019.1 coordinate 155,396, forward strand.
TAGCTCCGGCCCGTGCCGATCCAGTCCTGGAGCGGGGTCAGTTCCCACACCAGCCAGCCCGCGACGAACAGCAGGACGATCGTGAACAGGCAGCCCTTCAGGCAGCCGAGTCCGGGGATCTTCATCGGGTTGGCGCTGCGCTGCCGCGGCTGGCGGGGTTCGCGCGCCGGCTCCGGCGGCCGCTGGGGCTGCTGGCGGCTCGGCGGGGCGTACTGCTGCGGCTGGTGCTGCTGCGGATGTCCGTAGCCGCCCTGCTGCTGCGGTTGCTGACGCTGCGAAGGGCGTTGCTGCGGGCGCTGTTGGGCGGCCTGGCGGGGTTGTTGCTGGGGCTGCTGCGGGCGGGAGACCTGGCGCTGGGGGCGGCGGCGCAGGGGGTCCTCGCCCGGGTCGAGGTAGGGCTGGTACTGGGTCTGTTCGTTGCGGTCGCGGGCGGCGCGCAGCTGGTTCTGCCAGGGGTGCGGCTGCTCGGGGGCGCCGCCAGACTGGTTCTGCTGTCCCTGCTGGCCGTACGGGTTCTGCGGCATGACCGTGGTCGGGTCGGCCGCGCCGCGGTTCGGCATCACGGTGGTCGGGTCGGCGGCGCCCACCGGGCCGCTGGTGTGCGGGAGGACGCTGGTCGCCGCGTTCGGGTCGTAGGCACCGGCCTGGTGCGACAGGACCTGCGTCGGGTCGGCGGCGCCGGGCACGGTCGGTACGGCGGCGGGGGCCGGGTCGGGGGCGAGCAGCCTGCCGACGCTCTCGGCGGCGGCGATCTGCGCGGAGTTCGCATGCACGCCGACGCCCTCGGCCACGACCCGGAGGCCGCGGGCGAGGTTCTCGGCGCTGGGGCGCTCGTCCGGGTTCTTGCGCAGGCAGCGCTCGATGACCGTCCACAGCGGGTCGGGGACCGTCGAAGGGCGGCGCGGTTCGGCGCTGAGGTGCTGGTGGAGGACTTCGAGGGCGGAGCCGCCGGAGAACGGCGGATGCCCGGTGACCAGCTCGTACAGCAGGATGCCGGCGCCGTAGATGTCCACGGCGGAGGTCTGCGGGCGGCCCTCGGCGGACTCCGGCGCGATGTACGCGGGCGTGCCGACGAATTCCTGCGTCCGGGTCAGGCCCGGGGAGTCGGCGAGGCGGGCGATGCCGAAGTCGGTGAGCAGCGGGTACATCTGGCCGCCGCCCTGCTTGAGCAGGACGTTCGCCGGCTTCAGGTCGCGGTGGACGACGCCGTCGGCGTGGCTGGCGGCCAGCGCGTCGGCGATCTGCGCGGTGAGCAGGGCCGCGCCGACGGGGCTGAACGGGCCGTTCTCCCGGAGGTAGTGGTGCAGGTCGGGGCCCTCGACGAGGTCCATGACGAGCGCCAGGAGATCGCCTTCCACGACGAGGTCGCGGACTCTGACGATGTTCGGGTGGGTCAGGCGCAGCAGCACCGACCGCTCGCGCAGGAACCGCATCACGATGTCGGGATCGTTCGCGAGCTCTTCTTTGAGGACCTTGATCGCGACGGTCTCGCCGGGCTGGCCCTGGACGGCTGCCTCGGCGCCCGCGGTCTCACGCTGGCGGGCCCGCCAGACGGTGCCCGTGGCGCCGCGTCCGAGTGGCTCCTCCAGGAGGTACTTGCTGCCTACCGGCCGCACGTCTGCGCTCCCTGCTGCTTGCCTGTGTTCCGGTCCACTGTAGTGCCGCCCCTCTTGCGGCTACCTACGTAAGCGTTGCCGTACATGTTCGAAGGAAAGACGCTTACCCCGGTCTCCTGGTTGCCGAAGCCGGACATGACCGGTCTCACTCGATCACCGGTGCGCCACTGGTCAGGCACTTTTGGGGACAGAGCTGACCAATCAAGATCACTTGCTGCCGGGCCCCGGGCGCGTTGTCAGTGGCAGGTGCGAGGATGCGTGCAGTACTGGCCGATTGCTCGCGCGGGGTGGGGGAAATTCCGTGCCCGGGCAGAAGGGACCGCTGACGGCGATGCAGATCCGGCTGACCGTCGTAGACCCGCTGGGGCCGCCCGCGCAGCCGCGGGGCCGCTCCGCGCGTTGCGATGTGCTGGTCACCGCGCCCGCCGGCACGGCCCTGGCCGCGGTGGCGTCCGCGCTGGCCTCGGCGGTCTCCGCCGACGCGGCCGCGTCGCAGTCCGAGCGGAGCCGCGAGTCCGGCGGCCCGATCGTGCTGTACGCGGGCGTGGAGCGCCTCGACACCCAGCGCTGCACGCTCGGCGAGCCGCCGCTGACGGACGGCGCGGTGCTGTCCCTGGGCGCCCCCGCCGAGCCCGAGGCGCATCCCGAGCTGGACGACGCCCCGACCCAGCTGCATGTGGTCGCGGGCCCGGACGCGGGCGGGGTGCACCTCCTGCACGGCGGCCAGATCCACATCGGCCGCTCCGCCGACGCCGACGTCCCCCTGGACGACCCGGACGTGTCCCGGCTGCACTGCGCGGTGACGGTCGACCCCGGAGGCCGCGTCTCGGTCGCCGACCTGGGCTCGACGAACGGCACGACCCTGGCGGGCACGCGTGTGGGCACCCGCCCGGTGCGCTTCGCCCCCGGCGCGCTGCTCCGCATCGGCGAGTCGGCCCTGCGGCTGACCCCGTCCGGCGGCCCGGGAGCGCGCGCGGAGACGGCCCCGGACGGCGAGGGCCACGTGCGCGTGTCTCCCTGCACCCCGGCCGCCCCGCGCAGCGAACCCCTCGTGGTGCCCGGCCAGGCAGGCGCCCCGAGCATCGAGCACCGCGTCACGCACGACGGCGGCGACACCCACGCGGGCCGCTTCGGCGTGTTCGGCGAGGCTCTCGAAGACGGCGACTCCGAGGACGCGTTCTCGGCACGTACGACGACCTCCCGCATCCCCACGCAGGACGACGACACCGACGCCCACGGCGGACGCAAGGGCACCCCGCTCCGGGGCACCGACGTCCCGCAGGGTGTGCGCAGGCGCGGCGGCATCGGCAAGTGGGCGCGCCGCCTGACGGGCGGCCGCGGCGAGTCGACGGCCGAGGGCCCTCCTTCGTCGTACGACGAAGAGGTCGCCGACGAGAGCGTGGCGCCCCCGCCCGTCGTGCTCCAGCAACCGGACACCTGGCCCGACCCGGCGGCCCTGCTGCTCACCGCGCTGGGCCCGGGACCCCGGCTGTGGGAGCGCGCCCCCGGTCACCCCGAGGCGCTCACGGTGCGGCTCGGCACGGCGGACCGCACGACACCGGACGGCTCGGCGCTGCTGCCCGCGGTGCCGGTGACCTCCGGACTCCGCGAGGTCGGCGCACTGGGCCTGGCCGGTCCGCGCGCGCGGCTCTCGGGGCTCGCCCGCGCGGTCGTGGCCCAGCTCGCCGCGCTGCACTCCCCCGACGCCCTGGAGATCGTGCTGATCAGCACGGACCGCGCGCGTACGGTGGCCGAGCGCACCGCCGAGTGGTCCTGGCTCGGCTGGCTGCCGCACCTGCGCCCGGGACACGGCCAGGACTGCCGGCTGCTGCTCGCCTACGACCGGGAGCAGGCGACTGCTCGGACCGATGAGCTGCTGCGGCGGCTTGAGGACCACGCCATGGACGCGCGGGGCGCGGGGCGACCGGGTGTCACCTCCAGCGCCTCCAGCCGTCGCACTCCGGGCATCGGCGCGCAGCGCGGCTCGGCGGAGGGACGGTCGGGCCTCACCTCGCCACACGGTTCGCTCGCCTCACAACACGGTTCAGGGGAAGGCCAGTTGGGGGCCGCCACCGCGCGGCACACGGCCGACGACCGTGATCGACGCGGGGCGACGGGCGCCTCCGCCACCCCAGCCACGTACAACACCACGGACGACGCCCACCACCACCGTTCCGGCACCTCCGACGACCCGGCGTCCGGTGCCACCCGACCCCGGCCCGCAGGCTCCGACGATTCACTTCGCGGCGCCGCCCACCGTCCCGCGTGGGCCCGCACCGACGACGGTGACGGCTCGGCGGACGGGTTCGTGGGGCCGTACACCGTGCTCGTGGTGGACGGCGACCCCGGTGGGGCCGATGTGCGCGAGGCGGTGGCGCGGCTGGCCCATGACGGGCCCCGGGCCGGTATCCACGTCGTGTGCCTCGCCGAGACGGAGTCGGCCTCGCCCTCGTCCCCCGTCACGGAGACGTACGAGGCGGCCTGCGCGGCGGCGCCGACGTTCCGGGAGTGCGGGGCGGTCGCGCTGCTGAGCGGCGATGTCGCCACGGCGCTACGGCTGTTGAGGGTCGCGCACGGCGGTACGGGGACGTCTCGGAACGGGGCGGGAGCGGCACGGTCCGGTACGGATGCATCCCGGCCCGGCACCACGTCGTCACCTCTCCGTACAGAACCGTCGCGCCCCGGTGCGGCGACATCTCGCCCCGGCCAGAACGACCCCGACCACGCACGCCTCGGTCAGGCGGGCCTCGGCCAAGCCGACGCCAACCCCAACCCATCCGACCCCAGCCCCACCGGTCCCGGCCCCGTCGGCAACGGCACCATCGCCGCCGTGGACGCGGTGTCCCTCGCGTGGGCCGAGCGGTTCGCGCGGGCGCTCGCGCCGCTCAGGGCCGACGGGCCCGCGAACGAGCGGCACGCGCGTGTGTCGGCGCCGTTGCCTCAATCGGCGCGGCTGCTGGACGAGTTGGGGCTGGCGCGGGCCACCCCGGCGTCGTTGCTGACGCGTTGGGCGGACGCGGGGGACGACAAGGACGCGGTCGGCGGGCGGGCCTGGGCGGTGCTCGGGGCCGGGCCGCGCGGGCCGGTCACCGCGGACCTCGCAGGCGACGGGCCGCATCTCTTGATCGAGGGCCCGGCGGGCAGTGGCCGTACGGAGTTGCTGCGGGCGGTCGTCGCGTCGCTCGCCGCCGCCGAGCGCCCGGACCGGCTGGGCATCGTGCTGATGGACGGGCGGGACAGTGTCGGCGCGAGCGGCGGGCACGGTGAGGGCCTGCGGGTCTGCACGGACGTACCGCATGTGACCACTCACCTCACCGCCAACGACCCTGTGCGCATGCGGGAGTTCGCGCAGTCGTTGAGCGCCGAGCTGAAGCGGCGGGCCGAGTTGCTGGGCCGGGTCGGGTTCGTCGAGTGGCACTCGCGGCACGAGGTGTCGGGGCGGATCATCTCCCAGCGCGGCACGTCCGGTGCCGGGGATCTGGAGTCCCCGTCCAGTTCGACGATCCGGTTGCGCCCGTCGGCCGCCGCTCGTCAACAGACCGAGGCGGCACCGCCGTTGCCCCGGTTGGTCGTGATCGTGGATGACCTGGACGCGCTGGTGAAGCCCCCGCTCGGCTCCCCGGGCCGTCCCGCCGCCGGGTCGGTGATACGCGCGCTGGAGGCCGTGGTCCGCGAGGGCGAGCGGCTCGGGGTGCATCTGGTGGCGGCGGCCGCCGTAGAGGCGCGTACGTCCGAGACCGAACCCGCGCGGCACATCACCCTGCGCGTCGCCCTGGACGCGATCACCCAGGGTCCGGACGAACCGGCGCCGGGGCGCGGGCGGTTGATCCTGGCGGACGGGCGGAGCACCCCGTTCCAGGGTGGTCGTGTGACGGGTCGTATCCCGCGTACGGCGACGCTCCGCCCCACGGTCGTGCCGCTGGAGTGGCAGCGCATGGGCGATCCCCCGGCGCGCCGGCCGGTTCGTGAACTGGGCAACGGGCCAACGGACTTGGCGCTCCTGGCCAGCGCGCTGGAGCGGGCCACGCGCTCGGTGTCGGCGGCGGAGGTGCCGTCGCTCCTCTGATCGTTCACAGGTTGCCCACACAACCCCACGTCACGACACAATCACGATCCCGTACTTGACAGCGGACGCCATCTTGCCGCGTTCAAGCACCGGGCGTAGACCAGTGCGCACGGAAGCGTTCGAGCGTTCGACGAGGAACGAAGAACGGGGCAGTGATGCGCAGCACGAGCAGCACACACCGGACACGTACCAGCGTACGCACAGCGGCAGTTGTCGCCGCGGGAGCACTGACGCTCTCGCTCGCCGCCTGCGGAGGCAGCGACAACAAGAGCGACGACAACACATCCAGCAGTCCCTCGGAGACCGTCGGCACGGTCACCCTCCCCAAGCTGAACGGCGCGAGCCTCGAAGTGGCCGCCGTGTGGACCGGTGACGAGCAGAAGAACTTCAAGGCGGTCCTCGCGGAGTTCGAGAAGCGCACGGGTGCCAAGGTCACCTTCGTGCCCGCCCAGGACCCGATCATCAACTTCCTCGGCTCGAAGGTCGCGGGCGGCCAGCCGCCGGACGTCGCGATGCTCCCGCAGCCCGGCGCCATCAAGCAGGCCGTCGACAAGAAGTGGGCCAAGCCTCTCGGCGCCGACGCGCTCAAGGAGGTGCAGAAGAACTACTCGCAGGGCTGGCAGGACATCGGCAAGGTCGACGGCAAGCAGTACGGCGTGTACTACAAGGCCGCCAACAAGTCGCTGATCTGGTACAACGCCAAGGTCTTCGAGAACGCGGGCGCCAAGGAGCCCAAGACCTGGCAGGAGTTGCTGAAGACCGCGCAGACGGTCTACGACTCCGGGGTCACCCCCTTCTCGATCGCGGGCGCGGACGGCTGGCCGCTCACCGACTGGTTCGAGAACATCTATCTGTCACAGGCGGGACCCGAGAAGTACGACCAGCTCGCCCAGCACAAGATCAAGTGGACGGACCCCTCCGTGAAGGAGGCGCTGACCACGCTGGCCCAGATCTGGGGCAAGAAGGCCTATATCGCGGGAGGTCAGAACGGCGCGCTGCAGACGGAGTTCCCCGCGTCCGTCACCCAGACCTTCAACGGCGGCGACCAGCCGAAGTCCGCGATGGTCTACGAGGGCGACTTCGTGCAGGTCAACATCGGTGAGACCAAGGCGAAGGTGGGCACGGACGCGAAGGTGTTCCCGTTCCCGGCGGTCGGCTCCGCCGCGCCCGTGGTCTCCGGTGGCGACGCGGCCGTCATCCTGAAGGACTCCAAGGCGTCCCAGGCACTGGCCACGTTCCTCGCCTCCCCGGACGCGGCGACGATCCAGGCGAAGCTCGGCGGTTACCTCTCCCCCAACAAGAGCGTGCCGAACTCGGCGTACCCGAACGCGGTGCAGCGGACCATCGCCAAGGCGCTCATCGCGGCCGGTGACGACTTCCGCTTCGACATGTCGGACCAGGCCCCGCAGTCCTTCGGCGGTACACCGGGCAAGGGCGAGTGGAAGGACCTCCAGGACTTCCTGAAGAACCCCACGAACATCGCGGGTACGCAGGCGCAGTTGGAGAAGGACGCGGCGGCGGCGTACGCGAGCGGGAGCTGAGCCCCCGATGGCATCGGCAGCGGCGGAGGCCCCCGGGGCCCCCGTCCCTCCCCGCAGGCGCAAGAGCGTGACCGGCACCCGCAGGACCGTGGCAGTGCTGTTCCTGCTGCCCGCCCTGGTGCTGCTCGGCGCGCTCGTGGTCTACCCGATCGGGTACTCGCTGATCCGCAGCTTCGGCAACCAGGCCGGCGACGGTTTCGCCGGATTCGACAACTACAAGGCCCTGTTCACCGACGACGGCATCCGCATTGCCCTGAAGAACAACGTCATCTGGGTGATCTTCGCGCCGACGGTCGCCACCGCCCTCGGTCTGATCTTCGCGGTGCTGACCGAACGGGTGCGCTGGGGAACGGCGTTCAAGCTGGTCGTCTTCATGCCGATGGCGATCTCGATGCTGGCCGCCGGCATCATCTTCCGCCTCGTCTACGACCAGGACCCGCACAAGGGGGTCGCCAACGCGGTCTGGGTCGGCATCCACGACACGTTCGCCTCGTCGTCGGCGTTCCCCAACGCCCACCCGGGCCGCGAGTCGCCACTGAAGGCGGACAAGGGCGGCTTCATCACCAGTACGACCGTCCACACCGGCCAGACCGTCACGCTCCCGCTGGTCGGCGTCGCCCCCGACCAGATGCCCGACAGCGCGAAGAAGGCCGTGGCCGCGAAGGCCGAGCCGGGGAAGATCACCGGCACGACCTGGCAGGACTTCACCCGCGGCAAGGGCGTCGGCAAGCTCGGCGGGGTCGACCCGTCCGAACTCGGCTACGGCGGGATGAAGATCGAGGCGGTCAAGGACGGCAAGGTGGTCGCCTCGACCAAGGCCTCCGGAGACGGCACCTTCACGCTGCCCGCCAAGGCCGACGGGGCCCAACTCCGGCTCCCGGCAGGCAACTTCAAGCAGCCGTACAACGGAGTGGAGTGGCTGGGCCCGTCGTTGGTGACGCCGGCCATCATCGGGTCGTACGTGTGGATGTGGGCCGGGTTCGCGATGGTGCTCATCGCGGCCGGACTCGCGGGCGTGCCAAGGGAGTTGCTGGAGGCGGCGCGGGTCGACGGGGCCAACGAGTGGCAGGTGTTCCGGCGGGTCACGGTGCCGTTGCTGGCGCCGGTGCTCGCGGTCGTCGCCGTCACACTGATGATCAACGTGCTGAAGATCTTCGACCTGGTCTTCATCATCGCCCCGGGCTCCTCGCAGGACGACGCCAACGTGCTGGCCCTGGAGCTGTACCGGAAGGGCTTCTCGGAGGGCCAGCCGGGTGTCGCCAGCGCGATCTCGGTGTTCCTGCTGCTGCTGGTGATCCCGGTGATGCTCTTCAATGTGCGGCGGCTTCGGCGGGAGGTGCGGCGATGACCACGGATGCCGGAACTCTGGGAAAGACAGGGCCCGTTGAGGTCGTCAAGGCGCGGGAGTCGCTCGGCTCCCGGCTCGCGGCGGCGGCGAGCGGGGGCCTGGTCCGGGTGTTCCTGATCCTCGTCGGCCTGTTCTGGCTGGTGCCGACGCTCGGGCTGCTGCTGTCCTCGCTGCGCAGCCCGGAGGACATGAGCGCGAGCGGCTGGTGGAAGGTCTTCAGCCAGCCGTCCCAACTCACCTTCCACAGCTACAAGACGCTGCTGGAGAACAGCGACATCACCAACTCGCTGTGGAACACCGTCCTGATCACCGTCCCGGCGACGATCCTCGTCGTGGTGATCGGCGCACTCGCCGGCTACGCGTTCGCGTGGATGGAGTTCCCGGGCCGCGACTGGTGGTTCCTGGGCGTGGTCAGCCTGTTGGTCGTGCCGGTGCAGGTGGCGCTGATCCCGATCGCCGAACTCTTCGGAAAGATAGGCCTGTTCGGGACCATCTTCGGGGTGATCCTCTTCCATGTGGGATACGGGCTGCCGTTCGCGGTGTTCCTGCTGCGGAACTTCTTCGCGGAGATCCCGCGCGAACTCCTGGAGGCGGCCCGGCTGGACGGCGCGGGTGAACTCCGGCTGTTCGCACGGGTCGTGATGCCGCTGGGCGGGCCCGCGATCGCGAGCCTGGGCATCTTCCAGTTCCTGTGGGTGTGGAACGACATGCTGGTCGCGCTGGTGTTCACCAAGTCGAGCACCCAGCCGATCACGGTCGCACTCCAGACGCAGGTACGCCAGTTCGGCAACAACATCGACGTGCTGGCACCCGGCGCGTTCATCTCCATGGTGATCCCGCTGGCCGTGTTCTTCGCGTTCCAGCGGCAGTTCGTGTCCGGGGTGATGGCGGGCGCGGTCAAATAGCCGCAATTCAGGCGTACTTCACGAGGCGGGCCGTCACCGGCCCGCCTCTTCCCGTTCACCGAGGATCCCCCGTATGCCGTACGCGCCGTAACCAAGTCACTCCATCGGCCGTTCCCGGGCAGAACGCCCGCGCCGACCGACCCATGGATGTCCCTTGCCCAGGTTCAGTGTCATTGTCCCCGCGTACAAGGTGCAGGCGTACCTGCACGAATGCCTGGAATCGGTGCTCTCCCAGTCGTACCCCGATCTTGAGCTGATCGCGGTCGACGACTGCTCGCCGGACGCCTGCGGCGCGATCATCGACGAGTTCGCGGCCCGCGACGCCCGGGTGCGCGCGGTCCATCTCCCCGAGAACCAGGGCCTCGGCCGCGCCCGCAACGCCGGTCTGGAACAGGCGACCGGCGACTATCTCGTCTTCCTCGACAGCGACGACACGCTCACGCCGGACGCGCTGCGCGCGATCGCCGACCGCCTCAAGGAGACCGGCGAGCCCGATGTGCTGGTCTTCGACTACGCGCGCACCTTCTGGTCGGGCGAGGCCCAACGCAACAAGGTCGCCGTCCAGTTGACCGAACAGGGCCCGGCGCCCTTCCGCCTCGAGGACCGCCCCGGGCTCCTGCGGGTCATCATGGTGGCCTGGAACAAGGCGTACCGGCGGGAGTTCGTCGAGCGCGAGGGCTTCGCCTTCCCGCCCGGCTACTACGAGGACACCCCGTGGACCTACCCGGTCCTGATGACGGCGGAGACGATCGCGACCCTCGACCGGGTCTGCGTCCACTACCGCCAGCGCCGTCAGGGCAACATCCTCGGCACCACCAGCCGCAAGCACTTCGACGTCTTCGACCAGTACGACCGGGTCTTCGCGTTCGTCGACGCGCACCCCCAACTCGCCTCGTGGCGCCCGGTGTTGTTCCGCCGCATGGTCGACCACCTCGCGACGGTGTTCACCAAGCCCGACCGCCTCCCACGCGGCACCCGCGCCGAGTTCCTGCGCAAGGCCCGTGCCCACTACCGCCGTTACCGCATCCCCGGCACCCCGGTCCCGCTGCGCACCCGGATGCGCCACACGCTCGTCCACTTCGGCGTCCACCGCACGTTCCGGGCCGTGCAGAAGGCGATGAGCTGGCGCCGCAGCGCGGTCAAGCTCACCGCGAAGGCGCTGCGCACGCTCAGGGCGGCGGTCCTCCAGCTCCACTACCGTGTCCAACTCCGGCTCCCGCTGAGGGATCGCGCGGTGTTCGCCGCCTACTGGGGCCGCGGCCACAGCTGCAACCCGGGTGCGCTGGAGACGGCGTTCCGCACCCACGCCCCGCACATCCGCACCGCGTGGATCGCCCGCCCCGAGCACCACCACACGATCCCGGCCGCCACGCGCAGACTCCGCCCGAACACCGCGTCCTACTGGACGGCGCTGGCCCGCTCCAAGTACCTGGTGAACAACGTCAACTTCGACCGCCGGCTGGTCAAGCGCCCCGGCCAGGTCATGATCCAGACCCAACACGGCACCCCGCTCAAGCACATGGGCCTCGACCTCCAGGAACGCCCGGCCGCAGCACGGGACATGGACTTCGCCGAACTCCTCAAGGGCGTCGACAAGTGGGACCACGTTCTGTCCCCCAACCGCCACACCACCCTGACCTGGGAGCGCGTCTACCCCGGCAGCTACACCACGCTCGCCTACGGCTATCCCCGCAACGACGTGTTCCAGCAGGCGACTTCGGCCGACGTGCACCGGCTGCGCGAGTCCCTCGGCATCCCGCAGGACGCCATCGCCCTGCTCTACGCACCGACCCACCGCGACTACCGCCGCGTTCAGCGCGCCCACCTCGACCTGGACCGCGTCCTGCGCCGCCTCGGCCCGCGCTACGTCGTGCTGGCCCGCGCCCACTACTGGCACGAGGGCCCACTCGCCGCTTCCCCGTCCGGCCGGATCATCGACGTCACCGACCACCCCAGCGTCGAGTCGCTGTGCCTCGCCTCGGACGCGCTGGTCACCGATTACTCGTCCCTGATGTTCGACTACGCCAACCTCGACCGCCCGATCGTCATCCACGCCGACGACTGGGAGGCCTACGAGGCGGCCCGGGGCACCTATTTCGACCTGCGCGCCTTCCCGCCGGGCGCGGTCGCCCGCAGCGAGGACGAACTGATCGACATCTTCGCGACCGACCACTGGCGCGGCTCCCGCTCGACCCAACTGCGCACCGCGTTCCGCGAACGCTTCTGCCCCTACGACGACGGCCGCGCCGCCGAACGCGTCGTACGCCACGTGGTGTTGGGCGAAACGGACCTCCCGCCGGTCGTACCGCTCGCCGACCGCCACCCGGTCCCGTCGGCCGCCGCGAGCCTCACGCGCTCCCCGCTCGCCACCGTGCCGCAGCCCTCGTCGTCCCTGCCCGTCACCGACCGACTCTGAACGCCGTTCCCACACCGGGGAGTTCGCATGCCCTCAAGCCCCTCGCGCCCCACACCGACCCGCCCGACCACCTGGCGCCCGACCGGACGCCCCGGGGCCTGTCGCACGCACTGACACCGGACCCCTCCGGACCACTGGAGAAAGAACAGAATGCCCCGCTTCAGCATCATCGTCCCGTCCCACGGGGTCACCGGCCGGCTGTCCCTGGCCCTGGACTCGGTCCTCGCGCAGTCCTACGGCGACTTCGAGCTGATCCCGGTCTGCGACAGCCCCGGCTCCCCGGCCGCCGACGTCGCCGCCGACCACGCCGGGCAGGACTCCCGGGTGGCCCCGGTCAACTCCCCACCGTCCGCCGGGCTTGGCGGGGCCCGCAACACCGGGCTGCGGGCGGCGACCGGCTCCTACGTGCTGTTCCTGGACGGCGACGACACCCTCGCCCCGGGGGCGCTGGCGGCGCTGAACGCCCGGCTGACAACGACCGGTGACGTGGACGTCCTGTACTACGAGCACGAGCGCACCCCGTGGTGGGAGGGCGAGCCCACCAACCCGGCGGCCCCGCTGCTCGCGAAGACCCCGGCGGGCGGCTTCTCCCCCGCGCAGGCACCGCAGCTGACGGGCGTACAGCTCCCGGCGTGGAGCGCGGCCTACCGTCGCGCCTTCCTCACCGAGCACCAACTCACCTTTCCTGAGGGCCAGTTCACGGACCTCGGCTGGGGCGGCCTGGTGACGGTCGCCGCCGAGCGGGTCGCGGTCCTGCGCTCGGTGGTCGTACGGCATCTACTGCGGAGGCAGGGCAGCCGGCTCAACCTTCCCGGCGAGCATCACCATCAGCTTCTGGACCAGGTGGAGTTGGTGCTCGGCGCCGCGCAGGGTCTGACTCCCGAGCGGTCGCACGCTCTGTTCGAGCAGCTCTTCGCCGTGGTGCTGAAGACCGCCTCGCGACCCGAGCGGCTTCCCTCCGGACACCGCGCCTTCTTCCGCCGGGCCGGACGGCTCTACCGCAGTCACCGGCCCGCCAACTTCCGTGCGCCGGGCGGGAGTCTGGGGGTGCAGCACCGGCTGCTGGCGTCGGGGGCGTACACCGCTTTCAAGGCGCTGCGCGGCGCCAACCGGAAGGCATCGGGAGCGGCCGAGCGCGTCCCATGCCCCCGGATGCTGCGTACCCGGCTGCGCTACGCCCGTGACCTGCGCCGCTCCCTCGACCCCAACCTTGCTGTCTACTGCGCCTATTGGGGCCGGGGCTACGCCTGCAGCCCCGCCGCGATCGAGGCCAAGGCCCGCCAACTCGCCCCGCACATCCGCTCGGTGTTCCTTGTGGAGCCGGACGCGGTGGACGCCGTACCGAAGGATGTCGAGTACGCCGTCATCGGCAGCCGGAAGTACTGGGAGGTGCTGGCGCGGGCCAAGTACCTGGTGAACAACGCCAACTTCGCGGAGGGCGTCGTCAAGCGGCGCGGCAGTGTGCACGTCCAGACGCAGCACGGGACCCCGCTGAAGAAGATGGGCGTCGACCAGTCGACGTACCCGGTGGTGGCCGCGGCGACCGGCAGCTTCGCCAAGTTGCTGGGCCGGGTGGACCGTTGGGACTACAACATCTCCTCCAACCGGCACTCGACCCAGATGTGGGAGCGCGCCTTCCCGGGCTCGTACGAGGCGTTGGAGTACGGCTATCCGCGCAACGACGTCTACTACACGGCGACGGCGGATGAAGTGGCGCGTGTGCGGCGGGAGTTGGGCGTCCCTGAGGGCAAGACGGCCGTCCTGTACGCGCCCACCCACCGCGACTACCAGACCGGTTTCGACACCGGCCTCGACCTGGAGGCATTCTGCGCGGCGGCCGGCGAGGACGTGGTCGTGCTGCTGCGCGCCCACTACTTCTACGACCAGGGCCGGGCGAAGAGCAGCGGCCGGATCATCGACGTGACCGGGCACCGCTCCTCCGAGGACGTCTGCCTGGCCGCCGACGCGCTGGTCACGGACTACTCGTCGATCATGTTCGACTACGCCAACCTCGACCGGCCGATCGTCGTGTACGCCGACGACTGGGAGGTCTACCGGGAGACGCGGGGCGTCTACTTCGACCTCATGGAGGCGCCGCCCGGCCCGGTCGCGCGCACGCCCGAGGAGCTGGCGCAGGTCTTCCGTGACGGCTCGTACGCGGGGGCCGAGTCCACGGCCCTGCGGGCCGAATTCCGGTCCCGTTTCTGCGAGTTCGACGACGGGCTGGCCGCCGAGCGGGTCGTACGCCGGGTGTTCCTCGGCGAGCCGCCGGAGACCGTGCCGCCCGTGATCCCGCTCGCGGAGCGCGTCCCGGCCCCCGCCGCCACCCTCGTAAGGAGCTGAACCCGAAGTGCCCCGCTTCAGCGTCATCGTCCCCGTCTTCAAGGTGCAGGGCTTTCTGCGCGAGTGCCTCGACTCGGTTCTGGAGCAGTCCTACCGGGACATCGAGGTGATCGCCGTGAACGACTGCTCGCCGGACGGGTGCGGCGCGATCCTCGACGAGTACGCGGCCCGCGACCCGCGCGTCCAGGTGCTGCACCTGCCGGAGAACGTCGGCCTCGGCCGCGCCCGCAACGCCGGAATGCCCCTGGCCACCGGCGACTTCCTCTTCTTCCTCGACAGCGACGACACCCTCACGCCGGGCGCCCTGCGTGCGATGGCCGACCGGCTCGACGCGAGCGGCGACCCGGACGTCCTGGTCTTCGACTACGCGCGCACCTACTGGTGGGGCGGCACCCGGCGCAACGTCCTCGCGCACGTCCTGACGGAGGTCGACGACACCTTCACGGTCGCCGAACACCCGGAGATCCTCGACCTGTTGATGGTCGTGTGGAACAAGGTCTACCGCCGGGAGTTCGTCCACAAGCACGCCTTCGAGTTCCCGCCGGGCTACTACGAGGACACTCCCTGGACGTTCCCGGTCATGCTCAGCGCCGAGCGGATCGCCACCCTCGACCGGATCTGCCTCAACTACCGCCAGCGGCGGCAAGGCAACATCCTGTCCACCACCAGCCGCAAGCACTTCGACATCCACGACCAGTACGAGCGGGTCTTCGCGTTCGTCGACTCCCGCCCGGAGCTGGCGAGTTGGCTGCCGTACCTGCACCGGAAGATGGGCGAGCACTGTCTCGACATCCTCGGCAAGCCGGACCGCCTGCCGCCGTCCGACAAGGCCGAGTTCTTCCGTCGTACGGCCGAGTTGTTCGCCAAGCACAAGCCAGCGGGGGTGAGGGTGGACGCCGAAGTCCGTGCGCTTGAAGGCAGTTACGCGCTGTACCGGGTGCGGCGGCAGGCGGGGCGGGGCGGGCGGCAGCTGGAGCGCCGGGCGTTGCAGGTCCGTAAGGCGGCGGCCGAGCGGGTCAAGGGCGGTTGGGGCGCGTTGCACGCCCGCCGGTCGCTGGACCCCAACCTCGTTGTGTACTCGGCGTTTTCGCACCGCGGGGTGCTGGGTGATCCGGCCGCCGTCTACTACAAGGCGCGGGAGATCGCCCCGCACCTGCGGGGCGTGTGGGTCGTACAGGACACGGAACAGGCCGCGTTGGTGCCGCCGGATGTCGAGCACGTCCTCCTCAACACCCCGCGGTACCGCCAACTCACCGCACGGGCCAAGTACTTCGTCAACAACGTCAACTGGCCCGGCACCCTCACCAAGCGCCCCGGCAGCGTCCACATCCACACCCACCAGGGCACCCCGCTCAAGTACATGGCGGCCGACCTGCTGGACAAGCCCGGCGGCCGCTACGGCGTCGACGTCCCGCAGATGCTGCGCCGGGCCGACCGCTGGGACCACAGCCTGGTCGCCAACCGGCACTCGGAGCTGGTGTGGGAGCGGGCGTATCCGTGTCACTTCGCTTCGGCGCGGACCGGGAGTCCGCGCAATGACGTCCTGGTCGCTCCAACACCCGGAGCGGGGGCAGCAGTTCGGGAGCGGCTCGGCATCCCGGTCGGAAACACCGTCGTGCTGTACGCGCCGACCCGCCGGGAGTACGTCCGGGGCGGGCATGTCGACCGGCTGGATCTGGCCCGGTTCGCCGAGGATCTCGGACCGGAGCACACGCTCGTCGTACGGCTGCATCCGTCTCTCGCGACCGGTCCCGCGCGGGGGATGGGGCTCGCGGATCTGCATCGGCGTGGGGTGCTGATCGACGCGACCGATGAACTCGCCGTGGAGCATGTGATGGTGGCGTCCGATGCTCTGGTCACTGACTACTCGGCCCTGATGTTCGACTACGCCAATCTCGACCGGCCGATCGTGCTGCACGCCGATGACCGGGAGGCTTACGCGGCCAGCCGGGGAACGTATTTCGACGTCACCGCCGCGCCACCGGGTCATGTATCCGGTTCCTACCGGGAGTTGGCGTGGCTGTTCGCATCGGGTGCCTGGCGGGACGACGACTCGACGCGGCTGCGGGGTGAATTCCGGGCGCGGTACTGCGAGTTCGACGACGGGATGGCCGCCGAGAGGGTCGTACGGACGCTGCTTCTGGGGGAGGCCGACTGGCTTCCGCAGACCGGGGCCGGTGCGCGGGTCCCCTCTCCGGTCAGTGGTCACGACCAGTTGGCGTCCTCATGAGGCCGCGTACGTGGGTGTTGGTGCTGGCCGCGGTGTTCGCGGTGCTCCAACTCGCCAATGTCACCGGGCGGGCGACTCCCGACACGAAGAACTACCTGTCGTACGCGATGAGTCTGCGTGGTGCGAGCGAGCGGGAGTCGGCGGCTGTCGCCATCGACTACAGCTGTGCGAGCCAGGGGGCGAACGCGCGGCGCGAACAGAGCGTGAATCCGCTGAACTTCCATGGGAAGGACCCCGCCGCGCGGGTCGCGAAGAAGTGCCGGGACGCGGAGTGGCGGGGGGTGAACGCGCGGCTGCGGGCCGGGCAGACGGGTGGGTTCATCGCGCCGTTCACGTCGGAACGGTTCATGCGGATCTTCGAAGTGCGGCCCGGATACCCGGTGTTCCTGGTGCCGTTCGTGACGTTGCTCGGGCCGGTCTGGGGGATGTGGTCGGCGAGTGTCGTTCTCACGGTTCTGGGTGGGATTCTTGTTTTCCTGATCCTGCGCACCCTGTCCGTGTCGGTGCCGTTCGCGTTGACCGGGCAGGCGCTGTACTACGTGCTGCCGTGTGGGACGACCTCGATGCGGCCCATGACCGAGGGGCTGATGACTGCCCTGACGCTGGCTGCGGTGTGGGGGTGCGCGCTGGTGCTCAAGGGGCGGCGTACCCGGGCCGGACTCGCCCTGGTGGGTGGCTCGTTGGCGCTTCTCTTCACCGTCAAGCACTCGCAGTCCCTGTTCCTGGGGCTGTGTCTGGCCGGGGCGGGTGCGGTGGTCGTCGTAGGGCGGATGCGGCGTGGGCGGGCTCCGGGGCGGGGGTTGGTCGTGGTGGCCGCTTTGGGGGCAACTGCCGCGCTGGGTACGTTGGTTCTGGCGAGTGCGCTGCACTATCCGTCGCAGACCGACAGTCTTCAGGATCTACTCACCGATCACTATGCCCGGCCCGACCGCACGCGGCTGTGGCCCGAATTCCTGCACCTGGAAGCGAACTTCTGGGTGGAGTGGACTCGGCAGCAGTTGTGGCAGCCGATGCTCGTGGCTGCGCTGGGTGCGGGGGTGTGGGGGGCGGTGCGGCGGCCGGCGTTCGGGGTGTTTCTGATCGGGGCCGCGTTCACCGGGGTTCTTACGCAGGCCGCGCATCCCGATATCAGTGTGTGGGGTGGGCGGTTGATCGTGTTGGTGTGGCTACTGCCGGTGGTGGGGGTGCCGTTGTTGTTGGAGAGTGTCGTGCGGGGGAAGGTGGCTGGGGCCATGGCGGCGCCAACGCCGGTTCCTGGGCAGGGAGTTGGGCCTGGGCTTGGGGAGCACGCTCCGTCGGTGAGGTGACTTCCGGTACTGGGGCAGGTGACTTCCGGTACGACGAGATGGCCGGCGGCTTGTATGCCGCCGGCCATCTCTGTGCCGGGTCACGGGAGCGTCGTAGGGAGCAACGGGAGCGTCGTAGGGACTACTCGACGACGAGGTCGACCTCGATGTTGCCGCGGGTCGCGTTCGAGTAGGGGCAGACCTGGTGGGCGGTCTCGACCAGCTTGCGGCCGGTCGCCTCGTCCACGGTGTCGGGGAGCTCGATGCGCAGGGTCACCTTGAGGCCGAAGCCCTCGCCCTGCTTGCCGATGCCGACCTCGGCGGTCACGGCCGCGTCGGTGACGTCGACCTTCGCCTGGCGGCCGACGAGGCCGAGGGCGCTGCCGAAACAGGCGGCGTAACCGGCGGCGAAGAGCTGCTCAGGGTTGGTGCCCTGGCCGTTGCCGCCCATCTCTACCGGAATGCCGAGCTGAAGGTCGATCTTGCCGTCGTTGCTGACCGCGCGGCCGTCGCGGCCGTGGGTGGCGGTGGCTACGGCGGTGTAGATCGCGTCCATTGGAAACCATCCCTCTCGGAAGTCTTGGTGGGGGTGACCGGTCCGGGTGTCCGGGCCGCCTCACGACGACAAGTAGAGCACACAATTCAATTGCCCACAACTAAATCGTCTGCTCGCGCTATCCTGGGGGTATGACCACCACTCCCGCCGCCGCTCCCAGCACCGACTGGCTCCGCCTCGACCAGCAGATCTGCTTCTCCCTGAACGCCGCGTCGCGTGCCTTCGGCGGTGTCTACCGGGTGATCCTCAAGGATCTCGGGCTCACGTATCCGCAGTACCTGGTGATGCTGGTGCTGTGGGAGCACGGGGAGCTGCCCGTCAAGAAGCTCGGCGAGCACCTGCGGCTCGACTCCGGCACGCTGTCCCCGCTGCTCAAGCGGCTGGAGACGGCGGGTCTGGTACGGCGTGAGCGCAGCGTCCGTGACGAGCGGTCCGTGGAGGTGCGGCTCACGGATGAGGGGGTCGCGCTGCGCGAGCGGGCGGTCGAGGTGCCTCGGCGGATTCTTGGGGCGACCGGCTTTGACATCGATGAGATTCGGGCGCTGCGGGAGCGGCTTGATCAGCTCACGGGGGCGTTGGACTCGGCGACGCTGGACGAGGCATAGGCGCCAGCCGCATCGGCTGTGGGGGCATCCGGCGGATGTAGAGGGCCAGCTTCACTCGCCCTCCTACGTACTGCTGTCTTCGCGCGAACTCCCCGTCCACGACGTCCAGTTTGACCCGGTCGGTCGCGTCGCCGGGTACCCAGCGCGAGGGCAGCAGGTTCGACTGCGCGACGATCCAGACCCGGTCCACGCCTGCCAGCCGCGCCCGCAACTCCCCCGGCCCCACCTCACGCCCACTGAGCGTCCCCGACCTCGCGCCCGACTCCCCCAGCGCGAGATCCCGGGCCCCTACGAACGGCCTCGGATACGCCAGCGCCGTCACCCGCCAGAACGACGGCAGGAACAACACCGGGTCACCGGGGCGTAGTTCACGTCCGGCGAGGGTGGAGACCGCGGCGAGATTCTCGGGGCGGCGGGCCGCGTCACGGTCGTTCCGGTAGTCGGGGAGGCCGTGGAGGAAGGGGATGGTTACGGCTAGGGCGCCGGCGAGGGTGATGAGGTTGGCTCGGGCGAGAGATGGGCGGCTTGTGGCTGCCGTCGCGGTTCGGTTCCCGCCTCCAGCTGCGGCTTCGCCTCCGCCTCCGGCTCTCTCTCCGGCTCCGACTGCGGCTGCGGCTCGGACCTCGGCTCGGATCCCGGCTGCGGCTCCGTCTCGGGTTCCGACTGTGGCTGCGGCTCGGATTCCGCCTCCGGCTGCGGCTTCGCCTCCGCCTCCGGCTTTCTGTGCGGCTTCGTCTCGGGTTCCGAGTGTGGCTGCGGCTGTGGTCCTGTCTTCCGGTTCAGTTCTACGGTCGTTTCGCAGCCGGTGACTGGTCCCGCTCGGCGCGCCCACCAACTCGCGATGTCTCCCCGCCCTGGCTACGACCCGCTCGGCCTCCGCCCGCCGACCACTCGGCGCGCCCTGCCCCTCCAGCCACAGCCACCTCAGCGCCCCCACCAACCGGTCCGCCCCCGCCGCCACCAGCAGCGGTGCCCCGGCCAGCGCATACAGCACGTACCGCTCGTGGAACAAGGGCCGGAATTGAGACACCGTCAGCAGGAGTACCGGCGGTACCAGGAGCAACGGCAGGGCGACCGATGCGAGGCGGCCGGCGCCTAGGCCGAGCAGGATCAGGAGGAGGGAGGTCCAGAAGACGATGCCGGTCGGGGTGACGGCGAGGAAGTCGCGGGCGAGGCGTTCTGTCGTGTCCCAGTCCGGGATTCTCAGCCAGGCCACCTGGGCGGACTGGCGTTGGGAGATCCAGGCCAGGGGCAACAGGGTGCCCATCGCCACGCCCGTCGCACGGGCCCAGCCGAGCCATGTCGCCCTGGGGACCCGCGCCGCCGCCAGCGTCAGTGCGTGCGCGCAGAGCACCAGGACCGCGAACTCGTGCAGCAGAAAGGTCACGGCGAGGACTGCGCCGTACGGCCACCAGGGCCGGCCTTCCAGTGCCCGCACCAGGAGCAGCGTCGCCCCGGCCACACCGGCCGCGACGAGGGCGTAGGAGCGGCCCTCCTGGGCGTAGTGGCCGGTCAGTGGGGTGATCGCGTAGAGAAGGCCGGCCCAGAGGCCGACACGGGGGCGGGCCAGGCGGACGCCGAGGGCCGCGACGAGGCCCGCGGTCGCCGCCGCGCCGCAGACGGACGGCAGGCGGAGGGTCACCTCGCCGGGGTGGACGGTGAGGACGGCGTGCATGAGGAGGTAGTACAGGCCGTGCACCGCGTCGACGCCGTGCAGCAGGTGCCAGATCTGCGGCACCGTGCGCCTCCCGACCAGGAACGTGACGCCCTCGTCGCCCCACATACCGCCGCGATCGAGACCCCAGAGCCCCAGCGCGAGCATGACGGCCACCGGCACGACCACGGCCACGGTCCCCGTCCTGGTCCACCGGAATCGCCGCTTGTTCTCGTCCTCACCCTGGGTGTCCACCTGGCTGATTTTGTACTGTTAGCAAGCTCTTACCGACGATTGACGGTGTATTAGCATTCCTGCGGCATTCACCCGGCTTACGATCCGGCGTGATGAACGCCGTCCGCAAACACCGCTTCCTCGCCCTGACCCTCGCCTGGCTCGCCACCCGCGCGGGGATGCTGCTGCTCCTCGCGTACAACGGCCTCCCCCTGCTCGGCCACGGCGGGGTCGCCCGGGAGGTGTGGCGCCTGTACCGCCATTGGTACGGCGTCCTGTCTCACGGCGCGTTCCCGGCGCACGATCCGCTGTGGCAGTACCCGCCGGGCGCCGGTCCCGTCCTCCTGGCGCCCGCGCTGCTGCCGGACCTGACCTACTTCCAGGCGTTCGTCGTCCTCACCCTCGCGACCGACGCCGTGATCACCGTGGTCCTGGCCCGCGCGGGCACCCGCCCGGGCCACAGCCTGCGCGGCGCCGCGTACTGGATCGCCTGCCTCCCTCTCCTCCTGCACATGCCCCTCGTCCGCTACGACGTGCAGGTCACGGCGTTCGCCGTCATCTCCCTGTTGACGTTGTCGCGCTCCACGCGTGCGTGCGGCGCGTTCGCGGCACTGGGCGCGCTGGTGAAGGTGTGGCCGGCGCTGGTGCTGCTGGGGATGCCGAGGGGGCGGACGACGCGGTCGGTGTGGTCGTGGGCGGTGGGGACGGGGGTCTTGTCGCTCATGTCTCTCGTGGTCTTGTTCAACAATCCTTTTGCCTTCTTGCGTCAACAGGGCGGCCGGGGGGTCCAGATCGAGTCCCTCGGGGGTACCGCCCTCGGCCTGGCGACCCACGTCGGCTGGCCAGGCCAGGTGCACTACCGGTACGGCGCGATGGAGTTCACGGGGCGGTACGTCTCCGCCGTCGCCGATGTGTCCCTGGCGCTCACGGCGGTCGCCTTCGGGCTTCTGCTGCTGTGGCGGATCCGGGCCCGCCGCTGGACCGACGCGACGCCGTACGACGCCGCGTTGAGCGCCGTGCTGCTGTTCACCGTGACCAGCCGGGTGATCAGCCCCCAGTACATGATCTGGCTGCTCGGCCTCGCCGCCGTCTGCCTCACCTCGCGGCACACGACCCAGCGCGCGGTGGCCGCGCTGATCGTGGCGGCGAGCGCGGTCAGCTCCGTCGAGTTCCCCGTCCTGTACGTCGACGTCATCCACAGCACGTGGACGGGCTGCGCCCTGATGGTCGTACGCAATGGTCTGCTGGCCGCCGCGGCCGTCCTCTCGTTCGTCCGGCTGTGGCGGTCGTCGAGGCCGCTCCCGGCGACGACGCACACGCGCGTGCAGTCGCCCGGCCCCTACGGGGAGTCCCAGCAGTTGACCTCGGCGCACTCCGGCGCCTGATTGACTGAGGGCCGCGACGCGCGGGGGACGCAGCACCCGCGCGGGTCGAACGACATCCAGTGACGGAGGGGACGGCCGCACATGACCTGGCTGATCACCGGCGGCGCCGGCTACATCGGGGCGCACGTCGTAAGGGCGATGACCGAGGCGGGCGAACAGGCGGTCGTCTACGACGACCTGTCCACCGGCATCGCCGAGCGCGTGCCCGACGGCGTGCCCCTGGTGGTGGGTTCGACCCTGGACGCGGAACGGGTCGCCCGCACCCTCGCCGACCAGGACGTCACCGGAGTCGTCCACCTGGCGGCGAAGAAGCAGGTCGGCGAGTCGGTCGACCTGCCGTTGCACTACTACAGGGAGAACGTCGAGGGCCTGCGCGTCCTCCTGGAGGCGGTCACCACGGCCGGCGTCCCGTCGTTCGTCTTCTCGTCCTCGGCCGCCGTCTACGGCATGCCGGACGTGGAGCTGGTGACCGAGGAGACGCCCTGCGTCCCGATGTCTCCGTACGGCGAGACCAAGCTGGCGGGCGAGTGGCTGGTCCGCGCGACGGGCAGGGCGACGGGCCTGTCCACGGCCTCCCTGCGCTACTTCAACGTGGCCGGCGCCGGCGCCCCCGAACTCGCCGACACCGGCGTCTTCAACATCGTCCCCATGGTCTTCGAGAAGCTCACCGAGAACGCGCCCCCGCGCATCTTCGGCGACGACTACGCCACCCCGGACGGCACTTGCGTCCGCGACTACATCCACGTCGTCGACCTGGCCGAGGCCCACGTCGCCGCCGCCCGCGCCCTCCAGGCCTCCCCCGGCCGCGCCCTCACCCTCAACATCGGCCGCGGGGAAGGCGTTTCGGTCCGCGAGATGATCGACCGCATCAACGCGATCACCGGCTACGACCGCCCCCCGACCGTCCACCCCCGCCGCCCCGGCGACCCGGCCCGCGTCGTCGCCTCCGCCGACCGCATCACCACCGAACTGGGCTGGAAGGCCAAGCACGACGTCGACGACATGATCACGTCGGCTTGGGAGGGGTGGGTGCGGTTGCATCCGGGGGCGGCTCGGGCGTGATGAGTGCGATCCGATGAACTCCGGTCTGATGAACTCCGGCCCGGCGGGCAGCTGTTGATGAACTCCGGCCCGGCGGGCGGCCGTTGATGAACTCCGGCCCTGTGGGCGGCTGTTCCCGATCGGAGCGTGCCGTGGGCGCCGTCCTCGGCTCCGCCGTCGGCGACGCTCTCGGCGCGCCCTTCGAGTTCGGTCCCGAGGGCGCGCTCTCCGCCCGGTTTCCGGTGGCCGGTCACGGCGGCGAGATGTGCGGGGGCGGCGGCTGGGACCCGGGCGAGGCGACCGACGACACGCAGATGGCCGTACTCGTCGCGGAGTCGCTGTTGGAGTGCGGCGGGCTCCAACTCCCGGACATGTTCCGGCGGTTCCGGCAGTGGGCTGCGGCCGGCCCGAAGGACATCGGTCTGCAGACCGAGGCCGTACTGACCAGCGGCGACCCCTGGGACCTGGCCGCCGCCGTGCACTTCCAGACGAGCCAACGGGGCGCCGGGAACGGTGCGTTGATGCGCGCCGCCCCGTCGGCCGTCTTCTTCGCGCGCGTGGGACGCGACGCCACGATGGACGCCGCCCGCCGCATCGCCGCGCTGACCCACGGCGACCGCGCGGCCTGGGAAGGCACCGCCGTCTTCCACGAGTTGGTGCGCGTCACACTGGACGGCGGCGACCCGCTCGACGCCGTCGAGGAGACCCTGCGTTCCGTCCACGCCGACCACCAGGAGCGCTACGGCGTCGTCCTCGCCCCGGACTGGCATCCCGACCTGGCGACGGAGTTCAACGGCGCCGTCTGGCCCTGCCTCGCCTCCGCCGTCTGGGCCCTGCGGACCACGTCCTCCTACGAGGACGCCGTACGCGCCGCGATCGACCTCGGCGGCGACACGGACACCGTCGCCGCGGTGACGGGCGGACTCGCTGGTGCGGTGTACGGGAGTGCGGCGATCCCTGCGCGCTGGACCGAGGCTCTGCACGTACCGCTGCCGGGGTTCGGCGGGCGGGTGCTGCGGGCGGCCGAACTCGGGGAACTGGCGCGGCGGTTGGACGACTCGGACGGCCTGGGCGGCTTGGGCGACGGGGGCGGCTGACTCACCGGCCGGCCGAGCGGCGCTCGCATCGTCGCCGTCGGCCAGGGAGACGAGGGCCTGGGAGACGGCGGGTGCGGCGGAGCCCTACAGCGCCTTGAGACCCTCCGTCGTCGCCCGGGCCAGTGCCCCCAGGTAGCCCTTCGGCAGCTTCGGGCTGCGGATCACCACGGCGCGCCAGTACAGGGGGCCGGAGATCAGGTCCAGGGCCAGGTCCTCGTCCATGCCGGGGCGGATCTCGCCGCGCCGTTCCGCGGCCGCGAGGATCTTGCTGGCCACGCCCTCCTGGCCCTCGCGCAGTGCCTTCTGCATGGCGTCTGCGATCTCGGGGTTGCGGGCCGCCTCGGCCTGGAGGTCCGGGATGATCTGCGAGGCGACGGGGTGACGCAGGGCCCGTGACGTCACCTCGTACAGCATCCGCAGGTCGCCCTCCAGCGAACCGGTGTCCGGTGTCGGCAGCCCCATCACCGCGATCGCCGACACGACGTCGAGCACCAGGTGCAGCTTCGAACGCCAGCGGCGGTACACCGCCGTCTTGCCCACCCCGGCGCGGCGCGCGATCCCCTCGATCGACATCCGGGCATACCCGACCGCCGCCAACTCCTCGAAGACCGCCGCCCGAATGGCTTCGGTCACATCCTCGCGGAGTACGGCCGCCCCGGCGGGGGTGCGGCGGCGCTGACGTGTCTGGGGCTCGTCGGCGTTCGTCGTCATAGCCCAAGCATAGGGGCGTTGCGACGAAACGGTTGCGTTCCGACGCGGCGTGTGTGGGGCGCGTTGCGACGAAACGGGCTCGTCGTTACGCGGGCGAGGCGCATCGGTGGGCGAGGTGGGCGCGGTGAGCTAGGCGGGTACAGCGGGCGGGGCGGGCTGGCGTTGCGGCGCAACCGCCCCGTCGTCGCGACGCACCCGGCCCGTCGTCGCGACGGAACCCACTCGTCCGTACGACGCAACCGTTCCGTCCCCGCGACGGACCGGGCCCGTCCGCGCGACGCAACCGGCCCGCCCTGACGCCGAAACCGTACCGACGCAGCCACAGCAACCCCGCCGTCAGCCACCTCACACCCGCCCCTACCCAGACCGTATCGACGCAACAGACCCGTCCCCGCCCAAAACCTAACGGCCTCATCACATCCGTCACGACGAAACGGTTGCGTTCCGACGCCGAATCGGCCTACGCTCACGTTGCGACGATACGGTCCCGTTCCGACGTAAGAGAACGTAAAGAGAAGCGTAAGGAAACGCCGGGCGACGGGACACGGCAGCCGGACGCACGCACCCCCTCCCCCCGAGCGAAAGCAGCGGATGTGAGCCAGGTCCTCCACACACCGCCCCATTCGCCGGCCCCGGCCGACGAAGAAGACCTCGCGGCGCTCGCCGCACGCCACGGCCTCACGGTCAGTGGCGCCCGCCCCTCCCTGCGCGAGTACGTCCGCCAGCTGTGGGAGCGCCGGCACTTCATCACCGCGTTCGCCACCGCCAAGCTGACCGCGCAGTACAGCCAGGCGAAGCTGGGTCAGGTCTGGCAGGTGATGACGCCGCTGTTGAACGCGGCGGTGTACTACTTCATCTTCGGCATCCTGCTGGGCACGAAGCGCGGCGTCCCGGACTACATCCCGTTCCTGGTGACGGGCGTGTTCATCTGGACGTTCACGCAGAGCTCGATCATGGCGGGCACCCGCGCGATCTCGGGCAACCTCGGCCTGGTCCGGGCGCTGCACTTCCCGCGGGCCGCGCTGCCGATCTCGTTCGCGCTGCAGCAGCTCCAGCAGCTGCTGTTCTCGATGGCCGCCCTGGTCGTGATCCTGCTCTGCTTCGGTGTGCCGATCAGCTTCTCCTGGCTGATGGCGGTCCCGGTGCTGTTCCTGCAGTTCACGTTCAACGCGGGCGTCTCGATGATCATGGCCCGGATGGGCGCGAAGACCCCGGACATCGCGCAGCTGATGCCGTTCATCCTGCGCACCTGGATGTACGTCTCCGGCGTCATGTGGAGCATCGACAAGCTGACCAGCAAGGACCACCTGCCGCACTTCGTCACGCTGGCCCTGGAGACCAACCCGGCGGCCGTCTACATCGACCTGATGCGCTACTCGCTGATCGACAGCTTCCACTCCAGCCAGCTCCCCCCGCACGTGTGGCCGGCGGCGACCGCCTGGGCGCTGATCGCCGGAGTCGGCGGCTTCATCTACTTCTGGAAGGCTGAGGAGACGTACGGCCGTGGCTGAGCAGACCATCGAGTACCACACCGAGCGGACCCGCGTGGCCGCCGACAGCACGATCCCCACCGTCGTCTGCGACGGCGTGGACATCATCTACCGGGTCAACGGAACCGGCGCCGGACGAGGCTCCGCGACCGCCGCCCTGAACCGCATGATGCGCCGCGAGAAGGCCGAGAAGGCGGCGGGTGTCCGCAAGGTCCACGCCGTCAAGAAGGTGTCGTTCGTCGCCTACAAGGGCGAGGCGATCGGGCTCATCGGCACCAACGGCTCCGGCAAGTCGACCCTGCTGAAGGCGGTCGCCGGCCTGCTTCCGGTCGAGAACGGCCGTATCTACACCCACGGCCAGCCCTCCCTCCTCGGCGTCAACGCGGCCCTGATGGGCGACCTGACCGGCGAGCGCAACGTGTACCTCGGCGGCCTCGCCATGGGCATGTCCCGCGAGCAGGTCAAGGAGCGCTACCAGGGCATCGTCGACTTCTCCGGGATCAACGAGAAGGGCGACTTCATCACGCTGCCGATGCGGACGTACTCCTCCGGCATGGGCGCCCGGCTGCGGTTCTCCATCGCGGCCGCCAAGGACCACGACGTCCTCCTGATCGACGAGGCGCTGGCGACGGGCGACCGGTCCTTCCAGCGGCGTTCCGAGGAGCGGATCCGCGAGCTGCGCCAGCACGCGGGCACGGTCTTCCTCGTCAGCCACAACAACAAGTCGATCCGCGACACCTGCGACCGCGTGCTGTGGCTGGAGCGCGGCGAGCTGCGGATGGACGGGCCGACGGAGCAGGTCCTGGAGGCGTACGAGGCCTTCACGGGCGGCGCCGACAAGCCCAAGGACGCAACTCCGGCACCGACCCCGGCGGGCACGGCCGCCTGACGGATCCCCGGGCTGCCTAGAGGTCCTCGTCCTGGAACACCCACGTGCGGTAGACCAGGAAGCGGAACGCGGACGCGAGCACGATCGACAGGGCCTTCACGGCATTCGCCTCGAGCGGACCGTGGAGGCCCAGTCCGTGGTAGCCGACGTAGAAGAGGCCGCTCTCCATGGCCACGCCGATGACGCTGAAGACGAAGAACAGGGCGATGCGGCGGGCGCCGGGGGCGTCGCGGTCGCGGTAGGTGTAGTAGCGGAAGCCGAGGTAGTTGGCGCCCATCGCGACGCAACTGGCCAGGACGGTCGCGAGCATCGCGGGCCAGCGCAGGCCGTGCAGCAGGGCATTGAAGACCGCGAAGTTGACGAGGACGCCGCTGCCGCCGACGATCCCGAATTTCACGACTTCCAGGACGACCTTGCGCACCGGCCGGACGGGCTCGGTCACGCGTTCCTCGGTGAGGTTCAGAGTCACGTCTCCAGGCTTAGCCGGGCAGAGTAAGCACTCCCCCTGATTACCCCTAAGGCACCCCATGAAAAGGCGCCCCGAGCCATTGCGGCCCGGGGCGCCCTCGTCGTAGTGGCGACTTCTCAAGAAGCCGCTTCTTAAGAAGCCACTGCTGAAGAAGCGGCTTCTTAAGAAGGGTCGTAGCGACTACTACTCAGGGACTACGAGTGCGTCCGCAGCAGCGTTCGCATCGTGCGCATGGCCACTGACAGGTTGGCCAGGTCGAACGTCTCCGAGCCCTGGATCTCGTCCAGGGTCGTGCGGGCCCGGCCCAGGATCGCGGCGTTCTTCTCCTGCCAGGTGATGAAGCGCTGCTCGGGGGTCGAGGCGCCGTTGCCCGCCGCGAGGATGTCGGCGGTCAGGGCCGCGTGGGCCGCGTAGAGGTCCTCGCGGATGGAGGCGCGAGCCATGGACTGCCAGCGGTCCGCGCGGGGCAACTCGATGATGCGGTCCATGAGTTGGGTGATGTGGAGGCGGTCGGCGAGGTCGTAGTAGACCTCGGCGACGTCCATCGGGTCCTTGCCCGTGCGGTCGGCCACCGAGACGATGTCGAGCGCCGGGAAGGCGGAGGAGAAGCCGGCCACGCGCGTGGCGAGTTCGGCCGGGACGCCGGCGCCGGTCAGCTCGTCGTAGATCTGCTGGTACCAGTCCAGGTCCGCGCCGCGCAGCAGCTTGGGGAGCTGGGACCAGACCTGCTCGACGCGCTCGCCGAAGAACTCGACGGTCTCGGCGAGTTGGAGCGGCTGCGGCCGGTTGTTGAGCAGCCAGCGGGTGCCGCGCTCGCACAGGCGGCGCGAGTGCAGGCGGATACGGGTCTGGACGGGCGCCTCGACGGTGTTGTCGAGGGCCTCCACGCCGTCCCACACCTCGGCGGCGTCGAAGATCGCGCGGGCCGCGGTCTGCGCCCGGACGATCTCCTCCAGGGACGCGCCGGTCTCCTCACGGAGGCGGTGCAGGAAGCTCGTGCCGCCGGTGTTGACCGTGTCGTTGACGAGGACCGTGGTGACGATCTCGCGGTGCAGCGCGTGGGTGTCGATCTGCTCGGCGAACTTCTCGCGCAGCGCGGTCGGGAAGTAGGCGTGCAGCAGGGTGCGCAGGTACGGGTCGTCGGGCAGCGTGGTGTGCAGCAGCTCGTCGGAGACCGTGATCTTCGTGTAGGCGAGGAGGACGGCCGTCTCGGGGCCGGTCAACCCCTGTCCCTGGGCGAGCCGTTCGCGGATCTGACGGTCGGTGGGCAGGAACTCCAGCGCCCGGTCGAGGTGGCCCTCGCGGACCAGCGTGCGCAGGAAGCGCTGCTGGGCGTGGAGCATGTCCTTGGACTGGGCGAGCGCGTTGGCGATCGCGGTGTTCTGCGCGTAGTTGTTGCGCAGGACGAGCGCGCCGACCTCGTCGGTCATCTCGGCGAGGATCTTGTTGCGCTGCTTGACGGTCATGTCGCCGTCGGTGACCAGGCCGTTGAGCAGGATCTTGATGTTCACCTCGTGGTCGGAGGTGTCCACGCCCGCGCTGTTGTCGATCGCGTCCGTGTTGATCTTGCCGCCCTGCTGGGCGAACTCGATCCGGCCGAGCTGGGTCAGGCCCAGGTTGCCGCCCTCGCCGACGACCTTGACCCGCAGGTCGGCGCCGTCCACGCGGATCGCGTCGTTGGCCTTGTCGCCGACGTCCGCGTGGGACTCGGTGCTGGCCTTGACGTACGTGCCGATGCCGCCGTTCCACAGGAGGTCGACCCGCGACTTGAGGATCGCCTTCATGAGGTCGGCCGGCGTCATCTTGGCGACCTTGTCCTCGATGCCGAGGGCCTCGCGGACGTGGGCGTTGACCGGGATCGCCTTGGCCGTACGCGGGAAGACGCCGCCGCCGGCCGACAGCAGGTCGGTGTTGTAGTCGGCCCAACTGGAGCGCGGGAGCTCGAACATGCGGCGCCGCTCGGCGTACGAGACGGCCGCGTCCGGCGTCGGGTCGAGGAAGATGTGCCGGTGGTCGAAGGCGGCGACCAGGCGGATGTGCTCGCTGAGCAGCATGCCGTTGCCGAACACGTCACCGGACATGTCGCCCACGCCGACGACCGTGAAGTCCTCGCTCTGGGTGTCGACGCCCAGCTCCCGGAAGTGCCGCTTGACGGACTCCCAGGCACCGCGCGCGGTGATGCCCATCTTCTTGTGGTCGTAGCCGGCCGAGCCGCCGGAGGCGAAGGCGTCGCCGAGCCAGAAGTTGTAGCTTTCGGCGACCCCGTTGGCGATGTCCGAGAAGGTCGCGGTGCCCTTGTCGGCGGCGACGACCAGGTAGGTGTCGTCCTCGTCGTGCCGGACGACGTCCGCCGGAGGGACGACCTCGCCGGCCACCAGGTTGTCGGTGATGTCGAGCAGGGCCGAGATGAACATCTTGTAGCTGGCGATGCCCTCGGCCAGCCACGCGTCCCGGTCCACGCTCGGGTCCGGCAGCTGCTTGGCGACGAAGCCGCCCTTGGCGCCGACCGGCACGATGACCGTGTTCTTCACCATCTGCGCCTTGACCAGGCCGAGGATCTCCGTACGGAAGTCCTCCCGCCGGTCCGACCAGCGCAGCCCACCGCGCGCGACCTTGCCGAACCTGAGGTGCACACCCTCGACGCGCGGCGAGTACACCCAGATCTCGTACGCCGGCCGCGGCGCGGGCAGGTCCGGGATGGCCTGCGGGTCGAACTTCATCGAGACGTACGCGTGCGCGTGCCCGCCGAGCGCCTCCTGGAAGAAGTTGGTGCGCAGGGTCGCCTTGATGACGGTCAGGAAGGACCGCAGGATGCGGTCCTCGTCGAGGCTCGCCACCTGGTCGAGCGCCGCGTCGACCTCTTCGAGGAGGGCGTCGACGATCTCACGCCCGGCGCGCTGCCGGTCCGGCGACATCCGCGCCTCGAACAGGGAGACGAGCAGCCGCGTGGTGTGGACGTTGTTGCGGAGGGTGTCCTCCATGTAGTCCTGGCTGAAGGTCGAACCGGCCTGCCGCAGGTACTTCGCGTACGCCCGCAGCACCATCGCCTGGCGCCAGTCGATCCCGGCGCTCAACACCAGCGCGTTGAAGCCGTCGTTCTCCGCCTGCCCGGTCCAGGTCGCGGCGAACGCCTCCTGGAACCGCTGACGTCCGTCGTCGCCGAGGTGGTCCCCGTTGCCGTTCTGCGACTTGGGCATCCGCAGCCCGAAGTCGTAGATCCACGCCGTCGTACGGTCCGAGCAGCGCAGTTCGTACGGCCGCTCGTCCACGACCTCGACGCCGAGGCGGCTGAGGACCGGCAGGACGGCGGAGAGGGAGACCGAGGCGCCCTTGCGGTAGATCTTGAAGCGGCGCTCGTCGGGGGCGGCACCGACCGGCTCGTAGAGGCTGAGCGCGAAGGCCTGCTCCTCGGTGAGGGCTTCGAGGTGGACCAGGTCGGCGACGGCCGCGCGCGGGGAGTGGTCCGCCTTGTAGCCCTCGGGGAAGGCGTTGCCGTAGCGGCGCACGAGTTCGGCCGCGCGCTCCTCGCCGCACTCGGCGTTCAGCGCCTCGCCGAAACCGTCGGCCCAGGAGCGGGCTGCCTCGACCAGGCGGGCCTCGATGCGGTCCTTGTCGGCGTCGGACAGCTCCGGCAGTTCGGTGCCCTGCGGGACGCGGACCACGAAGTGCAGCCGGGAGAGGATCGACTCGGTGTTCCAGGCGGTGAAGTCGACGCTGATGCCGTCGAGTTCTTCTTTAAGGATGTCGATGATCCGCAGGCGTACGCCCGTGGTGTAACGGTCGCGCGGGAGGTAGACGAGGGCCGAGTAGTAGCGGCCGTACTCGTCCTGGCGCAGGTACAGGCGCAGCCGTCGGCGCTCCTGGAGGTAGAGCACGGACGTGACGATGGACCGGAGTTCGTCGACCGGGGTCTGGAACAGCTCGTCGCGCGGGTACGTCTCCAGGATCTGCAGCAGGTCGCGCCCGTCATGGCTGTTGGGCGAGAAGCCGGCGCCTTCGAGCACCTCGTCGACCGTGCGCCGGATCACCGGAACCCGGCGGACGGACTCGGTGTAGGCGGCGGAGGAGAACAGGCCCAGGAATCGGCGCTCGCCGACGACCTCGCCGTTCTCGTCGAACTTCTTCACGCCCACGTAGTCGAGATACGACGGACGGTGCACCGTGGAACGGCTGTTGGCCTTCGTCAGCACGAGGAGCTTGTGCTCGCGGGCCTTGGCCCGGGCGTCGGCCGGGAGCCGCTCGAAGGACGGGCTCACCGGGTGGCTGTCCTCGCCGCCGTGCTGCGGGTCGGAGCGCAGGATGCCGAGGCCGGTGCCGGGGACGGCGGCGAGGGAGTCGTCCTCGCGGAGCTGGTACTCGCGGTAGCCGAGGAAGGTGAAGTGGTCGGCGGCCAGCCAGCGCAGCAGCTGACGGGCCTCCTCGACCTCGCTGGAGGGCAGGTCGGAGGCGGTCGGCTCGGTGGGCAGCTCGTCGGCCATCCGCAGCGCCGAGTCCCGCATCTTCTCCCAGTCCTCGACGGCCTCGCGGACGTCGGACAGGACGCGCAGCAGGTCGGCGGTGATCTGCTTCAGGTCGGCGCGGTCGGTCTCGCGGTCGATCTGGACGTGGATCCAGGACTCGGTGTGCGCGTCGTGCGGCAGCTCGCCGGCGGGCGGGGTGGTGAGCACCTCGATGAGCTTGCCGGTGAGGTCGCGGCGGACGACGACCTGCGGGTGGATGACGACGTGGATGCCGCGGCCCTGGCGGGTCAGTTCGTTGGTGACCGAGTCGACGAGGAAGGGCATGTCGTCGGTGACGACCTCGACGACGGTGTGGCTGCACGTCCAGCCGTTCTCCTCGACCGTCGGGGTGTGCACCCGTACGTTCGCCGTGCCCTGGGGTCGGGTCTCGGCCAGCCGGTAGTGGGAGT
Organism: Streptomyces sp. NPDC050528; assembly: GCF_044457795.1. Taxonomy (NCBI): domain Bacteria; kingdom Bacillati; phylum Actinomycetota; class Actinomycetes; order Kitasatosporales; family Streptomycetaceae; genus Streptomyces; species Streptomyces sp. NPDC050528. The sequence continues at coordinate 188,187 of NZ_JBITHH010000019.1, forward strand.
AGGCGGCTCCGAAGACATCGACCGGGTCGCGGTCGGCGAGGTCCTCCGGGGCGGTGTGCAGGTAGTAGCGCTGGAGGAACGCGAGCACGGTGTCCTGGTCCGGAGTGCCCTCGTCCGTCGTCCCGGTCGGTAGATGCGCCCCGACCGGGCTGTTCTCAGCTACCCGAGCAGCCCTTTCGAGCAACTCGGCCTTGGCTTCGTCCAGCTTGGTCTGCATTGTCCTCTGGCTCCTGTCGCGCGCCGTTGCGTGACGTAGAAGGAAGTTCGGTGTCTTCCCCTGCGGCTCGACGCCACGGCCCGGGTTCTCCGGTCTGCTCAGACGCTATGCCGCAAGGTGAGATGAGCGGTGGGTTATCAGCCATTTTCGGCACGCCCGACGAGTGTGACGCTGCTCTCTGCCGCGCCGGTACCGGGGGTGTGCACGGCGTCCTGGGAGCCCTGGGAGCTCCGTCCCGCCCGCGCGGGCCTGTCGGACAGGCCCTGAGAGGACCAGCGACCGCCGCCCGGTCACGGATGTGGTCCGTGGTCGCCGGGCGCGAAGCAGGGGCGACGATGCCCCCGCGAAATATCGCGCTGATCACGCCACAAGGCTATCTCTCCTCACCGGGGGCTCGTCATGAGCCGGTTGTGTACAAAACAGAGGGTGGAACTTTGACGTTATGCACAGGGGCGCAGAGCATGAAATCGTCGTATTCACGGGCAGTCGGGACGGTGACGATGCCGGAGCCGCGAGGGCCCTTGGCAAGAACCCCGGCGCGCGGCACGTTGCCCATGAGCCCACGGGCGGGTGAGTCCATGACGCCCGGCAAAGACGCATCCCACGGCCGCAGAGGAGCGCACCGACATGACAGCGAAGATCCTCATCGTCACCGGCGACGCAGCGGAGTCGCTGGAAGTCCTCTACCCCTACCAGCGCCTGCGCGAGGAGGGCTACGAGGTCCACATCGCGGCTCCCGAGCGCAAGAAACTCCAGTTCGTCGTCCATGACTTCGAACCCGGCTTCGACACCTACACCGAGAAGCCCGGCTACACCTGGCCCGCCGATCTCGCCTTCTCCGAGGTCGATCCCGGCCAGTACGCGGCCCTCGTCATCCCCGGCGGGCGGGCCCCCGAGTACCTCCGCAACAATCCCGAACTCCGCAAGATCCTCAAGTCCTTCTTCGACACGGACAAGCCCGTGGCCCAGATCTGCCACGGCCCCCTGCTCACCGCCGCGATCGACGGCCTGCGCGGCCGGCGCGTCACGGCGTACCCGGCGCTCGAACTCGACATGCAGTCCGCCGGCGCGACCTTCCAGGACGCCGAGACGGTGGTCGACGGCACGCTGGTCTCCGCTCGGGCGTGGCCGGATCACTCCAGCTGGATGCGGGAGTTCCTGACGGTGCTGCGGGCGAAGGCGCCGGTGACGTGACCTCGGCGGTCGGCATGACGGGACGGGGGTGTGCGGCGTCTCTTGAGTACGAGGCTTCGTGAGCCGGTGCTCTTGAGGTGCCGCCGCCCGTCAGCCGCTCGTTCCGCAGCGCGTCACGCCGCCAGCCGCTCCGCCTCCGCGACGGCCTCCGCCAGCGAATCCACCACCGGTACGCCGACCACTTCGAGGCTGGCCCGGCTGTGCGAACCGCCGGTGTAGAGCACGGCCCGCGCGCCCACGTGCAGGGCGGCCACCGCGTCGTCGGCGGCATCCCCGATCACGACGGTGCGCGCGGGGTCCACGCCGGTCAGAGCCCCGAGGTGCCGCACCATGTGCTCGGCCTTGCTGCCGCCGGAGGGGCCGGTGCGCCCGTCGACCCGTATGAAGTGCGGCTCTATCCCGAACTCCCTTACCAGCGGGACGAGTTCGTCGTGGCCGTACATGCTGAGGATCGACTGGCTGCGACCCGCGGTCCGCCACCCCGCGAGCAGGTCCGCCGCGCCCTCGGTAAGCCCGCAGACGACACGGTGCTCGGAGTAGTACCGGTGGAAGGTCACGTCCATGACCTCCCACTCGGCGTCGGTGGGCAGCCGCCCCAGCAGCCGCTCGTAGAACTTGGGCACCGGCACGCAGTACAGCGCCCGGTACTCCTCCATCGTGATCGCCGCGAGCCCCAGCTCGGCGAAGGCCGCGTTCGTCGCGCCGATGATCGCGTCATTGTCGTGGAACAGCGTGCCGTTCCAGTCCCAGACGATGTGCGTGCTTCCTTGCATCCCCATGCAAAAAACGTACCCGCCGCCACTGACAATCAAGAGAATCGCAGGTCAACGGGCATATACGGCCGCCCGACCACTGCCGAACGGGCTCAGTCGCCCAGCCCGACGAGGTTCGGGATCTCCTGCGTCGCGTACCAGAGCAGCTCGTGGTCCTCGGCCCCGTCCACGACGAACTGCGCGTCGTCGTCCCCGTGATCGGCCGCCGCGAGCGCGTCGGCGGCGGCGCTGACGTCACCCTCCGCGTCGTCCAGATCCACGTGTACGGCGGCCGCCTTGGCCAGCGCCACGGTTCCGGCGACCCGCACCTCGCCCAGCGCCGCCGGGTCGAGTCCGCGGTCGGGGTCGCCCTGCGCGGTGCCGTCGGGCACGTCGACGGCGACCACGACCCGGCGCCGGGGCGCGTCGGGGTGGACTGCCAGCAGCCGCAGCGAGGCGAGCGCGGCCCGGTTCAGCGCCGCGTACTCCAACTCCTCGATGTCGTCGGAGAGGTACCACTCGCGCAGCGCGGGCGTAACGGCGTACGCGACGAAGGGTCCCGTCCCCAGCTCACCCGTCTTGTACGCCTCGGCGAGACCGGGGAGGGTCAGGGGGACGTAGACGCGCATGGCTGACCGCTTTCGTCGTTCGGTTCCGTAGGTCGGTTCCGTGGTTCGTGGAGCGCCTCGGGAGACGGTTCCGCGGACGGTGCCACGCCTCCGGGAGGGCCTCCAGGATACGTGCGCGGGTCCCCTATCGAGTCCCCACCCGCACCCCTGAGAGCGTCCACCCCACGCCGGAAATTCACCCTCCATGCCCTTGCGGCGACGGCTTCGAGACCCTCCAAATCACCCGGATAAGTGAACATTCCGACCCCTCCGACGCGCACCGCCACGTCCTTGCTCCCCCTGCCCATGGCCCCGTACAAGATCCCCACCAGCAAGTTACTTCCCGGTACATTCCGGGCCGATCCAACGGGGACCCCCATGCACAAGGTCATGACCAGGACCGCCCAGCACACCCCGACCCGCCCCCCGACCCGCCGCGACCCCCGCCGCCCCGGCACGGGTGCCCCTCGCGGACAGGGCGGGGGCACGTCCCGTACGGCGCCGGCTCAGACGGTCGACCGGGGCTCAGCCCCTACGGCCCTTACGCGGACGCCGAGCCACCGCACAGCCCCTGCGACCCCAACTCCCGTGGCGGACCGAGCCGAACCCCGCACCGCACCCACCCAGGCCGCCCGCAGCCGTGTCCCACAGCCCCGGCCCACCGATCTGTTCGCCGACCGCCTCCTCGCCGTGCTGAGCGGCCAGAAGCCCGTCCACTGGATGCTCCGGCACACCGCCGGCCGCGCCTACGACGACCTGGCCCGGCTCGCCGAACACGGCCCCCTGCGCGCCACCCGCGGCACGCGCCCGGTGGTTCGCGACATCGGCTACTACGTCGCCCGCGAGGGCGCCGTGGAGGCCTTCGCCCGCATCGGCGCCGGCGACCAGGTACGGGCCATGGCCTTCCGCCTGGAACGCGGCGCGGACCTCCGCTGGCGCTGCACGGCGGTGGAACTGGGCGGCCCCCGCGCGCAGCACCCGGACGACGACTGAGGACGTCTGACGGCGGAGCGGGGGCTACGGCAGCTGCGGCGGCTGCGGCGGACCGGGGCTGTGGAACTGAGGCTGGGGCCGGTGCCGAGGTTGTGGGGCCGGCGCCGGGACGTGGGGCTGGGGCTGGGGCCGGGGTTGTGAGGCCGATGCCGGGACTGTGGGGGGCCGGTGCCGGGGCAAGCGGGCAGGCAGCCGCCCGCCGCCGCGCCGGGGCGCCCCCGTCAGCGCCGGTCAACGCCCCAGCCGCACCCCCGCACCCCCGCACCCCCGCACCTGCCACAACCCACCACGCGCCCGCACACACGCCGAAGGGCCGGGAACCTTAACGATGCCCGGCCCTTCAAGATCTCCTCGCGGGAAGCGGCGACCCCGACAAGCTCAACCCCTCACTCAAGGGGCCGCCCGTCACAGCTCACCGCTCAACTCGCGGAGCGACCGTCACTTCTTGCGGCGGCTGCCCCGGCGACCCTGCTTGCGGCGCTCCGCGCGCGTGAGGCCGTCGGCCTCGGAGCGCACCGGCTCGTCGTCGCTGGTGAAGTCGCCCTCGACGATGCCGCCCTCGCCGTCCACGGACGGCGCGGAGAAGTGCAGCCGGTCCGGTCGCTGCGGGGCGTCGAGGCCCTTGGCGCGGATCTCGGGACGGGCGCTCGCCTGCGCGGGCACCGTGTCCTCCTTGTCGAGGGAGGGCTTGTCGTCCTCCACGAGGACCTCCTCGACCTGCTGCTCGACCTGGACCTCCAGGTTGAACAGGTAGCCGACGGACTCCTCCTTGATGCCGTCCATCATGGCGGTGAACATGTCGAAGCCCTCGCGCTGGTACTCGACCAGGGGGTCCTTCTGGGCCATCGCGCGCAGGCCGATGCCCTCCTGGAGGTAGTCCATCTCGTAGAGGTGCTCGCGCCACTTGCGGTCCAGGACCGACAGCACGACCCGCCGCTCCAGCTCACGCATGATCTCGGAGCCGAGCTGCTCCTCACGGCCCGAGTACTGCTCGTGGATGTCGTCCTTGATGGACTCGGAGATGAACTCGGCGGTCAGACCGGCCCGGTCTCCCGCCGCCTCCTCCAGCTCGTCCACGGTGACCTTCACCGGGTAGAGCTGCTTGAACGCGCCCCACAGACGGTCGAGGTCCCAGTCCTCCGGGAAGCCCTCGGCGGTCTCCGCGGTGATGTACGCGTCGATCGTGTCGTCCATGAAGTGCACGACCTGGTCCTGGAGGTCCTCTCCCTCCAGGACGCGGCGGCGCTCGCCGTAGATGACCTCGCGCTGCCGGTTGAGGACCTCGTCGTACTTGAGGACGTTCTTGCGGGTCTCGAAGTTCTGCTGCTCGACCTGCGACTGGGCGGACGCGATCGCGCGCGTGACCATCTTGTTCTCGATCGGCACGTCGTCCGGGACGTTCGCCATCGACATCACGCGCTCGACCATCTGGGCCTTGAACAGGCGCATCAGGTCGTCGCCGAGGGAGAGGTAGAAGCGGGACTCGCCCGGGTCGCCCTGTCGGCCGGAACGACCGCGCAGCTGGTTGTCGATACGGCGCGACTCGTGCCGCTCGGTGCCCAGCACGTAGAGACCGCCGAGGTCCTTGACCTCTTCGAACTCGTCCTTGACCGCCTGCTCGGCGTTCTCCAGAGCACCGGGCAGGGCCTGGGCCCACTCCTCGATGTGCTCCTCGGGGTCGAGGCCGCGCTGGCGCAGCTCCGCCTCGGCGAGGTCGTCGGGGTTGCCGCCGAGCTTGATGTCCGTACCGCGGCCGGCCATGTTGGTCGCGACCGTCACGGCGCCCTTGCGGCCGGCCTGGGCGATGATCGGCGCCTCACGGTCGTGCTGCTTGGCATTCAGCACTTCGTGCTGGATGCCGCGCTTGGCGAGCTGCTGCGAGAGGTACTCGGACTTCTCGACCGACGTCGTACCGACGAGGATCGGCTGGCCCTTCTCGTGCTTCTCGGCGATGTCGTCGACGACCGCCTCGAACTTCGCGACCTCGGTGCGGTAGATCAGGTCGGACTGGTCCTTGCGGACCATCGGCCGGTTGGTCGGGATCGGGACGACGCCGAGCTTGTAGATCTGGTGGAACTCGGCGGCCTCGGTCATGGCCGTACCGGTCATGCCGGAGAGCTTGCCGTAGAGGCGGAAGAAGTTCTGCAGGGTGATCGTGGCGAGGGTCTGGTTCTCGTCCTTGATGTCCACCCCTTCCTTCGCCTCGATCGCCTGGTGCATGCCCTCGTTGTAGCGGCGGCCGGCGAGGATACGGCCGGTGTGCTCGTCGACGATCATGACCTCGCCGTCGATGACGACGTAGTCCTTGTCCTTCTTGAAGAGCTCCTTCGCCTTGATGGCGTTGTTCAGGTAGCCCACCAGCGGGGTGTTCACCGACTCGTAGAGGTTGTCGATGCCCAGCCAGTCCTCGACCTTGGTGACACCGCCCTCGTGGATGGCGACCGTGCGCTTCTTCTCGTCGACGTCGTAGTCGCCCGTCTCCTCCAGGCCCTTGAGCGGGTTGCCGGCCTCGCCCTTCTTCAGGCGGGTGACGAGCTTGGCGAAGTCGCCGTACCACTTGGTGGCCTGGTCGGCCGGGCCGGAGATGATCAGCGGCGTACGGGCCTCGTCGATGAGGATCGAGTCGACCTCGTCGACGATCGCGAAGTTGTGGCCGCGCTGCACCAGTTCGTCCTGCGACCACGCCATGTTGTCGCGCAGGTAGTCGAAGCCGAACTCGTTGTTCGTGCCGTACGTGATGTCGCACGCGTACTGCTCGCGGCGCTGGGCCGGGGTCATGTTGGCCAGGATGCAGCCGACCTCGAGGCCCAGGAACTTGTGGACGCGCCCCATCATCTCGGAGTCGCGCTCGGCCAGGTAGTCGTTCACCGTGATGAGGTGGACGCCGTCCCCGGAGAGGGCGTTCAGATACGCGGGCAGGGTGCCGACCAGGGTCTTGCCCTCGCCGGTCTTCATCTCGGCGACGTAGCCGAGGTGGAGGGCCGCGCCGCCCATCATCTGCACGTCGTAGTGACGCTGGCCGAGGACGCGCTTGGCGGCCTCGCGCACGGTGGCGAACGCCTCGGGGAGCAGGTCGTCCAGGGTCTCACCATCGGCGTAGCGCTGCTTGTACTCCTCGGTGAGGGCCTTCAGCTCGGCGTCGGAGAGGTCGACGAAGTCCTCTTCGATGGAGTTGACCTGGTCCGCGATGCGGTGCAGCTTGCGCAGGATCTTGCCTTCGCCTGCACGCATGATCTTCGAGAGGACGGACACGGGGGTTGGTCTCCTTGCCGGTCGGGCCTGGGACGGTCGGTTTCCAATGACATGACTGAGCAACGGCCATCGTATGCGAGGACCCCGCCACGCCGGGAGCCTGCCGGGGACGCCGACCGTCCACTCCTTCAAATCTGCTTCAAAGGGGACAACGGCCGGGGGTCGCCGATGGTGCCGCGCCCCTCCGAGGAATTGCGCGAAATGTGATCACCCGCTCACGCAGCGCAAAAGTGTGGCGTCCTTGTGCGCCCCCGAGCAGAATCGGCCGATGGAACCCGTCACGCTCACGACCGACCGTCTCCTCCTGCGCAGCGTCGGCCCGCAGGACACCGATGTCGTGTATTCCGCCGCCCAGGACCCCGAGATCCAGCGCTGGACGACGATCCCCTCGCCCTACCTCCCGGAGCACGCGCAGAGTTTCACCGAACAACTGGTCCCGGAGGGCTGGGAGAACTGTTCGATGTTCACCTTCGGTGTCTTTCTCTCCGGACTCCCCGGACTCCCCGAAGGGGAGTTGGTGGGCATGCTCGCCATCACGATGCGCTCCCTGGGCGTCGGCGAGGTCGGCTTCTGGGCCACCAAGGAGCACCGCGGCAACGGCTACATCACCGAGGCCACCGTCGCCGTCTCCCGCTGGGCCTTCACCCGCCTGTCGATCGACCGTGTGGAATGGCGCGCGGAGGTCGGCAACAAGGGCTCCCGCGCGGTGGCCGAACACGCCGGTTTCACCATCGAGGGCACGCTCCGCTCCGCGCTCAACAACAAGGGCGTACGACGGGACTGCTGGGTGGGCTCCCTGCTGCCGTCGGACCTTGGCCTGCCGTCGACCGCGCCGTACCTGCCGACCCAGCCGTAGCGCGTCCGTAGCGGGACGAATCCCCAGCTCAGCCCGCGTTGTCAGTGCCACCCTCTATCGTGCGGAGGCATGACGAGTGCCCCGCGCCCCACGACCGACCTGTCGGCAGCCGACGCCCGCCGCATCGCCCTGCGCGCCCAGGGTTTCCTCGGCGCCCCCGACCGCCGCGGGGGCGTGCGCGGCGTGCTCCGCCATCTCGGCGCGGTCCAGCTCGACACCATCTCGGTCCTCGCCCGCTCCCACGAACTCATCCCGTACGCCCGCCTCGGCGCCGTCCCCCGCAAAACGGTCGAGGACGCGTACTGGACCCAGACCCACGCCTTCGAGTACTGGTCGCACGCCGCCTGCATCCTCCCCGTCGAGGAGTGGCCCCACTTCGCGTTCCGCCGCCGCGCCTACCGCAGCCGCCCGCACTGGAACCACGACCTCCCGGACGGCACCTACGACCAGGTCATCAAGCAACTCCAGACCGAAGGCCCGCTCACTTCAACGGAGTTGGGCGGCGCGAAGCGCACCAGCGAGTGGTGGGACTGGTCCGGCGCCAAGGTCGCCGTGGAGCGCGCGCTGATGTACGGCGAGGTGGTGTGCGTGGAGCGCCGCGGCTGGAAGCGGGTGTACGACCTCGCCGAGCGCGCGATCCCGCAGCCGCTGCTGCACGACGAACTGGATGACATGGAGTGCCTCCGCCGCCTGGTCAACCTTGCGGGCGTCTCCCTCGGCGTCGGCACGCGCGCGGACATCGCCGACTACCACCGCCTCAAGGGCGAGCAGGTCGACGCGGTGATCGCCGACTCGGGCCTGGTCCCGGTCACGGTCGAGGGCTGGGGCAAACCGGCCTGGGCAGACCCGGCAGCCCTGGAGACACCTGTGCGCGGCCGCCACCGCACCACACTCCTGTCCCCGTTCGACTCCCTGATCTGGGAACGGGCCCGCACAGAGCGCATCTTCGGCTTCACCCACCGCCTGGAGGCCTACGTCCCCAAGCCGAAGCGGATCTACGGCTACTTCGCGATGCCGGTGCTCGCCGGAGGCCGACTGGTCGGTCGCGTCGACCCCGCGCGCGAGGGCCGCACCCTGGTGGCGAAGCAGGTCACCCTGGACGGCGTGAAGGCCGTCCCGTCCGTCGCCCAGGCCCTGGTCGAGGCCGCGAGCTGGGTGGACTGCACGGACGTACGCGTGGAGCGGGTGGACGCCCCCGAGCTGCGCGCACCCCTCGCCAGGGAACTCGTCCGTCTCCTGGCGTGAAAGGTGATGGGTAGGGCGGTGAGGGTCAGCGGATCTCGAGGATCTTCTCCCGCATCGCGTACACGACCGCCTCCATCCTGGAGTGCAGCTGCAGCTTCTCCAGGATGTTGCGCACATGGTTCTTCACGGTGTTCTCGGAGATGAACAACTGCTTGGCGATATCGCGGTTGTTCATTCCGGTGGCGACGAGTTTGAGAACCTCCAGCTCACGGTCGGTGAGCCGGGGCGCGGGCACCAGTCGGCGCTCGTCGGTGCGCTGGATCATCGACTTGAACTCGGTGAGCAGTTTCGACGCCATGGAGGGGCTGATCTGCGACTGCCCGTCGGCCACGGCGCGAATCGCGGTGGCCACCTCGTCGGTCGAGATCTCCTTGAGGAGATAACCCGTGGCGCCCGCCTTGATCGCGTCGTAGAGATCGGCCTCTTCGTCGCTGATCGTGAGCATGATGATTTTCGCGCTGGGCGCCACCTCCTTGATGGAGGTGCACGCCTCGATCCCGCCCCGCTTAGGCATACGTACATCCATCAGGACGATGTCCGGCAGCAGGTCCGCGGCCTTGTCCACGGCCTCGGCACCGTCGCCCGCCTCACCGACGACCTGGATGTCCTCCTCGGCCGCCAGCACGATCTCCAGGCCGCGGCGGAAGAGGGCGTGGTCGTCCACGACAAGGACTCTGATCGGCTCCTTGCGTGTCGAGCCCGCTTCCGGGCCCATGCCGACGACGCCGCCGTCGGCATCCCCGACATGCATCGGTCCGAAGCTGTCCGCCATCGTTCCTCCCCCTGAAGGCTGTGGCCTGTGGTCCTGTGCCATCGCCAACCCAAGGCAGCGGCCCACCGGTTGGGCCTGTACGGCCATGATTCCATGCCCGGACGACAGTGCGGTCACGGAGCGGGGCGCGAAGTGGTCGCACACCGGTGCCCCTGGGGGCGCACACGCGCTCCAGGGGCACCGGCTCAGCTGTCTGCCGGGTGGGTCAGCCGCCCAGCGTGCCGCCGGCCGCGGGCGGTTGCGCCTGCGTGACCATGGGGTCCGTGCTGAGGTGGATGACGCCGTAGTCGTAGGCGTGCCGTCGGTAGACGACGCTCGGTTCCTTGGTCTCGGAGTCGACGAACAGGTAGAAGTCGTGTCCGACCAGTTCCATCTCGTAGAGCGCCTGGTCGAGGGACATCGGAGAGGCGACGTGGGTCTTCTCGCGGACGACCAGGGGGCCTTCGCCCTTGACCTCCAGCGAGCCGATCTTCTTGGTGGGCACACCGTCCGACTGCTCGTCCGGGACGGCGTGGCCGTTGCCGTTGAGCGTCGCGGCGCCCGGGACGTGGTCGGGGACCTCGGCGGCGGTGAGCCGGCGGGCACCGCGGCGGGTGTTGCGCTTGTCGTGCTGCTTGCGCAGCCGGGCGTCCAGCTTCTCCGCCGCGAGGTCGAGCGCCGCGTACGGATCGTTGGCCGATGCCTCCGCCCGGATCACCGGACCGCGGGAGCGGAGCGTGATCTCCACTCGGTCACAGCGGTCGGCCTGTCGGGGGTTCGGCTCCTTGGACACCTCCACGTCGAGGCTGATCACCTTGCCGTCGAGCTTCTGGATCTTCTCCAGCTTCAGCTTCTCGGCCACGTGCTTGCGGAACCGCTCGGGCACCTCGGTCTTGCGGCCCTTGACGACGATGTCCACGCAGAACTCCGTTCCCGGATCGCTCCGCTTCGCTGCGGAGCGTCTCCCTTTCGCACCAGGCTCCGGTCACCCCGGACCCTCGGACTCGGTGACTTCCACCTCCTCCTCCCCCATGGGCAAGATCTCCACCCCATGGCCGCGGGTGATTGCAGAAAACCCGCAGCACGGCATTCGGATAGGAGAGGTGCGGCCTGCGCCTTTCTCTCACAACCGAACATATCTCGCCCGGACGGATGTCGTCACCCTCTACTGCGGCGTACCTCCGTTCAGGTGAATTGCCCCTGTCATTACCTGCAACGACGCAAGTTCACGGTCAGTTCCGGTTTATTTCGAAGGAATCTGGCGATGCCGCGATCACCGCCGCGCAGATCAGGTCACCAGGGCCGTTCACCTCCACGATTCCCGGTGCACTGAGTGCCATGTTCCTCCCGTTCTCCATTGATCTCTCGGTGTGTTCCTCTCTGCCTTCCCTGGACGCACGCGCATACACAGCGGCAGTCGCGCCAACTTCCCCACCGCCCGCGATCGCCTCCCGCACGGCCCGCGCCGCCTCCCTCAGGGAGGCCCCGGTCGTCATCAGGTCGTCGACAAGCACCACCGGCCCACTGGCGAGCAACCGCGCACCACCCGGAACGACCTCCAGCGCACCAGCGAGATTCCCCATCCGCTCCCGCGAGTTGAGCCCCGACTGATCGGCCACCCACCGCCGCTGCCGCAACACGGCCACCACCCGGGCCGGCGTCCCGGTCCGCCGCAACTCCCCCGCCGCCGCGAGCGCGATCCGCCGCACCGGATCATGCCCCCGAGCCCGCACAGCCGCCCGCGCGGACGGCACGGGGACGAGCAACACCGGCGCGGGACCTGGACTCCGGGCCTGGACGTGGCGGACATGTAGGTCCCGCCCGACTTGAGCCTGCGGCTGGCCGACCTGGTCCTGGCGCCGCCTTGCTTGACTCTCCGCGGTCTGCCGGACCTGCCCGGCCTGTGTCTGTCCCGCCTGCCCGACTTGGCTGACCTGCCCGGCCTGCGTCGGTGCCTGCCTGGCCTGCGCCGCCCGCTGTCTCGCTGCGTGAGTCTGCACAGACTGCCCGGCCCGCCCCGCCTGTGCCGGCCCCGCCGTCCCGACCTGGCCGGCCTGTGTCTGTGCCTGTCCCGCCTGCCCGACTTGCTCGGCCTGTGTCCGTGCCTCCCCGGCCAGCGTCTGCCATCGCCCTGCGTGAGTCTGCACAGGCTGCCCGGCCTGCCCCACCTGCGCCTGGGCGTGTCCCTCCATCCCGACCTGCGTCTGCCGCCGCCCTGCGTGAGTCCGCTCAGCCTGCCCGGCCTGCCCCACCTGCGCCTGCGCGACCTGCGCGACCTGCGCCTGATAACGGCCGGGCTGCGGCTGTTGCCCTGCCTCGACCTGCCCAACCTGAACCTGTCGCGTCTGACGCCGCCGCGCCTGCGCCTGCCGTGTCTGAGTTCCCCCGACCGGCTCGTGCCGTGCCTGCAGCTGCCTCGTGTGAGTCTCCCCGGCTTGCATCTGACCTGTATGAGACCGCCCGTCCTGCATCCCTCCGAACCCCTCAGCCGCTGGCAGTCCCGCCTGAGCCATGCCGCACCCGGCCACTACTGACCGCACGGCCTGCACCGCGTCAGGCTCTGGAACTGCCGGGTGGACGCTCGGCACCACATCGGCCCCAGCGACTGCCGACGGCCCGGCCCCCGCCGCATCAGCCCCCGAACTCGTCAACCACCCAGCCTCAACCGCATCCCGCCACGGAACCGTTGATGAACCGCCCTCAGGTCGTCCAACGTCACGAGGTGCCGCAACGCCTGCCAACGGCCCGCCCCCGCCCGCACCTACCCCAGAGACCCTCAACCGCCCAACCTCCGCCGCATCACCCCCACGAACAGCCACCCGCCCACCCCTCACCGCACCCGCAGAAGACACGCCCCGCAAGTCATCAAGCCCCCCAACCCCTCCGGATCGCACCCGCACCCCACCAAGCCCCTCGCCCACAGACGGCACACCCCCGCAAACCCCCACCCCACACTCCCGCAACCCCACCCGCACAGCCCCCGCCAGCGCCACCCCCAGCGGCCCCGCAAGAGCCAGCGCGCCCCGCTCCTTATGCGCGAGGAGCGCCGCCCGCACCTCGTCCGCATACGGAGCCGCCGCGTACGTCGCCGGCAGCCCGGCAGGCTCCGGTGTCGGTCGTACCCGGCTCGGTACGGCCCCGTTCAGGGCGGCGCGGCACTCCGGGCAGAGCACCGTGCGAGGCCTCCCGCAGCCTCCGCACTCGGCCGGCAGCACCAGGTCCGTGAGATCCCGCCACCACCCCCGCATGCCGACCACTGTGCCAACACCCCGGCCGACCGGCCACCCCTGTGGACAACGGCCTGTGGACAACTCCCCGCAACCGTCAACAGCCGTCACCCACACGAGTGCAGACCCACCCCGGAACACGCGAACGGCCGCCTCCACCGAGCCTCAGCCCGACCGAAGACGGCCGCTTTCAGTCCGCCACGTCAATGCCTCGAAGCACCAAGGCAACCAGCACGCATGCCTCGCCTCGACGGGTCAACGCCTCACCCCGGATAGACCGGCGCCGACCCCGTCTTGACCACCTTCTGCCACTGCGCCCCGGTGGGCAGCCGTACGATCCCGTCCTCCGAGTAGGCCACCAGCGGCAGCTTGTCGTCCTCGGACGCGGCGATCTCCTTGACCCCCGTCAGGGCCGCGGGCGCCGGGCCCTCCGGCGTGGAGCCGTCGACCTGGACGTACCGCATCTGCACCACGCCCTCGTGCTCGCGCCCCACCACCACGAGCCGGCTGTCCCCGGCCCACGACATGGCGGTGATCTCCTCCAAGTCCGGGGTGACGGAACGCAGTTCGAGCACCGAGATCGCCGGCTGCTCGCCCACCGCCCCACTGCGCTGGATCCGCCCGATCAACAGGGACCGCTTGCCGTTCTTCTCCACGACGAGCGCGATCCGCACCCCGTCGGCGGCCACCCGTACCGACTCGATACGGCCGTCAAGACCCGGCGTCTCCACCGCTATCGGCTGCCCCGCGCCCTTCTGCAGCAGGAGCACCCGGGGCTTCTTCGGGTCCCGGTCGGCCACCCAGAGGTCGCCCTGCGCGTCCCAGCTGGGAGCCGTCAGCCGGTCGTCCTCGGTCTTGCCCTGGCTGGTCAGTACGGGGTCACCGAGCGAGGCACCGGACACCATCGACCCTACGTAGAGCGACTTTCCGTCGAGACCGACCCCGGCCCCGGTCTCCTCGTCGCGCGACACCGCGACCGACCGCAGCTGCTTGACGCCCTCGCCCAGCGCGCCCGGCACCGGATCGGCGTGCATGCCGTTGCCGGGCATCCGTACCACCCGGTGCTTGTCGTCGAGGAAGTACAGGTACCCGGGGCGGCTCACGGCACCGTGTGACGCGAGGGTGTCCGCGCTGCTCTCGTTGTAGACGCACAGCTGGGAGCCGTCGGCGGCCTGCAGCTCGACCTTGTCCACCGTGGGCGTCATGGTCTGGAGCGTGTAGAGGATCTGCGTCGCCATCTCGTCGCACCGGGTGAGCCCCACGCGCGAGGCCTTCTGGTTCAACGGGACCGTCAGCTTGTTCTGGTCGTCGGGCGACAGCGAGGTGACGCCCTTGCGCAGCGTCGTCCCGCTGGGGAAGCTCGACCGGACCACGGGCCCGAGCCAACTGGTCGGCCCGTTGAGAAGCGAGCGCACCATCTGCGTCATCGGGTCCACCCGCCGCCGTACGAACACGGGGTCGGCGACCGCGATCGGCTGGGAGTCCGTGCCGGCCGACGTGTTGGACGCGAAGTAGTACTTGTTGACCGACATGTAGTTGCGCTGGAAGTCCGACTCACCCATGACGACGCCCTGCGGCAGCTCGTCGATGCGCCACTGGCCGCTCTTCGTGTCCTTCGTGAGGTGGACGGCCTTGGTGTACTGCCCGTCCGCCGGCGCGTACGCCTGTTCCGAGTCCACCGTGGCGACCCGGTCACCGGTCAGCGTGTACGTGAAGGTGCCGGTGTCCTCCCGGCCGACCGGGGGACGGACCGGCTCCGTGCTCGGCCCGTCGGCCAGCACCGTGGTGGACAGCTCCGGCTGCCAGTCCCGCGCGGCCTTCGCGGACAAGTACATGCGCGCCGTCTTGTAGTTCGGATCGTCGCTGGTCAGAGCCTCCAGGAAGCCCTGCACGATCTCCCCCTGCGACGCGTCCTCCCTCGGCGGCATCGCGAAAACGCGCACCTGGGTGTCCTGTCGAGGCGTCGACTCGACCCCCCGGAGATCCCCGCTGTCGGGCATCGAGGCACACCCCGCCAGCACTACGACGCCCATCGCGACGTACGCCGCCGCGCGTGCCGGCTTCCGCCGGGCGCCCCCCGCGCGGTCAGCGCCCACGAGATGCCTCCCCCTGCTTGTTCGAGTCCTCCGGCACGGCGGCCGGGTCCGAGCTGCCCGCGGCCTCGCTCCGGGCCTGTTCCGCGGCCGGCCGGTCCTCCTGGCGCCGGGTGCCACCGGTCGGCCGGGGCACCACGCGCGCGCCGTTGCCGGGCAGCGCCGTCGGGTCCGCCGTGGCGGTCGTTGCGCCCATCCTCGGGGCGATCGGGGTCCGCGCGGGTATCGGCGACCCCTGGTCGGCCATCGGCTGCACCGGGACCGTCGCGCGCTTGTCACCGCCCCCGCTCGGCAGACCGGCGTCATTAAGTCCACGATTACGGCGTGAGTCCTTGGGCTCCAGGGGTATCGGCGAGCCCCGTAGCGGTTCGTCCGCGGTCCGCGGCAGCGTCAGCCGGAACTGCGAACCGCCGCCCGGCTCACCCCACGCCTGCAGCCAGCCGCCGTGCAGCCGCGCGTCCTCCAGGGCGATGGACAGCCCCAGCCCCGTACCACCGGTGGTACGCGCGCGTGCCGGGTCGGCCCGCCAGAAGCGGCTGAACACCCGGGTCGCCTCACCGGGCTTGAGCCCCACCCCGTAGTCGCGCACCGCGATGGCGACCGCCCCGCCCGCGGTGGCGAGCTTGACTATGACGTCCTTGCCGTCCCCGTGCTCGACGGCATTGACGACGAGATTGCGCAGCACCCGCTCAACGCGCCGGGCATCGGCCTCGGCGACCACGGGCTGCTGGTCGCCGACGACCCGTATCTGCGTGCCCTTGCGCTCGGCGAGCGGCTCGGCGCCGCTGAGCACCCGCCGTACGACCTCTCTGAGGTCTATCGGCTCGGCCTCCAGAGCCGCCGCGCCCGCGTCGAAGCGGCTGATCTCCAGCAGGTCCGCGAGCAGCGTCTCGAACCGGTCCAGCTGGTCGGCCAGCAGTTCGGCCGACCGCGCGGTCATCGGATCGAAGTCCACGCGCGCGTCGTGGATGACATCGGCGGCCATCCGTACGGTCGTCAGGGGCGTGCGCAGTTCGTGCGACACGTCGGACACGAACCGCCGCTGCATCCGCGACAGGTCCTCCAGCTGCTGGATCTTCAACTGGAGGTTCTGCGCCATCTTGTTGAAGGCCTCGCCGAGCCGCGCGATGTCATCCTCACCGGTGACCTTCATGCGCTCCTGTAGACGCCCGGCGGACAGCCGCTCGGCGATCCCGGCGGCCATCCGCACCGGCGTGACGACCTGCCGCACGACGAGCCAGGCGATGGCCCCCAGGAGTACGACGACGAAGAGCCCGGCCGTGGCAAGGGTCCCCTTGACCAGGCTGAGCGACTTCTCCTCCTGGGTGAGCGGGAAGAGGTAGTACAGCTGGTAGGGGTCACCGTTCGGGTCGTTGACCTGTTTGCCCACGACCAGCGCCGGCTGCGACTCCTTGCCGTTGCTGTAGATGATGCGGGTGTAGCTCTGGGCAGCCGTCGTACGGTCGTTGACCCGCGCGCGCAGGTCCTCGGGGACGCTCGCGGACGGGTCGACGTACCCGGAACCGCGCGGGCTGCGTCCGCTGCCGCTGTCCATGCCGGCGGGCAGCGTCACCACGTCGAAGGCGCCCTGGCCGCCGCTGGACAGCGACGACACGAGATCGCTCATCCAGGAGATGACGTTCTGGGAGGAACCGTCGTCGGTCGCGGAACCGTCGGCTGCGGCGCCGCTGCCCGCCTCGTCGGCCCGCTGCTTGGCCACGGCGAAACCGCCCGTGGCCTGGCTCTGCGAGGCCTTCACCTTGGCGTCCAGCAGGCCGTTGCGCACCTGGCCGATGACGACGAAGCCCAGCAGCAGGACGACGCCCAGCGACATCAGCAGGGTCGTGACGACGACCTTGAGCTGGATGTTGCGCCGCCACAGCCGCATGACGGGCAGCAGCGGCCGCCGCACCCAGCGCATGAACAGGCGGAGCACCGGGCTGCCCTGGACTCCGCCCTGCAGCAGCCCGCCCTCCAGCAGGCGTCCCCAGCGGGAGCCCGCCGCCTTCCGGCCGACAGGCCGCCCCGCGCGGGCCCCGGACCCCCCGGGCGCCGAAGCGGCACTGTCCCTGGACATGTCAGCTCGGTCCCGCCTTGTAACCGACCCCGCGGACGGTCACCACGATCTCCGGCCGCTCCGGGTCCTTCTCGACCTTGGAGCGCAGCCGCTGGACGTGCACGTTCACCAGCCGGGTGTCCGCCGCGTGCCGGTAGCCCCAGACCTGCTCCAGGAGCACCTCACGCGTGAACACCTGCCACGGCTTACGGGCCAGCGCGACCAGCAGGTCGAACTCCAGCGGGGTCAGGGCGATCGACTGCCCGTCCCGCTTCACGGAGTGACCGGCCACGTCGATGACCAGATCGCCTATGGCGAGCTGCTCGGGCGCCGGCTCCTCCGACCTCCGCAGCCGCGCCCGGATCCGGGCGACCAGCTCCTTCGGCTTGAACGGCTTCACGATGTAGTCGTCAGCGCCGGACTCCAGGCCCACCACGACATCGACGGTGTCGCTCTTCGCCGTGAGCATCACGATCGGCACCCCGGACTCCGCCCTGATCAGGCGGCACACCTCGATACCGTCCCGTCCGGGCAGCATCAGGTCCAGGAGCACCAGGTCGGGCTTGCTCTCACGGAAAGCGGCCAGCGCCTTGTCGCCGTCGGCTACGAAAGACGGCTCAAAACCTTCACCACGCAACACAATGCCGAGCATCTCGGCCAGTGCGGTGTCGTCATCGACGACAAGGACTCGTCCCTTCATAAACGACATCATCCCATTAACTAAATCGTTACCTGTCGTGACCTGTCACACAGCTCTGCCAGCGCCTCCGCCGTCACGGGCGAAACAGCGCCTTCTTCGGTGACGATCGCCGTCACCAGCTCGGGAGGCGTCACGTCGAACGCCGGGTTGTACGCCTGGGTCCCCAGGGGTGCCACCGGAATCCCGCCTCCCGCTCCCGACACCGTCACTTGGGGTGACGTGATCTCCGTCACTTCAAAGCCGGGGCGCTGCTCCACCTCGATCGATGCCCCGTCCGGCGTGTCCGGATCCACCGTCGTCACCGGCGCCACCACGATGAACGGCACATGGTGATACCGGGCGAGCACGGCGAGCGGATAGCTCCCCACCTTGTTCGCCACCGAACCGTCGGCGGCGATCCGGTCCGCCCCGATCAGTACCGCGTCCACCTCCCCGGCCGCGAACAAAGAGCCCGCCGCGTTGTCCGTGAGCAAGGTGTACGCCATTCCGTTGCGTGCCGCCTCATACGCCGTCAGGCGAGCACCTTGCAGCAACGGACGCGTTTCGTCCACCCACAGCCGCCGCAGCCGCCCGTCCCGGTGCGCCGCGAGCGCGACCGCGAAGGCCGTGCCCTCACCGCCCGAGACCAGCGCCCCGGTGTTGCAGTGCGTCAGAATCCGGTGCCCGCCGCCGGGCAGCAGCTCGTCCAGCAGGGCCAGCCCGTGCGCGGCCATCCGCGCGCTGGCCTCGGCGTCCTCCCGGTGCAACCGCCGCGCCGCCGCCAACGCGGCCCCCGCCGCCCGTTCGGCACCGCCTCCCTCGGCGAGCGCGGCCCGGTGCGCGGCCTGGGCCCTGCGCACGCCGACGGAGAGGTTCACCGCGGTGGGCCGGGCGCCCGCCAGCGCGATCGCGGCCTCGTCCACGTCGAAGCCCCGCGCGGCGGCGAGCGCGACGCCGTACGCCCCCGCGATGCCGAGCAGCGGTGCCCCGCGCACCGCCAGCGAGCGGATCGCGTCCACCAGCGCGGACGCGTCCGTGCACACCAGCTCGACCTCCTCGGCCGGCAGTCTCGTCTGGTCGAGAAGGACCAGCACAGGTCCCTCGGGGGGCTCGTCCCATCGGATCGCGGGTATCTCGGTCGGCCGGCCGTCCTCGCCGGATTGCGCGTACTGATCAGCCATGCGGTCAGTCTGCCCCGTATCCGGCGGACAATTGAAGGTGTGCAGCCCATACCGCGGCCGGTCACCGCTCGACCACCCCATGGCACGATGGCTGCCAACCTGCCGCCGCGCCCGCGGACGGGCACCGTGAAGGAGCGACGATGAACGACACTCCGGGCTGGGCCTCGCCCGGATCCGCCCCGCCCGACGGGCCCGAGCCCGGCGCCTCCGATCCCGCCGAGCCGGCCGACGGCCCCGGTCCCGCACAGCCCGCGGACCAGCAGGGCACGGACCCGTCGGGCTCCGGCCCGCAGTGGTCCAAGGAGCAGCCGCCGGCCGCCCAGTGGTCCGCGCCCACCGGCGCCCCCGGCCAGGGCCAGGCACCACCGCCCCCACCGCCCGGCCCGGGCTGGGGCGGCGGCCACCCCGGCGGCCCGGCCGGCCCTGGTGGATACGGCGGCCAAGGAGGCTACGGCGGACCCGGCGGTTACGGCGCTCCCGGCGGCTGGGGAGCCGGCTGGGGCGGTCCCCCGCCTGCGGCCAAGCCCGGCGTCATCCCGCTCCGCCCGCTCGGCGTGGGCGAGATCCTCGACGGCGCCGTCTCCACCATGCGCACCTACTGGCGCACGGTCCTGGGCATCTCGCTCACCGTCGCCGTCGTCATGCAGACCATCGTCGTCCTCGTCCAAGGCTTCGCCTTCAGCGACCTCTCCAGCACCAACGCCCTCGACGACCCGAACGCCAGCGCCTCCGAAGTCACCCGCGCCATGAGCGAGGCCTTCCTCAGCACCGGCGTCGTCTACCTGGTCGTCCTGATCGGCACCGTCGTCGCCACCGCCCTGCTCACGGCCGTCACCAGCCGCGCCGTACTCGGCAAGCCGGTCACCGCCGGAGAGGCCTGGCGCGACGCCCGCCCCCAGGTGCTCAAGCTCTTCGGCCTGATCTGCCTGCTGATCCTGATGGCCGTCGTCCTGATCGGCGTCCCCACCGTGCCCGGCATCCTCGTGGCCGTCACCGGCTCCGAGGCCGCGGGCATCGCGCTCGCCGTCGTCGGCGGCCTCGCCGGCTGCGTCGCCACCCTCTGGCTGGCGATCCGCTTCTCCCTGGCCTCGCCCGCGCTCATGCTGGAGAAGCAGGGCATCATCAAGTCGATGAGCCGCTCCGCGAAGCTGGTGCGCGGCTCCTGGTGGCGCATCTTCGGCATCCAGCTGCTCGCCCAGATCATCGCGAGCATCCTGTCGTCCATCCTCGTCATCCCGTTCGCCCTGATCGCCGGCCTGTTCAGCGGCGACGGCCTGGGCGGCCTCGTCGACGGCACCGGCGGCTTCGGCTGGACGTTCCTCATCATCAGCGGCCTCGGCTCGGTGATCGGCCGCATGATCGCGTTCCCGATCACGGCGGGCGTCACCGTGCTCCTGTACATCGACCAGCGCATCCGCCGCGAGGCCCTCGACCTCGACCTGGCCCGCGCCGCCGGCGTCCAGGACTACGGCACCGCCGCCCCCGGCCCCACTCCGGGGAGTTGATGCGGTGAGCCTGGCGGGGGGAGTTCTCACAGCGGTTCCTACGGCGCTGCCACGCGCCGTCGATTCGGTCGCGGGAGCGCTATCGCGCGCCCACGGCACGGTCGTCCAGTCGTCGGCCCTCTCGGGCGACGAGCCGCCGGTGACGATCCCGCGCGACCCCGCGCGGGAGGCTGCCCGGCGTGAACTGTCCAAGCAGATGTACCACCAGAACGACCCCAGCCTCGTGCAGCGGGCCCTGGACGCCATCTGGCACTGGGTCGACAAGCTGTTCAACAGGGCATCGGAGGCGGCACCCGGCGGCACACTCGGCCTGGTCGTCGTCATCCTGGCCGTCCTCGCGGTCGGCGCCGCCCTCTGGTGGCGCCTCGGCACCCCGCACCGCCAACCCGCCTCCGCCGCCGCCCTGTTCGAGGACGGCCCCCGCGGCGCCGCCGAACACCGCGCGGCCGCCGAGGCACACGCCGCCCAGGGACACTGGAACCCCGCCGTGCAGGAACGCATGCGCGCCATCGTCCGCGCCCTGGAGGAACGGGCCCTGCTCGACGCCCGCCCCGGCCGCACCGCCGACGAGGCCGTCGCGGAAGCCGGCCGCGCACTGCCCTCGCACACCGCCGAACTCCGCGCCGCTGCCGCCCACTTCGACGACGTGACGTACGGCGGACGCGGCGCGAGCGAGCAGTCGTACCGACGCATCGCCGAACTCGACCGCGACCTGGAGCGGACCAAACCCGCCCTCACGAGCAGCGCCCACAGCACGGCCCACCACACCAGCCAGGGGGCCGCCGAATGACCGCGGAGGCCACGCTTCCCACCACCTCGGCCTCGCCGACCGCCCGCCAGGTGTGGACCCGCGCGCGGGGCATCCTCCTCGCTCTCGTGATCCTCCTGGCCGCCGCCGTCGCGATCGCCGCGATCCGCTCCGACGAACGGCACGGCGACCTCGACCCGCGCTCCGCCGACCCCTACGGCAGCCGCGCCGTCGCCGAACTCCTCGGCGACCGGGGCGTGTCCACGCGCGTGGTCACCACCCTGGCCCAGGCCCGCGCCGCGGCCGGCCCGGACACCACCCTCCTGGTCGCCGTCCCCGACCTGTTGACCAACCGTCAACAGTCCGGCCTGCACGCGGCGTTCGCGAACTCCGGCAGCCGTACGGTCCTCGTCGCCCCCGGTCCCGCGTCCCTGCCCCGGCTCGCCCCCGAAGTCACCGCGGACCCGGGACCCAGCATCGGCTCGACGCTCTCCCCCAACTGCCTCCTCCCCGCGGCCCAACGCGCAGGCGACGCGGAGACCGGCGACTACCGGTACACGACCACCGCGGCCGACGCCGACGAGTGCTACGCCAGCAACAACATGCCGACCCTGCTCCGGCTGCCGGACGCGTCCGGGGGCGGCGACACCGTCGTCATCGGCTCGCCCGACATCTTCTTCAACAAGCGTCTCGACAAGCAGGGCAACGCCTCGCTCGCCCTCCAACTCCTCGGCTCCCGCCCTCATTTGGTCTGGTACCTCCCCTCCCTGACCGACACCTCGGCCACCGACTCCGGCAGCCAGAGCTTCTTCGACCTGCTCCCCTCGGGCTGGCTCTGGGGCACCCTGCAGCTGTTCATCGCCGCAGCTGTCGCCGCCCTGTGGCGGGCACGCCGACTCGGCCCCCTGGTGCCCGAAAAACTCCCCGTGGCGATCCGTGCCTCCGAAACCGTCGAAGGCCGCGCCCGCCTCTACCGCAAGGCCAACGCCCGCGACCGCGCGGCCAACGCCCTGCGCTCCACCACCCGCACTCGCCTCGCCCCCCTCGTAGGCGTCCCCGTCTCCCAGGCGCACGCGCCCGAAGCCCTGCTCCCCGCGCTCTCCGCCCACCTCCACGGCGACGGACAGACCCTGCACGCCCTCCTCTTCGGCCCGCCGCCCAGCGACGACACGGCCCTCATCGCACTTGCCGACCAACTCGACGCCCTCGAAAGAGAGGTACGCCGTTCATGATGGACCCGACCACTGACAACGCCGGGACCACGGGGGACGCGGGCACCGCCCGGGCCTCCCTCGAATCCCTGCGAGCCGAGATCGCCAAAGCCGTGGTCGGCCAGGACCCCGCCGTGACCGGCCTCGTCGTCGCCCTCCTCTGCCGCGGACACGTTCTCCTAGAAGGAGTCCCTGGGGTCGCCAAAACGTTGCTCGTCCGCGCCCTCGCATCCGCGCTCGAACTCGACACCAAGCGCATCCAGTTCACCCCGGACCTGATGCCGAGCGACGTCACCGGCTCCCTGGTCTACGACACCCGCTCCGCCGAGTTCCGCTTCCAGCCCGGCCCGGTCTTCACCAACCTGCTCCTCGCGGACGAGATCAACCGCACCCCTCCGAAGACCCAGTCGTCCCTCCTGGAAGCCATGGAGGAACGCCAGGTCACGGTCGACGGCACCCCGCGCCCGCTCCCCGACCCGTTCCTGGTCGCCGCGACGCAGAACCCCGTCGAGTACGAGGGCACGTACCCCCTCCCCGAGGCCCAACTCGACCGCTTCCTCCTCAAACTGACGATCCCTCTCCCCTCCCGCCAAGACGAGATCGACGTCCTCACCCGCCACTCCGAAGGCTTCAACCCGCGCGACCTGCACGCCGCCGGCCTGCGCCCCGTAGCGAACGCGGCCGACCTCGAAGCGGCCCGCGCGGCCGTCGCCAAGACGACGATCTCCCCCGAAATCACTGCCTACGTAGTCGACATCTGCCGCGCCACCCGCGAATCGCCGTCCCTCACCCTCGGCGTGTCCCCGCGCGGTGCCACCGCCCTCCTGGCCACCTCGCGCGCGTGGGCGTGGCTCACGGGCCGCGACTACGTCATCCCGGACGACGTGAAGGCCCTGGCACTCCCCACCCTCCGCCACCGCGTACAGCTGCGCCCCGAGGCCGAGATGGAGGGCGTGACGGCGGACTCCGTCATCAACGCGATCCTCGCCCACGTCCCGGTCCCCCGCTGATGGCCCTCACCGGACGCGCCGCCCTCCTCGCAGCCCTGGGCTCCCTCCCCGTAGGCATCTGGGAACCCAGCTGGACGGGCATCCTGGCCGTCAACGCCCCCCTGGCGCTGGCCTGCGCCTGCGACTTCGCCCTGGCCGCCCCGGTACGCCACCTGAGCCTCACCCGCTCGGGCGACACCTCAGTACGACTGGGCGAATCCGCAGACGTCACCCTGACGGTAACCAACCCGTCCCGCCGCCCGCTCCGCGCTCGCATCCGCGACGCCTGGCCCCCCAGCAGCTGGCTCCCCGGCACCGAATTCGCCGCCTCCCGCCACCACCTGACGGTCCCACCCGGCGAACGCCGCCGCCTCACCACCCGCCTACGCCCCACCCGCCGAGGCGACCGCCACGCAGACCGAGTGACCATCCGTTCCTACGGCCCCCTCGGCCTCCTCACCCGCCAGGGCACCCACGCGGTCCCCTGGGCGGTACGCGTCCTGCCCCCGTTCACCAGCCGCAAGCACCTCCCGTCGAAACTCGCCCGTCTGCGCGAACTCGACGGCCGCACCAGCGTCCTGACCCGCGGTGAGGGCACGGAGTTCGACAGCCTGCGCGAATACGTCCCCGGTGACGACACCCGCTCCATCGACTGGCGCGCCACCGCCCGCCAGACCACGGTCGCGGTACGCACCTGGCGCCCCGAACGCGACCGCCACATCCTCCTGGTCCTCGACACCGGCCGCACATCGGCGGGCCGCGTCGGCGACGCCCCCCGCCTCGACGCCTCCATGGACGCCGCCCTGCTCCTCGCAGCCCTGGCCTCCCGCGCCGGCGACCGCGTGGACCTCCTCGCCTACGACCGCCGGGTCCGCGCCCTGGTCCAGGGCCGCACGGCACGTGACGTACTCCCGTCGCTGGTCAACGCCATGGCGACACTCGAACCGGAACTCGTCGAAACAGACGCCCGAGGCCTGGCAGCCACCGCGATCCGTACGGCACCCCGCCGCTCCCTGATCGTCCTGCTCACCAGCCTCGACACAGCCCCGGTAGAAGAGGGCCTGCTCCCCGTACTCGCTCAACTCACCCAGCGCCATACGATCCTGGTGGCATCCGTGGCAGACCCACACATCGCCCGCATGGCCACGGCCCGTGGAAACACAGAGGCGGTCTACGAAGCGGCCGCCGCCGCACGCGCCCAGACCGAACGCGACCGCACCGCAGAAAAACTCCGCCGCGCCGGCGTCACCATCGTCGACGCGACACCGGACGATCTCGCACCGGCACTCGCGGACGCGTATCTGGCTCTCAAGAGCGCGGGCCGTCTGTAATACAGCGGGCCCTGCTTGAAAAAGCAGAGCCCTTTACAGAATTCAGAGACCCTTAAATGCAGAAAACCCCCGTACCGATTTAACGGTACGGGGGTTTTCGCAATATTTGTTCGGCGGCGTCCTACTCTCCCACAGGGTCCCCCCTGCAGTACC
>NZ_JBITHH010000020.1:0-199848 GCF_044457795.1 Streptomyces sp. NPDC050528
CGCATCAACGTCCTGTTCGCGATGCTCCGCGACGGCACCTTCTACGAACCCAGAACCCCACGCCTCGCTTGACGAAAGACATAGAGGCACCCCCCGCACCGACACCACACCCACCCACTCACCCACCCACCCTTACAAACGAAGGACCCGTCATGCCCGAGAACACCCCCACCCCCACCCCCACCGCGAACCTGACCCCCGCCGAGAAGCTCACCCTCCAGACCGCCGCCCACGGTGTCGTCGCCCTGATGGCGGTCGCGGACCCCGGCCCGATCTCCTCCACCCGTTCCGGAATGGCCGGCGGCAAGGCGCTGTCCACGGCGACCGGGCTGGTCGGTCACGTCCTCGCCGAGAAGGTCAAGGGCCTTGAGCTGGGCGGCAGTTCGACCGCCGACCTGGCCGACCACACCTTCGCCGCGCTGACCGCCTCGGTGACCCTCCTCAAGGCGAAGGCACCCGGCGAGGCCGAGAACTTCCGCGCGACCATCGCCACGATCGCGGACGCCGCCTCCCGCGCCCACAAGGGCGCCGCTGGCCCCGCCGAAACGGCCATGATCCAGAAGATCAACGCGGCCCTCGACGCCGCCTGATCACCCACTCGACGCTCGCCTCGAAGCCGTAGAAACGGTCCCGAACGTCGCACGACCACACCGCGAGCCCAACTCCCGCGCCGAGTACGGCTGTTATGCCGCCGGAGGTTCCAGGGCCTCCGGCAGACCGGTGTCAGGTCGTGAGGTCACGTCGTCGTAGACCCGTCAGGCCTACGGCGATCAGGGCGGCGGCGATCGCGGTGAGGGCGATCACCGGGCCCCAGGCCATGTCGCCGCCCGGGAGCTTCGGCAGGTGGCCGAAGGGGGAGATGTCGAGGACCGCTTGGGGGAGGTTCAGGGCGGGGCCGATCCAGCCGAGCGCGAGGGCGAGGCCGGCCGCTGCCCAGGATGCCGGGGACAGGCGCGGGGAGAGGCCGTGGAGGAGGACCGCGAGCGCGCCGAGCGTCCAGATCGCCGGGAGTTGGACCAGGGTGGCGGCGAGGATGGGGCCCAGGTCGGCGCCGTAGCCCAGCGCCAGGCCGAGGCCGCTGAGCAGCATGATCAGGGCCGCGCCGGCGAACGCGACGACCAGGTGGCCGGCCGCCCAGCGCAGCCGGCCCACCGCGTTCGCCAGGATCGGTTCGGCGCGGCCGCCGGTCTCCTCGCTGTGCAGGCGGAGGACCGACGAGACCGCGTACAGCGCGGCCAGCATGCCGAACATGCCGACCATCGTGGCCAGGAACGCGTTCTCGATGCCGGACTGGCCGCCCATCCGCTCGATGAGCTCGCGGGTCTTGGCGTTGTCCCCGACCAGGTCCGCCGCGCCCTTCGTGATCCCGCCGAAGGCGACCCCGGCCGCGAAGAACCCGAGACTCCAGCCCAGCACAGTGCCCCGCTGGAGCCGCCAGGCCAGCGCGCCCGCCGTACCGAGGCGACCGCGGGCCGGTCCGGGGCGGGCGGGGAAGAAGCTCATGCCGACGTCCCGGCGCCCCGCCAACTCATAGGCGACCAGGCCCTGTACGACGGTCGCGGCGGCGAACAGGGCCAGTACCCACCACCGTTCGGAGGCGAAGGGGCGCAGGTTCTCCAGCCAGCCGATCGGGGAGATCCAAGTCACGGGCGAGGAACCGTCGTTGGTGGTCGAGTCTCCGACGGCACGGAGGACGAAGGCCGCGCCGACGAGTCCCCCCGTCAGGCCCTTCGCCAGTCGGCCGCTGTCCGTGAACTGCGCGACGATCGCCGCGAGGGTCGCGAACACCATGCCGACTCCGCCGATGCCGAGCCCGAGGGCCAGAGCTCCCGCCGATCCCTGACCGGCCATACCGGCCGTAATCAGCAGCGCCAGCGCGGAGTTGGCGACCAGCGCCGTCAACAGGGCTGCCGTCAGCGGTGCCCGACGGCCCACCATCGCCGAGGAGATGAGTTCCTGGCGGCCGCTCTCCTCCTCGTCGCGGGTGTGCCGTACGACGACGATCAGGCTCATGATCCCGGCGAGGATCGCCGCGTAGCCGCCGATGCGCCAGGCGGTGAGACCGCCGAGCGAGTCGCTGAACACCGGGCCGTAGGTGGCGCGCAGCGAGCTGTTGGTGAGCATCTGGCGGGCGATGTCGGCGCGTTCGGCGGGGGTGGAGTAGACGCTCTTGAGGGACCCGGGGAGCGAGAGGACCAGCAGGCCCGTCACCGCGACCCAGGCCGGGACCACCACGCGGTCGCGGCGCAGGTTGAACCTCAACAGGGCGCCGGTGCCCGCGAGTTGGCGCGATCCGCTGATGCCGGTGCGTGCGGGGAACGCTGCGGCCGTCATGCCGACTCCTGGTAGTGACGGAGGAACAGCTCCTCCAGCGTCGGCGGCTTCGAGGTCAGCGAGCGCACGCCGGACTCGCTCAAGGACCGCAATACGGCGTTGAGTTGGTCGGCTTCTACCTGGAGGTGGACGCGATGACCTTGTACGTCGAGGTCATGGACCCCTGGCAGGGACGCCAACCCGTTGGGAGCGCCGGTGAGTTCGGCGGTGACGCTGGTGCGGGTGAGGTGGCGCAGGTCGGCCAGTGAACCGCTCTCCACCGTGCGGCCCTTGCGGATGATGCTCACCCGGTCGCACAACTCCTCGACCTCGCTGAGGATGTGGGAGGAGAGGAGGATCGTGCGGCCCCGGTCGCGTTCCTCCTCGACGCAGCGCTGGAAGACCTCCTCCATCAACGGGTCGAGGCCGGACGTCGGTTCGTCCAGGATCAGCAGGTCGACGTCCGAGGCGAACGCGGCGACGAGGGCGACCTTCTGGCGGTTGCCCTTGGAGTACGTGCGGCCCTTTTTGGTGGGGTCGAGTTCGAAGCGGTCGATCAGGTCGGCGCGGCGGGACGTGTCGAGGCCGCCGCGCAACTTGCCGTAGAGATCGATGACTTCGCCTCCGGAGAGGTTGCGCCACAGCGTGACGTCACCGGGGACGTAGGCGACCCGGCGGTGCAGTTCGACGGCGTCGGTCCAGGGGTCGCGGCCCAGGAGTTGGGCCGCGCCGGAGTCCGCGTGGAGGAGGCCGAGCAGGACGCGGATCGTCGTGGACTTGCCGGAGCCGTTGGGGCCGAGGAAGCCGTGCACTTCGCCGGCCGCGACGTCCAGGTCGAGACCGGCGAGGGCCTGTGTCTTGCCGAACGCCTTGTGCAGTCCGGAGACGGTGATTGCCTTCGTCATGGAGCTGAACGTACGCTTCTTTCAGAAATTTGTGAAGTTAAGGAAGTCTGTGAAGTGGGGGTTAGGGTGGGTCCATGAGTGAATCAACGGAGGCGGGGCGGGACGCGGAGTCCGTGTCGAAGTTCGTCGAGTCCTTCGCGGCGCAGCTCGTCGAGGCGGGGATGCAGCGGATGCCGGCGCGGATCTTCGCTGCGCTGCTGTCCTCCGACGAGGGGGCGATGACCTCCGTCGAGCTGGGGGAGCAGCTGCGGATCAGTCCGGCGGCGGTGTCGGGTGGGGTTCGTTATCTGGCGCAGCAGCACATGGTGTCGCGGGAGCGGGAGCCGGGTTCGCGGCGCGAGCGGTATCGAGTGCAGGGCAACCAGTGGTACGAGGCGCTGACGAATCGCGAGGCTGCGTTGAAGCGGTGGGAGGCGGCTCTGAGCGAGGGGGTTGCGAGTCTCGGTGCGGATACGCCTGCGGGGCGCCGCATGGCCGAGACCTTGGCGTTCTTTGAGTTCGTCGACGGGGAGATCGCGGCGATGATGGAGCGGTGGCGGGTCCACAGGGAGACCCGGTTCGGTGGAGCCACCTAAGGGGCGCGGGGAACTGCGCGATCAGCCACAACGCTCCCGCAGATTCGTACTCGTCTGCGGCCCGGTGGTGGGCTGGTCGCGCAGTTCCCCGCGCCCCTAAAAAGATCCTCAGCGCTCCTTGGTTTCTTCGAGGACCGTGCGGCCCAGCAGCGCATAACGCTCAGGTGCCCGGCGCTTCAGATACTGGGCGTAGCCCACGCCCGTCGCCGCGACCAGGAGTACCAGCCACGGGGTTGCCTTCAGCACTGGGGAGTTGGACTCCGAGCCCGCCGCGACGCTCATGTTGGAGACCAGGAGCAGTACCACCGCCAGCATCGCGATCCCCCCGACCAGCGGAGCGGTGAACGTCTTGAACCAGTGCCGGCTCTCGGGGTGGTTCTTGCGGAAGTACGCCAGCACCGCGAACGAGCACACGGCCTGCACGACCAGGATCGCCATCGTGCCGAGGATGGCCAGCAGGACGTACAGCGCGTTGGCCGGGTCCTTGCTCGTGGCCCAGAAGCCGAGGATCAGCACCGCGCTGACCACCGTCTGCACCAGGCCGGCGATGTGCGGGGAACCGTGCTTGGCGTGGGTGCGGCCGATGGTGTTCTTCAGCGAGGGGAGGACACCCTCGCGGCCCAGGGCGTACATGTAGCGGGACGCGCAGTTGTGGAAGGCCATGCCGCAGGCGAGTGAGCCGGTGATCATCAGCCACTGCATGAGGTCGACCGCCCAGTGGCCGACGTAGTGCTCGGTGGGGTTGAAGAAGAGGGCGAGCGGGTTCGCGGAGGACGCGGCCTTCACGGCCTCTGTCTCGCCGTTGCCGATGATGGCCATCCAGGAGACGAAGACGTAGAAGACGCCGACGCCCAGGACGGAGATCATCGTGGCCTTGGGGATGATCTTCTTCGGGTCGCGGGACTCCTCGCCGTACATCGCCGTCGACTCGAAGCCGACCCACGACCAGAAGGCGAAGAAGAGACCGAGCCCGGCGGACGTCCCCTTGAACGCGTTGACCGGGTTGACCGGGCCGAAGGTGAAGCCGTGCGGGCCGCCGCCGTGCAGGGCGACCGAGATCGCCATCGCCGCGAGGACGGTCACCTCCGTGCCGAGCAGGACGACCAGGAGCTTCTCCGCGACCGAGACGCCGAACCACGTGCCCGTCGCGTTGACGGCGAGCATCACCAGCGCGAAGACCCACCACGGGATGTCAAGTCCCGTCTGGTCCTTGAAGGTTCCGGTGGCGAAGGTCGAGAAGATGCCGATGAGGGCCGGTTCGAACACCGCGTAGGCGAAGGTGGCGAGCAGGCCCGACGCCAGGCCCGCCGTGCGGCCGAGGCCGTAGGAGATGAAGCCGTAGAAGGCGCCCGTCGACGTGATGTGCTTCGCCATCGAGGTGAAGCCGACGGAAAAGATTGCCAGGACGACCATTGCGACGAGGTAGCTCGCCGGGGCGCCGATGCCGTTGCCGGACGAGACCATGAAGGGCACGTTGCCGGTCATCGCGGTGATCGGGGCGGCCGTCGCGACGGCCATGAAGACCACGCCCAGCAGGCCGATGGCGTTGGGCTTGAGCCGGTGAACGGCGCCGTCCTCGCTTGTGTTCGCCGCGGGGGCGACTCCTTCGTCCACTGCCATCGGATGGCCCCTCTCCTGCTGCTCTCGCTGCCGCTCGACCGGTGTCCCGGCTGGTGTGTCGAACCGGAACTCTGTAGGCCGAATGAGTCCGGCAAGGGTTGCGGCGCGTTAAATGTTTGTCAACCAGACCTTTAGAAATCTGAGGAAATCTGGGGGCAACACGCGCCTCGTACGGTCGCCGACATGAGTACGTACACCTCCACGCTCGGCGGCCACAGCTACCGCTTCGGCTCCCTCGCGCGCCTGCTCGCCGCCGCGAGCCCCGAGCGCTCCGGCGACCGGCTGGCGGGGCTGGCGGCAGCGTCCGCGCAGGAGCGGGTCGCGGCGCGCTGGGCCCTGGCGGACGTACCGCTGACCGCGTTCCTCGCCGAACCGGTCATCCCCTACGACACCGATGACGTGACCCGGCTGATCCTCGACACGCATGACACGGGGGCGTTCGCGGCGGTGTCCGGACTGTCGGTGGGCGGGTTCCGGGAGTGGCTGCTGGCGGCGGATGCGGTCGAACTGGCCGCCGTGGCGCCCGGGTTGACGCCGGAGATGGTCGCGGCGGTGTCGAAGTTGATGGGCAACGCGGACCTCGTCGCGGTCGCGCGGAAGGTACGGGTGGTGACCGCCTTCCGCTCGACGATCGGCCTCCCGGGCCGCCTGGCCACCCGCCTCCAGCCGAACCACCCGACCGACGACCCGGCGGGCGTAGCTGCGGCCCTCTTGGACGGCCTCCTCCTCGGCTCGGGCGACGCGGTGATCGGCATCAACCCGGCGACGGACAGCCCGAAGGCGGTACGGGACCTGCTGGAACTGCTGGACGGAGTGATCCAGCGGTACGCGATCCCCACCCAGTCCTGTGTCCTCTCCCATGTCACGACGAGCATGGATCTGATGGAACGTGGGGCGCCGGTGGACCTGGTCTTCCAGTCCATCGCGGGTACGGAGGCGGCGAACGCGTCCTTCGGCGTGACGCTGGGGCTGCTGGACGAGGCGTACGAGGCGGCGAAGGGACTGGGCCGCGGCACGGTCGGTTCGAACGTCATGTACTTCGAGACG
Source organism: Streptomyces sp. NPDC050528 (assembly GCF_044457795.1). Classification (NCBI taxonomy): domain Bacteria; kingdom Bacillati; phylum Actinomycetota; class Actinomycetes; order Kitasatosporales; family Streptomycetaceae; genus Streptomyces; species Streptomyces sp. NPDC050528. The sequence goes on from NZ_JBITHH010000020.1 coordinate 6,461, forward strand.
GGCCAGGGCAGCGCACTGTCGGCGGACGCGCACCACGGCGTGGACCAGCAGACGGTGGAGGCACGGGCGTACGCGGTGGCCCGCCGCTACGACCCCCTCCTCGTGAACACGGTGGTGGGCTTCATCGGCCCGGAGTACCTGTACGACGGCCGCCAGATCCTCCGCGCGGCCCTGGAGGACCACTTCTGCGGCAAGGTGCTGGGCCTCCCGATGGGCCTGGACATCTGCTACACCAACCACGCCGACGCGGACGACGACGACATCGCCACGATGCTCACCATGCTCGGCGTGGCCGGCGCGTCCTTCGTGATCTGCACGCCGGGCGGCGACGACATCATGCTGAATTACCAATCCGCCTCGTACCACGACGCGTTGTACCTCCGCGAAGTCCTCGGGCTGCGCCCGGCACCGGAGTTCGAGGCGTGGCTCGCTTCGATCGGGCTGTTGGGCGAGAGCGGCGAGATCAGGGACGTGTCCGGTACGGCCCACCCGTTGACGGCGATCGGAAGGGAACTGGTGGCATGACGATCAGTCAAGTAGCCGCTGTGGAACGTGACTTGTGGTTGCCGCTGCGCCAACACACGCAAGCTCGGATCGGCCTGGGCCGGGCGGGCTCGGGCCTACCGACCCACCACCGGCTGGAGTTGCAGGCGGCGCACGCGGCAGCGCGGGACGCGGTCCACTCCCCGTTCGAGCCGGAGGTGGTGGCGGAGGCGCTGAGGGGGGAACCGACGATACGCGTCCGCAGCGCGGCCCCCGACCGCCTCACCTACCTCCAACGCCCGGACCTGGGCCGCCGGTTGGACCCCGCGGACCGCGCACACCTCCCGGTGGGGGAGTGGGACGTGGTGTTCGTGGTCGCGGACGGCCTGTCCAGCCGGGCGGTGCATGAACACGGCGCGGCGATGGTGCGGGCGACGACGGCGTTGTTGCCGACGGCCTGGCAGGTGGCCCCGGTGGTGCTGGCCGAACAGGCGCGAGTGGCCCTCGGCGACGACGTCGCCTCGGCGATGGGCGCGGCGATGGTCGTCGTCTTCGTCGGCGAGCGGCCCGGGATGTCGGCGGCGGATTCCCTGGGCGCGTACCTCACATACCGCCCCAAGCCGGGCGTCACGACCGACGCCGACCGCAACTGCCTCTCCAACATCCGCCCGCCGCTTGGGCTGACCTATGAGACGGCGGCGGGGAAACTGGCCGGGTTGATGGGCAGGGCAAGGGAGTTGGGGGCGACGGGGGTGGCGTTGAAGGACGACTCGGACGCGCAGATGCTGGCATCGGACCCGGCCTGACAGTCCAACTCGTCCGGCAAATCCGGCTCCCCCGCCAATCCAACGCCTCCGGTAAATCCAGCCCCTCCGGCGTTTGAGGAGCGGGGGTTCGGGGGCTGGCCCCCGTGGCGGGGTCGAAGGGGCGGAGCCCCTGGAGGATGGGACGGGTAGGGGCGGCGGGGGCGAAAGAAACCCCACGTCACCCACTCCCGCACGCTTCACCCCACCACCGGCAACGTAAGCCCCCAAGCCCCCTCCCGCACCACCCACGTCCGCGTCCGCACCGGCCCCGCCACCACCGCATCCGCCCGGTACCGAAAATCCGCCCCGGACACGGTGACCGACCGCCCCCGCGCGCACAGCGGAGAAGCCTCCGCCCCCACCGACACCGGCCGTACGACCACCTCGGCCAGCCCCGACGCCCCCGGCGTCACGGACACCCCCTCCACCGGCTGATCCAGGTCGATCAGCGTCACCCCGTCCACCTCGACCCGAAGCCGCGCGGGCCCGAGCCGGTTCACACGGGCAAGCGGCTCACGGGACGGCCGCACCGGCACCAGCGTCCGTACCAACGACTGACACGTCCGCAACCACGACGCATGCGCGGAACCGGAACCGGAACCGAAACCGGACGAGGTCGAGGTCGAGGACGTGGTCGAGGTCGACCCGGTCACCGCCTCCTCCTGATCCACCGGCGGAGCCTCCCGCATCGGCGGAAGCGAAGGAATCCGCAAAGCCCCCAGCACCACCCCGTCGCTGTCGTCCACCAGCAGATCCATCCGCCGTACGACCCCGTCGAGCACCGCGCGCGCGGCCGCCACCGCCCCCGTGGGGACGCCCAGCGCCCCCGCCAGGGACAGCCCACCCCCCACCGGCACCATCGACAGCGCACATCCGGCCAGCTCCCGCTGCCGGTGCAACAGGGACACCGCCCGCATCAGCGCCCGGTCGTCGCCCACCAGGACCGGCCGGCGGGAGCCCCGCCGCGCCAGGACCCGGGCGAATTCCTCGGGCCCTTCCGGCAGGCACACCTTCGTCGCCGCACCCGCGCTGAGCACGTCTTTCGCGATACGGACGGACTCCGCGTCGGTGCGCCGGGCGGCCGGATCGATGACGATCAGCAGCTGATCGGAAGTCGCGAAAGTCGCCACCTCGGCCATGCCTCGCTTCCTCGGGTAGCATCTTTGTGCAAGAGCCCCTTGCGCTATTGCGCCAGGGGCTTCGTCTATTCCGGGGCATCCGGTCCGACGGGTTGCGGCCGACGAGGGTCGCGGGCGTACGAGGCACACGCTGTGCCGCGTACGTCTCTGACCTTGGACATGCCCCGCCCGGAAGGGGTGTACGCGCGTGCCCGCACTTGTGCTGCTCGGTGCTCAGTGGGGTGACGAAGGCAAGGGAAAGGCGACGGACCTGCTAGGTGGGTCCGTCGACTATGTGGTGCGCTACCAGGGCGGCAACAACGCCGGCCACACGGTAGTCGTGGGCGATCAGAAGTACGCCCTTCACCTGCTCCCTTCCGGGATCCTCACACCGGAGTGCACTCCGGTCATCGGCAACGGTGTCGTCGTCGACCCGTCGGTCCTGTTCTCCGAGCTGAACGGGCTGAACGAGCGCGGCGTCGACACGTCCAAGCTCCTGATCAGCGGTAACGCTCACATCATCACGCCCTACAACGTGACGGTGGACAAGGTGACCGAGCGCTTCCTCGGGAAGCGGAAGATCGGGACGACCGGCCGAGGCATCGGCCCGACCTACGCGGACAAGATCAACCGCGTCGGCATCCGGGTCCAGGACCTGTACGACGAGTCGATCCTGACGCAGAAGGTCGAGGCGTCCCTCGACATCAAGAACCAGATGCTCACCAAGCTCTACAACCGGCGCGCGATCGCCATCGAGCAGGTCGTCGAGGAGCTGCTGTCCTACGCGGACCGCCTCAAGCCGTACGTCGCCGATACGGTGCTGGTCCTCAACAAGGCGCTGGAGGACGACAAGGTGGTCCTCTTCGAGGGCGGCCAGGGCACCCTCCTGGACATCGACCACGGCACGTATCCCTTCGTGACGTCGTCGAACCCGACCGCCGGTGGCGCGTGCACCGGCGCCGGTGTCGGCCCGACGAAGATCAGCCGGGTCATCGGCATCCTGAAGGCGTACACGACCCGGGTCGGCTCGGGCCCGTTCCCGACCGAACTCTTCGACGCGGACGGCGACGCGCTGCGCCGTATCGGCGGCGAGCGGGGTGTCACCACCGGCCGTGACCGGCGCTGCGGCTGGTTCGACGCGGTCATCGCCCGCTACGCGACCCGCGTGAACGGCCTGACCGACTTCTTCCTCACCAAGCTGGACGTCCTGACCGGCTGGGAGGAGATCCCGGTCTGCGTGGCGTACGAGATCGACGGCAAGCGCGTCGAGGAACTCCCGTACTCGCAGAGCGACTTCCACCACGCGAAGCCGATCTACGAGACCCTGCCCGGCTGGAGCGAGGACATCACGAAGGCCAAGACCTTCGCGGACCTCCCCAAGAACGCGCAGGCGTACGTCAAGGCACTGGAGGAGATGTCCGGCGCCCCGATCTCCGCGATCGGCGTCGGCCCGGGCCGTACGGAGACGATCGAGATCAACTCGTTCATCTAGAGCGGCGGTTGGAGCTGAGTCGAAGCGGCTGTCGTAGCTGCGGTTGACGGTGGTCCTTGGGCCGGTCTTGGGAAACCTTGACCGGCCCTTGGGCTGTCCGTGGTTACGCCGGTAACAGGCGGAGGCCAGCATCTACGCGGGTAGCCCGCCGCGCCCCGTACGCAACACCCGCTCTCTCCGCCCTTCCAGGAGTCCTGAATGCCCGTCAATCCCATGAATCGCCGTGAGTTCGTGCAGAAGTCAGCCGTCACCGGCGCGGTCGTGGCCGTCGCGGGAACGGCGGCGGTGACCCCGGCCGAGGCCGCCGACCGGCACCCGAAGCCCACGCCCAAGCCGAAGACCTGGTCGTTCTCCATCCTGGGCACGACCGACCTGCACAGCCACGTCTTCAACTGGGACTACTACACCAACGCGGCCCCGGTGGACTCCAAGGGCAACACGTACGGCATCGCCCGCATCGCCACCCTCGTCAAGAACATCCGCGCGGAGAAGGGCGAGGGCCGGGTGCTCCTCGTCGACGCGGGCGACATCATCCAGGGCACGTCCCTCGCGTCGTACTACGCGAGCGTCGACCCGATCACCGGCAAGAACGGCAAGCGCGGCCCCAAGCACCCCATGGCCATCGCCATGAACGAGATGCGCTACGACGCCGCCGCCCTCGGCAACCACGAGTTCAACTACGGCATCGAGGTCGTCCGCACCTTCGAGAAGCAGTGCCACTTCCCGCTGCTGGGCGCCAACGCCCTGGACGCGAAGACCCTGAAGCCGGCCTTCGAGCCGTACACGGTCAAGCACATCAAGGTCCCCGGGGCGCCCGACATCAAGGTCGGCATCCTCGGCCTCACCAACCCGGGCATCGCCCTGTGGGACAAGGACAACGTCTCCGGGAAGATGACCTTCACCGGCCTCGTCGAGCAGGCGAAGAAGTACGTGCCCCGGCTGCGCGCGCTGGGCTGTGACGTCGTCTTCCTCACCGACCACTCGGGCCTGGACGGTTCGACCTCGTGGGGCGACGAACTCCCGTACGTGGAGAACGCGTCGAACCTGGTCGCCCAGCAGGTCCCCGGCATCGACGCGATCCTGGTCGGCCACACGCACGTCGACGTCCCCACCTACACGGTGACGAACGAGGAGACCGGCGAGGACGTCGTCCTCTCCGAGCCGTACTGCTACGGCTACCGCCTCTCCGTCTTCGACTTCGAACTGGAACTGGAGCGCGGCTGCTGGAAGATCACCAGCAAGACGGCGACCACGCTCAACAGCAACACGGTCGCGGAGGACAAGCGGATCACCGAACTCCTCACCGCCGACCACGAGTTGGTCGTCAAGTACGTCAACACCGCGATCGGCACCTGTACGGCGGCCATGTCGACGGCGGAGGCCTGCTGGAAGGACGTCCCCGCCATCGACTTCATCCACCAGGTCCAGATGGACGCGGTGAAGTCGGGCCTGTCCACGGCGGACGCCGCGCTCCCGCTGATCTCGGTGGCCGCGTGCTTCAGCCGCACGGCGACCATCCCGGCGGGCGACGTGACGATCCGCGACGTGGCCGGTCTCTACATCTACGAGAACACCCTGTACGGCAAGAAGCTCACCGGCGCCCAGCTCAAGGACTACCTGGAGTTCGCGGCGAAGTACTACCACCAGGTGCCGGCCGGCACGAAGGTCGACACCGCGACCCTCACCAACGCCAACAGCTTCTGGGACTACATGTACGACACGGCGGCCGGCGTCGACTACGAGATCGACATCGCGGCGGCCGAGGGCTCCCGCATCAAGAACCTGACCTACAACGGCACCGCGGTCGCCGACGACCAGGTCTTCGTCGTCGCGGTCAACAACTACCGCGCCAACGGCGGCAGCGGCTACCCGCACATCGCCGCCGCGGAGACCGCGTACAGCTCCACCAACCAGGTCCGCGACCTGATGATCGCTTACGCCACGGCGAAGGGCACGATCGACCCGACGACGTTCGCGGCAACCAACTGGAAGCTGACGCAGGCCGGGACGGCGGTCTTCTAGACTCCGGACACCTTTGCACCGCTGCCCGGAGCCTCCTGGCTCCGGGCAGCGGTATATCCATACGAGTGGGGGAGCCCGGATGACGACGACACAAGCCGCGCTGGAACCGGGCGAGGCCCGCACGGCCCTGGTGCTGGAGTCCGTGCTCACCACGGCGGCCGCGGTGTGGTGGGCGTACCTGCTGTGGCCCTGGCGGAACGACCCCTACGCCCGGCCGGAGTCGGTGGTGTTCCTCGTGGTCGCGGCGACCCTGGTCGTCACGTGGACGTGGTTGCTCCGGGGCCGGCGCCCGGTCACCACCGCGAGGCTGGCACTGATCGCCGTGCGCGGGGTCGCCGTGCTGACGGCGTCGCTGTGGCTCCTTCAGGAGCTCTAGTCCGCCGCCCGTATCGAACATCAATCGCATATCAGGCATATCCTGACGTTGTCCACCCCGCGCACGCCGACCAGGAGAAGGTGACTGCGATGCGCATGATGCTGAAGGCGTCCATGGACACCGAAAAGGGGAACGAGGCCATCCGTAACGGGACTCTCGGGAAGCTCATGGAGGAGTCCCTGGAGCAGATCAAGCCGGAGGCGGCCTACTTCACCGCGGACGGCGGCAAGCGGACCGCCTACCTGTTCTTCGATCTGGCGGACCCCTCCGACATTCCGTCGATCAGTGAGCCGTTCTTCCTGAACCTGGGTGCCGAGCTGACCTACACCCCGGTGATGAACGCCGAGGACGTCGCGACCGGCCTCGCCAAGATCCGCTAGGCGCTCATTCCTGCGGTGTCCCCTGGATCTTGGCGAGGGTCAGGACGCCGCCGCCGATGCCCCAGCCCGCGTCGGCGACCTCTTCGACCAGGACGAGGGTGGTGGCGCGGGCGCCGTCGCCGAAGATCTCGGCGTACAGGTCCGTGGTGCGCGTGATGATCTGCTCCTTCTGCTCGGCGGTGAGGGCGCCGGCGGGGACCTTGAAGTTCGCGAAAGGCATGGTGTTCTCATTCCTCGTGGTGCTGTGTGGGTATGGGGCAACCATCCGTCCCCGGCGGCCGCCCGGCCAGGGCTGAGCCCACCCAGGGGTTGACAGCCCCTGGCTCGGACGCCTTCGAAAGGCGACGATGAGACGGTGAACCTTTCCGAGCTCGCGGCGTTCCTCAAGTCCCGGCGTGACCGGGTCCGGCCGGCCGATGTCGGGCTGCCCGTCGGGCCCCGGCGCCGGGTGCCCGGGCTGCGGCGCGAGGAGGTCGCGCAGCTGGCGGGGCTGTCCGCCGACTACTACACCGAGCTGGAGCGCGGGCGCGGCGCCCAGCCCTCCGCCCAGACCCTGTCCGCCCTCGCCCGCGCGCTGCGCCTCGGCGGTGACCAGCGCGACCACCTGTTCCACCTCGCCGACCGGCCGCTGCCCGAGTCGGCGCACGGCGTGGGCGCCCGGCACGTCCAGCCCGCCCTGCTCGGGCTGCTGGACCGGCTGGCCACCACCCCGGCCCAGGTCATCACCGACCTGCACGAGACCCTCGTACAGAACGAGCTGGCTGCGGCCCTGCTGGGGCGGGCGCCGGAAGCGCGGGGACCGGCGACCGGGTTCGCGTACCGGTGGTTCACCGATCCGGCGTCCCGCGCGGTGTATCCGGCCGAGGACCACGCGCACCACTCACGGGTCTTCGTCGCCGACCTCCAGGCCGTGGCCGCCCGGCGGAGCCGGGACAGCGAGGTCGCCGGGATGACGGCCGCGCTGCGGCGGCGCAGTGAGGAGTTCGCGGCGCTGTGGGACACCCATGACGTGGGGCTGCGCCGCACCGATCACAAGCGGATCGTGCACCCCACGCTGGGCGTCATCGAGCTGGACTGCCACAGCCTGTTCAGCGAGGACGGCCGGCAGCGCCTGCTCTGGTTCACCGCCCCGCCCGGCACCGAGGGCGCCGCGCAGCTCGAACTGCTCGGCGTCATCGGCACACAGGACATGGCGGCGAGCGAGGACTCCTCCCGGATCGCCGACCGGAACCGTTAGCTGAACACGATCATCGAACCCTGCGCCAGGCTGCGCGTCGCCGCCGCGTGCAGGCCCAGCCAGACGTGCCGCTCGCGGGCGAACGGGCTGGGGTCGTACGGCGCGGGGACGGCCGGTTCCTCCAACTCCGTGGGCGCGGCGGGGGGTTCGGGTGTCGCGGGCGGGTTCGCCGGGTCGATGCCGATCGTCGGGGCCACGAACTCCAGCTCGCGGAGCAGGGTTTGGGACGAGCCCAACGGGCCGCCGCCGGCGAGGAGTTCGTCGTTCGAGAGCGGGTGCGGGAAGTCGACGGGGACGTAGGCGCCCGCGTGGTCGTAGTGCCAGACCAGGTGGGACTGCTGGGCCGTCGTCTCGAACATCTCCAGGAGCTGTTCGTAGTCGCCGCCCAAGTCGTCGACCGGCGTCACCGGGAGACCGCAGACCTGGAGGAGGTAGGCCCGGCGCAGGAAGTGCAGCGCGTCGTAGTCGAAGCCCGCGACCGGGGCGACCTCGCCGGACAGGCCCGGCATGTACTGGTACACCGGCACCGGGGGGAGCCCGGCCTCGGCCAACAGGGAGTTGTAGAGCGCGAGTTCGTCGGCGAACGGATTGTCGGGGGTGTGGCACAACACGTCGACGAGCGGGACCAGCCACAGGTCACAGGCCAAAAGGGGGCTCCTCGGTTACTCGCTGCGCATCGTGGATCTCGCATGGTGGTCAGGCAAGAGTAGGGGGAAGAGTAGTCGGTGCGGCCCGGGTCAGCTCCCCTCGTGCAGGTCCCATACCCACACGCCGTCCACCCACTTACCGGGCCGCCCCACCAGCTTCTCCACCGCCGTGCGGAGCTTGTCGTCGTTGGGCTGCGGCGCGACCACCAGCGCCCCCGCGTGCCAGAACGCGAAGTCGGCCTTGGCCTGCGCCTGCCAGTTCTTGCCGATGGTGGGGATGACGCCGGTGTAGCGGACGTCACGCAGCATGTTGGAGGTGTAGCGGGGCGAGGCGCCGTAGATGCCGATGCGGTCGTCGCCGTAGGGACCGTTGAAGTAGCCGCCCGGCATCTTGAAGCCGAGGCCGGCGGCCGTCTGCCAGTGCAGGGGTTCCGCCGCGCCGGGGTCGGCGAGCGGGACCGGGACGATGGATTCGCCGGCGCGGACGTACGACTTGTAGGTGCCGTCCGTGAAGAAGGCGGGTACCGCCGCCCTGTCTACGGCCTTCAGCGGCGCCGGGATGATCGGGATCAGGGCCATGCACACGGCGAGCAGGCCGATGTACTGCGTGCCGATCTGGCGCGTCGCCGCCAGCTTCTCGACCGCGATCGCCAGCAGCATGCCCAGTGCCGGTGCGCAGATCATCGCGACCCGGCCCTCGATCACCGACTCGAAGAGCGGCTTGTGGGCGAGCAGGGCCCAGGGGCCCGGGTAGATCGTGTCCGTGAGCGGGATGCGGATCTTGGGGCCCATCGACAGGATCGCCGCCGCGACCGCCGTGAACGCCAGCGCCTTGACGAGCGCGTGCTCCCACAGCCGTACGACGATGGCGAAGGCGAGGGCGACGAGCGGCCAGCCGTAGAAGGCGTTCTGCTCGGTGGGGTTGAGGGAGAGGGAGTTCGCGCGGACCTCGTTGCCCGCGATCAGGGAGCGTTCGGCGAAGGAGAGCAGGGCGAGCGGGCTGTTGCCGGCGTTGTCGCCGTGCAGGACGCTCTTGTAGCTCTGGGGACCGACGAACTGATACCAGAGCGGGATCAGGATGATCGGCGCGCAGACCCCGGCCGCGATGCCCAGGCCCTTCAGCAGGGGGCGCCAGGAGGCCCGGACGACCTCCCTGTTGAGGACGCCGTAGGACGCGGCGAACAGAACCATGCCGATCGACGCGAGGAGGAGCGGTTCCTCGCCGAGGAAGATCTGGTAGGCCGCCATCACGCCGAGCACGACGCCGTCGCGGACGACCCGGGTGCCCGCGCACAGGCGCAGGGCGCGGTCGATGATCAGCGGGATCATGAAGAGGATGACGAAGTTCGGGTGCGCGTTGGCGTGGCTGACCATCGGCGGCGCGAAGGCCGCGAGCGAGGCGCCGACGAAGGCCGCGGCCCGTTGCCGTACGACGCGCTTCACGATCAGCCAGTACCAGGCGGCGGCCGTGGCCGCGAGGCCGAGGGCCATGCAGACGCTGAGCGAGACCGCGGGCCCTGCCAGCAGGGTGAGGGGCGTGAAGGGGACCGACAGGCCCAGCATGACCGTGTTGGCCATGAGGTTCACGCCGTCGGGGAAGCCCTGGAGGTTCGAGAAGAACGGGTTGTGGAGGTGGGCCACGTTGTCGGCCGTGACCGCGAAGAACCACTCCCACTGGTTCTGGTCCTGGAGCGAGTCCTCCAGGTAGCGGTGGTTGGGGTCGAAGAGGCGGCCCGAGTAGAGGGCGACCGACATGAGGAGGAAGAGGACGACGACCAGGATGTCGACCGGGCGCAGGGAGCGGGCGCGGAGGCGGCCGAGTTCGGCGAGGACCTTGGCGTAGTCGAGGGGCCGTACCTTCGAGCCGGACTGGTGGGCCCAGCGCACCGGGACCTCGGCGACCTCCCAGTCGGCGCGGCGGAAGTGCTGGAGGACTTCTACGTCGATGCCCCAGCCGTTGATCCGGGAGGCGGCGAAGGCCTCGCGGGCGCGGTCGCCCTCGAAGAGCTTGAAGCCGCACTGGGTGTCGCGTATGCCGGGCACCGCGGCCTGGCGTATGAGGAAGTTGCCCGCACGGCCCAGGAGTTCGCGTATCGGATGCTGGTGGCTCTCTATCGTCGCGCCCGGTGCGGCCCGGGAGCCGATCGCGGCCGCGCGGCCCTCGCTCAGCTCCTTGTCGAGCTTCTCCAACTCCTCGATGGGAGCGGCCAGATCGGCGTCGGTGACCAGCACGCGGTGGCCGCGCGAGGCGGCGACGCCGAGGCGCAGGGCGTGGCCCTTGCCGCGGTTGCGGGGGCTGGTGACCACCTGCACGCGAGGATCGGCGCGGGAGGTGACGACCTCGCGGGTGCCGTCGGTGGAGCCGTCGTCGGCGACGATGATCTCCCAGTCACCGAAGCGGCCCTCGTTGTCGCCGAGATACGTGGTGATCGCGTCGAGCGTGGGCCCGAGCCGTTGTTCCTCGTTGTAGGCGGGCACGACGACACTGAGGTCCACGACGACGGCACTGGGGTCCACGGAGGAACTGGTGGGGTCCACGGGGGCACTGTCCACGGCCGGAGCGGCCCTTTCCGGTCCGGTCACCGGGCGGCCAGCCGCTCGATGAGGTCGAGGGAGTGCGTGTTGTACGCCAGGACGATCGAGCGCGCGGCCGGGGTGTCCCGGCGCGCCAGGGCATCGACCAGTTCGGTGTGCTCGGACCACAGCCGGCCGCGCAGATCGCTCACCCGGCGCAGGTGCTGCACCGTGCACACCCAGGACTGGACACGCAGCCGGTGCAGGAAGTCGCCGAGGTAGGGGTTGCCGAACATGGCGCTCAACTCGCGCCAGTAGCGCAGGTCGTAGCCGATCAGCACGGTGAGGTCACCCGCGTCGGCGGCGCGCTGCGCCTCCTCGCCGCGGCGGCGGACCCCGGCGAGCGCGGCGACCGTACGGGGGTCCTCGGTGCGGTCGAAGACGGGGTGGCCGCCGGCCAGGGCCAGGAACATGCCCTCGGTGACCAGGGCGCGGGCCTCGATCATCCCGCGGTGGTCGGCCACCGAGTACTCGTGGACGCGGAAGCCGCGGTGCTGGTCGGCTTCCAGGAGTCCCTGCGCGGAGAGATCGACGAGCGCTTCCCGGACCGGAGTCGCGGAGACGCCGTACTGCTCGGCGATCTCCTTCACCGTGAACTCCTGACCGGGCTGGAGCCGGCCCGCCAGGACCTCGTCGCGCAACGCGTCGGCGATCTGCTGCCGCAGGGTGCTGCGGGTCACGGCGCCGCTGCCGCTGCTTCCTCCGGGCATCGTCGGGGCGTCTCCCTCGTCGCGTTCGATGGCGTACTCGTATATGTCTACGAGCACGCCACCTTACGCGTTCGGGTTCCCGTCCTGCCCGGATGCGGGCACCGGTTGAACGGACCCGCCCATTCCGGGTGCTAAGAGGTGTATTCGGCGCGGTATTGCACGCGGTTGTACAAGGTTCGGTGAGGTTCTACGCGGTGAACTCGTCCGCGACGGAGAGCGCCGCGTCGAGAGCCGCGAGCCCTTCCTTCAGCTCGGCCTCGCTCACATTGAGCGGCGGGACGACATGCGTCCGGTTCATGTTGATGAACGGCCACAGCCCCTGCTGCTTGGCGGCGGCACCGAAGGCGGCCATCGCCGCGTTCGCCTCACCGGCCGCGTTGTACGGCACCAGCGGCTCGCGCGTCTCGCGGTCCTTCACCAGCTCCAGCGCCCAGAACATCCCGACGCCACGCACCTCGCCGATGCTCGGGTGCCGCTCGGCCAGCGCACGGAGGGCGGGCTCGACGACACTCGTACCAAGGGCCTTGGCGTTCTCTACGACGCCCTCCTCGGCCATGACGTTGATCGTCGCGACGGCCGCGGCACAGGCCAACGGGTGCCCGGAGTACGTCAGTCCGCCCGGGTAGGGCCGCTTGCCGAAGGTGTCCGCGATCGCGCCGGAGATGGCGACACCGCCGAGCGGCACGTACCCGGAGTTCACGCCCTTCGCGAAGGTCATCAGGTCCGGTACGACGTCGAACAGATCCGCCGCGAACCACTCACCGGTGCGCCCGAACCCGGCCATCACCTCGTCCAGGATGAAGACGATCCCGTACTTGTCGCAGATCTCACGGACCCCGGCGAGATAACCGGGCGGCGGCACCATGATCCCGGCGGTGCCCGGAACGGTCTCCAGGACGATCGCGGCGATGGTCGCCGGGCCCTCGAAGGCGATCGTCGTCTCCAGGTGCTCCAGCGCGCGCTCGCACTCCTGCGCCTCGGTCTCGGCGTAGAAACGGGACCGGTACAGGAAGGGCGCCCAGAAGTGCACGACCCCGGCGGCGGCACTGTCGCTGGCCCAACGGCGGGGATCGCCGGTGAGGTTGATCGCCTGCTGGGTACCGCCGTGGTACGAGCGGTAGGCGGACATCACCTTCGGCCGCCCGGTGTGCAGCCGGGCCATGCGGGTCGCGTGCTCTACGGCATCGGCGCCACCGTTGGTGAAGAAGATCTTGTCCAGGTCGCCGGGGGTCCGCTCGGCGATGAGCCGGGCGGCCTCGGAGCGGGCCTCGATCGCGAACGCGGGCGCGAAGGTGGTGAGGGTCGCGGCCTGCTCCTGGATCGCGGCGACGACCTTCGGGTGCTGGTACCCGATGTTCGTGTAGACGAGCCCGCTGGTGAAGTCCAGGTAGCGCTTGCCGTCGTAGTCCCAGAAGTACGACCCCTCCGCGCCGGCCACGGCGAGCGGGTCGATGAGCTCCTGCGCGGACCAGGAGTGGAACACGTGCGCACGGTCCGCGGCCTTCACGGCGGCGCCGGCCTGGGGGTTGGGCTGAGGGGTCATGCGGGTGAGCGTAAATGTCCGCGATGCGGAAACGGAATCGGCGTCCTGTCTGTGGTCGGGGGGTTTCCGCGACAGGTTGTCCATCGAGTTGCCGTCGGATTGCCCGCCGGATTGTTTGTGAGGTGATTCGACAGTATGCTGTCAATAACGCAGTATCCTGTCATAGTGGCTGGAGGAGTCATGAGCAGCAGCGACACCCGCAAGCCCGTGCATCTCGCCGTGTACGACACCCTCGCCGACTGGGAGACGGGCCATACGACCGCGCACCTGGCCCGCGCCGGGTACGGGATCCGGACGGTCGGGCCGACCCGTGGGCCGGTGGTGAGCATCGGCGGTCTGCGCATCGCGCCGGACCTGGCGCTGGCGGACGTACGGCCGGAGGACAGCTCGCTGCTGATCCTCCCGGGCGCGGATCTGTGGGACACGGGGGACGATCTCGCTCCCTTCGCCCGTACGGCACGGGAGTTCCTCGACGCCGGTGTTCCCGTCGCCGCGATCTGCGGGGCGACCGCCGGGCTCGCGCGCGAGGGGCTGCTGGACGACCGGGACCACACCGGCGCGGTCTCCTTCTATCTGGCGGCGACCGGGTACGGCGGCGGCGAACGGTACGTCGACGCGGACGCGGTGACCGACGGGAATCTGGTCACCGCCGGTCCCACCGAGCCGGTCGCCTTCGCGCGGGAGGTGCTCCGGCTGCTCGGGGTGTACGAGGGTGAGGTGCTCGACGCGTGGTACCGCCTGTTCCACGACTCGGACGCGGAGGCGTACGGCGTCCTCCAGAAGGCCGGCGCGCTGTGAGCCGTGAACGCCGTGAACGCCAGGAACTGCTCAGCCGCAGCGCCCTCGGGGTCTTCCGGCTGAACGGCCAATTCCTCGCGGTGGCCGAGGAGTTGGCGCGCCCCGCCGGTCTCACGGCCGCCTGGTGGCAGGTACTGGGCGCGGTCCTCACCGAGCCGCTCCCGGTCTCCGGGATCGCCCGCGCGATGGGCATCACCCGTCAGAGCGTCCAGCGCATCGCCGACCTGCTGGTGGAACGGGGGCTGGCCGAGTACCGGGCGAACCCCGCCCACCGACGGGCGAAGCTGCTGGCGCCTACGGGGGAGGGGCGGGCGGCGATCGAGCGGGTGAGCCCGGGACACGCGATGTACGCGGACCGGTTGGTGGAGGCGTTCGGTGAGGCGCGGCTCGCGGAGGCGGTGGGGGTGCTGGAGGAGTTGTCGGCGGTACTGGACGAACTCGGTCCGCCCGGTGACCAGGACGGCTTGGCCGTTACGGAACCGTAGACACCTCACCATCCGTCCCGTCGATTCCCCGCACTATTCTCGGGCTGTTCCCGGTCTGTCGCGGAGCACCAGCGCGCGACTGGGGTGTGACCGGGGAATTCAGGGGAGGCGGCGCGGTCGTGGAGAAACTGGGGGCGGGCGATCCGCAGCGGATCGGGGCGTACCGGCTGTTGGCCCGGCTGGGTGCCGGTGGCATGGGGCATGTGTATCTGGCCCGGTCGGACCGGGGTCGTACCGTCGCCGTGAAACTCGTGCGCGAAGATCTCGCCGCGCAGGAGGAGTTCCGGGCCCGGTTCCGGCAGGAGGTGCGGGCCGCGCGTCGGGTCGGCGGGCACTGGACGGCACCCGTGCTGGACGCGGACACCGAGGCCGAGGTGCCGTGGGTGGCCACCGGGTACGTCGCCGGGCCCAGCCTGCAACAGGTCGTCGGGCGCGATCACGGCGCACTGCCCGAGCGCTCGGTACGGATCCTCGCGGCCGGGCTCGCGCACGCGCTCCAGGACATCCACGCCGCCGGCATCGTCCACCGCGACCTCAAGCCGTCCAACGTGCTGGTGACCATCGACGGCCCCCGCGTCATCGACTTCGGCATAGCGCGGGCCCTGGAGACCCAGGCCGGCGACGGACTCACCCGCACCGGTTCGCTGGTCGGCTCGCCCGGTTTCATGGCACCGGAACAGGTGCGGGGCGACCGCATCACCCCGGCCTGCGACGTCTTCTGCCTCGGTTCCGTCCTCGCCTACGCCGCGACCGGCACCCTCCCCTTCGGCACCGCCAACAGCGGCGTCCACGCCCTGATGTTCCGCATCGCCCAGGAGGAACCCGACCTGTCGGGCGTCCCCGAGGGCATCGCCGACCTCGTCCGCGACTGCCTCCGCAAGGACCCGGCCACCCGCCCCACCCTGAACCGCATCCTCGACCGCACGGGCGCCGAGGACACGGTCTCGGGGGGCCGGTCCCGGGACCCGTGGCTGCCGGGCGCGCTGGTCGCCCAACTCGGCCGCCACGCCGTGCAGTTGCTGGACACGGAGGACCCGGAGACGACGGATCTGGAACGGGTGGATCTGGAACGGGTGGATCTGGAGAAGGCCACGCTGGAGCAAGGTGGGCCGGAGACGAAGGGCCCTGACCCGGAACGAGGGGACCCGGAGGCGGGCGCCTCGGCGACGGAGGGTTCGACGGAGGGTTCCATTGAGGGCTTGGCATCCCAGGGCCGCCCGGACACGGTGACCCCGGAGACAGCTCAGGGGGCCGCGCCCGCTCCGGCCGCCAGTCCTACGCCCGCTGCTGCTCCCGGTTCTGCTGCCGACGCCGCCGCTCCCACCCCTCCCGCCGCCCCTCCCGTAGCCGTAGGAGAGCCGGACCTCTTGCGTAAGACTCCCGCCGCCTCCGAGGCCTCGCCCGAGCATGCCCCCGCCTCCGACGACTCCTCGCCGACACCACCCGCAGCGGCGCCCGGCGCGGCGCAGGGCGAGCACTCCCCGACCGTGGTCGCCGACCCGGCCGGGGCCACCCGGACACCGCCGCCCCCACAGCCCCCGCACCCGGCCTACGGCTACCCGCAGCAGCACCCCCAGCCCTCCGCCGCGTACGCCGACCCGCAGCAGCCCGCTCAGCATGCCCAGCCCGCCGACCCCTACGGGTACCCCCAGCCCCCGTCCCGCCAACTCCTCGGCTGGGGCGGCCAGGTGCCGTACAACCCGTACCCCCACAACGGCGGCCTCGGCGCGACCCCGCCCTACGGTCCGGGGCCGGTCGGGGCCGTTCCGATGTACGGGGAGCCCCAGCCGCCGCGCAGGAACGGCAGGTCGACCGCGCTGCTCGTCCTGGTCGCGCTGGTCGTCGCGCTGGGGGCGGGCGGCTCGGTGTACGCGTTGATGAAGGACGGGAGCAACAGCGGCCGTACGAAGGCGGGTTCGGGAGGTCAGGCCACCAGCGCCGCGCCCACGACCCCGGGGCCGACCGCGACCACAGGGAAACCGTCGCCGTCCGCCACACCGACCAGCGACGGTTCCGTACCCAGCGGATACCTCGGCACCTGGAACGCGTCCATCGACAACGCCACGGGCCACAACACCCGCCAACTCACCATCCGGCAGGGGAAGGTGGGGTCGCCCGTGCTGACCCTCGTAGCGAACGGCCCTGGCTACCACTGCGAGTTCACCGCCGACCTCGCCCAAGAGCCGGGTGGTGAGAGCCCGTTGGCGATCGGCGCGTCCACCGTCACCTCCGGGAAGCCGCTGTCGTCCTGCAACCCGGGTTCCGCCACCGAGATCACCCTGCTGTCGGACACCACGCTGGAGCGCGTGAACACCAGCAACGGGGAGAAGCTGACGTACACGAAGGCAGGCTGAACCCGCTTCCCGGTTCCCTCGCCAACTCCCCTCACGTCAAGGCCAGTTGAACGTCACCCGAACTTCGGCCAGGACCCCCTGCGTGTTTTCCGGTGCCGCTCGTACCGTGACCCCACGATCCGGCTGGGGAGCGGGGGCCCGCAGTGGAGTGGCTACAGCGAACTCACCCTCGCCTCCGGCCCCACCTTGGACCGGCTCACCTGGGCTCCGGTGGCCGCTGTCTCGGCATGTTCGGCCGGCTGCCGCCGCCACCAGGCCCGCCCGGTCCGCCCGGTCCCGGCGGCTGCGGGAACCTGCCCTGCACGACGGTTCCCTCCTGCCGGCTGCCGGGGACCACCGCGGACTGGATGCCCAGCGGCCCCGCCCCGGTCCGGAACTCCACCATCCAGTCGGCGGTCTCCACCCGGACCAGTTCCGTCACGTCCTCGGAGAAGCGCCGCAGCACCCCCAGACACCGGTCCGCGGCCTCGCTCGCGGTGCCCTCCGCGGGTCCCAGGAACTCCCGGACGCCCTCGGACGCCCAGTCGAACTGGAGTGCCTGGAGACGCCGCTGCACGGCCTGCGCCGTAGCGACGTCCCTCATCCAGCCGGAGGTCATCCCGAAGAACCGGTCCCCGGCCACGCACGCGGCCCCCAGCAACAGCGCCAGATAGCCCCAGGCGACCAGCCCGTCCGCCACCCCGGTGAGGTCCAGCAGGGGCAGCGCGGCGCCCGCCAGCGCGCCCAGCGCGGCGCCCGCGCGCAGCATCCGCGCCCCGCGCCGCTTCCACACCCGGCCGGTGAGATAGCCGTCCGCCGTCTCCAGCGCCTCGCGCTCGACCCACCGGTACAGCTCGTCCAGCCGGGCCGTCGGCTCGCCCCAGTCCCCGAGCGGAAACGTCCGCCCGGCCAGATCGCCACCTTCGGGCTGAATCTCGGGCTGACCCACCCGGCACTCCCTTACGTCGTGTGACACCTGATGCTGATGTGCCGGACCCTTCCTACCGCCCAATGGGTGGCGAAGGATCTGGTTTCACCTCTTTTCCGCCCGGAAGTGGGTCTTGATCAGGTATAGGACACGGTGAAGACTCACTCGAAAGAGTGCTGAAGCGATGACTGCCCGGACCACGTAGGCTCGTGCCGAGCGGGCGGAACCGCGCCCATACAGCCGTATCCAAGACCGACAGCCGTACGAAACCAGGAGCTGATCGTGATTCCCGGTGGTGGCCAGCCCAATATGCAGCAGCTGCTGCAGCAGGCCCAGAAGATGCAGCAGGACCTGGCGGCCGCGCAGGAGGAGCTGGCGCGGACCGAGGTCGACGGACAGGCGGGCGGCGGGCTGGTCAAGGCCACCGTCACCGGCGCCGGCGAGCTGCGCGCGCTGAAGATCGACCCGAAGGCCGTCGACCCCGAGGACACCGAGACCCTCGCGGACCTGATCGTCGCGGCGGTCCAGGCGGCCAACGAGAACGCGCAGACCCTCCAGCAGCAGAAGCTCGGCCCGCTCGCGCAAGGACTGGGCGGCGGCAGCGGTATCCCGGGTCTGCCTTTCTAAGACAGGCCGCGGCCAACTACGGTACGTACGTGTCACGCGTACCGCATGACTCCACGGAAGGGCAGGCAGTCCGTTGTACGAAGGCGTGGTCCAGGACCTCATCGACGAATTGGGGCGACTCCCCGGCGTCGGTCCCAAGAGCGCGCAGCGGATCGCCTTCCACATCCTCCAGGCGGAGCCGACGGACGTACGGCGGCTCGCGCAGTGCCTGATGGAGGTCAAGGCGAAGGTCCGCTTCTGCGCGACCTGCGGAAACGTCGCGCAGGAAGAACTGTGCGGCATCTGCCGCGACCCGCGCCGCGACCTCTCGGTGATCTGCGTTGTGGAGGAGCCGAAGGACGTAGTGGCGGTGGAACGCACCCGCGAGTTCCGGGGCAAGTACCACGTCCTCGGCGGAGCGATCAGCCCGATCGAAGGTGTCGGACCCGACGACCTGCGTATACGAGAACTTCTCGCGCGGTTGGCCGACGGTACGGTCACGGAACTGATCCTTGCCACGGACCCCAATCTGGAAGGCGAGGCCACGGCCACGTACCTCGCCCGCATGATCAAGCCCATGGGCCTCAAGGTCACCCGCCTGGCCAGCGGCCTCCCGGTGGGCGGCGACCTGGAATACGCGGACGAGGTGACCCTCGGCCGCGCCTTCGAGGGGAGACGACTCCTAGATGTCTGACGCCACGCTGCATGCCACTGCGCAGGACCCGGACGACTTCGCGGTCCAGATCGCGGACCAGGTCGAGAGCTTCCTGGTGGCCGTGTCGGAGGTAGCGAAGGGTGAGGACCCCGACTCGGCGGTCCCCTTCCTCCTCCTGGAGGTGTCCCAACTCCTCCTGGCGGGCGGCCGGTTGGGCGCGCACGAGGACATCGTCCCCGACGAGCGCTACGAGCCCGACCTGGGCCCGGAGCCGGACGTGGACGAGATCCGCGAGCGCCTCGCGGCGATGCTGGAGCCGATCGACGTGTACTCGGAGGTCTTCGACCCCTACGAGCCGCGCAAGGCCCCGGTACCGGCCCGCATCTCCGACGACCTCGCCGACGTCATCACCGACCTCCGCCACGGCATGGCCCACTACCGCGCCGGCCGCACCACGGAAGCCCTGTGGTGGTGGCAGTTCTCCTACTTCTCCAACTGGGGCTCCACCGCCTCGGCCTCCCTCCGCGCCCTCCAGTCCCTGGTCGCCCACGTCCGCCTCAACCAGCCCCTCCCGGAACTGGACGGCCTGGACACGGACGTGAGCATGGGCGACGAGACGCTGGAGTTCGAGGCGGGCGCGGTGATGGCGGAGGAGATCGCGGGTCCGCTGGGGATCAGGCCGGTGAAGTAGCCAATTACCGGTGAAGTAGTCAATTAGCGGTCTTTTCAAGCAGGTTGTGGGGCGCGGCGAGTACGCTGCGCCCCACATGCGTGCACGGGGATGTGCGGGTACGGGGACGAGGGGGACGCCCGATGGCCGATGAGGTGTGGATGGGGTTGGCCGAGGCGATCGGGGCGATCCGCGCGGAGCTTCAGCAGGCGGCGCGGGACGGAGCGGGGCAGGAGATCCAGTTCCGGACGGGGCCGGTGGAGGTCGAGTTCGCCGTGGACATGAAGATGGACGGGGAGGCCCGGGCGAAGGTCTTGGTGCTCCCGTTCAGCGCGGAGGCGAAGGCCTCACGGTCGAAGGGCACGACGAGCCGCGTGAAGCTCACGCTCCAGCCGGTCGATGCCGAGGGCGAGGACCGGCGTATCGCGGACGACTCCGGGGAACGCCCCAAGTAACGGGGAGCGCGGGGGTGTTGGCCTGTGGCTGTGGACGTGCGGCGGGTCGTGGAGATCTGGAATCCGGTCGGGAAGTGTTCGGGGACCGGGTATCTGGTCGGGGATCAGCTTGTTCTTACGGCGCTTCACAATGTGCTGGGCTGTGGGGACTTGGAGGTCAGGGATCTCGGCGACGACTCCAAATGGCTTGCGGCGGAAGTGTTGTGGCCGCAGGCGGAGCCACCCGATCTGGAGCGGGAGCCTCAGGCGGACGGGGCGTTGGTCAGGATCACGGATCCGGGGTGGGTGCGGCCGGCCGGTGTTGAACCTGTCCGCTGGGGGCGGATCGACGGCGGCCCGGTCGTAGCGGACGAGGGGCGGCTTGAGTGCGTCGCAGTGGGCTTCCCCCGGTCCGAGGTGCGGGACGGTATCCGGGACACGAAGGAGATCCGCGGCCACATCGAAAGGCTTACGGGGCTCAAGTCGGGTGGGCTGATCACGGCGTACGTCGACGGGGTCGCCGTTCCTGGCAAGAGGGACGAGAAGTCGGCGTGGGCGGGGGCTTCCGGGGCGGCGCTCTTCGTTAAGGGGCGGCTCGTCGGGGTTGTGACGACCGATCGGCGGCGGGATTACGACGGGGATCAGCTGACGGCGGTGTCGGTGGTGGGGTTGGCGGCGCGGCCCGGATTTGTGGCGGCGGTGGGGGAGTTGGTTCCGGAGGACGTTGCGGCTGCGGACCGGGAGGGGCCGTCGCGTAGGGCAACGGTGTACGACGTCGAAGTCCCGCCGGGATTGAACAACCTGCCGGAACTGCCGTCGCCGATTTTCGTCGGCAGGGTGGAGGCGATGGCCGAGCTGGAGCGGGCGCTTTCGGGGGAGTCGCAGACGATTACGCAGACGGTGCACGGGCTTGGGGGCGTCGGGAAGACGACTCTTGCTCTGCACTACGCGCATGATCATGCGGGGGCGTATCGGCTGGTGTGGTGGATCCGCTCGGACACCCCTGAGCTGATCGAGGCGGGTTTCGCGGCGCTGACCGTGCGGCTGCGGGGCGAGGAGGCGTCCGATCTCACCACTACGCAGGCCGCCGAGTGGGCTGTCGGGTGGTTGCAGACGCATCCCGGGTGGCTGCTGGTCTTCGACAACGCGGAGAAGCCGGGTGATGTGCATGCCTGGACGGGCCAACTACGGGCTTCCGGGCGTCATTTGATCACGAGCCGGTACAAGCGGGGGTGGGTGTGCGAGCCGATCTCGTTGCGTGTGCTGGATCAGGACGCTTCGCTGGCCCTGCTGTCAGGCCTCGTCGGGGGCGGTGAGGAAGACGAGGCCCGTGCGCTGGCGGAGGAACTTGGTCATCTGCCGCTCGCTCTGGAACAGGCCGGCGCCTTCATCGCGCAGAGGGAGGTCTCGATCGCGGCGTACCGGGCCATGCTGGAGCAGTATCCGGCGCGTGCGGCGGCTGCGGCACCGGGCGGCTTTGACCCTGCACGGACGGTCGCCCGGATCTGGCGCATCACGCTGGACGCGCTTGAGGAGCAGGATCCCAGGGCGGTGGAGATCTTGCGGATCGCGGCGTGGTACGCCCCGACCGGCATTCCGCGATCTCTGTTCCAGTCGCTCGCCGAGGATCCGATCGACCTCGCACAGCTCCTGGGTCTGTTGGCCGACTACAACATGATCACGCTCGACCGGGCAGGGGTCGGCATCCACCGCCTGGTCCGGATGGTGGCCCGCACACCGTCGGCGGACGATCTGCATCGTGATCAGGCGCGCATCCTGGCTGCGCGTGAACGGGCCACGGAGCTGATGCTTGACGAGCTTCCGCGCGACCCCCGTGCAAACGTTGCGGGCTGGCCGACGTGGAGAGCCCTGCTTCCCCATACCGAGGCCATCCTCGATGCAAGCGATCCGGGTGAGGACACGGCTGAGATTGCTGTGATCGTCATTCTGACGGGACAGTTCCTCCAGGAGCAAGGGCAGTTGAGCCAGGCAACCGACTGCTTTGTTCGCTCTCTGGCAGCGGCTACTCGGCTCTTCGGTGAGGATGATCCGAGCACGCTGGTTTCGCGGAACAACCTGGCTGGCGCATATGAGGCGTCGGGGGATGTGGTGCGGGCGGTTCCGTTGTATGAGCGGACGTTGAAGGATTGTGTGCGAGTGTTTGGTGAGGATCACCCGGACACGTTGGCTTCGCGGAACAACCTGGCTGGCGCATATGAGGCGTCGGGGGATGTGGTGCGGGCGGTTCCGTTGTTTGAGCGGACGTTGAAGGATTGTGTGCGGGTGTTTGGTGAGGATCACCCGGACACGTTGCTTTCGCGGAACAACCTGGCTTGCGCGTATCGGGCGCCGGGGGATGTGGCGCGGGCGGTTCCGTTGTTTGAGCGGACGTTGGAGGATCGTGTGCGGGTGTTGGGTGAGGATCACCCGGACACGTTGCTTTCGCGGAACAACCTGGCTGGCGCGTATCGGGTGTCGGGGGATCTGGTGCGGGCGGTTCCGTTGTTTGAGCGGACGTTGGAGGATTCTGTGCGGGTGTTGGGTGAGGATCACCCGAACACGCTGACGTCGCGGAACAACCTGGCTTACGCCTATCAGGTGTTGGGGGATATGGCGCGGGCGATCCCGCTCTACGAACAGGCACTTGCCGGCTGTCTTCGTGTACTGGGCGAGGACCACCCGACAACAAAGACCGTCCGCGCGAATCTCTCCACAGCGCGCGCCCAACAGCCCCGACCTACGCCCCCACCAGCTCCAGCA
Organism: Streptomyces sp. NPDC050528; assembly: GCF_044457795.1. Classification (NCBI taxonomy): domain Bacteria; kingdom Bacillati; phylum Actinomycetota; class Actinomycetes; order Kitasatosporales; family Streptomycetaceae; genus Streptomyces; species Streptomyces sp. NPDC050528. The sequence goes on from NZ_JBITHH010000020.1 coordinate 29,518, forward strand.
CCGCCCCCAACCGCCCCGCCTCCACAAACGGCGCCGTAACCGTAGGCTCGCTGTACCACCGCAACGGCCACGTGTTCCCGTAGAGCGCCGGAATCCCGATGTACGTGACGGTACGAGCGCCCCGGCCGCCGAACTGCTGCACACCCAAAGGCCAGTTGTGCCGGCGCACTTCCCCCGGCGCCAGAAGGAAGTACATCCACCGGAACCCGGCGGCCTCGCAGACTACGGGCCCCGCATCCCCGTCGGCGGACTCGATGAGACGCGTGGCGACCCGTTCTCCCCGTACGCCTTCGATGCGTACGGCGTCGAAGTGGACGCCGGTGAGGCGGAGTTGGTGGCCGGACGCGGGGATCCAGTCCGGTAGGTGAATTGATTCGGTCATGGTCACACGGTGGCGTTTGCGAAGCTACGCTCGGTAGTGACTGAGGTGATACACGCCGGGGTGTATCGGTCGGAGGTGGGTGCTGTGTCGGGCCAGTCCAACGCCAACTCCCTGCCGCCGCCTGCGGCCTGGCGGTACAGCGGCAACCAGCTGAAGCGGTGGCGCACGAAGGCCAATGTGAGCCGGGAGCAGCTGGCCGCCGCCTCCAACTACTCTCCGGACACCATCAAGTCCATGGAGCAGGGCGTACGGATGCCGACGCCGCGCGTGCTCGATGTCGCCGACGGGATGTGCGGGGCCGACGGGATGCTCAGCGCGGCGACGGGCTACTTGCAGCGGGAGAAGTTTCCGGCGCGGTTGCAGGAGTACGTGGAGCGGGAGAAGGAAGCGATCAGTCGCTGGTCGTATGACGCCACGTACATCCCAGGGCTGTTGCAGACGAAGGAGTACACGCGGGCGCTGATCGAGAACAGATATCCACCTCTGGATGAGGAGACGGTCGAGGAGCGGATCACGGGCCGGATGGAGCGGCAGGCAATCCTCACCGAACGGAAGCCGCCGGTGGCTCTGAGCTTCACCATTTACGAGGCCGCGCTACGTAGTCCACTGGTGGACTCGGCTCAACTGCACCACCTGTTGCAGGTGTCCCGCCTGCGAAACGTCGTGATCCAGGTGCTCCCTTTCGGACAGGCCATCCCTGCGGCATTGTTGGGGCCCATGGTGCTGCTGGAGACCCACGACCACGAGCGATTCGCCTATGCGGAGGGCCAGTTGGGGAGTCAGTTGACGGCTGATCCGGACATTGTCAGCCGTACGACTGAGCGGCTTAGCATGATCAGGGCAGAGGCTCTCAGCCCCGCAGAGTCGGCCCGTTTCATCGAGCGGATGGTGGATCAGTAGTGAACGACCAGCTGATGTGGTTCAAGTCGAGCTACAGCGATGACGAAGGCGGCGAGTGCGTCGAAGTAGCGTTCGCCACAACGATCCAAGTTCGTGACTCCAAGGTCCCCTCGGGTCCCGAACTCGCCCTCCCCGCCCCCGCCTGGACGGCGTTCCTCTCCGGAGTCTCCGCAGCTCACCCCGGAGCTTGAGCCCCGGGATCCGAGCTCTTTTCTTGGGTTCTGGGCTGGGTAAAAACAACCCAACCAACCAGGCCCGTACGCGAGTTGAGGGGGGTTTAACCCGAACGGGTGACGTTCGGTGATCAGCTTGCGCTGCAACGTAAAGCCACTCTAGGTTCACGGCAAACAAGCAAATAGATCGGCCCCGGTAGGTGTTGGTAGCACCAGATCCGGGGCCTAGACCTACGAATCGAAGAGAGTCGATCGTGGCTTACGCCCAGCCTAGCCCTGCCCTGCCGTCCCCGTCGCACCCCATGGCCAATACGGGCTACGGAAAACACGCCACGGGTGACGAAGAACCGTACGCCGACCCGGACTTCGCACATCTGCTCCCGCGAGACGCCGAGATCGCCGTCTTCATCGACCACCTCGACAACGGCCACGCCATGGGCCACAAGGTGATCGCGGCCGAGCACCCCCGTTACGGCCAGCAGGCCTGCCGTACGTCTCTCAAGAGTCTCACCGAGGCCGGCCACCTGCGCTGGATCAAGGAACACATCACCGTCGAGGACAACTCGATGCGGTGGGTCACGCGGACGTACTGGTCGCGTACGCCCAGGTCGGCGCAGTGGTGGGCGGAGTTCGCGCGCGAGCGCCACGGCAGGGACGTAACGCGTGACTACCAGCCGGGCCTGGCACGGACGGAAGACCCGACCCCGACCTCGACCCCTGCGCCGGAGAGCCAGAGCGAGACCGAGACCGAGACCAAGACCGACGGGACACCGGCAACGGACCCGACCCCCGAGCCCAGCGCCGCGTACCGCGCACTCGCCCAACTCCGCGCCACAGCCCCCCGCATGTCCCTCTCCGAAGCCGAGTGCCGAGCCCTCGAACCCCTCGCCGCCGAGTGGCTGACGCGAGGCGCCACCCCGGCCGGCATGGCCCGCGCGCTGACCGACGGACTGCCACCCACCGTCACGAACCCGGGCGGACTCGCCCGCACCCGATTGGAGACGAAGATGCCCCCGAAGAAGAACGACGCCGCCGAGACCCGCCCCCTCCGCGCCCGTGTGACCCGCGTGCTCATGGCCTGCGCCACCTGCGACGCCGACGAGCGAACGGCGAAGATCATCAACGGCATCTGCGAGGAATGCCGCGCGGAGCCGGACCTGAGCGAGGAGGAGGTCAAGAAGGGCTTCGAGGAGATCGCCTACCTGGGAACCACGACGGCCCGCCTCCTGAAGCAGAAGCTGGAACGCCGTACGGGCGGACCCGTACCCGACACGTTCCGCCCCGTGCCGATCGAGGACCGCGTCCACTACCACTACCGCGACAACCGCGACCGCATCGCGAACGGCCTCCCGCCGAGGCGGTGGAACCCGTGACGGCCGAGAAGCGGCACGGAGGAGAGGGCGGCGTTGTATGAGCGTGCAGGACGTGCCGGTCGGGGCACTATGGAGTCGAGGAGGCGACGCCATGACCCCCAGGACCGAGCAGCAGCCCCAGATGTCCGTCGAGGAATTCGAGCAGCTGGAACGCCATGCCCCCGAGACCGTGCGGCTGGAGTTCATCAAGGGGAAGGTCCAGGTCAAGCCCGTGCCGGACGGCAACCACACGGAGATCTACATGTGGCTACTGGAGCGGTGCATGCAACTGCGTCCCGACCTCCGGCTCTATCCGGAGCGAGGCCTCAAGACCGAGGCCTACCGCAAGGGACGCGCTCGCGCGGACGCGATCCTGATGCCCAAGGGCGGCCTCAAGGGGCATGGGGAGTGGTCCGAGGCCGGGGGAGTGCTGATGGCCGTGGAGGTCACGTCGTACGACTCCGACACGAATCAGCGCGACCGGGTCGAGAAGCCCGACGGGTACGCGGCCGCAGGCATCCCCGTCTACCTCCTCATCGACCGTGACGACTGCTCGGTCGTCGTGTTCAACCAGCCGGAGGACGGCCGTTACCGACACGAGGAGAAGCTCCCCTTCGGCGCGACGATCAAGATCCCGGACCCCGTGAACATCACCCTGGACACCGAGCCCCTCAAGGAGTTCGCCGACTGATCACAACCCCCAAACCCCCTTCCCCACCGCCGTAACCCCACCCGCCAACGCCAACGACAACACCAGCACCCGCGCCCGGGGTTCAGCTATCCGCCCCGCCAACCCCCGCCCGATCACCCCGCCCACCACCATCGCGGCGACAACGGCGACCCACTGCGGTGTACGCAAGCTCGGCACTCCGTTCGCCGCGACCGAGAACGCGTTGACGACAACCCCGTAGAACTGCGCGTTGGGGACGAACTCCCGTACCGTCCACCCCGCGTTGACCGCATACAGGGAGATCGGCGGCCCGCCCACCCCCGCCGCCGCGTTCATGAAACCGCCCGCCGCGCCCGCCGCCACCGCCCCCTTCGTGCCGCGTAGCGCCGCGACCCGGGCGCCGCGCATCACCAGCAGCACGGCGACCGTCACCAAGCCGCCCATCACCAACAGGAGGACAGGCGGGGGGAGTTGGCGGGTCATCCAGGCGCCCGCCGGTACCGTGCACACCGCCGCCGCGCACAGCGGGACCATCGCGCGGGCCCGTACCTGGCGCCAGCCGCCCGCGAGGCCTACGACGCTGATCGCGCCGGCGGCGCAGTTGGCGAGGACGACGCCCTGGGCGGGGCCGAGGAGCAGGACCAGGGCCGGGACGGCGACCAGGGCGAAGCCCATGCCGGTGAGCCACTGCACGGAGGAGCCGAGCAGAACGATCGCGGCCAGCAGTATGTCCCCCGTCATGGAGCAACATCATTCCTGCCGAGGGTGTAGCCCGCTACACCCCCACTTCGGGACCGCACTCCCTCGTCCCGGACCTGCGGAAACGGGATCGTTGAACACGTCAGCCGGTGAACGAGCCATCGGCCCCGAGATCCCAAGGATGCCCGTCATGAAGAACCTCCTCTCCTCCAAGCCCGTCCTCTGGTTCCTCTTCCTCTTCAACCTCGCCGTCGCCGCCATCGCACCCTTCGTGGTCGACGGAACGCAGGGCGTGATGACCGCCGTCGGCATGGGCGTCGTATCGCTGGGCGCCGGGGTCAGCCTCGTCCGGGACCGTGGTCAGGCGGCCACAGCCCGTTAATTGGGCCAGCCCTTCCTCACCCCTGTACGTCCGCTGCACGGGCGCTAACCGGCCGAACGCGAGGCTGGAGTCATCCCAAAAGGCACCAGTACCAATGGAGTTGAGATGACCCGCAGATCCATCAGCACGCGTGCAGCAGTCGTCACCGTCACCACGGTCCTGGCCCTCGGCACCCTCGGTACCGTCGCCGCGACCGCCGGACCCCAGCACGAGACCAAGCCCACCAAGCACACCAACTCCACCAAGCCCAGCAAGAAGCAGATAGCCGCGCTCTTCGACGGCTGGAACGCCGCCCTGCAGACCGGCGACCCGAAGAAGGTCGCGGACCGGTACGCGCCGGACGCCGTGCTCCTGCCCACCGTCTCCAACGAGATCCGCACCGACCGCGCCGAGATCGTCGACTACTTCGAGCACTTCCTGCCGAACAAGCCGGTCGCGAAGAAGGTCGAGACGTACATCAACGTCCTCGACAGCAACTCGGCCATCGACGCCGGCGCCTACGACATCACGCTCACCGACCCCAAGACCGGCAACAAGCGTGTGGTGGAAGCCCGTTACACCTACGAGTACGAGAAGCGCGGCGGCAAGTGGCTGATCGTCAACCACCACTCCTCGGTGATGCCCGAAGGGTGATGGCGACCAGCAGCCCTCCTCCCGGTGCGTCCCTGAGAGCCACCGTTCCGCCGTCGTCCGTCACCAACTGGCGTACGACGGCCAGGCCCAGGCCCGAACCCGTCCGCCCGGTGAGGCCCTGACCGCGCCAAAAACGGTCGAAGGCGCGGGACTTGTCCGCGTCGGACATGCCGGGGCCCTCGTCCGTCACCGTCAACTCGACCTCGTCGCCCCGGAGTTCCGACCGCACGGTGATCGTCGCGCCGTCCGGTGACACCTCCAGGGCGTTGGAGAGGACGTTGTCCAGGACCTGTTCCAGATGACCGGGACTGGCCAGCACGAGCGGCCGGCCGTCGACGACACTCCCCCCTAGCGCGATCTCGACTCCGCGCTCGTCGGCGGCCGGTCTCCACACCGAGAGGCGTTCGGCCACGATCTCCCGCAGGGGGAGGGGTTCCGCCGCCGTCACCTTCGCCTCCGCCCGCGCCAGTACCAGCAGGCCGTTGACCAGGCGGCTCATCCGGACCACCTCCGCCGTCGCCTGCTCCACGTCCTCCTGGACGAACTCGTCGTCCACGCCGTCCGCGATGTTGTCCAGCGACAGCCTCAACGCGGTGAGCGGGGTGCGGAGTTGGTGGGAGGCGTCGGCCACGAAGATGCGCTGCGAGGCGATGAGGGTGTCGAGGCGTTCGGCGCCCTGGTTGAGGGTGCGGGCCAGGGTTTGCGTCTCGTGCGGGCCCGTCACGGGGGAGCGGGCCGTCAGGTCGCCGTCGCTGAACTTGCTTGCCATGTCGTTGAGTTGGCGGAGGGGGCGGGTCAGGCGGCGGGCCACCAGCGCGCCCAGGCCCGCCGCCACCGCCAGGACCGCGAGGGCGAGGATCGCGCGGAAACCCCAGATCTGAATCAGGCGGTGGGTCAGGTCGGAGGTGGGGTACGAGATGCGCACGGCGCCCACCGTCCGGCCGTCGCGCTTCGCCGGTTCGGTCACCTCCAGCGCCCCGTCGCCCCAGTGCGTCGCGGTCTTCGCGCGCGAGGCCGGCAGTACCTCCGCCGTGCCGGGGGTCTCCTGCGCGTACGCCACGATCATGCGGTCCAGCGCGGCGCGCGAGTCGGCGTCGCCGCTCAGCAGGAGGGCCATCGTCTTCGCCTCGCGCTCCACCGACTGCTCGGTGTCACCGCGGAGTTGGGCGGTCAGCGTGAAGGCGACGGGCACGGTGAACGCCGTCAGCGCCACGGCCACCAACAGGACGTAGCTGACGATCAGTTGCCGGATCATGACGTCGGCGATCCGTCGCCGGAGGAGATGATCTCCAGGCGGAAGCCCACGCCCCGTACCGCCTCGATCGTGATCGCGCCCGCCAACTTCCGCCGTAGCGCCGCCACATGGACGTCGAGCGTCTTCGTCGGGCCGAACCAGTTCGCGTCCCAGACCGCTTCCATGATCTGCTCGCGCGACATCAGGGCGCCGGGCTCCTCGGTGAGGAACGACAGCAGGTCGTACTCCTTGGGGGCGAGCGGGATCTCCTCGCCGTCCAGGCGTACCCGCGCGGCCTTGCGGTCGATGGTGAGGCGGGTGCCGTAGGCGTCGGGGCCCGCGGCACCGGCGGCGCGGGGCTGGGCTCGGCGCATCACCGCCCTTATGCGCGCGATGACCTCCCGTACCCCGAACGGTTTCGAGACGTAGTCGTCCGCGCCCAGCTCCAGGCCGACCACCCGGTCCGTCTCGTCGCTGCGCGCGCTGATCACGATGATCGGGATGTCGCCGCGGACGCGCAGCGCCTTGCATACGTCGAGGCCGTCGGTGTCGGGCAGGCCGAGGTCGAGGAGGACGACGTCGTAGGGGGCGGAGTGGGCCAGGGCGGCGGCGCCCGTGGTGACCCAGTCGACCTCGAAGCCGTAGCGGATCAGTCCGCGTCGCAGGGACTCGGCGACCGGCTCATCGTCTTCCACCAGAAGTACGCGCACACGGCGCACCTTAATGCTTGAAACTTAATTCACAGGTGTGTCCTGTGACCCTTGGCACTTTTCCGGCACCTCGTAAGTGGGCATGCGCTGACCTGGGCGTCCGAATCTCACCATGCGATACCTGGGAAGGGAATTTCGGGCGCTCGTTAAACTGAGCCGACACACCAGGACTGAGCGAGGAGCGCACGTGGGCCTTGTCGTGCAGAAGTACGGAGGCTCCTCCGTAGCCGATGCCGAGGGCATCAAGCGCGTCGCCAAGCGAATCGTCGAAGCGAAGAAGAACGGCCACCAAGTGGTCGTCGTCGTTTCCGCGATGGGCGACACGACGGACGAGCTGATCGATCTCGCCGAGCAGGTATCTCCGATGCCCGCCGGGCGTGAGTTCGACATGCTGCTGACCGCCGGAGAGCGGATCTCCATGGCACTGCTGGCCATGGCGATCAAAAACCTGGGCCACGAGGCCCAGTCGTTCACCGGCAGCCAGGCAGGCGTCATCACCGACTCGGTCCACAACAAAGCCCGGATCATCGATGTCACGCCGGGGCGCATCCGGACCGCGCTGGACGAGGGCAACATCGCCATCGTCGCCGGGTTCCAGGGTGTGAGCCAGGACAAGAAGGACATCACCACGCTGGGGCGGGGTGGCAGTGACACCACCGCCGTCGCGCTGGCCGCCGCTCTCGACGCCGAGGTGTGCGAGATCTACACGGACGTCGACGGTGTGTTCACCGCCGACCCGCGGGTGGTGCCGAAGGCGAAGAAGATCGACTGGATCTCCTTCGAGGACATGCTGGAGCTCGCCGCCTCCGGCTCCAAGGTGCTGCTCCACCGCTGTGTGGAGTACGCCCGCCGATACAACATCCCGATCCATGTGCGGTCCAGCTTCAGCGGACTTCAGGGCACGTGGGTCAGCAGTGAGCCGATTGGGGACCAGAAGGTGGAGCAGGCCATCATCTCCGGTGTCGCGCACGACACCTCCGAGGCCAAGATCACGGTCGTCGGCGTGCCCGACAAGCCGGGCGAGGCCGCGGTGATCTTCCGGACGATCTCCGACGCGCAGGTCAACATCGACATGATCGTGCAGAACGTGTCGGCCGCCTCGACGGGTCTGACCGACATCTCCTTCACCCTTCCCAAGGCCGAGGGCCGCAAGGCCATCGACGCCCTGGAGAAGAACAAGGGCGGCATCGGCTTCGAGTCGCTGCGCTACGACGACCAGATCGGGAAGATCTCGCTGGTGGGCGCCGGGATGAAGACGAACCCGGGCGTCACCGCCGACTTCTTCACCGCGCTGTCCGACGCGGGCGTCAACATCGAGCTGATCTCGACCTCCGAGATCCGTATCTCGGTGGTCACCCGCGCCGACGACGTCAACGAGGCCGTCCGCGCCGTGCACACGGCGTTCGGCCTGGACTCCGACAGCGACGAGGCCGTCGTCTACGGAGGCACCGGCCGCTGATGGCCAGCACCGGAGCGACCGTGCGTCCGACGCTCGCCGTGGTCGGAGCGACCGGGGCCGTCGGCACGGTCATGCTCCAGATCCTGTCCCAGCACGCGGACATCTGGGGCGAGATCCGCCTGATCGCCTCTCCGCGCTCGGCCGGCCGCAAGCTGGCCGTGCGCGGGGAGCAGGTCGAGGTGGTGGCCCTGACGGAGGAGGCCTTCGACGGGGTCGACGTCGCGATGTTCGACGTCCCCGACGAGGTCTCCGCCCAGTGGGCGCCGATCGCCGCCGCCAAGGGCGTGGTCGTCGTCGACAACTCGGGCGCCTTCCGGATGGACCCGGAGGTGCCCCTCGTGGTCCCCGAGGTCAACCCGCACAAGGTGCGCTGGCGTCCCCGCGGGATCATCGCCAACCCGAACTGCACGACCCTGTCGATGATCGTCGCCGTGGGCGCGCTGCACGCCGAGTTCGGGCTGCGCGAGCTGGTGGTGTCGTCGTACCAGGCGGTGAGCGGGGCCGGGCGGGCCGGCGTGGACACCCTGCGCCAGCAACTCGCCCTCGTCGCGGGCACCGACCTGGGCACCAAGCCCGGTGACGTGCGGCGGGCCGTGGGGGACAACACCGGGCCGTTCCCGGAGCCGGTCGCGCTGAACGTCGTACCGTGGGCCGGGTCGTTGCGTGAGGACGGCTGGTCCTCGGAGGAGATGAAGGTGCGGGACGAGTCCCGCAAGATCCTCGGACTGCCCGCGCTGCCGGTCGCCGTGACGTGTGTGCGTGTCCCTGTGGTCACCACGCATTCGCTCACGGTCCACGCGCGGTTCCAGGGCGAGGTCACCGTCGACGGGGCGCGCGAGATTCTCGCTACGGCCCCGGGGGTCGTCCTCTTCGACAATCCGGCCGCCGGGGAGTTCCCGACGCCCGCCGACGTGGTGGGCACCGACCCGACCTGGGTGGGGCGGCTGCGGCGGGCGCTGGACGATCCGACGGCGCTCGAACTGTTCGTCTGCGGCGACAACCTGCGCAAGGGAGCCGCCCTCAATACCGCGCAGATCGCCGAGCTGGTGGCGCGCGAACTGGCGTGAGTGCAGGCCCCACCTACCCTGCCCGGCCGTAAATTCCCTGGCCAGTGGCGCCCCGGTTTGTAGGATCGGGTGCGCGGTGTGGCCGGATTAATGGTTGGGACCACTTGAATCCGGCCACCTCCGCATCCGAAGATTTCACTCCCCGCTTCCCGCAACCGCGCGGCGAGCGGGGAGCGTCTTTGCGAACGCCCTTCAGGTGGGCGCGTGGTGATGCGGTAAGGGACGTGGGGACGTCCCGGACTTTTCGTGACACAGGGGAAGAGCGGGTAGGCATGAGGGTGTTCGACGCACTGCCGGTTGTGCTGCCTGACACCAGACGGGTGGGTGATCACGCGAGACAGGTGGGCGGTCACGTCAGACAGGTGGGTGGACTGTCTGTTTCGTCTGACGTAAATGTGACGGCCGACGCGTACAACCCCCAAGGGGGGAAGTGTGTCCAACTTGCGTGGCTCAGGTACTCGACTTCACTGCGGCACGCGGCACGGCCCTACGGCCTCCGCGTGGATCCCGTGCGCCCGGCGGCATGCCGGTGATCGCGCCGATGCCCGCAGCGCGGCCCGCCCGCATCCCGAACCAGCGCGACGGTGTCGACGACGCCGTCGCGGCCGGAACGACGGTCGACCATCTCACCGAGACCTACCGGGCGCACTACCGCTCGCTGCTCGGCCTGGCCGCACTCCTCCTCGACGACACCGCCTCCTGCGAGGACGTCGTCCAGGAGGCGTTCATCCGGGTCCACTCGGCGCGCAAACGTGTCCGTGACCCCGAGAAGACCCTGGCCTATCTGCGCCAGACGGTCGTCAACCTCTCCCGCTCGGCCCTGCGCCGCCGCATCCTCGGCCTCAAGCTCCTCTCGAAGCCGATGCCGGACATGGCCAGCGCGGAAGAGGGTGCCTACGACCTCCTGGAGCGCGACTCCCTCATCAAGGCCATGAAGGGACTCCAGCGCCGCCAGCGCGAGGTCCTGGTCCTGCGCTACTTCGCGGACATGACCGAGGCGCAGGTCGCCGAGTCGCTCGGCATATCGCTGGGCTCGGTGAAGGCGTACGGCTCGCGCGGGATCGCCGCCCTCCGGACAGCCATGGAGGCCACGGCATGAGCGACAGGCCCGAGGGAAACGGCGCGCGTGAACGGCGTGAGCCGGACGCCCGGCGCGGCCCGACCTGGGCGCGCAAGGAAGACCCGAACGAAACACATGCTGGGAACGGAACTGTGAACCACGGCCCCGACGAACAGAGCCCCACCGGGCCGAGCCTCGACGGGAACCTTGAGACCCCTGAGACCCCCGAGAACCCTGAGAACTCCGCGGACTCCGAGGACATCGAGGAACGGCACCCCGTAGGACCCGTAGACCCCCTGGGTGCCCTGGGAGCCCTGGGACTTGGAGCGCAGGGCACCGGCGACCACGCCCCCGACCTCCACGGCCCCGAAGGCTTCGACGCGGACGAGCTGGCGCTACGGCGGCTGCTGCACCGGGCGGTCCAGGAGGTGGAGCCGCGTGACGGCACGCTGGACCACCTGCGCAAGGCGGTACCGGCCCGCCGGGCCCGCAAGCGCCAGGCCCTCGTCGGCATCGCCGCCACCGTGCTCTTCTTCGGCACCGCGGTCCCGGCCCTCGTGCACGTCTCGAACTCCACGGGCTCGAACGCCGACCCGTCCATCGCGGGCAACAGCTCCCAGGCGCAGGGCGGGACCAGCCAGGGCAAGGACCCGGACGGCGGTTCCAGCACGGCCGGCGGTGCCTCGGGCCGGGCCTCGCAGAACCCCGGCGGCCCCAAGAACGACGGCACGGGCAAGACCCCGGGCCGCGGCACCGTGAGCGCGAACCCCACGGCCAGCACCGGGACGTCCGCGTCCGTCTGCACGGCCGAGCAGCTCGGGTCGTCCAACTCGACGGTGGACGCGGCCGATTCGGCGGGCATCGTCTACGGCACGTTCACCGTCACCAACACCTCCGGCACGAGCTGTACCGTCAGCGGCCCCGGCACGGTCGGCACCTACGCGATCGGCGCGGCCGACAGCACCAAGATCAACGTGGCGCAGCACAGCTCCGGGGACGTCGCGACCGGTCTGCCCGACCCGTCGACGGAGGTCTCCCAGCCGGTGCTCCAGGCGGGCTCCTCCTACGTGGTCAAGTTCGCCTGGGTGCCCTCCGAGACCTGCCCCACCACCGGAAGCAGCTCCGGCGGCACCAGCACCGGCGGCCCGACGACCAGCCCGTCGCCCACCGAGGACGCCAGCACCAGCAGCGGCTCCACGACCGGTGACACGGGCACGTCGACCCAGATGGTCCGCACGGACGGCACGCTCGACGGCAGCGTCCAGGTCTCCCACACGGCGGCGGCGGGCTCCCCGACGGTCACGGCCACGGTGCCGAACGCGTGCGCGGGCACGGTCTACCGGACGGGTCTGCTGGCGGGGTCGTAGACCGCACCGCAGGTGTCCGTGAGCAGTCGGGCGGTCAGCCGGGTCGGGGGACCCGGCTGTGCCTGTGTCAGGCCACGTCAGACGGTCGCGTGGGCCGCTTCCTTGTTCTCGTCCTCATCGTCCTCAGGGATGAGGCCCAGCTCCGCGTCGCGCGCGAACTCCACCTCGCGGCGCAGCAGCCGGAACCACATGAAGACGACGAAGCCCGCGAAGACGAACCACTCGCCGGTGTAGCCGAGGTTCTGGAACGCCTTCAGGTCGAGGCCGGTGTTCGCGGGCGCGGTCGCCGGTACGGCCTTCATCCCCGAGTCGCCCTTGTCGAGCGTGATCCACGCGTCGTACAGGTGGTAGGGCACGAGGTTCACGAGCGAGGCCGCGCTGATCGCCGCGGTCTGGCCGGACGGCAGGCCGCCCTGGGCACTCACCCCGTTGTCGCCGGGAGTCTCGGACGCCTGGAGTGAGCCGGTGACGGTGACTTCGCCGGTCGGCGCGGCCGGGGCCTTCGCGGCATCGGGCTTGCCGGGGATCCAGCCGCGGACGACGGGGAGGGCCTTGCCGTCGTCGGTGCGCAGCAGGGTCAGGACGTAGAAGCCGTTCTTCCCGTCCAACTGGCGGTCGGGGACGAGGAGTTGCTTGCCGTACCGGCCGCTCGCGGTGGTCTGCCGGCCCGAGGTGCTCTGGTCGACGGGGAGCAGTGAGGCGAGGGGGCGGGCGGCCTCCGTGCGGTCCGTCTCGACCTGCTTGGTGGCCTGATGGCTGCTGTCCACGCGCGCCTGGAACCGGCTCAGCTGCCACGACCCCATGAAGATGCAGAAGGGGATGGCGAGCAGTACGAAGACGTTGATGCCCCACCAGCGCGATGTCAGCAGAAACCGGTACACGCCTTCCACGGTACGGGGCTGTCGTGGGGCCCTTGGCCCGGGGGTCGGCCCGAAGGTTCACCGGGCGTCGGCAATGCTCCGGCCGGGACTTGGTCGAAGTTATCCACAGGCTGAGGATCCAGTCAGTGCAATGTCTGTGTGGGCGGGCAGTATGGGGCCATGACTGAGAGCAACGGGTCCGAGAACACACCGGACTGGGAGAAGCGCTTCCGGGCGCCCCGCGTGTCCCTGCCCGACTGGGCGGAGGACGCACCCGACCGTTCCCTGTTCGTGTCGAACGCGACAGGGACGTATGAGCTGTACGCCTGGGACCGGGCGACGGGCGAGCAACGCCAGGTCACGGACCGGCCGAACGGCACGACGGACGGTGTGCTCTCCCCGGACGGGGAGTGGATCTGGTGGTTCGACGACAAGGACGGCGACGAGTTCGGCGTCTGGCGCCGCCAGCCCTTCAAGGGAGGCCCGGACGAACCGGCGGTACCGGGACTGGAACCGTCCTATCCGGCGGGGCTCGCCCTCGCCCGCGACGGCCGGACGGCGGTGGTCGGCCGCTCCACGGACGAGGACGGTACGACGATCCACCTCGCCCGCACCGGTGACGAGACCACGCTGATCTACCGCCACCGAGAGTCGGCGGGCGTCGGCGACCTCTCGCACGACGGTTCGCTGATCGCGATCGAGCACACGGAGCACGGCGACGCGATGCACTCCGCGCTGCGCGTCCTGCGCCCCGACGGCACGGCGGTCGCCGACCTGGACGACACGAAGGGCGGCACCGAGGAGCTGGGTCTGGAGGTCCTCGGTTTCGCCCCGGTCGACGGCGACACGCGTCTCCTCATCGGTCATCAACGGCGGGGCCGTTGGGAGCCGTTGGTGTGGGACGTGGTGAAGGGCGGCGAGACGGACCTGTCCCTGGACCTGCCCGGCGACGTGAGCGCCGAGTGGTACCCGGACGGCTCGTCCCTCCTCATCGCGCACAGCTTCGAGGCCCGCAGCGAGGTCTTCCGCTACGACCTCGCGTCGGGCGAACTGGAGAAGGTGCCGACCCCGCCGGGCACGGTCTCGGGCGCGACGGCGAGGCCGGACGGCAGCGTCGAGTACCTGTGGTCGTCGGCGGCGGAACCCTCCGCCGTGCGCTCGACGACGGGCGAGGTCGTCCTGGACCCGCCCGGCCTGAAGTCACCGGGCTCGGTCCCGGTGGAGGACGTGTGGGTGGACGGTCCCGGCGGCCGCATCCACGCCCTGGTCCAGAAGCCGGCCGGCGCCACGGGCCCCCTCCCCACGGTCTTCGACATCCACGGCGGCCCGACCTGGCACGACTCCGACTCCTTCGCGGCGGGCCCGGCGGCCTGGGTCGACCACGGGTACGCGGTCGTCCGGGTCAACTACCGCGGCTCGACCGGCTACGGCCGCGCCTGGACCGACGCCCTGAAGTACCGGGTCGGCCTGATCGAGCTGGAGGACATCGCGGCGGTCCGGGAGTGGGCGATCACCTCCGGCCTCGCCGACCCCGCCCGCTTGGTCCTCACCGGCGGCTCCTGGGGCGGCTACCTCACCCTCCTCGGCATCGGCACCCAGCCCGACGCGTGGACCCTGGGCATCGCGGCGGTCCCGGTCGCCGACTACGTCACGGCGTACCACGACGAGATGGAAGCGCTGAAGGCCATGGACCGCACGCTGCTCGGCGGCACCCCGGAGGAGGTACCGGCCCGCTTCGAGGCGTCCTCACCGTTGACGTACGTCGACGCGGTCACGGCTCCGGTGTACATCTCGGCCGGGGTCAACGATCCGCGCTGTCCGATTCGGCAGATCGACAACTATGTGAAGCGGCTTGAGTCCCGGGGGGCCGTGCACGAGGTGTACCGGTATGACGCGGGGCACGGGTCGTTGGTGGTGGACGAGCGGATCAAGCAGGTGAAGTTGGAACTGGACTTCGCGGAGCGGCACTTGAGCCGTTGAGGGGGGCAACCTTCAGCCCGTCCGGCGTTTGAGGACGAGGCCCCTTCAGGGCCGAAGCGGGGGTCTGGGGGCGCAGCCCCCAGCAACGCCCGCTTCGGCACAGGGCACTTGTTCAAGCACCGTTCCAGCTCAGGGCACCGTCACGCACTCGCACGATCCCGAGGCCGCCGCCCCAGCAACTCCGCCAGCCCCCGCCGGGTCGCCGCCAGCACAACCCGGTCCGAGCCGGCCAGGACATACGAGTCGGGCAGGTCCCACACCAACCCCGACCGCCGTACGTCCTCGGAGGCGTCCCGCGTGGCCGTGTCCAACGCCAACACCCGCCAGGACCCCGCCCGAAACGCCTCGGCGACAGTCTTGCCCTCCAACTGCGGATGCCCACCCACAGTCATCGCCGCGAACAGCAACACCCGCCGCTCAACAGGAATCGCCCCCAGAATCTGCCGCCCCATCATCGCCCCGGCAAACGCGGGCGCGGCCAGATGAGACACACTCCGACTCCGGGTCAAGGCACCGGGGTGCGCGGCTCGCAGGGTCCGGTACACGGCGGTCGCGAAGTCGTCGTCGTACAGCCGCAGCACAACCCGTAGATCAGGCCGCACGGAACGGGCGTACAGCACCGCTTCGAGGTTCGTCGTGTCGGAGCTGGTGACCGCGAGGAGGGCGTGGGCGCGGTGGACCTTGGCGGATTCCAGGACGCCCTCCTGGGTGACGTCACCGAGGATCACCGGCACCCGCAACCGACGCGCGACCGCGAGCCCACGCGCCTCGGGATCGGCCTCGACGCACACCACGGGGATGTTGAGTTCGCGCAGCCGGGTCAGCACCCGGGTACCGATCTTGCCGAGCCCGAGCAGCACGACATGCCCGCCGAGCCCCCGCGGCGGCTTGCGCAACGCGGACGCCGTACGGAACGTACCCAGCGCTTCGAGGACCGCGGCCAGCAGCACCGGAAGCATCAGCAACCCGACGAGACCGGAGAGGAGTTGAAGGATTTGCCGGCCCAGGGACTCCCCGATCGCGGGGTTGTCGATCGCGAAGAGATCGAGCAGCGTCAAGTAGAACGCGGTCAGCGGATGAATCTTGGTGACCAGCCACAGCGAGATGGCGAGCGCGATCACACACACCACCATCCCCGCCAACGACCACCGCAGCCGCCGCGAGAAGAGGGAGGAGAACGCCGGGACACCGCTCCCGCGCCCACCCGGCAACTGCGGCCCGGCGTACGACACATGCTCCAGGACGACGGTCCCGCGTCCCGTGGCCGAGGCGACGGCGGCCGCGTCGGGCAGCAGGCGCGGGCCCTGTTCGCCCATGCCCTCGGAGCCGTCCGCGCCGGCCGGGTCGCTGCTGGTCGCCGAGAGCAGGGCGAGTGTGGCAAGCCCCGGATCGGCGACCTGCCCGGGTCCCGGCGGCGGCCGTTCCACCGCGCGCAGCAGCAGCCCGTCGGTCTGGACGACCTTGCTGGTCCCGGCGAGCGCGGTCGCGGCCAGCGCGGGTGCGGCCGTATCGGCGTCGGAGAGGACGGTCGTCGAGGCGTCGAATCCGACACCGGGCCCGCCCCCTGCCCCGCCGCCCGACCCGTCACCCGCACCGTCCCCGGTCGCCAACGCGGCCGCCTGGTCGAGGAGTTCCTCGATGTGCTGGCCGAGCCGCCGGTTGTAGAGACGCAGGACCAGGCGGATACGGGGGTTGAGGCGGCGGGCGGTGAGAGCCGCGCGGATGTTGGTCTCGTCGTCGTCATAGACGAGGGCCAGCGCGGCGGCCCGCTCCACACCCGCCTCGGCGAACACGGCCTCGGTCAGCTCGGCGACCTCCAACACCCGCTCCCCGCGCGGGGGTTCGGGGGCGACGGGGCCACCGTTGCCGCCGCCGTTGGCACCCGCCCGGCCCACCGCCGCGTTGACCCGGTCGAGCAGCGCGGCGGAGGCGGCACGCGCGCGGCCGACGACGGGTGGGCGGACGCTGGCATCGGAGAGCGGGACGACGAGGGTGATCTGTTCGCCGTAGACACTGCGGAGTTCGACGGCGAGCCGGTGCGCGAGTCCGTCGTCGCCGCACACCACCATGTGCGCTCGGGCACCGCCCGGCGGGGTCTGATTCGGAACGCTGCTCGCCACGAGGGGAAAGACTGCCCCAAGGAGGCGGGTGGTTCCAGTATTCCGCTGAACACCCGTGCCCCGGCTGCCGTATGCAGAGACAGGGAGCAAAACTCGCGAAATCAGGCGTCTGCCGGAGGTATCTCACCCGTGGCCATCACCACCGAACCAGCCGCGCCGACCACGGAGACGCCGCCGGAACCGCACGCGAAACGTGAGGCGCCCGCCAAGGAGTCACCGGCCGCGCCCGCCAAAGAGGCGAAAGAGCCGAAGGACGGCTGGCAGCTCAACTCGCCCCTCGTGCTGACCATGGTCCTGCTCCTGGTCGTGCTCGCACAGGGCCCGATCCGCCAGGCGCTCTCCGCCCCCGTGATGCAGAGCTGGATGACGGTCTTCGTGGCCGTGGTCGTGCAGGCGCTGCCCTTCCTGGTGCTGGGCGTGCTGCTGTCGGCCGGGATAGCGGTGTTCGTACCGGCGACCTTCTTCGCCCGCGCGCTCCCCAACAACCCCGTGCTGGCCGTGCCGATCGCCGGCATGGCGGGCGCGATCCTGCCCGGCTGCGAATGCGCGTCGGTGCCGGTGGCCGGGGCGCTGGTGCGGCGGGGCGTCACCCCGGCGGCGGCGATCGCGTTCCTGCTCTCCGCCCCGGCGATCAACCCGATCGTGTTGACGGCGACGGCAGTTGCCTTCCCGCGCAACCCCGAGATGGTGCTCGCCCGGTTCGCGGGCAGTCTGCTCGTGGCCTGCGTGATGGGCTGGCTGTGGACGCGGCTCGGCCGCACCGACTGGCTGCGCCTGCCCGCTCACGAGCCGCACGAGGGGGAGACCAAGGGGGCCGCGTTCTGGGGCTCGGTCCGGCACGACGTGATGCAGGCCGGTGGATTCCTGGTCCTGGGCGCGATGTCGGCGGCGACGCTCAAGGCGGTGGCACCGGCGAGCTGGCTGCGCACGGCGGCCGACAACCCGGTGGTGGCGATCCTCGCCCTCTCGATCCTCGCCGTACTCCTCTCGATCTGCTCGGAGGCGGACGCGTTCGTGGCCGCGTCACTCACCCAGTTCTCGCTCACGGCCAAGCTCGCGTTCCTGGTGGTGGGCCCGATGATCGACCTGAAACTGTTCGCCATGCAGGCGGGCACCTTCGGCCGCGGCTTCGCGCTGCGCTTCGCACCGGCCACCTTCGTCCTCGCCATCGCGGGCGCGGTCGTCACCGGGGCGGTGCTCCTGTGAACCGGCAGGCACAGGCGGCGGTCCTGTTCCTCATCGGCGCGGCCCTCCTGCACGCGGGCTTCACCAACCTCTACCTGCGCTACGTCAAGGCAGGCCTCCAACCGCTCCTCCTGCTCTCCGGCGCGGTCCTCATCGTGACGGCACTGGCGACGGCCTGGTACGAGTGGCGCCGGACGCGGGCGGAGAAGGCCCGAGCGGAAGCCCCCGCAGAAGCGCACCCGGAGGCCCACACCGAGGACGACGCTCACGAGGGCCACGCACCCGGGGGCCACGTCCACCGCGAACCCCGTATCTCCTGGTTCCTGATCCTCCCCCTCTTCGCCCTGATCCTGGTCGCCCCACCCGCCCTCGGCTCCTACAGCGCGGTCCGCACCGGCACAGCCATCCAGCAGCCGTACGGTCTCCTCAAGCTCCCCGACAGCAACCCGCTCACCATCGGCCTGGTCGACTACGCGAGCCGCGCGGTCTACGACCACGGACGGTCCCTGGGCACACGGCAGTTGAAGGTCACCGGGTTCGTCGCGCTGGACAAGTCGGGGTCGCCGTTCCTCGTCCGCATGGCCCTCAACTGCTGTGCGGCGGACGCCCAGCCGGTGAAGATCGCCCTGACGGGCAAGATTCCGCCGGTACTTCAGCCCGACACGTGGTTGGAGATCACCGGCACCTACAGCCCCAAGCAGACCAAGGACCCCATCAACAACCGCCCGATCCCCTACTTCCAGGTCACCCAGGCCAAACCGGTCCCGACGCCGAAGGACCCGTACGACGAGAGCTGGAACCAGTAACGGCCGGAAGCAGTAAGTGGCCCGGTTTCAGGCGAGGTTGGCGACCGCGGCGGCCATGATCGGCTCGGCCGCCGCCTCCGTCAGTTCCGGCGGGACGACCAGCAGGTCCCAGCGCCCGCGCCCCGGCGCCAGCAGCACGACGGTGTTCGGGGCGTGCACGGCGGTGGTCCGGTGCAGCCGTACGACCTGGTTGGCGACCAGCATCCGGCCCGGGGCGGCCGACCAGACCCGCCCGTTCACCATCACGCTGACGATGTGCCCCCAGGTCCGGGGCAGCCCGGTCAGGAGGCGCGGAACCTCGGTGAGCACGTCGTAGGAGTGCGGCCACCAGGCCCCGTCGAGGAGTCGCGGTACGGCGGTGTGGGCGGCGAGGCGCAGCCGGAGGGGCGGGGCGGTCGGCTCCGCGCCGGTCGGGGTGTGGGTGTCCGAGGCGGGCGAACCGTGGGTGTCCGTGGGCGCGTTCATGTCGCGGTCCCTGTCCCCGGCCGTCCGTCGTGCGGCGGTCCGGTGCCGTGGTGCACTGGGAACGACGCCGGCGCCAGAGCCGAGGTACGGAGAACTCCCGGTACCGCTCACCGTACCCCCGCCCCGCGCGGGCCGGTCGGGGCGCGCGGCACTCCGACGCCCTCCGCGGTCCGCGGGCGTACCGTGAAGAGACCGGGAATTTCTCGTGTACCGGATCGCACCGGTGCCGTTCCCGGCGAACCACGACGCCGGGGCGGACGAATCCGCACCCCGGGGCAGGGCTCAGCCCATGACCGTGAATGTGCCCGGTCGGCCGGTGACCACGGACGCGCCCGCGGCCCCCGCCGGACACGGCGGTGCCGGTACGGAACGCCGGCAGCGGACCTGGCCCGCGTCCGGCGGTGAGCCCGACGCGTCCCCGTCCGAAGCGGGCCATGAGCCCGACGCGTCCCCGTCCGGATCCGGCCATGAGCCCAACGTGTCCAACCGCGAGCGCGGCCCGTCCCCCTGGGAGGGCGACCGCGTCCGCCCGCTCAGCCGCCGCCAGATCGAGGACCGCTTCCAGGACCTGGGCGAGCTGTACGAGGCGACCTCCGGCGGCAGCCGCACGAACGGCAACGGCAATCGCGACGCCTTCCTCCACCGCCTGGCCGGCGAGGTCCGGCGCCCCGGCTTCGCCCTGCTGATCGCCGAGAACACGACCCTCACGGCCTGCGCCTACGGCTTCCCCGTCCGCGCCGCCGACCCCTGGTGGCAGGGCCACGACACCCTGCTGCCCCGGCTGCTGCACGGCCTCGCGGTCACCGGCGGACTCTTCGCGGTCTCCGGGATCGTCGTCCCGCCCCGCGTGCGCACCCACTACCAGGACCGGGACTGGAACCTCGCCCGCCGCCTCCAGCGCCGGCTGCTCGCCGATCATGCGCCGGCCCTCGGCGTCACCCTGGTGCCCCGCACCGACACCGAGACCCTGACGGCCTACCGCGCCTGGGGCTGGCAGGACGTCGTGGCGGACCCGGACGGCCTTGATCCACGGCTTCCGGGCTCCTGCCGGGTGCTGGTTCTGCGCCCCTGACCCCGTCAACCGGCGTCAGGACATCTGTGCTCGCCGCGACAGAGATTCCCCGGGTGCGACTAGAGTTCCCGTACGGGGGAACCAGCTCCCCCGGCGGCACGCCGTCCCTCCCCGGTGGCCGCAGGAAAGGTGTACATGCCCGCAGAAAGCCAGCAGCCCGCGGCCGACCGGCTCGACGACGACGACTACCCCGCCTACACCATGGGCCGGGCCGCCGAGCTGATCGCCTCCACCCCCGGTTTCCTCCGGTCACTGGGCGAGGCAGGGCTGATCACCCCGAAGCGGTCGGACGGCGGTCACCGCCGCTACTCGCGCCGTCAGCTCCGTACGGCCTCCCGCGCCCGCGAGCTGGTCGACCAGGGGACGCCCATCGAGGCCGCGTGCCGCATCATCAGCCTGGAGGACCGGCTGGACGAGGCGCTGCGCGTCAACGAGGAGTTGCGTTCCCACGAGGTGCGGCGCGTGCACGAGGCTCGGCGCGGCTCCTCCCATGGTGAGAAAATCTGATGTCCCCGAAACAGAAATTCACCGTTTCGGGCGGCCCTTTTCCGGCCCAATTCCCCCGCCCCGTAAATGGGTTCCGTGCTAGGCTGACTTCAGTTGCAGTTGTGGTTGCCAATTTTGAACCGGACATCCGGTGCAGGTGATCATCACGGCGATGGAGGAGATTCGTAAAGTGCGGATCTCGTGCACTGCCTAGGAGTTAAGACATGGCCACCGGTACCGTGAAGTGGTTCAACGCGGAAAAGGGCTTCGGCTTCATCGAGCAGGACGGCGGCGGCGCTGACGTCTTCGCCCACTACTCGAACATCGCCACCCAGGGCTTCCGCGAGCTGCAGGAAGGTCAGAAGGTGACCTTCGACATCACGCAGGGCCAGAAGGGCCCGCAGGCGGAGAACATCGTTCCCGCCTAAGCACGCGAGACTGCGAAACAGGGGCCCGCACCTTGGGTGCGGGCCCCTTTTCGTATCTGCTCATTTAGCCGCCGTTCTTCGGTCACCCACCGTTCTTCGGCCGTTCTTCCGCATTCCCCGCGGAGAAATCCTCCCCTCTCCGCCCGCTCGAACCCCTAGGTGAGGCACCATGCGCTGCGTGATCGCCCGTTACCCCTTCGATCTGACGAAGAGCGAGGTGGAGGAGATGCTCAAGGGCATCCGCCCGGAGCAGCCCGTCACCGGCCCCTGCGCCGTCATCAGTCGCAAGCTGTACCCGGTCAAGCAGGTCGGCGAGGTCATCACCAAGCAGGACCGCCGTGACTTCACCGCCTTCGAGGTGACCAGGGCCCTCACCCGGCTCGGCTTCACCTGCCACGAGACGCCGCCCGCGGCCGCCACCCCCGCGCCCGCCCCGGCCCCCGCCGCGGAGAACCCCACGGACTCCGGCCCGGAATCGACGTCGTACATCGGCACCACCCTGGGCTGACGCCGCCGCCCGTACGTCCCCGCACACCCCGAGCGACCACGCCGCCGTAGCACCATCCGGGCGCGAGGTCGCTCTTTGCGTGCCCGCTTCTCACAGCTCCTTGTCGGGCCAGTCCAGCAGGCGGGCCCCGATGACCGCCGTCTGTAGCGTGTAGCGCTGGCCGGGGTCCGCCGGGTCGGCCCCGGTGAGCTGGTGGATGCGTTCGAGGCGGTACGTCAGCGCGCGCACGCTCAATGAGAGCCGGCGCGCGGACTCCGCCGCCACACAGCCGCTGTCGAAGTATGTCGAGAGGGTGTCCAGCAGCGGGCGCGCACCGCCGCGTGCCCTGGTCAGCGGGCCCAGCGCGTCGAGCACCAGGTCCGCCATCGCCTGCCGGTCGCGGGTGAGCACCGGGTAGACCAGCAGGTCGGCGGCGCGCAGGAGAGGGCCCTCCAGGTTGAGCCGCTCGGCCAGTTCGAGGGTGTTCAGGGCCTCTTCGTAGGACTGGACGATCCCGCCCGCGCCCGGCTGCGGCCGCCCGATCGCCGCGCGGGCACCCTCCGCGGCGGCGTACGCCTGCTTGGCGAAGTGGGCGAGGACCTCGTCCTGGTCGCCGGGCGCGACGCACAGCATCCGGCCGGCCTTCGTGGTGAGCAGGATGCTGCGGTCACCGAAACGGCTGATCATCGCGCGCTCCACCTGACGCGGCACCGGCGCGCTCTCGTCGTACGGCGTCGGGCCCTGGACCACGGCGACCGCGTGCGTGTGGGAGAGGCGCAGGCCGAAGCGCTCGGCGCGTTCCGCGAGCCGGCCCAGATCGCTGCGGCCGTAGAGGAGGTCGTCGATGAACTCCCGCCTGGCCGCCTCCTCTTGGCGTACGGCGAGTCGCTGCGCGCGTTCGTAGCCCTCGGCGAAGGCGTCGACGACCTGTTGGACCGCGGCGAGGGTGCAGTCGGCGGCGCCGGGGGTCTGGGGCCAGGCGGCGCGGGTGGCGGCGAGATGGGCGTTGACCAGGGCGCGCAATTCGTGGCCGGCCTCGGCCGCCTGCTCGCCCAGGGTGCGGCGGGCCGCCAACTCGGCCCGGGTCAGGCGGCGTCCGGTGCCGGCGACCTCCGCCAGGAGCCGCGCATACCCCGCCAGATACTGCTCAGGTATTCCGCGCTCCGACAACTCCGCCCCCGTTTTCCTTGACGCCCTGGTGACGCTTTCTTAGCGCGTCACCGGCATCAAGACCCTAATGAACACTGCCGGGTTCCGGCAATGCGCGGGCGCGCACCCCGCGTGCACCATGGCGCCAGGGGAGCACCGCGGAAGGTTCCGGTGCCGGACACCGGCAGGTGTCCTGCACCGGGGCCGCGATCCGCGCATCCCCCAAGTCTTGACGCGTCGTGTATGCGGATACAGCGGACAGGGAACGGGGGGCCGGGATCATGGGGGCGTTCTTCGCTGCCGCGACCGGTTTTCCCACCGTCGTCTTCACCGCCGCGCTCACCGTGGTCGTCCTGTTCTGGCTGCTCGTCGCGCTGGGCGCGGCCGACGCCCACGGACACGCCCACATGCACCTCAACTCCCGTACACACGGCAACGGTTGGGGGCTCGGCGGGGTCCCGGTGACCCTCGCCTTCTCGCTGTTCACCGCAGTCGGCTGGCTGATCAGCTACTGCGCGAGCGTGCTGTTCGTCCCGTCCGGCCCGGTCGGGGTCCTGGTCGGGGCTCTCGTGCTGATCGCCACGGTGTACGTCTCCTGGCGCGCGACCAAGCTGCTCGTACGACCCCTGCACCGCCTGTTCCCCGACGAACACGGGCCGTCCCGGCTGGACTTCGTCGGGCTGACCTGCACGATCCGCACCGGGCGGGTGGACGCGGGGTTCGGGCAGGCCGAGGTCAGGTCGGCGGACGGCTCGGCCGCGGTGGTCCAAGTCCGGCAGCCGCACGGCGACCTGGCGGCGGGCGCCCTCGGCAGCGGCAGCACCGGACTGCTCTACGCCTACGACGAGACCGGCGAGTTCTTCTGGGTCGCGCCCTACGACAGCGCGCTGGACCCGAGGACCGGACCGGGCCGGCCGGGATAGACCGCCAACTCGCCCTGTCCGTGCGCTCGTTGATCTCCCCGGGCTGATTCCCGCCCGCTCACCACCCTTCGTCGTCTTCGTCGCCCTTCTTATCCCTTGAGGACCCATGTCATGAACGCCATCACCGTGGGCATCGGTGTGTTCGTCGCCGTCGTCCTGCTCATCGCCCTCACCCTGCTTCTGGTGGTCGGCCGGCTCTTCCGGAAGGTGGAGCAGGGGCGGGCGCTGATCGTCTCCAAGACGAAGAAGGTCGACGTCACCTTCACCGGGGCGGTCGTGCTGCCGGTGCTGCACAAGGCCGAGTTCATGGACATCTCGGTGAAGACGATCGAGATCCGGCGCACCGGGCGCGAGGGCCTGATCTGCCAGGACAACATCCGCGCCGACATCCACATCAGCTTCTTCGTGCGGGTCAACAAGACCGTCGAGGACGTCATCAAGGTCGCGCAGGCCATCGGCACCCAGACGGCGAGCGACCCGGCGGCGATCCAGGACTTCTTCGCGGCGAAGTTCTCCGAGGCGCTCAAGACCGTGGGAAAGCAGCTGGACTTCGTCGATCTCTACACCAAGCGTGAGGAGTTCCGGGACCGGATCATCCAGGTCATCGGCACCGACCTCAACGGCTACCACCTCGACGACGCGGCCATCGACTTCCTCGAACAGACGCCGATGACCCAGCTCGACAACCAGAACATCCTGGACGCGCAGGGCATCCGGAAGATCACCGAGCTGACGACGATCGAGCACGTCCGCACCAACGAGTTCCAGCGCACCGAGCAGAAGGAGATCACCCGGCAGAACGTCGACGCCCGGGAGACCATCCTGGAGCTGGAGCGCCGGCAGGCCGAGGCGGAGATCAAGCAGCGCCGTGAGGTGGAGGTCCTGCGGGCGCGCGAGGAGGCCGCCACCGCGAAGGTGCAGGAGGAGGAACGGCTGGGCGCCCAGGCCGCGTTCCTCCGTACCGAGGAGCAACTCGGCGTCCAGCGCGAGAACCAGGCCCGCGAGATCGCCGTCGCGCAGAAGAACCGCGAGCGGGTCATCGCCGTCGAGAACGAGCGCATCGAGAAGGACCGCCTCCTCGAAGTCATCGCCAGGGAACGGGAGACGAGCCTGTCCGGGATCTCCCGCGACAAGGAGGTCGAGGCGGAGCGGCGCGAGGTCGCGGACGTGGTCCGGGAACGGATCGCCGTGGACCGTACGGTCGCCGAGCAGGAGGAGGCCATCAAGAAGCTGCGGGTGGTCGAGGAGGCCGAGCGCACCCGCCAGGCCGTGATCATCGCCGCCGAGGCGGAGGCGCAGGAGAAGCTGGTCAAGGACATCAAGGGCGCCGAGGCCGCGGAGGCAGCCGCCAAGCACCGGGCCGGTGAGCAACTCACCCTCGCCGAGGCCCGGTTGAAGTCCGCCGACCTCGACGCCCGCGCCAAGTTGCGCCTCGCGGAAGGCATCCAGGCGGAGGCGGCGGCTGCCGGACTCGCCGAGGTCCAGGTCCGCGACAAGGAGGCCGAGGTCACCGTGAAGGCCGGCCACGCCGAGGCCGAGGCCACGGGGGCACGGCTGCGCGCGGAGGCGGAAGGCACCGAGGCCCGGCTGCGGGCGGAGGCAGAAGGCACCCGGGCCAAGGCCCTCGCGGAGGCCGAAGGTGCGCAGGCGAAGGTGCTCGCGCAGGCCGAAGGCGTACGGGCCAACGCGCTCGCCGAGGCCACCGGCATCGGCGAGAAGCTCAAGGCCGAGGCGGAGGGCCTCACCGAGAAGGCCGCCGCGATGGCCGCCCTCGACGACGCCTCACGCGGGCACGAGGAGTACCGGCTGCGGTTGCAGGCCGAGAAGGAGATCCGGCTGGCCGGGCTCGACGTACAGCGGCAGGTCGCGGAGGCGCAGGCCACGGTCCTGGCGACCGGGCTGGAGAACGCCGACATCGACATCGTCGGCGGCGACTCGGTCTTCTTCGACCGGCTGATCTCGTCGATCTCCTTCGGCCGGAGCGTCGACGGTTTCGTCTCCAACTCCCAGACGGCACAGGCCTTGGCGCGTCCCTGGCTGGACGGCACGTCGAACATCGCCGACGACCTCGGCCGCGTCCTCGGCTCCGTCTCCACCGCCGACGTCCAGAACCTCACCGTCTCGGCCCTGCTGATGAAGCTGATGACCTCGGACACGGCGAACGCCGGTCGGCTACGGCAACTGCTCGACAAGGCAGGCGAGTTGGGCCTGGCGGACACTCCGCTGGCCGCGCTCAACGGGCACGCGGCGAAGGCCTGACCCCACATACGGTCCGGAACTGCCGCACAGGGGACGGCAGTTCCGGACTCACACCCGACCTTCTTGGCTCCAACTTCCTTACTGATCGCGCCTTCTTGAGAGGGACCCCATGACCACCGGCCTGGACACCGGCACCTACGAGGTCCTGCGCGACCGCCTCGCCGCACAGGCCGCCGAATTCGCCCGCCGCGCGGAGGCGCTCAACGCCCGCCGCACCGAGGAGTTCGGCTCCACCCGCCTGGAACTCACCGGCACGGAACGCCTCGACACCGAGCACCCGGCCACACCGCGCGACCTCGTCGCCGTAGGAGACACCCTCCTCTTCGGCCGCCAGGTCTCTCACGGCGTCACCCGCGAGACGACGGTGGCCGACGTCCTTGCCCTGCACGACCGCCACGACCTGCGCCGACTGCCCGAGGGCGCCGTACCCGGACTCCTCGACGACCTGGACTTCGTGCGGGAGTTCACTGCCCTGCACCGGTACTTCCGCCAGGCCAGCCTCCTCCAACTCCGTTGTCTCGACGGCAAGTTGCTCGCCGTCTTCCGCACCGGCGAGAAGGCCGACGACATCCGGGTCCTGCGCTGGGCACTCGCGGACGACGGCCGCTCGGCGACCTTCCTGGACGCGCACGGCGAACGCGACCACGTCTTCCCGCCGCCGTACGACTTCGTCTGGACGGCGACGACCCGCGAGGACCTCGTCCCCGGCCGGCACCCGCATGTGCGGATCCAGGACGGGCTGTACGTCGACACGGTGGGCGGGACGCTCACGGTCAAGGTGGAGGACAACACCGAGACGGGGGAGGGGATTTACTCCGAGCCGGTGGACGAGCCGTTGCAGTCGGCGGCCGACGCGGAGATCGGGTATGCGCGGGTGGGGGCGCTGGTTCTGCTGTGTGTCCGGCCCTACAAGGAGGAGAACCGCCGGTACCTGGTCTTCAACACGCTCACGAAGTCCGTCGTACGGCTCGACGGGATCGGGCTGTCGTGTCAGCGGCTGCCCGAGGAGCAGGGGATCGTGTTCCCGGGCGGGTACTGCCTGGCCACGGGGGTGTGGAAGACCTTCGAAGCGGACACCAGCAGGCTGGAGTTGGAGCGGGTGGTGCGTTCGCCCAACGGTGAGGACGTGCTGTTCGCGTACCGGGCGCGGGTTCCGGGGCGGAGCCTGCTGCTGCCGTACAACATGATCCGCAAGGAGGTCGCCAACCCGCTGTCCTGTCAGGGGTGGGGGCTTTTCGGGGATGGCACCCTGATGGTGCTGCGTGCTGGTGTTGAGGGGGAGGCGGCTCGCGTTCATCCCTTGCGGGTGTGGCGTACCCCGTACGTCTCGGACACGTATGCCGCCGCTCAACTCGTCGGGTCCGGGCCGCTGTTCAGGGTGGGGAACGCCGATCTCGTGCGGGGGATCTCCGACTGTCTGTCCCTCGCGGGTGCGGTGGCCGGGATGGAACCCACGGCGGAGGTGTACGAGGCGTTGGTCTCCGCGTGTGTCCGGGCGGAGGACTCGTACCACTGGCTCGGGGACGCCGAACTCGGTGATCTGGCCAGCTCGTTGGAGGACGTTCGCGTCACGGCGGAGCAGGTCCTGGCCGAGTTCGAGACGGTCCGGACGCTCACCGGGCAAGCCGCTGATGCCCTCAGCGAAGCCGCCGACCGGCTCACCGGGCTTGTGCGGCGGTTGCGGGGGGAGGTGCCTCGGGACGCGGCCGGGTGGGTCGATGGGTTGAGTGAACTCCGGCGTGCGCAGGGGCACTTGTTGACCTTGAAGGAGATGCGGTACGCGGACACCGCGCGGATTGAGGCGCTGGCGGGGGAGGCGGAGGCGGAGCTCGGGGCGTTCGGGCAGCGGGCGGTCGCGTTTCTGGGGCGGGAGGACGCGTTCGCCGGGCACCACGAGGTGATCGGCGGGCTGGTCGCGGAGGCGGGGGAGCTGGCCACGGTCGCGCAGGCGGCACCGGTGAGCGCCCGGCTCGACGAACTCACCGACGGGCTGCGGACGGTGACCGAGGTCATCGCCGGGCTGGACATCGGTGACGCCACGGTTCGTACGTCGATTTTGGAGCGGATCGGCGAGGTGCTGGGCGGGGTCAACCGGGCCAGGGCCACGCTGGAAGCCCGGCGCCGGGAACTCCAAGACCGGGAGGGCCGGGCGGAGTTCGCGGCCGAGTTCGCGCTGCTGGGCCAGGCGGTGACCGGCGCGCTCGCGGACGCGGCGACACCGGAAGCGTGTGACACCCAACTCGCCCGGTTGCTGGTGCAGTTGGAGAACCTGGAAGCGCGCTTCACGGACTTCGACGACTTCCTTGCCGAACTGACCGGCAAACGCACCGAGATCTACGAGACCTTCGCCGCCCGCAGGCAGACACTGGCCGACGAACGGGCGCGCAGGGCCGAGCAGTTGGCGGTCTCGGCGGTCCGGGTCCTGGAGACGGTGGTGCGGCGGGCGGCCACGCTCGCCGACGGTGACGCGGTCAGTGCGTACTTCGCCTCCGACCCGATGGTGACGAAGATCCGCCGCACGATCGGCCAACTCCGGGACCTGGGCGACCAGGTGAGGGCGGAGGAGCTGACCGGCAGGCTGGCGGCGGCCCGTGAGGAGGCGGTCCGTGCCCTGCGCGACCGCACCGACCTCTACATGGACGGCGGCCGGACCCTGCGCCTGGGCCGCCACCGCTTCGCCGTGAACACGGAGCCTCTTGATCTCACCCTGGTCCCGTCGGGCGACGGCCTCGCCTTCGCGCTCACCGGCACGGACTACCGAATCCCCGTCAGGGACCCGGAGTTCGCGGCCACCCGCGCGTTCTGGGACCGCCCGCTGTCCTCCGAATCACCGTGGGTCTACCGCGCCGAACACCTCGCAGCCCGCCTACTCGACGAGCACGGCGCCCAGGCCCTCGCCCAGGAGACCGACCTCGCCGCCCTGGTCACCCGGGCCGCGCAGGAGTCGTACGACGAAGGCTACGAACGTGGCGTGCACGACCACGACGCGACCGCGATTCTCGCCGCCGTGCTCCGCCGGTACGAGGGCGCGGGTCTGCTGCGGCACGAACCGGGCGCCCGGGCAAGGGCGTTGCTGTTCTGGACGCACAGCACGAGCCCGGAGGAGCGGGCCGGCTGGACCCGCCGGGCGCGGTCGCTCGCGCGGGCCCGTGACACCTTCGGACCGACCCCGGCCGTCGCCGACTTCCTCGCGGAGCTGGCGGAGAAGACGGGCGAGTCCGCCGCCGCGTACCTCTTCGACGAACTGACCACCGGTCCCGAAGGCTTCGTGATCAGCGCAGCCGTCCGCACACTCCTCGACAAGTTCCGCCGCGCGGTGGGGAGTTCGGCCTACGACGACGATGTGCTCGCCGTCGGTGATCTGGTCGCCCGCCGTCAGCTGGTGGAGGCGTGGCTGACCGCGTACACGACGGCGTCCGGCACCGAGGTCGACCCGGGGGACCTCGCGGAAGCGGTGGCCGCCGAACTCTGCCCGGACGCACCGCGGTACGAGTCGGACGCGCGGCTGGAGGAGACGGTCGGGGGACTGCTGGGCACGCATCCGCGGATCGAAGCGGGGTCGTTGTCGCTCCGGGTCGATGAATTCCTCGCCAGGACAAGGGAGTTCAGGGCGACGGACGTGCCCGGCCATCGCGCGTACCAGCGTCGCCGTACGGCCTTGGTCGCGGCGGAGCGGGCCCGGTTGCGGCTCGACGAGTACCGGCCGCGCGTGTTGTCGTCCTTCGTGCGGGGGCGGCTCGTCGACGAGGTGTATCTCCCGTTGGTCGGCGACAACTTGGCGCGGCAGATCGGTACGGCGGGGGAGGGGCGGCGGGCCGATGCGGGGGGCTTGCTGCTGCTCATCTCGCCGCCGGGGTACGGCAAGACGACGCTCATGGAATACGTCGCCGAGCGGCTCGGGCTGGTGCTGGTCAAGGTCAGCGGGCCCGCGCTCGGGCACGGGGTCACCTCTCTCGACCCGGCCGAGGCGCCGAACGCGACCGCCCGGCAGGAGGTGGAGAAGGTCAACTTCGCGCTCGCGGCCGGCAACAACGTGCTGCTCCACCTCGACGACATCCAGCACGCCTCGCCCGAACTCCTGGAGAAATTCATCCCGTTGTGCGATGCGACGCGGCGGGTGGAGGGCGTGTGGGAGGGCGTACCGCGTACATACGACCTACGGGGGAAACGGTTCGCCGTCTGCATGACCGGTAACCCCTACACCGAGTCGGGCGGGCGGTTCCGGGTGCCCGACATGCTGGCCAACCGTGCCGACGTCTGGAACCTCGGCGATGTCCTGACCGGCAAGGAGGCGGTGTTCGCGCTGAGCTTCCTGGAGAACGCGCTGACCTCCAACCCGGTGCTCGCCCCGCTGGCCGGCCGCGACCGCGACGACCTGGACCTGCTGATCCGGCTGGCGAAGGGCGACGCGACCGCTCACGCCGACCGGCTGTCCTACGCCTGCGAACCCGCCGAACTCGGCCGTGTCGTCGCGGTGTTGGGGCATCTCATCACCGCCCGCGACACCGTGCTCGCGGTCAACTCCGCGTACATGGCGTCGGCGGCGACGGCGGACGCGGCCCGCACGGAACCGGCGTTCCGGCTTCAGGGGTCGTACCGCACCATGAACCGCATCGCCCAGCGCATCGAGCCGGTGATGAACTCCCTTGAGCTGGCTGCCGTGTTGGACGACCACTACACCGCCGAGGCGCAGACGCTGGGGGCGGGGGCCGAGGCGAACCTGCTGAAGCTGGGAGAGCTGCGGGGCACGTTGACGGGCGAACAGGTGCTGCGCTGGGGGGAGTTGAAGGCGGCGTACGTACGGACGCGAGGCATGGATGAGGGTGACCCCTTGAGCCACGCGGTGGCGGCTCTCGGGGTGCTGGCCGAGCGGGTCCGAGCGGTGGAGTCGGCGATCACACGGGCGTCGGCTACAACTGAAGGAGCCGTTGGGTGAGTTCGCGGTACTGCCGCAGTGCGTTGCGGAATTCCTCGGACTCGGACGGGGACTCGGGGTCCTGGTCCGCCCAGGCCGCGCGGAGGAGGTCCCGGCGGGCCGCGAGGGCGGTCACAAGCTGCGCGGTGGCCTCGTCGTAGGCGCCCTCCGCCTCCTCCAGGGCATCGCGCGGGGTGTCCGCGAAGGTGTTGAGCGCGTGCCGCAGCTTCTGCAGGACCTTGTCCCGTTCGCTCGACGGGAGCAGCGGCTCCGGGCCCGGGGTCCGGCGTTCGGAGGGGACCCGGTTCTGACCTGCGGGTTGTTGGGCGCGTGTCTGGTCGTACATCATCGGGAGTCGCTTCCGTCCCGCCCGAAGGCGTTTTTGGGATCGTCCGTGCACCGGCCACTGCCCTGCGCCGTGCTGCCAGTCAACGTGCGGCGACGGTTCGTGTCAACGCGGCGGTCACGCGCTCCGGGCCACCGCGTTCCGGCGCGGGCCGGAGTACCGTGGAAGGACCGAGGCCTTCGCGCGCCGATGTCCCGCTCCGGCGCCGTGTCCTCGCGTTTCCCTTCACAGGGGCAGCCCGTGACCCCGGCCGCGCCATCCGCAGCGAGGCCGAGGAGTCCCGGTATGTCGATCATCTCCACCCCGTCCACTCCATCCACGACGGGGATCCCGGCGGGCACCGACCCGCCACTCCCGCCGCCCCCCGCACCCCAGCCCTACGACGGCACCTCCCCCTTCCCGCCGGACGAGGGCCCGGCGCCCGTGCGCGGCAGCGGGGACCGGATCTACGTCGGGGTCACGGCGGCGATCGTCGTCCTGCCGTTCGTGGGGCTCGGCCTGGCCGGCTGGCTGCTGTGGGGGCGGCTGATCCACCCCGTCGACATCGTGCTCGCGGCCGTCCTCTACACGGTGACCGGCCTCGGCGTCACGGTCGGCTTCCACCGGGGGCTCACGCACGGCTCGTACCGTGCGATCCGGCCCGTGCGCATCGCGCTCGCGGTGGCCGGTTCGATGAGTTTCCAGGGCGATGTCATCGGCTGGGTCGCCACCCACCGCCGCCACCACGCCTTCACCGACCGCCCGGGCGACCCGCACTCGCCGTACCGCTACGGCACGCATCTGCGCGGCCAGTTGCACGGGTTGTTCGACGCGCACGTCGGCTGGCTGTTCCGCAACGAGCAGTCGCCGCCCGAGCGTTACGCCCCCGACCTCGTCGCCGACCCCGACATCCGGGCCGTCTCCCGCGCCTTCCCGTGGCTGTGCCTGGTCACCCTCGCGCTGCCGTTCGGGCTCGGCTGGGCGATCGGCGGCAGCTGGCTGTACGGCGTAACGGGCTTGCTGTGGGCGGGACTTGTGCGCATCGCGCTGCTCCACCACGTCACCTGGAGCGTCAACTCGCTCTGCCACATGATCGGTGACCGCCCCTTCCGCACCCGGCGCCACGACCGCGCCACCAACCTCTGGCCGCTGGCCCTGCTCTCCTTCGGCGAGAGCTGGCACAACCTCCACCACGCCGACCCCACCAGCGCCCGGCACGGCGTCGACCGCGGCCAGATCGACCCGTCGGCCGCCGTCATCCGCCTGATGGAGCGCGCCGGTTGGGTCCACGACGTGCGCTGGCCGTCCGTGGACCGGGTCGCCGCCCGTCGCGCGTGACGCGGGCTACGAGGGCTGCGGCGGCGGGATGATCCGGGTGTCGAAGTCGCCCTCGATGATCTGCGCCGCGAGGTCCGACAGGCGCAGATGGCGGGAGCGGGCGTAGGACCGGAAGGCGGTGAAGGCGTCGTCGACGGACGTGTTCCAGCGCTCCGCCAGCACGCCCTTGACCTGCTCGACGAGGATGCGGCTGGTCAGCGCGGTCTGCAACTGGCTGTTCTCGACGTGCGACTGCTCCAGCGTGCGCTGCTGGAGTACGGCGATGGTGGCCACGTCGGCGAGGGCCTGGGCGAGCGCGATGTCGTCGTCGCCCAGGCGGTGCGGGGTGGTCTGGAAGAGGTTGAGCGCGCCGACGACCCGGTTGCGCAGCCGGAGCGGTATGGCGTGCGTGGTCACGTACCCGGTCTCGCGGGCCTGCGCCGCGAAGCGCGGCCAGGCCGCCGTCGCCTCGGCCCGGGTCAGGTCGATGTTGGTGCGGGGGGCACCGGTGCGGTAGCACTCGACGCACGGGCCCTGGTCGTGCTGGAGCGCGAGGAGTTCCAGCAGCCGGGTGTGCTCGTCCGAGGCGGCGATGATCTGCAGTTCGCCGTGCGCGTCCGCGAGGAGGATGCCGGCCGCCGACACGTCGAGCAGCTCGACGCAGCGGGCCGACAGCCGGTGCAGCAGGTCGATGACGTCGAAGTCCTCGACCAGGGAGTCCGCGACCTCCACGAAGATCTCGGCCAGACGTCGTTCGCGGGCCATGGCGATCATCCCTTTCCAGTGTCGGGCGAATACGGCCCGCTCTTATCGTCGTCCCATTCGTCGTCCCCATCGCCCCCGAAACGGAGCCGACGGGCGACCACGTCCTCCGCGACCTCGCCGAGGGGGCGTTCACTGCCGTAGGCGTGGGCCCGCAGGCGCAGCAGCGCCTCCTGGATGGGCACGCCCAGCTGGACACTGATCATCCCGGTGGCCTGGTGCACGACGGGGCGGTTGAGCCCGGTCGGCCAGTCCGGCATCGCGTCCGGGCCGGGGGTGATGCCGTTCACCTGCCCGTTCCCGTTCAGGAACGCGCCGGTCAGCGCGGCCGTGAGGGCGGTGGCGTCGGCGTACTGCTGCTCGCTGATCCGTCTGTCCCCGGCGCACAGCACGGTCAGGACGCCGACCCGGATCGCGCCGATGCCCAGCGGGAACCCGCACACGCCTTGGACGCCGAGGTCACGCGCGGCCGGCAGCAGCACGGGCCAGCGCTCGGGTCGCACCCGGTCCAGGTCCGGCTCCAGCACCGGCGCACCGGTGCTGACCGCCTCCGGGCCCGGGCCCTCGCCCAGCGTGAACTGGAGCTCCTCGAAACGGGCGCTCAGCTCGGGATGGCACCACAACGGCTCGGCCGTACGGTCGGCGCCGACCAGCAGCGACAGGGCGACGCCCTCGGCACCCAGCGCCCGGGCGCAGGCCTGAGCGGGATCACCGCCCTCACCGAGGCGCAGCGACCGCAGAACTTCGGCCATGCCGTCGCTGATCACCGTGCTCCGTTCCGCGGCCGCCGGGACACTTCGAGACGAAGGGCCGACCGGCGTCTGCCGTACCTTACGTGGCCCGGCGCGCCGGCGCGCGGTCGGCGGGCACACCGTCGCAGGCGTCCCGCACACTCGCGTACCGCGGAAACCGCCCCACCAGACCGGCGGCCCGGAACACGAGCAACGGTCCCGGCCGGGAGTGCACGACGCGCAGCCACCCGAGCCGCTCACGACACTCCTCCCAGGCCGCGTTCAACGGGTCCAGAACACGGCCGTCCATGAAGGTCACGTCGAGCAGATCGACGACGACGAAGAGCCGCCCCGAGCCGTGCCGGGCTTCCTTGAGCTCCTGCGCGAAGGCGGGCACGGTCGTCAGATCGAGCTCACCGCGGGCCCGGACCACGCGCGGTTCGTCTGGTCGCTCGTCTGGTTCGTCGAACGGATCAGGATGCGGACCCATGTGCCCCATCTCCCCTGTAAGAGACTGGCTTTCGCCGTCGTGCGCAGGGCCTCTGTTGCGCGGAACGAGACTGCACGGACTGCACGGAGAGGGCCGGGGTCCTGGGCTGCCGTAGGACGAGCGTACTGCCGGGAAGGGATATGCCGGGAGCCGTTTCCAGCTAATGAGTGCCGATTTCGGCCTGGTGGTTGTGTCAGTCGCCCTGATGCGGTACCCACTCGCTGTCGTCCAGCGAATACCCGTACTTCGGACGCCCGCTCATCCCGCTGGTCCGGAACGGCTTCCCCTGGTCGTCGATCCGCAGCACCCCGTGCCGGGTGCCGCTGGTCCACGCCAGCTCCAGATACCAGCGCACATCGTGGGAGGCCGCGGCGGCCGTGATGTACAGGACTTCCGGATCGCTCTCACTCACCTTGTACGGCAACCCGGTCTGCCCGGCCTTCGGCGTGGCCACCGGCCGCGTCGCGTCCAGCCCGACGTCGAAGGAGTGCGTGGGCACCCCGCCGCCGCAACCGACCCCGATATACCCCATGGCATACGCGTTCCAGGCGACCGGCGACCCGCTCTGCACGACCCGCACGTTCAGCGACTGGAGTACGACGGTCTCCTGCCCGGTGCCCTGAACAGTGAGCTCAAGGTACTGACTGTCCGCGGAGACCGCCCCCAGCGCGCTCACCCAGCTCGGGGCGTCCTGCTCGGTGGGCGGCGGGGGAACCTTCGCCGCGTCCTCGTCGACCAGGTAGGTCTGACTGCAGGGGCTTTCCCAGGCGTACGGGCGTGAGGTGACGGTCAGCGGCACGGCGGCCGAGGCCGCGCCGGCGCCGCCGGACTTGTCACTCGGGGTGGCGGACGCGCCGGTCTTCGCGGCGGCGGACGTGGAGGGGTTCGCGCTGGTGGAGGGCGAGGTGGAGGAAGAGGGGGAGGAGGTCGCCTTCGACTTCGCCGACGGGGAGGGGGAGGAGCCGCCGTTTCCGGTGGAGGTCACGGAGCCGGCTTCTTGTTTCCGGTCGCCGTTGTCGTCGCCGCCGGACACGAGCCGGGGGACGAGCGCGGTGGCGGCGACGACCACGGCTACGGCGGCGGCGGTGAGGAGGGTGGTGCGGCGACGGGGGCGATTGCCGTTGCGGGGGCGGGGGGTGGGGGTGGGGTGGCTTGTTTCTGGGTGGGGCTCCGGCTCCGGCTCCGACTCCGGGTGCGGGGCTTGCAGTTGTGCGGGGGTGCTCGTGCCCGGCTCCGGGGTTGCCGCAGTCGATGAGGTCGCCGCCGGGGTTGGCGGAGTTGCCGTAGCGGCCGGGATTGCCGCTGTGGCTGCCCCTGCCCCTGCGGCGGCCTTCCGCTCCCGTTGGCGTGCCCCGTCGGCCAGGATCCATCGGCGGTGGGCTTCGACGAGCTCGTCCGGGGTCGCCTTGCAGAGGCGGGCGAAGCGCTCCACGGGGGCGTACTCCGTGGGTACGGCATCGCCGTTGCAGTAGCGGTGCAACGTCGACGTACTCATGTGCAGCCGCTTCGCGAGCACGCCGTAGCTCAGCCCCGAACGGTCCTTGAGCTCCCGTATCAGCGCCGCGAAATCGGCGGTCTCCTCAGGCCCTGCCACCCTGCCCCCATTCCAGTCGAGCGTTCCAGGGGGTCACTGTTCCCCCAGGTAAGAGCCGGTGCGAACGTTCCAGGTTCCCGTAGATCCCGGCTGTCGTAGCGGGTGGGACGGAAAGCGGCACAAGCTGCGGTCATCAAAGCACGCCGCCCGCCGACCGGTTGGGCGCCGGCGACTTCCCTCCTTCCGAAAGGCACAACAGCCATGTCCGCGTTCACGGCCCGTCCCCGTACCCGCCTCTTCGCCGCCGCGACCGTCGCACTCGCCGCGCTCTCACTCACCGCCTGCAACGACAAGCTGGGAGTACAAGACGAGGGCGCAGCCACACCGACCTCTTCCACGGTGGGGACGTCGGCGCCGACGGGGACGAAGGGGGGCGGCTCCACCGGTTCCAACGGCTCGACGGGGTCCACCGGTTCCAGCGGGTCTACGTCGGGCGGCTCGTCGTCGGGCAACTCCTCGACCGGGGGCAGCGCGGGTTCGGGCGGCGGCAAGACGAGCGGGGGCTCGGGTTCGGGCTCCGCGGGTTCGAGTTCGGGTTCGGGCTCGGACACCTCCACCAGCAGGGTCCCGTGCAACGGCGCCAACACCAAGGTGACCGCCCAGACGGTGTCCCGCCCCATCAACCACATGCTGCTCACCGTCACCAACACAGGTTCCAAGACCTGCGACCTCTACTACTACCCGGCCGTCAACTTCGACGACGCCCAGTCCGTACCGCCGGTCATGAAGGACTCCCAGCCCCAGGCGGTGACCACCCTCGCCCCGGGCGAATCCGGCTACGCCGGCGTGGCCCTCTCCGGCGGCGACAACGGCACCGGCACCAACGGCCGCACCGCCAAGTCCCTCTCCGTCTACTTCTTCGACCGCAACAACAACAGCATCAGCCCGGCGGCAACTCCGGCTCTGCCGGCGAAGGGGGTCTACGTGGACGACTCGCTGAAGGTGACGTACTGGGTTTCGGATGCGCAGGATGCGTTGACTTACTGAGGGGGGCGGGGCGGGGGACGCCGAGGGGCGGTACTGGGATCAACACCGCCCCTCCCTGGGTCGCCGGCGACGCAGGCGAGAGGTTGCGTCCCTCCGTTGTCAGTGCCGACTTCTAAAGTCCCGGTATGGCGACATTCCGGTCCAGCTTCTCGCTCAGGCTCATGGTCGAAGAAGCGCGAAAACTCACCGAGCACGTCGGCGTGCACGAACGGATCGACACGGTGCTGCACATCATGGGCGACGGCTTCGGCGGGACGTACGGCAAGGGAAGACCACTGGTGGACGCCCTGGAGGACGTGGCCCAACAGTGCCTGCTCCACGAGGAGTTCGAGCTGGCCCAGCGCTTCCAGAGGTTCGCCGGCTACGCGGACGGCAGACTCTTCCTCGACACCATCGAGAACTACTACGACGCTGAGGCGCGCCGGCGGAGCGAGAAGTTCATGCGGCGCATGGCCGCGCTGGGCGCCGATCGAGCAGTGGACACCCTGGAGGCACTGCGCGCCGAGAACCCCGACGCGAGCGTCACCGACTGCCTTGCTCTCTTCCGCGGTATAGCCCGGTCCACCGACCATCTGGGCATCGGAGACGGCGAGGGCGGAATCCGACTGTCCGTCAAATATCTCAAGCGCCTCCAGGAGTTTGGGCACATGGAGCTGGTCTTGCGGGATCTGCCCCGGCCGGCCTCCGTCGAGACGGCTCGGATGATGAGCGAGTTCCTGGAGGACGCGGACGCTGGAACGCTGGCCCAACTGCTGGAACTACGGGCCAGACGGGCGGGCCTCGCCTCCCTGCGCGTCGCGGTGGACAGTCCCGAGAGCTCCGAGGCCGCCCTCCACACGTGCCTGAAGAACCAGGAGTGGATTTTCGGTGGCGCCTTCGTGGCCGAGCTGGCTCGCCGCCAGTACGCCCCGGACACGATTCTCGACATCCCACTGCTGCGAGGGGACGGCTCCCTGCACGTGGTCGAACTCAAGCGCGCCAACATCGAGAAACTGGTGATCCGCCCCAGCGGCCAACTCATGCTGGGCGCCCCGGTTCACCGTGCGGTGTCGCAGACGCAGAACTACCTACGGACATTGGACGAGGGCCGTGAAACCATCCTCGCGCGATACGGGGTCGACACACGGAGAGCCTCCGCCACTGTCGTGATCGGGCATCCGCGGTACGTGAGCGACGGGGTCACACCCCAACAGGTCACGGACACGCTGCGGACCTACAACGCGCACATGGCACGCATAGAAGTGATCACCTACGAGACCCTGTTGGAGTCCGCGGAGCGGATGCTGGCACTCTCGTCGGCCGAACAGACCTCCGGCCAGGTTGAGGGGCCCACGGCATGAGCGACGACTCTCCCGCGATCGAGCAACTCCTGTCGAAGCTCTGCGGCGCGTCCATCACCGACAAGGACTACGTCGGCTACTTCATGAACGAGCACGGCGAGGAACTCGTCTTCGCCCAGCGCCGGGGTGACAGGACCGCTCGACTCTGGCACAGCGACATGGACTGGGAGATGGTCCGGGTCGGTGACCATTCGATACGGCTCGACGGAGCCGTGGAGGGCATGATCACCGTGGCCGACCTGATCATCGACCGCCCCGAGGCGACCTGGCTGTCCTCTTGCCTGGCAGCGTCCCGTCATCTACGGCCGGGACGACCCTGAGGGGTTGACCGGTCCGGGTTCGCAGCAGACCAGCCCGGGCAGAGGATCCCGACGCGACCGGCCCCTGGTTCAGAAACCAACTGCCGCAACAACTCCTCTGCCTCGGCCATGGCGCTGGCGAGGTAGAGGACGACTCCGCCCCTGACGCCGGTGAGGAGTGCGAGCTGCCGGTCATTCAAGGGAGACCATCGGTGTATGTCGCTGGTCGTACCGTCTGTAATCAATAGCTCTGGCGCACCGGGCAGCATGACGGCGGGCTGACGTTAAGCGACGTTTTCCTCTTGCACTACGTCAGCGATCTGCTGCGCGATCTCCTCGATGGAGTAGTCGCTGGTACTCATCGCCACTTTGTCGGCCAGGGAGGGGCTGTAGTGCCGGACGTCTTCGGCACTCAGGTTGTGCCAGATCGGCAGGAGCGACTGCTCTCCGGCCACGTTGCGAGTGACGAGTCCGTCGAGTTCGTGGTTGGTCCAACCCTTGGCGAAGAAGGGAGCTGAGAGCACGACGATGCCGAACCGGCTCGCCCTGATGCCTTCATCGATCTTGCGCCGTAGGCTGTGGCCGATCCGCATCTGGGCTTCGTCGAGCCAGACAGTCACGCCCAGCGTGGTGAGTGCGTCTCGAAGGGGGCGGGCAACAGTTCCCTTGTCCTCGGACGCGTGGGAGATGAAGACGTCCCAGGTCTGGCCGCCAAGCACGTCGCCGGCAGGTTCCTCCGGTTCATGGACCGCGACGGAGCGGGCCGGACTGCCCTGCTGGTCGCGGGCCGGAGGCAAGAAACCTCGCGGAGGCGGCTGGACTTGAACAGACGCAGTGATACGGCCGGCATGGCCGCCGAGATCGATGGCCACGACCCACTGTCCGTTACTGGGGATGGTGATCTGGTGAGGCGAGCGAGTGACGCGACCGCCCAGGTACCGGTAGCTCTTCCCCGACTTGTATTTGCTGTACTCGCTGCGCGTCATCACCTGGACGTTGGCCTGGTTGCGCAGGGTGACGGTGACTGTGGAACCTCTCTTGAGGTTGCCGAGGTCCTTGTACAGGTAGTCCACGGGTGCTCCTGGAGATGTGCGGCCAAGCACCTCTCAGAGCAAGGACTGCCACTGACAATCGGAGGGCGACGATGCCTGAAGCGAGGTGGGAGCACACGTCGGCTGGACGCTCACTCTGCCCTGGCACCAGTCCTTCTTGGAGGTACTGGTGAGAGCCGTGTGGGAGCCGATCCCCGAGTCCGGCTCCCACACTGAGCCCGCAAAGCAAATCAGGCCCGGAGCTGATCTCTCAGCTCCGGGCCTAACCTGGTGTCTAGCTGTCGGGGTGGCGGGATTTGAACCCACGACCTCTTCGTCCCGAACGAAGCGCGCTGCCAAGCTGCGCTACACCCCGATGTCGCCACTCATCTTGCCAGTGTTGCTGCTCATCGCGGCGACGTCGTTTACTTTAGCCCACCGGTGGCTGGAGACGAAATCCGGTTTTGGCGCGGTGGCGGATCGGGTTGGGGCGGGCGTGGTCGAGGGCCACGAGGAGGACGGAAAGGGCGTAGAAGGCGAGGCCGAGGAGGAGGGCGTTGCCCAGGACGCTCTTGTAGCCGTGGTGCTCGACGTCCAGGAAGGAGTAGAGGTAGCGGCCCGGTGTGCCGGGGAGGATCAACTCGCCCCGGCCCAGTGAGACCGCCAGGTACGTCATCGGGTACAGCAGCCACGTCGCCGCCATCCGCAGATGCAGCCGGCCGGGGGCGGTCAGGAACAGCCAGTCGATCACCGCCGCGATGGGCATCACCGTGTGGAGGACCTGGTTCGTCACCGCCTGCCAGCCGCTGACGGTTCCGCCCGTCATCGCGAACGGGCTCGACGCGTGCGCCAGGATCAGGTGGTACACCAGGCCGGTGATCGTGATGTAGAGGAGTGCCGCGCCCGTGACCAAGGGGGAGAGGGGGCGGCGGGCCGTCCAGGCTCGGCGGGCCGTGGCGATCATGACCAGGGCCAGCAGGATGTTGCTCTGGATCGTGAAGTAGGTCAGCACCCTGATCGGGCTGCCGAGGAACAGGTCGACGGTCACCGCCGCTGCCGCCACCAACGCGACCAGCAGTCGGTACACCGCCGTGAGCGGGCGACGGTACGGGGCCACCACCGCGGTGGCGGGAACGGGTGAGGCGAACAGCGCGGGCATGCCGGGTACCGCGGGGAGGTCCGGGATGTCCCTGGGTATCGGGGCGGTCATGCCCTCACGCTAGGCAGCGGGGACGAATCGGGCGATACGGGTGGGCTGGATGAGCTACCCCGGCCGTACCGGGCACCGGGCAGCCCTACCCCCTACCCCCAGCCCCCGGCACTTCCCAGCCCCAGCCTCCCGGGCACCCCGGCAGCCCCATTCCCGCCCACCGCCCCGGCAGCCCCACTCCCGCCCCTGCGCCCGTCCCCGCCGGAACCCTCAACTTCCCCCCCCCGCTACTCCTGCGCCCCCACCTACCCCCGACTACCTACTCCCGCCCCACCAACGTCAACAACGTCGCCTCCGGCGGACAAGCAAACCGCACCGGCGTATACCGATTGGTCCCGCACCCCGCCGACACATGCAGATACGACGTCCGCCCCTCCGCTGTATGCCGGGACAGCCCCTTCACCCGGTCCGTGTCCAGGTCGCAGTTCGTGACCAGCGCGCCGTAGAACGGAATGCACAGCTGGCCACCATGCGTGTGGCCGCCCAGGATCAGGGGATAGCCGTCCGCCGTGAACGAGTCCAGGACCCGGAGGTACGGCGCGTGGACCACGCCCATCGAGAAGTCGGCGTCGTCCGACGGGCCGCCGGCCACGCGTGCGTAGCGGTCGCGTTTGATGTGGGGGTCGTCCAGGCCGGTCAACTCCACCGACACGCCCTCGAACTTGAGCGTCCCCCGCGTGTTCGTCAGGTTCAGCCAGCCCGCCGCGTCGAAACCGTCCCGCAGGTCCTCCCACGGATTGTGGATCGCGCCGGTGGCGGGCGGGTTGCCGTTCAGGCCGTGGCGGCCGGCGCTCTTCTCCAGCAAGTACCGGGCGGGGTTGCGGAGTTTGGGGCCGTAGTAGTCGTTCGAGCCGAAGACGTACGCCCCCGGGAAGTCCATCAGCGGGCCGAGCGCGTCCAGGACCTCCGGGACGCCCTCCGGGTCGGAGAGGTTGTCGCCGGTGTTGATCACGAAGTCGGGGCGCAGGCCCGCGAGCGAGCGCAGCCAGCGCTGCTTCTTGCGCTGGCCGCCGACCATGTGGATGTCGGAGACCTGGAGGACTCTCAGCGGGCGCATGCCGGCCGGCAGCACGGGGACCGTCACCCGGCGCAGCCGGAAGGAGCGGACCTCGAAGCCCGCCGCGTAGACCAGACCGGCGGCACCGGCCGCCGCAATTCCCAGAGGTACTCCGTATCGCGCGCGCATACAGCCATCGTGTCAGACCCCACTGACACCCCGTCCGCCACGGCCACTTAAGCGGCCACCGGGCGGCCCCTTAAAACCCGGCCCCTTAAATCCGCGGGCGGCCGGACTCGCGTACCTGCGAGAATCAAACCCATGACCACCACGCTCAAGTCGAAGCTGCAGGAAGACCTCAACGCCGCGATCAAGGCGCACGACAAGCTGCGCTCCTCGACGCTCCGGCTGACGCTCTCCGCGATCACCAATCAGGAGGTCGCCGGCAAGGAGAAGCGCGAGCTCTCCGACGACGAGGTCCTCAAGGTGATCACCAAGGAGGCGAAGAAGCGCCGCGAGGCCGCGGACGCCTTCGCGCAGGGCGGTCGTCCCGAGCAGGCCGCGCAGGAGAAGGCGGAGGGCGAGATCCTCGCCGAGTACCTGCCCAAGCAGCTCGGCGACGAGGAACTGACCGCGATCGTCGCCCAGGCCGTCGAGGAGGCCAAGGCGGCCGGTGCCGAGGGCCCGCGCG
Organism: Streptomyces sp. NPDC050528; assembly: GCF_044457795.1. Classification (NCBI taxonomy): domain Bacteria; kingdom Bacillati; phylum Actinomycetota; class Actinomycetes; order Kitasatosporales; family Streptomycetaceae; genus Streptomyces; species Streptomyces sp. NPDC050528. Next base: position 72,515 of record NZ_JBITHH010000020.1, read on the forward strand.
CGATGGGCGCCGTCATGAAGATCGTGAACCCGAAGGTCGCCGGCCTGGCCGACGGCGGCCGCGTCGCCGCCGCGGTGAAGAAGCTCCTCGCCGGCTGAACCGACCACCCGGAGCACCGCATTTCTCTACGACGACGGGGGCGCCCCTTTTTACAAGGGGCGCCCCCGTCGTCGTAGACGAAGAAGAAGCGGAAGAACCGCCTACAGCCGGGGAGTTATCCCCTGTTGCCGCCGTTCCCGTTGCCGTTGTTGCCGCCGTTGCCGGTGCCCTGGATGAAGCCGTCCGGGAGGGAGAACGTCGGGGTGGGGGTGGTGCCGCCGTCGGTCGTGCCGGTGGTGCCGCCGTCGGTGGTCAGGCCGCCGTTGTCGTTGCCGCCGTTGTTGTTCCCGCCGTTGTCACCGTTCTTGCCGCCGTCGTTGCCCTTGTCCTTCTTGACGGGGTCGGGGATGTTGACGAGCTGGAAGTTCTCGACCTGCTTGCCCTCCAGGGCGCCGGTCATGGCGTCCTTCCAGATCGGGCCGGGCGTGTCGGCGCCGTAGACCTCGTCGTGCCAGACGCCGCCGATGCGGATGCTGGTCATCTCGACGTTCTGCTTGGGGCTGCCGACCCAGACCGCGCCGGCCAGGTTCGGGGTGTAGCCGACGAACCAGGCGTTCTTGCGGGAGTCCGTCGTACCCGTCTTACCGGCGCTCTCGCGGTCGGTGAGGCCGGCCTCCTGGCCGGTGCCGGAGTCGACCACGCCGCGCAGCACGGTGTTGATGGTGTCGGCGGTCTTCTTGCTCATCGCGCGTGTGCAGGTCGACTTGGGGACGGCGAGTGACTTCTGCTCGTTGCCCACCTTCTGGGTGATGGACTCGATGGCGATCGGGGTGCAGTACGTGCCCTCGTTGGCGAAGGCCGCGTACGCGGTGGCCATCGTCAGCGGCGAGAGGCCCTTGGAACCGAGCGCGATGGCCGGGACCTCGGGGATCTTGTCGCCGTTGCCCTGCACGACCCCGAGCTTGTTGGTCATGCTCACCACGGGGCACAGACCGATGTCGGAGATCATCTGCACGAAGTAGGTGTTGACCGACTTGGCCATCGCCTCCTTCAGCGCGTACGGACCCTTCTCCGACTCGCTCTCGTTCTCCACCGTCGCGCCGCCCGTGTTGACCCAGTTCTTGCCGCTGCAGGTCGAGACGGGGCTCGGGTAGTCCATCGAGTACGGCGCCGGGTACTGCTGGGTGGCCGGCAGGCCCTGCTCCAGCGCGGCGGCGGCGACGAACGGCTTGAACGTCGAACCGGTCGGGAAGCCGAAGTTCGAGCCGCCCATGTCGGCGTTGACCGAGTAGTTGTACTCCGTCTCGTTCTTGCCGTAGCCGTACGGCCTCGACTGGCCCATGCCGAGGATCTTGCCGGTGCCGGGTTCGACGAGGGTGGCCGCGGCGGCGACCGAGTCCGACTTGTAGATGTGGTCCTTGAGCGAGGCCTGCACCGAGTCCTGCGCCTGCGGGTCCAGCGTCGTACGGATCGTCAGGCCGCCCTGGTTCCAGATCTTCGCCCGGGCTTCCTTGGTCTTGCCGAAGACCGGGTCGCTCAGGAAGACGTTCTCGACGTACTTGCAGAAGAAGCTGGCGCCCTTGACGGCGGTGATGCAGCCGTTCTTCGGCTGGCTGACCTTGAGGCCGAGGTCGGTCTGCTCGGCCTTGAGGGCGTCCGCCTTGGAGATGTCGCCGACCTCGGCCATGCGGGCCAGCACGGTGTTGCGCCGCTTCTTGGCCTCGGCCTCGTCGTTGATCGGGTCGTAGCGCGTGGGCGACTGGACGATGCCCGCGAGGAGTGCCGACTGCTGGAGGTTCAGGTCCTTGGCGTGCTTGGAGAAGTAGCGCTCGGACGCGGCCTCGACGCCGTAGGCCTGCTCTCCGAAGAAGGTGATGTTGAGGTAGTTCTCCAGGATCTTCTTCTTGCCGAGCTTCTCTTCGATCTGGATCGCGTACTTCAGCTCCTTGACCTTGCGGCCGAGGGTCTGCTGAGTGGCCTGGGCGACCTTCGTCGGGTCGTCACCGGCCTCCTCGACGAAGTAGTTCTTCACCAGCTGCTGGGTGAGGGTCGAGGCGCCCTGGGAGACCCCGCCGCTCTGCGCGTTCTTGTTGAGGGCGCGCAGGACGCCCTTCAGGTCGATCGCGCCGTGCTGGTAGAAGCGCGAGTCCTCGATCGCGACGATCGCCTTCTGCATGTACGGCGAGATGTCCTTGAGCTCCACCACCGTGCGGTCACGGGAGTAGACCGAGGCGATCTGGTTGCCCTTGCTGTCCAGGATCGTGGTGCGCTGGCTCAGCTGAGGGCTCTTCAGGCTGTCCGGGATGTCGTCGAATCCCTGGACCGAGCCCTTCGCCGCGAGTCCCAGCGCGCCGGCCGCGGGCATCGCGATTCCGGCCATGACGGCACCGGCGAGCACACTGACACCGAGGAACTTGGCGGCCTGCTGCATGGGAGACAGGCCACCACCCGAGCGCTTTTTTGGCATGGGGGCAGCCTACGTTCTCATTCGCCGGACACGTGTATAGGCCTTGGCCTAAGCTGCTCTCAACTGTCACAGCAGAGCGGTCACGTATCAATACGTCCGGCGACCCCGAATCGTTCCGGTCGTTCCCTGTTTTTTTGTCGGGGGCGTGTCCGAATCCGCCTCCTGTGTCACCTGGTGCCCCTTGTGGCGCATGTCAACTGTCCCGCTTTGCCGGGAAAGTCACGCATGTCGCCAGCTCACTCCCCCGGGTGATCTGCCGCTTACCCATAGTCCGTTCGGGCCATTCAAGATTGGGCCCGAAGGGGGTGTTGCGCTGTGCCCGCCTTCCGTAACGTCCTCAACTGGCGGCGGTGAATATGCCGCTGCCGCCGTGGGGGAGCCTCGATTCGGGAGAGGACGGCGCCGGTATGGGCTGGGTAACCGACTGGAGTGCGCAGGCGGCCTGCCGCACTACCGATCCGGATGAACTGTTCGTTCAAGGAGCAGCGCAGAACAGGGCGAAGGCAGTGTGCACCGGATGTCCGGTACGCACGGAGTGCCTCGCCGATGCGCTCGACAACCGCGTCGAATTCGGCGTGTGGGGAGGAATGACGGAGCGGGAGCGCCGCGCACTGCTGCGCAGGCGGCCCACTGTCACTTCATGGCGCCGGCTACTGGAGACCGCGCGTATCGAGTACGAACGAGGGGTCGGGATCATCCCCCTCGACGACGACGAGATCTACGAGAACTACGCGGCGGTGGGCTGACGCCGGTCCCGTAGGGGCCGATCGACCCCGGGCGATCCCCGGGGGTACCCGCCCGGGGAGTTGCGTCCCGGGGCGTGCGTCAGACCTTCGTCTCGGGCAGCTCCGGCCGACCGGCCGCGAGCCGGTTCCCGATGTCCCGCAGCCCCGCGAGGTCGTGCACATCGCCGGGCAACGCGGCCACTTCGGCGACGGCCACCTCCGGGTGGCGCGCGGTGAAGCGGTCACGTGTGCGCTGCTCACGGGAGAGCAGCCGCATCCGCTCGGCGTGCAACTTGAGCAGGCCTGCGGTGAGTTGGTCCACGGATCGCTCGTCGTCGGTCGGCTGATCGTCCGTGCCGTCTGCGTCTGTGTCGTCCGTGGCGGCGGACCGCTCCTGGTCCGTGTCGGCGGGGGAGCCTTCGTCAGGAGCTGCGGCGCGAACTGCTGCCTCGGTGGCGGAAGATGAAGCGGGAGATTCTGAACTGCCGTACGTGTCGGGAGAGTTACGAAGTCCAGCTTTCCCGCCCACCTGATCGACAATGCGGGGCTCCTCAAGATTTTCCGCGGCGGCGAGTGCCCGCTCGGCCGACAGCCGGGCGGCTCCGCTGCCGTGGACCCGGTTGAGGACCAGACCGGCCAGCGGCATCTCCTCGGCCGCCAGCCGCTCCACGAAGTACGCCGCCTCGCGCAGCGCGTCCCGCTCCGGGGCCGCGACCACCAGGAACGCCGTACCGGGCGCCTGGAGCAGCTTGTACGTCGCGTCCGCGCGGGTGCGGAAGCCGCCGAAGGTGGTGTCCATCGCGGCGATGAACGTCTGGATGTCCTTGAGGAGTTGACCGCCGAGCAGCTTGCCGAGCGTGCCGGTCATCATCGACATGCCGACGTTGAGGAACTTCATCCCGGCCCGCCCGCCGAGCTTCGCCGGAGCGGTCAGCAGCCGGATCAACTTGCCGTCCAGGAACGAGCCGAGACGTTTCGGCGCGTCCAGGAAGTCGAGCGCCGAGCGGGACGGCGGGGTGTCCACGACGATCAGGTCCCAGTCGTGCTGGGCGCGCAACTGGCCCAGCTTCTCCATCGCCATGTACTCCTGCGTGCCTGCGAAGCCCGCCGAAAGCGACTGGTAGAAGGGGTTGCCCAGGATCGCGGCCGCCCGCTCGCGGTCCGCGTGCGCCTCGACGATCTCGTCGAAGGTGCGCTTCATGTCGAGCATCATGGCGTGCAGTTCGCCGTCCCCGTCGACGCCCTTCACGCGCCTCGGGGTGTTGTCCAGCGAGTCGATCCCCATGGACTGGGCGAGCCGCCGGGCCGGGTCGATGGTGAGCACGACGACCCGGCGCCCACGCTCGGCGGCCCGCAGCCCGAGCGCCGCCGCGGTGGTCGTCTTGCCGACCCCGCCGGAGCCGCAGCACACGACGATGCGGGTCTCCGGGTCGTCGATCAGCGGGTCCACGTCGAGCACGCGCGCGTGGGAGATGTGATGGGAGCGGGAGCCGTGAGTGGTGTCCTGTGCGTGGGCGGGGTCCGTCGCGCGGGCCGGGTCCGGACTCATGACATCCCCTGCTTCCGCAGCTCGGTGGCGAGTTCGTACAGGCCCGCGAGGTCCATGCCCTCGGCGAGCAACGGCAGTTCGTGCAACGGCAGGCCCTGTTCGCCGAGTACGGCCCGCTGGTCGTGCTCCAGCGTGTACCGCGCGGCGTACTCCTCGGCCTGCGCGAGCAGCGGGTCCACCAGCTTCTCGGCGTTGCCGCCGCGCCGGGCCCCGCCGAGACCCGCGGACGACAGCGCCTGCGCCACGGCGGTGCGCGGGACGGCCCGTACGAGGTCGATGTCGGTCGCGTCGAGCACCTCGGGGCGGACCATGTTCACGATGATCCGGCCCACCGGCAGCTTGGCCGCCCGGAGTTCGGCGATGCCGTCCGCGGTCTCCTGGACAGGCATCTCCTCCAGGAGCGTCACCAGGTGCACGGCCGTCTCCGGGGACTTCAGGACCCGCATCACCGCCTGTGCCTGATTGTGTATCGGGCCGATCTTCGCGAGCCCGGCGACCTCGTCGTTGACGTTCAGGAAGCGGGTGATGCGGCCGGTCGGCGGCGCGTCCATCACGACGTAGTCGTAGGCGAACCGTCCGCTCTTCTCCTTGCGGCGTACGGCCTCGCAGGCCTTGCCGGTCAGGAGGACGTCCCGGAGGCCGGGGGCGACCGTGGTGGCGAAGTCGATCGCGCCGAGTTTCTTCAGGGCGCGGCCGGCTCCGCCCAGTTTGTAGAACATCTGGAGGTAGTCCAGAAGGGCCAGTTCGGGGTCGATGGCGAGGGCGTACACCTCCCCGCCCCCGGGAGCGACGGCGATTTTGCGCTCCTCATAGGGCAGCGTCTCCGTCTCGAAGAGCTGCGCGATGCCCTGGCGACCCTCGACCTCGACGAGAAGCGTCCGCTTCCCCTCGGTGGCCAGGGCCAGCGCTAGGGCTGCGGCCACCGTGGTCTTGCCGGTACCGCCCTTGCCACTGACGACCTGGAGCCTGCTCACGTCTTCGAGCCTAACCAGTCCGCGCCCGAACCAAGCCAGAGGCTGTGGACAACGCGACCGCGGGCGGCCGGTTCGCAGCGGCTAAAGTCGGCCGCATGACCAAGTGGGAATACTCGACTGTGCCGCTGCTCGTCCACGCCACGAAGCAGATTTTGGACACCTGGGGCGAGGACGGCTGGGAGCTCGTCCAGGTCGTGCCCGGGCCGAACAACCCCGAGCAACTGGTGGCCTACCTCAAGCGGGAGAAGGCATGAGCGCCGTCGACGCCCGGCTGGCCGAGCTCGGTCTGACCCTGCCGGCGGTCGTCCCGCCGCTCGCCGCGTACCAGCCGGCTGTGCAGAGCGGGGTCTACGTGTACACCTCGGGCCAACTGCCCATGGTGGACGGCAAGCTCCCCGTCACCGGCAAGGTGGGCGGTGAGGTCACCGCCGAGGAGGCGAAGGAACTGGCCCGCACCTGCGCGCTGAACGCCCTCGCGGCGGTCAAGTCCGTCGTCGGCGACCTTGACCGCATCGCCCGCGTGGTGAAGGTCGTCGGCTTCGTCGCCTCGGCCTCCGACTTCACCGGCCAGCCCGGTGTCATCAACGGTGCCAGCGAGCTGCTCGGCGAGGTCCTCGGCGACAAGGGCGTGCACGCGCGGAGCGCGGTCGGCGTGGCGGTGCTGCCGCTGGACTCGCCGGTCGAGGTCGAGATCCAGGTGGAGCTGACGGAGGCGTAATCGCCGTCCCGGGGTGGGCGACGATCCGGCTCGATCGCTGTCGCCGTCCCGGGTGGGTGATGGGCCGTAGTCGCTGTCCCGGGGTGCGCGATCGGGCGTAATCGCTGTCCAGGGGTACGTGTTGTTGCCTCTCGAACATCCGCGCACTACGGGATAGCCTCCGCCCATGGCGAACGGTCAGTGGTACCCGGCGGAGTGGCCTGAGCGCATCCGGGCGCTCGCGGAGGGCCGGCTCACGCCGGTGGAGCCCCGGCGGGCGGCCACCGTGATGCTCCTCAGGGACACCGACACCGGGCCCGCCGTCCACATGCTGCGCAGACGCGCCTCCATGGCCTTCGCCGGGGGCGCGTACGCGTATCCGGGTGGTGGTGTCGACCCGCGCGACGACGACCTTCACGTCCGCTGGGCGGGCCCCACGCGCGCGTGGTGGGCGGATCGGCTGGGCGTCGACGAGACGGCGGCCCAGGCGATCGTGTGCGCGGCCGTACGGGAGACGTACGAGGAGGCGGGCGTCCTGCTCGCCGGGCCCACCGCCGACTCCGTGGTCGGCGACACCACGGGCGCCGACTGGGAGACGGACCGTGCCGCCCTGGTCGCCCGTGACCTGTCCTTCGCGGAGTTCCTCGACCGCAGGGGCCTGGTCCTGCGCTCCGACCTGCTCGGCGCGTGGGCCCGCTGGATCACCCCGGAATTCGAGACCCGCCGCTACGACACCTGGTTCTTCGTCGCCGTCCTCCCGGAGGGGCAGCGCACCCGCAACGCCTCCACGGAGGCCGACCGCACGGTGTGGATCACCCCCGGCGAGGCGGCGACCGGGTACGACAAGGGCGACCTGACGATGATGCCGCCCACCATCGCGACCCTGCGCGGGCTGATCCCGTACGGCAGCGCGGCCGAGGCGCTCGCGGCAGCACCGGAACGCGATCTGACCCCCGTCCTCGCCCGGGCCCGCCTGGAGGCCGACGAGGTCGTCCTGTCCTGGCCGGGGCACGAGGAGTTCACGAAGCACATCCCGACCGACCTCTCGACCGGTGGAGCCCCCGCATGACCGACGCAGCCGCCCTCCCCGGCCAGCCACGCGGCGGGGTCCTCACCGGCCCCGCCACCGCCCGCGCCGTCAACGTGCTCGCGCCCAACGCGTCCGCGATGACCCTGGACGGCACGAACACCTGGATCGTCGCCGAGCCGGACTCCGAGCTGGCCGTGGTGATCGATCCGGGGCCGTTGGACGAGGGCCATCTGCGGAACGTCGTCGACGTCGCCGAGAAGGCGGGGAAACGGATCGCGCTGACCCTGCTGACCCACGGACACCCCGACCACGCGGAAGGCGCCGTCCGCTTCGCCGAGTTGACCGGCACCAAGGTGCGCGCGCTGGACCCGGCGCTGCGCCTCGGGGACGAGGGACTGGGCGCCGGGGAGATCGTCCGCGTCGGCGGCCTGGAACTGGTCGTGGTCTCGACGCCCGGGCACACCGGGGACTCCCTGTGCTTCCATCTCCCGGCCGATCAGGCCGTCCTGACCGGGGACACCGTCCTGGGGCGCGGTACGACCGTGGTGGCGCATCCTGACGGCCGCCTGGGCGACTACCTGGACTCGCTGCGGCGGCTGCGGTCCCTCACGGTCGACGACGGCGTCCACACCGTCCTGCCGGGCCACGGTCCGGTCCTCGACGACGCCCAGGGTGCCGTCGAGTTCTACCTCGCCCACCGCGCCCACCGGCTCGCCCAGATCGAGACGGCCGTCGAGAACGGTCACCGGAGCCCGGCCGAGGTCGTCGCCCACGTGTACGCGGACGTCGACCACTCCCTGTGGCCGGCGGCGGAACTGTCCGTACGGGCCCAACTCGACTACCTCAAGGAACACGGCCTGATCTAGTCCGTGCCCGCGTCCTCCGGGCGCGGTGCCTTCACGCCGTGCACGCGCGCGTACTCGTCGGCGAGCCACGGGCCCAGATCGTCGACGTAGGAACGCAGGACGTTCGCGTCACCCGTCGGTTCGTGGCCGAGCTCCGCCGCCCTGCGCAGGGCCTGTGCCCGTTCCGGGTAGTACGCGCCGAACGCCTCGGCCATCTCCCGCAGGTCGCTGGTCCAGCCGTTCCAGCGGGGCATGACGAGGGTGAAGCCGGTGCGGACGAGGTGGCGGGACATGTAGCGCACCAGGGGGCGCCGGGCCTCGTCCGTGTCCTCCGTGGTGGCGATGCGCTCGCGCCAGCGGGGGAGCAGCAGGGCGAGGTCGCCGTTCGTCTCGCGGGCGAGCTGTGAGTCGGGGCGGTAGCGGGGGAGGTCCTCGGCGAGGTCCTCCCCGAGGAGCGGGGTGCACAGGCACGCGACGAACCACCCCAGGTCGTACGTCTCCGGCTCGCTCAGCAGCCGTGCCCGGCCGTACACCAGCGTGCCGACCCCGTCGATCTCCGGGAACTCCTTGTCGAGCGCCTCACCGAGGCTCAGGGCCGCGTCCCGGTCCTCCTCGGTCGGCTGCTGCCGGGTCACCACGAGCAGGTCCAGATCGCTGCGCCCCACGCGCGCGGTGCCGCGCGGGATCGACCCGTAGAGGTACGCGCTGTTGAGGCGTCCCCCGTAGAGGTCGATCAGCCGGTCCCGCGCGGCGGCGACGAGCGGCCGGAAAGCGTGCGGAACGCGCCCCAAGGAGCCCTCGCGCTCGATGTATCCCTGGGCGTCGAGCCCTCTGTGGTGAACGGTTCCGGCCATGGGATCACTGTGCCGGGAGACGGGCCCTCGGGGAGTGCTTTTCCGGCCGCCGGACGGGGTCACCTCCAGCGGAACACCCGTAGCCCGTGGCTGTAGTCACCGGCTTCGCAGGCGACGGCCACCAGGTCGCCGGACGCGGCCACGAGCGATTCGAACGCGGTGCCGCGCAGCTTGCGCCGGGCCACCGTCCGGCCGTCGGCGGGGTCGAGCACGCTCAGGCGGCCGCCGTACTCGTGCACGACCAGCAGGCGGCCCTGATGAGCGAGATGAGTGTCCTGGTAGGTCTCCTCGCCGTGCCACTCCCACAGGAACGCGCCGGTGGAGAGGGAGTACGCCCCGAGCCGGTTGCCCCGGTCGAGTTCTGTCCTGTCGCGGGGGACCAGGCCCACCACCAGGACGTCACCGGTGACGGCGATCCGCTCGCCGAACCTCTCGTAGCCGTCCGGCGGGGCGAGCGTCACGCCGTCCGTGCCGTCGTCGTCCAGCACGAGGAGCCGGTGCTCGGCGCGTGTGCGGCGGGCGCGGGTGCGCAGGGTCGCCACGAAGGGCTGTGCGCTGATCACGGACACGCTCTCCAGGCCCGGGTCCGTGAGGTCGTGCTTCCAGCGGATCTCGCCGGTCCGGAGGTCGAGGGCGCGCATCACCGGCCGCGTCTCCCAGTCCTTCCAGGACTCGCCGGCCGTCGCGAGGAGACCCCCGCCGAGGGTGACCTTGGCCGGTATGTGCCCCAGGAGGGCCGCGTCCTGCTTCCGGCGCCGTACGACCTCGCCGGTGTCGACGGCCAGCCAGGTGAGGCCGACGCGCTTGGCGTCCCGGCGTCCGTCGTCGCAGTGCAGCACCACGACCGCGCCGTCGTCGAGGTCCGGGGACACCAGGGCGACGGTCTGCCGGCCCGGTGGGCGCCAGGTCCACAGTGGTTCGCCCGTGGTGGCCCGGAACGCCTGTAAGCGGTCGGCGTGGGCGATGACGACGGTGTCGGCCGTCAGCCACAGGCCCAGCGGCTTCAGGCCGCCGTCGGCGTGGTCGTCGGCGCTTCTCCACAGGGAGCGTGCCGATCTTCGCCACCAGGAGTGCCGCCAGGCCGACTCCGGTGTTCTGTCCTCGTCCATCCCCACCCCTGGCGATACGCGAAGGGCCCCGCCGTACGAGCAGGGCCCTTCGAAGTCGTACGAAATGCTGTGGTCAGGTCAACGCGAGCGCTTGGCCAGCCGCTCCACGTCCAGCAGGATCACCGCGCGTGCCTCCAGGCGCAGCCAGCCGCGGCCCGCGAAGTCCGCGAGGGCCTTGTTGACCGTCTCGCGGGACGCGCCGACCAGCTGGGCCAGCTCCTCCTGCGTGAGGTCGTGCACCACGTGGATGCCTTCCTCGGACTGCACGCCGAAGCGGCGGGAGAGGTCCAGCAGGGCGCGGGCCACGCGGCCGGGGACGTCCGAGAAGACCAGGTCGGACATCGCGTCGTTGGTCTTGCGCAGCCGGCGGGCGACCGCGCGCAGCAGCGCGGAGGCCACCTCGGGTCGGGCGCTCAGCCAGGGCTGGAGGTCGCCGTGGCCGAGGCCGAGCAGCTTGACCTCGGTCAGCGCGCTGGCGGTCGCCGTACGCGGGCCCGGGTCGAACAGCGACAGCTCGCCGATCAGCTCGCCGGGGCCGAGGACGGCCAGCATGTTCTCGCGGCCGTCCGGGGAGGTGCGGTGGAGCTTCACCTTGCCCTCGGTGACCACGTAGAGCCGGTCGCCGGGGTCGCCTTCGTGAAAGAGGGAGTCCCCGCGCGCGAGGGTCACCTCACTCATGGAGGCGCGCAGCTCCGCGGCCTGATCGTCATCGAGCGCCGCGAAGAGCGGGGCGCGCCGCAGAACGTCGTCCACGAGTTCTCTCCTTGTCGACCTGCTCAGGGGATGGTGCTCCCCCTTGGTACCAGGGGACCGTGCTCCCCATTTTGCCGGACCGTCCAAACAGTGTGATCTGTCACAAGGATGCCGCACAGGTGTCCCGAGGTAAGCGGCAGGGGTCCAATTGGGGGCTGATCTTCGGGGTCCGGGGCGGATGTCAGTGGCGGGCTCTAGGCTGGCCGGGTGTCCAAATCGCCGGTGAGAGCACAGGCCTAGGGGGCTGGGCGGATGGTGGTACCTCGTGATTCCGCTGTGGGCGAACAGGGCCCTGACGGCGGCAAGGATGGCGGCAAAAAAGTGACAAAGGCGGCAAAAGTGGCGTCCGGCGTGAAGAGCGAATCGCACACCGCTCTCGTTCGCCGTGCCCGCCGGATCAATCGCGAACTGGCCGAGATCTATCCGTACGCCCACCCGGAGCTCGACTTCGAGAACCCCTTCCAGCTCGTGGTCGCCACGGTCCTGTCGGCGCAGACCACCGACCTGAGGGTCAATCAGACGACCCCGGCGCTGTTCGCCAAGTACCCGACCCCCGAGGACCTGGCCGCCGCCGACCCGGAGACCGTCGAGGAGATCCTCCGCCCGACCGGGTTCTTCCGGGCCAAGACCAAGTCGGTGATAGGCCTCTCCAAGGCCCTCGTCGCGGACTTCGGTGGCGAGGTCCCGGGTCGGCTCGAAGATCTCGTCAAGCTGCCCGGTGTGGGCCGCAAGACCGCCTTCGTGGTGCTCGGCAACGCCTTCGGGCGGCCCGGCATCACCGTGGACACGCATTTCCAGCGGCTCGTACGGCGCTGGAAGTGGACCGAGGCGACCGAGCCCGACAAGATCGAGGCCGCCGTGGGAGCGCTCTTCCCGAAGAGCGACTGGACGATGCTCTCGCACCACGTGATCTTCCACGGCCGCCGCATCTGCCACGCCCGCAAGCCCGCCTGCGGCGCCTGCCCCATCGCCCCGCTCTGCCCGGCGTACGGCGAGGGCGAGACCGACCCGGAGAAGGCGAAGAAGCTGCTCAAGTACGAGAAGGGCGGCTATCCGGGCCAGCGCTTGAACCCGCCGCAGGCCTATCTCGACGCGGGCGGCAAACCGGCGCCGCCGCTGGGCTCGGCGTGACGGGGACCGGCAGGACATCGGGGGCCGGATGACGGAACGATCTCGGAGGCATCGGGCGTTGATCAGTGGGAACGGGGGTGGGGGATGACGCACGCGAGCAATACCCAGGGTGTGGGGCTCAGCAAGGACGGGCTGCCGGGCTGGCTGGATCCGGTGGTGCACGCCGTGGAGACGGTGGAGCCGCTGCAGTTGAGCCGGTTCCTGCCGCCGGAGGACGGCGCGGGGCGGCAGTCGGCGGTGCTGATCCTCTTCGGAGCGGGCGACGGGGAGCACGGACCCGAGCTGCTGCTCATGGAGCGGTCGAGTTCGCTCCGGTCCCATGCCGGTCAGCCGTCCTTCCCGGGCGGTGCCCTCGACCCCGAGGACGGTGACCCGACCGGTGACGGACCGCTGCGGGCCGCTCTCCGCGAGGCCGAGGAGGAGACCGGGCTCGATCCGGCCGGAGTGCAGCTCTTCGGGGTGCTGCCCAAGCTGTACATCCCGGTGAGCGGCTTCGTGGTGACACCGGTGCTGGGCTGGTGGCGGGAGCCGACTCCGGTCGGCGTGGTCGATCCGAACGAGACGGCGCGCGTGTTCACGGTTCCCGTGGCGGATCTCACGGATCCGGCGAACCGGGTCACCGTCACGCACTCCAGCGGCTTCCTGGGTCCGGCATTTCTGGTCGAATCGACCCTTGTGTGGGGTTTCACGGCCGGAGTCATCGACCGCCTGCTGCACTACTCCGGTTGGGAGCGCCCCTGGGACCGCGAGAAGCAGGTCCCCCTCGACTGGCGGTCATGACAGGGTGTCGCTCGTGAATGTGCTGGACATCCTGTTGCTGGTCGCCGCCGTGTGGTTCGCGATCGTGGGCTATCGCCAGGGGTTCGTCGTCGGCATCCTGTCGGTGATCGGGTTCCTGGGCGGCGGTCTCGTCGCCGTCTACACGCTGCCCGTGATCTGGGACGCGCTGACCGAGAAGGCGGAGGTCAGCACCACCGCGGCCGTCGTCGCGGTCATCGTCGTCATCGTCTGCGCCTCCGTCGGCCAGGCCCTGACCACCCACCTGGGCAACAAGCTGCGCCGGTACATCACCTGGTCCCCGGCCCGCGCCCTGGACGCGACCGGCGGCGCCCTCGTCAACGTCCTGGCGATGCTCCTGGTCGCCTGGCTGATCGGCTCCGCGCTGGCCGGCACCACCCTGCCGACGCTCGGCAAGGAGGTGCGCAGCTCCAAGGTGCTGCTGGGGGTCTCCCGGGCGCTGCCCGCGCAGGCGGACACCTGGTTCGCGGACTTCTCCTCGGTCCTCGCGCAGAACGGTTTCCCGCAGGTCTTCAGCCCGTTCGCGAACGAGCCGATCAACGACGTCCAGCCGCCCGACCCGGCCCTCGCCTCCAGCGCGGTCGCCACCCGCGCCCAGCAGTCCATCGTCAAGGTCATGGGCACCGCCCAGAGCTGCGGCAAGGTCCTGGAGGGCAGCGGCTTCGTCTTCGGCGACCGCCGCGTCATGACCAACGCGCACGTCGTCGGCGGCGTCGACGAGCCCACCGTCCAGATAGGCGGCCAGGGCCGCAAGTACGACGCCAAGGTCGTCCTCTACGACTGGCACCGCGACATCGCCGTACTCGACGTACCGGACCTGAAGGCGCGCTCCCTGCAGTTCGCCACCAAGGACGCGACGAGCGGCAACAGCGCGATCGTCGCCGGCTTCCCGGAGAACGGCTCGTACGACGTCCGTGCCGCACGCGTGCGTGGCCGCATCACGGCCAACGGCCCGGACATCTACCACCGCGGCACGGTCCGCCGCGATGTGTACTCCCTCTACGCGACCGTCCGCCAGGGCAACTCCGGCGGCCCGCTGCTCACGCCCGAGGGCAAGGTCTACGGCGTGGTCTTCGCGAAGTCCCTCGACGACCCCGACACCGGGTACGCGCTCACCGCCGACGAGATCCAGCCGGACATCCTCAAGGGGCGCACCGCCAACCAGCAGGTGGACAGCGACAGTTGCGCACTGTGAGAGGTGTGCGCACCGAAAGGCGTGCCCTGTAGGAGGTGGGTGCGTCAGCCTCGGGGATGACGCAGCCGTACCGAGACCCAGCGGGCCCGGCGGCGCAGAATGCGCGGGATCCCCACCCTGAGGTCGGTGCCCTGGAGTTGCGGGGCGCCCCGTTGGTGGGAGCTCAGACCGTGGTCCGAGCGGCGATTGCGTGCTGCGTCACTGTAGTCGTGCGTCCAGCCCATACCCCGACGTCTGCCCCTGCCCCAAGGTCGATAACCACCCCTTGGGGCCCCAATTGGCGTATGCGCGAGGCAAGTGGCCGTTCGTAGTACAGGTGTTCAGATCCGGATACCGGGCGCAGCGGACCGGTCACGCACGGGTCACAGGTCGGTCATCCACCGGTCAACGATCGGGCTCGGGATCCTTGAGCCAGTTGACCAGTTCGGTCGAGAAGACGACCGGGTCCTCCTCGTGCGGGAAGTGCCCGAGACCGTCGAACAGCCGCCAGCGGTACGGCGCTTCGACGTACTCCCCGGACCCCGCAGCGCTGCGGGTGCGCAGCACCGGGTCGAGCGAGCCGTGCAGATGCAGCGTCGGCACCCGCACCGGCCGCTTCATGCGCCGGTTGAACTGGATGCCGTCCGGGCGCGCGATCGACCGCACCATCCAGCGGTACGGCTCGATCGAGCAGTGCGCGGTCGACGGGATCAGCATGGCCCGCCGGTACGCCTCGACCGCTTCGTCGTCGGGCAGGCTCGCGCCGGACCAGTCCCGGATCAGCTTGCCCACCAACTCGGCGTCCTCCGCGAGCAGTTGCCGTTCGGGGATCCAGGGGCGCTGGAAGCCCCAGATGTAGGAACTCGCCGCCGACTGCCTGACGTCGGACAGCATGGCGTTGCGCCAGCGCCGGGGGTGCGGCATCGAGGAGACGGCGAGCCGGCGCACCAGCTTGGGGCGCATCGCCGCCGCCGTCCACGCCAGATAGCCGCCCAGGTCGTGCCCGACCAGCGCGGCGTCCGGCTCGCCGAGCGAGCGGATCACGCCGGTGATGTCGAGGGCGAGGTTGGCGGGGTCGTAGCCGCGCGGGGTGCGGTCGCTGCCGCCGACGCCCCGCAGGTCCATGGCGACGGCCCGGAACCCGGCGTCGGCCAGCGCGCCGAGCTGGTGCCGCCAGGTCCACCAGAACTGGGGGAAGCCGTGCAGCAGCAGCACCAGCGGCCCGTCGCCGACCTCCGCGATGTGGAAGCGGGCTCCGTTGGCCGCGACATCCCGGTGGGTCACCTCGCGCCCGCCGGGGATGTCGAGCCGTACGACCGAAGCAGGTTGCGCCCAAGGATTGGCGGGGTCCGTCATGAGGACGAGCGTGCCACAGCCTCGATGGCTTCGGGGACACGGTCTTCGATCGCCGCGCGGGGATGCGGCTTGGCGTTGCCCAGGACGCCCGCGGTCTCCTTCACCGAAGCGGCCACCTTCTGCGGGCCCTTGCTCTTCGCGGCCTTCTTGAAGAAGAGCACGCCGATCAGCACGAGGACGATCGCCAGGAGCACGTTCACCCCGAAGGAGATCAGGAAGCACCACGCGAGGCCCAGGCCGGTCCAGGCCCGAAAGCCGTACGCCAGCGCGAAGTTGAGCATCGGCAGGGAGAACAGCAGGACCACCGCGGCGACCGCGAACGCGCCGCCGCCCGCGACACCGCGCTTGACGTCCTGCTTGAGCTGCGCCTTGGCCAGTGCGATCTCGTCGTGCACCAGCGCGGACATCTCGGTCGTCGCCGAGGCGAACAGCTGGCCGATGCTGCGTTCGGCGCCGACCGGGCTGCCGTCGGGTGCGCTCATCGCGTACTCCCTCATCTGCATGTGTTTGTACCGTCTGGTCAGATCATGCCGGACCGTCGTTGTCCTCGCCTGCCCCGCCCGCCACTTCGGCAAGCCCGCGTCGCTCGGCGGCCTTCACCTCGGCGATCCTGCGGTGCTCGGCCGCCTTGCGCTCGTGGATCTCCGCCATGCGCAGGTGGTACGACGGCTCGTCCTGCTCGTAGATGTCGGGGATGCCGTCGAGATCCTCGTCGCGCTCCTCGTCCTCGTACATCCTGCGGTACCTGGCGTTGCGCAGCTTGAGCAACACGGTCGCGCACAGGGCCGCGATGACGGAGCCGACGAGGACGGCCGCCTTGACCTCGTCGGTGAGCATCTGGTCGCCGTCGAACGCGAGTTCCCCGATGAGCAGCGACACGGTGAAGCCGATGCCGGCCAGCGAGGCGACCGCGAACACGTCCGGCCAGGCGAGGTCGTCGCTGAGCGAGGCCCGGGTGAAACGGGCCGTCAGCCAGGTCCCGCCGAAGATGCCGACCGCCTTGCCGACGACGAGCCCGAGGACCACGCCCAGGGTCTCCGGTTTCGTGAACACGTCCCCCAACGCGCCCCCGGATAGGGCCACTCCGGCGCTGAACAGCGCGAACAGCGGCACCGCGAGCCCCGCCGACAGCGGCCGTACGAGATGTTCGACGTGCTCGCCGGGGGAGTGCTTCTCGTCCTCGCGGGTGGTGCAGCGCAGCATCAGGCCCATCGCCACGCCCGCGATTGTGGCGTGGACGCCGCTGTTGTACATCAGCCCCCAGATCACCAGCGCGAGCGGGACGTAGACGTACCAGCCGCGCACACCCTTGCGCAGCAGCAGCCAGAAGACTGCGAGGCCGATGGCGGCCCCGCCGAGCGCCACGAAGTCGATCCGGGCGGTGAAGAAGATCGCGATGATCAGGATCGCGAACAGGTCGTCGACGACGGCGAGGGTGAGCAGGAAGGCGCGCAGGGCGCTCGGCAGGGAGGTGCCGATGACCGCGAGGACGGCGAGCGCGAAGGCGATGTCGGTGGCGGTCGGCACCGCCCAGCCCTGGAGGGAGCCGCCGCCGGTGAGGTTCGTCAGCGTGTACACGAGTGCCGGTACGGCCATCCCGCACAGGGCCGCTACGACGGGCAGAGCGGCGGCCTTGGGGTCGCGCAGGTCGCCGGCGACGAGTTCGCGCTTGAGCTCGATGCCGGCGACGAAGAAGAAGACGGCGAGGAGGCCGTCGGCGGCCCAGTGGGCGACCGACAGGTGCAGGCCGAGGGCGGCGGGGCCGAAGTGGAAGTGGCTGACGCTCTCGTAGCTGTCGTGCAGGGCGGGGACGTTGGCCCAGATCAGCGCGGTGACGGCGGCGATCAGGAGGAGGACACCGCCGACGGTCTCGGTGCGCAGCGCGTCCGCGACGAAGTTCCGCTCGGGCAGGGACAGTCGTCCGAGCACTTTGCGGGTGGCGGTGGGGCGGGGCGCGGTCACGGGGAGACCTCCGGGGTGGCGGGCAGCACAGAGCACTTGCCGACCAGACTTCCCGGCGCACCTTGTCGCGTCTTTGACGCTTTGCTTAGTTTACCTAAGGTGCGGCGGGATGGGTCCTGCGGATCTCACGTCTAGGGGTTCTACGGGTCGTACGGGCACGTCTACGGGTTCTACGGGTCTCACGTTATGCGCGAAAGGGGCGCCCGGCACGTTCGCCGCCGGGCGCCCCTTCTCGTCGTATCCGCAGGTCAGTCCCGCGTGCCGGTCAGTCCTCGCTGGGTGCGGCCGGGAGCTTGTCCTGAATGAGGGACATAACGGTCGAGTCGGTCAGCGTCGTGACGTCACCGAGCTCCCTGTTCTCCGCCACGTCCCGCAGCAGGCGGCGCATGATCTTGCCGGAGCGAGTCTTCGGCAGCTCGGCCACCGGGAGGATCCGCTTGGGCTTGGCGATCGGGCCCAGCACGCTGCCGACGTGGTTGCGCAGGTCGGCGACGAGGTTCTCGTCCTCGGCGTTCGCCGTGCCGCGCAGGATCACGAAGGCGACGATCGCCTGACCGGTCGTCTCGTCGGCGGCGCCCACCACGGCCGCCTCGGCGACGGCGGGGTGGGAGACGAGCGCCGACTCGACCTCGGTGGTGGAGATGTTGTGCCCGGACACGAGCATCACGTCGTCCACGCGGCCGAGCAGCCAGATGTCGCCGTCGTCGTCCTTCTTCGCGCCGTCACCGGCGAAGTACTTGCCTGGGAACCGCGACCAGTACGTGTCGAGGAACCGCTGGTCGTCGCCCCAGATCGTGCGGAGCATCGAGGGCCACGGCTCGGTCAGGACCAGGTAACCGCCGCCGCCGTTCGGGACCTCGTTGGCCTCGTCGTCGACGACTGTCGCGGAGATGCCGGGCAGCGGGGTCTGCGCGGAACCGGGCTTGGTCGCGGTCACGCCCGGCAGCGGCGAGATCATCATCGCGCCGGTCTCGGTCTGCCACCAGGTGTCCACGATCGGGGTCTTGTCGGCGCCGATGTGCTTGCGGTACCAGATCCACGCCTCGGGGTTGATCGGCTCGCCGACGGACCCCAGGATGCGGAGGGAGGACAGGTCGAACTTCGCGGGGATGTCGTCACCCCACTTCATGAACGTACGGATTGCGGTCGGCGCCGTGTACAGGATCGTCACCCCGTACTTCTGGACGATCTCCCAGAAGCGGCCCTGGTGCGGGGTGTCGGGGGTGCCCTCGTACATGACCTGGGTCGCGCCGTTCGCGAGCGGGCCGTAGACGATGTACGAGTGCCCGGTGACCCAGCCGACGTCGGCCGTGCACCAGTAGACGTCGGTCTCCGGCTTGAGGTCGAAGACGGCGTGGTGGGTGTACGCGGCCTGGGTGAGGTAGCCGCCGGAGGTGTGCAGGATGCCCTTGGGCTTACCCGTAGTACCCGAGGTGTACAGGATGAACAGCGGCTGCTCGGCCTCGAACGCCTCGGGCGTGTGCTCCGCCGACTGCCGGTCGACGATCTCGTGCCACCACACGTCCCGCTCGTCGTTCCACGCGACGTCCTGGCCCGTACGGCGGACCACGAGCACGTGCTCGACGCCGCTGTCCGCGCGGTCGACCGCGTCGTCCACGGCCGGCTTCAGCGCGGACGGCTTGCCGCGCCGCCAGCCGCCGTCCGTGGTGATGACGACCTTGGCGTCCGCGTCCTGGATGCGGGTCGCGAGCGCGTCCGCCGAGAAACCGCCGAACACCACCGAGTGCGCGGCGCCGATCCGCGCGCAGGCCAGCATCGCGACCGCGGTCTCCGGGATCATCGGCATGTAGACGGCGACCCGGTCGCCCTTCTGAACTCCCAGCTCCAGCAGGGCGTTCGCGGCCTTGGAGACCTCGTCCTGCAGCTCGGCGTAGGTGATCGCGCGGCTGTCGCCGGGCTCGCCCTCGAAGTGGATGGCGACGCGATCGCCGTTGCCCGCCTCGACGTGCCGGTCCACGCAGTTGTACGCCACGTTGAGCGTGCCGTCCTTGAACCACTTGGCGAACGGCGGGTTCGACCAGTCCAGCGTCTCGCTCGGCTCCTTCGCCCAGCTCAGTCGGCGGGCCTGCGCGGCCCAGAAGCCGAGCCGGTCAGCCTTGGCCTGCTCATACGCCTCCGCCGTGACATTGGCGTTCGCCGCCAGGTCGGCGGGGGGTGCGAACCTGCGCTCCTCGCGCAACAGGTTGGCCAGGCTTTCGTTGCTCACGGCATCTGCCTTTCCCAGGGTGTCCGTTGTGTCCCGGGCCAGCTCATCAGACCCGGGGGTCCGATGACAAGGGTCGTCGAAATATTGGTTTAGACCTGTCATCGGACCCGTGTGCGGACGCGTGTGGCGAGGGTCTTTCGTACCCACGGACGCCGGGTGAACAAGGTTCAGGCCGACATGTCCGCCACCCCCACGCGATCGAACAACCCGTCCCGGCTCTCCCCGTCCTCCTCGGTCAGCAAGTACGCCTGCGCCTCACCGACATGGAAGTACATCCCGTGCAGCTCCAACGCCCCTTCCCGCAAAGCCCGCTTCACGGACTCATGCCCCCGCAGATGCTCCAACTGCTGCACCACATTGGTCAGACACAACTGCTCTACGGCGTCGGCGGGCGCCCTTCCGGCCAACCGCGCCCAGGGCCGGCCGTCGTCGGCCATCCGCTCCAGGCTCGGCAGCCCGTGCCGCAGCCACCGCTTCAGCGGCGTCCGGGCGCCCCCGGGCTCGGAGTTGAGCAGCGCCTGCATGGCCCCGCACCCCGAGTGTCCGCACACCGTGATCGATCTCACGCGCAGCACGTCCACCGCGTACTCGATCGCCGCGGCCACCGAGTCGTCCCCGCTCTCCTCGCCGGGCGGCGGCACGAGGTTGCCCACGTTCCGCACGACGAACAGGTCGCCGGGACCACTGGAGGTGATCATCGACGTCACCAGCCGCGAGTCGGCACAGGTCAGGAAGAGCTGCGAGGGCCGCTGCCCTTCCTTGGCCAGCCGCGCCAGCTCGCCTCGCACGAGGGGTGCGGTGTCGCGCTGGAACGCGCTGATGCCACGGGCTAGTTGGTGGCCGCCGGGACCGGTGCCGGGGTTGGTGCCGGTGCCGGGGTGGGTGTCCGGACCGGTGCCTGTGCCTGCGCCGAGGTGGGGTCCGGTGCCAGGGTGGGTTCCGGGTCCGGGGTCGGTCGGCTCGGCGGTGCCGGGTGTGGGACGGCCCGTCGGCTGGTCCGTATGCTCGGCCGCCTGTCCGCCGGCCGGGGTGGAACGCCGGTGGTCGCACTGGTGGTTGCGCCAGGGCGTCCAGGGGTGGCAGCGGCAGGCGGTCGACGTTGTCGACGTCTTCGGCTCGCCGGTCGGAGCGTCGGCCGCGGTGCGGGCCGGAGCCTCGGTCGTCGTGCCGATCGTCGCGCCGGTCGCGGTGCCGGCCGGTGTCGCGTCACTTCCGGTGCGGCCCTGCTCGGTGTCGCGAACTCCCGTACGCCGCCCGGTGAGTTCGGCGGAGCCCCCGCGCGCGGTGTGCGCGTTCTGCCAGTCCTGCAGTGACTCGTACGCCGCGTGGTCCATGAACGAGCCGTCCAACTCCACGACGACGTGGGCGCCTTGGGGTACGAGATGCAGGATGCGGCTGAGCCGCGGCACCGCGAGGAACGTCAGCTGCCCTCGGACGTGTACGTGATGGACTCCTTCCTTCTCGTCGTGCTCGTGCGTGATGCGGGTGTGGGCAAGGCGGTTGAGGGCTACGGCCACGGCGACGGTGACCCCGAGGAGCACGCCCTCGAGGACGCCGAGGAAGACCACGCCGAGGGTGGTGACGGCGTAGACCAGCACTTCGCGGTGGCGGGTCACCGTGCGGATGTGGTGCAGGGACACCATCTGGATGCCGACGGCCATCACGAGTGCGGCGAGCGAAGCGAGCGGGATCAGCTCCAGCACCGGGACCATCAGCAGCGCGGCTACCACTACGAGAACGCCGTGCAGCATCGTGGAGTTCCGGCTCACGGCACCGGCTTGCACATTTGCCGAACTCCGTACGGCGACGCCCGCGACCGGCAGTCCGCCGAGGGCGCCGGAGACGATGTTGGCGGCGCCCTGGCCCAGCAGTTCGCGGTTGAGGTCGGAGCGGCCGACGCGGGCGGAGAGCCCGGGCTGCCCGGCGACCAGCTTGTCCACGGCGACGGCCCCGAGCAGCGACTGGACGCTGCACACCAGCGTGGTGGTGAGTACGGCGGCGGCGATGCCGAGCACCGGTCCCTCGGGAAGCCCGGCCAGCGCGTGGCTGCTCCACGACGGCAGGTCGACCTTGGCGAGGCTCAGCCCGGTGAGGGAGGCGGTGACGGTGGCCCCGGCGACGGCGATGAGCGCGGCCGGGATCTTGCGCATCAGATGCCCGAGCCGGCCGGGGACGCGCGGCCACAGCAGCAGAAGGGCCAGCGTCAGCACGCTCATCGCCACGTCGGCCGGGTGCAGGTCCGCCAACTGGGCAGGCAGGGCACGGAGGTTGGCGAGAACCGAACTCTGCGGGGTGCCGCCGAGCACGATGTGCAGCTGGGCGACGGCGATGGTGACGCCGATGCCGGCGAGCATGCCGTGCACGATCGCGGGGCTGACGGCGAGCGCGGTGCGGGCCACGCGCACGCAGCCCAGGGCGAGTTGGGCGAGACCGGCGAGGACGGTGATCCCGCAGGTCGTCCGCCAGCCGTAACGGTGGATCAGGTCGGCGGTGACCACGGTGAGTCCGGCGGCCGGGCCGCTGACCTGGAGGGGACAGCCGCCGAGCAGACCGGCGACGAGCCCGCCCGCGGCGGCGGCGACCAGGCCGGCCTGGAGAGGGGCGCCGGTGGCGAGGGCGATGCCGAGGGACAGGGGCAGGGCGATCAGGAAGACCGCGATGGAGGCCGACACATCGGCGCCCGCGATACGGAAGCGGCGGGGCGCGGGCGGCGGTGGGCTGTGGGGTGGGTGGACGCGCTTCGTCCGATTCGCGTTCGGATTCGAGTCGGTGGCGCGGGTGGGTACGCAGGCTGACATGTCTTCCCGTCTCCTCCGGGGCAGCGCGGTCGCGGAACTGGTGGTCCCCGTCGATGGCGGGGGTCGGTCGCGGCCGTGGGTCACGGCGTGCAGCGGCGGGATATCTCAACGCTCGGTAAATGGATCGTAATGCAGAGTAAAGGTCAAGCATAGACTTTGCGGGCAAATGGGCTAATAAGTCACCTCGTTGAGTGAAGTGTAAATTTCATCGGCTTGTCGTACTAATCCCACCTTCGGCCCCGTGCCACCTTGGCGCCGCTGCCGGGATTCCCGGCACATCGCCAGAGAACGCCCTGATCGGCGTCGGTCCGAACGAAGGAAGAAGGTGGGCGGACATGGCCGCCACCCAGAGGATCACCGCGGGCGCCGTGATCGCCGCGGCCTGTGCCGCGTCGCTCGCCGGTTGC
This sequence comes from Streptomyces sp. NPDC050528, assembly GCF_044457795.1. Classification (NCBI taxonomy): domain Bacteria; kingdom Bacillati; phylum Actinomycetota; class Actinomycetes; order Kitasatosporales; family Streptomycetaceae; genus Streptomyces; species Streptomyces sp. NPDC050528. The sequence goes on from NZ_JBITHH010000020.1 coordinate 95,410, forward strand.
GCGATCGGTGACAACGGTTCCCCGCAGGGAGCGCACGGTCCGCACAAGGCGGCGCCCGCCCCGGCACCCAAGAGCGGAGTCCGCCTGATCGGGGACGGCTCCACGTCGTACACCGGGGCGCAGCCGCATCTGCCCAGACCCGAGCGGCTCAAGCCCGGCCAGAAGCCCCCGCAGTTCGTGGTCTTCTCCTTCGACGGCGCCGGCGAGGACAGCCAGAAGCTGTTCTCCCACTTCCGCAAGGTCTCCAAGGCCAACCACGCGAACATGACGTACTTCCTCAGCGGCGTGTACATGCTGCCGGAGGACAAGCGCGACCTCTACAAGCCCCCGGAGCACTCGCCGGGCAGCTCGGACATCGGCTTCAACGACGAGCAGGGCATCGCCGACACCGTGAAGCAGCTGCGCCTGGCGTGGCTGGAGGGCAACGAGATCGGCACCCACTTCAACGGTCACTTCTGCGGCAAGAACGGCGGGGTCGGCGAGTGGTCGGTCGCCGAGTGGAAGAGCGAGATCGCCCAGGCGAAGCAGTTCGTGAAGACCTGGAAGACCAACTCCGGGATGAAGAAGGCGTCTTCGCTGCCCTTCGACTACGACAAGGAACTCGTCGGCGCCCGCACGCCCTGCCTGGAGGGCCAGGCCAACTTCATGAAGGCGGCGAGCCAGTTGGGCTTCCGCTACGACACCAGCGGGGTCAACGACCAGATCTGGCCCAAGAAGAAGGAAGGGCTGTGGGACCTGTCCATGCAGCTCGTCCCCTTCCCCGGCCACACCTACGAGCAGCTGACCATGGACTACAACTTCATGGTCAACCAGTCCGGCACGCAGACCCAGGGCGACCCCGACAAGTACGAGCAGTGGGGCGACGAGATGCGTGACGGCCTGCTCAAGGGCTTCGACCGCGCCTACGACGGCAACCGCGCGCCCCTGGTCATCGGCAACCACTTCGAGTCCTGGAACGGCGGCACCTACATGCGTGCCCTCGACGAGGTCATCGAGAAGGTCTGCAACAAGTCCGAGGTGCGCTGCGTGTCCTTCCGGGAACTGGCCGACTGGCTGGACGCCCAGGACCCGCAGACCCTGGCCAAGCTGCGCGGCCTGAACGTCGGCGAGGCACCGAAGGCGGGCTGGACGTCCTTCCTGACCGGCCGCCCCGCCCCGGCCCCGAAGGGCGTCCCCGGGGCGCCGGCGGTCAAGCAGTAGGCGCTGCCGGTCATGCGGTGAGCGGCAGTTGGGAGAGGGCGCGCCTCACGCATCGCTTCACACGGCGGCGGTGACGTTCTCGTCGAGCACGAACCCGGGGTCGACCTGCGCGGCCAGGTCGGCCCCGGTGCGCTCATTGCCCCAACTCTGCGCGTTCTTCAGGTGGAAGTGCACCGTCTGACGCGTGTAGCGCTCCCAGTCACGCAGTTCGTATGTCGCGTCGGCGGCGATCTCCAGCAGGCGCAGGGCGCGGCGGTTGGCGTCCTCCAGGAGCTCGAACCGGGGCGGCCGGCCCTTCTCCATGGCACGCACCCAGTCCGAGTGCCCCACCGTCACGAGCAGGTCGTCCCCGACTTCGGCGCGGAGGAAGTCGAGGTCGTCCTGGCCCTGCACCTTGTTGCCGACGACCTTCAGGGCGACTCCGAAGTCGCGGGCGTACTCCTTGTACTGGCGATAGACGGAGACCCCCTTCCGGGTCGGCTCGGCCACCAGGAACGTGATGTCGAAGCGGGTGAACATGCCGGAGGCGAAGGAGTCCGAGCCCGCCGTCATGTCCACCACGACGAACTCGTCGCGCCCGTCCACCAGGTGGTTCAGGCACAGCTCCACCGCTCCCGTCTTGGAGTGGTAGCAGGAGACCCCCAGGTCGGCGTCGGTGAAGGGGCCCGTGACCATCAAACGGACGGCGCCGCCGTCGAGTTCCACCGGTCGCGCGCAGGCGTCGTAGACCGGATTGTTCTCGCGCACCCGCAGCAGCCGGGAGCCCGCGCCGGGCGGGGTGGTCTTGATCATCGTGTCGGCGGAGGCGATGCGCGGGTTGGTGCCGCGCAAGTAGTCCTTGATCAGGGGGAGGTGCTCGCCGAGTGCGGGCAGTGCGGCGGCCTCGGACTCGTCCAGGCCGAGCGCGGGGCCCAGGTGCTGGTTGATGTCGGCGTCGACGGCGACGACCGGTTGGCCGGTGGCCGCGAGGTGGCGGACGAACAGGGAGGACAGGGTGGTCTTCCCGCTGCCGCCCTTCCCGACGAAAGCAATTTTCATGTTCGCGAAGCGTAGTCGTGACGTAGCTGTACGTGGCAGGTGTGCGTGAAGAAGACCACTCAATCGTGGGGCGGACGCCGGGGATGGCTACTGTCGCACTCATGAGTACGACAGGTGCGACCGCCGATCCGCTCGCGGCCCTGGGCACACTGCCCGGAGTGGCCGAGTCCGTCGAGTCCATGCGCAAGGCCGTGGACCGGGTCTACGGGCACCGCGTCATGCGGCGCCGCAGCAACGAGCTCACCGCCGAGGCGGCCCTGCGGGGTGCGCGTGGCTCGGCGGCGCTGTCCGGGGCCGACTGGGCACTCGAAGAGGTGCGTCGGCGTACCGACTTCAGCGGCGACACGGAGGCGCGCACCATGGGCGCGGCCCTCCGGTTGTCCTCCGAGGCGGGCCAACTCCTGTCCATCTGGCGGCAGTCGCCCCTACGGGTACTCGCCCGGTTGCACCTGGTGGCCGCCGCGAGTGACGACGACACGGTCGGCCGGCCGCGCCAGCAGGGGGAGCCGGTCGACGAGCCGCTCGTCGAACTGCCGTTGCCGAGCGCGGCCGAGCTGTCCGGTCGGCTGGACGGGCTCGCTGACCTGATCATCGCGGGCGGCTCGGCACCGGCGCTGGTGACGGCCGCCGTCGTGCACGGCGAACTGCTCGCCCTGCGCCCCTTCACCTCCCGCAACGGCCTGGTCGCGCGCACGGCCGAGCGGATCGTCCTCATCGGCAGCGGCCTCGACCCGAAGTCCGTCTGCCCGGCGGAGGTCGGCCACGCCGAACTGGGGCGCGCGGCCTACTTGGCGGCCCTGGACGGTTACGTGTCCGGCACCCCGGAGGGCATGGCCGCGTGGATCGCGCACTGTGGCAGGGCGGTCGAGTTGGGCGCTCGCGAGTCGACGGCGGTCTGCGAGGCCCTGCAGCGCGGCGCCGCCTAGAAGTGGACCTTGATATGAAAAAAGGCCCCCTACTGGGGGGCCGTTACAGGGTTGCGGCGGTACGAGGATTCGTACCGCCGCTGGCATGTTCCACCGGGTTACCAAGCGTCCTCGAAATATTGCCCATCAGGTCGGGAACATTGCCCGTCGCCTGGTGCGGCTGGCCCGTAATCGACGGGTCGACGTCGCGTGGGTGCTCGGTGTTCATGCGCGGTCCGTGGGGCCAAATGCGTTATTAAGGTGATCCTTTCGGATGTCCTTGGTCTCGCGGGCCGTTAAACCCTTTGTACTCCAGCCCTGGAGGAAGCGGAACCCCTGGCCGCGCTTCTTTACTTTTACGTTCAAAGGGTCACTAACCGGCGTAAACGGTCGCCGCCTTGCGCCGGCTCGCGTACCAGACGAGCCCCGCCGTGGCCGCCGCCGCACCCACGGCCGCCGCCACGACCAGCGCCGGGCGGGGCGGTACGGAGAGCGCGGGCAGCCGCTGCTTGAGCCGGACCGGGCGATTGAAGTCCAGAATCGGCCACCCGCGCGCGAGTGCCTCGCGGCGCAGCGTGCGGTCCGGGTTCACGGCGTAGGGGTGGCCCACGGACTCCAGCATCGGCACATCGGTCGCCGAGTCGCTGTAGGCGTAGCAGCGGTCGAGGTCGTACCCCTCGGACTGCGCCAGCTCCCTGATCGCCTCGGCCTTCGTCGGGCCGTACGCGTAGTACTCCACCTCGCCCGTGAAGCAGCCGTCGTCGCCCACGACCATGCGGGTCGCCACCACCCGGTCCGCGCCCAGGAGTTCACCGATCGGCTCGACCACCTCGGCGCCCGACGTGGACACGATCACCACGTCGCGGCCGGCCGTGTGGTGCTCCTCGATGAGGGAGGCCGCCTCGTCGTAGATGATCGGGTCGATCAGGTCGTGCAGCGTCTCGGCGACGATCTCCTTGACCTGTTGGACGTTCCAGCCGCGGCAGAGTGCGGACAGGTACTTGCGCATCCGCTCCATCTGGTCGTGGTCGGCGCCGCCGGTGAGGAAGACGAACTGCGCATAGGCGGTCCGCAGTGCGGCCCTGCGGTTGATCAGTCCGCCTTGGTAGAAGGACTTGCCGAAGGTGAGCGTGCTCGACTTCGCAATGACCGTCTTGTCCAGGTCAAAGAAGGCTGCTGTGCGGGGCAAGGAGTGGCTTTCCACAACCCAGAGCATAGGCGCAGCCCATTCGGCGTAAGGTGAGGCGCGTGGGTTTGCCTGAGAGGCCTCTCGGGTACACCATGGAAGTCACGGATCGTTCGCGACCGTGCTAACGCGGTCCGGCTCCTCCCCCCCCCCGAGTCGGCCGTGAAGGCGACCCCCACTCTCCCCCCCGGTGGGGGTCGTCGCATGTCCGGACACGTTTTCCTCCCTGCGCGTGGTCGTGGGGCCAGACCGAGGCGGCTGGTGCCGCCTTTTTTCATGCCCAGAACCCGTCACTGTGCGTAGTTGGCGGACTGCGCTGCGGAACTCGCACAGAGGGCAGTACAGGGGTCACCGGTATGGGTGAAGGCGATATTCACAGGCCCTGAGTTGTCCACAGTTTTCGACCAAGATCCACATGATTTCCGCGATGCCCGCACCGTGATTCCAACGCGTCCTCGCTCGCGGCGAGTTCATGACCCGTTCCGTTTGCCGGACGCGTTTGGCCGGTTTCTGTCGGCCGTGCATAAGGAGGGCCGGTCACCGGTTCTCCGCACGTTTGGGAATCGCGGGGCCGCAGGGGCGACGCGAGAGACACACAGCGATGGGGGATGGAAAACATGGCCGGAACTGTCACACACGATCCGCCGCACGCCGCCGGCGGTCGACAGGGCGGACCGCTGATCGTCACCGAGGACGTCGAGCTCCTCGACGACCTGCTGCGCCTGTGCGCGGCGGCCGGCGCGACACCCGAGGTCCATCACGGGGTGCCGGAGCGCCAGGGCGGCTGGGAGACGGCACCGCTCGTCCTGGTCGGCGACGACGCGGCCCGCCGGGTGCGCGGGGCGGCCCGACGGCGCGGGGTGGTGCTGGTCGGCCGGGACCAGGACGACTCCGGGGTCTGGCGGCGAGCCGTCGAGATCGGCGCCGACCACGTCCTGATGCTGCCCGACGGCGAACAGTGGCTCGTCGACCGCATCGCCGACGTGGCCGAGGGGGTCGGCCGCCCCGCGCTCACCGTGGGCGTCATCGGCGGCCGCGGCGGGGCCGGAGCGTCCACGCTCGCGTGCGCCCTCGCCGTCACCTCCGCGCGTGAGGGGCTGCGCACGCTCCTGGTGGACGCGGATCCGCTGGGCGGCGGACTCGACGTACTCCTCGGCGGCGAGACGGCGGAGGGCCTGCGCTGGCCCGCGTTCGCCGCCTCGCGCGGCCGGGTCGGCGGCGGCGCCCTGGAGGAGTCCCTCCCGGAACTCCACTCGCTCCGGGTCCTCAGCTGGGACCGCGGGGACTGCGTCGCGATCCCGCCCCAAGCGGTACGGGCGGTGCTCGCCGCGGCCCGACGACGCGGCGGCACGGTCGTGGTCGACCTGCCCCGCCGCATCGACGACGGGGTCGCCGAGGCCCTCGCCCAACTCGACGTCGGCCTCCTGGTGGTCCCCGCCGAACTCCGCGCCGTAGCGGCGGCCGGCCGCGTCGCGTCCGCCGTCGGCATGATCCTGCGCGACCTCCGCGTGGCCGTACGCGGCCCGTACGCCCCCGGCCTCGACGACCGGGAGGTGGCCCGCCTCCTGGGCCTGTCCCTGGCAGGTGAAGTACCGGTCGAATCAGGGCTGTTGCGACCACACGAGGGCAAGGCGCCGCCGGGGACGGCGGGGAGGGGGCCGTTGGCGCGGTTCTGCCGGGAGTTCTTGGAGCGGGCGTTGGTCGAGGTGGGTGGCGTATGAGGCGGGTGGTGTGGGCTTCGGGTGAGGTCGAGGTGAGTGGGGTCGTCAGGGTCGAGCGGGTGCGGGGTTCAGCGAGGGGTTCGGGTGAGGCCGGGGTGAGTGGGGCGATCGGGCGGGAGCGGGTGGGGGCTGTGGGTGGGGTCGGGGTGAGTGGGGCGGCCGGGGTTGAGCGGGTGCGGGATTCCGTGGGGGCTTCGGGGCGGTGGGCTTCGAGTGAGGGTGGGGTCAGTGGCGAGGCGGCGGTGCCTGTCGGACTGCTCGACGGTGTGCGGCGGTGGTTGGCCGAGAGTGGGGGTGAGCCGACGCCTGCGCGGGTGGCGCAGGCGTTGCGGGAGCAGGGGCGGGTGCTGGGGGACGCCGAAGTCCTGGGCGCGGCTGAGCAGTTGAGGTCCGAGCTGGTGGGCAGTGGCCCGCTGGAGTCCCTGCTCGCCGATCCCTCCGTGACCGACGTCCTCGTGTCGGCCCCGGACCGGGTGTGGGTCGACCGGGGCGGCGGCCTGGAGCTGACCACGGTCTCCTTCCCGGACGCGGCAGCCGTACGACGTCTCGCGCAGCGCCTGGCCGCGGTGGCCGGACGCCGACTGGACGACGCCCGTCCCTGGGCCGACGCGCGGTTGCCCGACGGGACCCGTCTGCACGCGGTGCTGCCCCCGGTCGCCGTCGGTTGTACCTGTCTGTCGCTGCGTGTCGTACGGCCGCGCGCGTTCACGCTCGACGAACTGGTCACGGCGGGCACGGTGCCGCCGGGCGGGGACCGCATCTTGCGGGCGCTCATCGAGGCACGGCTGTCGTTCCTGATCAGCGGTGGCACGGGCAGCGGCAAGACGACGTTGCTGAGCGCGCTGTTGGGGCTCGTCGGACCGGGTGAGCGGATCGTGCTGGCCGAGGACTCGGCGGAGTTGAAGCCGGACCACCCGCACGTCGTACGGCTGGAGAGCAGACCCGCCAACCAGGAGGGCGCCGGGCTCGTCACGCTCCAGGACCTCGTCCGCCAGGCACTCCGGATGCGACCGGACCGGCTGGTCGTCGGTGAGGTGCGAGGGCCTGAGGTTGTCCACCTCCTCGCTGCCCTCAACACGGGCCATGAGGGCGGCTGCGGGACCGTCCATGCCAATGCGGCGGCCGATGTCCCGGCCCGCCTGGAGGCCCTGGGTACGGCCGCGGGCCTTGATCGGGCCGCGCTGCACAGCCAGTTGGCGGCCGCGTTGTCGGTGGTCCTGCATCTCGTACGGGATCGGGCCGGGCGGCGACGGATCGCCGAGGTGCATGTCCTGGAGCGGGATGCGTCGGGGTTGGTGCGGACGGTGCCGGCGTTGCGGTGGGGGGTGGAGGCGTTCGCGTACGAGCGGGGGTGGGAGCGGTTGCGGGCGTTGATTCGGGGTGGGGGTGACGGGGGTTAGGGGCGGGAGTGGTCGCGGGGCTGGGTGTTGTGCGGGGTTCGGCGGCGGGTGAGTTCGGAGGAGTGGCGGACGTGAGTGCGGGACGGGTGGCAGTGGCGGCGAGTGGGAGTGGTGATCGGTGTGGCGATGAGTGAGGTGTCGGTCGGGGTGGCCGCGGTGTGTGTCGGGGGGCTGGTCTGGTTGATGGGCGGGCGGCAATCCGGGGCTCGGCGGGCGGAGTTGTTGTTCGCGGGTGGTGGGGGCGTGGGGGTTGGGCCGCCGTCTTGGGGGCGGGTCTTGGACGAACTGCGGCGGATTCGGGGGCGGTTGCGGGGCGAGTGGTGGGCGCTGGGTGTCGGGGTGGTGCTGGCGGTGTTGGGGGCCTCGGTCATTCCGGTTGTCGCGGGGGCGGTCGGGGTGCCGTTGCTGCGGCGGGTGCGGATCGCCGGGGAGGCGCGGCGGGTGCGGGAGTTGCGCGGGGACGCGGTGATCGGGCTGTGCTCGGTGCTCGCCGGTGAGGTGCGGGCCGGGCGGCAGCCGGGGGAGGCGTTGCTGCGGGCGGCGCTCGACTCGGGTGGGCTCGGTGAGGCGCAGGCCGGGGTGTTGGCGGCGGCGCGGTTCGGCGGGGATGTGCCGGGGGCGCTCGCCTCGGCGGCACGGCAGCCGGGTGCGGAGGGGTTGTTGGGGCTGGCCGCGTGTTGGCGGGTTGCCGTGGATCAGGGGGCCGGGCTTGCGGCGGGGCTGGATCGGCTCGAAGGGGCGTTGCGGGCGGACCGGGATCAACGGGCCGATCTTCGGGCGCAGTTGGCGGGGGCGCGGGCTACTGCGGTGATGCTCGCCGGGTTGCCGGTGCTCGGGTTGTTGTTGGGGGCGGCGATGGGGGCCGATCCGTTGCGGGTGCTGTTGCACAGCGGGGCGGGGGTGGGGTGCCTGGTGGTTGGGGGGTTGTTGGAGGGGCTGGGGTTGTGGTGGGCGATGCGGATTGTGCGGGGGGTGGAGGCGGGGTGAGTGCGGGAGTGGTCGTTGTCGGGAGGAGGGGTGCGGGTGGGGGTGGGGCCGGGTTGGGGGTGGGTGGTTTCGGTTGTGGGCGGGGTGCGGGTGGGTGGGGGCTTGTCGCGCAGTTCCCCGCGCCCCTTAGGGCATCGGGGTGGGCGGGGTGTCGGGGATCGCCCAGTCGTCGCGGGGCCTGAGGGGATCCGGTGCTCGGTGAGAGTCCGGAGCGGTGTGGGTGTGGAAGTTGGGCGGAGTCGGCGGGAGGAGGCGGCGTGAGTGGGGAAGTTGTCCACAGGCTGGGGGTTGTTTTGGGGGCGGTGTTGGTCGTGGGGTGGGTGGTGCGGTGGCTGGACGGGGTGCGGTGTGAGCGGCGGGCGCGGCGGCGACTGGCCGGGCTGCTGCTTCGGGAGCCCCGGGAAGTCCGAGGAGTTCGGGAAGTCCGTGAAGGGGTGGCTGCCGGGCGGCGGTTCGAGGGTCGGGACGTTGCGCGGCGGTGGTTGCCCGGCGTGGGTGTGGTGGGCGCCGGGTGGGTGTTGGTCGGTGGGGTCGGCGGGGTTGTCGTGGGTGCTGTCGTCGCCGTCGGGCTGTGGCAGTGGCGGCGTCGGCAGGTGGCCGATGACTCCGTCGCCGAGCGCGATGCCGTGACCGCCGCCCGCCAACTCCCCCTCGCCGCCGATCTGCTGGCCGCGTGCATCGCCGCCGGAGCCTCACCGGTGATCGCCTCCCAGGCCGTCGGAGAGGCCCTCACAGGGCCCCTGGGGGAACGGCTGGCGCGTGCGGCGGCGGAGGTACGGCTCGGTGGTGAACCGGCCGATGCCTGGCGGAGGTTGGCCGCACTGCCGGGCGCCGGCCCGTTGGCCCGGCTGCTCGAACGGGCCGACGAGTCGGGGCTCCCCGCCGCCGGACCGGTCGCCCGGCTCGCGGCGGAGGCCCGCGCCGACTGGACCCGCACCGCGACGGCACGGGCTCGGCGGGCGGCCGTACTGATCACCGCGCCGGTGGGGCTGTGCTTCCTGCCCGCGTTCATCGCGGTCGGCGTGCTGCCCGTGGTGATCGGGCTCGCGGGCGGGGCGGCGGGAGGGGGTGGCGGCTGACGGGAGGAGCGAGCGGTGACGGACGTATGACGAAGAACGGCTGACGTATGACGGGCCATCGCTGAACCTCAGCGGTCGGCCGAGCGAGCAAGTGAACCGACAGGAACCTCACGGGGGTTGAGATGTACAAGGCAGTGCAGGCAATGCAGACGGCAGTGGTGTGGGTGGCGCGAGCGGTACGGGTCCGGCGGGGCGCGGTGGCTCGTGGGGACGCCGGGATGGCCACCGCCGAGTACGCGATGGGGCTGGTCGCGGCGGTGGCGTTCGCGGTGGTGCTCTACAAGGTGGTGACCAGTGGGGCGGTCAGCGCGGAGTTGCAGAGCATCGTGAAGCGGGCCCTCGATGCGAAGGTGTGAACGGCGGGGCGGGGACCGGGGGTTCGTGACGGCGGAGGCGGCCGTGGTCCTGCCCGTGCTGGTGATGTTCGCGATGGCGCTGGTGTGGGGGCTGTTGGTGGTGGCCGCGCAGATCCAGTGCGTGGACGCGGCTCGTTCGGGCGCCCGGGCGGCGGCTCGGCAGGACCCGGCCGACTCGGTTGTGCAGGTGGTTCGGGAGACGGCACCGCGTGGCGCGAAGGTCACCGTTGCCCGGGAGGGCGACCAGGTCCATGTGGTCGTGGTCGCGAAACCGCCGGTGCTGAGCGGGCTCCCCTTCGAAGTGCGGGAGGAGGCCGTGGCGTTGGCGGAGGAGACGGTGGGCGAGGGGAGGGCGGGACCGTGAGGTGTCGTAGCGGGGCTGTGCGACAGGTGATCCCGGCTCTGGGGCGTCTGATCGCGGCTCGGTGGTGCGGGAGGTCCCGTCACTCCGACCGTGGGTCCGCCACCGTGTGGAGCCTCGGGGCGATGGCCGTGATGTGTGTCGTGTTCGGGGTCGTGCTCGCCCTGGGGCAGGCCGTCGTGGCCCGGCACCGTGCGGCCGGGGGTGCGGATCTCGCGGCGCTCGCGGCGGCCGATCACTGGGCGGAGGGCAGTGCGGGGGCCTGCGCCCGGGCCGAGCGGGTGGCGCGGGCGCAGGGGACGCGGTTGGTGCGGTGCGGGATCGTGGGCGAGACGTCGGACGTGACGGCTTCGGCGGGCCGGGGGCCGTTCGCGGCGGAGGTCAGGTCACGGGCGGGGCCTGCGGGACCGGTACCGCCACCGGCGTCCGCACCGGCGACTGCACCACCGCCCCCTGCGGCACCGGTGCCTGCCCCTCCACCAGGCCCTGCACCACCGCCGCCCGCGTCCCCAGCGGAGCCGGCCCCACCGGCACCCTGAGCCGCAGCCGCAGCCGCAGCCGCAGCCGCAGCCGCAGCCGCAGCCGCAGCCGCAGCGACGCCGGAGCGCACCGACACCGCAGCGCACCGCCGCCGTAGCCGGTCCGCAGCCCGCCCGTTAAACCCCGCCCACCCTCTCCCCGGGCACCCCGCCCACATCCCCCGGCACCTCTTGCGCAACCCCCGGCACCCCTCGCCCATCCTCTGGAGCCCCTCGCCCGTCCCCCGGAGCCCCCCGCAACAGCTCCGTCAGCAACCGCACAGCCCCCCGCTTGTGCAACGGCTCGTTGCCGTTGCCGCACTTGGGGGACTGGATGCAGGACGGGCAGCCGGCGTCGCATTCGCAGGAGGCGATGGCCTGGAGGGTGGCGGTGAGCCAGGCGCTGGCGGTGTGGAAGGCGCGTTCCGCGAAGCCCGCGCCGCCCGGGTGGCCGTCGTAGACGAAGACCGTGGGGAGCAGGGTGTCGGGGTGCAGGGGGACGGACACGCCGCCGATGTCCCAGCGGTCGCAGGTGGCGAAGAGAGGGAGCATGCCGATCGAGGCGTGTTCGGCGGCGTGGAGGGCGCCGCCGAGGATTTCGGGGTTGATGCGGGCGGCGTCGAGTTGGTCCTCCGTGACCGTCCACCAGACGGCGCGGGTGCGCAGGGTGCGCGGGGGGAGGTCGAGTTTGGACTCGCCCAGGACCTCGCCGGTGATGACACGGCGGCGGAGGAAGGAGACGACCTGGTTGGTGACTTCGACGGAGCCGTAGCACAACCGGCCCTGGCCCCAAGGGAGTTCGATGTCCGTCTCCAGGACGGAGATCGCCGTGGTGTCGCGGGCGACCGTCGAGTAGGGCGGGTTGGCCTCCTCGACCAGGGCCACCGAGTCCTCCAGGTCCAGGGTGCGGACCAGGTACGTGTGGCCCTGGTGGAGGTGGACCGCGCCCTCGTGGACGGACGTGTGGGAGGCGGCCTCGTCGACCGTGCCCAGGAGGCGGCCCGTGCCGTTCTCGACGACCTGGACCGGGCGGCCGCCCCCGCCGCGAATGTCGGTGAGGTCGGCGGCCCGTTCGCGGCGGGTCCAGTGCCAGGCCTTCGCGCGGCGGCGGAGCAGTTTCGCCGACTCCAGCTGCGGGAGCAGGTCCGCTGTCGCCGGGCCGAAGAGGGTCAAGTCCTCTTCGGTGAGCGGGAGTTCGGCTGCCGCCGCGCACAAGTGGGGGGCCAGGACGTACGGGTTGTCCGGGTCCAGGACCGTGGATTCCACCGGTTGGTCGAAGAGGGCTTCCGGGTGGTGGACGAGGAACGTGTCCAGGGGGTCGTCTCGGGCCACCAGGATGGCCAGTGCTCCCCGGCCGGAGCGTCCGGCGCGGCCCGCCTGTTGCCAGAGGGAGGCTCGGGTGCCGGGGTAGCCGGCGATCAGGACGGCGTCCAACCCCGAGACGTCGATGCCGAGTTCGAGGGCGGTGGTGGCGGCGAGGCCGAGCAACTCGCCGGAGTGGAGGGCGCGTTCGAGGGCGCGGCGCTCCTCGGGGAGGTAGCCGCCGCGGTAGGCGGCGACCCTGCGGGCCAGGGAGCGGTCGACCTCGGCGAGGCGTTCCTGGGCGATCAGCGCGATCAGCTCGGCGCCGCGCCGGGACCGTACGAAGGCCACCGAGCGGACGCCCTGGACGGCGAGGTCGGTGAGGAGGTCGGCCGTCTCGGCGGTGGCCGTGCGGCGAACGGGTGCGCCCTTCTCGCCGTGGAGTTCGGTGAGCGGGGGTTCCCAGAGGGCGAACACCAGTTCACCGCGGGGTGAGGCGTCGTCGGCGACCTCGACGACCGGGAGGCCGGTGAGGCGGCGGGCGGCGACCGAGGGCTCGGCGGCGGTGGCGGAGGCGAGGAGGAAGACGGGGGAGGAGCCGTAGCGGGCGCAGAGGCGGCGCAGGCGGCGCAGGACCTGGGCGACGTGGGAGCCGAAGACGCCCCGGTAGGTGTGGCACTCGTCGATGACGACGTACTTCAGGGACTTCAGGAAGGAGGACCAGCGCGGGTGCGAGGGCAATATGCCGCGGTGGAGCATGTCGGGGTTGGTCAGGACGTAGTTGGCGTACTGGCGTACCCACTCGCGCTCTTCGAACGGAGTGTCGCCGTCGTACACGGCCGGGCGAACGGCATTGCCCAGCGGTTGTGAAAGTTCCTTCACGGAGCGGAGCTGGTCCGCTGCCAGGGCTTTTGTGGGGGCCAGGTAGAGCGCGGTGGTGCCGCGGCCGTTCGGTGCCTCGGAGCCGTCCAGGAGCGCCGAGAGGACCGGTACCAGATAAGCCAGCGACTTGCCCGAGGCGGTGCCTGTGGCAACGATCACTGAGTCGCCGTCCAGGGCGTGCTCGGCCGCCTGTGCCTGGTGGGCCCAGGGGTGTTCGACACCGGCTTCCTGGACGGTGGCGATCACCTCCGCGCGAATCCGGTCAGGCCAGACGGCATGGCGGCCCGCACGTGGGGGCAAGTGCTCCGTATGAGTGATGCGCGAAGCCCGGCTCGGTCCCGACGCGAGTCGGTCCAGAACCGTGCTCGGCGAGAGCCCGGAGACGGGGTTCGCCGAGGGTCGATCGGTTCGCTGATTCTTGGCCATCGGCACCGAGTGTGTCACTGGCGTGACGGACAATGGAGCCAAGGCGTCGTGCACGCCCTGCGGTAAGTGATTGAATGCCATCGCGGCTGGCGAACCGTCCTGGGGGCTCTGCCGAGGTGTCCCATGGGATGACCGCTCGATAGCAAGGTGCTGGAGGATCCGTGGACCTGTCCCTGTCGACCCGTACCGTCGGCGATCGTACGGTCGTCGAGGTCGGTGGCGAAATCGACGTATATACCGCGCCCAAGTTGCGCGAACAGCTGGTCGAGCTGGTGAACGACGGGAGTTTCCACCTCGTCGTGGACATGGAGGGAGTCGACTTCCTCGACTCCACCGGGCTCGGTGTGCTGGTCGGCGGCCTGAAGCGGGTGCGTGCCCACGAGGGCTCGCTGCGCCTGGTCTGCAACCAGGAGCGCATTCTGAAGATCTTCCGTATCACCGGCCTCACCAAGGTGTTCCCGATTCACACCTCGGTCGAGGAAGCGGTGGCGGCCACCGACTGACCGACCGTTCCGGGAGCGGCGTGTGACCGCTCCCCGATCGGCCGTATAGACGACCGGTGGACCGGGCTTTCGGCAGCCCGGCCCTCCGACAGCACGCCCGTAGTCCCGAGGGGGATGCATGGCCACCGTTGAACTCCGCTTCAGCGCGCTGCCCGAGCACGTCAGGACCGCCCGACTGGTGGCGGCAGCGGTGGCGCGCAGGGCCGGAGTGGACGAGGCCGTACTCGACGAGGTGAGACTCGCCGTCGGCGAGGCCTGCACCCGTGCCGTCGGGCTGCACCAGAGCAGTGGGATCACCGCCCCGGTGAAGGTGCTGCTGATCGAGGAGGAGAAGCAGTTCTCCATCGAGGTCGGCGACGAGGCACCGCGCTCGGCTCCCGGCGACAAGGCGCCCGGGTCCCTGGGTGACGATCCGGACGCGGAGACCGAGGAGGACGAGATGGGCCTCGCTGTCATCAGCGGGCTCGTCGATGACGTCGAGGTCACCGCGGGGGAGCACGGCGGATCGATCCGTATGACCTGGCCGACGACACCGCCGGCCACGATGCTTTCCTGAGACCCGCCGCACATCACAGCCGAAGGGCCCTGCTGAGCAGGGCCCTTCGGCATTTCCGGGAGAGGCCGGCCGGGGTGTGTTTCCGGGCGTATCCCGGGCGTATCCCCGCGCGACCGAATTCGTGAATGAATTCACGATCAATGCGGATCGACGTCCCGATCATCGATTTGATCGGCGCCCCGATAATTTGATCAAGCATCAATGCTTTTAAGGCATTACTATGCGAAGGCCAATTCCGTTTGCCGCGCACTGTTTTGATCAGGTTCCGGTACCTACAATCCGTCCACATCTTGAGCTCAGCACAGGCGTCAAGGAGGACGAATGGCGGGGCTTTCTACCCCTCAGCAGTTTGACCACCCCACAACCCTCGCAGCCGCGGTTCTGACCGACGACAACCGCATCCTCGTGATGGTGATCGGCCTCGTGGCGCTGGCAGCGCTCGTGGTCGCGGGCATCCTGGTCCGCGAGGTACTCGCGGCCGGCGAGGGCACCGACAGCATGAAGAAGATCGCGGCAGCGGTCCAGGAGGGCGCGAACGCCTATCTGGGACGGCAGTTGCGCACGGTCGGCGTATTCGCCGTGATCGTTTTCTTCCTGCTTCTGCTGCTGCCCGCGGACGACTGGAATCAGCGCGCCGGACGATCGATCTTCTTCCTGATCGGCGCGGTGTTCTCGGCGACCACCGGCTATATCGGCATGTGGCTCGCCGTACGCAGTAATGTCCGTGTCGCCGCGGCGGCCCGGGAAGCGACCCCGGCGGAAGGTGAGCCCGAAAAGGATCTCACCGCCGTCTCGCACAAAGCAATGAAGATCGCTTTCCGCACGGGCGGCGTCGTCGGCATGTTCACGGTGGGGCTCGGTCTGCTGGGCGCCTCGTGCGTGGTGCTGGTGTACGCGGCCGACGCGCCCAAGGTGCTGGAGGGATTCGGCCTCGGTGCCGCCCTCATCGCCATGTTCATGCGTGTCGGCGGCGGCATCTTCACCAAGGCCGCCGACGTCGGCGCCGACCTGGTCGGCAAGGTCGAGCAGGGCATCCCGGAGGACGACCCGCGCAACGCCGCGACCATCGCCGACAACGTGGGCGACAACGTCGGCGACTGCGCGGGCATGGCGGCCGACCTCTTCGAGTCGTACGCCGTGACGCTGGTCGCCGCGCTGATCCTCGGCAAGGCGGCCTTCGGCGACTCCGGGCTCGCCTTCCCACTGCTCGTGCCGGCGATCGGTGTGATCACCGCCATGATCGGCATCTTCGCGGTGGCGCCACGCCGGACCGACCGCAGCGGCATGTCCGCGATCAACCGGGGGTTCTTCATCTCCGCGGTGATCTCGCTCGTGCTGGTGGCGGTCGCGGTCTTCGTCTACCTGCCGTCGAAGTACTCCGACCTCGACGGCGTCACCGACGCGGCGATCAAGGCCAAGGACGGCGATCCGCGGATCCTCGCGCTCGTCGCCGTGGCCATCGGCATCGTGCTCGCCGCGCTGATCCAGCAGCTGACCGGCTACTTCACGGAGACCAACCGCCGTCCCGTGATGGACATCGGCAAGACCTCGCTCACCGGCCCGGCCACCGTCATCCTCGCCGGGATCTCGCTGGGCCTCGAATCGGCCGTCTACACCGCCCTGTTGATCGGTCTCGCGGTCTACGGCGCCTTCCTGCTCGGCGGTGCCTCGATCATGCTGGCGCTGTTCGCGGTGGCGCTGGCCGGTACCGGTCTGCTCACCACGGTCGGTGTGATCGTCGCCATGGACACCTTCGGGCCGGTCTCCGACAACGCGCAGGGCATCGCCGAGATGTCCGGTGACGTCGAGGGCGCGGGCGCGCAGGTGCTCACCAACCTGGACGCCGTGGGCAACACCACCAAGGCCATCACGAAGGGCATCGCCATCGCCACCGCCGTCCTGGCGGCGTCGGCGCTCTTCGGGTCGTACCGGGACGCGATCGTGACCGCCGCCAACGACGTCGGCGAGAAGGTCTCGGGACCGGGCGCGCCACTCAACCTGATGATGGACATCTCCCAGCCCAACAACCTGGTGGGCCTCATCGTCGGCGCCGCGGTCGTCTTCCTCTTCTCGGGGCTGGCGATCAACGCGGTCTCGCGGTCGGCGGGGGCCGTGGTCTACGAGGTGCGGCGGCAGTTCCGCGAGCACCCCGGGATCATGGACTACACCGAGACACCGGAGTACGGCCGCGTCGTCGACATCTGCACCAAGGACGCGCTGCGCGAGCTGGCCACGCCCGGTCTGCTCGCCGTGCTCACGCCGATCGCGGTCGGCTTCACGCTCGGCGTCGGCGCGCTCGGCTCGTTCCTCGCGGGCGCGATCGGCACCGGCACGCTGATGGCGGTCTTCCTCGCGAACTCGGGCGGCGCCTGGGACAACGCGAAGAAACTCGTCGAGGACGGCAACCACGGCGGCAAGGGCAGCGAGGCCCACGCCGCCACGGTGATCGGCGACACGGTCGGCGACCCGTTCAAGGACACCGCGGGCCCGGCCATCAACCCGCTGCTGAAGGTGATGAACCTCGTCGCGCTGCTCATCGCGCCCGCGGTCATCAAGTTCAGCTACGGCGACGACAAGAACATCGGGGTGCGCATCACGATCGCGGTGCTCGCGTTCCTCGTGATCGCCGTCTCCGTGTACATCTCCAAGCGGCGCGGGATCGCCGTGGGGGACGACGGGGACGACGCCGACCGGTCGGCCAAGTCGGCGGATCCGGCGGTCGTTTCGTAGGCGGTCCTACGAGGCCCTGCTCAAGGGTCCTACGAGGCCCGGATCAAGGGGTCCTGCGGGGCTCGGCCGGGCGGTCTTACGAGGCTCGGATCAACGGGCGGGCGGGTGGCGCGAGTTGGTGGCGCCGCCCGTCCGTTCTGTCTGTGTTCAGGGCCTCGCCGTGAGCCTTCTCTCGCTTGGTGCAAATGGCTTCAAAAGGTCTCCTATCGGACCTTAGGCCCGGAGGCGCGGCCCGTCCGCCGTGTATGTTCCGGGGCCGAGAGCCATGGAAGGGACCAAACCGGTGAACAAGAAGCTCGCGGTCGCACTGTCCGGCGGTGCGGTACTGGTACTGGGGCTGTCGGGATGCGGCGGCAGCGGCGACGACAGCGACGCCAAGCTGAACACCTGGGCCAAGCAGGTCTGCGTCGCGGTGCAGCCGCAGGCGAAGAAGATCGCGGCCGCCAACACGGCGATCCAGAAGGAGACCTCGGACAACAGCACCCCGGAAGAGGTCCAGAAGACCGACTCGCAGGCCTTCCAGGACATGTCCGACGCCTACAAGGCGATCGGGGCCGCCGTGAACACCGCCGGGGCACCGGACGTCGACAACGGCGCGAAGAAGCAGCAGGACGCGGTCAAGGAGCTCAACGGCATCTCCGCGTCGTACGCCACCCTGAAGACGCAGGTGGACGCTCTCAACACCAAGGACCAGGCGAAGTTCGCGGACGGCCTCAAGGGCATCGCGGCCTCCCTGGACAAGCTCAGCACGAGCGGGAACGACGCGCTGAAGACCCTCGAAGAGGGCGATGTCGGCAAGGCGATGACCAAGCAGGAGGCCTGCAAGACGGCGACGCCGGTGGCTTCTTCGTCGGCGGCCTGATCCGGCCTCGGGAATGGCGTCCCTGTAGGGCGTGGTTTTCGGGCCGTCTCCTGTAGGCGGCGATCTTTCAGGTGCTGAAAGATGCCCCGGTACGCGTGCGTGCCGGGGCCTTCGCCTGTGCGGGAGGCCGCGTCGGTCGGTGCCGGGCGCGGTGTCGGTGGGAGCGGCCACAATGGGGGTGTGAGTAACTCCACCCTGTCCACTCTGCCCGCATCCGACCGCCCGGAGGTCGCCGCCCGGCTCCGGGACGCCCTCCTCGGCGCCGCCTTCACCGCCGACGGACTGCTCGAACTGCTCGGCGCCCCCGCGTACGCGGCGCTGGCCCGCAGCGAGACCGTGCCGGCTCTCCGGGCGACGAGAGGCGATACCCCGCTGGAGACGCTGGTCCGGCTGTTCCTGCTCCAACAGCCCGTGCCGCACGCACGCGTGGCGGACGTGTTGCCCGTCGCCGAGTGCGTCGAGAGCGGCTGGCTGGTGTCCGTCGGCGCCGACGAGGTCGTGGCGGCCGTGGACGTACGGCCGTACGGCGGGCCCGACGGCGAGGACTGGTTCATCGTGTCCGACCTGGGGTGCGCGGTCGGCGGGGCCGGCGGGATCGGCAGCCGGGAGGAAGGCGTCGTCCTCGGGGTGGGTGGCGCGTCCACCACGCTCGCGGGGATCACCGTACGGACGCCGGTGTCCGCCGCGCTCGACCTCGGCACCGGGTCCGGCATCCAGGCGCTGCACGCGGCCCGGCACGCCACGCGCGTGACGGCCACCGACCTCAATCCCCGTGCCCTGCACATCACCGCGCTCACCCTAGCGCTGTCCGGAGCGCCGGCCGCCGACCTCCGCGAGGGCTCGCTCTTCGAGCCGGTCCGGGACGACGAGACGTACGAACTCATCGTGTCCAACCCGCCGTTCGTGATCTCGCCGGGTGCCCGGCTGACGTACCGCGACGGCGGGATGGGCGGGGACGATCTGTGCCGGTCGCTCGTTCAGCAGGCGGGGGACCGGCTGCGCGAGGGCGGATTCGCGCAGTTCCTCGCCAACTGGCAGCACGTGGAGGGGGAGGACTGGCAGGACCGGCTGCGCTCGTGGGTACCGCGCGGGTGCGACGCCTGGATCGTGCAGCGCGAGGTCCAGGACGTCACGCAGTACGCCGAGTTGTGGCTCAGGGACGCGGGCGACCACCAGGGCGACACGGCCGCGTACGAGGCGCTCTACGACGCGTGGCTCGACGAGTTCGAGGCGCGCAAGGTCAAGGCGGTGGGCTTCGGCTGGATCACCTTGCGCAGGACCGGGTCCGACGCGCCCTCGATCACCGTCGAGGAGTGGCCGCACCCGGTCGAGCAGCCCCTCGGCGACACCGTGCGGGAGCACTTCGACCGCGTCGACTATCTGCGCGCCCACGACGACGCGGCCCTGCTCGCCGCCCACTTCAGGCTCGCGCCGGAGATCATCCAGGAACAGGTCGGACTGCCCGGCGCCGAGGACCCGGAGCACGTCGTGCTGCGCCAGCACCGAGGCATGCGCCGTGCGACCAAGGTCGACACGGTCGGCGCGGGCTTCGCGGGCGTCTGCGACGGCACGTTGAGCGCGGGGCGGATCCTGGACGCCATTGCCCAACTCGTGGGCGAGGACCCGGTTCTGCTGCGTGACCGGACGCCGGCGCAGATCCGGTTGCTGGTGGAGCAGGGGTTCTTGGAGCCGGTGGGGTGACGGGTGCCCTCGGCTGACGGGGGGGGGCGACGATCGGTTGCGGCGGCTGACTGGCGTGGGGTGGCGACCGGTTGCGGGCGGCTGACTGGCGCGGGGCGGTGGTTGGTTGCGGGTGGCCGATCGTTTCGCGAGGCCGATGCGGGCCTGTCGCCCTTGGCCGACTGGCCGCTCGCGGGCGGGAGTTGGGCCCGGTTGGGCGGTTGTCCTCGGGCGGCGGTTGGCCTCGGTTGGGCGGTTCTTCTCGGGTGAGGGTTTGCCTTGGCCCGGCGGTTCTTCTCGGGCGGGAGTTGGCTTTGGTTGGGCGGTTGCTCCCGGACGGGGCCCACTTCTGCCGACCGGGTGCGCGGTGGCCGACCGCGACTCGGCCGCCGGTCTCTCGCGCCGTCGGCCGTTCCTACGGCCGGACCGACCATCGCGCCGCCGCCCGCCGTGCCATATCCGCCGACCGCCCTGTCGTACGGCGCCCCAGCCCTTCGCCGCCCCTGTCACGCCTGAGGCCTCCCCGCACCGCTGAGCCGCGTGTGTCCGTATCCGGGGAGATCGTTCTGATCGGTACGGAAAAGCCCTCTTGTCAGTGGCGGGTGCGAGGCTACTTTCAGAGACAGGTTCCGCGCGTTCTCGGGGGAGGCGCGCCGTCTCGGGGGAGGCGTGATGGCCGGGGATACGCCGGAACAGGGCGAGGGCAGCGTCGTCAACGGGCGCTACCGGCTGCTGCGCATGCTCGGTGCGGGCGGCGGCACGGGCGGCGGGGGCCGCGTATGGCTCGCGTACGACGAGGAGTTGGCCTGCGAGGTCGCCGTCAAGGAGATCGCGCTGCCGGACGTGCGGGACGTGCGGGATGCGCCGGAGGACGCCGGTGAGCGTGCGCAGCGCATCGCGCGGGCGCGCGGCGAGGCGCGGCATGCGGCCCGGCTGCGCGGGCATCCGCATGTGGCGGCCGTGCACGACGTGGTGATGTACGAGGGGCTGCCCTGGATCGTCATGGAGTACGTCCCGGACGGCGTCGACCTCCAGACGGTCCTACGGCGTTCGGGCCCGCTGCCGCCCGCCCGGGTGGCCCGCATCGGGCTCGCCGTCCTCGACGCGCTCACCGCCGGACACCGCATCGGCATCCTGCACCGGGATGTGAAACCGGCCAACATCCTTCTGGCGCCGGACGCTTCGGGCGACCCGTACGCGCGCGTGCTGCTCACCGACTACGGCATCACCCTCCAGCCCGAGTCCCACGAACCCCGGCTCACCGCCACCGCCGGCACGCCCGGCTACCTCGCCCCGGAGCGGGCCCGCGGTGAACCGCCCACCCCGGCCGCCGACTTGTTCTCCCTGGGCGCCACGCTGTACGCCGCCGTCGAGGGCCACGGCCCCTTCGACCGCGACGGCGACTTCGCCACGCGCACGGCTCTGTTGGGCGAGGAGCCGACGCCGGCGGTCCGCGCGGGTCAACTGGCGCCGGTGCTCCAGGGGTTACTGGTCAAGGATCCGGCGTTGAGGTCGGCGTCGGAGACTGCGGCGCGGGGGTTGGAGCGGGTTGGGCGGCGGGTCGGTGCGGTGCCGGGGGACTTGGCGATGCCGGACGGGGGCGGTCCAGGGGCGGATGAGGGCGAGGTCGGTCGAAGGACAGACGGGGTCGGTCGAGAGGCAGATGGGGACGGGCTTGGGTGGAGGGCAGGCGGGGACAGGCTTGGGTGGAGGGCGGATGCCTTCGGCCCGATGCCGGACGGGTTCCGCCGGATGCCGGAAGGGTTCGGTCCGCCACCGGAGGGTTTCGCGTCGGCACCGGGTGGTGACGGTTCGGCAGCGGATGGTTTCGGACCGGGACAGGGCGGTTCTGGCTCAGCACCGGATGATTTCGTGCCGGCGCCCGATGGTTTCGGTTCGGCACAGGGCGGCCGGCCCTCGGCTGATCAGTCGTCGGGGCCTGTCTCCGATGGTGTGCCCGGCCAGGCCGTGGGCGGTTCGGCCGGCTACGCGGCGAGCGATCTGGCGGGCCATGTCGGGAGCAGGCCGCCCGGCGACATCGGGAGCGACCAGCCCGGCCATGTCGCGAGCGGGCCTCCGGGGCAAGTGCCGGGCGGATCTCGGGGGCAAGTCCCGGACGGGCGGCCCGGACATGCCATGGGTGGCCCTTACGTGGGCGGCCCCTACGCCCCGCGGATCCCGGGAGGGCCCGGGGCCACCCATCAGGACCCGACGCCGTACGGTGACCGGCCCCCGGCCGCCCTCGGGGGCTCCACGCCCGGAGGCCGGCCCGCTCCGGACGGCCCGCGGACTCCGGGGACGCCGGAGGCCTTGGGGACGCCGGAAATTCCGGGTGCCCCGCACACTCCGAAGACCCCACGCACCTCGCGCAACCCGCATACTCCGGGCACCCCGAACACTCCGAGCCCCTTAGGCATCGCGCACACCCCGAGTACCCCGAACACCTCGCATGCCCCCAACACCCCACCGACCCCCAGCACGCCGAACCCCTCACCGGCCACCGCATCGCCGTACTCCCCGCAAGGGCACGCCGGTTCGCCCGGCGGCGGCCCGTACGGCCAATGGACTCCGTACGCGAACAGTCCCACGACGCCTTATCGGAGCGGCGCCCCGGCGCCCCCCTACGCGGGCGCCCAGGGCCCGACCCACCCCGGTGGCCCGAGGCCTGTCGGTGGTGGACCGGCGCATGGCAGGCGGCGGAGGCGGAGGCCGGTCGGGGCGGTCCTCGCGCTTGTCGTGGCCGTCGTGCTGGTGGTCGTCGGTGGGGTCTGGGCGGTGATCTCGTTGGGCGGTGGTGGCAAGGACACCGCGGCGACGAAGAAGGCGTCCCCGTCCGCGTCGTCGTCGACCGGTTCCGTCTATCCGTACGGCGCGGACGTCGGGCTCAAGAAGGCGCTGCGGACCGGTGATTGTGTGCACGTGGTGTGGACCGGGACGGCGTTCGCGTCGCGGCCCAAGGTGGGGGTCGTGAGCTGTGCGCACGCTGTTCCTGACGGGCAGGTGATGGCCGTGGACATGGCGCGGGACTTCGCCGATGCGCGGGACCACGGGGGTGAGCGGTGTGCGGGTGAGGTGAAGGCGGCCGCCGAGTCCCTGGCCGATGCGGGGGTCTACGCGCTCACTCCGACCGAGGCCGGCTTCGGGGGCGCCGGGGGCGGTACCGCGTGTCTCGTGCTCGGTCGGCATGCGCCGATCGGCGGTGCGATAGGGCGCTTCCGCAGCACCGGGTCGAACGTGTGGACCACCGAGATGAGCCTCGGTGACTGCTGGCTGTACGTCGCCCACAAGACGTACTTCACCGCGAACCTGACCGACTGTGCCGATCAGCACACCGACCAGGTGATCGGTTTTGTGACGGCCCCGAAGACGATGGCGTTCGCGGAGGCGCTGCGGCAGGGGAACAAGCTGTGCGGCGACAAGTTCGAGTCGACTTGGGCGCCCGGATCCGACCGTTCCGTCTTCGGGTATCTGTCCGACGAGACCAACTGGAAGGCCGGTTTCGACTCGGTCGTGTGCACCGTGGGCCGGGCCGACCGGTCCCGGACGACCGGGGCGATATCGTCCTCCGGGACGACCGCCTGAGCGCTGTCCGCCGCGAGTTCACCCGGGGTTGGCCTGCCCGTCGCCTCCGGGTGCCAGCCTCCCGGACCGGGGCATCCGGCCGGGAGGGGACACGCATGGAGAGCGGGCCTGCGATCTTCGCGGGGCTGGTGTTCGCCCTGTTCGGAGGCGCGCTGCTGCTGTGGACCGTGGTCAGGGTCCGGCACCGCGAACCCGTCGCCCAGGGTGTGAACCCGGTCGCATCGGCGACCCTCGCGAGCCTCGCCGCGGTCGCCGCCCTCCTCCTCGGAACCTGGTGCTTCCTGCACGTCTGAGCAGCGCGCCGGAGCCGCGGCGCGGACGATCGGCGGACAACCAGGTGATCACCCTCCGGATGGCTCCGAAAAGGCCGGTGGGGACTCCGGGCGGCAGGAATGGCGGTAGTCGGGTTACCGTTCGAGTGGCCGTTGCGGGCTTTTCCCGTTTGACACGGGGGCGGGATGTACCGTCACACTCCGCAGCGTCACCATGACCCGACCCCGGGACCAAGCGACCCCGGGGAGATGCAGGCACGTCCCCGCGCCGCCCGGCACGCACTCTCGCCGCACCGGTCGAAGGCCCTGGTAGCTCCGCTACGAGGACCCCACCGGCACCCCGAGGGCACGGACCGAACGACGCGGAAACGCGCCTGCTCCTCCCCGGAGCCGTTTGCCCCGGGGGAGGCCCCAGCGTCGACCGGAGAGAAGAGCGAAGTTGTCCCCGACCAGCGAGACCGCACACGGCGGCCGCCGACTCGTCATCGTCGAGTCCCCTGCCAAGGCGAAGACGATCAAGGGCTATCTCGGCCCCGGATATGTCGTCGAGGCGAGCGTCGGGCACATCCGCGACCTTCCCAACGGCGCCGCGGAGGTGCCCGAGAAGTACACCGGCGAGGTCCGCCGCCTCGGTGTGGACGTCGACCACGACTTCGAGCCGATCTATGTGGTCAACGCCGACAAGCGGGCCCAGGTCAAGAAGCTCAAGGACCTCCTCAAGGACTCCGACGAACTCTTCCTGGCCACCGATGAGGACCGCGAGGGCGAGGCCATCGCGTGGCACCTCCTGGAGGTCCTGAAGCCCAAGGTCCCGGTCAAGCGCATGGTGTTCCACGAGATCACCAAGGACGCGATCCGCGCCGCCGTGGCCAACCCGCGCGACCTGAACCAGCCGCTGGTCGACGCCCAGGAGACCCGCCGTATCCTCGACCGCCTCTACGGCTACGAGGTCTCGCCGGTCCTCTGGAAGAAGGTCATGCCGCGCCTGTCGGCCGGCCGCGTCCAGTCCGTCGCCACCCGGCTCGTCGTCGAGCGTGAGCGTGAGCGCATCGCGTTCCGTTCCGCCGAGTACTGGGACCTGACCGGCACCTTCGGCACCGGCCGCGCCGGTGACGCGAGCGACCCGTCGACCCTCGTCGCCCGCCTCCAGGCCGTCGACGGCAAGCGCGTCGCCCAGGGCCGCGATTTCGACTCCCTGGGGCAGATCAAGGGCGCGAACACCCTCCACCTGGACGAGGCCAACGCCCGCGCGCTGGCCGCCGCCCTGGAGGACACGCGGTTCGCCGTCCGGTCCGTCGAGTCGAAGCCGTATCGACGTTCTCCGTACGCCCCGTTCCGTACGACGACGCTCCAGCAGGAGGCCAGCCGCAAGCTCGGCTTCGGGGCGAAGGCCACGATGCAGGTCGCGCAGAAGCTGTACGAGAACGGCTACATCACCTACATGCGTACGGACTCCACGACCCTGAGCGAGACGGCGGTCAGCGCCGCCCGCGCCCAGGTGACGCAGTTGTACGGCGCCGACTACCTGCCGGCCCAGCCGCGCGTGTACGCCGGGAAGGTCAAGAACGCCCAGGAGGCGCACGAGGCGATCCGCCCGTCGGGTGATCGTTTCCGCACGCCCGCCGAAACCGGCCTGACCGGCGACCAGTTCAAGCTCTACGAGCTGATCTGGAAGCGGACCGTCGCCTCCCAGATGAAGGACGCGGTCGGCAACTCCGTCACCGTGAAGATCGCGGGCACCTCGTCCGACGGCCGGGACGTCGAATTCAGCGCCTCCGGGAAGACGATCACCTTCCACGGGTTCTTGAAGGCCTACGTAGAGGGCGCCGACGACCCGAACGCCGAGCTGGACGACCGCGAGCGGCGGCTGCCGCAGGTCGCCGAGGGCGACGCGCTCAGCGCCGAGGAGATCACGGTCGACGGGCACGCCACCAAGCCCCCGGCCCGCTACACCGAGGCCAGCCTCGTCAAGGAGCTCGAAGAGCGCGAGATCGGCCGCCCGTCGACGTACGCGTCGATCATCGGCACGATCCTCGACCGCGGCTACGTCTTCAAGAAGGGCACGGCCCTGGTGCCGTCCTTCCTGTCCTTCGCCGTCGTCAACCTCCTGGAGAAGCACTTCGGGCGGCTCGTCGACTACAGCTTCACCGCCAAGATGGAGGACGACCTCGACCGCATCGCCAGCGGCGAGGCACAGGCCGTGCCGTGGCTGCGCCGCTTCTACTTCGGCGAGGGCGAGGCGACGGGCGCCGCCGAGGCCGGCAACGGTGACGGCGACCACCTGGGCGGCCTCAAGGAACTCGTCACCGACCTGGGCGCGATCGACGCCCGCGAGGTGTCGTCCTTCCCGGTCGGCAACGACATCATGCTGCGCGTCGGCCGCTACGGCCCCTACGTGGAGCGCGGCGAGAAGGACTCCGAGAACCACCAGCGCGCCGACGTCCCCGAGGACCTGGCGCCGGACGAGCTCAGCGTCGAGCACGCCGAGGAACTGCTCGCCAAGCCGAGCGGCGACTTCGAGCTGGGCGCCGACCCCGAGTCGGGCCACCAGATCATCGCCCGCGACGGCCGCTACGGCCCGTACGTCACCGAGGTGCTCCCCGAGGGCACCCCGAAGACCGGCAAGAACGCCGTCAAGCCGCGTACGGCCTCGCTGTTCAAGTCGATGTCCCTCGACACGGTGACGCTCGCCGACGCCCTCAAGCTGATGTCGCTGCCGCGCGTCGTCGGCAAGGACGCCGAGGGCGTGGAGATCACCGCACAGAACGGGCGCTACGGGCCGTATCTGAAGAAGGGCACGGACTCCCGCTCGCTGACGGCCGAGGACCAGCTCTTCACGATCACCCTCGAAGAGGCGCTGGAGATCTACTCCCAGCCCAAGCAGCGCGGCCGGGCCGCCGCCAAGCCGCCGCTGAAGGAACTGGGCACCGACCCGGTCAGCGAGAAGCCCGTCGTCGTCAAGGACGGCCGCTTCGGGCCGTACGTCACCGACGGCGAGACCAACGCGACCCTGCGCTCCGGCGACAGCGTCGAGGAGATCACCCCGGAGCGCGGCTACGAGCTGCTCGCCGAGAAGCGGGCCAAGTCGCCCGCCAAGAAGACGGCGAAGAAGGCCCCGGCGAAGAAGACGGCGGCCAAGAAGGCGCCCGCCAAGAAGACGACGACGGCCAAGAAGACCGTGGCGAAGAAGACGACCACGGCCGCGAAGAAGACCACGGCGGCGGCCGCTGCCAAGAAGACGGCATCCTCCAAGGTGACGTCCGAGGACTGACCGTTGACGGTCGGGGGCTGAGGGGCGAGGACTTACGGTCGAGGACTGACGGCCCGTCGGGCCGCTGCCCGAGGTCCGACCGGCGCACGCTTCCTGCACCACAGGGTCGCGAAACCAACGCCCCGGCATCACTTTGGTGTCGGGGTGTGCGCAGGTCCGGGCGGGCGCGGCTTGTTGTCGGTGGCTGCCGATAGGCTGAAAGCATGACGCCAGCCGAGCAGCCAACGGCCCACCAGCCGGCCCCCGACGACGCCCTTGTCGCGGACTCCCGCGAGCGTGCCGTCCGCGCCCTGCTGCGCCAACCGCAGCTCAAGCGGTTGTGGAGCGCGCAGTTCGTGACGGGTGTCGGTGACACCCTCGCCCTGCTGGTCCTGGTCGTGCTCGCCTTCCAGGCGGCCATCGCCCAGGGCTCGTTCGGCGGTGGTTACCGGGGTGTGGCGTTCGCGGTGGCGACCGTCTTCGGGGCGCGCATCCTGGCGACGCTCCTCTTCGGAGCGGTGCTGCTCGGCCCGCTCACGTCGCTCACCTCCCAGGACGGGCCGCTCGACCGGCGCTGGACCATGGTCGGCGCGGACGGTCTGCGGGCCGCGCTGCTGATCGTCGCCCCCCTGTGGATCGACTGGACTCCGGACAACGCACTGGCGGTGCTCCTGGTGACCGCCTTCGTCACCGGAGTCGCCGAGCGCTTCTGGACGGTGTGCCGCGAGAGCGCCGGCCCCGCCCTGCTGCCGGCCCCGCCGCTGGAGGGCGCCACGGTCCGGCCGCTGCCCGACCACATGGACGCGCTGCGCCGGCTGTCGCTGCGCACGAGCTTCGTGGCCATCCCGCTCGCCGCCGCCGCACTCGTCGTCGCGGCCCTGCTCAACAACCTGCTGGGCACGGGTGTCGCCTGGTTCGACCAGCACCAGGCCGCACTCGGTTCGTACGTCGCGGCCGGACTGTTCGCCGCGTCCCTCTCCGTCCTGACCGCCCTGGAACTGCCCGCGATGCGCACCCCGCGCGCGCGGTCCCCGCTCGAAGGGCTGCGCCGCCCCCGGACGGGCACCGGCGTCGACAAGGGCCGTACGGGCGCGATCGCGCTGCTCGTGGTCGCCTGCGCGGCCGTCGCCGGGGCGATCTCCGCCGCCGTCGCGGTGTCCGTGCTGCAGGCCCAGGATCTGCACGGCGGCCCGGTGACCTTCGGGCTGCTGGTCCTCGGGCTGACCGGCGGGGTCGTGGTCGGCATCCGTACGGCGCCCGCGCTGCTGCCGACGCTGTCGCGGCGCCGCCTGCTGACCCTCGCCATCGCCTTCACCGGCATCGCGCTGCTCGCCGCCGGCCTGGTCCCGGACGTCGCCACCGTGCTGCTGATCGTCGCGCTCGCCGGCATCGGCGCGGGCGTGGCCGCCAACACCGGGCACACCCTCCTCGACCAGGAGGCCGAGGACTACCGCCGGGCCCGTACGACCGAGCACCTGCACGCGGTCGTCCGGGTCGCGGTCGCGCTCGGCGCGCTGATCGCCCCCCTGGTGGCCGCGCTGATCGGCCCGCACCGCCTGGAGAACGGCAAGTTCGTGTTCGCGCACGGCGGTGCCGCGTTCACGCTGATGCTGGTCGGCGCCCTGCTGCTGCCGGTCGCCGCGCTGGTCCTGGCCAAGGTCGACGACCGCGCGGGAGTACCGCTGCGGCACGACCTGAGGGACGCGCTGCTCGGCGGCGACGACCCCGACACCGTGCCCGCGAGCACCGGCTTCTTCATCGCCCTGGAGGGCGGCGACGGTGCCGGGAAGTCCACCCAGGCCGAGGCTCTCGCCGAGTGGATAAGGGGCAAGGGACACGAGGTCGTACTCACCCGCGAGCCCGGCGCCACCCCGGTCGGCAAGCGGCTGCGGTCGATCCTGCTCGACGTGTCGTCGGCGGGACTGTCCCACCGCGCGGAGGCGCTGCTCTACGCCGCCGACCGCGCGGAGCACGTCGACACCGTCGTACGGCCCGCCCTGGAGCGTGGCGCGGTCGTCGTCTCCGACCGCTACATCGACTCGTCCGTCGCCTACCAGGGCGCCGGCCGTGACCTGTCCCCGACGGAGATCGCCCGCATCAACCGCTGGGCCACCGACGGACTCGTCCCGCACATGACCGTCCTCCTGGACGTGGACCCGGAGACCGCCCGCGAGCGGTTCACCGAGGCGCCCGACCGACTGGAGTCGGAGCCCGCCGAGTTCCACGCGCGCGTACGGTCCGGTTTCCTCACGCTGGCCGCCGCCGACCCGAGCCGCTACCTGGTGGTCGACGCGGGCCAGGAGCCCGAGGCCGTCACCACGGTGATCAGGCACCGCCTCGACACCGTCCTGCCGCTCTCCGAGGCCGAGATCAAGGCCCAGGAGGAGGCGCGCAAGGCCGCCGAGGAGGAGGCCCGCCGCAAGGCCGAGGAAGAGGCCGCGCGCAAGGCCGAGGAGGAGCGCCTGGAGCGCGAGCGCCAGGAGCAGCTCGCCCAGCTGCGAGCCGAGGAGGAGGAGCGCAAGCGGCGCGAGCTGGAGGAGGCCCAGCGCCGCGAGGCCGAGCGCCAGGCCGAGGAGGCCCGGCAGCGCGCCGAGGACGCACGCAGGCGTGCCGAGGAGGAGAAGGCCCGTCTCCTCGCCGAGGAGGAGGCCCGCGCCGCCGAGGAGGCCCGCCGCAGGGCCGAGGCCGACCGGCTCCGCAAGCAGGCCGAGGACGAGGCCCGGCTGCGCGCCGAGGCGGAGGCCCGCCGCCTGGAGAAGCAGCGCAAGGCCGAGGCGGCGCTGCTCGCGGCCGAGGAGGCACGCCGGTTGGCGGCGGAAGCGGCTGCCGCCGCGGAGCGGGCGGCTCGCCAGCCGACGGCTCCTGTGACTCCCGCGGCTCCGGAGCCCAGGCCCGAGGCGTCGACTGTGCCGACGCCGGTGGTGAAGCCGGGTTCGGGCGCGGGTTCGGGTTCGGGTGCGGGTTCGGGTGCGCGTGGACGGTCGGCGGAGGATACGGCTGTGCTGCGGCCGGTGAGCTCGGGTTCCGGGTCCGGGTCCGGTTCCGGTTCCGGGGACGAGACGGCCGTGCTGCGGTCGGTGTCCGGCGACCCCGAGGCGCCCGAGGCCGAGGTGCGCGACTCCGAGCGGACGGCCGAGCTGCCGCAACCGCCGGCGCCTACGGGGGCCGCGGACGAGACCGCCGTACTGCCCCCGGTGTCCGCTGCCGAGGAGACGGCCGTACTGCCGCCCGTTCCGTCCGGTGCCGCCGATGAGACCGCGGTGTTGCCGCCGGTGCGCGACCAAGGACCGTCGGACCGGGTGCCCGCGGGCTTCTTCCGGGACGAGCGTCCTGCCGGTCAGGCCGACGGCGAGGACCGCACCCGCGAGCTGCCCCAGGTCGACGAGCAGGGCGCGCCCCGGCGCCGGCCGCGCCCCGACTGGGCCGAGGAGACTCCCCTGGACGACCTGCCCTCGCTGGCCGACGAACTGCTCGGCCCGCGCGAGGACGGCGACTTCGGCCGCGACGACGACACGGGTCGTGGACGGGGTCGTGGGCGGGGTCGGCGGGGCTGACGGCGATGGGGGCGGAGGCGCAGGGCTGACGGTGACGTGGGCCGAGGGGCTGACGGCGTCGGGGCGGTGCCCCGCGCTTCGTTCCCCCGCCCCCGAACCGGTCCCCGGCCCCCGTTGTCAGTGGTGGCCCGCACAATGGATCGCGTAACTCGAAACGTGACGAAAGGGCCGGTGACCCATGACGGTGTGGGATGACCTGGTGGGCCAGGAGAAGGTGAGCGAGCAGCTCGATGCCGCCGCTCGGGACGCCGACGCCTTCGTCACCGCGGCGACCACCGGCACAGCCCCGCCGGAGGCGTCGAAGATGACGCACGCCTGGCTGTTCACGGGCCCGCCCGGCGCCGGACGGAACCAGGCGGCTCGGGCCTTCGCCGCCGCGCTGCAGTGCGTCAGCCCCGACCGCGCGCTCGGCGGCAGCCCCGGCTGCGGCTTCTGCGACGGCTGTCATACGGCGCTGATCGGCACCCACGCCGACGTCACCACCGTGGCCGCCGTGGGCACGCAGATCCTCGCCGACGACATGCGGGACACGGTCCGCAAGTCCTTCACCTCGCCGGCGACCGGCCGTTGGCAGATCATCCTCGTCGAGGACGCCGAGCGGCTGAACGAGAAGTCGGCCAACGCGGTCCTCAAGGCCGTAGAGGAACCGGCCCCCCGCACGGTCTGGCTCCTCTGCGCCCCCTCGATCGAGGACGTCCTCCCCACGATCCGTTCCCGCTGCCGCCACCTGAACCTGAACACCCCCTCGGTCGACGCCATCGCCGACCTGCTCGTCCGTCGGGAGGGCGTCGAGCCTGCCGTGGCGGCGGCCGCGGCGCGTGCCACCCAGGGCCATGTCGACCGGGCCCGCCGCCTGGCCACCGACCCGGCCGCGCGCGAGCGCCGGGCCGCCGTACTGAAGCTGCCGTTGCGCGTCGAGGATGTCGGCGGCTGTCTCAAGGCGGCTCAGGAGCTGGTGGACGCCGCGGCCGAGGACGCGAAGCAGTTGGCGGAGGAGGTGGACGACAAGGAGACCGAGGAGATGAAGGCCGCGATGGGCGGCGGCCAGGGCAGCCGGATGCCGCGCGGCACCGCCGGGGTGATGAAGGACCTGGAGGACAAGCAGAAGCGCCGGAGAACGCGCACGCAGCGCGACAGCCTCGACCTCGCGCTGACCGACCTCACCGCGTTCTACCGGGATGTCCTGGCCCTCCAGTTCGGCTCCCGGGTGGCGATCGCCAACGCGGACGCCGAGGACGCGTTGGAGCGGCTCGCGCGCGCCGGTTCGCCGGAGTCCACGTTGCGCCGTATCGAGGCGATCGGCGCGTGCCGCGTGGCGCTCGACCGGAATGTGTCGCCGCTGCTCGCGGTGGAGGCGATGACGTTGGCGCTCAGAGCGGGGTGAGGAGCGCGGGTTGGACCGCGGGCTGAGCGGTGGGCTGATCTTTCGGGC
This sequence comes from Streptomyces sp. NPDC050528, assembly GCF_044457795.1. NCBI lineage: Bacteria > Bacillati > Actinomycetota > Actinomycetes > Kitasatosporales > Streptomycetaceae > Streptomyces > Streptomyces sp. NPDC050528. The sequence goes on from NZ_JBITHH010000020.1 coordinate 127,192, forward strand.
GTGAGGTTGACGGTGTAACTCGTCCGGGGCGGATCATGCGCGCAGAGCATTCGCGTGATCGCGCAGGGTTACGCTCGGTCGATGTACATCAGGCGCCCCCTCCGCCGGCCCAGCGAGCGCAGCCAGCCGAGCCAGCCCAGCCAGGACCGTCGAAGCCACGGAAGCCCCCGCACCCGTCGGACCGGCGGCGCGCTGCTCGCCGTAGCAGCGCTGCTCGTGTCCGCCGCGTGTTCCTCGGGGAGTTCGACGACGGCGACGAGTCCGGCGGCGGACGTGGCGCTGGCCGCGCTGCCGCAGGCGACGCCGTCCACGCTGACGTCGTACTACGGGCAGAAGCTCGGTTGGCACACCTGCGGTGTTCCCGGATTCGAGTGCGCCACGATGAAGGCGCCGCTGGACTACGACAAGCCCGCCGCCGGGGACATCCGGCTCGCGGTCGCGCGCAAGAAGGCCACCGGCAAGGGCAAAGCGCTCGGTTCGCTGATGGTCAACCCGGGCGGGCCGGGCGGTTCGGCGGTCGGCTATCTCCAGCAGTACGCCGGGATCGGCTACCCGGCCGAGGTCCGCGCGCGCTACGACATGGTCGCGATGGACCCCCGGGGCGTCGCCCGCAGCGAGCCGGTCGAGTGCCTCGGCGGGCGGGCCATGGACACGTTCACGCAGACCGACACGACCCCCGACGACCAGCACGAGACCACCGAACTCGTGGGCGAGTACAAGAAGTTCGCGGAGGGCTGCGGCGCCCATTCGCCCGACGTCCTGCGCCATGTCTCGACGATCGAGGCGGCGCGGGACATGGACATCCTGCGGGCGGTGCTGGGCGACCGGAAACTGACGTACGTCGGGGCGTCGTACGGTACGTTCCTCGGAGCGACGTACGCGGGACTCTTCCCCGACCGGGTCGGCCGCGTGGTCCTCGACGGCGCGATGGACCCGTCCCTCCCCGCGCGCCGGATGAACCTCGACCAGACGGCGGGCTTCGAGACGGCGTTCCAGTCCTTCGCGAAGGACTGCGTACGGCAGACCGACTGCCCGCTCGGCGGCAAGGGCACGACGCCCGCCAAGGTCGGCACGAACCTGAAGGCCTTCTTCCGCAAGCTCGACGCGCACCCGATCCCCACCGGCGACGCGGACGGCCGCAAGCTCGGCGAGGCGCTCGCCACCACCGGCGTGATCGCGGCGATGTACGACGAGGCGGCCTGGCCGCAGTTGCGCGAGGCGCTCACGTCGGCGATGAAGGAGAAGGACGGCGCCGGGCTGCTCGTCCTCTCCGACAGCTACTACGAGCGGGACGCCGACGGCCGCTACTCGAACCTGATGTTCGCCAACGCCGCCGTGAACTGCCTCGATCTGCCGGCCGCGTTCTCGACGCCGGAGCAGGTCGAACAAGCCCTCCCCGCGTTCGAGAAGGCGTCCCCCGTCTTCGGCGAGGGCCTCGCCTGGGCCTCCCTGAACTGCGCGTACTGGCCGGTCAGGGCGACGGGCGAACCCCACCGCATCGAGGCGAAGGGCGCGGCCCCGATCGTGGTCGTCGGCACGACCCGCGACCCGGCGACGCCGTATCGGTGGGCCCAGTCCCTGGCCCACCAGCTCTCGTCGGCCCGCCTGCTGACGTATGTCGGGGACGGGCATACGGCTTATGGGCGCGGCAGTCGGTGCATTGATTCCGCGATCGATGCGTATCTGCTGCGGGGGGTGGCGCCGGGGGAGGGGAAGCGGTGTTCGTAGGTTGGGCGGGGCTTGGGCGTGGGTTGGCGGTGGGTTGCCCATGGGTTGGTCGTGGGTTGGGCCGTGGCTTGCTTGTGGCTGGGGTGCGGCTGCGGTGACTGCGGTTGAGGTGCTTCGGGGAGTGCTGCCAGGGGGGCTTGGGGCGCGCTTCCCGGGGTGCTTCGGGGTGCGGTCAGGGGTGCGATCGAGGGGTGGACGGAGCACCCCCAGAAACTGTGTAGACTTTCCGACGTTGCTGATCGCACCATGGTGTGGACAGCGCGCCGCCTTAGCTCAGATGGCCAGAGCAACGCACTCGTAATGCGTAGGTCTCGGGTTCGAATCCCGAAGGCGGCTCTGTGGAAGCCTCAGGACTCACTCGCCGTGACCTGGGGCTTTTGCTTTTTCTTGACCGCGTGAGTCGGATCTGGTGAACGCTGCTTTCCTCCCCCGGAAGGTCAGGGGAGGCCAAGGGGAGGCCATTGGTGCAGCGGCGGTGCAGCCGCGACCGAGCGACCGTTGAGCGACAGCCTCGCGGGGCGCCGAACTGAGGTGAAGGGGTTGCTCCTTCCCGTCTGGATGACTTTGTCGCAATCCAACAAAGCACCCCTCTACGCTGGTCCTCATGGCGGACATCAAGAGCGGCACACGGTTCAAGGCCTTGGTGGCCCAGACCTCGGCGGTGCTGCTGACGCGCGGCCTTGAGGTCGAACCGGTAGCGGTTCGAGATGTGGTGGTCTATGTGGTCAACACGGCTGCCGAGAAGGTCGGACTGGACTCCGAGGAGGCGCTCCACCTGGTCTCGCCGGAGATGGTGGCGGACGCGATCGCGGCTGCGGCGGACGACTCCAACGAGGATGCCTCCGCTGTCCACGCTGTGCGTCCGGTCCGTCTGGATGCGCGCACGGTGGACGTGCCCGCCATGGCTCTGGGGCGCCTGGTAATGGCCGGGGCACAAGCCGGAAAGTACGCGGCGGTCAACCATGACAGCCGGGCGGCAGCTCACGCCATGGACCTAGTGACGGAACTCGGGTCCGCCACGGTGTCGGCGAGCGGCGGCGAACTCGTCGAGGTATCGGTGGGAGTGCTCGACGAGCTTGCTGACCTTGTCGAGCGGGCGGTCGGCCGGGTCGAAGTTGGTGAGTGGAGCATCTGCCCGTGCGGGGAGCTGCATGAGCAGGAGGAAGTGGACCGCCGGGTCGTGGTCGCCATGAGCCAGGATGCCGCTATCGCCCGAGAACTGCAGGCAAAGGCAGGCCAGTAGCCGAAACCATGGGAGAGAGCGTGCAGGGGCAGGCGCCCGAATCGAGGCAGGGCCGCGCGTGGAGCGAGGCGGAGGACGCTCGGCTTGTCGACGGTGTACGGGAGGGGCTCACTCTGCAGGATCTCGCCGAGCGGCATGGCCGCTCGACGGGTGCCATCCGCGCTCGCGTGATCCGTCTCGTTCCTCAGCCTGGCCCGGCCGACGATGAGGCGCTGGAGTGGCTGAGGACTCAACTGGCCGTAGATCCCGCGTACTCGTGGCAGAACGTGCTGGACGAACGTCGCCGCCGTGAGCGCGGGGAGTATGACCACCGTATTCTCGCCTCCCGTCCGCCAGTGAGTTCCGCTGCAGTCGTCGAGGTGCTGGCCGACTGGCAGCAGGTGACGAGTCACGTGCTGCGCCCTGAGCGCAGAGAGGTCTTCGTAGCCCGGCAGGTGGTGATCGACCTAGCGACCGTGGCGGCTCCTGTGCGGCAGGCAGCCGCCCGGCGGTTGTGGCAGGAGGCCACGCAGCTGCTGCTGGCCGACTGGCTACTGGAGTGCCTGTGCCCTGGCGCTGTGGGCCTGACAGCTGACTGGACTCTCATTGCCGAACGCGATGCCGACACGGTGCTGGTGTTGCATGAGCTTGCTGCCGTGGCTGTAGGAGAGATGCCTGTCGAGCGGAATCGGGAGATCATGTCTCGCCGCTTTGGCCTGCACGATCAGCCGGCCCAACCGCTGGAGAAGGTGGCAGACGCTCTCGGCATCTCCCGGGACCGGGTTCGGCAGCTGCAGACTAAGGCGATCCGCAGCATGGCGAACACCACCGCGCCAGCCTCCCAGAAACTCCGCAAGCTGCTGGCCGAGCTGAGTTGCGTGAACGGAGTACCGCCTGATGCAGGACCGTCGACTGCTGAACGTCTGTTTGACCTGGCCGAGGTCCTACTGCCGTCGGTAGCGCCGCGGCAGGCGGTGCCGCTGCTCGCCAGCCTGGCCGGCGCCCACAAGTTGCGCGCGGACAACCTGGCGGCCGAGGCCATGACGATACGCACCCTGCGCCACGACGCCTTCCGCCGCGAAGCAACACGACTGGGTCGTATCGAGCGCTCTACCCAACGCTGGGCGGCACTGTCGGCCGAAGCCAATTGGTTTGGGATATCCGAACCGGCCCCACCGCGCGAGGAGCTGGAAGCGCTCCGAGAGATAGACCCCGACGATGGGCGCTCCGGGGCGTGGCACTGCCCCAAGCTGGGCCGGGACGTGGCATACGAGTCGGACACTGAGCTGCGGATGATCCAGCTGCTCAGCTTCGCCGAACAGATTGCGTACTACCAGGAACAGCCCCTCGCCATCAGCTATCAGTTCGCCGGGCAACAGCGCACCTACTACCCGGATCTGCTCGTGGCGACCACCGACGGGCGCTGCATCCTCGTCGAGGTCAAACCCATCTACGAGATGGCGATTGCCATCAATGTCGCCAAGTACCGTGCCATGGAGGAGTTCTGCCGCGACCGAGGCTGGGGCTTTGTGGCAACCGATAGCAACCGCGCCCGCAGTCTTCTTGAGAATCGATCGGTCGATCCGCGCCTGGACGCCGCGGTCAGTGCCGCCCTGGACGAGCATGGAGAACTGACGTGGCCCCAGGTGCGCGCCGCTGCCGGATCCATGCCCCTGGACTCCATGGACCTCGCAGCCCTGATTCTCAGGCGCGGTTGGGCGTGGCACACCCGCCCCTACCGGCTGCGTGCCGGCACGCAGACCAACACCTCCAATGCCCTGTCGGGGTCTGCCGCTCTCATGCTCCTCGTTCCTGCACTGAACGCTGATCCAGATTCTGTCTCGTCGTGCACTACAAGGCAGCGTGCCCCGCTCTCCGGATGACATCGAGGCGGCCCGCACTCCCGCAGGCGGCTGGCCCCGGGACCAACTCGCTGCCTGGGGCGTTCCTTGGCCCCCGCCCAAGGGCTGGAGAAAGAGGCTCATCAACCAGTGGCAGGCTGACCACCAGGAGGAGCGTCCGGGCTGATCACACCCGCCACCCGAGAGGACCAGTCCGCACGACCGCCCCACACTCTCAGAGGCGGCGTACGCCTCGCGCGGAAGCTGATGTCGCACGGCCAGCAGAACACTCACTGGCCAGCTCGTGCTCTGTCACAGCGTCTGTGACTGAGCGCCACAGCTGGCCACTTGAGCGCCGTTGTCGGCCAGCGAACAGGGGGATCAACGCCCAGATTTGTCCCATTCTCATGGCGGGCTGGCAGAACTACGGTTCCGCTCATGGACTGGGGGACACTACTTGGCACAATCGTCGGCGCCGCGCTCGGGATCGGCTCGACCATGCTTGCTGACCACACGCGATACCGTCGCGAGCAAGCGAACCGCGTGCACGACAACCTTCGAGATCTCTACAGCACCTATCTCGCTGCTCTGAACGACAGCTCGTCTGCCCTACGCGTCATCATCCTCAGGGAGAGCGACACCACGGCGCGATACCAGGCGGCTCTGGATGCCTTTCGCGACGCCTCGGTACTGACGCAACGCTACGGAATCGCCCTGCAGGCCCCTCCGGCGGTTCAAGAGAATTCCGACCGGGCGTACAGACTGCTCCGGCAATGGCGTGACCTGCTGAACACGCATCCAGACCTCTCCACCACGTCGCCGGAGTACCTCGAAGGGCTGGAACGGTTCCACCAAGCCCGCAAGGACCTCCAGGTCGCTATGCGTGCAAGTCTCATTGCCGCGGAAAGGTAGCGCGCCTCGCCCGGCCAAGTACGGGACTCAGTTCGGCCAGCTTGTCGGCGGCGGTTGAACGCAGACGACGCCGACACAGCTAGAGCACTCAGCGGCCAGGTGAAGCACTCTCACAGTGTCAAGCCTCTGACCTGGCGTTTTCGTGCTAGCAAAAGTTAGCGTTACACTCCTGCCAGCACTACACGTGTGTCCGGAGTCGAGTCGAGTCTGTCCTCCTGCGCGTGTGCTCTCAAAGTCTTCGCGCCGACTGCGCTCGTGGCGCCGTGTCAGGTGTTCAGTGATTGCGAAAGAGTCCTGACTCCTGCCGTTGCCCGTCAGCGGTCCGGTCCCCTTCTCGGCATTCGGGCGGGAGGGTCCCGGCAATGGTGGAGGTGTCGTCCCAGCACCGCGCTGACCGTACGGGATGTCGGTCGGCCTGCCGCTACCACCCGATCCCGTGGCCAGCTTCGGCATCGCTTCCTCAATGCATCGCGCGCTGTGATAGGGCATACTGGGCGGCAGGTTCGCCCTGCCCAGATGGCGAGCAGGTCGGAATCCAGCACAAGGAAAGCGGCGTAGGTAGAGGCTAAATGAATCGGCTTAAGGGTCTTCTAGACATTCGTTTTATTTACGAAATGTAATAACGACCCCTGCCCGAAAAGCCGTTCCAAACCTCCTTCGCCAGGCCATCCACATAAGTTTCCTGAGGGTAATCTCGATTCCCGGGCCCTCAATCAAGCTTCCCTGAAAGACCGCCGGACCGCCTTTGGCGGCACCGGGTTTCAGCGTGCCCGCACGCCCCGGCGCTTCTGCGTCGCCTCCTACTCACTCGCCGTTGGCCAGAGGCCCGGCTTGTCAGGCACGAGGCGGCGGGGCCGCTGTGTGCCAGAAGGGCACACCCGGTGAGCCTTCCCCCTAGCATCTCCTCGGCAAGCATCCTGGCGGGGCTGCCTGCCGCTCTCGCGGGCCTGGGGGGTGCCCCGTGGTGGGCCGTGGGAGTCATTCTTCTCTTGGCGTACTTGACCGTTCCCATGACCGCAATGGTCCTGGATCACGTACGGCAGCGGAAAGGAGATGCGGTCGACGAGAAATTCGCGGCGACTCTGGAAGAAATAACTGATCCTGAAAAAAGAATCCAGGCAATCATCAACTACCGGCAGGCCACCGGGGCGACATCGCTACCGCCACCACCACCCGAGCCCCCTCCAGGGTCACTGCCGCCCGACACATCCCCCGGAGGCACCGAGGGGAATTCCTAGGCGCCAAGCGAGACTTTCGCCCGAGCCACGAGGTCGCGCCGACCTACGGTGTATTGCGGGCTTCGTACCGCCGAGCGGCATGTTCCAGGAGCTTCAGGCATGCCTTGGCTAGGGCTTCAAGCTGTGCGTCGTCGACCACGAAGCCGATGAGGTAGCCGTCGGCTGTGGGGGTGGCGATGCGAGGTTCGGAAGCGCGAAGGTTCGGCCAGATGCGACCGTGGGCGAAGCCGGACGCTACCCGCCAAGATGCCCGGGTTCGCTCAGGATTGAGCCCGGCAGTCGAGGCCGCAGCGAAGATGATGTCTCCAGCGCTCGGCCTGGGCAGCTTGGGGAGACCCAGGTTGTCGGCGAGCTGCTTGATCTCCTCATGACGTTGCCAGCCGGTCTTCTCCTTGGGTCCCGTGACGACGTGCTGCACGTCGGCTTCATGCTGGGCGCGATTGCGAAAGTCTTCTGCCCACAAGCTGAGCGCGCGATGCTGGCGCTCGGCTCGGTCCTTGCCGTCCAGCAGCCACACGGCCGTGGCGAAGTTCTCCTGAGCACCGCGCAGCAGGGTCCACGGGCTGTACGGATCGATCTGCTTCGCGACGACCACCAGCTTGGTCAGGGCCTCGACATGCATCAGGCCGGCCGCGAAGGAGGAACGGACGAACTTGGCGGCGCCCCACGACTTCAACGGTCTGTCGTCCGCTGCCAGGCTGCCGCGAGCCGCAGGCTCGGGCAACAGCGTGAAATGGTCCTCGGCCCGATACGCTGCCGCCGCATTGAAGAGCGGGGCCAGGTAGGAGATATCCTCCGCCCCCTTCTCAGACACCCTCATAGTCCGAGAGGCTACGACGTTGCTGAGACGTTGAGCCTGTAATTATCAGCTGGGAGGCGGCCCGCCGGGTCAAGGCCGTCGGTAGCGAGCTGTTGGTTCGGGCGTCGTTCCGGGCCGTATCCATATCGTCGGCACGGGAGTTGGCGAGCATGGAGCCGCCCCACCCAGGTGTCATGCGGTTCCTCATGACAGCAGGCGGTCGCGAGACACCCCTGCGCAGGTGGAACATCAACCACGACCACCGAGCGAGGCGGCCTCCGGTCAGATACCCGCTGACCGGAGGCCCGTAAAGCGGTAGCAGGCTAGGCCGTACGCTCGTCGGAGGTGCCCTTACCCCGGCGGCGTCGGGCGCGGGGTACCAACTTGACGACCGCCTCTGCAGCAGCGCGTGCGAGGTCGTCGAGGACGGCCTGGTAGATGTCCCGCGTGATGCGTGTGTCGCTGTGACCGAGTGTGTCGGATACGACCTTGATGTCGATCCCGGCCGCCAGCATGAGGGTCGCTGCGCCGTGTCGGAGGTCGTGCAGTCGGACTGGTGGCAGGCCGGCGGCTGTGACCAGCCGCTCGAAGAGGTCGCTCACCTTCCCGGGGTGGAGCCAGGAGCCATCCTCCTGAGTAAAGATCCGGCCGGTCAGCTTCCAGCCGGTTCCCCACTTCCGCCGGTCCTTGTCCTGCTGGCGCTTGTGGTCGCGCAGATACTCGATGGACTCGCCGTCCAGCGCTATGAGGCGGATGCCGCTGTCGGTCTTGGGAGCGCCCTCGATGATGTCCCAACCGTCCTGCACGAGCTGGGTGGCGACTGCGAGCGATTCGCCTGCGAAATTGAGGTCCATCCACCGAAGGCCGCAGGCTTCACCACGCCGCAACCCCCGGAACGCGATCAGGTGCCACAAGCCGTACAGGCGGTCCTCGGCGATGAAGTCCAGGAAGCGCCCGGTTTGCTCAGGTGTCCAGACCATCACCGGAGACGGCTTCTCCCCGGTGGCTTCCCAGTGCGCGACTCGCTCGTCGGTCCACACCAGGGCCTTGGGCTTCGCCCCGGGCTCCAACTCGACATGCTCCGCCGGGTTGAAGTTGGACATGGCCTGCTGCGCGATCGCGACGTTTAGCGCCGCGCGCAGGGTGGCCTTGATGTGTTGCTGAGTGCTGGCGCCAGTCACTCGTCGAAACGGCGGCATGGCGTCGATCGACTCCTGCACTGCCTTACGGCGGGCCCGGTTGTCCACGCCCTTCCACGGGATCGTCCTGAGCAGATCGAGCGCGGCCCGCCGCTGGGCGTTCTGCTCGGCGATCTCGATGTTGGCCTCGTTGATCCCGTCGAACATCGTGTCCAGATGATGAACACGCAGCTTGTCGAGACGGACGTCGCCCAGATGCGGCTTCAGATGAACACGGACATCGCACTCGTAGCGCTTGAGGCCAGTCACGCGTAGCCGCTTACGTCCGGCGAGCCAGAGGTCGAGCCATTCGCCGACGGTCATCTTGGAGTTGAGGCTCTGGCCGGTCGCGAAGCGGCGACGGGTCTCGTCGTAGTCGGGAAGTGGCTCCTTGTTCTTTGCGCAGGCTTCCAGAAGATCACTGATCGCCATCTGACCAGTCGGATCATCTTCATCGGGCAGCGCTAGCAGCGCGCGGACCTTGTTAAGTTCCTCCGTGGCCTTCGCGGAGCTCTCAAGCCCGTACCGACGGAACCGGCGACGGTTGCCGTCCTGCCGGGGCAGCAGTTCCTGGACAACGACCCACGTACCGTGGCGTTTGCTGGAGAACTTCGGGCAAGTCTTCCCATAGTTCTTGCCCGTCTTTGGGTCGCGGCACGAGCAGCGCCGGGTGATCGAACCGTTCACTCACTGTCCTCGGAGTCGGCACTGCGCTGGTCCACGAAGGAGAGATCGGCGGGCAGGGCCGGCGGAACCAGCCCGCGCTCATGCATCGTGTGGCGGAACTCCTGCAGTTCCCTGCAGTCGTCAAAGGCAAGTTGCTCGTACGAGGCTGCTGCTTCCAGGAGGGTCTCGCGCCGACCCGAATCGAGCGTGATGCTGGCCTTGCGCCGCCGCTCCTTTGCCAGGCGAGTGGACGTCACAGCCGTGGCCACGGCGTCGCTGTGGGCGCGGAAGGTGTCCAGTACCTCCCGGGCGGAGCCTTGTGGAGCGGACCTCTCCAGCGGCGTCTCGCCGGTGAACCAGGCCACCGCCTCCCAGGTCGCGACCTCTCGCTCAGGGAGCACGGCGACGGAAGCCTCCGTACCCAGGGGGAACAGCAGGCTGATGGGCGGGACCTTGTAGACCTCGGCAAGGACGAGGAACTCCGCGAGGTCGATCGAACTGCGGCGACCGGTCTCCAGGTTCGTGATCGTCGTCTTGGGGACCGGCAGGCCCAGGGCCGTACACGCCTCAGCGGCCTCCGCCACGGTGAGGCTGGCGGCCTTGCGGGCGTGACGCATCTGCTCGGCAACGCGGGCGGTGAAGCGCGGCGACCAGTCTCTGTTCGTCATGGCTGCAATTTACGTCGTAAAAATGGGTGACTGCAACATCAGTGATACAGATTCTGTCGTCAGTGCACCTGTAGCGATCGGAAGATGTCATGGAAGCACGTAAGGCTGGCCGAGGGATGACTCGCGAAGAGCTGCTCGCTCTGCCCGTCGCTGTAGACCTCGATACGGCCAACAGGGCGCTGACGATCGGTCGCAGCACGGGATACGCCCTGGCGAAGAGGGACCAATACCCGGTCGCTGTCCTCAAGCTCGGCAACGCCTACCGCGTGGTCACCTCGGAACTGCACCAGCTCCTGGGCATAGTCCCGGATCGGGTTGCCGGGAGCGGTGAGCTCTGCGCGTAACCATCACTGTCGGCCGAGGCCACGGAGAAGTCGGCTCGCCGGACGGCAAGCGGTTCCTCGAGAATGGCGGGCTGCTGCTGACGCTGGCGAGACAGCCCGGGCAATGTTGGGTCCGATCCTCGACGCCTCGTGGGAAGAAAAACGGGCATGCGACGTCACGCCCGCGCCGTCCTCAAAGCACTCCTCTGTGACTAGTTCTACCCAGCGGTGAACGGAGCATGGAGCGATGCCGGAGTATGTGATTGCGGCGGGAGTCACAGTGGTGGGGTACTTGGCGGTCGTGTTGCGTATCTGGGTGCATACGAGGGGGCTGGTTCAACTGGAGAAGGTCCGCGGATCATTCCGCCGCGACGTAGTGCGTGAGCTTCCTGAGGGCAGCCGCTTCGTCGATCGAGCGGACCAACTGACCATTGAAGTGGGGCAGGGCGCAGGACGCGAGGGAGTCCGGCGTGGCCTGGGCAACTGACTGGACAACCCGTGCGGCGTGCCGGACGGCCGACCCCGACGAGATGTTCGTCCAGGCAACAGCGCAAGACAGACAGAAGACCGTGTGTACCGGCTGCCCGGTACGCACCGAATGCCTTGCCGATGCCCTCGACAACCGCGTTGAGTTTGGGGTTTGGGGTGGCATGACCGAGCGGGAGCGCCGAGCCCTGCTGCGGAGGCGCCCTGCGGTCAGTTCGTGGCGTCGACTTCTCGAAGCTGCCAGGACGGACTATGAGAGGAGTGCAGAACCCCTCGAACAAGAGCGTCCGCCATGGCTGAGCACCGAGGAGGAAGCCGCCTTCACAACCGTGTTCCGGGATCAGTTCGTGCCCCTGGTGGGCTTCCTGATCAAGGCAGGCGGGTCACGGCAGGACGCGGAGGACGCTGTCCAGGCCGCATTTGTTGAACTAGCGAAGACCTGGCGTCGGGTCGACCGCCCCAAACCATGGCTGCGAACGACGGCCTTCCGCATGTGGTTGAAGTCGGTGCACCGCATCCGGCCCGACGAGTTGGCCGATGAGGTTCCAGAACGCCGGGCAGGCGATCACAGCCTCGACGTGGCGGAGAAGATAGCCATGGTCCAACTCCTTCGGCGCTTGCCCCTCCTGCAGCGTACGGTGATGGCATTCGAAATCGATGGGTGCACTCCGTCCGAGACCGCCGAGGCGCTGGGAATGCCAGCTGTGAACGTACGCCAGAACCTGCGGCGGGCGCGCGTGAACCTAGAGCGTTTGCTGGAGGAAGATGAGGGAGGTGCGGAGTGAGCACCAATCCGTCCGAGAATTCCCGCCTTCAGAAGCTTCTACGGGCAGGGTCAGCCGAGCTGGAAGCCACGCTGGCCGAGTCGACTGACCTCGACGAAAAGTTGTCAGCTGCTCTGACAGCAGGTGTACCTGAAGTGCGGGAGCCATCCCGACTCACCAGAGTGCTGCAGACTGGCGAGGCAGGCCTGCAAGAGACTCTTGGTGCTTCGACCGACGTTGAGCAGCGACTGACGGAAACGTTGGACGAGGTGGCGGCCGAGGCGACCGCGGCCACGTTCCTGAAACTCGGTCAGCGAGGTGACGCCTCTCAGCGTGGTCACGCGTCAAGAGGTTCCGAGGACGCAGTTATAGATCCGGAAGTACTGGCGCGGGCTGCGGGCACGGCCATCGTCGCGCTCATGGTCACCGACGCGTGGGAGAGCGCATATCACCGCGTGGTGGCACTGTGGCGCCACGTGGATCCTGAGCGGGCTACCGCGGTCGGTATGGCCCTGGAGGAGACCCGTGAGGAGCTCTTCAAGGCCCAACGCAGGGGAGACCCGGCAGCTATGGAAGACCTGGAGGGCGATTGGTGTCGCCGGTTGAGGCGTCTGCTGGTGGCCGATCCGTCGGCCGCGCCGGAGCTTGAAGAAATTCTCGCCGCGGCTCGGGCGTCGCTGCCCGAGGACGAACGTCCCCCTGCCCCCTCAGCGCAGATGCATGCCCATGCGGGTGGGACCGCACGGGTCTATCAGGTTGGCGGAGACCAGCACATCGTCGAGCGATGAGGAATGGTGCGAGCGCCTCGCAGATGTGACGGGCTGCACGGTCTCTTCGACGCAGATCGATCCGCTGCGGTGCGGGGGAATACCGGGGAGCGCGACTGAGATCACGATGGGGCCGAACACTAGCCCGCGCCGCTGATAGCCTCGCTTCTGTTGACGTGTGTACTTCGCGTCCCGTGCGCCTCGTCTCCGCGCGCTCGACGTGGAACGGGGGCGATGGTGTTCGAGCCGCTGAGGGACAGCGATCCCCGTGAGATCGCTGGCTTCCGTTTGTCTCGCCGTCTCGGCCAGGGCGCAATGGGCGTCGTCTATCTCGGTTACCGCAGTCCTCGCCCGGTGGCGATCAAGGTTGTGAAGCCGGCGTTGGCGGACGAGCCGTATTTCCGTCAGCGCTTCGCCCAGGAGCTGGAGGCGATCCGGCGCGTCGGGGGATTCCACACCGCCGCGCTCGTGGACGCAGATCCCGATGCCGAGCAGCCGTGGATCGCGACCGAGTACATCCATGCGCCATCGCTCGAATCGTTGCTGCACCAACACGGGCCGGTGAGTGAACTCGGTGCGTGGTGGCTGGCCGCGAGCCTGTCCGAGGCTCTCATCCATATTCACTCCGTCCGGCTGCTGCATCGTGATCTGAAACCGAGCAATGTGCTGGTCACCACGCAGGGCACACGGGTGATCGATTTCGGTGTGAGTCATGTCGGCGGTGCGACCGGGCTCACATCCGGCAACTCGCCGCTCGGCACTCTCGCCTACATGGCTCCCGAGCAAGCCATGGACTCGCGGAAAGCGAGCGAGGCCGCGGACGTGTTCAGCTTGGCCGCGACTCTGGTGCATGCGGCAACAGGGCACCCCCCGTTCTACGCTGATCTGGCGGTGCAGCGGACGCTGCTGGATGCCAAGCCGGATCTTTCGGGCTTACCGGCCAGTCTGGAACCTCTTGTTGTCAGTGGCCTGGCCTACTCTCCTGGGGATCGGCCCACGGCCAACACGGTGCTGGAGGCGGCCATGGACCGGTTGCTGGAGCACGCGGTGCCGATGAGTGGCTCCATGTATCCGCCGCTGCCCGACACGTTCCTCACGGATGTGTTGCAGGTGGCGGAGACACCTCCCGCGCCGCCGCCCGTGGCGGTACAGGCTCCAGGGCCAGCTGCGGAGCAGCCGGAATCTCCGGTGCCGTTTGCCGAGCCAGTAGTGGCGGGCGCGTCCAGCGGTGGGGGAGAGCCGTGGGCTGACCGCTGGCGCGGAAAGATCCGCGACCACCGGTCCGACTTCGGCGGTTGATGCCGCCGATGCGCAAGCGAGCAAAATGAGGCAGTGCAACAGTGAGTGAAGGAGAGAGCCCGGTGACCAGCGTCGCAGGCGCCGCCAAGTTCGCCGCGGGTATGCAGGTCCGCGCGCGGGACGAGGACTGGCTGGTCGTGGAGGCATCCGAGACGGAGCAGGACGGTACGCGACTGGATGTCCGCGGAATTTCTCCGCTCGTACGCGACCAGCGGGCCGTCTTCTTCGCCCACGAGTCTCTGGACAAGGTCACGCCTCTGCATCCCGAGGACACTAACCTCGATGTTGACACCTCTCCGGAGTGTCGGCGCTCCCGGCTGTTCATCGACGCCCTCATCCGGAAGACTCCGCTGCCGCTGTCCGAGCAACGCCTCGCCACGGTCGGCACGCACCTCCTCGACGACCTCGCGTATCAGCGGGAGCCGGCCCGGGCGGCACTGCGCGGACTGCAGCCGAGGCTGCTCATCGCGGACGCGGTCGGGCTGGGCAAGACACTGGAAATCGGGCTGCTGCTCTCGGAACTCATCCGGCGGGGCCGGGGCGAGCGCATCCTCGTGGTGACGCCCAAGGCCATCCTGGAGCAGTTCCAGCACGAGCTGTGGACACGTTTCGCGATCCCTCTCGTACGCCTGGACTCCAGTGGCATCGAGCGCATCCGACGGAACATTCCGGCCGGCCGGAACCCTTTCTCGTACTACAAGCGCGCGATCATCTCCATCGACACCCTGCGCTCCGACCGCTGGCGCAGCCACCTCACGCAGGTTTTCTGGGATGCCGTCGTCATCGACGAGTCTCACAAGCTGATCAACAGGGGAACGAAGAACAACAGGCTCGCGGGGTTGCTCGCCCCGAGGACCGACGCTCTGATCCTGGCCAGCGCCACGCCGCACAACGGTGAGCGGGAGTCGTTCGGCGAGTTGCTGAGCCTGCTGGACCCGACTGCCATCCCCGACACCAGCGACTACGACGAGACCCAGCTCGATCACCTGTACGTCCGAAGGCACAAGATGTCCCAGGACGTGTCTGCGGAGATCGGCCACAAGTGGGCTACCCGTAAGAAGCCGCGGGCCTTCGACTGCCCCGCGAGTGACGCCGAGCAAAGGATCTTCGAGGAACTGTACGACGTCTGGATCAGTCCTGGGGATGGCCGGTCGGCTCCGGTGACCGGCAAGGGAGCCCGTCTGTTCCCCTACACACTTCTCAAGGCGTTCCTCTCGTCGCACGAGGCGCTGGCCGAGACGGTGAAGAACCGGATCAACTCCATCGACGAGGACGTCAAGAGGAACCCGGAGAAGAAGGAACAGCGTGCTGCTGAGCGATCGGCGCTGGTGAGCCTGGGCGAACTGGCTGCAGAGGCCACGGTCCAGGAGGCCGCCAAACTCCGCCGCCTGGTCGCCGAGCTGAAGGACATGGGTGTCGGCCCGGGATCCGACGAGCGCGTCGTCGTCTTCTCCGAACGCCGCGCCACCCTGAAGATGCTCCACGAGAACCTGCCCGGTGAACTGGGCTTCGAGGCGAGCATGGAGAAGATGGAGGGCGCAGTCCGGCAGCTGCACGGTGGGTTGTCCGACGATGAGCAGCAGCGGACTGTCAAGGACTTCGGCCTGGCAGACACCGAGCTGCGGATCCTCCTCACAGGCGATATCGCTTCCGAGGGCGTCAACCTGCACCGCCAATGCCACCAGATGATCCACTACGACCTGCCCTGGTCGCTCATCACCATCGAACAGCGCAACGGCCGTATCGACCGGTACGGGCAGGAAAAGAAGCCGGAGGTCCGCGCCCTGCTGCTTGTTCGCCAGGACGAGGACCCGGATGTCCCGTCTGCGGATCGGTTGGTCTCCCGCCGACTGCTGGAGCGCGAGGACGAGGTCCACCGCACTCTGGGCGAAGCCGCCTCCATCCTCGGTCTGCGTGACGAGGACGCGGAGGAGAACGCGATCAAGACCGGGCTGGCGGACGGCAAGGCATTCGACGAGATCGTGCCGGCCCAGACGGCCGACCCCTTTGACCTCTTCATGGCCCAGCACACGGTTGACGGCTCGGGAGAGCACTACCAGGTGCCTCAGTTGTTCGCTTCGACCCGCGCCTTCGTGGAAGAGGCGCTCGACGAGGTGTACGACGAAAACCCACAGGCGAAGATCGGCAAGCAGTGGGGCGAGGATCATCCCGAGATGCTCTCGTTCGTCCCCGACCGTGAACTGCAGCGTCGGCTCCTGGTGCTTCCGCAGACCTATTTGGATGAGCGCGGGGTACTTGGCGAGCTGCGGGTCACCTTCGATCCGGCGTTCGCCCAGCAGCGACTGAATCGTGCCCGGGAACTGAGCGGTGGACGGCCCAAGGGCGCGATTACCAAGCAGACGCGGCGCGAGACATCAGGGTGGCCTGACGTCAGTTTCGTGACCGATCAGCACCCGCTGGTGGAGTGGCTCACCGACAAGGTCCTGGTCCGCCTCACCCGTAACACCGCACCCGTGATCACGGCCAGCGTCGATGGCCCCAAGTTCTTGATGCAGGGCATGTACTCCAACGCCAAGGGTCACCCGACGGTCCTCGCTTGGTCCTGCGTGAGCGGCTTGGAGCACGGCGCCCCCGAATTCGACGACGACCTGGTCCAGGTGCTGAATCGAGCCGGGGTGGAGCCGAAGATGCTCAACCGCCCGTTTACCGGAGACCTCGACGCGTTGCGTGCCCTGGTGCCAGACGCTGTTGTGGCCACCCGCGAGCACCTGACCAAGCTGCGCGGCATTCAGGAAGAACCGCTCATCGAGCGACTGGTCGAGTACGAAAAACGCCTGCGGGCCTGGCGCAAGGCGAGCGAGACGACCTACGAACAGCTCACTCTGGGCGTTCGGCGCGAGGACGCGGAACAGCGCGTGGAGAAGACCGCCATAGAGGTCGAGAAGCTGATCGAAGATCTGGCCACACAGGGCGAGGCGATGGTCCGCGTGATCGGGGTCCTCGTCCCGGCCACCGGGACCGGCGAGAAGAAGGGTGTGTAACCGCCGTGGCATTCGAAGCGATCGTCAACCGCGGTGAGTACATCTCCGCCCACTACCTTGCCGAGATCTTCTCCAAGGACCTCGTCGACCTGCGCAAGCGCTGGACGGCGGCCGACCGGGTAGGGCGGCCGACGTCCCGCTCGGGCATGAGGAACCTGGGCCGCGACTACTTCAAGGCCAAGGTCCGCATCACCGAGAAGGGCGATTTCGGCGGATCCGAGCTGAGCAGGCTCAACGACACCCTGCTCGCGGCCCTCGCCTACCTCCACCCCGATGGCGAGCAGCCGCAGCGCGACGACGACACCCACATCAGGATCCAGCGTGGCGTCTTCGAAGTCATGCATGCTGATAAGGCCCGCGAAGTCCCCGTAGCCTTCGCTGTGAAGGGACCCGGTGGCGTCGAACTCGTCGCTCTCGACGTCACCTGGAGCACAGACGCCGAACTCGTCGTCTCTGAGGCCGAGGACGAAGGCTCCGAACTGCTCGCCCCCATCGCGCTGGAGGGCAGACACAAGGTCACCAGCGCGGCCGATGCCGTTACCTTCCTCTTCGGCTGTGACGACGCTTACGCGCCACGGTTTGTGCTTCTGCTCGCCGGCGGTGCCGTGCTGCTCGCCGACCGCACCGCATGGCACGAGGGCCGGTTCCTCGGCGTCAGCGTGGATGCTGCGCTTGACCGCAACCTGGCGGGTGACGGCGGCGAACTGGAAGCCGTGTCGGCCCTGTTCGGCGGCGAGTCCCTGCTCACAGAAGGTGGTGCAGCCGGGTTCCTTGACGACCTAGTCGACAAGGGCCGCAAACACGCAGTAGGCGTCTCCAAGGAACTCCGCGAGGGCCTGCGCGAGTCCGTCGAACTGATCGCCAAGGAAATCCTGGACCGGATCCACAAGCATCCCGCCGATCCGGCCGAACTCGGTGACAGTGCTGAGCTCGCCACCCGCCTCACACGCGAGTCACTGCGCTACCTCTATCGGATCCTGTTCCTCCTGTACGCCGAGGCCCGCCCGGAACTGGGCATCCTGCCCAGTAAGGACGAGGCTTACCAGGACGGCTATGGCCTCGCCCGGCTCGGTGAACTGGTCTCGTATGACCTGCCTGAGGAGTCCCAGGACCGGTTCCACTTCTATGAGTCTCTTGACCTGCTGTTCCGCCTTGTCGACCAGGGGCATCGCGACCTGGAGGACCGCGTACAGGGTGACCGCGAACTGCTGGACGCGGACGGCATCCGCTTCGAGTCGCTGCGCAGCGATCTGTTCAAGACCGATGCCACCCCACTGATCGGCACAGTCCGCATCGATGGCGAGAAGGTCGACACCCGGCTGCGCAACAAGGTGCTGTGGCAGGTGCTGAATCTCTTGATGCTCAGCCGTGGCAAGAACGGCAAAGGCTTCATCTCGTATGCCCAGCTGGGTATCAACCAGCTCGGCGCGGTGTACGAGGGGCTCATGTCGTACACCGGCTTCTTCGCGAGCGAGGACTTGTACGAGGTGGCCAAGCCGGACTCGGACGGCCTGGCCGGCACCTGGGTCGTCCCTCAGAGTGAGTCCGACAACTATGACGACGAGGTCTTCGTCAAGCGCCGCGACCACATCACGGGCGCACTGAAACGCGTCGAACACAAGAAGGGCTCGTTCGTCTACCGCCTCTCGGGCCGCGAGCGCCAGCGTTCCGCCTCGTACTACACCCCCGAGGTGCTCACCCGCAGCACGGTCAAGCACGCCCTGGACGAACTCCTCGACCGGGATGGTGAGACAACAGCCGCCAGGGACATCCTTGATCTGACCGTGTGCGAGCCGGCACTTGGCTCGGGGGCGTTCCTCAACGAAGCGATCAACCAACTTGCGGCCCAGTACCTCAAGCGCCGCATGATCGAACTTACCGCCGAGCGCGGCCAGGACGTGCAGCTGCCGCCGGACCGGTACGAGGCAGAGCTACAGAAGGTCAAGGCGTACCTGGCTCTCCACAACTCCTATGGCGTCGACCTCAACCAGACCGCCGTGGAGCTGGCCGAGGTGTCGCTGTGGCTCAACGCGATGCATGAGGGGCTGAAGGCCCCGTGGTTCGGCCTGCACTTGCGGCGCGGCAACTCTCTTATCGGCGCTCGCCGGGCGGTATACGAAAAGACGTTGCTGAAGCGGAAGGCGTGGTTGACGGCCGTGCCGATCGACCGGCCGTTTCAGGAAGGCGCTGAGGACGGCGCCTTCCGCGACGGTGAGGAGTTCCACCACTTCCTGCTTCCGGCGAAGGGCTGGGCCGCTGTCGTAAATGCCAAGCAGGCCAAAGAGCTTGTGCGGGAGGAACGTGACGAGCTTGCGGAGTGGCGCCAGAAGGTGGCGACCACTCCGTCCGTGACCCAGACGAAGCGGTTGCTGGCTCTTGCGAATCGTGTTGAGAGGCTGTGGGAACTGACCAAGCGCCGACTTGTCGTGTCTGAGGAGGAAATCCGTCGCGACATCGACGTGTGGGAGGTTGTGGAGGAGCGGCCTCTGCCGCGGTCCTCGGGAGCAGTTTCGCGGGAGCAGGTTGAGCAGGCACTTCAGCAGCCGGGCGCTCCGCGTGGGCGGCTGAAGCTGGTGATGGATGCGTGGTGCGCGCTCTGGTTCTGGCCCGTGGGCCAGCTGAACACGCCGGAACCGCCCACTTTCGAGGAATGGTTGGAGTTCTGTGAGGCCGTCCTCGGCGTGCCTCCTGCCAGGGTGAAAGCCAAGAGCGGCTCCAACAGGGCTGGGCTCGATGACAGGCTCGGGCTGTTCGGCGACACCGGGGCCTTCGAGCAGTTGGCCATGGATGACGAACTTGACCGCACAATGAGCCGGTGCGTGGATATGCTGGCGGTGACTCTCCGCTTCCCGTGGCTGAGCGAGGTAGACGTGATCGCCCGGAGGGAAGGGTTCTTCCACTGGGAGCTGGAGTTCGCCCACATCTTCGAGCGGGGTGGGTTTGATCTACAGGTGGGGAATCCTCCGTGGCTTAAGTTCGAGTGGGACGATGATCTGGCCCTGGCCGAACATGATGCTTGGTTTGGTCTTGAGAAGCAGGCGTCAGAAGTTGAGAAGGCCGAGCGGCGAGGCACTGTTGTGTCAAGGAGTGCAGCTCGAAGGTCCTATCTCGCAGATGTCGCCTCGTGGTCGGGCATCAATGACCATCTGGGTTCTCCAATTGATCATCCGGTTCTCTCTGGGCTGCAGACGAACCTCTATGTGAACTTCATGGAGCGTGTGTGGAGAAACCTGAATCCTAGAGGATCTGCCGCCCTGATCCACGAGGAGAACCACTTCTCAGTGCCGAAGGG
Organism: Streptomyces sp. NPDC050528; assembly: GCF_044457795.1. Taxonomy (NCBI): domain Bacteria; kingdom Bacillati; phylum Actinomycetota; class Actinomycetes; order Kitasatosporales; family Streptomycetaceae; genus Streptomyces; species Streptomyces sp. NPDC050528. Next base: position 147,377 of record NZ_JBITHH010000020.1, read on the forward strand.
TGGGAAATTTCGTGCTGCCACCTATTCTCGCCTGCGTCGCCACTTTCAATACGGAAACAACATCCTCCTGTTTGAGGATGTTGACAACAATAAGAATTTTGGGGTGAGCGTCTACGGGGCGCCGCGTAGCGTGGGATTCGTGCAGATTGCGCGGGCGGTCCACCCATCTACCGTGGATGGTTCCTTCTTGCATAACGGTGAAGGGGCTATCCCTGGTATCCAGTTCCCCGAGGGCGGCTGGGATATGCGCCCCCACCAGCGTCGCATTGTTACGGTTGACCACCAGGTCCTCGCCAGCTGGGCGGCCGTTATCGATGAGCCGGGTACGCCAGCCGAGCAGGCTCGTGTGTTGCGGGCGGTGACGGTGGACGATAATGAAGCATTGCTCAAGCTCTCCACCTTTCCGGAGCGGCTTCACGACCACCATTATTGGTGGTCGCGTGACCTGGATGAGAAGGGAGCTAAAGAGAAGGGGATTATCGAGCGGCGTACTGCTGTTCCTGAATCCTGGGATGAGGTTGTGATCCAGGGCCCTCATTTCTCGGTTGCTACGCCCTTCGCTAAGCAGCCGAACCCTGGTTGTAAGTCCAACAAGGACTACTCGGACTGGGATTTGGAGCGACTTCCCGAGTCGTTGATTCCGCGTACCAACTATGCGAGGCTGGCCTCAAAGTATGATTTCGAGGCTGCTCGACGATCATGGGATGAAGTGTCATCGGGAAGTTTCTGGCGAGTTATGTGGCGTCGTATGATTACGTCAAATACGGAACGCTCTCTCCAAGCTGCTTTGATGGTGCCGGGTCCGACGCACGTCGATTCGGTACCTACACTCGCTCTTTCGTCGAACCGGAATACCGGAGTCGTGGCTGGTCTGTGGGCCTCGCTTGCCTTTGACTACCTGGTTAAGGTTTCCGGATCCTCGAAGGTTAATATTGAGCTGGCGCGGAGTTTCCCTAGCCCTCTAAGCCACCCTCTCACCACCCCGCTGCTCCTCCGCGCACTCCGTCTCAACTGCCTGACTCGCGATTACGCACCCTTGTGGGAGGAGCTGTTCGAGCCTGCCTGGCTCTCGGACCGCTGGACAGATCCCGAGTCACCCCGTCCGAAGATCCAGGATGTGGAGCCGAGTTGGTCCATGGCGACGCCGCTGCGCACGGAGTGCGACCGCCGCATGGCGCTCGTCGAGATCGACGCGATTGTCGCTGTGATGCTCGGCCTGACCGCTGAGCAGCTCTGCGCCATGTACCGATCACAGTTCGCGGTGCTTCGAAAGTACGAGTGGGAGATGTTCTTCGCCGCAGACGGGCACAAGATCGGTGCGGCGACCCACAACGTAGGAATCCGGCAGACTCCTGATGAGGGTGCATTCGTCAAGGCCTGGGCGAAAGCGGCGCGAGCCGGCGATCCGACCCCGGAAATGCCTGAGGGCTGGGTGAAGCCTGACCGCGAGGCCGAAATGACCCGCGCCCATGCGGACTTCACGGCACGGCTGCTCGCTGGCGAGTACGGGGATTACGCCAGGTATGCAGCCGAGCACGGAGACCACGGAAACCTCCTCGGCCGGGCCGAAGCCGAGCAGGCTCCTTCCGACGTTCCGGTAGAAAGCAGGTAGTCGCCGTAATGCTGCCCTCTCTGGTCGCCGAGGACCTGCGTCGAGCTCTGGCCACCTACCTGACGACGAGCTTCGCGCTTGCCGACGACGACGTGCGCGAGGAACTCGACGCGTTCCTGGAGCGACCGGAGAGCCGACTGTTCCGTGGACCATACCTGCGGGTGCGCACGCCCTTCCGAGAGGCGGAGAAGGGATGGGAGAAGGCGCTCGACTGGCACCCGAAGGGCTTCACGCCGTACACCCATCAGGCCGCCGCTTGGCACCGGTTGTCGTCGAAGGCGGGTCGGCAGCCGGAGCCCACCATCGTCACCACGGGTACCGGTTCGGGTAAGACCGAGTCGTTCCTGGTGCCGATTCTGGATCACTGTGCGCGCGCCCGGGCTGCAGGACAGCGGGGCGTCAAGGCCTTGCTGCTGTACCCGATGAACGCTCTGGCCGATGACCAGGCCCGCCGCATCGACGACCTTCTCGCCACCGAGAAGGCATTGAAGGACGTCACCGCCGGCATCTATATCGGCGGTGCCTCGGGTCCGCGTACGGCATCGGACGGGGATGACGCTGAGCCGGGTTCGTACGGCCGTGACAGCGGATCGACGTCGCTTGCCGGGGACCTCACGATCAGCAAACTGATCACCGATCGGGACGCGATCCGGGCCGAACCCCCGGACATCCTGCTCACCAACTACAAGATGCTGGACCTGCTGCTGCAGCGGATCCCGGATGTTCCGCTGTGGCAGTCCGACTCCCTGGCGTACGTCGTCCTCGATGAGTTCCACACCTACGACGGCGCCCAGGGCACCGACGTGGCGATGCTGCTGCGTCGTCTTGGGGCGGCGACTGGGGCGGCGCGCGAGGGACGTCCACTCGGCGACATCACGCCGGTGGCGACATCGGCGACGCTGGGCGGGGGTGTGCCCGACGGCCCGGTCGCGGCGGGGCCTGAGCGGTCGGACCGCGAACTGCTGCTGGAGTTCGCGGAGAAGGTCTTCGGCACGCCGTTCCCGAATGCCGCGCTCATCGGTGAAGACCGGCTCTCGCCCGGGGAGTTGGTAGATGTTCCGGACTTCCTGCTGCCCAACCCGGCACCGGCCGCCTTGGCCGCGTTGCCCGATCCGCTGGACGACGAGTCAGCCCTTGTAGAGCTGGCGAGGCTCATGCTCGGCCAGCCGATCACTGATCCGCTGCAACTTGGCGCCAGGCTGGGGCAGCACATTCTGGTCAAGGCGATCCTTGACGTCGCCGGGAGCGTTCCGGTGACCGTCCCGGACATCGCACGGGAGTTCGCACAGCGCGGTGGTGGCCCGGGGTGGGACGAGGCCGCTCGCAGTGACCCGCGACTAGTCGAACTCGCCTTCGCGCGGATCCTCGCGCTGATCTCGCACGCCCGCACTCCGCATCCCGTGACCGGAAAACCCGGTCCGTTCCTGCGCGTTGAGGCACAGCTGTGGGTGCGCGAGGTCAGGCGCGTCATCCGGGCCGCGACCGCCGAGCCGCACTTCCGCTGGTACGACGACGACGGCCCGACGGGTGACTCACGTCCGAACCCCGCCAACCTCGCCATCTACCAGCCGGCGGAGGTCGACAGCGTCGGCGAGATCGGCGAGCGGGAGCACGCCTCACGTCGCCCCGTGGGCCCGCCATACCGACGTCACCTTCCAGCGGTCTACTGCCGTCACTGCGGGCGGTCGGGCTGGGCTGCTCTGTCCACTGAACTGGAGTGGCAGCAACTCAAGACCAACACGCTGGACATCTACAAGGCTTCCGCGCAGAAGAAGCGGCCTGTGCGCTGGATGCTGCGGGCCCGCCCGGACGAGTACCCGGTGCTGCACCTGCACGCGGAGAACGAACAGCTGCTGACCAACCCGGCGCAGGACACTGTCGCGGTCATCACCCCGCAGGGACCGCTGCCCGTCGGCAGCGGCGACGAATGCCCCTCGTGCGGGCTCGACGACGGCATGCGCTTCCTCGGCGCGGGAACGGCCACCCTCGCGTCGGTCACCACCACCCAGCTCTTCTCGGAGCGGGGTCTCGCCAAGAACGAGCGGAAGCTGCTCGTGTTCACCGACGCGGTGCAGGACGCCACCCACAGGGCCGCGTTCATCGCCAACCGCAGCTTCGGCTTCACTCTTCGAGGCCTTCTCACCAAGCACCTCCCTCTGGGACAGCCGATCGCCGTGCACAATCTCGCGGCCGATGCGGCTGAGGCCGTTGTCATGGCCGCCGGCGACGGGAAGCGCGAAGAGCTTGCCTCGATCGTCCCGCCTGACCTGCGGGAGAACCCGGACATTCAGACTCTGCTGGACGAGTCGAACAACTTCAGTGACGCCGGCGCGGAGATGCTCCACAGCCGCATGGTCTTCCAGACTCTGCTGGAGTTCGGCCTTCGCTCCCGCCTGGGCCGCACTCTGGAGCTGACTCGTACGGCGGCTACTGAGGTCGACCTCAAGGAACTCCCGCAGCTATGCGCGGAGTTGAGGGAACGGCATCTGCGTCTCCCCGGGCAGATCTCCGTGCCGCCCGATGACGCGGCTTATGAGGTCTTCCTGCGCGGCCTGGCAGAGCGCCTGCGGTTGCGCGGCGCGCTGTTCCATCCCTGGCTGCAGGAGTACATCCGGCAGGCCGGCGCGCGGCGCTGGCCGATCTGGGGTGGTCGGCCCACCGGCATGCCAGCCTTCCCGCGTGGGCTTGCCGCCCCCGCGTTCCCGGTCTCCGGAGGCATCCGCACCACCGGCTTCGACTCCCTCACCCAGGACAACACCTGGTTCGCGGACTGGGGACACCGCACACTCGGCTGCGACCGGCGTGAAGCACGCGTGGTGACAGAGCTGGCCATGAAGCTGCTTGCTCAGCACGACATCCTGGCCACCTACCACGCCGAGGGCGGCTCACTCGTCTATGCCCTCAAGCCGCGCAACGTCCTCGTGTACCGCATCGACGACGCTGCCTCAGCCGACGAAGGCGGTGTCAACGCGTGCGGCGTGCGCTGCGACACCTGCACCTGGCGGCAGGCCGTGCCGCCGGGGCGGCGTGAACCGTGGCTGGGCACCGCATGCTTGCGATTCCGATGCTCGGGTCACTTCGTCGAAGACGACCGTGACTACACGGCCGACTACTACCGCCGCTTGTACACCGTCGATCGGCCAGGCGATGTGCTGACCGCCGAACATACGGGCGCACTGAGCCGGGAGCGGCGTGAGCAAGTCGAGGCCGCGTTCAAGAACCGAGCCTCAGCGTTCGACCCGAACGTCCTCACCTGCACACCCACTCTCGAACTCGGCATCGACATCGGCGACTTGTCGGCCGTACTCCTGGCCTCCATGCCGCCCGGGCCCGCCAACTACGCGCAGCGGATCGGGCGGGCGGGACGCAGTACCGGCAACTCCCTGGCCGTCACCTTCGTCCCGCGAGGCGCCCGCAGCCATTACTACCTGCACACCCCGGAGCAGATGTTGGCCGGCAGGATCATTCCGCCGGACTGCTACCTGGACGCCTCCGAGATCCTGCGCCGCCAGTACTTGGCCTTCCTCTTCGACCGCGCCGCCGACCGCAGTCTGTGGGAAGGCACGGAGATCCCCGAACGCCCTATGCCCCCGCGCATCGGCGAGCTCTTCGGGCAGGGGCTGGCCGCTGACGGGTGGTTCCGCCGCTTCCTCGACGTCGCGACCGCCCGTCACGCCACGCTGTCCAAAGCGTTCATCAAGCTCTTCCCCGCGATGAGCCCGGTCGCGATCCAGGGCGTGGAGTTCTTCGCGGCACAGGGGCTGGAGGAGACCGTCGGGGCCGCCGCGAGTGCGTGGAACAAGCGGGTGGCGGCGCTGCGCGCGCGGATGCGGCAGATCGGCCGGGCCTTCGACGCCTTGGCGTCCGCCTCGGGAGACCCTGAACGTGACACGCAGCGGCGCCAGCTCTACGCCGAACAGCGCACCGTACGCAAACGCCGGGACGACCTCGTCTCGGAGAACTCGATCAACGCCCTGGTACGGCTGGGGCTCTTGCCCAACTACACACTCCACGACGATGCGACCGTGCTGGATGCCACCTTGTGGTGGAAGGACAGCGACGGCGAGTTCGACGAGAGCGCGACCGACTATGGGCGCGGCTCACGCCTCGCGCTGACCGAACTCGCCCCCGGCAACATTTTCCACAGCGACGGCTACAAGTTCATCGTCAACGGCGTGGACCTCGGCACCGGCGTTGGCGGGGGCGAGAATGCGTACGCTCTGTGGCGGTTCTGCCCCGAATGCGGGTTCGTCGCCACGGAGGAGACCGGCCTCGACATCACCGCCTGCCCGCGCTGTACGGCCCCGCAGATCGCTGACCCCGGGGCCGTACACAAGGTGCTGGTGCCTGAGCGGGTCCTCGCCCGTGAGCGCCGCGAGGACGCGCGACTTACCGACGAGAGGGACGAGCGCGAGCGCAGAGCGTTCGACGCGATCACCCTGGTCGACATCGACAAGGACCAGCCCCAGGGCCTCAGGGCCTGGCGCCGCATCAGCAAGACGGAGGAGAAGGCACCGCCCTTCGGCGTCGAGTTCGCCCGGGTGGCCACCATCCGGACCATCAACCTGGGCCCCTCGGCCGCACCGGGGTCGACCCACGTGATCCGCGGCGAGGACATTCAAGTCCCTGGCTTCGAGACATGCCTGGAGTGCGGGGCGGTCCGAGGTGTACACCCTCAAGCATGGGACCCCTCGGCTCAGCGCGTCGGTACCCGCCACTCGTACTGGTGCTCCCACCGCGACGACGGCGTGAACCACGAGCCGACAGAGAAACTGCTCCTGGCCCACGAACTGACCACGCAGGCCCTGCGTATCCTGCTGCCCGTCTCCACGATGGACCTCACAGAGCGCCTTGTCTCCTTCAAGGCAGCGTTGCTCCTCGGCATCACCAAGCACTTCGGCGGAGCCCCCGATCACATCCGCGTGGTCACCGACAGCATGCCCGGCGACAGCCAGGAGCTGCGCAGGCGCTTCCTGGTCCTGCACGACTCCATGCCCGGTGGCACCGGCTACCTCGAACACCTCGCGGACCCCAAGGTGCTGCACCGCGTTCTGAGCCTCGCGCAGACGGCGCTCCGGGACTGCCCCTGCCAGAAAGAGGAACAGCGCACCCCCTGCCACCGCTGCCTGCTGCCCTTCGTCTCCAGCAGCGAGCACCCGCACGTTTCGCTGCGCATCGCGAAGGAACTCCTCGACGAGATCCTCAAGGACTGGGACGTAGAGAAGGTCGACACGCTCTCCGGCGTCCGCATCGACCAACTCGTCGACAGTGAGCTGGAGGACCGGTTCGTCCGCACCCTCGTCACCTGGGGCCGTCGCGAAGAGGAGGACGGATCGGTCACTGCCAAGGCCGGCCAGCGCGGCATCGAGCATGAACTGCGCTTCACCACCGGTGACACCACCACGCGTTGGCGCATGCAGGACCACGTGCGGATGAACACCGCCCCGCCCTGCGAGCCCGACTTCCTCCTGGAACGCACCGATGGCCCCACCGAGCGCGTCGCCGTCTTCCTCGACGGTTTCGCCTTCCACGCCAGCGAGCGCGTCAACCGCATCGCTGACGACGCGGCCAAGCGCGCGGCCCTGAGAGCCGAAGGCATCCTGGTCTGGCAGTTGACCTGGGACGACGTCATGGCCTGGGCGACGGCGGTCAGCGGCGCGGCTCAGGACCAGAAGGTCCGCACCCCCGCGACGCCCCTGCACACGGAGGGAGCGCTGGGGCGCGCCCGCCAGATACACCAGATCTTGGTCGGCGAGGCCCTGCCCGACGACACCCTCGACCCGGTTCTGCGGAACCCGGTGGAGACCCTGCTGGAGTTCCTCACCGACCCCAACCGGGTCAAATGGGCGCGGCGGGCGGCTGGCCTGCTCGGCGGCTTCGGGGCGGTGTCGAATCCACAGCCTGTGGATCGCGAGGAGATCGGGCGAGTGCTCCCCGACATTCTGCGTGGCGCAGACCTGCCCGCCGCGCCTGCGGCCACCGAGGCGATCGCCTTCGACGCCCGCACCATTGGGCAGACGCGGATCACGGGTCTTCTGGACCGCCGACCCGAACCACGGACCCAACGGGCGGACATGCGGGCCTGGTCCGCTCTGATCGTGCTCGACGACCGACCGGACGCCATCGCGGATGACGACCACAAGAGCCGCTGGGCGGACTGGCTGCGTTGGTCCAACCTCCTCCAGTTCCTCCAGCCTGCCGCCAGCGACGAGCTGCCCCGGTCGTTCCACCAGGTGGCGATCTCCACCAGCGATCAGGTGGACCCGCACGCCGTGGCCCTGCTGACCAGTGCGCTGCCCACGGAGGGAGGAGCCCCGCCGCCGCTGCCGCCGGCGTGGGCCGAGGCTCTCGGCTGGGCCTCAAGCAAGGTCGAGGACATCCTGGTCGCGCTCGTTGATGAAGCTCGCGCAGGGCGCATCGACGTGCCGGAGGTCGGCTTCGAGTACGGAGACGAGGCGCTGCTGGCCGAACTGGCCTGGGCGGACGAGAAGGTTGCGATCTTCATCGACGTGGACGAGGAACGAGACGCCGCATTCGAGCGTGAGGGGTGGTACGTGGCACAGGCCGAGGCTGTGAACGTGCCTGAACTCATCAAGAAGTTGGAGGGGAACTGATGTCCGGCGCCAAGGTGATCATGGCGGACGTCTTCGGGAAGTCCTATGACGCGCTGGACGGCTCCGTCCAACCGCTGGTGCTGCAGTTCATCATGAAGATGCAGCGCGACCCGGACTCCAACGGCCTCAACCTCAAGCCCCCTAAAGGGGCCAAGGACAAGAGGGTCCGCACCGCGCGCGTCACGGACAACTACCGCGCCGTGCTCATGCACTACGCCGACCGCATCTACTACCTGGTCGCCGTCCTTCCGCACGATGACGCGTACGACTTCGCTGCGAACATCCTCTTCGACATCAACAAGGTGACCGGCGGCATCGAGCTGATCAACCTGGGCAGTTTGTACGGCACCCTCAGCGGACAGTCGAAGACCGCGGACAATACGGCGGGAACGAAGGCGCCGGCGTTCTTCACCGGCGTCTCCGACGCAGACTTCGAACGCCTCGGCGTCCACTCCTCCATCGTCCCGGCGCTTCGCGAGATCCACAGCGAGGACGCCGTCCTCGGCATCGTCGAGACCCTTCCGAAACTGGCTCGCGACGTGATCCTGTGCCTCGCCGACGGCATGTCCGTCGAGGAGGTCTGGGAACAGGTCAGCTCCCTCGCGGCCACCAAGGACGACATCGACCCCGAGGACTACGAGGCCGCCATCGAACGCCCGGCCACCAAGGAAGCCTTTGTGGTCACCGGCGACATCGCGGAGTTCGGACGCATCCTGACCGAACCGCTCTCGGCCTGGCGGATCTTCCTCCACCCCGCGCAACGGAACCTGGCCGAGCGCAAGACCCCGTACAAGGGGCCCGCGCGCGTCACCGGGGGCCCTGGCACCGGCAAGACCGTGGTGGCCCTGCACCGAGTCAAAGCCCTCGCCGAGCGTCTGCCGGCAGGTCACGCCATCTTGCTGACCACGTTCACCACCAACCTCGCCAACCTGCTCAAATCCCAGCTCAAGGACCTCGGCGGGGCCCAACTGCTGGCCAAGGTCGATGTCCGCAACATCGACAAGGTCGCCTACGGCACGGTGAAGGAGACCTTCGGCCCCGAAGCCCCCAGCAGGCTCAAGGACGGCGAAATCCTCAACCGCTGGATCGAGCTCGCCCAGGAGCAGTCCGCATACCGCTTCGACGGCCGCTTCCTGGACGCCGAGTGGAAGCAGATCGTCCTCGCCCAGGACATCCGCAGCCGCGACGAGTACTTCGCCGCCCGCCGCGCGGGTCGTGGCCGCCGGCTCAGCCGCCCCGAACGTGCACAAGTCTGGTCTCTCATCGAGGAGTTCGAGCGACGGCTCGACCGAGAAAAGGCCGCGGGCGTTATCCAGCTCGCCGCCCAGGCCGCCCGGATTGCCTCCGGCTGGACCGACGAAGAGCGGCCGTATCGGCACATCGTCGTGGACGAAGCTCAGGACCTGCACGCAGCCCACTGGAAGCTACTGCGCGCCCTGGTCCCCGAAGGCGACGACGACCTGTTCCTCGTCGGCGACGCACACCAGAGGATCTACGACAACCGGACATCCCTCAGCGCCCACGGCATCAACATCCGCGGTCGCTCCAAGCGGCTGACCCTCAACTACCGGACCACCCGACAGATCCTCGTAGCCTCCCTGAACCTGCTTGGGAAGGTGGAGTTCGACGACCTGGACGGGAACACGGAGCACCTGCGTGGGTACCGCTCCGTTCTCTCGGGAGCCCTCCCCGAGACACAGCGCTATCGGACCCCGGCCCAAGAAATGACGGCATTGGCGCAGCGCGTCGAAGGGTGGCAGCGGGAGGGGATCAAGCCGCACGAGATCGCAGTCGTGGCCCGAACCCACGCGCTGGCAGACGCGGCCGTCCAAGCCCTGCGTGGCGCCAAACTCGACACCGTGAAGGTGGAGGATTCCCGTGTACCCGACCCCGACGAGGGCGTGCAGGTCATGACCATGCACCGCATCAAGGGACTCGAATACCGTGCCGTCGCCATCGTCGGAGCCGGAGCTCAGCACATGCCGCTGCCCACTGCCCTCACCCCGCAGGCCGAAGACCGGCTTCAGCACGCATCCGACCTTCGCCGTGAACAGTCACTGCTCTTCGTCTCTGCAACGCGCGCCCGTGAGCAACTGTCGATCACATGGGCGGGGCGGGCCAGCCAGTTCCTGGAGTCTCCCGGCGCCAAGTGAGAAAGCACCGAGCCGGTGACACGTCGAACTGCAGTGACATCGCTGGGACGCGGGCGACGCCCACGCAGAGTGGCTCCTGTGCGTACGGCGCCACTCGCGCATCGTAGGGCCCGTGCCGGCTCTACGAGTTCGACGACCGACCAGCCATGGACGTAACGGCGGGGCGGCTGTCGAGCGATCGTCGAAGACGTGCTGCGATCTGCTGATACGGCTGGACGAAGTCCGGATCCTGGAGCTGGTGAGCCTCAGGCAACTGCTGGTGCAGGGCGGGCCTGTCCTGGGTCGTCCAGCCGAGGGTGTGCAGTCCGGCGCGGTCCATGTCGCAGTCGACGGCCGCCAAGTACTTTGCGTCTACAGGCAGTTTCCAGTTCAACTGCCAGATCAGTCCGTCAACGGGAACGGCCAGGTGGTTGAAGAGAAAGGACAGGCAGCGCTCGCGCAGGACGGCGGAGCACTGCTCGGGGCTGAGGGGCACGCCCTGCTCTTCAAGGGTCCCGGGCAGCATGACGCGGCAGTCGGTGTGCGGGAAGTCGTCCACTTCTCCGATGGCGACAAACGCCGTGGCAATCTCCCGGTTGGGGTAGGCCCACCCGCGGTACGGCAGAAGAACGATCACGTCGTAGTCGGAGCGCGCATCGTGCACGGTCGTCTCCAGCAGGCTCCGATCCCGCTCTGGAAAGCCCCGATTGCTCGCTGGCCCTCGGGTCTCCCATACACAGGTGTGGGTCACCAGCGTGCCCGAGCCCGAGGCCGACGCCCATACCGGGGTGGTCTCCGGCTCCGGCGGAGTAGCCGGCTCCGGCTTCCTACGGCCACGGCGGCCGAAGTTCCATGTCCAACTATCGCTGGCTTCCTTCAGTACGAGCACGCGCTGCTCTCTGTGCGCCAGGGCCGCCGCGATCCCGCCCACGAGCTGGTACAGGTTCCCTGACCGTTCGGCCAGGAATTGCAGGACATGGACATCAGGTGTGGCGATCGTCTTCGCCTCACGGGCACGGAGAGCGGAGGTGTACTTGACGCCGCCGCGGGCGTCCTTGCGTGCGGCCTGGGCGGCGGTGGACTGATGCTTCGGCATGGCGTATCCCCTGCCGACCGGGCCACGCCCCCGGACCGGCTCATACGACTGCCGCTGACACGACGAATGGAGTTCTGGGGACGCGGGCCTCGAAAGACCTTGACCGTCCGTATCCGGTACGGCGTGGGCCCGGAAGCGGTGGTGAGCGGCAGTACGCGGCTTGCCGGGCAGGAGGCTATCGGAGCAAGCGGCACGAGTCGGGGAGGCGGCCCTAAACTTCCCTCGATCGGGTGTGCGCCTCTTCCGGGGGTGCCCGGGTGTCGTTCCAGGTGAACACCGGCGGCTGGATGGCCAGTTCAGTAGCCTCGGTCTCATGACCGAAGAAACGATCACCGCACTGAAGAACTACGACTGGCTCGTCCGGAACAAGGGCTTGGGCGAGGTTGAGCTGCACTGGGAGAGCGACTCGCTCGTATCGGGCGACGGCGGCTACGAGATCTCGCTGTTGACCGAAGCGGGGTTCACGCCGGGGACGCGACAGGATTCCTAGAACGCCCTCAAGGTCTGTGAATCACCGGTTGCCTGCTGCTGGCGTTGCCCCTCGGCATGGCGCGAGAGTTCCGCCGGACTCTCGTCGTGGGTGTTCCAGCCGCTCAGCCTCATCACGGCCCGATCGGCGCTTGAGGGTGAATGGCGGCGGGCAACCGGTGTCACAGATGGTGCGGACGAAGAAACCCCGTACACAACTACGGGCAGGGTGCGGATAGTTGCTGTACGGATGCGATTGATGCTGCACGTGCCGTTGTAGAGGAGCACCCTCCTGGCGCTCGGGCGGCACTCCTAGGAGCCAGCGCTGTGACGGGCCGCCGCATGGCGACGTCTGACCTCGACATCGTGGTGCTGCTCCATAGGGCCCCGGTCCCGTACCGGTCGAGCTTCCGCACGAGGATTGGCCGGTGGAGCTGTTCGCGCACGCCGAAGTGTCAAGGCGTCTTGCCTGGTGCCTACGGACAGACTGTCCTCGCACAGCTCTTGTCGGATGGAAGGCTTCCGTTCACTGAGGTCGCTACCAAGGTGAGGTTCTCGTCATGGCGCGTTGCAATCCCGAACGTCCGACGTACGGATTCACGGTTGCGGCTGCTGTCGACGCTGTCCCGTCTGCACGCCGCCAAGTCGCCGCACTGGCCCAGAACTTGGGTCTCCCGATGTCGGAAGAAATGCTGAAGACCGTCGAGTTGCTGGCGAGCGAGGTGATCGCAAACGCCGTCCTGTACTCAGCCGCTCCGTGCGACGTCGCAGTGACGCGAACCGACGAACGGCTTCGTGTCGAAGTCACGGACACCGATCCATCGCTGCCGAGCGCTGGTGAGGCTGGGCCGAACGACGAGAGCGGGCGGGGCCTCCTGCTCGTTGATGCCTTGGCAGACGCCTGGGGAATGCAGCCGGAACCCCCTGGCAAGACGACATGGTTCGAGATCACGCCGGAGCCTTCGATCGACGGCTTGGATAGCAACTCCGCGGATGTTCCGTCCTCACCTCATACGGGTGCAGCTGCCGTGCGTCGAACTGATCGCCAGGCCCACTCGGCCACCTCGGCCAACGTGCGGGCGTCGTTCGTCCCAGCAACTGCTGGGGAGCGGCATCAAGCTGCCTGAGGCCGGGTGCTGAAATGGCCGACCTCGCAGCGGGCTTGGATGGCGCCACGGATTGGGCGCGCCTTGCCGGCGCCGTAAGTCGGCGCTCGTCGACAGCCGAAGCCTCGTGTGGCCGCCAGACGGCTCGTGCCCGCGCTGATCGAGCAGCACCAAGAGCCCGAGGGTGCGTCCCGGGGAGTAGCGGTGCACAGGTTCGGCGAGGGCCTGCCGGTATGCCGCCGCGATGAACGAACCCTCGGGATCACGAGGCACTCTCCAGCCGGAGTGATCAAACGGGACGTTCATCTGGACCGTGCTGCTGTGCGGGAGACGTTGAACGAGTCTGGCGGGCTGCGCGTCTTCCGTAACGTTGACGCCAGGCTCCCCCTGTAACGGCCGCCCAATGCGACTACTTCTTCTACGAGTTCCTCCCTGGCGTGGTTACTTATAGCGACGTCGTCGAGAACGCAAATGTGATGTGAGTGCCGAACATATCGGTCACGCTTCTCATCCCAGTGAGTAGCATCTTCCAGCCCGTCCGGGCAGTCCTGGAGGAGCCACGTGACGCAACAGGCCAACGCCGACCACCTGGCCATCGCCGCAGCGGTCATCGTCAGCGAGGAGCACGTCCTTCTGGTGCGACGGCGGGTGAACGAAGGGCAACTCTCCTGGCAGTTCCCCGCAGGCAAAGTCGAGCCTGGCGAAACCGAAGAGGACGCTGCCGTCCGCGAGACACGCGAGGAGACGGGCCTGGAGGTGAAGGCGCTAAAGTTGCTCGGGAGTCGCGTCCATCCGAAGACGCAGAGGTATATGTCCTATACGGCCTGCGAGGTCGTCTCGGGGACGGCGCATGTCGCTGCTCCCGATGAGCTGGCCGACCTGGCGTGGTGCTCGCTCTCGGAGATCCCGCAGTATGTCCCGTACGGCCTCTACGGTCCGGTCCAGCACTACCTTGACCAGGTCATGACTCGTTAGCTCGCCAACCCTCCGCCGAAGCGCGCCGGATGGCCCGTGTGAGCAGATTGAGCGGCTGTCATTGAGTGACTGGAAAGCCGCCAACTTCTGCATAGGCAAGGCGAGTTGTGCCGCTTAGCGCAACGTGAAGGCATGTCAAGACTCCTCGCGGCAGAACGGCGCGGACAAGCTGTCTGCGCACTGGGTCTGCGAACTGGAAGGGTTTCTGCCAAGCGAGTTGCCGATCATCCAGGCGGTGTTCCCATCCGTCCGGTTGGTACAGCAGCACGCGCCGCGCCGAGCCCCGCGAAGGGCTGCCCGGCGGGCGTGAACCGATACCGGGAGCCATCCCCGAGGGGTTTCCGGCGCCCAATCCAATTTCGCTACAGCCAGATGAGAGGACTTCAGCGTGACCGCTGTGCAGATCCCCGAGAGGATCGAGCTGGGCAAGTTCTTCCAGGTCTCGGTCCGGCAGTTCGACGCTGACCAGGTCGCGCCCGAGATGTTCTCGGCCGCAATCGACGCGGAGTGGCACCGGCTTCTGAACGACCCCGAGTACGCGGCGTTCTGCACGGTGAACGTTGGTCGGCTGATCAACCACGTCGAGAACACCGGATACGGCCGGATCTCCTGGGTTGACGCCTACGAAGAGATGTTCGGCCAGCTGCCCGAGGTGTGGTTCACGAACGCCGAGGGGGTGCTCGACGTACGGGCCCTGGCACGCTATCGCGAGACCGGTGAGGTGTGGGCGGAGTGGGACTGCAGCCCCATCCCCGGCGACGGCGGCGACGTGGCGCCGAAGATCTCGGAGGCCACGGCCGGATGACGACCGGCCCCGGTACAGGAGCGCCCCGGTCCCCCGCCGGGGCGCTCCGCCTCGTCGAGGCGCGCACCACGAGTCCGTGCACCGTGGACATCGCGGACTACACGGAATCGGTGTCGGCTCACTGCCCGTACCTCGCGCCTTCCTTGCGGCATGGCCTGACGGCGTGGACGGTGTACGAGATCGCTGGCAGCGATCCAGAGTCTGTTGAGGCTGGCCTGTTCCATGCGGGCGTGCAGGCCGCGGAGTGGGTCCGTCCGCTCGCGGCTCGTCCTCGGGGCGCTCTCGTGTGTGAGAACGTCGTGATCCTGGGAGACATCGACGGAGTCGATCACCGCGAGTTGATGGCGTGGCCGCACTGGGCACTGAAGAACCTGTACGGGCCCGTCGGAGTCATGTTCGGGAAGTTCCAGAGAGGCGAGGAGCGGCTCGACCGAGAAGGCTGCCCGATCCCGCCTCCGCCGTGCTCGTTCCTCCCGGTACGCCCTGCCGTACGGACCCGGGACCCTCGGTTCCTGAAGGAAACGCCCGATCTCGCGGATGCGCTCTCCGTCGCGGTAGACGATGGGCGTGACGTCTTCGAGCAACTCCCACACGATTGGCAGGCGGTAAAGGCATGGTCGCGTTCCCTCCCTGTCCCCGTGAGGCCCTCGCAGCCGCAGAAGCCGCCTGCGGCGGCACCGTCGAGCTGAAGGAACTGACCAACCGGCGGGGCTCCGCGGTTTGGAAGGTAATCGGCCCCGCGGGCACGGCCGCGGTGAAGATCGGGTACGACGACGGCGCGGTTGTCACGCTGCGCGAGGCGGCTGCCCTGGCCGCTATGGACCACTCCGTTTACGGGGCAGTCTCTGGTTCGTACGACGGCGGTTCGTGGCTCGTCACACCCTGGTTCAGTGGTCCTTCCACGTGGAAGGTCTTCACTCCCGTCCGCGAAGGTACAGGCGGCCGTGAGGCGGCTCTTCGTGGCGGTGCTGATCTGTGCAGATCGGTCGCCAACCTGCATGCCTCCGGATGGATTCACGCTGATCTCCAGCCCTCCCACGGTGTCCACACCCCAGAGGGCGTCCGTTTGATCGACTTCGCCTGGTCTTGGCATGAGGGCCAGGAGCCGGTGAACGGCTTTCGCGGTGGCATCGTTCACCTCATGGCCCCGGAACTCGCTGCCGCTGTCGCGCGTGAAGACGGTCCGGTGACGCCAACGCGCCGCAGTGACACATACGCACTGGCAGGGGTTCTGTGGACCTGTGCCGCAGGAGGGTGGCCGCTGGACTACAAGGCCGCGGGCATCGACCGGCAGGCTGCAGGTCCCGACGGCGTACGGAATGCCATCGCGACCGGCCGTGTCCCCTTGACGCCGGCGGTATGGCCCGAGTTCCAGGATGCCCTTCGGACGGTGCTCTCCGCCGTACCAGAGGACCGACCCACAGCCGACGAGTTGGCCGAGCTCCTGCTCAAGGTCGAGGTGTGATCTCGCTGCGCGAGCTGACCCTGGGCGACGCGCCTGCGGTCCAGCGCATCTACGGCGACGCCTCCGTACGGTACCTGCCGCGGTTGGCCATGACCGCCCAGAACGCTGCCTCCTGGCTGGCTGATCACGCAGTCGAACGTCATGCGACTACAAGGACGTTGTACTGCTTCGGCATCGATCACGCCAACGACCTGGTCGGCGTGATCAGGCTGCGCCCTGACCGGACATCGGCGGCGCTCAGCTACATCATCCGGCACGACGCGTGGGGGCATGGGTACGCCACCAAGGCGGTGGGGCTCGTGCTCAACTTCGCATCCTCCACCCTCGGCCTGGCTTCGGTTGACGCCAAGCACCACCCTGACAACCACGCCTCCGGGCGGGTGCTGATCAAGTCCGGCTTCACCTGCACTGGTCGCTCTGGAGGGGCCGTCATGTACATCCGGCACTTCGCCTCGTGCGATTCGATGTCCTAAGGGGCGTCGGCAGACGCGTCCATCACGAGCAGCAGGGTGGCTGACCATGGGCAGGACACGGATACGGTCAGAGCACGCTCGTAGGCGTTGTCTGCGCGTGCATCTGGCCACGCCGGAGACTCCGGGCCGTACATCGCTCTCCACGGCGATGCTGCCGCAGCCCGAGGTCGGCCTGCCATTGCGAGGTTGTTGGGAGTGGGGAGTGTTCACGTGTTGCCACGTACTTCGGAAGGGCACCCTGATGGCCAAGGGCTGGACCACCTTGGCGGTAGAAGGGTGCTCACGGCGGAGTTGGTGCGTGATGCCCGGCGGCAGGTGCGAAACGGCGCTTCAGTGGATCATCTTGCGCGTGTGATTGGTGTGAGCAGCAGGGCACTCTCGAAGGCGGTCTACGGCGCCACCTGGCGTCGGGTGGCCGATCCGCCGCCGCTCAGCCGGCCCCAGCCTGCTGATCCAGATCATCCCAGCCCCATCGTTCTGAATGAAGATCATGTGCGTCGTCTGAGGAGCGAGCACGCCGGTGGCGCGTCGGTGCGCTATCTCGCCACGAGAAACGGCCTTCCCTACAACACCGTTCATGATGCGATCCGCAGTGTCACCTGGGCACATGTCGATGAGCAGGCGCCCGAGGAACTCTCCGTGGCGCCGCGCCGCCCAGGCGTGCTCCTGACTGCGGCGACAGTGGGGGAGATGAGGCGTGCGCATGCCGACGGTGCTTCCCTGCGATCACTCGCTGACAAGTTTCATCTGGAGTACGCGACGGTTCGCGCGGCCGTACAGGGGGCGACCTGGCGGCACCTCACCGATCCGCCCCCTGTGCTGGCCACCGGACGAGGCGGACGGCATGCGCTCACCGGCGAACAGGAAGCTGATCTCGCGCGGATGCGTGAGCAGAGTGGGGCAACGTACGCCCAGCTCGGCGCCGTGTTCGGAGTCAGCGAGGCCACAGCCTGGCACGTATGCGAACGTCGCCGTCGATCAGTCCCAGACTGAACACGCACGGGCTCGTTCGCGGTGCGTGGAGGGATCTTGTAGCGCACGGGATCCCCGGGGAAGAGCGGCGAGACGCTCCGACAGGTACGGTCGAGCAGCCGTTGGGAATCGGTAGGCTTACGAGCATGTCTACAGCCTCCACACGCGTGCGTTTCGCCCCGTCCCCGACTGGAATGTTCCACGTTGGCGGGGCCCGGTCGGCTCTCTACAACTGGGCCGTCGCACGACAGTCGGGAGGCAAGTTCGTCCTGCGCATCGAGGACACTGACGCGGCCCGCAACAAGCCCGAGTGGATCGACGGGATCATCAGCGCGCTCGCGTCCATCGGGATCTCCAAGGACGACCCCGCGTTCGAGGGCCCCTACTTCCAGTCGCAGAACGCTGACCGGCACAGCGAGGCCGCGCAGCAGCTCTACGCCCAGGGCCGCGCGTACTACTGCGACTGCACCCGCGAGCAAGTACAGGAGCGGACCGGTTCCCAGCACCTCGGCTACGACGGTTTCTGTCGGGACCGGGGCCTAGAGTACGTCGAGGGCCGGGCGTTGCGGTTCAGCACGCCCACCGAGGGTGAGACGGTCGTCGTGGACCTGATCCGCGGTGAACCGTCCTTCCCGAACTCGGCGATCGAGGACTTCGTCATCGCCCGCGGCGACGGCTCGCCGGTCTTCCTGATCGCCAACGTCGTCGACGACCTCGACGAGGGGATCACCCTGGTCATCCGTGGCGACGAGCACCTGTCGAACACGCCGAAGCAGCAGCTGCTGTGGGAGGCTCTCGGCGCGAAGCCCCCGGTGTGGGCGCACCTTCCGGTGATCGTGAACGAGAAGCGGCAGAAGCTGTCCAAGCGCCGCGACAAGGTGGCTCTTGAGGACTACCTCGCCGAGGGCTTCCTGCCCGAGGCGATGACCAATTATTTGATGCTGCTCGGCTGGGGCCCCGGCGACGACGTCGAGCTCCTGCCGTACGAGGAGTTGGAGCAGAAGTTCCGCGTCGAGGACGTGAACACCTCCCCGGCCTTCTTCGACATCAAGAAGCTGACAGCGTTCAACGGCGAGTACATCCGCGCCCTGCCGGTGGAGAAGTTCATCGAGGCCTGCGAGCCGTGGCTGCGCGCCCCGTTCGCCAACTGGGCGCCCGAGGACTTCGACCAGGCCGCGTGGGAGGCGATCGCCCCCCACGCCCAGACCCGTGTGGCCGTCCTGTCGGACATCACGGCCAACGTCGACTTCCTGTTCCTGAAGGAGCCGGTGGAGGACGAGGCGTCCTGGGACAAGGCGATGAAGGGCGACCCGGCGGCCCTCCTGACCACGGCCCGCGCCAAGCTGGAGACGGCCGACTGGACCAGCCCCGAGTCCCTCAAGGAGGCGGTCCTGGCAGCCGGCGAGGAGCACAGCCTGAAGCTGGGCAAGGCCCAGGCCCCGGTGCGTGTCGCCGTCACGGGCCGCACGGTCGGCCTGCCCCTCTTCGAGTCCCTGGAGGTCCTCGGCAAGGACCGCGCGCTGGCCCGGATCGACGCGGCCCTGGCGAAACTCGCCGGCTGATCACCCCGTGATCAAGGTCCCGTCGCCTGTGCGAGGAGGCGGGACCAGGCGTCGCGGAAGTACGTCGTGTCGAAGCGGGCCAGCGTCTCGTAGACGATCTTCTGCTCGTCCGGCGACGGCTCCGCCCGTTCCCGTATTTGCTGGGCCAGTCGACGTGGGTCCGGGCTCGGCTGGCCGGTGAGGTCCGCGAGGTCACCGAGGCCGGCGATCGGGTCGATGAGACAGGGCATGCCGAGGAGCAGCGCCTCCGCGGCGCAACGGCTCCACCCTTCCTTCATGCGCGGTATGAACACCCCGACGTCGCAGGCCCGCAGCAGCTGGAGGTACTGAGGGCGGGGTAGGTCGAAGTGGCGTCCCGGGGAGCCGACGGTGTTGCTGCCGGTGGTCACGAGATGGAGTCCTGGCACATCCCGGATGGCGGCGGCAACCGTGTCGATGCCCTTCCAGTGCACGGCTTTGCCCGCGTATACCGAGATCCCGTCCTGCGGAAGGCCGAGCCGGGCCTTGCACTCCTCCCTGTCCATAGCGCGCACCTTGTCGATCTCGACGAGGTCGAAGGCGTTGTGGATGACCTCGGCGTTGTCCACCCCGCGGTCCCGGAGGAACGCCGCCCAGTACGGGGCCACGCACACGACCGAGCGGCACTGGGCCAGGACCGAGAAGAGCCTCTGCCACAGCAGCGGTTCGAGGGGCCAGGAGTCGAACTGCAACGGTTCGTAGTGGTGGAAGACGAAGACGGTCCGGGCCCGCATTTCCGGGGTGAACCACAGGACGCTGAGGTCGTCCCACAGGAACATGCCCGGCTCTGCCCTGAGAGCGCGGATGTGAGGTGCGAGGCGGGCGAGATGGCGCAGCTTCCGTCCTCGACGGACGGCGTAGGTGCGCTTGTAGTCCGGCACCGTACGCCAGTCGATCCGGTCGGCCAGGGCCTCGTGGATCATACGGAGGTAGACGCGGCCTCCGGTGCGGCCCTGTGGCGACATGGAGTGGACGACCGGCCTCACGTAGCCGCCCCCCGCTGCTGCTCGTACTCAGTGGAGAGCAGTTCGAACGTGGCCCGCAGCCGCGCACCTGCGGCGCGGGATTCCTCAGCGAGCGGCAGGTAGGTGCGGGCCAGGCTGTCGAGGAATCGCTCCCGGCGGCCCGGATTCGGTGAGTGCCGCAGGTCGCGCAGGTTGTCGATGCGGTCGGCGAGGCGGACGAGCAGTTCGTCCGGACCGAGGGCGCAGATCTTGTCGTGCCAGGCGTCAGCGTCCCGTGGCCGCTTGGGGCGCTGCTCCAGACGGTGGTCGGGCGTCATGGAGCGCAGCCGCTGCGCGAAGGCTCCGCCCAGGCCGGAGTCGATGAGGGGCTCGGCCGACGGGGAGATTTCCAGCGCGTCGTGCAGCAGGCCCAGGATGAGCAGATCGGGTTCGGTGACGCCGAGTTCGTTCCTCAGGATGGTCACGACGCGGACCGGGTGGTTGATGTAGGGCGTGCCCTGATCTCGGACGTGACCGGCGTAGATCGCTGTGGCGAGGGTTGTCGCGCGCTGGCCTCGCCCGCGTTCGTGCTGTGGCCAGTCGTCAAGGCCGAGTTCGTACGTCACGGACGGGATGTTGGTCATGTGCGATCCGTTCCGGAAGCGGCCGACAGGGCTGTCTCGATCCGCACGTGCGGGGCCAGGACCAGCGTGTCCTCGACGACCAGGGCGTCCAGGCCGAGTGCGACCGCGGCGTCGACGGCCTGCTCGGCGGTACGGAGGATGGGCGCCCCCTTGAAGTTCAGGGAGGTGTTGAGGAGCACGGGCACTCCCGTGAGCCGGTGGAACTCCTCCAGCAGCGGGCGGACTCCGGAGTGCCCTCGACTCACGGTCTGGAGACGGGCGGTTCCGTCGTGGTGGACAACTGCCGGCATCCGGTCGGACTTGCAGTGCCGGGCGTGGACGACGCGGTTCATGAACGGGTCGCCGACGCCGAGGAACCACGCATCGGCTTCCTCAACGAGTGCCAGGGGCGCCAACGGGCGGAAGTCGGCCCGCTGTTTGAGGGCGTTCAGGCGGGTCTTGGTCGCAGCCTCGCCGGGGTGGGCGAGGATCGAGCGGTGGCCGAGGGCCCTCGGCCCGAACTCCATGCCGCCCCGCACCCAGCCGACGACGTGGTGGTCAGCGAGGAGCGCGGCGACGGTGGGGATCAGCCGCTCACCGAGGCCGGAGACGCTGCGGTAGCCGCCCGCGAGCGGTCCGTCGGGCAGGGGGCCGGGGAGCGGGCCCCAGTCGGCGTCCTCGGGTGTCGGCAGGAGGGGGTGCCCGAGAACGTAGTTCCAGGCGTAGAGGGCGGCGCCGACCGCGGTGCCGGCGTCGTGCGGCGTCGGGGCGACGAACAGGTTCTCGAAGCCGGACTCCTCGGCGAGCGTGCCGTTGAGATGGGAGTTCAGGGCGCATCCGCCGGAGAAGACCAGAGTGCGGGCGGCCGTGAGACGGCGCAGGTGACGGGCCACGTGGATGACCGCCTCGGCGAAGACCCGCTGTGCAGCCGCGGCCATGTCGGCGCGGGCGTCCAGCGGCTTCGAGTCGGCGGACCGCGCGGTCCAGACGGTGCCTTCGATCCCGAGTGGGGCGTCGGCGTCGTACGAGCCCCATGGCGCCGCGATGTACACGTGTCCCTGCTCGCCGAGATGGACGAGGTCGCGGAGTTCCTTGTAGTAGCGGTCTGCATCACCGAACGCGGCCAGGGCCATCATGCTGCCCTCGACTTCGTTGCCCGGCGGAATCACCCGAAGCGCGAGGTTGCGGTAGAAGTGGCCGAGGGACGGGTGGGTCCGCACAGGTCCGGACGGGCTGGGGGCGATGGCCGGTGCGACCTGGTGGATGCGGTCGATGCTATCCGGCCTCAGGTCGTAGCCGGTGATCCGTTCGCGTCCCGACGCGATGTCGGTGCCGAGGGCGGACCCTCCCGCGTCGATGACCAGTCCGGCGGCGTGTTCCTCGTCGGAGAGCAGATAACCGGCCAGGACGTGCGCGGTGTGGTGGGAGATGAGCTTCAGTCGGTGTCCGAGCGCCCCGGGGAGCAGGGCGGCGAGTTCGGCCTGTTCCGTGGAGGCCCACGATCCGTGCGGCGGGCTGGGCCGCATGGACGGGGTCCAGACGTGCTCGATGTCGTCGACGGTGATGCCTGCGGACCTCAGGCACCAGTCGAGGGCATGGGTGGGGGCGGTGAGGATGCCCTTGCGCGTGGTGCGGTTGTGTTTGACGCCGCTCCACCGCTCCTCCTCGGCCGCGTAGATGCGGCCGTCGACGACGAGGCAGGCGGAGGTGTCGTGGTGGAAGTTCAGACCGAGCACTGCGGACATGGGGACCTCCGGGAAGTGGGTGGTCAGACGGAAGCCGTGCGGCGGGTGAGGGTGGGGACGACCTGGAGACCCGAGTCCTTGTACTCGTGGCACTTCAGGCAGAAGTCGTAGTGCTCACGCCGCGGCGCGAAGACCTTGGTGGCGAAGTCGTCGTCCCAGACCGTGAACTCGCTGTCGTTCTTGGCCATGGCGTTGAAGCACCGGTAACAGTCGCCGTCGACCTCGATCATGAGGTGCTGGTCGACGTTGCGGTCGCAGAGTCCGCCGAGATCGTTGGTCGGCTGGCCGACGTCGATGTGGTGGACGTGGTTGGTGACATGGATCGCCCCGTGCTCCGAGCACAGGGCGGCCAGTTGCCTGAGGCGGTCCGGGGCGATGGCCTCCAGCACGCTGTTGATGACGACGGTCTTTCCGGCTTCCCTGAGTACGGGGACGACGGCCCTGACCTCGTCGTAGTTGTCGTGTTCCTCGTCGCAGCCGATTAGGACCTGGTCGTAGTGCGCGAGGGTCGCCTCAAGGAGGCGTTCGTTGCGGGCCAGGGTGATCGCGTTGGAGCCGAGCACCATGACCTGGTCCGGGAAACGGTCACGGGCCAGGCCGCTGAGCTCGCTGAAGTCGCGGTGGACGGTGGGTTCTCCGCCGTTGATGTGCAGCTGCCGGAACGGGATCTGTCCAAGACGGTCGAGGACCTGCTCGAACGTGTCCAGTGGCATGTTCTCGCCCTGGCCGCCTTCGGCGAAGATACAGAAGTCGCAGTGGCGGTTGCACTTGGTCGTGATCTTGATCTTCGCGGTCTTGAGGGTCCTTTGCGCACCGGGCAGCACGGAGGACGTCATGGAGAGCCCCTTTGGTCACGTGGAGTGGGCGGAGAGGAAGTCTTCGACGACGGAGCGGTGACGAGCCCACAGAGTGAGGAGGTCTCGAAGGGTGCCTGCCGTGGTCGGGCCTGGTGGCAGCAGCTCCGTCATCGCTTTCACGAGCAGTGCGTCGTCACCGGAAGTCCGGTCGGCGAGGCGGGTCAGGGTGTTCCGGGCGGAACGGAGTTCCTTCTCCTCGCGAGCGATCAAGTAGCCGGTCGCGGTCTCCGGCGGGGGATCCAGGTAGTAGATCCAGCGCGCGACGCGTACGCGGAGCATGCCGGCGGTCGTGACCCAGGCCGCTGCCTCCGCTTCCGACTCCTCCGGGAGCGGCTTGGGGCGTGGTGTGCGGCGCAGAACGGCGTCCACGGCGACCTGGGCGGAGCGCAGTAGCCGCGCGGGAGAAGGTCCCGGATCCGAGGCGGTGGCGGACAGGCGAAGGGTTTCCTCGGCAAGGGCTTCGAGTTCGCCGGGGTGCCACTCGTTGAGGGCCGCGGTCTTCCCGGGGCAGCGGGTCCGCGTGGCGAGGGCCGCCGACGCGAACCAGCACGGCGCCACGTAGTGCCAGGCGATGCAGTGCCTTCGGTAGCCGTCGAGGTTGTGGTGGACGTTGTCGGTGCTGTCCTGGTCCAGTTGGTAGCGGCCTCCGATCCGAGCGTCGAGGATCCCGCGGTAGAACCTGTCGTCCGCGCGGCTCCACGGCATCATCCGCGCGTGGGACTGCCACTGCCGGAGCCTGACCGCGTCGCCCGCGGCCAGGCTCCAGGTGGAGATCTCGGCTGGTGACACGCGATTCCGGTCGAGTTCGACGCCGGTGAACGCGAACCCGGGCGGATGTTCGAGCAGTCGGCTGTGGGTCGGGTCCAGGAGTACCGCCTGGTGGTGGGCGGTGGCCAGCCGCTCGTTCCATTCCCACCACGAGTCGGGGTTCTGGTCGAGGATGACGCGGATGTCTATGTCGGAGTGAGGTGCGATGAGGTCGCCGGCCTGCCACTTGTGCGTGAGCATGCTCGCGGTGACGCCCTGGGCGGCCAACTGCTCGGCGTAGACGACGCCGAGTTGTTCGTACGACACGGTGGAGCGAGTCGTGGTCACTCGGTCTCCCCTCCAGGCCGGCGGAGCGAGCAGCCCCCGCCCGTACTGCTGGCAACGGGCAGAAGCGGAAGCACGGGTACACCCTGAGGTCGCTCCATGCGGTCCCAGCGCAGGTCGTAGTCGACGTAGTGGAAGCCCTGCCAGGCTTCGTTGCCATCGCGTTCGAGCATGGCGCGGAAGAGGTGGGCGTAGGCGTCGGCCATGGTGCCGTCGGCGAGGTGCGGCTTCAGGGGGATGTCGCGGTTGTGGAGGATGCACGGCCGGGCGATGCCGGTGGGTGTGATCTTGATGCGGTTGGCGTCGGAGCAGGTGGCGCAGGAGGAGTTGGAGATGAACCCGATGGAGCCCGCCCAGCCGGGCGGCCGCAGGTACTGGCCCGGGCTTCGTACACCCAGCTCGGTACGGGAGATCTCGCCGGCCTTCTCGAACCAGGCGTGGAGGCGCTCGCGGACCTCCGCCTCGGGCACGAACTCGGTGGGGAACAGGGCCTCCGCCGGCCCGATGCGCTGCAGCTCGATCAGCCGTACGGCGATGGGGAGTCGCTTGGCGAGTTCGGCGACGCCGAAGGCGTCGTCCAGGTACGACCGCTGAAGCACGCAGTTGATCTTGACTTTGAGGCCGAGTTCGAGTGCCCGGTCGATCGTGGCACGGGAGACACGTGGGTCACCGCCGCCCATGATCTCGGAGGACCGCGAGGGATCGAGGCTGTGCAGGCTGATGTTCAAGTACGTGAGCCCGGCGTCATGCAGCGCGTCCACGGTCAGGCCGCGGCGCAGGTTGCCGTGGCTGGTCATGCCGATGGTCGCCTCGTCGCCGAGCCCGCTGGAGAGCGCACCGATGATGTCCAGGATGTCTGCGCGAAGCGTCGGCTCCCCGCCAGAGCAGTGCGCCTTGCGGATGCCCCAGAGTCCCGCCTCGTTCGCTATGCCCGCGTAGTTGGATACCGTGAGCGTCTTGTCCTTGTGCCCGTAGTCGGGCATGCACCGCGGCTTGCAGAAGACGCAGTCGAGGTTGCAGATGGAGTTCAGCGTGAACGCCAGATAGGGGTGGTTCCGACCGGACTCGGCGAACCGCCGCAACAAGTCGCTCCTGGAGAACTGCTGGTCAGTGGGGATCATGTGTCCCTCCCTTGGATGGGGTGACAGCACCGTTGAGGGGCTGGTCGGCGAGGAAGAGCCGGAGGTTGTCGACGAAGAAGGCGACCGCTTGGTCCATGTAGGCGTGGCTGAAGACGGCGCTCTTCGGCGTGAGCACGATCTGCGGGTGGTGACGGAGCGGATCGTCGAGCGCGGGCGGCTTGCGCGGCTGTACGTCGAGGGCGGCGCCGGCCAACCGGCCCTGATCGAGGGCGGCGAGGAGCGCGTCGTGGTCGACGGTGCTGGCCCGCCCGAGGTTGATGAAGACCGTCCCAGGACGGCATGCCTTGAAGGTGCTCTCGTTGAAGAAGCCGTGCGTCGCGTCGGTCGCGGGAAGCAGGTTGACGACGGCGCGCGAACGCGGGAGTGCTTCACGAACACGATGTGCCGGCACCCATTCGATCCCGCCGTGTTCGTAGCGAGGGGGGCCGCGTCGTACGCCTATGACGTGCATTCCGAAGGCCTGCGCCACCTCGGCGAGGCGGATTCCGACAGCGCCGCAGCCGACGATCATGAGCGTCTCGCCGCACAGGTCGAAGAAGCTGTCGGCGAGGTCGTCCTTCCACCAGGCGGACCGGGTCTGGAGTCGTGCACTCGTGAACAGACCCCGCGAGAAGCCCAGAAGCAGGCCGATCGCGTGCTCGGCCATCGGCCTCCCGTGGTAGCCGTACCCGCGGGTGAGCGTGATCCCCGCAGCGTCGAGCGCGGCGACTGGCCAGTGATCGACGCCTGCGGACGGGGTGGCCGCCCAGCGGAGCCGTGGGGAGGTATCGAGCCACGCCCGGTCGAAGGACCAGCCGAAATAGACGTCAGCGGTACGGATCTCGACAGGGAAGTCGTGCTCGTGGGCTACCAGGAAGCGGACGTCGGGAAAGGCGGACCGTAACTGTTCGGCGTGCCGGTCGGATAACTGCCAGAAGGCGTAAGAGGAGTTGAGGGCGACCAGCGCGGTGGTTGTCACGCTCCACTCCCCAGGGAGGCGCTGAGCACCATCGCCCAAGGGACGTGCTGGCGCAAGTAGGAGCGGATAGTGGCCTCGTAGTCGTGCCGGGCCGTGAGCAGTGCCCTGCCGCGCGCACGCATCTGCTCACGCTCTCGGGCGCTGATGTGGAGCGCCCGACTGATCGCTTGGGCGAGGCCCATGGGGTCACGGGCTTCCGCCGTGAACCCGGTCACGCCGTCGATGACGGTCTCCGTGAGTCCGCCAGCCCGGGTTGCGACCACTGGCGCGGCCTCCGAGGCGAAGGCTTCGAGTGGGATCCGCCCGAACGGTTCGGCTCGGGAAGGCACCACTACTCCCAGGAGAGCCGGGCTCCGCAGCCACGAGCGGTACTGAGGGGAGAACCGCAGGAAGAACGTCGCGTCGATCGCGTAGTCGCGGACCATCACCTGGAGTCGCCGCTGGTAGCCGGTCAGGGTCTCCGTGTGCGTTGTGGGCGCGAGCAGGAGGTGCGGCACCCGTTCGCCCTGCGTGCTGAGGATGCGGAGGGCTTCCAGCAGGTCCTCGAAGCCCTTGCTCTCCACCGCCCGACCCATGGCCAGCAGGAACCCCGCTTCGGCTTGCGGCGGCAGCGGAGCCGGGGCCACGTCCTCGTGGTCGCTCAGGAGCAGACCGTTGGGGAGATCGACCACCGCGTGCCGTGGGACACCGTAGACCTGCTCAAGATGGCCACGCATGTGGTGCGAGATGGCGGCGACGCGTGCACCGCCACACACTGCCGCTGCCAGCCCCTTGTGCTCCCAACGGATGCGTCGCCGGTCCTCCGGGGAGGCGAGTTCGCTCGTCGACCGAGGCAGGAGAAGGAGGCTGAACGGATCGCCGGCGCGGCGATGGGGCCCGAGCCCGAGGAAGGGGATGTCCAGGCCGATCAGTTGGGCCATGGGCGCGTCGGCAAGGCGCTCCCGGGCGGTTTCCGTGACCCGCTCGCACAGCGCTTCGCAGCCCGCGAGTGCGGCGGTCGCCGCCTGTCCACCCGGAACCGGCACGACCTCGGCGCCGACCTGGCGCAGCATTCCTTCTGTCTCGGCCACCCACGCGGGGTCGTAACTGGGGTCGGAGCGTGGAATGCGAACGGGCATGACCAGGAGGCGTCCTCGGGGCAGCGTCCGGGTGAGTACCTCAAGGAAGGCCCTGTTGCTGAAACCCGTGCCTGACGTGCACCCGTAGTAGCCGTCATGCAGTGCGACGGCGATCTTCGGCGAGACCGTGGTGGTGGCCGGCCCGACGCCTCCCTCTGTACTGCTCTGACGCTGAAGAGAGACAGCTTCGCTGGTCGGAACGGGGGCCACCAGGCCCTCTGAACTGCGTGTACGGGGTGCCATGTGAAGACTCCTCCAGTGCGGGATAGGCGGGGGAGAACAGTGGCTCGGGCAGGGAGACACCTGGGACGCGCATCGGGGTGCGGCGCGTCGGAGAATCGTGCAACGGAGCGTGAAGAGACGATTCCACTACGCGAGCGCGGCGAGCGGACAAAGTGTCCACAGGAATTCGCCGACGACCTCTTGACAGCAACTTGCCTTGTTTGCAAGCCCGTTGAGGGTTACCGGGGCTCCGAGCGATTGCCCCAAGGTGGTAGAAGTTGCTCGGGCCGTACGTCCACCGTCCGTTGGTGCTGGCGGGACGAACTCGGGTGGAGTCCAAAGGCGTTCACGCTTGAGCTGAACCGCGTGTTCGGGGTGGGGATCGTGACCGATACCGCGCCGTACAGCTGGCGTGGAGTGGGCTGGAAGCGTCGACAAACCTGCTCTGTCGATCTCCGCACCCTTCGTGTGACCTCGTTCGGTCTCTTCGCGTGATCTTCTCCGGCGTGTCGAGTTGGCTTGAGAGTGTCGGGGAGAGCCTGCGTGAGTCATGAGTTCACGCGGGAGGAGGACGTAGATGCTCACGCTCCGCATCGCCAGGGATGAGGGCGAGGCGCAACGGGCGGCGGCCGAGAACAAGGATCGCCGCAGTGACGGGCGCGATTTGGCACTCGGCCAGGAGACGTTCGGCGAGTACGCGAACCGCTGGTACGAGGCCCAGGACCTGGCCGCCTCGACCATGCAGAACTACAAGCGCCACATCGAGGAGCACCTGCTCCCCGACTTCGAGGACAAGGCGCTCGACGACATCGTGCGCAGGGATGTCGACCTGTGGGAGAAGAAAGAGAAGGCCATCTACGCGGCCTCCAGTGTCAGAACCTGGCGCTCAACACTCCATCTGATCCTCGAAGACGCGATCGACGAGGGACTGATCACGACCAACCCGGCCGCCAGACGGCGCGGACGCGGCAAGCGCGCCGGCCGATCCCGCGACCGAGGCCCGGAGAAGGTCGTCACCGACGCACTCGGCATCCTGCTGACCGCCGAGCGGGCCGCCCTGCTCTCCGGCCGCGATGACGAGTTCGTCGCCGTCGTCCTCAAGGGGTACACCGGCATGCGCTGGGGCGAAATCGTCGGCTTGGAAACGGACTTCGCCCGTCCAGGCTCCGTCCGCGTCGAGTGGCAGCTGTACGAACTCGACACGGGCGAGCTGGTGCGCTGCCCGCCCAAGGACGACAGCTACCGCACCATCGACGCGATGGACTGGCTGTCGGCCTTGGTCGCCAACCACGTCGCTCACACGAAGCCGAAACCCTGCCCGTGTCACGGCAAGACCTACGTCTTCCGCGGGCAGGGTACGGCTCGCTACGGCGTCCGCCAGAGCGTGAAGCTCGTTGACGTCGCACTACGTGCCGAAGTCTCCACGGGCACGGTGTCCAACGTCCTCAATCACCCTGACCGCGTCACCGAAGCCAAGCGCATGAGGGTGGAGCAGGCCATCGCGGACCTGGGGTTTGTACGCGGGGGCTTGGTGTCGGAGCCCGCCGCTCACTGGCGCCGAAGCGGCTTCGCGACTTGGCTGTTCACCCCCGCGGTCTCTGGCTGGTACCCGAGGAAGGCACCGCAGCAGGCCCGCCCCGTACCGCTGCTCGGCGAGCCGTGGCCCGGCGTCCCGGCCCGAGGGCGCGCAGCCAATGAGCGGGCCGACGCCTGCTGGCTCCCGATCGCCAAGGGCCTCACACCCCACGGTCTCCGCCACACCCACCGCACCGTGATGGAGGACCTCGGTACCGAGAAGGTGCTCATGGACCAACGCATGGGTCACATCGACGGCTCCGTCTCGGCGCGCTACGCCCACGTCACCCTCGGCATGCGCAAACGCCTGCTGCTCGGGCTGACCGAGCAGTGGGAGGCAGCGCTCGACGCCCGACTGGCCCTGTGTCCGACGTCTCCGGCGCGCGTGCTCAATGATCTCCTGCGCGAACGCGCGTCCATGGCTCGATCCCCTCGCCATCGATCCGTATCCTGCCGCCGATCGCGATGGCGGGGCCCAGCCCGCAGGTGTTGAGGCGGATCCCGTTGTTGCGATGCCCAAGGGCACCGGTCGAAGGGTTGCGCCGCGACGGCGAAGCACGACCTGACGGGGCGCGGGTGTTCGCCCGCAAGTGGGGACCCGCGGAGGCCGCATTGTGGACCCAGCGGCCATCACCTACGTGGCGTCGGTCTGGGGGTCGTCGTCCCGGTCGGTCGCCAGTGCGACGGGCAGCGGCAGCCCGTACTTGTCGCACAGGAATCGGGTCTGGCAGTACCGCTGGGCGTCGGCGGCCACCCTGCCGAGGACCGCGGAATTCATGCCGGCACCGATGAGGACACCCACGAACGGCACGACCTTGGCGACGTTTTGAACCGGCACCCTGGAGCCGGTCGGGCCGAGCTGCTGCATCAACTTTTCAAGGGCTGCCAGGAGACGGTGGTCCTGGCGGAGCTTCTCCGACCACTTTATGCGTCCCTTGATCGCGTTCGCCGCCCGTGCGGTTTCACGCAGCGGCTCGGCTTTGGCCGCCTGCGCCATGAAGGACCGGCGTACCAGGCGTTGGATGAAGATCTGTTCACCGGGGTCTTTGGCGTCGTAGCCGTAGGAGTACGCGATGCGCGATGCGATCGACGTGCTCAGGACCTGGATGACGAGGATGTCCGCGGTCATCGCGACGGGGATACCGGCGACGGGGACCATGGCCAGCAGGCCCATGGCGCCACCTTCGAACGCGCCGGCGGTGCGCCACCTGAGGGTGTTGCGGGACAGCAGCCGGTCGCAGACCTTGAGGTCCTGCTGCCGTAGTTCGGTGAAACGGTCGAGTTCGACACCTTGCTTGCGGGCGAGCTTCTCGACGTTCTGCGGGTCGTTGAGGTCCATGGCCCAGTCGTTGACCAATTCGAGCAATGCTGCCGCGGCTCCGAGCACTGGTCTCATGGCCTTGTCGGCGACCGCGTCGCCTGCGCGACGGATCGGTTCCGTGACTGCCTCTGGCGCAGCGTCCGTAACCCGTCTCACGGCGTTTCCCGCGACCTCTCCGGTGCGACCGAGCGCGGCATTCGCCCAGTTCGGCAGACCACGGCGGTTGTCGCGGCGCTGCCAGTGCTCGTTGAGCGTGTCCCATACCTGCCCCTCGTACGCGTTCATCGGGGTCGTACCGTCGACGAGCGGGCTGGCGTGAGTGCTCATTGAGTTCTCCGTTTCGACTGTGATCGCCGGGGCCACGATGTCCTACCAGCCGACACGTGGGTGATGCCGCGGTGCAGGGGGCGATGTCCAAAGTCGACTCCACCGGCAGTCGACTGCACCGGCCACCCGCGGATCAGTAACTCACCTCTGCCGCAAAGTAGCGGTCCGGTTTGGTGATTCTGGTCTTGCTTTTTGGGCGCGGGGGCAGGCTTGGCCTCGTTGGGGTGTCCGTACGCCGACGACCGGGGCAGATGGAGGGCTCTTGTTGACGAGCCCTCCATCTTGATCATTTCCTCAGTCCGGGATAGTGGCCCGTGACGCTCAGCGCTTTCCAAACCGGTTCACCTGGTGGCTCGTTCCAGGTGAACAGCAGTGACGCTCCTGGAAATACGGAAGGCGAGCACTGCGTAAGTGAACTTACGATGCTCCGATGCGGCCAGAACCTGGACAGCTACTGCACTTCTCCGAGGATCCCACCATCACCCGCTTCGTCCCGCGCGTCTCCCCGACGTCGAAGGACCAGGGAGCCTTTGTCTGGGCCGTCGACGCGGTCCGCGCCCCCGACTACTGGTTCCCCAAGCAATGTCCTCGGGCAATGGCATGGGTGACACCTGACACGTCCCCGTCGGACCGCGAGCGGATCATCGGCCCGGGCGGGGGCGCGCGAGTACACGCGATCGAGTACGACTGGTTGGAGGAGATCCGCAACGTTCGCCTCTACGCCTACCGGTTCGACTCCACGCTCTTCCGCCCCATCGGGGAGCCCGTCCCGCGCGCCCATGTCGCAGAGGAACCCGTCGAGCCGTTGGGCCCACCCGAGCCCGTCGGGAACGTCTTTGCCCTGCACGCGGAGGCTGGCATCCAACTGCGGGTTCTGGACGTCCTGTGGCCGTACTGGGAGGCCGTCATCTCCAGCACCTGCGGGTTCAACGGCATCCGGCTGCGCAACTCCCTCGGGCACCCCGCACACCGGCCCGAGGCCCGACCACGAACGCTCCTCGGCCAAGCGGGCGCCGGTGAAGGGGCTTTGGAACGGTGACTGGCCGGTCACTGCTCGGCGGAAGAACGCGTCGCTGTCGTGATCTCCTCCAGGAGCCGCTGTACGTCCTCAAGGCTGTCGAGCACCGAGTCGGCTCCCGCTGAGGCCAGATCGCGGGCGGTGGTCTTGCCGGACGCGATTCCGATCACTGAAGCGCCGCCCTCAAGTCCGGTGCGGACGTCTTCGAGTGAGTCTCCGATGACGACGGTGTTGGAGCGCGTGAAGGTTGCCCCGAGCTTGGCCTGAGCTCGCTTCTGTGCGACGCCGACGAGGGCGGGACGGTGCTCGTCGTCGGAGGAGTACCCGCCGATTCCGGTGTCCAGGAAGGCGTCGAGGCCAAACGCTTCGAGCTTCAACAGCGCGTTGGGCTTGAGGTTCCCCGTGACGACGGTCGGTACGCAGTGCGGCTGCTCATGCACCGCCTTCAGGGCCGACACGGCACCGCGCATGAGGACGCCCTGCTCGCGCAGGCCTTCCTCATGCGCGGCGAGGCGCTGCGGTAGGAGTTCAACGATGCGCGGCAGCAGTTGGGGGACGTCCGATGCCGGCACGCCGTTTTGCAGGAGCAGGGATCGGATCGCGAGGGGCATGGTGAGGCCGGTTCCCCGGGCCGGAAGTCGCTCCGCTGGGCGCCCGACGATCTCGGCGAAGGTCTCGCGGTAGACCTGCCGATCGATCTCACCGACGTAAAGCAGCGTGCGGTCGATGTCCCACAACACGAGGTACCGTTCGGCTTCAGCCATTCCTGACTCCTTGCCTTCGGCCTAGGCGACACCGCCCTGTGGCCGCGAGAGTATGGGCGTTCACACCCACTCATCGTGTCGACGTAAGCGTCTGGCTACCGGTCGCGGTCGGATGACAAGGGCTGGTTTCCGGCCTGCGCAGGATTCGCGCGGACAATCTGTCCGTAGGTAATTCGACGCCCACCTCTTGACTTGAGGGATGAAACCCTGCTCACTCAGCGCCCGGTTCTTTGTGAAATGCCCCTCTCTGTCTATCCGTTCGGAAGATCAGGACGGGACAGTGATGTGCGTCAGGCCTGTTTCGCGAAGTACGTCGTGGGCGCGCGGCCATCAGCTCTGTTAACAGTTGGCGACCAAGGGCGCAGGCTTGGACATTATCCGTACTCTGATCTAAGTGCTTCATCGCGAAGGGACAGGTTCACCGATGAGTGAAAACCTGACGCTGGGAGACCGTCTCCGTATCGCTCGTAGGACACGGAAACTGTCCGCCGCTCAACTGGCACAGAAAGTCGCGGTCTCCCCGAGCTACGTGCAGAAGTTGGAGTCGGGCGCACGCAAGGCCTCACCCTCGCTGGTGCTGGCTCTCGCCAAGGCCCTGCGCTTCGGCCCCGAGGTCCTGACCGGCCAGCCGTATTACGGTGAGCCGGAGGCGGAGGACGGCGTCCACGCCGTCATACCCGAGCTCCGCCGCCTCCTGCTCTGCTACGACAGCCCCGACGACCTGGAGATCGCTCCGCGGGCGCTTCCCGTGCTCGCCTCGGAGGTCGACCAGGTAGCGGCCCTGCGCCGAGACGCCCGGTATGCCCCGATGGGCCCCCTGTTGCCGCCGATCATCACCGAACTGACGCACGTCGCCCTCGGCGGCGAAAACGGTGACCGGGCCAAGGCGTTCTGGCACCTCGCGCGCGCGTATCGCGCCGTCAACTCCCTCGCCCACAAGATGGGGCACCACGACCTGTCGAACACGGCGTTGGAGCGCGTCCGTTGGGCGGCGGACCGCTCCGGTGATCCGCTGATGCAGTTCACGGCCGGCTACCTCGTCGCGGGAGCCATGTTGCGCCAGGGCGCGTACACGCCGGCACGCCGCAGGCTCCTCGGGCTGCGGACCGAACTGGAGCGGCTCCAGCCCGAACGCGCCTTCACGCAGGACGCGCTCGCGGTCGATGGCGCGCTGCTGTTGAAGCTGGCTGTCCTCGAAGCCCGGGAGAACGATTCCGCTCGCGCCGACGACTACCTGCGGGAGGCGGAGCAGGTCGCGGCCATGGCAGGCAACCGCGACTCCCTGGCGTACGAGATGTCGTTCGGCCCGACGAACATCCGCATCCATGAGGTGCACGCGATGATCGACACGGGTGACACCGAGCAGGCCCTCGCTCGTCTCGCTGAATGGTCTCCGGTTCCCGGCGGTGAGTGGGCCCCGCCCAGCACGACTGTCGGCGAGCGGTCGAGCCACCACTTCATTGACGTGGCCTCCGCGAAGCTCGCGGAGAACGACCGTGACGGTGCCTTCGCGGACCTCAAGCGCGCCCGGAAGGTCGCGCCCAATCACACGCGGTTCCACCCGTCTGTTCGCGAGACCACCGCTGCGCTGCTCAGGATGGACGTCCACCCCTCCAACGAGCTGTCCGCGTTCGGTAGTTGGACGGGCATTAGCACAACCTGACCTTCTGTCAAGGACCTTGGCGAACGGACCCCACGGACAGACTGTCCGCGCAGGACAGCTTGCTGAATGGAATGGTCTCCTCACACGCAGTGGTGAGGAGGCCTTTTCCATGTCCGACGAAAATCCCGCGGCCCACGCGAATCCGCCGCGCTGGATGCCTATCGGCGAGGAGCCCGAGCTGTGCTCGGCGGGGGAGTGGTGGGACGCCGTGCGCGCCGTGGAGGCCGTGGGCCGACGCGCGATCGAGATCCTCGGCGAGGGTGACGAACCGGTCGGCCCAGTGATCCTGGACCACGAGGGTCCGGAGCCCCGGCTGTACTTCCTGGTTCCCGTGGGCACCGCGGCCCACTGGGAGGAGCTGGGGACCGTCGCGCTGGGGCGGAAGTGCCACGTCGTCGTGCCGTCTGCGGAGAGCATGACGCCTCCGGGGATGCACTGGCACGTCTTCCCGCAGGGCCCACGATCGCTGACGCGACCCGATGCTCTGCGTCGCGCGCTCAGCCAAGCTCGCCGGGAGCGGCGAGGGTCCGTGGAGGAAGCGGGTTCCTGATGGCTCTGAGCGTCTCTTTCGTGCTGTTGCTCGGCATCCTCGTGGTCGTTCTGATCCGCAGCAAGGCCGTGAAACCCGGACCCGCGATCGTCTGCGTGTTCTTCGGGTTCTTCCTGGCCAGCACTTCCATGGCCCCGAGCATCAACCGGTTCATGACCGGTGTCGCCGACATGATCGGCCAGATTCGCTTCTAGCGAGCCCGGTTCGGCTTCCGAGTCCCTTTCCCCTTCTCCGCCGACGGTCCGCCCCCAACCACTTCGCGGCCCCTTCCCCCCAACCTGCCTGAGGCTCCCGATGACCTTCCCGTCCAGCTTGGAGAGCACGTTCCCCCGTACAGTCCGCGTGCATCGTACGAGCGGCCCCGATCCCGATCGCCGGCGGTTCCCGGTCCGCGCCGAGGGACTCTGATGCGTCTTGTCTACCACCCGGCCGGCCATGACGACGACCTGCGTGTGGCCCTGGTCGAGCTTCAGACGGGACGCTGGAAGCCCGCGCAGGAACTGCTGTGGAAGACGGGCACGCACTGGACCTTGCGAACGTCACGCACCCAGTTACTGGCCGTGGCGGCAGCCCGGTCGGACGTGGTCGACGTCTGGCTCGCCGAGGAGCCCGACAGCTACGACGCGCAGCTGATGGCTGTTCGCGTCGCGGTCGAGAGGGCGCTCCGTGCGCACCGTCAACAACACCCGCGGACCCTGGAGTTCGAGACACGGGCGCGGCGTGCGGCGCTGCTGGCTGCTCGTAGTGCGCCCCACGACCCCGTGCCGTGGGTGTGCCTGCTGGCCCTGGCCCAGGTCGACACACGGCAACTGCGGCAGGAGCACCGAATGAGGTCCGCCGAGCCGATGCTGCCTAGCGGTCCGTGGGGGCTCCTCTACGAGGTCAACCAACGTGATCCGTACAACCGTGAGGCCTACCACCGCGTGCTGCAGTTCCTGCTCTCCCTCGACGGTCTGCGGGCCTCTGCCCTGGCGGCGGTCGTCGACTTCGGTTGGTCGGTGGCGGGACAGAGGCCTGTCGGCTCGCCACTGCTGCTTCTGCCCGCGTACGCGCAGATCGAGCAGCGTCGGGCCCGAGTGGATCCGCTGTGGCGACGGCAGTGGGCGGAGGATCCCGCGCTCGGCTACACACAGAACGCCTTCCACGACTGGTTCCGGAAGGCGCCTCCCGGTCTGTGCTCAGTGGCCGATCTGAACCATCTCGCCTACGCGTTGTGGGCGGGTCATCAATACCTTGAAGCGGCCGAGGTCTTCGAGGCGATGGGTCCCTACGCGGCGCGTGAGCCCTGGGCCTCGGTGCACGACGGTGCGGCAACTGCGGACCCCGGCGAGGCACTGCTGTTTCGCGCCCGCGCCGAGTCCCGCTCCTATGCCCGGAAACGCATGCCTCGCGACGGGCCGCACCCGTGATCGACCGCCGGTGCTCACTCCGTGCCGATTGGCATGAACCTGTCTAACTGTCTGTTTCTCGCACTCCTTCGGAGGCCGTCCAGTGTCCCGCTCAGCTCCGCACCACCGCGCCCAGCGGCAGAAGTCCGATGACGCGTATCTGAGGGAACTCGGATACGAACCCGTGCTGACCCGACGCATGGGTCCGTTCGGGAACTTCGCGCTCAGCTTCTCGATCATCAGCGTCCTGTCCGGGTGCATGACCCTCTTCGGCTTCGGACTCACCACGGGAGGCCCGGCCGTCATGCTGTGGGGCTGGGCTCTGGTGGGCCTGATGGTGCTGATCGTCGGTGCCGCGCTCGCCGAGGTCACCTCCGCCTATCCGGTGTCCGGCGCCCTGTACTTCATGGCCAGCAAGCTCGGCGGTCCCCGCTGGGGCTACGGCACCGGCTGGCTCAATTTGCTCGGATTGATGGGAGGGATGGCCGGCGGCTGCTATGGGACCGCCCTTTTCGCCGGCGCCTGGCTCAACCTCCAATGGGGTTTCACGCCCACCCCGGAACGCACGCTGGTGATCTTCGCGGTCATCCTGCTGCTGCTCGCCATGCTCAACCTGTTCGGCGTACGCCTGGTCAGCATCCTGAACTCGATCAGCGTGTGGTGGCACCTCGGCGGCGTCGCGGTCATCGTCGGAGCGCTGGCGTTCGTGCCCTCCCACCACCAGCCGGCGAGCTTCGTGTTCGGCGAGTTC
This sequence comes from Streptomyces sp. NPDC050528, assembly GCF_044457795.1. Taxonomy (NCBI): domain Bacteria; kingdom Bacillati; phylum Actinomycetota; class Actinomycetes; order Kitasatosporales; family Streptomycetaceae; genus Streptomyces; species Streptomyces sp. NPDC050528. The sequence goes on from NZ_JBITHH010000020.1 coordinate 184,733, forward strand.
ACCAACCACACGGGCTGGAGCAACCCCCTCTACGTCGGGCTGCTGGGGCTCCTGCTGGCCCAGTACACCTTCAGCGGCTACGACGCCTCCGCCCACCTCTCCGAGGAGACCGAGCACGCGCAGGTCAGCGCCGCCCGGGGCATCGTCCGCTCGATCTTCTGGTCGTGGGTCGTCGGCTTCGTACTGCTCGCCGGCATGTTGTTCGGCCGCCCTGGGGGTGTCGGTGGTCATGCTGCCCCCTCCGCCCGCGGAGTGGTCATCTTGGCACGCATGGCGCGGAGTCCGTCCAGGAAGTCGGCAAGGTTGTCGATCACGGTGTCGAACTCGGCCGTGGTCAACAGGACACCTTCTCCGCCGGAGTTGAAGGATACGTTCGGCGCCTCGTCGACGAGGGTCTCGTCCGATGCAAGTTGTGCGGACAGCAGCTCGTCATGGTGAACGCGCATGCCTGCGGGGACGGGCAGGCGGAGTTCGGCACCGATGTGCTCGGTGAGGATCTTGCCGTCGTCGTAGCGGTGGCCGATGCAGGCTCCAGGAGCGCACCACGGGTAATGACGGGGTTCGACGGGCGGTGCCGCGTCTTTACCCAGGTGGGTGATGAGGCTGCGGACGACGTTCACGCGCAGGTCAGGGTCCTGGCCGGCCGGAACGATGACGAGGCGGCGACCATCCCGCGGGAGGAGGTAATGGGCGTAGAACTTGCCACGAAGGTACTCGTCGGGGCTGGTGGTGTCCCACTCCACCAGTTGCAGGTTGTACTCGGTGGTTAGGGAATAGAGGGCGCTGCCGGGGCTGGGGACGAGGTTGGTCATCGTGGCTGTGGTCATGCGCGCACCGCGCCCTCGCTGCACTTCGTCAGGACGCGGTGGAGGTTAGCGGTGGGGACGAAGCCGGACTGGCAGCCGTGGGTGAGCTGGATCCGGGTATCCATCTCCTCCAGACTTGTGGGCAGGCCGCCGATGACAGCCACCATGCGCAGCGGCTTGACGGGGATGAGTGAGCAGTAGTCGGAAGGCACGCTGGGGACGTGCTGGTTGCTCGGGTGTGGCGTAGCCGCTGATACCTCAGGCTGTACTTTGGTGTTCACGCATGTGTCCGATCTGTCTATCTGGCGATTGCCATGTTGCGTGCCTGGCGGGAGCGGTTGACGGAATCCCGGATCAGCCCGGTGCGCGAACACCGGATGAGGGTGATGGCTTCTGTCTTGTCCTCGCAGTCGCCCGGGTAAGAGTGATCCAGAGGTGCATCCCTCCATCGAGGGACGGCGTCAACGTGAGCAAGGCGAGCTTCGTCCCGAAGGGAGCAGATCAGCAGCGTCAAGGCTGTTGGGAGGCGAAGCCGTGATGTCGGTCTCCATACCTGAGCCTCGGTTTTTGCGGCCCTGCCCGCATCTCCGGCGGTGACGAAGAAGCGGAGGGTCTCGTCCACGTCCTGGACGTCCTCAGCCCCAGGAGAGTTGCCCGATAGGCGTCTGGCCGCGCGGGGTGGGCACGGTGGGCGCGGCGTGGGTGATGCGGTGGGTCAGAGTCGTGTTGCGGCGCTGTGTGTGGTTGTTGGCGACGGCTCGTTCGACGGCCTTGCTCTGGCCGATGAGCATGACGCCTTGGCGGGCGCGGGTGACGGCGGTGTAGAGCAGGTTGCGCTGGAGCAGCATTATCCCGGCCGCGTTGATCATGGGGACGATGACGTACGGGTATTCGCTGCCCTGGGAGCGGTGGACGGTCAGGGCGTAGGCGTGGACCAGTTCATCGAGGTCGGTGAAGGGATAGGTCGCGGTCTCACCGTCGGTGAACGTGACGGTGAGTTGGTGGGCTTCGGAGTCGAGTGCGGTGATGGTGCCACTGCTGCCGTTGAAGACGCCCGCCTCGCCTCGGTGAGAGTTGTTGCGGATCTGCTGGACGCGGTCGCCGAGCCGGAAGGCCGTCCCGCCGTGGTAGTGCTGGGGTTTGTTCGGCGCGGGTGGGTTGAGCCGCTGCTGGAGACGCAGGTTGAGGTCTGTCATGCCGGCGATGTTCTTCTTGCCTGGGCACAGGACCTGGATGTCCTCCGGCCGGGTCTTGAAGTGTTCGGGCATGAGTTCGCAGACCAGGTTGACTACACGCTGGGCGATGTCTTCGGCGACCGGCACGGGCCGGTTCCAGAACGCCTTGGGGTCGTTGTGCGGGAGTTCACCGTGCAGGATGCGGTGGGCGTTCGTCACGATCGCGGCGCTGTCGTCGTGCTGGCGGAAGATTCTGGTGAGCCGGGTGCGCGGGATGTCCTCGACATCGAGCAGGTCCCGCAGGACGCGGCCGGGGCCGACGCTCGGCAGCTGGTCGATGTCGCCCACCAAAAGGAGGTGGCAGCCGTCGCGCACGGCGGCGAGCAACTTGCGGGCCAGGGCGAGGTCGAGCATGGACGCCTCGTCGACGATCACTACGTCCGCGGTCTCCAGCACGCTGGCGTGGTCGAAGAGAGAGTCGCCGTCGGGCGGGCGGATCAGGCGGTGCACGGTCATCGCAGCCTGTCCGCAGGTCTCCTCCAGCCGCTTGGCGGCCTTTCCCGTCGGAGCGGCAAGCGCGACGATGGCGCCGGCTTCGTCGGCGACCTCCACCAGGGTGCGCAACGTGTGGGTCTTGCCGCAGCCCGGTCCACCCGTCAGGACGGATACTGGCCGGGTCAGCGCGGTGTGGATCGCCTGGTACTGCTCGTCTGTCAGCCCTGCCGTCTCTGCTGTGGTGAGCTCGGTCAACCGCTCGCTCCATGGGGCGAGTTCGGCCAGCGCGGGCGAGGAGCCGAGGAGGCGCCGTACGTGCCAGGCGAGCTGGTTCTCGTCGCGGTGCCAGCGCGCGAGCTGGGCGATCTCGGTGTCCGCCGTCGTGTCGGAGCCGTCCATCACAGGCAGCGGGAACGTCTCGGTGACCAGCTCGCCCTGTCCGCGCAGCACCTCCAAGGCGTGGCGCAGGACCGCGTCGTCGAGGATTTCGGCGGTGGCCGGGTCGTTGTCGGACAGCAGGTGGCGGGTGCGGGTGAGCAGCACGCGTACGGGCAGGTGGCAGTGGCCCTGGCCGCCGGCCTGGTCGAGTTCGTGGAGCAGCGCGGCCTGGAGGCGTTCGTCGCTGTGTTTGGGTACGCCCACGGCGAGCGCGATCTTGTCGGCGTTGTGGAACCCGACGCCGTGCACGTCCCGGCACAGTCGGTAGGGGGTACGGCGCACGATGTCGATCGGATCGTCGTCGGTGTCGGTGTAGGCGGTGTAGATCTTCACCGCGAGACCCGGGGTGATCCCCAGGTTCTGCAGGAACAGCATGATCTCGGCGATGGCCTTCTGTTCTTGCCAGGCTGCCGTGATCCGGCCGAGCCGGATCACGCCGATGTTGTGCACCGCCAGCAGCCGCTGCGGCTCGGTGTCGATGACCTTTAGTGTCTGTGCGCCGAATGTGTCCACGATCGAGGAGGCGAGGACCGGGCCGATGCCGCGGATCATGCCGGAGGCGAGATAGAGGCGAATCGCCCGTTCGTCTGCAGGCATAGTCCGTTCACACTGCTCGACCGTGAACTGTCTTCCGTGGCGAGGGTGTTGGGTCCACGTGCCGCGCAGGCGCAGGCTCTCCCCAGGCTGCACGCCGAAGAGCGCCTTGCCGAGCGCGGTGATGGTCTCCTCATCGCCGGTTGTGGCGGCCAGCCGGAGCACTGTGCGCTCGTCGTAGCTGATGTGCAGCAGGTGATCCACGACGCCCTCGACCACATCGGGGGCCTCCAGGGACACTTGATGTGCCACGTGCTCTGTCTCCAAAGATGCGTACAGCGTCGGATCAGGCCAGGTCGTGGTGCGGCAAGGGCAAGCATGAACCTCCAGGCGACGGTCTGTCGCACGGCCGAAGGATTCTGCTCACCGGAACGAGCGACAAGACGGTCCAGGAAACTGGGACTGTGTAATTCAGATGGCCCGTTTGCAGGTGCCGGGTGAGACCCGACAGCGGTACGGAGCCGGGCGGCGGGAAGCTGGTAGGTCTTGCCGTCGTACGTCCCCGGGAGCGCGCGCTACGGTCGGGGTCGTGGCTGAGGGATGGGACGAGGACGGGCTGCGGGTCGTGCGCGGCGCGCTCCACACACAGGACGGGGCGGCTCTGCTTGCCGCGTTGCGCCGTGGACCCGCGAGTGAAGTGCTGCAGCTGGCTGGCGATGGGGTGGCGGAAGCGGCAGCGCGAGGACTGCCGGAGGCCGCGGAGATGGCGACCTTGTTTCTCGGCGCGCTCCAGGGGCGCGGCTTCCAGGGCGATGAGGAGCTGGCGGAGCGGCTGAGCTCGGTTACGGGAGACGCGGCGGTCCCCCTCCTGCGCCCGATTCCAGTCGATATGGAGATGCTCGCCATGCTGCTGGAGGGCGATCCGGCTGAGTCCGGAGGCCGACTCGATCTGTCTACTGGGGAGTGCTGGCCGGCGTTCAGTGAGGAGCTGGAGGCTGAGCCCCCGGCCGAGGAGACGGATGATCCCGAGCGATGGCTGCGGATTCCGGCTCTGCGCTCGCGGGCCGGTTACCGGGACATGGAGCTGTTCATCGACGGGCTCGGCGGCGCTGCCCTGGCCGACCAGCTGCGGATCGCCATCGGCGGGCGGGGCGCCTTCCGGCAGTTCAAGGACATCCTCGCTCATGACCAGCGCTCCTGGCGCCGGTACCACCGGTTCTGCGATGAGCGACAGCGCGGTCGGGCCCGCGCCTGGCTGGCCGAGGAGGGCTATCGCCCGAGTCTCCCTGTAATGCGGTGGACGGTGCGATCCTGACTCGCGTAGGAGCGGGAGGAGGTGGCCCTCATACCGCTGTACCGCAGCCGAAGGCTCCCCTAATCCGTACAGTGCGAGGCCTAGAGCGTGCGCGCATGCCCGGGTGCTGCGATGGTCGCAGCCGACCATCGCCTGCACCTTCCTCGTCTGTCCGGAGTTGCAGCTCCAAGCCGGGCCTTGTTGAATGCCTACAGTCCAACCGTGCTCAGCTGAGAATCGCGCCTCATGCTCAGCGGGGCGGTCCCTGGATCGCGCAGGTGACGGCGATGGGAGGCCACGGGGAGGCCGGACGCCTTTGGACCAGATAGACAAGACAACACGGGGCAGAACCCCGGATGTGTTCTGATCAGGTAAAACTAGATCTGGCGGCACAGAACGGCACCTCGCGTCACGATCACTAGTGTTCTCGTAATGCGTAGGTCTCGGGTTCGAATCCCGAAGGCGGCTCTGAGGGACCCCAGGACTCACTCGCCGTGACCTGGGGTTTCTTGTTTTGGTTGACCTTGGAATCCGGGCCAATCGGGCACCTGTGACCTACGCATCGCAATGCGTAGGTCTGAGATCGACCGCCAGTGAGCGTTTCGGCTCGTAGGGGGGGGGTCTCGTCGCCTCTGTGGCGTCCTGGCGATGATCGGCCGTGAGTGCACGCAGTAGCCGATCGAGGCAAGGCAATCGAAGGTGCGCCTGCGTCGGTGGCGGTTTCCAGGGGGCCTCGTCCCATTTCGGAGCGAGATCAGATCTTCAGGTTCGGTGCTCTGGATGCGATCGTCGGGCAACTGGAGCTCGGCGCCGATCAGTTCACGACTGTGCTGGTCGAACCTGAGCTTGTCGGGGGTGTCCACAGCCAGGCTGACTGCCGAGGTATCGCGCAGGAACCGCCCGCGTTCCTCGACGTTTGCGTACATCGCGATGCGCACACGGAAGTCCCGGAAGTCCAAACATGGGGTGATGTGCAGTGGGGAGTGCCACCTCGTCCCCAGCGCCTTCACGACACGGAAACGCCCCGTGTCGAACTCGGTCACCAGTTTCCGTAGTCGTCGACCATGGTGGCGATGAGGTCGAGCAGGGCATCGGCCCGGTGCCGGTCCTCTTGTTGGTTGCGCAGGGCTTCATCGGCCGCCTGGAGGCGGGCCAGGGCTGCCGGTTCGCCGTCCACCAGGTCATCGACCAGCGGCGTGGTGACCAGGTCCAGACACTCGGTGAGCAGTCGACGGGTGGGGTCGGACGGCAGGTGGGGATCGGGGTCGGCCAGCCCGGGGGTCAAGTACCGGGCGGGGTCGGTCAGGCTCCAGCCGACGACTGCGCCCTGCTGGACAAGGAGCGCTACGTCTGGGGCGATGCCGATGCGGGCCTCCAGTGGCTCGTCGAGGACGCCGAGGTCGCGCAGACAGGTCAGCACGGTATCGCCGGGGGCACGGCACAGAACCGTGCACATTTCATGCCGGAAGTTCTTGACCTCGTCCGCACGGAGCCCGCCCGGGCGTACTGCGGGCATGACGGGAAGGCGGGCGGCGTCCTCGGCGGAGGCGGACTCCTCCGGCATCCGGAATTCGGCCCCGACCAGCTGTCGGCCGCTCGGGTCGAAGCGGAACACGTCAGGGAGGTCCCAGAGCCAGTCCTGGCTGCCGAACGTGTCCGCGAGGAACTTTTCTCGTTCCACCCTGTCCGCATAAGGGGAAACGATCAAGAAAGTACCCAGGAGCCGGGGAACGAGGTGGAGTGGTTCGTCCGTCACGGTCGCCCACCAGCCGCCGTTGAACTTCAGTTTCGTCGTCATCACTGCCTCATCTGATCCGCACTGCCGGAGGCTGGAAGCCGCCGTCCTTGGCGGGAATCGTGCCCTTCACGATGGCCTCGTCAGTCACCGGCGCACCGGGGTCCGTGGGCTTGCCGCCGAGCGCGTTGGCCCCGGAGTGGCCCTTGATGCCCGATGGTCCGTACGCCGTGGCGGCACCTCTGACCGGGCAGCCTGCAGTGCGGCTGCGACTGAGGGTGCGGATTCCGGACCGGCCGATACCATGCCGGTCGCCGTGGCTGTCACCACCGAGGATGACTTTGCGATGGCGAACTTGCTGTTGTCCGAGGGTGGTCGCGGTACAGGGAGAACCTCGGCAAGGGACGCCGACGCGTGGCCCGTGCACAGAAGCGTCTGATCCGCGATGTCCGCAAGCGCCGACCTGGGCGACTGGGGCTCGGTCTCGTTCGTTGCCCCCGCCGATTCCGTCGGCTCCGCGCCGCCCACAGCGTCTTCCCCCCCCCACCGGAAATGTCTTGTTCGACTGCGGATATTTTCGACCAGTGAACAAAGTGTCATGTTCACACGCGCGGACTGATGCAGGCAACGCGCATCGGATCAGCAACATGCAAAGCATCGGTCAACTGTCCGAGTTGGCAAGGGAATCGACGCTGGTGCGGAACGTGTTCGTCGATTGGACCGGGCTCCGCCGCCACCCGGTGCGGCGGCAGCTGTGGAACTTCGCAGGCCGGGCATGGGACGGCCCGAGGCGTCGCGCTGCGAGCGCGGCGCGGGCTTGCGAAATGGACTGTCCGACGACGGCGGCTTCGAAGAGCTCAAGGAATCCTGAGCCAAGAGGCGCCTCAACTCGGCGTTCTTCGCCCGCAGCTCGACATTGTCGCTCCTGCGCCGGGCCGCGTCCCGCTGCAGATCCGCGATCACCCTCACAAGGTCGTCGTCGTACGACGGCTGACGCTTCGCGAGTGCCACAGGCAGACCAACGACACGATAACCCGCAGGTCGAACAAGGACCTGAGCAGTCATCAGCCATCGATCAGCCCCCGTATGCCCACCAGTCGTCGAACCCGGGAGAATCGGAAGGAAGCCGTATCTCCCCCTTGTCGGCTCCCGGTGTGCAAACATCCCGCTGGGAGCGTGCTCGGCGCGAGGAGGCTGAGCGCTGTGGATGGGGGTGGAATGCGACTTCAGATCAGAATGTCGGACGGAGACGGCTCCGAACTGAAGGATCTGTACCGCTGGCTTCGTGACGACGATGACGGACCGGACGAGGTCCGGTTGGACAGCGATCCCACGCCCGGTGGCATGGGTGGTCTGGAGTTCGTCGACGTGATCGTCACCCAGGCCGTGGCGGTGGGCAACCTGGCCCTCGCGTACGCGAGTTGGCGCAGCGCGCGCTGCCGGAGTGCGGCCAGGTTCACCTTCGCCCGGCCCTCGGACGGGGTGACGATCACGCTGGAGAACGCGGAGCCGGAGACAGTGCGGCGGCTGGTCGAGGCACTGTCGGCGCCGGACGAGGCCGGTGTGTCGGGGCGGGAGCCTGGCGGTGCCGATGGAACTGGCTGACCCCTCGGGCTCCTACGCCGTGCTCATCGGTTCGTCGACCTTCGCCAGCGACAAGCTGGAGGACCTCCCGGCGGTGAAGAACAACATCTCCGCCCTGGGGGAACTCCTGGAGGACTCCACCGTCTGGGGTCTGCCCCGGGGGCACTGCATCCGGGTGACGGACCCGGCCTCCGCCGCGGAGGTCCTCGACGTCATCCACGACACCGCCCGGCGTACCGAGGACACCCTGCTCATCTATTACGCGGGCCACGGACTCACCCACCCCGACATCGACGGGCTGCTTCTCACCCTGCCGTCCTCCGACCCCGACCGTCCGTACACCACGGTGAACTTCGACGAGATCCGCCGGGAGATCCTCAACGCGGGCAGGAACGTGAACAAGGTGGTGATCCTCGACTGCTGCTACAGCGGCCAGGCCATCACCGGGGGAATGAGCGGGCCGGTGGAGATGGCGGAGCAGGCGCGGATCGCCGGTTCCTATCTGCTGACCGCGTCCGCGGCCACCCGGCTGGCCCAGGCGCCGCCCGGAGAGCCGTACACGGCCTTCACCGGTGAGCTGGTGCACCTCCTGAACGGTGGTACGCCGGACGGCGGGGACGTACTGGAAGTCGGCAAGATCTACGAGCACCTGCACAGCGAACTGCGAGCCAAGGGGCGGCCGTTGCCGCAACAGCGGCTGAGCAACGCGGGACGGACCCTCGCGTTCGCCCGCAATCGCTACAGCGTCAGGTTGCAGGACCGGACGACGGCTCGTGAGACTCCCGAGGACCGTATCCCGGAACGACTGAGGGCCGCGCTTCGGAACCAGCCGCGCGCCATCATCGCCCACGCCACCCGGCTGCGGGAGGGCGAGGACCCCGCGGACACCGCGCTGGCGGACGAACTGCTCTCCCTCGCTGCCCAGTTGCGGCCGGCACAGGAAGTCGCGGCTCTGGTGTGGCTGCTGCGCGGCGGAACGCGAACACAGGACGCTGACATCGTGCTGCTGGCCGCGTCCGGACGCAGGGCACAGGACATCGTCGAACTCGTCGACGCCCTCCACGCCATGGACAACAGCGAGGACGTCGATCAGCTACTGGGTGCCAGGGCGGAGTGCGCGGGGGACGAAGTCGCCGCGGTCGTGAAGGCGTTGCGCTCTGCTCAGCGTGTGACGGAAACCGAATGGCTGATGAACGCGGCGATCGACAGGCTGCGTACGACCGAGCAGATCCTGGACCTGGCGGGCGCGTTGTGGTCGGCGGAGATGGGTGCGGACGCCGACCGGGTACTGAAGGCAGCGACGACGTCATCCTTGGAAGAGACCGCCCGGCTGGCGGACGCGCTGCTGGTGATGGGCCAGAAGGAGAAGGCGTTCGAGCTGTATCGGCAGTCCGCCGCTGTCGTCTCCCGCAGACCGACAGCGGACATCGTGCGTGTATTGCAGGCCATGGACCAGGCCGACCACCCGCAAGCAGCCGACGAACTCCTGCGCGAAACGGTCCGGGCAACCACCACGCCCCCGCAGGTACAGGACTTCTGCGAGGTGCTGTGGTCCATGGGCATGGAATCCCGGGCCCAGTCCGTACTGAGATGGTCGGCGACCGGGCTCACCACCGCGGACACCATCGCGCTGGGCGACTCCCTGCGTGCGGCCGGCCATGAATCGGCTGTCCTGTATCTGCTGCGTCAGGCCGCTTCCCTCGGCCCGATCGAGCGGATCAGCGAATTCATCGACGCCCTCCGCGAGGCGGGGCGCCCGGTGGACGGCAACCGGCTGCTGACCGACGTCGCCGACCGGCCCATCGCGGATGTCGCCGAACTCTGGTGCTGGCTCGAACAGCACGGCCGGACACGCGACCGCGATCGGCTGCTGAATGCGACAGCCGCTCGTTCACCGGGCGACCGGGCGGCCCTGCTGCAGGCACTGCACGCCCGGGGCCACGCCCACGACGACCTTCTCACCCCGATCGCGCTGGCCCCCACCGAAGAACTGCTCAGCAGCCTTCACACGCTGCGCGAACACCACCATCACCATGCGGCGGCCGGGCTGCTGCGCCACCTGGCCCGGGTCGACGCCACCACGGCGGCGCAGCGGCTGGCCGACTTCGAAGCAGTCCCGGACGACGGCGCCTCGATGGAAGCACTCATCCTCCGCATCTACCTCCGTCAAGGCCGAGGTGACGACAGCACACTCTCGTTGGACCAGAAGGACAAGGAGGCCATACGGGCACACGTGACCGGACATCCTCTGCAGCAACGCGTGGACGCCATGTCCGCACTGTGCGCCGCCGGACTCGACGCCTACGTGGAGCCGGCGCTCCATGGCGATACCAGCCTTATGCGAACACGTCCCATGCTCGAGTGCCTCACCGCCCTGCATCAGGCCTCGCTCACCGGCTGCGCGCATGCTCTGATCCGTGACACGGCTCGATGGAAGACCGCCGAGTCGTTCCGGGCACTGATCAGGACACTGGACGACGCGGACCTGGGCGCCTATGCCGAGTACGCTCGCACGTTGTCCAAGGGGCAGGAGCCAGTCCCCACGACAGAACCTCTCCCTCCCGCGCGCCCTTCCGCGCCGCCTTCAACACCCCTAAAAACCAGCCGCTGGAACCCGTTTCGTGCTCAGTCCTGAAGGACGGTGAAGCGGCGACTGATGGCTGCCACTGGCAGGGCGGTGCGGGCCAGGGTCTCCCGTAGACATCGGTCAGCCCAGGTAGGGATGGTTCCCTGAGAGGTAGTGGCCGACCTGCTCGCGCATGCCGGTGTGGATGTCGAGGCCGTCCAGTTCTTCGGTACGGGCCAACGCACCCCGTCAGCCTCGTCGTTCACTGTCGCAGCACCGCCGATCGGGCGGCCGATGTAGGCGGCTTCGGACTGTTGCCGGATCTCGCCGTCGGAGTGCTCGATGATGTGGGTCGGGTTGTGGAGAAATTCGCTGACGGATGGCTTGTAGAGGTTCTACAGCGACCTCCACGCGTCTCTCCGACCGGTCGACGGCATCGCTGCAGCCCAGAGGCAGCCCCGCTCGCGCGCCGGTGGGAGCCCCACCGGTGGACGGCCGGTGGACAGACGCCTTTGGACCGTGCATCACGTGGTGGTACAGGTCAACCTGCTGCATGTGCTCTGATCAGGGAAAACGACACAGGGCAGCACGACGAGGCGCCAAGCGGCATGATCGCCCGTGGTCTCGTAATGCGAAGGTCTCGGGTTCGAATCCCGAAGGCGGCTCTGTGGAAGCCTCAGGACTCACTCGCCGTGACCAGGGGCTTTTGCCGGATGCGGCGGCGGCCACGGGAGCGAGCCGCGCGGCAGTCTCCAGTCTCGGTTCTGGTCTCAGTTGGGGGTTCCGGCGCCGGTTCGGGGGCGGGCAGGCGCTCGTCATCGGCGGCGAGGTTCGTACGTGCGCTGAGTGGGCGGTGTACCGGGGCTGGGTCGTCTTCTGCGTGCGCGACGGCTCGATATGGCTGCGCTGCCGGATCGGCCACGAGACGGAGGAACCCGGCCTGGATGCGGCCTGGTGCAGCCGCAACTCCGGTCCGGCCGACCGGTTCCACCCCACCCTCGAACCGACGCGGCGACGGTGCCTGATTGATCCTTTGGACGGACATCTCGTCGCCACTCCACCGAGAGGGCATTTGACTTCGGCGGTACTCGGTGACCCGTACCGCGCGAAATGTGCCCAACTCTGCTGAAGGGGCTTGCCTTTGGCCCCGACGGTGGCCCAGTCGGTGCTGCCCAGCACCGGGCTGCCGACGCACGCCTCCTGCGTCCCCAGCAGGAAGGGCATCTCGGTGTCGTGCACGGCGCCGAGGCCCCTTTCTGCCTGCCGGTGCCCAGCCGAACTCGTACAGGGAAGCTGCTCCGCCGACGTCGAGCACCTGTTGCCCGATCGTGTGCGCCGGCTCGATGAAGGCCTTGTGGGACATCGCCGCGACGGCCGCCGATGGCGTACCGAGCAGCCGCTCCGCTACGGCTGGAGGACCGAGATCTCCAGCTCAGGGTCGAATCCGGAGTCCGCGGCGACCCTGCGGGCGAACTCGCGGACGCCCGCCAACTGGCGTTCGCCGAAGGAGAAGTCCAGAGCTTCGGTGTAGTAGCGGCGCAACGTCTGTTCGTCGAACGCCTCCCAGCGGGCGGCCTGCTCGCACACCTTGTCGACTTCGGCCATGGAGAGGTCCCGGGACTCCAGGAAGGCCCGGTGCACCTCGCGCACGATGCGAGGGTTCCGCTCCAAGTAGTCCTTGCGGACGGCCCAGGCCGCGAAAACGAACGGCAGACCGGTCCACGCCTTCCACATCTCGCCCAGGTCGTACACCCGCAGTCCCAGATCCTCGGCCTGGTGGAGGTAGGCGCGCAGCGCGACGTCACCGATGACGACCGCGGCGTCCGCGTCCTGCATCATCACCGGCAGGTCGGGCGGGCAGGTGAAGTACTCGGGGCGGACCCCTTCCCGTTCCTCCAGCAGCAGTCGAGCCAGGCGTACCGACGAGCGCGAGGTGGATCCCAGGGCGACCCGGCGCCCGTCCAGCTCGCGCAGGGGGACCTGGCTGACGATCAGGCAGGAGGTCACCGCGCCGTCGCTGCCCACCGCGATGTCCGGGAGCAGCACCAGGTCGTCGGCATGCTTGAGGTACTCCATGCAGGCGATCGGACCGATGTCCAAGGTCCCGTCGACCAGCAGACCGCTCAGCCGGTCCGGCGTGTCCTTGGTCAACTCCATGTCGAGCAAGGTGCCGGTGCGGGCAAGCCCCCAGTAGATCGGCAGGCAGTTGAGGAACTGGATGTGTCCGACCCGGGGACGCTTCTCCGCTTCATGCGGGACGCGGGCTACGTGTGAAATATCCACGTCCACAGGCTAGTACGTCAGATCCTGAAGGGACTGGTGCCTGTTGGGCGGTCGGGTTGTGACGTCTGGGGCAATGGCGCGCGAGGCCGAGACGGCGGAACGTCTGAGAACCGCGTCAGTTCGTACGGGGCCCGGTGCGAGCTTGATCCGGATCTCGGGGGGAGGGGGGAAGGCACGGCCCGTTCACGCAGTCCGCCCCTGGCCGAGTGGGTCCGGGCGAGCCGGTCGTACAGCCGGGACGAGCGAGGCCGGCTGTCGCACGCGCCCTCGCCATCACCCCGTCCTGTCCTGTCCTGTCCTGCCCGGCCATCGGCCTCGACGCTCAGCGCGTGGTCGGCGGCGTCCTCCATCAGCGCGTGGATCTCCTTCTCGCACGGGGAGATGGTCTCCTCCAGCGCTGGAGCCGCTGGTCGGCGTCGCGCGCGGCGTTCGCCTCCAACGGGGGTCCGGCCACGGCCACCGCCGAAGGATCGACCGGGTCACGTCGGCCGCACAGCGACAACACCCGCACGAGCAGCGGGTTCAAGACGGCACGGTGGCGTCGTACGAACCCCAGGCTCGCGGGAGGGTAGGCCGCGCCGCCCCGCCTGTCCCGTCGGCATGCCCGGACTCTCAACACCCGGCCCGGGGCGGCCAGTTGGGTCGAAGAACCGGCGGCCTACGATCCGACACGAGCCGGGAATCAGTGACCACGCTCCCGGACGATCCAGCGGAGTGAGGTCCCGGAGAGGGCGAACACCGCGCCGAGGGTCAGCCAGCCCCATACCGGGAACGGCAGTACGCCGCTTGTCATCACGACCGGTGCGAGGGATGTCGCTATGGACGTCCCCGATTGGAACAGGCCCTGGTAGGCGCCGGCTTGGCTGTCGGGTGCGAGGTCGTAGCTCAGCGCGGTGCTTGAGGCCGCGAAGTACACCTCGGCGATCGTCATGAGCAGTGCCGCGCCCAGGACCAGGACCGTCGCCGAGATCGCCGACCCGGACCGTGACACGACGAAGACCGCGCAGCCCACGGCCAGCAGCCATCCGGCGCGCTCGCCGAGCCGGGCCGCGCCGACGATGTTCTCGCTGCCCTTGCTCAGGCGAACCTGGAGCAAGGCGACGAGGGCTGTGTTCATCACGAGGGCCACGGCAACGATCGCCCGCGGCGCGGTCGTATCGCGGACCACCCACAGCGGCAGGCCGACTTCGAAGATGCCGAACTGGAGCGCCAGGACCGCGCATATCGCACTGAAGAGGATGTAACGCCGATCTCGCAGCACGCCCAGGCTTCGATGACCATGCTCGGTGACTACGGCGGTGGTCGCCCAGGCGATCGGAAGGCGGGCCAGCATGGCCGCCGCGACGATGAAGGTCAGACAGTCGACGACGATGACGGCGAAGTAGGCGGTGGACGTGTTCACGGCGAGCGCGATGCCGCCGACGCCCGCGCCGAGCCCGACCCCGACGTTGCTCAGCGCTCGAAGCTTCGCCCGTGCCTGAACCACGTTGTCCGGTGGCAGCGCTTTCGCCAGCAGTGCCCGGTACGCGACCACCGCCCCGCGATCCAGCGCGGTGATCGGGCAGATCAGCATGAGGAACAGCCAGAACGAATGGACCTGCGTATAACCCAGGATCCCCACGGCCTCCGCGAGCCAAAGGATCATCAGTACGCGAGGGGCGCCCCAGCGGTCGGCGGCCCAGCCGATCGGCACGGACGCGAGGACGCCGCAGGCGCCGCCGACAGCCAGTCCTGTGCCGAACTGGGCCGCCGTCATGTCCCCGACGTGCGTGAAGAACAGCGCACTGTTCACCCGGAACAGACCGTTGCCGAAGGTGTTGATCAGCGTCAGAGGGCCGAGCAGCCTGGCCCCGTCGTTCGAGGGCGCCCCGGAGCCTTTGGTCCGGCGCGCCCATGTCTTGGGTGGCGTGGACATCAGGCGGTGCCGGTCGGGTCGGCGATGTGCATGGTTGCTCCTCCATGGCTGTTCGTGTGCCGTGAGCGAGCGAGCGGGCTGGTCCGGGTGGGGGCTCGGCCGCTTCTTTCGCGGGGTGGCGCGGTGGCCTGGCTGCGGTGCGGGCGGCGCAGGGGTTTCTGTTGCCCGGTCAGGGGGTTTCTGTTGCCTCAAGACTGCGGATGAGGGGGGCGACGTGGGTGAAGAAGGTGTGCATTTCGTTGCGGGTGGGCCAGCCGGAGAAGATGAATTCGGTGATGCCGGCGGTTTTGT
>NZ_JBITHH010000021.1:0-193691 GCF_044457795.1 Streptomyces sp. NPDC050528
AACAGCGGGGGGGCGGGGGGCGGGGGGGCCCCGTCACACCTTCACCCACCCCCCCCCCCCCCCCCCCCGCCCCCCCCCCCCCGGGGGGGGGGGGGGGGGCCCCCCCCCCCCCCCCCCCCCCCCCCCGACTGCTACAGCTAGCGGATCCCCCGCCACCCCTCCGGGTCCACCCCACCCGGCACAGAAGCGCTCTCGTCGTACGGCTGACGCGTGAAGACGAACGATCCGAGGTCCAGGTGACTCAGGGACCCGTCCGGGCGCCGTACGGGCCGCAGGAGCTCTCCGGCGTAGTAGCCCTCCAGCCCGGTCCAGGTGCCGTCGCCGTTGGCCCGGAACCGTGAGCGGCGGCCGCCGCCGGTCAGCGGCGCCAGCGAGGCCCCGCCGTCAGCGGTCAGCCGTAGGGCGAAGCCGTGTGTGCCCCAGTACCACTGGCCCGCCAACTCCAGCGCCTCGGCGTCGACTTCGGGCATCGGGCGCCATGGCTCGGGGATCCTCGGTTCGGCCTCGGCGACGATCCGAACGAGATCGACGGCCACCGATGCCAGTGGCGGCCCGGAGGTGCAGTTGGCGAGTACCACCGCCGAGACGTCGTCCGCGAGGCTGATGGTGAGGCTCGCCAGGAAGCCGGGCAGCGATCCGCCGTGGCCGATGAGCAGCCGGCCGTCGCGACGTTGGATCTGCAGACCGAGACCGTATGTGGAACCGTCCATGACGTCGGCGGTCTCCGCCGGTGCCGCCGGGGTCCGCATCTCCCGCACGGAGTCCGCGCTCAGTACGCGGTCGTCTCCGTGTGCCAGAAACACGGCGAATCGCGCCAAGTCGCCTGTAGTGGACCAGAGTTGACCGGCTGGCGCCATCCGGCCCAGGTCCTCGACGGGTTCCGGCAGCAATGCGTCGGCCCAGGGATGCACCGCCCAGCCACCCGCGTGCGGCGCCTGCGGCTGAGCACTCGTACGGTCCAGGCCCAGAGGTTCGAGCACTTCCCGCCGGAGTACGTCCTCCCACGGGGCACCGCGCAGTTCCTCTACGAGCGCGCCCAACAGCGTGTAGCCGGGGTTCGAATAGTGGAACCGGCGGCCGACCGGATGCAGCAGCGGCTGTTCACCCAGCACATCGCGGAGCTCCGGACGCAGGGAACCCGGCGTCCTCTCCCACCAAGGTGCGGGTGATTCGGCCGCCAACCCGCTTGTGTGCGCGAGCAGTTGGGCGATGGTCGCCTCCCCCGCACCAGTGCCGGGCAGATGCTTCTCCAGCGGGTCACCGAGGTCGAGGACGCCTTCGTCGCGCAGCCGCAGTACCAGCACGGCGGTGAACGTCTTGGTGATCGAGCCGATCCTGTACTGCACGTTCTCGTCCGGCCCGTGCCCGTCCACCGAGGTCCGCGCACCGTACCACACCGCCCGGCCGCCCCGCACCACGGCGGCGACCAACGACGGCGCCCGCCCCTCGGCCTGCGCCACGGCGATCCGATGCAACAACGCCCGGCGGGTACCGGGAAGCAAGTCGTCCTGAGATGTCGTCATGCCCCCAGTCCATCCGGCGGGACGGCGGTACGTCGAGCACATTTCTCGGGACACGGCCCTGGGTCGGCCGCCTACAGTCACGCGATCACGTCTGTGCCATGTCCACGAAGCGCGAGTAGTGGCCCTGGAAGGCGACGGTGATCGTCGCCGTCGGGCCGTTACGGTGCTTGCCCACGATGATGTCCGCCTCGCCCGCGCGTGGGGACTCCTTCTCGTACGCGTCCTCGCGGTGCAGCAGGATCACCATGTCGGCGTCCTGCTCGATGGAGCCGGACTCACGCAGGTCGGACACCATCGGCTTCTTGTCCGTGCGCTGCTCGGGACCACGGTTCAGCTGCGAGAGCGCGATCACCGGGACCTCCAGCTCCTTCGCCAGGAGCTTGAGGTTTCGGGACATGTCCGAGACTTCCTGCTGACGGCTCTCTTGGCGCTTGGAGCCACCGGCCTGCATCAGCTGCAGATAGTCGATGATCACGAGCTTGATGTCGCTGCGCTGCTTGAGCCGGCGGCACTTCGCGCGGATCTCCATCATCGACAGGTTCGGGGAGTCGTCGATGTACAGCGGCGCGGACGACACCTCGGGCATCCGTCGCGCCAGGCGGGTCCAGTCCTCGTCGGTCATGGTGCCGGAGCGCATGTGGTGCAGGGCGACCCGCGCCTCGGCGGACAGCAGACGCATCGCGATCTCGTTGCGTCCCATTTCGAGGGAAAAGATGACGCTCGGGAGGTTGTTCTTGATCGACGCCGCGCGAGCGAAGTCGAGCGCGAGGGTGGACTTACCCATGGCGGGACGGGCGGCGATGACGATCATCTGGCCCGGGTGCAGACCGTTGGTGAGCGAGTCGAGGTCCGTGAACCCGGTGGGCACGCCGGTCATCTCGCCGCTGCGTGAGCCGATCGCCTCGATCTCGTCGAGCGCGCCCTCCATGATGTCGCCGAGCGGAAGGTAGTCCTCGCTGGTCCGCTGCTCGGTGACCGCGTAGATCTCGGCCTGGGCCCGGTTGACGATCTCGTCGACGTCGTCGTCGGCCGCGTATCCCATCTGGGTGATGCGGGTGCCGGCCTCGACCAGTCGGCGCAGCACGGCGCGCTCGTGGACGATCTCCGCGTAGTACTCCGCGTTCGCCGCCGTGGGCACGGTCTGAACGAGCGTGTGCAGATACGATGCGCCGCCGACCTTGTTGATCTCACCGCGCTTGGTGAGTTCGGCGGCGATGGTGATCGGGTCGGCCGGTTCGCCCTTGGCGTAGACGTCGAGGATGGCCTGGTAGATCGTCTCGTGCGCGGGCTTGTAGAAGTCGTGGCCCTTGAGGACCTCGACGACGTCGGCGATGGCGTCCTTGGACAGAAGCATGCCGCCGAGCACGGACTGCTCGGCATCGAGGTCTTGCGGCGGCACCCGTTCGAAGGCCGACCCCGCGCCCTCCCACTCGCCGCCCTCCCGGCCGCGGTCGTGCTGTTCGTCGCGGCCCCGGCCTCCTTCACCGCGCCGCCGGGAAGCGGGCAGACGATCACTGGGACCGCTGTCGGCCCACGGGTCGTCCAAGGGCTCGGAAATACTCACCGAGCCACCTCCTCCCGTCCGCCGAGCGGACCTCGCCGTGCCCCTTATTTCTACGGCACGGCACTGACAAATGAAGCGCCCAACTCCGGTACGGGCGCGTCGGTTTTGTGATGGTTCTCGGGCCGACGGACGGAGCGGGCGCCGGTCCACCGTAGGCCCGCGGGCACCGTCAGCCAATCTGGTTATCCACAGGCCATGTGGACGACGGCCCGGATGCTGTGGAGAACCTGCCAAAACCTGTGCACGACCCGGTGGACAGCCCTGTGAACAAGCCCTCGCCACTTTCGCCGTAACCGATCTGACCTGCATCTTTCCCGTCCACCGGCTGTGCAGAAGAAAAACTTTCCGCATCGGACCAAGATCGCTTCGAACAGTGCGCGAGAGGACACGAGGCGAGATCAGAGGTAAGGGTCACACAGCAATTGCATCTCTTACCTGTGGACGATTAGATTAGTGCTCATGACACAGGCTCCCGCGGCCACCAGGGCCACCCGACGACAGCACGACCGAGAGATCGTCATGCTGGCCGTCCCGGCCTTCGGCGCACTCGTCGCCGAGCCCCTTTTCGTCATGGCCGACAGCGCGATCGTCGGCCATCTCGGCACCGCACAACTCGCCGGACTCGGCGTGGCATCCGCCCTCCTGACGACAGCCGTGAGCGTCTTCGTCTTCCTCGCCTACGCCACCACGGCGGCCGTCGCCCGACGCGTCGGCGCGGGTGATCTCCAGGCCGCCATCCGCCAGGGCATGGACGGCATCTGGCTCGCCCTGCTGATCGGCGCCACCGTCATAGCCGTCGTCCTCCCCTCGGCACCCGCCCTCGTCGACCTCTTCGGCGCCTCGGACACCGCCGCCCCCTACGCAACGACGTACCTCCGGATCTCCTCCATCGGCATCCCGGCCATGCTGATCGTCCTCGCCGCCACCGGAGTCCTCCGCGGACTGCAGAACACCAAGACACCGCTGTACGTCGCCATCTCGGGCTTCATCGCCAACGGCGTCCTCAACGTCGGCCTGGTCTACGGCGCCGACCTCGGTATCGCCGGCTCCGCCTGGGGCACCGTCATCGCCCAGTGGGGCATGGCTGCCGTGTATCTCGTCGTGGTCGTCCGCGGAGCCCGCCGACACGGCGCCTCCCTCAGTCCTGACGTGGCAGGGATCAGAGCCTCGGCCCAGGCCGGCGCACCTCTCCTAGTGCGCACGCTCTCCCTGAGGGCGATCCTCCTGATCGCCACCGCTGTCGCGGCCCGCCTCGGGGACGCCGACATCGCCGCGCACCAGATCATCCTGTCCCTGTGGTCTCTGCTGGCGTTCGCACTCGACGCCATCGCGATCGCGGGCCAGGCCATCATCGGCCGCTACCTCGGCGCGGACGATCCCCACGGCGCCCGAGCCGCCTGCCGTCGCATGGTGCAGTGGGGCATCGCCGTCGGAGTGGTGCTCGGCCTCTTGGTGATCCTCTCCCGCCCGCTCTTCCTCCCTTTGTTCACCAGTGACTCCACCGTCAAGGACACCGCCCTGCCCGCCTTGATCATGGTGGCGCTGTCCCAACCGATCTGCGGGGTCGTCTTCGTCCTGGACGGGGTACTGATGGGCGCGGGAGACGGGCCGTATCTCGCAGGGGCGATGTTGGTGACCCTGGCGGTCTTCGCACCAGCGGCCCTGCTTGTACCGACCCTCGGCGGCGGACTGACTGCCCTCTGGGGAGCGATGACTCTGATGATGACGGTGCGGATGCTGACGCTCCTGCTGCGCGCCCGCTCGGGCCGCTGGGTTGTCACAGGCGCGACCCGCTGACCGTTTCACGTGAAACACCGCGGCACGTCATGTTTCACGTGAAACATGACGTGCCGTAGCGCCGTCCCGAATGCACCACACGGGCCATGTCTCGCCATCCCGAGCACAGCAGACCGCCCCGAACACAGCAGAAGGGCCGCACCCCAACGGGTACGGCCCTTCTCTCAGCTATGCCGAGCGCAGCGGTCAGGCCGCGATGACCTCGATGTTGACCTTGGCGGCAACCTCGGGGTGCAGACGCACGGACGTCTCGTGGGCGCCCAGGGTCTTGATCGGGGACGTCAGCTCGATACGACGCTTGTCGACCTCGGGGCCACCGGAAGCCTTGATCGCCGAAGCGATGTCGGCCGGAGTGACGGAACCGAAGAGACGACCGGCGTCGCCGGAGCGGACGGCCAGACGGACCTTGACACCTTCGAGCTGGGCCTTCACGGAGTTGGCCTGCTCGATGGTCTGGATCTCGTGGATCTTGCGAGCACGACGGATCTGCTCGACGTCCTTCTCGCCACCCTTGGTCCAGCGGATAGCGAACTTCCGCGGGATCAGGTAGTTGCGAGCGTAACCGTCCTTGACGTCGACGACGTCGCCCGCGGCACCGAGGCCGGAGACCTCGTGGGTGAGGATGATCTTCATTGGTCGGTCACCCTTCCCTTATCGCGCGGTGGAGGTGTAGGGCAGCAGCGCCATCTCACGGCTGTTCTTCACAGCCGTGGCGACGTCACGCTGGTGCTGCGTGCAGTTGCCGGTGACGCGGCGGGCACGGATCTTGCCGCGGTCGGAAATGAACTTCCGCAGCATGTTCGTGTCCTTGTAGTCCACGTACTGGACCTTGTCCTTGCAGAATGCGCAGACCTTCTTCTTCGGCTTGCGCACAGGCGGCTTCGCCATGGTGTATCTCCTGTGTGATCAAGAAGTGTGGGTACGGCCCACCCTTGGCCCAAGGGCCTAGAAGGGGGGCTCGTCCGAGTAGCCGCCTCCGCCGCCACCGCTGGCGCCGCTGGAGTTTCCACCCCAGCCGCCGCCACCGCCGCCGCCCTGGTTGCCACCGGCAGGAGCGCCGGTCGCCCACGGGTCGTCGGCGGGAGCGCCGCCGGCCGGCTGACCGCCGCCGGAGTTTCCACCCCAGCCGCCGCCACCCTGGCCACCGCCGCCGCCACCGCCGAAACCGCCGCCCTGGCCACCGCGAGCACCACCGGCGGTCTTGGTGACCTTGGCCGTGGCACTGCGCAGGCTGGCGCCGACTTCCTCGACGTCCAGTTCGTAGACCGTGCGCTTTACGCCCTCACGGTCCTCGTAGGACCGCTGCTTCAACCGGCCCTGCACGATGACGCGCATGCCTCGCTGAAGCGATTCGGCGACGTTCTCCGCCGCCTGACGCCAGACCGAGCAGGTGAGGAAGAGGCTTTCGCCGTCCTTCCACTCGTTCGTCTGACGGTCGAAGGTGCGGGGAGTGGACGCGACACGGAACTTCGCGACCGCCGCACCGGACGGGGTGAAGCGCAGCTCGGGGTCGTCGACAAGATTGCCGACGACCGTGATGACGGTCTCGCCTGCCATGGGGGAACCTCTCGGCGGGTTTGCTGCTGGCTGCTTGGTGCTGCTACTCGAATCCCGAGATCAGCTGAGCTAGATGCTCAGTGGGTCTCGGGGCGGAGGACCTTGGTCCGGAGGACCGACTCGTTCAGGTTCATCTGGCGGTCGAGCTCCTTGACGACCGCAGGCTCGGCCTGCAGGTCGATGACCGAGTAGATGCCCTCGGGCTTCTTCTTGATCTCGTACGAGAGACGACGACGGCCCCAGGTGTCGACCTTCTCGACCTTTCCGTTGCCCTCACGGACGACGGAGAGGAAGTTCTCGATCAGGGGGGAGACAGCGCGCTCCTCCAGATCGGGGTCGAGGATGACCATCACCTCGTAGTGACGCATGTGGAACCCACCTCCTTTGGACTCAGCGGCCACGGTCGATCCGTGGCAGGAGGGTTGTGATGCGTAAGCAACAGTGTGTGCCAGTAAAACAGCCGCCACTGACATCGGGTGCCCTTCGCAGGGATTCCGAGTCGTGACATGGGCAGACACCAGTGCAGAGGATACAGAGTACCCGCACCCCGGCTTCCGGTTGAAATCCGGTGGCGGAGAGCGTCAATCTGTACACATCGGGTGCGTCCGGCGCGACGATGCGCCGCCTTCCGCAGGAGGTGCCACATGGCACAGGCATTGCGACCCAACACCGCCGGTTCTCTCTTCGCCACAGACGGCAAGCCCCATCCGCTCCAGGACACGCTGCTCGCGCTGACCCTGGTGCTCGGACTGACCGCGTTCATCACGGGCTTCTTCCACAGCCTGCATCTGCTCAGCTCCTGGACCGGCCTGCTGGGGATCCTCATCGGCGCCTACGGGCAGTGGATCTCCGAGACGACGAGGGAGCGCTTCGGCCTGATCCTGGGTCTCGGTGCCGCGGGTGTCGGATTCTTCCTCGGCATGGCGCACGGCGGACTGTTCGGCGGCGTCATCAGCTGACGGCGCGGACGCCGCAGTCCGAACACCGCGTAAAACACCACGGAACGCCTCGGCGGCCCACAGGCCGAGGGGAAGGTTGCATACGCCCAGTCGGGGCGCTCGTAAGGCGCAGTAGGCTTCGGCGCGAGAGCCGGAGCCCCTGTACCCATGGGGACACCCCAGCCCGAGGAGCGCCCCGAATGAGCCTGACCCTGAGGACCATCAGCCGTGAGCAGCATCTGGCATTCATCCAGAGCCTGCCCTCGGCGAGCCACATGCAGGTCCCGGCCTGGGCTGACGTGAAGGCGGAGTGGCGCTCCGAGAGCCTCGGCTGGATCGACGAGAAGACCGGCGAGCTGGTCGGCGCGGGGCTGGTCCTCTACCGCCAACTCCCCAAGATCAAGCGCTACTTGGCGTATCTGCCCGAGGGCCCGGTCATCAACTGGTTCGCGCCGAATCTGGACGACTGGCTCCAGCCGATGCTGGCCCACCTCAAGCACCAGGGCGCCTTCTCGGTGAAGATGGGCCCGCCGGTCATCATCCGGCGCTGGGAGGCCACCTCCATCAAGGCCGGCATCCAGAACCCGGACGTGAAGCGACTGCGGGACATCGAGGCCGACTTCATCGAACCGCGCGCCTTCGAGGTGGCCGACAAGCTGCGCCGTATGGGCTGGCAGCAGGGTGAGGACGGCGGCGCCGGCTTCGGCGACGTCCAGCCGCGCTACGTCTACCAGGTGCCGCTGGCCAACCGCTCCCTCGAAGAAGTCCACAAGAACTTCAACCAGCTGTGGCGCCGCAACATCAAGAAGGCCGAGAAGGCCGGTGTCGAGGTCGTCCAGGGCGGCTACCACGACCTTGAGGAATGGCAGCGGCTGTACGAGATCACGGCGGTGCGCGACCACTTCCGGCCCCGCCCGCTGTCGTACTTCCAGCGCATGTGGACGGCTCTCAACACCGAGGACCCCAACCGGATGCGGCTGTACTTCGCCCGGCACAACGGGGTGAACCTGTCGGCGGCGACGATGCTGGTGGTCGGCGGGCACGTCTGGTACTCCTACGGCGCCTCCGACAACATCGGGCGTGAGGTCCGGCCCTCGAACGCGATGCAGTGGCGGATGCTGCGCGACGCCTACGCACTCGGCGCCACCGTCTACGACCTGCGCGGCATCTCCGACTCGCTGGACGAGACCGATCACCTCTTCGGTCTGATCCAGTTCAAGGTGGGCACCGGCGGGCAGGCCGCCGAGTACCTCGGCGAGTGGGACTTCCCGCTCAACAAGCTGCTCCACAAGGCGCTCGACATCTACATGTCGCGCCGCTGACCTCACGGTCCTCGCTTCGATAACGTCGACAGCTCTCATACTTCTGGTACACCGCAGCCACCCGAAAGGTTCCAGGTCCGGCCATGGCGCTCACGCTCTCCGTCGACACCGCGCGCTGGCGGGCGCATCACAAGCACGTCGCCGAGCAGTTCCCCGGGCTCGTCCCGGTCTGCAAGGGCAACGGCTACGGCTTCGGGCACGAGCGGCTGGCGGAGGAGGCGACGCGCCTGGGCGCGGACGTCCTCGCCGTCGGCACGACGTACGAGGCCGCCCGGATCAAGGACTGGTTCGGCGGTGACCTGCTGGTGCTGACGCCGTACCGCCGCGGCGAGGAGCCCGTGCCGCTGCCGGACCGGGTCATCCGCTCGGTGTCGTCCATCGACGGCGTGTACGGCCTCGTGGGCGCCCGTGTGGTCATCGAGGTGATGTCCTCGATGAAGCGTCACGGCGTCAGCGAGCAGGAACTCCCGCAGCTGCACTCGGCCATAGAGAACGTGCGCCTGGAGGGCTTCGCCATCCACCTCCCGCTGGACCGCACCGACGGCTCGGACGCCGTCGAGGAGGTCATCGGCTGGATGGACCGGCTGCGGGCCGCCCGGCTGCCGTTGCACACGATGTTCGTCAGCCACCTCAAGGCCGAGGACCTCGCCCGGCTGCAGCAGCAGTTCCCGCAGACGCGCTTCCGCGCGCGGATCGGCACCCGGCTGTGGCTGGGGGACCACGAGGCCACCGAGTACCGCGGGGCGGTCCTGGACGTCACCCGGGTCTCCAAGGGCGACCGTTTCGGCTACCGGCAGCAGAAGGCGGCCTCGGACGGCTATTTGGTGGTCGTGGCGGGCGGTACCTCGCACGGGGTGGGTCTGGAGGCCCCCAAGGCGCTGCACGGCGTCATGCCGCGCGCCAAGGGCGTCGCCCGCGCCGGCCTCGCCACGGTGAACCGGAACCTTTCTCCGTTCGTCTGGGACGGCAAGCAGCGCTGGTTCGCCGAGCCGCCGCACATGCAGGTGTCGATCCTGTTCGTGCCGGTGGAGGCGGCCGAGCCGAAGGTCGGCGAGGAGTTGGTGGCCCATCTGCGGCACACCACCACGCAGTTCGACCGCATCGTGGATCGCTGAGCACCTCCGGAGCAGCGGAACCGAGCACCTCTGGACCAGCAGAAAGGCCGTACACGGACCCTTCCGTGTACGGCCTTTCGCGTGGTCGATCGATGCCCTGTAGGGGGCTGTTCGCTCAGAGCGAACGGTCGGCCGGTCCCTCTCCGCCCCACTCCACCTGCGGTCCGTCGAAGGGGGCCGCGTGCCGCCCGGGACGGGCCGCCGCCCCGAACACGAACACGTCCTCCGCCCTGTCGAGCACCCCGCCCGAGGGGTCGTCGTCGCCCGCCAGGCGCACCACGTCCCGCTCCGGCATGAGGATGTCGCGCACGATGACGGCGCACAGGTAGAGCGTGCCCAGGATGTGCAGCCCGATGACCAGTTGGTAGCCCTCGGTCGGCAGGCCCTTGTGGGCGTCTCCGCTGGTCGTGTACGCGAGGTACATCCAGATCCCCAGGAAGTACGCCACCTCGCACGCCTGCCAGATCAGGAAGTCCCGCCACTTCGGCCGGGCCAGCACGGCCAGCGGGACCAGCCACAGGACGTACTGCGGCGAGTAGACCTTGTTGGTGACGATGAACGCCGCGACGATCAGGAAGGCCAGCTGGGCGAAGCGCGGCCGGCGCGGGGCCGTCATCGTGAGCGCGGCGATGCCTCCGCAGCACAGGAGCATCAGCAGCGTGGCGAACGTGTTGACGGTGTCGGTGCTCAGCGGATCGGTGGACTTCTGGGCCAGGATCAGCCAGAACGACCCGAAGTCGACGCCCCGTTCCTGGCTGAACGTGTAGAACTTCGACCAGCCGTCGAAGGCGAAGAGCATCACCGGCAGGTTCACCGCCACCCACGCGACGGCGGTACCGCCCAGCGCCTTCCCGAAGTCCCGCCACTTGCCCGCGCGCCAGCACAGCAGGAACAGCGGGCCGAGCAGGAAGACGGGATACAGCTTCGCGGCCGTTGCAAGGCCCAACAGGACGCCGAACGCGAGGGAACGGCCCCTCGACCACATCAGCATCGCCGCGGCCGTCAGAGCGACCGCCAGGAGGTCCCAGTTGATGGTGGCGGTCAGCGCGAAAGCGGGCGCCAGGGCGACCAGCAGGCCGTCCCAGGGGCGGCGGGCGTGCGTGCGGCTGACGCAGACGACGATGACGGCCGCGCAGACCATCAGCATCCCGGCGTTGACCATCCAGTACCACTGTTCCTGGTGCTGGATGCTGCCGCTGCCCGGCGTGAGCCAGGCGGCCACCTCCATGAACACACCGGTCAGCACCGGGTATTCGAGGTACTGCATGTCTCCGGGGAGCTTGTCGAAGTACGGCACGAGCCCGTCGGCGAAACCGCGTCCCTGGTAGAGGTGCGGGATGTCCGAGTAGCACGCGTGCGTGTACTGCGAACTGGCCCCGAAGAACCAACCGCTGTTGTAGCAGGGCGCCTTCTGGACCAGGCCGAGGGCGAACATGCCGATCGCCACCAGCGCGACGACCCGTACGGGAGTCCACCAGGACGTCCCCAGGAGAGCGCGTCGGCCGATGGGGCCACCGATCAGTTCACTCCCGGCGGCGGCGACCTGGTCGTCCTTGGTCGGCCGTACGGGATCCGGCTCGTGCACGCTCGTGGGCGTCAGTTCTCCGCTGGGCATGGGGGACATCCTGCCGTACGCACCTGAGAGCGACAGGCCGTCGTGACAGTTTGCGTATTGTTTTGAATTGATACACCCCAATTACGAAGATTATTAATCTTGCAGGGCTCAGTCCACCATAACTACGATCACGACGCGGAGAGAATTCACTCAACAACTGGGGGATGAATGAAGAAACTCGCAAGATTCGGCCTGGTCGGCGTTGCTTCCGCACTGTTCGTGGGTTTCGCAGCCAGTCCTTCGCAAGCGGTCACGGTGCACACCGCCGAATGTTCCGCCACTGGCTCCAGCGGCTCGGTCATCACTACCGGGTGGGACTACAACGACAGAAGCATTCCCAATCTCACCCTCACCGTGCGGGACACCCTCACCGACGGCCACCACGCGTCAATCCGGCTGCTGGTGCAGTACACGGATTCCGTGGGCTATTACCCGTGGCACGCCAACTACAACGGTGCCGGCAGCACCGTGGAGTTCAACTCCTACGTGCCCACTGGTGGCACCATCTTCGATGTCGGTCTTCAGGTGGGGACCTTCGAGGGTGACGATCTGAAATACTACTGCACGCAATGGGTTTCCGATTAGCAAGGCTCCGGCCAGACAGTCGCCCCGCGAAGTCCGATAGAAAGAGGCCGGTGTCCGACGCCATTGAATGGCGTCGGACACCGGCCTCTTTTTATCGGTCAGCCCGTTGAGCCGCCGAAGAGACCTCCATTGCCGTTGCCTCTATTACTGCCGCTGCTTTCCGTAGCGGTGGCCGTGTCCGTCGGCGTGGACGTCGTACCTCCGTCGGTGCCGCCGGTGTCGCCGCACTGCCAGCTGAACTGGCAGGTGTCGGTCGGCGAAGGTGTCGAACTCGGCGTCTCGCTGGGCGTCTCGCTCGGTGTCTCGCTGGGCGTCTCGCTCGGCGTCACCACGGGCGTCGGAGTGGGAGTCGGAGCACCGTCCTCGTTCGACACCTTGTCGATCTTGGTCGCGTCCGGGAAGCCGGGGTCCGACTTGCCCTTCAGCGCGGCCTCCATGTACTCGGTCCAGATCGACGTCGGAATGTCACCACCATGGATGGAGGCGACGCCGGCCGTACCGTTCATGGAAAGCAGCTTGGCGTCCTTCGGATTCTCACGGAACATCGCGATCGACGTCGAGAGCTGCTGGGTGTAGCCGACGAACCAGGCCGACTTGTTGCTGTCGGTGGTACCGGTTTTACCGGCCGCCGCACGGCCCAAAGCCTTCGCGCTCTTCGCCGTACCGTTCTGGATGACGTTCTCCAGGGTGTCCGTGACGTTGTTCGCCACGTTCTCCGGCATCGCCGGCTTCACCGTCGGCTTGGTGAAGCCGGACAGCGACTGGCCGTCGCGCTTGACGGCGGTCACCGAATACGGGTCCGCCTGCTTGCCCGAGGCGGCGAACGTCGCATAGGCATCGGCCATCCGGATCGCGCTGGGGGTCGACGTACCAATGGCGAAGGACGGGTTGAGGTTCTTCGCCATACTGCCCTCCAGGATGCCCGACGCCTCGGCGACGTCCCGCACCTTCGTCATCCCGACGTCGACACCGAGCTGGACGTACGGGGTGTTGATGGACTGCTCCATCGCCTTGCGGAGCGAGATGTAGCCCCAGGCGTAATCACTCTCGTTGTTCTGGTAGAAGATCGAGTTGTCCTTGTTCAGGACGTATGAGCCGTTCTGCTGTCTGACCTTGAGATGGTCGTCGCCGTTGTACTTGCTGAGCGGCGAGATCCCGACGCCGTCGGTCTTGTACGTGCCGTACTCCATGGCCGCGGCGAGCACGAACGGCTTCCAGGTCGAACCCACGGGGACACCCGAGGTGTCGGCGTTGTTGGTGAAGTGGCCGTTCTCGTAACCGTCGCCTCCGTAGAGGGCGACGATCGCTCCGTCGTTGGGCACCACCGAGGCCGCGCCGAACTGGACGTACTTGTCCAGACTGCGCTTCTTCGGATCGATGCGCTCTTTCTGGATCTTCTTCACGGCCGCGCTCAGTTCGTTGACCTTGTCCTTCTGGAAGGTCGTGTAGATCTGGTAGCCGCCCTGGTCGAACTCGGTCTGCGAGATGTTCGAGTGGTTCAGGACGTACTTCTTGGCCGTGTCCACCAGATAGCTGATCTGGCCGGTCATGCCCTTGGTCGCCTTGAGCCCCTGCGGCATGGGGTACTTCTTGATGGCCGTCTGGTACTCGGCGTCCGTGATGTGCTTGTCGTTGTGCATCTGTTCGAGGATCCAGCTCCAGCGGGCCTTGGAGCGGGCGGTGTTGGACTTGGAGTCCGCCGCGGGATCGATGTTCGTGGCACCGATCGGGTCGTAGTACGTCGGACCCTTCAACAGAGCCGCCAGGAAGGCGCACTGACTCGGCGTCAGCTTGACCGCGTCCACGCCGTAGTAGGTCTGCGCGGCGGCCTGTATGCCGTAGGCGCCGCGGCCGTAGTACGAGGTGTTCAGGTAGCCCTGGAGGACCTGGTCCTTGCTGAGCTGGGTGCCCACCTTGATGGAGATGAACATCTCCTTGAACTTACGGGTGACCGTCTGTTCCTGGCTCAGGTAGGTGTTCTTGACGAACTGCTGGGTGATCGTCGAGCCACCCTGCGTCTCACCGCCCCGGGCCATGTTGGCCAGGGCCCGGGCGATGCCCATGGGGTCGACGCCCGAGTCCGTGTAGAAGCTCTTGTTCTCGGCCGAGATCACCGACCACTGCATGGCCTTGGGGATCTGCTCGATGGTGATGTTCTGGCGGTTGGCGCCGGTGCCCGTGGCGACCATCTGGTCGCCGTTGGACCAGTAGTAGACGTTGTTCTGCGACTTGGCCGCCGTGTTCTCGCTGGGGATGCCGACCATCGCGTAGCCGACACCGACCGCGGCCACCAGGCTGCCGAAGAAGAACACGCAGAGGCCGGAGACCAGGCGCCAGGAGGGCATCCAGCGGCGCCATCCGTACTTGCCGAAGCGCGGATAGTCGATGAACCGCTTCTTGCCGGGCGCGGGAGCGCGGCCTCTGCCACGGCCGGGCCCGCTCGGGCCGCCGGGACCTTGGCCGGCGGGCTCTCTGCGACGGCCGCCGCCTCTCTGGGCAGCCCGACGTGCTTCGGCGCGGCTGCCGTACTGGCGCTCCTCACCCCCCTCGGCGGGGTTCGACCCATAGGAGTCGGAGGGAGACCCGGTGGTGGCGCCTCGCGGTGCCGCGCGGCGGCCGGGGGTCGGTCCGGACTGGCCGCGTCGGGCCGCGGCACGTCCGCCTCCCTGCGGCTGCGGCGGTTTGCGACGGTGCTCGCTCATCGAACGATTACTCCTCGGGCAGGCGCATCCGTGCGCGCCTGGAAACGGCGGCTGGTTTCCGGTCCCCCCGAAGTACGGATGTGGTCGGTTCTGCATTCATCCGTACCGCGCCGGGGACGTCGACGCCCCCACGCGTCACTTGGTTCCCGGTGGTGTGCATGCCGGACAGACTACGCACCGTCAAAACCTGCTTAGCGCCGAAGTTCACCCCAAATCAGGCAACTTGATTCCAACGAATCAGTGATGTGACGCCGCTCACCATCTCCCCACTTGTCGCATCCGGAAGGCCGTTCTATCGTCTGGATGTATCGAGTCGATACATCAGCTCGGCATAAAGACCGTCACGGACGGACCGCGGACAGGAAGGAGGCGACGATGAGCAGACGCTCCGGCATCCTCGAGTTCGCCATCCTCGGCCTGCTCCGCGAATCCCCGATGCACGGCTACGAGCTGCGGAAACGACTCAACACGTCACTCGGTGTGTTCCGTGCGTTCAGCTACGGGACGCTCTACCCCTGCCTCAAGACGCTGGTCGCCAACGGCTGGTTGATCGAGGAGACGGGGAACACCCCCGAGGACGCCCTTACCGCCACCCTCGCGGGACGTCGCGCCAAGATCGTCTACCGGTTGACGGCGGAAGGTAAGGAGCACTTCGAGGAGCTGCTCTCGCAGACGGGGCCCGACGCGTACGAGGACGAACATTTCGCCGCTCGTTTCGCCTTCTTCGGGCAGACGTCACGCGACGTACGCATGCGCGTACTGGAAGGTCGCCGCAGCCGGCTGGAGGAGCGCCTCGACAAGATGCGCACCTCCCTGGCGCGGACCCGGGAGCGCCTCGACGACTACACGCTTGAGCTGCAGCGCCACGGAATGGAGTCCGTGGAGCGCGAAGTGCGCTGGCTGAACGAGCTCATCGAGAGCGAGCGTGCCGGACGGGACCTGAAGGGTCCTGCCTCCGGAGGCTCCGCTCAGCAGGACAGCACATCTGGGGAGTCGGGCGGCCTGCCCCGGCTCGGGGGCGCCACCCCCGGGCCGGATCCGTCCGACGAAACCACCACATGAGGTCCAGTCAGGGCCTCACCTCGCACACACAGGGAGCAACCGGAATGGGTTCGGTTCGCGTAGCCATCGTCGGCGTGGGCAACTGCGCCGCCTCGCTGGTACAGGGCGTCGAGTACTACAAGGACGCCGATCCGGCGGCCAAGGTGCCCGGCCTGATGCACGTCCAGTTCGGCGACTACCACGTCGGTGACGTCGAGTTCGTCGCCGCGTTCGACGTCGACGCGAAGAAGGTCGGTCTCGACCTCTCGGACGCCATCGGTGCCAGTGAGAACAACACCATCAAGATCTGCGACGTCCCGAACAAGGGCGTCACGGTCCAGCGCGGTCACACGCTCGACGGCCTGGGCAAGTACTACCGCATGACGATCGAGGAGTCCGACGAGACCCCGGTCGACGTCGTCCAGATCCTCAAGGACAAGCAGGTCGACGTCCTGATCTGCTACCTGCCCGTCGGTTCCGAGGACGCGGCCAAGTTCTACGCCCAGTGCGCCATCGACGCCAAGGTCGCCTTCGTCAACGCCCTCCCGGTCTTCATCGCCGGCACCAAGGAGTGGGCGGACAAGTTCACCGAGGCCGGCGTCCCGATCGTCGGCGACGACATCAAGTCGCAGGTCGGCGCCACCATCACGCACCGTGTGATGGCCAAGCTGTTCGAAGACCGCGGTGTCCGCCTCGAGCGCACGATGCAGCTCAACGTCGGCGGCAACATGGACTTCAAGAACATGCTGGAGCGCGACCGCCTCGAGTCCAAGAAGATCTCGAAGACGCAGGCCGTCACCTCGCAGATCCCGGACCGCGACCTGGGCGAGAAGAACGTCCACATCGGCCCGTCGGACTACGTCCAGTGGCTCGACGACCGCAAGTGGGCCTACGTCCGTCTCGAAGGCCGTGCCTTCGGCGACGTCCCGCTGAACCTGGAGTACAAGCTGGAGGTCTGGGATTCCCCGAACTCCGCGGGTGTCATCATCGACGCCCTGCGCGCCGCGAAGATCGCCAAGGACCGCGGCATCGGCGGCCCGATCCTCTCCGCGTCGAGCTACTTCATGAAGTCCCCGCCGGTCCAGTACTTCGACGACGAGGCCTACGCGAACGTCGAGAAGTTCATCAAGGGCGAGGTCGAGCGCTAGGACCCGCTGGTTCGGTCGTCGAGGGTCCCCGGGCATTCCGCCCGGGGACCCTCCTCGTATGTGAGGCTGTGCCCATGGCCGTCGTCCGTGACCTGCGCATCCTCCTGCGCTTCCAGGGCTTCCGCCGCCTGCTCGCCGTGCGCCTCCTCTCCCAGGGCGCGGACGGCGTCTACCAGGTCGCACTCGCCGCCTACGTCGTCTTCTCCCCGGAGAAACAGACCTCGGCCGCCGCGATCGCCTCCGCGATGGCGGTCCTGCTCCTCCCGTACTCCCTCATCGGCCCCTTCGCCGGCGTCCTCCTGGACCGCTGGCGCCGCCGCCAGGTCTTCCTCTACGGCAACCTGCTGCGCGCCCTGCTGGCCGCGCTGACAGCCGTCCTGATGCTGAGCCACGTCCCGGACTGGCTCTTCTATGTCTCCGCCCTGTGCGTCACCGCGGTCAACCGCTTCGTCCTCGCGGGTCTGTCCGCCGCGCTCCCGCGCGTGGTCGACGACGAGCGCCTGGTCGTCGCCAACTCCCTTTCCCCCACGGCCGGAACACTCGCGGCGACGGTCGGCGGCGGCCTCGCCTTCCTCGTCCGGCTGCTGGTCGCGGACACCGACGCGGCCGTCGTCCTGCTGGGAGCCGCCCTGTACCTGTGCGCGGCCCTCACCTCCCTGCGCATGGCCCCCGAACTCCTCGGCCCCGACCGCGCGTTGACCCACCCCCGCCTCGCCACAGCCCTCGCCGGCACCGCCCGCGACCTGACGGCGGCGATACGCCATCTCGCCGCGCCACAACGCAGACAGGCCGTCTGGGCACTCGCCGCGATGACCCTGATGCGATTCTGCTACGGCGCCCTGACCGTCCTCCTGCTGATGCTCTGCCGCTACGCCCTCTCCTCGACCCCGGACGACGGACTGCGCCTGCTGGGGCTGGCGTTGGGGGTGTCCGGCGCCGGCTTCTTCGTGGCGGCCGTGGTGACACCCTGGGCCGCGGGACGACTCGGCCCCGGCCGCTGGATCGCCGTGTGCGCCGCGGGCGCCGCGTTCCTGGAACCGGCCCTCGGCCTCCCGTTCACCACCGCCCCGATGCTGGCGGCGGCCTTCGTCCTGGGCCTGACCACACAGGGCGCGAAGATCGCCACGGACACGATCGTGCAGTTCTCGGTCGACGACGGCTTCCGCGGCCGCGTCTTCTCCGTCTACGACGTGCTGTTCAACGTCGCTTTCGTCGGCGCCGCCGCGATGGCCGCGCTGATGCTTCCCCCTGACGGCCGCTCAGCGGTGCTGGTGCTCACCGTGGCCGCCGTCTACGGAACAGTTGCTGCGGCTATGGCCCATTTTGAGCGCCGGAGAGTGTCACATCACTGATACGGAGCCGCTCCGGGCCACAGCGGTGTCAGTGGGGGCAGGTAGCTTACGGGCGTCTTATTTCGCATCATGCCGCACGCCGGACCAAGGGTCATGCCGTGCCATGCGTCCACGTTCCAGGGGGGAACCCAGTGACTACTCCGCCGCCTCAGGGCCCGAACCCATACGCCCAGGGCCCGAATCCCTACGCCCAGGACCAGCAGCCCTACGGCCAGCCTCAGACGCCGGCACCGTACCCGCCGCAGGCCCAGACTCCGGCGCCCTACCCGCCGCAGGCCCAGGCTCCGTACCCGCCCCACGGCGGCTACCCGCAGCAGCCCGGCCAGCCCGGTTTCCCGCCGCAGGGAGCGGGCCCGTACGCTCCGGTCCCGCCGCAGCCGAAGCGCAAGTTCAGCCCCAAGCTGATCCGGCTCGCCGTCGTCATCGTGATAGGTATCGGCGCGATCGCCTACGGCGTCATATCGAGCCAGGACGACGCCGACACCGCCAAGGTCGGGGACTGCATGCACCGCGGCAGCACCAGCGACACCAATCCGGACCTTGAGGTCGTGAAGTGCAGCGACTCAAAGGCCCAGTACACGGTGCTCGCCAAGATCAGCGGCAAGTACTCCGAGTCGGAGGCCAACGCCAAGTGCACAGCGGCCGCAAAGGACTTCCAGTACTCGTACACCGAGAGCGGTGACGGCAGTAACTTCCTGCTCTGCCTGAAGGACTACTCGAAGTAGGGCGGATACGGCGAGAGACGGTGTCCCATGTTTCACGTGAAACACCGCCCCTGATGCTGCCCGGGGTCATGTTTCACGTGAAACATGACCCCGTTTCACGGCCTCAGCTCTCCGAGGCCCACCACTCCTTGAGCGCGGCCACCGCCGCCTCATGCTCCATCGGCCCGTTCTCCAGCCGCAGTTCCAGCAGGAACTTGTACGCACGGCCGATGACCGGCCCGGGCGTGACGCCCAGGATCTCCATGATCTGGTTGCCGTCGAGGTCGGGCCGAATCGAGTCCAGCTCCTCCTGCTCCTGGAGTTGAGCGATGCGCTCCTCCAGACCGTCGTACGCACGGGACAGCGCGGCGGCCCTGCGCTTGTTCCGTGTGGTGCAGTCCGAGCGGGTCAGCTTGTGGAGACGATCGAGGAGCGGGCCGGCGTCACGGACATAGCGGCGGACGGCCGAGTCGGTCCACTCGCCGGTGCCGTAGCCGTGGAAACGCAGGTGAAGTTCGACGAGACGCGAGACGTCCTTCACCAGGTCGTTGGAGTACTTGAGCGCCAGCATGCGCTTCTTGGTCATCTTCGCGCCGACCACCTCGTGGTGGTGGAACGAGACCCGGCCGTCGTTCTCGAAGCGGCGCGTGCGCGGCTTGCCGATGTCGTGCAGCAGTGCGGCGAGGCGGAGGACGAGGTCGGGACCGTTCTCCTCCAGTTCGATCGCCTGCTCCAGAACGATCAGTGTGTGTTCGTAGACGTCCTTGTGCCGGTGGTGCTCGTCGCTCTCCAGCCGGAGGGCGGGAAGCTCGGGCAGGACGTGGTCGGCGAGTCCGGTGTCGACCAGCAGGGCCAGCCCCTTGCGGGGGTGCGGGGAGAGGATCAGCTTGTTCAGCTCGTCCCGCACCCGCTCGGCCGAGACGATCTCGATCCGCCCGGACATCTCCGTCATCGCCGCGACGACCTCGGGAGCGACCTCGAAGTCGAGCTGAGCGGCGAAGCGTGCCGCCCGCATCATCCGCAGGGGATCGTCCGAGAAGGAAGCCTCGGGAGTGCCCGGGGTCCGGAGCACCCGGGCCGCGAGGTCGTCGAGACCGCCGTGCGGGTCGATGAACTCCCTCTCCGGGAACGCGACAGCCATCGCGTTCACCGTGAAGTCGCGCCGGACGAGGTCCTCCTCGATGGAGTCGCCGTACGACACCTCGGGCTTGCGCGAGGTCCGGTCGTACGCCTCCGACCGATAGGTGGTCACCTCGATCTGGTAGCCGTCCTTTTGCGCACCGACCGTGCCGAAGGCGATCCCGACCTCCCACACGGCGTCCGCCCACGGCCGGACGATCTTCAGTACGTCCTCGGGGCGGGCGTCCGTCGTGAAGTCCAGGTCGTTGCCGAGCCGGCCGAGCAGCGCGTCCCGGACCGGTCCGCCGACCAGGGCGAGGGAGAACCCGGCCTCCTGGAAACGGCGGCCGAGTTCGTCGGCGACGGGAGTCACCCGCAGCATCTCGCTCACCGCGTGGTGCTGCTCCTGGCTCAGGGCACTGGGGTTGTCTTCGTTGGCGTTCGGCACAACAGAAAAGGGTACGTGGCCCGGGCCATCGTCAGCGCCTCCATTAAATGTCCACGGACACGTCCCCTGATACCCGCGCAAGCGCTGCCCTTGCGACGTACCCGAGTGCTCCCCTTTATACGGGCACATACGGGACGGCCCGGCGCTGTTCTCCGATCTTGTGGAGCAGACCGCGGCACTTCCCCTCAGCGCGCATCGTTACCATGCGTGGACGCACATTGCGACGACCACTGACGATGACGAGGGACGGGCGAGCGCGTGGCCGAGGCGGCAGACTTCCAGGGGACGTGTCCCTCACCTGCCCGCCGGTGGCTGCGGCGCACCGGCGCACTGCTCGCCGGGGCGCCTCTGCTGACCGGCCTCCTCCAGCTGTCCGCCGTCACGCCCGCCGGTGCGGCCGAGCAGACGTCCGCGCAGGCCGCCTCCGGCTCGCAGACGGTCTCGATCTCCCTGGACACGCTCAGCCCCAGCGTCCCCACGGACGGGGACACACTGACCGTCTCCGGGACGGTGACCAACAACGGCAAGCAGGCGGTCACCGACGCCCATGTGGGCCTGCGTCTGGGCCAGGCGCTGAGCACCCGCTCGGCCATCGACACCGTCGCCAAGCGCACCGACTACATCCAGGGCGTCGACGGCTCGGAGGTCGGCGACAAGTACACCGAGCAGTTCTCGAAACTCACTCCGGGCGTCGCCGAGCCCTTCACCCTCTCCGTGCCGGTCGACAAGCTGGACCTCGGTGACGACGGCGTCTACCCGCTCGGCGTCTCGCTGTCCGGCCAGACCTCGGCGCAGCCGTGGGAGCAGGTGCTGGGCATCCAGCGGACCTTCCTGCCGTGGCAGCCCGACGAGGCGGACACGAAGACGAAGACGACGTATCTGTGGCCGCTCGTCTCGGGCGTCCACATGACGGCGCAGACGGGTTCCAACGAGCAGCAGACGCCGGTCTTCCTCAACGACGACCTCGCCAAGGAGATCTCCCCCGGCGGCCGCCTCGACCAGATGCTGTCGCTCGGCAAGGATCTCGACGTCACCTGGGTGATCGACCCGGACCTGCTCGCCTCCGTCGACGCGATGACCAGCAGCTACAAGATCCAGGGGGACGGCGACACCACGACGACGGGCACCCACCAGGCCGTCGCCAAGGCATGGCTCGCCGAGTTGCAGTCGGCGGTGGCGGACAAGGAGGTCGTCGCCCTCCCCTTCGCCGACCCGGACCTGGCGTCCCTCGCCCACAACGGCACCAGCGTCACCGGCTCCCTGAGCCACCTCAAGGACGCCACGGACGTCGCCGCGAGCACCGTGGAGACGGTGCTCCACGTGACGCCGACCACGGACTTCGCGTGGCCGGTGAGCGGCGCCGTGGACCCGTCGATCATCAAGGTCGCCACCTCGGCCGGCGCCGACAAGGTGATCGCCCGCAGCGACAGCCTCCAGGAGACCGGCGGCCTGTCGTACACGCCCTCCGCCGCCCGCCCCATCGGCGGCGGTACGACGGCGGTGGTCGCGGACGCACGACTCTCGACGGCGTTCGAGGGCGACCTGACGAAGGCCGGGGCCGCCACGCTCGCCGAGCAGCGGTTCCTCGCCCAGAGCCTGGCGCTCGACCTCCAGACGGACAAGCAGCGCAGCGTCGTCGTCGCCCCGCCGCGCATGCCGACCGGGAGCCAGGCCCAGACGATGGCCGAGGCGTTGACGACCCTCCAGAGCAGCACCTGGAGCGAGCCGCAGGACCTCGCTGCGGCGGCCAAGGCCAAGCCCGACCCGAACGCCACCACGAAGATCCCGTCCTCCTCCTCGTACCCCTCCTCACTGCGCAAGCAGGAGCTGCCGAAATCGGCCTTCGAGCAGATCGCGGCCACCCAGGACAAGCTCGACAACTTCCGGGTGATCCTCACCGACGAGTCCCGGGTCGTGACCCCGTTCGGGCGGGCCATGAACCGTGAGATGTCCGCGTCGTGGCGGGGGCAGGCCGGCGAGGCGGCCAACTTCCGCCAGAGCGTGCTGAATTACCTCGACGACCTCACCAACCAGGTGAAACTGATCGACAAGTCCGAGACCAAGCTCTCGGGCCGCAGCGCCACGATCCCCGTGACCGTGCAGAACAACCTCGTGCAGGGCGTCGACCACCTGATCCTGCGCCTCACCTCGACGAACCCCACGCGCCTGAAAATCAAGGGCAAGGCCTACACGGAGCAGCAGGTCACGGTCAACGGCGGGCACAGCCAGTCCGTGAAGTTCACCACGTCGGCCAACGCCAACGGCAAGGTGGGCGTCACCGCCCAGCTGTACACGGAGGACGGCCAGAAGTACGGACAGGCCGTCAACTTCGACGTGAAGGTCACCGAGGTCACGGCCACCGTCATGCTGGTCATCGGCGGCGGTGTCCTGCTGCTCGTCCTCGCCGGCTTCCGGATGTACACGCACCGCAAGCGCGCCGTCGCCCGTCAGGCCGAGGACGGTCCCGACGGACCCGACGACGGGGCTGCCGAGGAAACCGGCGGCCCGGAGAACCCCGAAGGCCCCCAGGACCGTCTCAAGGAGGAGTCCGACACTCCGTCCCGGGCAGACGACCCGGAGCACCCGAGTGACCCGACACCGGACACCGCACCGGAAAGCGCCGACCCGTCCGGCACGGGTGAGAGAGTGGACCGTTGAGCGATGTCGTGGCCGGTGGGCCCGGGGACGATGAGGTGGGGTAACCATGAACGCGCCGTACGACGGTGACCGCGGTCAGGGCGCGGGCGGCTCGGGCTACCCCGAGGGTCCGCCGCCCGAACACGGCCAGGTGCCGCCGCAGCCCCCCGCGGACATGTACCTCCAGGACGCCTACGACCAGGACCCCTACCGGGCGCAGGACCTCTCCGCCCAGGACCCGGTCGCCGAGGCGCTCTACGACCGCGCCGCCCACCCCCCGCCGCCTCCGGGCACGTACCAGCCACAGCCCCCGCTCTACGCGCAGCCGCCCCAGTCCCCGTACGCCCCCGACCCCCGCGTGTGGGCGCAGACCCCGGCGCCCGAGCCGGAGGGCCCCACCCAGTACCTGCCGTACGGCGACGACGCCCGGACCACCCAGTTCGTGGGCGTGGACGACCTGGTGACCGGGGCCGGCGAGGAGCACCACGAGCCGGATGCCTTCGCGCATCTCTTCCGGGACCAGGGCCAGAGCGGCGGACGTCCACAGATGGACTCCCCGGCGGTCCCCGGCCCGTCCCCGGCTCCGCCCTCGGGCCAGGCGCCCCCGGCGCCGATGTCCGATGCCACGATGCAGCTCACGCCTACAGCGCCGGCACCTGCGCCCGCGGCCGCTGCCAAGAAGGGCGGCAAGGCCTCCGGCCTGCTGAAGTCGAGTGCCGTGATGGCGGCGGGCACGATGGTCTCCCGCCTGACCGGCTTCGTCCGCTCCGCGCTGATCGTCTCGGCGCTGGGTGTCGGCATGCTCGGTGACACCTTCCAGGTCGCCTACCAGCTGCCGACGATGATCTACATCCTGACCGTGGGCGGCGGCCTGAACTCCGTCTTCGTGCCGCAGCTCGTGCGCGCCATGAAGGAGGACGACGACGGCGGCGAGGCGTTCGCCAACCGGCTGCTGACCCTCGTCATGGTGGCGTTGGGTGCGCTCACCGCGCTCGCGGTCGTCGCGGCACCCCTCCTGATCCGTCTGCTGTCCGACTCGGTGGC
The DNA here is from genome assembly GCF_044457795.1 of Streptomyces sp. NPDC050528. Lineage (NCBI taxonomy): Bacteria > Bacillati > Actinomycetota > Actinomycetes > Kitasatosporales > Streptomycetaceae > Streptomyces > Streptomyces sp. NPDC050528. Next base: position 24,212 of record NZ_JBITHH010000021.1, read on the forward strand.
CAGCGACCCGGCGGCCAACGAGGTGGGTGTCACCTTCGTCCGCTACTTCCTGCCCTCGATCTTCTTCATGGGCGTCCACGTCGTGATGGGCCAGATCCTGAACGCGCGCGGCAAGTTCGGCGCGATGATGTGGACCCCGGTCCTCAACAACGTCGTCATCATCGTGACGCTCGGCATGTTCATCTGGGTGTACGGCACCTCCGCGAACTCCGGCATGAAGGTCACGAACATCCCGCCGGAGGGCCAGCGGCTGCTCGGCATCGGTGTGCTGCTCGGCCTGGTCGTCCAGGCGCTCGCGATGATCCCGTACCTGCGGGAGACCGGGTTCCGGCTGCGGCTGCGCTTCGACTGGCGCGGCCACGGACTCGGCAAGGCCGCGACGCTCGCCAAGTGGACCGTCCTCTTCGTCCTCGCCAACCAGGCCGGCGCGATCGTCGTGTCCCAGCTGTCCACCTCCGCGGGCAAGGCCTCGCCCGTCGACGGCACCGGCTTCGCCGCCTACGCCAACGCACAGCTCATCTGGGGCCTGCCCCAGGCGATCATCACCGTCTCCCTGATGGCCGCGCTGCTGCCGCGCATCTCGCGCTCGGCGGCGGAGGGCGACGGAGGTGCCGTCCGCGACGACATCTCCCAGGGGCTGCGCACCACCGCCGTGGCGATCGTGCCGATCGCCTTCGGCCTCCTCTCGCTCGGCATCCCGATGTGCACCCTGATCTTCGGCTCCTCGGGCACCAGCGAGGCGACGAACATGGGCTTCATGCTGATGGCCTTCGCCCTCGGCCTGATCCCGTACTCGGTGCAGTACGTCGTCCTGCGTGCCTTCTACGCCTACGAGGACACCCGGACGCCCTTCTACAACACCGTCATCGTCGCCGCGGTCAACGCGGGCGCCTCGGCGGTCTGTTACTTCGTGCTCCCGGCCCGCTGGGCCGTGGTGGGCATGGCGGCCTCGTACGGCCTCGCGTACGCGACCGGTGTCGGTGTCGCCTGGAACCGGCTGCGCAAGCGGCTGAACGGCGACCTGGACGGCGCTCGTGTTATGCGGACGTACGCTCGGCTCTGTATCGCCTCCGTGCCGGCCGCACTGCTCAGTGGTGCGGCTTGCTACGGGATCGGTCATACGCTCGGCCAGGGGGTCGTCGGCTCGTTCGCCGCCCTTCTGGTGGGCGGTGCGGTACTGCTCGGAATCTTCTACGTCGCGGCCCGCCGCATGCGCATCGAGGAGCTCAACTCCCTCGTGGGCATGGTGCGCGGGCGCTTGGGGCGCTGAGGCGGGGGCACACGCACAACCATCGTCCGCCGCTGTGTGTCGTGCATAGCGGCAGACTGTGGGCACAATTGGTTTCGGCGTCGGACAGCGTGCAACGGATGGGGAGGCAGGAGCGACGGTGGCGGAACGGAGCACGGCTGCCGTCGACGTGGCAGACAACAGCGGCGACGAGCCGCTGACCGCCAAGGCGGACCAGGCCACGGCCGACGGGGTGGCCCAGAACCCGGAGCGGGACACGGAGAGCGACAAGGCACAGGGGAGTGGCGGGATCGAGGAAACCGAGAAGGTCTCGCCTCCCGAACTGCACAGCGGTCACAAGCTCGCCAGACGCTATCGCCTCGAAGAGTGCGTCACCCGTCTGGACGGCTTCAGCAGTTGGCGCGCGGTGGACGAGAAACTCCGCCGTGCCGTCGGCGTCCACATCCTGCCCGCGGATCATGCGAGGGCCCGTTCCGTGCTGGCCGCGGCCCGTTCCTCGGCGCTGCTGGGCGACCCCCGCTTCGTCCAGGTCCTGGACGCCGTGGAGGAGAACGACCTCGTCTACGTCGTGCACGAATGGCTGCCCGACGCCACGGAACTGACGGCGCTTCTGGCTCCCGGCCCGCTGGAGGTGCACGACGCCTACCAGATGGTCAGTCAGATCGCCTCGGCCATGGCCGCCGCGCACCGCGAGGGCCTGGCCCATCTGCGGCTGAACCCGAACGCCGTGCTGCGCACCTCGTCCGGTCAGTGGCGCATCCGCGGTCTGGCCGTCAACGCCGCGCTGCGCGGCATCAGTTCGGACACCCCGCAGCGCACGGACACGGAGGCGATCGGCGCCCTGCTGTACGCGGCGCTCACCCAGCGCTGGCCGTACGAGAGCGATGCCTACGGTCTGTCCGGGCTGCCCAAGGGTGTCGGTCTCATCGCCCCCGACCAGGTGCGCGCGGGTGTCCACCGGGGTCTGTCGGAGCTCGCCATGCGCGCGCTCGTCAACGACGGTGCCACAGCCTCCCGGCACGAAGCGGCCTGCACCACGCCGGAGGAGCTGGTGAAGGCGATCGGCGAGATGCCCCGCATCCGCCCGCCGGAGCCCGCGTTCACCGCGCCGCCCGAGTACCAGCGCACGACGTACCAACAGGGCACGTACGGCCGCCCGTCGTCGCATCCCGGTGCCACCCAGGTCCTGCAGACCCCGCCGCCCCCGCTGCAGAGCCGCACCGGCAAGGCCCTCAAGTGGGCCGTGTCCGCGCTGCTGATCGCCGCGCTGGGCCTGGGCAGTTGGCAGCTCGCCGACGCGCTCATGGACCAGGGCAACAAGTCCGAGGACACGAAGCAGACGCAGACGACGGACGGGAACGACAAGACCGGCGACAAGACGAAGCCGACCACTCCCATAACGATCCAAGGCGCGAAGGAGTACGTCGCGAGCGGGGATGCCCAGGCACCGGGCGACGTCGCCAAGACGTACGACGGTGACAGCACCACGTACTGGCGGACCAAGCGCTACAACTCCGGTCCCAAGCTGGCGCCCTACAAGCCCGGCGTGGGTATCGTCTACGACCTCGGCTCGGCCAAGACGATCTCGACCGCTTCGATAGGGCTCCGCTACACCGGGAACCACACGACGATCCATCTTTACGCCACCGACTCGCTCACCCCCTCGACGGAAGTCGACGGCATGACCGAGATCGGAACCGCCACCACCAGCGGAACCTCTCTCACGGTGAAGGCGACGAAATCGTTGAAGACGCAGTACGTACTGCTGTGGATCACCGACGTGCCGAGCGCACCGAGCGACGGCTACAGCGGCGCCGGCTACAAGCAGGCCATCACCGACGTGAAGTTCACGGGCTGACGTCTCACCGGAGGGGGAGGGGGTCCGATGGCGGAAGGCGCCGGATACGACGGGACGAGCGATCAGGATCTGCTCGCCCGCCATGTTGAAGGCGACCCGGAGGCCTTCGGTGAGCTCGTACGGCGACACCGGGACCGGCTCTGGGCCGTGGCCCTGCGCACGCTGGGAGACCGCGAGGAGGCCGCTGACGCGGTGCAGGACGCCCTCGTCTCCGCCTACCGGGCCGCCCACACCTTCCGCGGCCAGTCGGCCGTCACAACCTGGCTGCACCGCATCACGGTGAACGCCTGCCTGGACCGCGCCCGCAAGGCGGCCTCCAGGAAGACCTCTCCGGTCGACGACACGGAACGCCTGGAACAGCTCCTGGAACCGCACGAGTCGGCCTCGGCTCCCGCGGAGCGCAACGACCTGCACCGCCAACTGCTGGAAGCCCTCGGCACTCTCCCGCCCGACCAGCGCGCCGCGCTCGTCCTCGTGGACATGCAGGGCTACCCCGTCGCGGAGGCGGCCCGCATGCTCGATGTGCCGACCGGCACGGTCAAGAGCCGCTGCGCCCGCGGAAGAGCCAGACTGCTGCCGCTGCTCACTCATCTACGGCCGGAAAGAGCCGGTGACGGCAAGGAACCGGGCGCAGGACGGAACCGGGCGCAGGGGACATCCGTCCCACCGGCAGCGGGACCCCGCGACGGAGGTCCCAAGGATGCAGGGCCGAGCGATTCAGCTGCTGTGAAGGGCGGAGGTGGGCGAGCGTGACATCCACGACAGACACGGCCGGGCACCCGGACGTCGCGGAGATCTCCGACCTCACCGAGGGCCTTCTCCCATCATCCAGGGGAGCCGAGGTACGCCGGCATCTGGACGAGTGCGAACTCTGTGCGGACGTCCACGACTCACTGGAGGAGATCCGGGGTCTGCTGGGCAGCATGCCCGGCCCGCCGCGCATGCCCGCCGAAGTCGCGGGCCGTATCGACGCGGCCCTCGCCGCAGAGGCTCTGCTGGGTGCCACTGCCCCCGAGTCCTTGACCCCGCCGACGTTGGTCAGCGCATCCCGCGACACATCGAGCGAGGACGGCGAGCACACCGAGACGCATGTTTCACGTGAAACATCGCCTACGGCGGACCGCCCGTCAGGACACGCACACGCGGCGACCGGTCCCGGACGCACCAAGGAACGTAAGGCACGGAACCGTGGCGGACGGCGCGGAAGGATCGTCCTGGGCGCCGTATTCACCGCGGCCGTTCTGGGAGCCGGCTCTCTCTTTCTCCAGTCGCTGGGCGACAACAAGTCGTCCGACGCGGCTCGGGGAAACGCGACGAGCTCGGCGGACACCTTCTCCAAGGGGAACCTGGAGAAGGAGGTCTCGGATCTCCTCTCCACCAAGACGTCCACGAGTCAGGGCACCAAGACCGAGAAACCCTGGAACGCCGAGTCCCACCCCGACGCGGAGTCCACCGTCAAGACTCCCAAAACCCTGATCCAGCCTTCCGACTCCATCCCGGACTGCATCCGTCAGGGCATCGACCGCGGCAACACGGATGTCCTCGGTTTCCAGAAGGGCACCTACGACGGGACCACCGCTTATCTCGTGGTGCTGCCCGACGCCTCCGACAACAGCCGGGTCATGGCGTACGTCGTCGACGCGGCCTGCGTGAGCGGGCAGACGTCCACTCCTGGCAAGGTCCTTCTGACGAAGTCGTTCGCGCATTCCTGACGACGGGCGTCTCTTCTCCATCCGCCGTGGTACTTCCCTACCGAGTGCTGTCTCCGTGTGCCCGGACACAGCGGGAATGCGGGCCCCGTAGGATCCGTTGGGTGGGGTGGAGGTTCTGAGAGGGGCTCCCACCGGTCGTACTGACGCAGTCCAGAGACGAGGAACCAAGCCGTGAGCGACGTCCGAAACGTGATCATTATCGGCTCCGGGCCCGCCGGCTACACGGCGGCGCTCTACACCGCGCGCGCGTCGCTGAAGCCGCTGGTGTTCGAGGGTGCCGTCACCGCTGGTGGCGCACTGATGAACACCACCGAGGTCGAGAACTTCCCGGGCTTCCAGGACGGCATCATGGGCCCCGAGCTCATGGACAACATGCGCGCCCAGGCCGAGCGCTTCGGCGCCGAGCTGATCCCGGACGACGTGGTCTCCGTCGACCTGACCGGTGAGATCAAGACCGTCACGGACACCTCGGGCACCGTGCACCAGGCGAAGGCTGTCATCGTCACCACCGGCTCTCAGCACCGCAAGCTGGGCCTGCCGAACGAGGACGCGCTCTCCGGCCGGGGTGTCTCGTGGTGTGCCACCTGTGACGGGTTCTTCTTCAAGGACCAGGACATCGCCGTCATCGGTGGTGGCGACACGGCGATGGAGGAAGCGACCTTCCTCTCGCGCTTCGCCAAGTCCGTGACGATCGTCCACCGCCGGGACAGCCTGCGTGCCTCCAAGGCGATGCAGGAACGCGCCTTCGCCGACCCGAAGATCAAGTTCGCCTGGGACAGCGAGGTCGCCGAGATCGAGGGCGACCCCAAGCTCTCCGGCCTCAAGCTGCGCAACCTGAAGACCGGGGAACTCTCGGACCTGGCGGTGACGGGCCTGTTCATCGCGATCGGCCACGACCCGCGCACGGAGCTCTTCAAGGGCCAGCTGGACCTGGACGGAGAGGGCTACCTGAAGGTCGAGGCGCCCTCGACCCGGACCAACCTGACCGGTGTCTTCGGCGCCGGTGACGTCGTCGACCACACCTACCGCCAGGCGATCACCGCCGCCGGCACCGGCTGCTCCGCCGCTCTGGACACCGAGCACTTCCTTGCCGCCCTCGCCGACAAGGAGCAGGCAGAGCCTGCGAAGACCACCGTCTGACCCCCATCCTCCCCACCGCACGATCAAGTTAAGGAGCCCGCCGTGGCCGGCACTCTGAAGAATGTGACCGACGCTTCCTTCGACGAGGACGTCCTCAAGAGCGACAAGCCTGTCCTGGTGGACTTCTGGGCGTCCTGGTGCGGCCCGTGCCGCCAGATCGCTCCGTCCCTCGAAGCCATCGCCGCCGAGCACGGCGACCAGATCGAGATCGTCAAGCTCAACATCGACGAGAACCCTGCGACGGCCGCCCGCTACGGCGTGATGTCGATCCCGACCCTGAACGTCTACCAGGGTGGCGAGGTCGCCAAGACCATCGTCGGTGCCAAGCCGAAGGCCGCGATCCTTCGCGACCTGGACGAGTTCATCGCTGCCAAGTGATGTTTCACGTGAAACCGTGTTTCACGTGAAACATGAAGGGGCCGACTCCTAGGAGTCGGCCCCTTTGCTTTAGAGCGGTCGAAGCGCTGGTTCCTTCTGTACCGCCCCCAGCAAGCGATCGAGCGCCATCTCCACGTCTTCCTTCCAGGAGAGCGTCGTGCGCAGCTCCAGCCGCAGCCGTGGATAGGCGGGATGCTGACGGACCGTCTTGAAGCCCACGGCGAGCAGATGATCGGCCGGCAGCACGCAGGCAGCTTCTTTCCCGTGGGCATCACCGAAGGCTTCGATCGCCTTGAAGCCCCGCCGCAGCAGATCCTTGGCGACCGTCTGAACCATGACCCGCCCCAGTCCCTGACCCTGGTAGCCCGGCATGATGAACGACGTCATCAACTGCACGGCGTCCGGCGACACGGGACTCGTGGGAAATGCCGTCGAGCGGGGGACATAGGCAGGCGGCGCGTAGAGGACGAAGCCCACCGGCACGTCATCGACGTAGACGACCCGTCCGCAGGAGCCCCAGTCCAGCAGGACGGCGGAGATCCAGGCTTCCTTCTCCAGGGACGCCGTGCCCGCCTTTACCGCGGCTTGCCCCCTGACGGGGTCCAGCTCCCAGAAGACGCACGACTGACAACGGTTGGGAATGTCCGGGAGGTTGTCCAGCGTGAGCGGTACGAGCCGACGCCCCATGAAGGCTGATCCTCGCTTCCTTCGCCCGCAGCGTCACGAGCGGCTGTCAGAGCGCTGCGTTCCCTGAGCAGACTGCCGACGAACCCGCCGACTGCCCCCAGGCCCAGACCCGCGCTCACCAGTCCGGTGCGGCTCACCGTTCGCATGGCCCCCGCCTCCCCTTAGAGGTGCTGCCAGGTGGATGCGCCATACCCGAAGGCATCGTATCGATGATGCGATTGCATCGATACCGACAGAAAGCAAAGAGCGGGCCGCGTTCCGGTACACACCGGACACGGCCCGCTCTGCTGCTCGGGCGGCTCAGGCTTCGTCCTCCGCGTCGTCGTCCAGCAGACTCCGCTGCAGGACTGGCCCCTCGCCCGGAGCCAACGAACCGAGGATGCGCTCAAGGTCCTCCATCGAGGCGAACTCGACAGTGATCTTGCCCTTCTTCTGGCCCAGGTCGACCTTCACCCGGGTCTCGAAGCGATCGGAGAGACGCGTGGCGAGATCGGACAGCGCCGGGGAGACCAGGGCGCCGGCCCGCGGTCCCTTGGAGCGCTGAGCCGTCTGGGGCCGTGAACCCATCAGGGTCACGATCTCCTCGACGGCCCGCACCGAGAGCCCCTCGGCCACGATCCGGTGGGCCAGCCGGTCCTGCTCCTCCGAGTCGTCGACGGAAAGCAGCGCCCGGGCGTGACCGGCGGAGAGCACTCCGGCGGCGACACGGCGCTGGACCGACGGCGAGAGCTTCAGCAGACGCAGCGTGTTGGAGACCTGCGGACGCGACCGCCCGATGCGGTCCGCCAGCTGGTCGTGCGTGCAGTTGAAGTCCTTGAGCAACTGGTCGTAGGCAGCCGCCTCTTCGAGCGGGTTCAGCTGGGCGCGGTGCAGGTTCTCCAGGAGGGCGTCCAGGAGAAGCTTCTCGTCGTCCGTGGCCCGCACGATCGCCGGGATCGCCTCCAGGCCCGCCTCACGACAGGCCCGCCAGCGCCGCTCGCCCATGATGAGCTCGTAGCTCGTCGGGCCGATCTGCCGTACGACGACGGGCTGGAGGAGACCGACCTCCTTGATGGAGGTGACGAGCTCTTGCAGTGCGTCCTCGTCGAAGACCTCACGCGGCTGGCGCGAGTTCGGCGTGATGGAGTCGAGAGGCAGCTCAGCGAAGTGGGCACCGATGGGAGGCGCGAACGTCTCCACGGCGCCGTTCGACGACGGCTCCTCCGTGTCGTAGGAAACCGGCGGCAGCGTGGTGACCTTCGCTGCGGCCACCCCCCGGTCGCCGGTGATGACCGGAACAGCTGTGGGGGACGCGGACCCCATGGCGGCCGGCGCCACCGTCTTCTCCCCGGTCGGGGCTGCGGGGATCAGTGCGCCGAGCCCACGGCCCAAACCCCTCCGTCGCTCGCTCACTGGATGCCCTCCACCATGCTCTGGTCGCTCTGAGCGCCGATGTGCGCATGCGGCGCGTCGTAGCTGACGCCCACACCCTTCAGCGCGATTTCCCTTGCCGCCTCAAAGTAGGAGAGGGCACCGCTCGATCCGGGATCGTAGGTCAGTACCGTCTGCCCATAACTCGGTGCCTCGGAGATACGGACCGAGCGGGGAATGCTCGTCCGCAGCACCTCGTCGCCGAAGTGACTGCGCACCTCGTCCGCGACCTGGGACGCAAGACGCGTCCGGCCGTCATACATGGTGAGCAGGATGGTCGACACATGCAGGTTGGGGTTGAGGTGCCCCCGTACCAGGTCGACGTTGCGGAGCAACTGTCCGAGGCCTTCCAGCGCGTAGTACTCGCACTGGATCGGGATGAGAACCTCCGCGCCGGCGACCAACGCGTTGACCGTCAGCAGGCCGAGCGAGGGCGGACAGTCGATGAGGATGTAGTCCAGCGGCTGCTCGTAGGCCTGAATCGCCCGCTGCAGTCTGCTCTCACGTGCCACCAGGGACACCAACTCGATCTCCGCACCGGCGAGATCGATGGTGGCAGGGGCACAGAAGAGACCCTCGACATCGGGGACCGGCTGCACGACCTCGGAGAGAGGCCGGCTGTCGACCAACACGTCATAGATGGAAGGGACTTCCGCGTGGTGGTCGATCCCCAGTGCTGTGGACGCATTGCCCTGTGGGTCGAGGTCCACCACCAGAACACGGGCACCGTGCAGTGCCAGCGAAGCGGCAAGATTGACGGTCGTCGTCGTCTTGCCCACCCCGCCCTTCTGGTTGGCGACGACCATGATGCGGGTCTGCTCAGGACGTGGCAGGCCCTCGCCGGCACGACCTAGGGCTTCCACCGCCAGTTGGGCAGCACGACCGATGGGAGTGTCGTCCATAGGGGGCGGTGTTTCACGTGAAACATCCTCCCCCATCGACTCGGTACGGGGACCGGGGACCGGATCGGTCATCGGTCCCGCGATGTTGGCGTCGGACCGCAAGGATTCACTCTCCTCGACTTCAGGCTCGCAATGAACAGAGCCTCCCATGTCTTCAGGGTCGTGAACCAGTGAGGCCTGTTGTTCTGTGGAGAATTCCACCTCTGTGGACAACTCCGTGCCCTCTCCGAGTGATCCGAGAGGCTTCCGGTCGCGGGGTTCGGCCGCGGCGCGGGTGCGACCGATGATGCCGTGCAGCAGTGAGCGACGTTTCACGTGAAACACGATGCACAGCAGCTGAGGCCGAACTGTCGCGACACTCCGGCATGCGTAGTTTTGGCAGCTTGTGTGGAGTAAGTCTCAACGACGCCGACGTGTACGCCCCGTACGAGCCGCCTTGGCCCGCTTGGCCGCGAAACGAACCCCGCCGGGGCTCTCTCCGACCTCCACACGGACCACCGTGGACAGCGGATCGACGATGCCTTCGCCGACCTGCAGGATGGACGTCTCCACGGCTCCGAGCTTGCTGAGCACGGTCGCCGCACTCTTGAGCTCCTCCTCGGCCGTGTCCCCTTTGAGGGCGAGCATCTCGCCGTAGGGACGCAGCAGTGGGATGCCCCAGGTGGCCAGTCGCTCCAGGGGGGCCACGGCTCGTGCCGTCACCACATGGACCGGCTGCAGGGTGCCCATGACCTCCTCGGCGCGTCCCCGTACGACGGTGACGTGGTCGAGGCCCAGGAGTTCGACGACCTCGGTGAGGAAGGTCGTACGGCGGAGCAGGGGTTCGAGGAGGGTGATCTTGATGTCCTCGCGGACCAGGGCCAGGGGAATGCCCGGGAGGCCGGCGCCGGAGCCGACGTCGCAGACCGTCACTCCGTCCGGCACGACCTCCGAGAGGACCGCGCAGTTCAGCAGGTGCCGCTCCCACAGGCGGGGCACCTCACGCGGGCCGATCAGGCCGCGCTGCACACCCGCGTCGGCGAGCAGCTCGGCGTATCGGACCACATCCTCGAAGCGATCGCCGAACACCTCGCGCGCCTGCTCGGGCGCGGGGGGAAGCTCCGCTGCCTCCGTCACGGGGGACCGTCCTTCCGTACCGCAAAAGCGCATTGGGCGCTGATCACCAGGACCACCAGAACTACAGGACTATCAGGCTGACAAAGTTCGGCCCCGTCTGATCGACAGACGGGGCCGGTGGAACGTCGGGACCGATCAGGCGGGAAGCACGACGACGAAGCGCTGCGGCTCCTCGCCCTCCGACTCGCTGCGCAGTCCCGCGGCCTTGACCGCGTCGTGCACGACCTTGCGCTCGAACGGGGTCATCGGATTCAGCTTCACCGGCTCGCCGGTGTTCTTCACGTCGGCCGCGGCCTTGGCGCCCAGCTCGGAGAGCTCGGTGCGCTTCTTGGCGCGGTAGCCCGCGATGTCCAGCATCAGCCGGCTGCGGTCCCCGGTCTCCCGGTGCACGGCCAGGCGGGTGAGCTCCTGAAGTGCCTCCAGCACCTCACCGTCACGGCCGACGAGCTTCTGGAGGTCGCGGCCGCTGCTGTCGCTGATGATCGAGACAGCGGCGCGGTCGGCCTCGACATCCATGTCGATGTCGCCGTCGAGATCGGCGATGTCCAGCAGACCCTCGAGGTAGTCCGCCGCGATCTCGCCCTCCTGCTCCAGGCGGGACAGGGTGTCTGCACCCTCGGCAGCGGCGGAGGTGGTGCCTTCCGTCACGGGATGGACTCCTTCTTACTTCTTGGACGGGGACTTGGGCCGCTGCGGACCCTTGCGCTGTCCGGACTGGGCCTTGCTGCGGGTACCGCCGGCCGGCTTGGGGGCGGGCTTCTTCGCAGCGGTGGCGGGCTTGGCGTCCTCGGGCTCGTCCGACTTGCTCAGCGAGGTCTTCGGCTCGTCGTCGGGCGCGTTCTCAGCACTGTCGTCGGCGGCCTTGGCGGCGGCGGACTGGCGCTGGGCCTTGGTCTGCCGCTTGGGCTGCTGACGCCTGGGAGTGGCCGGGGTCGTCGTCGTACCGTCCTCGGACTCCACCGCCGTGCTCTCGCCCTTCACCACGGTGCCGTCGGGCTGGGCCACGAGGCCCACCTTGGTCAGGCTGTTGATGAACTTGCGCTCGAACTCGTTGCGGTCACGGCCCTTGGAGACGATCGCCTTGACGATGGCACGCTCACCACGGCTGCGGGTCTTCTCGTGGTGCGTGACGTGCTTCGTCAGGCGCTCCAGGTAAGCGGCCTGGGCCTTGGAACCCGGGGTCGGGTTGTTGTGGATGACGTACATCTGCTGGCCCATGGTCCACACGTTGGTGGTCAGCCAGTAGACGAGGACACCGACGGGGAAGTTGATGCCGAAGATGGCGAACATGACCGGGAAGACGTACATCAGCATCTTCTGCTGCTGCATGAACGGCGTCTTCACCGTGGTGTCGACGTTCTTCGTCATCAGCTGGCGCTGCGTGTAGAACTGCGACGCCGACATCATCACGATCATGATCGCGGTGACGACCCGGACGTCGGTCAGCGTGGCACCGAGCGCCTCGACCTTGCTGCTGCTGTCCGTGAACTTCGCGGCGAGCGGGGCGCCGAAGATGTGCGCCTTACGCGCGCTGGCGAGCAGCGAGTCGTTGATGACGCCGATCGTCGAGCCCGTCGCGATGCCGTTGAGCACGTGGTACAGCGCGAAGAAGAACGGGGACTGCGCCAGGATGGGAAGGCACGAGGAGAGCGGGTTGGTGCCCGACTCCTTGTACAGCTTCATCATCTCTTCGGACTGACGCTGCTTGTCGTTCTTGTAGCGTTCCTGGATCTTCTTCATCTCGGGCTGCAGGGTCTGCATGGCCCGGGTCGCCTTGATCTGCTTCACGAAGAGCGGGATCAGACAGATGCGGATCAGGATCACCAGGGACACGATGGACAGGCCCCAGGCCCAGCCCGTGTCGGGACCGAAGACCTTCCCGTACACCGAGTGGAACTGGACGATGACCCAAGAAACGGGTGTCGTGATGAAGCTGAAAAGACTGGCAATCGTGTCCACTAATCATGCTCCTTGGGCATGGGACGGTGTCTCTGCGGCCGGGCTCGAAGGACTCAGCCCTTCAGTGGCCGTTTCGGCGGCGGAGGTCCCGCCCTTGTCTGCGCGCCGTGCGCCCCGCAGCATCTCGTGCCACCGCGGACGCTTGCGCGGTGGGACATGGTCCACACCGCCGAGCGACCACGGATTGCAGCGCAGGATGCGCCAGGCCGTGAGCGCCGTGCCCTTGATCGCGCCGTGCCGGTCTATGGCCGTATAGCCGTAGTGGGAGCACGACGGGTAGTACTTGCAGACCGGCCCGAGCAAGGGACTGATCGTCCACTGGTAGAGCTTGATCAGCGCCAGTAGTGGGTACTTCATCGCGCGCCCCCTCCCAGCAGCCGCTGAACGGCGGCATCCAGGTCTTGGGCCAGCTGTGCATGGTCGGCGTCGCCCGCTCCGGGCAGCGCTCGTACGACTACCAGGCTACCGGGGGGAAACAGGGCGACTCGCTCGCGCATCAGATGGCGAAGCCTGCGCTTCACCTTGTTGCGCACCACGGCGCCGCCCACCGCCTTGCTGACGACGAAACCCGCACGCGTCGGGGGAGCGCTCTCCCCTGGCGCGTGCGGGTCCGTGGCACCGCTACGAAAGTGGACGACGAGAAGCGGGCGGCCGGCCCGGCGACCCCGTCGTACCGCGGTCGCGAAGTCTTCGCGCCGCCTCAGCCGATGCTCGGTAGGCAGCACGACGTCATGACCTGACCGGGATCAGGCGGACAGGCTGGCGCGACCCTTGCCACGACGGTTCGCGAGAATCGCGCGACCGGCACGGGTACGCATCCGCAGGCGGAAGCCGTGGGTCTTGGCCCGGCGACGGTTGTTCGGCTGGAAGGTGCGCTTGCTCACGAGGGGGCTCCAGAAATAAATCGGTGGTGGCGGGTGCCGTCCTGGCTGTCACCGTGCGCCCACGAGAAGCTCGCAGTAACGCCCGAGTGCACCGCTTCCCGATCACCTCGAAGCGATCTGTGCCCATCGGAGGCAGGCGGCAGCAGCCATCGACAACTCGACCTGGTCACGGTACGCGGGGCTACGCCATCCGGTCAAACCAGCGGTCACGAGGAGACACTATCCACAGGCTGGGGACAACAACTTGAACCGCACCCGTCGCCCTGACTACCGTGGCTGGACTCCGATTCGTTCCTTTGTCCCCCGCCCCACACCTTTTTCCCGAGCGCCCCACCCGATGTACATCCCGTCCCGTCCGCGAACCACACGTTCGTGGGACCCGTGAGAGAGCGTGCCCTGTGGCTGACGTACCTGCCGATCTTGCCGCAGTGTGGCCACGAGTGCTGGAGCAACTTCTCGGTGAGGGGCGTGGGCAGGGTGTCGAGACCAAGGACGAGCACTGGATCCGGCGCTGCCAACCCCTGGCACTCGTCGCCGACACCGCCTTGCTCGCCGTACCGAACGAATTCGCGAAAGGCGTGCTCGAAGGCCGCCTCGCCCCGATCGTCAGCGAGACTCTGAGCCGCGAGTGCGGCCGGCCGATCCGCATCGCGATCACCGTCGACGACTCCGCCGGCGAGCCCCCCGGCCCGCCGGCACCCCCCGCCCAGCCCCAGCGCCGCTACGAAGAACCCGAGCAGAACCGCGACCCCTACGAGGGCGGCTACGGCCGTCATCGCGCCGAACCGCTCCCGGGCGGCCCCGGCGACCAGCTGCCCACCGCCCGTCCCGCATACCCGTCGGAGTACCAGCGCCCCGAGCCGGGCGCCTGGCCGCGCCCGTCGCAGGACGACTACGGCTGGCAGCAGCAGCGCCTCGGCTTCCCGGAGCGGGACCCGTACGCGTCGCCGCCGCAGGATCAGTACGGGCCCCCCTCCCAGGACCAGTACGGCCCGCCGTCCCAGGACCGGGACCGGGACCGGGACCAGTACGGGGCACCGGCGAAGGACAAGTACGGCCCGCCCCAGGACTCGTACCAGCCGCAGCAGGACCAGTACGCGCCGCCGACGCAGGAGTACCGCCCGCAGTCGATGGAGCGTCCGTCGTACGAGCAGCAGCGCGCGGAGTACGAACAGTCGCGGGCCGAGTACGAGAAGTCCCGGGAGCAGTACAACCAGCGGGACGCGCGCCGCGACCTGTCCGACTCGCACTCGGGGTCCAACTCCGGTCATGTGCACCGCAGTGGTCCGGGCCCGCTGGGCTCGAAGCCCGCGCCGGCGGCCGGCCCCGGTGAGCCGACCGCGCGCCTGAACCCGAAGTACCTCTTCGACACGTTCGTCATCGGCGCCTCGAACCGGTTCGCGCACGCGGCCGCGGTCGCCGTCGCCGAGGCGCCCGCGAAGGCGTACAACCCCCTCTTCATCTATGGGGAGTCGGGGCTCGGCAAGACGCACCTGCTGCACGCGATCGGGCACTACGCGCGGAGCCTGTACCCCGGCACGCGCGTGCGGTACGTGAGCTCGGAGGAGTTCACCAACGAGTTCATCAACTCGATCCGCGACGGCAAGGGCGACAGCTTCCGCAAGCGGTACCGCGAGATGGACATCCTTCTTGTCGACGACATCCAGTTCCTCGCGGACAAGGAGTCGACGCAGGAGGAGTTCTTCCACACGTTCAACACGCTCCACAACGCGAACAAGCAGATCGTGCTCTCCAGCGACCGGCCGCCCAAGCAGCTGGTCACGCTGGAGGACCGGCTGCGGAACCGTTTCGAGTGGGGACTGATCACCGACGTCCAGCCGCCCGAGCTGGAGACCCGTATCGCCATCCTTCGTAAGAAGGCGGTGCAGGAGCAGCTCAACGCCCCACCGGAGGTCCTGGAGTTCATCGCCTCCCGCATCTCGCGCAACATCCGCGAGCTGGAGGGGGCGCTGATCCGGGTGACGGCGTTCGCGTCGCTCAACCGGCAGCCCGTCGACCTCGGTCTCACCGAGATCGTCCTCAAGGACCTCATCCCGGGCGGCGAGGACTCCACACCGGAGATCACGGCGACCGCGATCATGGGAGCCACCGCCGACTACTTCGGCATCACCGTCGAGGACCTGTGCGGCAGTTCACGCGGCCGCCAGCTGGTGACGGCCCGGCAGATCGCCATGTACGTGTGCCGCGAACTGACCGACCTCTCCCTGCCGAAGATCGGCGCGCAGTTCGGCGGCCGCGACCACACCACGGTCATGCACGCCGACCGCAAGATCCGCGCCCTGATGGCCGAGCGCCGCTCGATCTACAACCAGGTCACCGAACTGACCAACCGCATCAAGAACGGCTGACAGCAGCGGAGTTACGACACCAGAGCTACGACGTCGAGGGCGCCCCGGGATCTCTTCCGGGGCGCCCTTCTGCTTGCCGGGAGGGGGGCGGTGCGGCGCGGGGAGGGGGAGGAAGGCGGTGCGGCGAACCTCCGGAAGGGCGGAGAGCGCTTCGGCCGGCGTCGGGAGAAGGCAGAGAAGCGGAGATGAAGGAGGCGGCGAGGACGAAGGCGGAGAACTGAGAAGCGGCGTCGGAGGGGCGTCGAAAGAGCACCTCCCGAAGGCGCACGGAGATGTCAGAGACGTCAGAGACGATCCGCAGCCGTTTCCGGACCCGCCTCGAACCCTCTCCGGACCCGTTCCGGACCCGCTGTGGAGCCGTCCGGGATCCGTCCCGAAGCCACTCCGAAGCCTCCTCGAAGGCGCTCCGAAGCGGTCCGCGGCCGATTCTCAGGCCGCCCGAAGCTGCCCGAAGCCCGTCCGAAGCCCGTTCTGAGCGCACCCGGCGCGCCTCCAGAGCCCCTCCGGCAGTCGTCCGACGCCGTTTCAAACCCGCGGACCGGCCACCCGCTGTTCGAATACCTGCCGGGTTACGGCCGCCCTCCACAGATTCAGTGACTTTCTTCCGTCCACATCCTGGGGACTGGGAAGTTGTCCAGATCGTGTCCACAGGTGCCGCGGGTGAGGGACCATCAGTCCAGGTCAGGTGCTTGTGGATTCGTGGACAAAAGATCTCCACAGGCTGTGGACAAATCCGTGATCCACAGGCTGGGGACGAAGTTGTCCACCGACAACCCACAGGCTGGGGCCGGTTGTCCCCAGCGATCACCAGCTTCTCCACACCGCTGTCCACTGTTCGGCAACGCAACGCGCCACCTCACCGTGTCGAGTGAAAGGCGTCACACGAAGGTGCCGGGTTGGGCTGTGGGAAAGGCGGGTAAAGCTGGGGACGGCGCTGGGGAGAAGTGGCCCTCGGCTGTGCATGGGGTGTGCAGAACTTTCCGTTCTCCACAGAAACCCGAGGTTGTCCACGGGCGTCGCCCACAGGGTCGGTGGACAAAATTCCTGCCCTGAGCTGCGAAAACGCGGTTATCCACGGTATCCACAGCCCCTACTACTACTAGCAACTAGAGAGAGTTGGGAATCCGTTTCGAAGCGGGGCCTGTGCACAACTCTCGCTTCGTCGCCCGACAGCCGCTCGTCACGACTTGACCCCGACAGGCACCTACTGTCAGTGCTGTGCGTCAGACTGTTCCCCGATGTCCTTCCCCTCACAGGGACCGACGACACCGAGACAGACGACGAAGCCAGGCAGGCCGAGAAGCGCCGGCAACAGCAGGAGGCGGCAACAGTGAAGATCCGGGTGGAACGCGACGTACTCGCGGAGGCAGTGGCCTGGGCGGCTCGCAGCCTCCCGGCCCGTCCGCCGGCGCCGGTCCTCGCCGGCCTCCTGCTGAAGTCGGAGGAGGGGCAGCTGAGCCTGTCCAGCTTCGACTACGAGGTCTCCGCGCGCGTGTCGGTCGACGCGGAGGTCGAGGAAGAGGGCACGGTCCTCGTCTCCGGCCGGCTGCTCGCCGACATCTGCCGCGCCCTGCCCAACCGGCCGGTGGAGATTTCCACAGACGGTGTACGGGCGACGGTGGTCTGCGGCTCCTCGCGCTTCACGCTGCACACACTGCCTGTGGAGGAGTACCCGGCGCTGCCGCAGATGCCGGGCGCCACCGGCACCGTCCCCGGTGAGGTGTTCGCCTCGGCGGCCGCCCAGGTGGCCATCGCCGCCGGCCGTGACGACACGCTGCCCGTCCTCACCGGTGTGCGCATCGAGATCGAGGGCGACACGGTGACGCTGGCGTCCACCGACCGCTACCGCTTCGCGGTCCGCGAGTTCCTGTGGAAGCCGGAGAACCCGGAGGCGTCCGCTGTCGCCCTGGTGCCCGCCAAGACGCTCCTGGACACCGCCAAGGCCCTCACGAGCGGCGACAGCGTCATCCTGGCGCTGTCCGGTTCGGGCGCGGGAGAGGGCCTCATCGGCTTCGAGGGCGCCGGGCGTCGTACGACGACCCGTCTTCTGGAGGGCGACCTCCCGAAGTACCGCTCGCTGTTCCCGACGGAGTTCAACTCCATCGCCGTGATCGAGACCGCCCCGTTCGTGGAGGCCGTCAAGCGCGTCGCCCTGGTCGCCGAGCGCAACACCCCGGTGCGGCTGAGCTTCGAGCAGGGTGTGCTGATCCTGGAGGCCGGTTCCAGCGACGACGCACAGGCTGTGGAGCGCGTCGACGCGAACCTTGAGGGCGACGACGTGTCGATCGCCTTCAACCCGACGTTCCTGCTGGACGGCCTGAGCGCGATCGACTCCCCGGTGGCCCAGCTGTCGTTCACGACCTCCACCAAGCCCGCGCTGCTCAGCGGCAAGCCGGCCCTGGACGCCGAGGCGGACGAGGCCTACAAGTACCTGATCATGCCGGTCCGCCTCAGCGGCTGATCCAATACCGACGAGAACACCGCAGGTCGGGGCATACCGGTCGGTACTTCTGAGCGCGTATGCCCACAGGTGTGCATGACCGTCCGGGTTTAGGCTCGGACACAGGTACGCAAGTGCCTTCATGCCACGTCGCACCCTAAGGAACAACTGATGGAGCTCGGTCTCGTCGGCCTCGGCAAGATGGGCGGCAACATGCGCGAGCGCATCCGCCGCGCAGGCCACACCGTCATCGGATACGACCGCAACCCGGACCTCGCCGATGTCCACAGCCTGGGAGAGCTTGTGGGCAAGCTCAAGGGCCCGCGCGTGGTGTGGGTGATGGTCCCGGCCGGCGCCCCGACCCAGGCGACCGTCGACGAGCTGGCCGACCTCCTGGAGCCCGGCGACGTCGTCGTGGACGGCGGCAACTCCCGCTGGACGGACGACGAGAAGCACGCCGAGGAGCTGGGCGCCAAGGGCATCGGCTTCGTCGACGCGGGCGTCTCAGGCGGCGTCTGGGGCCTCCAGAACGGCTACGCCCTGATGGTCGGCGGCGACGCCGAGAACATCGCCAAGGTGCAGCCCGTCTTCGACGCCCTCAAGCCGGAGGGCGAGTTCGGCTTCGTGCACGCCGGCAAGGTCGGCGCGGGCCACTTCTCGAAGATGGTCCACAACGGCATCGAGTACGCGATGATGCAGGCCTATGCCGAGGGCTGGGAGCTGCTGGAGAAAGTCGACTCGGTGACGGACGTCCGCGAGGTCTTCCGCTCCTGGCAGGAGGGCACGGTCATCCGTTCCTGGCTGCTGGACCTGGCGGTCAACGCCCTTGACGGTGACGAGCACTTGGACAAGCTCAAGGGCTACGCCGAGGACTCCGGCGAGGGCCGCTGGACCGTCGAGGCCGCCATCGACAACGCCGTGCCGCTGCCCGCGATCACGGCCTCCCTCTTCGCGCGGTTCGCGTCGCGCCAGGAGGACTCGCCGCAGATGAAGATGATCGCGGCGCTGCGCAACCAGTTCGGCGGCCACGCGGTCGAGACGAAGTAGTCCACAACGACGAAGTAATCCACAGATCCGAAGATCCACAGGCCGCGGCCCGCGGATCCACAACCTGGGGGAGGTCGGCGAACGACCATGCACGTCACGCATCTGTCGCTGGCCGACTTCCGCTCGTACGCCGGGGTCGACGTCCCGCTCGACCCCGGCGTCACCGCGTTCGTGGGGCCCAACGGGCAGGGCAAGACCAACCTCGTCGAGGCGATCGGCTATCTCGCCACCCTGGGCAGCCACCGCGTCTCCTCCGACGCCCCCCTCGTCCGCATGGGCGCCGAGCGCGCGATCATCCGGGCCCAGGTCAGACAGGGCGACCGACAGCAACTGGTCGAGCTGGAGCTGAACCCCGGCCGCGCCAACCGCGCCCGCATCAACCGGTCCTCGCAGGTCAGACCCCGTGACGTGCTGGGCATCGTACGGACCGTGCTGTTCGCGCCCGAGGACCTCGCCCTGGTGAAGGGGGATCCCGGGGAGCGGCGGCGGTTCCTGGACGAGCTGATCACCGCGCGGTCTCCGCGTATGGCCGGGGTCCGCTCCGACTACGAGCGGGTGCTCAAGCAGCGCAACACCCTGCTGAAGTCGGCCGCGTTGGCGCGGCGGCACGGTGGGCGGTCGATGGACCTGTCGACGCTCGACGTGTGGGACCAGCATCTCGCGCGCGTAGGCGCCGAGTTGCTCGCCCAGCGGCTCGATCTGATCGCCGCGGTCCAGCCCCTCGCCGACAAGGCGTACGAGCAACTCGCCCCCGGCGGCGGCCCGGTGGCCCTGGAGTACAAGCCGTCGGCGCCCGGTGAGGCACACACGCGTGAAGACCTCTACGAGCAGTTGATGGCGGCGATCGCGGAGGCACGCAAGCAGGAGATCGAGCGGGGCGTCACCCTCGTAGGACCCCATCGGGACGATTTGGTTCTCAAACTCGGTCAACTGCCTGCCAAGGGGTACGCCTCGCACGGGGAGTCCTGGTCGTACGCGCTGGCGTTGCGGCTCGCGTCGTACGACCTGCTCCGGGGTGAGGGCAATGAGCCGGTGCTCGTCCTTGACGACGTGTTCGCCGAGTTGGACACGCGGCGGCGGGAGCGGCTGGCCGAGTTGGTGGCGCCCGGTGAGCAGGTGCTGGTGACGGCCGCGGTCGACGACGACGTACCGCATGTGCTGGCGGGGACGCGGTACAGGGTGGCGGAGGGAGCGGTGGGGCGCGTATGAGCACTGAGGAAGAGCCCGCGCCCAAGAAGGCCGCCGAGCCCTCCGGTGTCGACCTCGCGCGCGTGGCGTTGCGCGCGGCGAAGGAACAGGCACGCGCGCGTGGGGACGCGGCGCAGCAGAAGAAGCAGGCGCGGCGCGGCGGCCTGCGCTCCGGCGCGCGCGCCGACGGCCGCGATCCGATGGCGCTCGGCGCCGCGATCAACCGGCTGCTGACCGAGCGCGGCTGGGAGACGCCGGCCGCGGTGGGCGGTGTGATGGGCCGCTGGCCGCAGATCGTCGGCGAGGACCTGGCCAACCACTGCGTCCCAGAGAAGTACGACGAGGACGAGCGGGTCCTGATCGTGCGCTGCGATTCCACCGCCTGGGCGACGAACCTGCGCCTCCTCGCCCCGCAGCTGGTCGCCCGGCTGAACGAGGACCTGGGGCACGGCACGGTGCGGTTCCTCAAGGTCAACGGCCCCAGTGGGCCGCCCCGCCGCTACGGTCCCCTGCGCGCTCCCGGCAGCACGGGTCCCGGCGACACCTATGGGTGACTGACATCACAGTGTGGGCTCCGGCGGGTGAACGGACGCGGTTGCGAATACCGACCTGACCCTTGAGTAGCAAAGGGTTGACACCCGGAAGCGCTGAGTGCCTCCGTGAGCCTCTTTGAGCCCCGTTCCGCATATGGGGAGTCGGGAGAGACCGGTTGAGGGCGGCACATGAGGACTCAGGTACCGGCAAACCCCCATCCATGTCGGCGCTACCGGTAGACTGGAAGCAATCCCGCCCCACTTGTGGGACACACACCGAGCAACGCTGACTAAGGCTTACCAACGCAACACGCCGCAGCCGCTCCGGCCAACCGCCGGGAGCCTGGCTTGTGCTGTGCCAGAAAGGGCGCTTCGTGGCCGATTCCGGCAACCCCAACGAGAACATCCCGTCCACCGACGCCGGCGCCAACGGCGGGGCTCACACCTCGAACGGCGAGGTCACCGCCTCGTACGACGCCAGCGCGATCACCGTCCTCGAAGGGCTGGACGCGGTCCGCAAGCGACCCGGTATGTACATCGGCTCGACCGGCGAGCGCGGCCTGCACCACCTGGTGCAGGAGGTCGTGGACAACTCCGTCGACGAGGCGCTGGCCGGCCACGCGGACACGATCGACGTCACGATCCTGCACGACGGCGGCGTGCGCGTCATCGACAACGGCCGCGGCATCCCGGTGGGCATCGTCCCGTCCGAGGGCAAGCCGGCCGTCGAGGTCGTGCTGACGGTGCTGCACGCGGGCGGCAAGTTCGGGGGCGGCGGTTACGCGGTCTCCGGCGGTCTGCACGGCGTGGGCGTGTCCGTGGTGAACGCGCTGTCCAGCAAGGTCGCCGTCGAGGTCAGGACCGACGGATACCGCTGGACGCAGGACTACAAGCTGGGCGTGCCGACCGCCCCGCTCGCGCAGCACGAGGCCACGGACGAGACCGGCACCTCGGTCACCTTCTGGGCCGACCCGGACATCTTCGAGACCACCGAGTACTCCTTCGAGACGCTGTCGCGGCGCTTCCAGGAGATGGCGTTCCTCAACAAGGGTTTGACGATCAAACTCACTGACGAGCGTGAGCTGGCGAAGGCCACGGCCGGTGCCGACGAGGCGGGTGCGGACGAGAAGGACGAAGTCAAGACCGTCACGTACCACTACGAGGGCGGCATCGTCGACTACGTGACGTACCTCAACTCCCGCAAGGGGGACGTGGTGCACCCGACCGTCATCGACCTGGAGGCGGAGGACAAGGACAAGAGCCTGTCCCTCGAGGTCGCGATGCAGTGGAACAGCGGTTACAGCGAGGGTGTGTACTCCTTCGCCAACATCATCCACACGCATGAGGGCGGCACGCACGAAGAGGGCTTCCGGGCCGCGCTGACGTCGCTGATCAACAAGTACGCGCGCGACAAGAAGCTGCTCCGCGAGAAGGACGACAACCTCACGGGCGACGACATCCGCGAGGGTCTGACCGCGATCATCTCGGTGAAGCTGGCCGAGCCGCAGTTCGAGGGTCAGACGAAGACCAAGCTCGGCAACACCGAGGCGAAGACCTTCGTACAGAAGGCGGTCTACGAGCACCTCAACGACTGGCTCGACCGCAACCCGAACGAGGCCTCGGACATCATCCGCAAGGGCATCCAGGCGGCCACCGCGCGCGTGGCGGCCCGCAAGGCCCGTGACCTCACCCGTCGCAAGGGCCTGCTGGAGACGGCGTCCCTGCCGGGCAAGCTGTCCGACTGCCAGTCGAACGATCCCACCAAGTGCGAGATCTTCATCGTCGAGGGTGACTCCGCCGGCGGCTCGGCCAAGTCCGGCCGGAACCCGCAGTACCAGGCGATCCTCCCGATCCGAGGAAAGATCCTCAACGTCGAGAAGGCCAGGATCGACAAGATCCTGCAGAACCAGGAGATCCAGGCGCTGATCTCCGCCTTCGGCACCGGAGTCCACGAGGACTTCGACATCGCCAGGCTGCGCTATCACAAGATCATCCTGATGGCGGACGCCGACGTCGACGGTCAGCACATCTCCACGCTGTTGCTGACCTTCCTGTTCCGCTTCATGCGGCCGCTGGTCGAGGCCGGGCACGTGTTCCTGTCGCGTCCCCCGCTGTACAAGATCAAGTGGGGCCGCGACGACTTCGAGTACGCGTACTCGGACCGCGAGCGCGACGCCCTGATCGAGCTGGGCCGGCAGAACGGCAAGCGCATCAAGGAAGACTCGATCCAGCGCTTCAAGGGTCTCGGCGAGATGAACGCCGAGGAGCTGCGCATCACCACGATGGACCAGGAGCACCGCGTCCTCGGCCAGGTCACCCTGGACGACGCCGCGCAGGCCGACGACCTGTTCTCGGTCCTCATGGGCGAGGACGTCGAGGCGCGCCGCCAGTTCATCCAGCGCAACGCCAAGGACGTCCGCTTCCTCGACATCTGAGTCGGTCTCAGCTGACCGCATCAGGAAGGATCTTCACCAGCAATGGCCGACGAGAACACTCCCAGTACGCCTGAAGAGGGCGCCATCATCGCCCAGCGCGTCGAGCCCGTCGGGCTCGAGACGGAGATGCAGCGCTCGTACCTCGACTACGCGATGTCCGTCATCGTGTCGCGAGCCCTGCCCGACGTCCGCGACGGCCTCAAGCCCGTCCACCGCCGCGTCCTGTACGCCATGTACGACGGCGGCTACCGGCCCGAGAAGGGCTTCTACAAGTGCGCCCGTGTCGTCGGCGACGTCATGGGCAACTACCACCCGCACGGCGACTCCTCGATCTACGACGCGCTGGTCCGCCTCGCGCAGCCGTGGTCGATGCGGATGCCGCTGGTGGACTCGAACGGCAACTTCGGCTCTCCGGGCAACGACCCCGCCGCCGCCATGCGCTACACCGAGTGCAAGCTGGCGCCGCTGTCCATGGAGATGGTCCGTGACATCGACGAGGAGACCGTCGACTTCACGGACAACTACGACGGCCGCTCCCAGGAGCCGACCGTTCTGCCGGCCCGCTTCCCGAACCTGCTGATCAACGGCTCGGCGGGCATCGCGGTCGGCATGGCCACCAACATCCCGCCGCACAACCTCCGTGAGGTCGCGGCGGGCGCCCAGTGGTGCCTGGAGAACCCCGAGGCCTCCCACGAGGAGCTGCTCGACGCGCTGATCGAGCGCATCAAGGGCCCCGACTTCCCGACCGGCGCGCTCGTCGTCGGCCGCAAGGGCATCGAGGAGGCGTACCGCACCGGTCGCGGCTCTATCACGATGCGCGCGGTCGTCGAGGTCGAGGAGATCCAGAACCGCCAGTGCCTGGTGGTCACCGAACTCCCCTACCAAACCAACCCCGACAACCTCGCGCAGAAGATCGCCGACCTGGTGAAGGACGGCAAGGTCGGCGGCATCGCGGACGTCCGCGACGAGACGTCGTCCCGTACCGGCCAGCGCCTGGTCATCGTCCTGAAGAGGGACGCGGTCGCCAAGGTCGTACTCAACAACCTCTACAAGCACACGGATCTGCAGTCGAACTTCAGCGCCAACATGCTGGCCCTGGTCGACGGTGTGCCGCGCACGCTCTCGCTCGACGCGTTCATCCGGCACTGGGTGGCGCACCAGATCGAGGTCATCGTCCGCCGGACGAAGTTCCGGCTGCGCAAGGCCGAGGAGCGGGCGCACATCCTGCGCGGCCTCCTGAAGGCCCTGGACGCCATCGACGAGGTCATCGCGCTGATCCGGCGCAGCGACACCGTGGAGATCGCGCGTACGGGCCTGATGGGCCTCCTGGAGATCGACGAGATCCAGGCGAACGCCATCCTGGAGATGCAGCTCCGCCGACTGGCCGCCCTGGAGCGCCAGAAGATCATCCAGGAGCACGACGAACTCCAGGCGAAGATCACCGAGTACAACGCGATCCTGGCCTCCCCGGTCCGCCAGCGCGGCATCGTCAGCGAGGAACTCGCCGCGATCGTCGAGAAGTTCGGCGACGACCGCAAGACGATGCTCGTGCCCTTCGACGGTGACATGTCCATCGAGGACCTCATCGCCGAAGAGGACATCGTCGTCACCATCTCGCGCGGCGGCTACGTCAAGCGCACCAAGGCGGACGACTACCGCTCCCAGAAGCGCGGCGGCAAGGGCGTCCGCGGCACGAAGCTCAAGGAAGACGACATCGTCGACCACTTCTTCGTGTCGACGACCCACCACTGGCTGCTGTTCTTCACCAACAAGGGCCGCGTCTACCGCGCGAAGGCGTACGAACTCCCGGACGCCGGCCGGGACGCGCGCGGGCAGCACGTCGCGAACCTGCTCGCCTTCCAGCCGGACGAGGCGATCGCCGAGATCCTCGCGATCCGCGACTACGAAGCGGCGCCCTACCTGGTCCTCGCGACCAAGGGCGGTCTGGTCAAGAAGACGCCTCTTAAGGATTACGATTCGCCCCGCTCCGGTGGCGTCATCGCGATCAACCTCCGTGAGACGGAGGACGGTTCCGACGACGAACTGATCGGTGCCGAACTCGTTTCGTCCGAGGACGATCTGCTGCTGATCAGCAAGAAGGCACAGTCGATCCGGTTCACCGCCACGGACGACGCCCTGCGCCCCATGGGGCGTGCCACCTCCGGTGTCAAGGGCATGAGTTTCCGCGAGGGCGACCAACTTCTCTCGATGAATGTTGTTCGACCCGGTACGTTCGTGTTCACTGCCACAGACGGCGGGTACGCGAAGCGCACCGCCGTCGACGAGTACCGCGTCCAGGGTCGCGGCGGCCTGGGTATCAAGGCCGCCAAGATCGTCGAGGACCGCGGTTCTCTCGTCGGCGCGCTGGTGGTCGAGGAGACCGACGAGATCCTCGCCATCACGCTGTCCGGCGGTGTGATTCGTACGCGAGTCAACGAGGTCAGGGAGACGGGCCGTGACACCATGGGCGTCCAACTGATCAACCTGGGCAAGCGCGATGCCGTCGTCGGTATCGCTCGTAACGCCGAGGCGGGACCCGAGGCGGAGGAAGTCGTCGGCGACGAAGCCGTCGACGAGACCACCGAGGGTGTCGCGACCACCGGCACGGACGAGGGTGACGCACCCTCGGACGAGTAGCACGAGGAGAGAGTCATCGTGAGCGGAGCCACGGGCGCCGGATCGACCGGTACGGACACGGACGGCGGCGGCCGTGGCTCCGCCGCGAACGCGACAGATCCGCACACGACCCAACTGCGTGCGATCGACGCGAAGAAGACCGACGCGCACTCGCCCGACACGCATGGATCCCAGGGGGGAACTGTGACGGACACCCGAGGTCCGCAGACCCAGCAGCAGTCGGCTGGGGCGGGTTCGGCCGCGCCGGGCGCCAAGGCTCCGGCCCAGGGCCAGGCGCCGGCCCAGCCCGCCGCACCGGCCGCGCCGCCGGCGGCGTCCCCGCTGCCGGGTTCCCCCTTGCCGGGCGAGCGTCAGCCGCAGCAGGCCGCGGGGCCGTACCACCCGCCGCAGGCCTACCCGACGCAGTCACCGGCCGCCCAGAGCGGTGCCGTACGGCGTCCTCGCACGGGTGCGCGCACCGCGCCCCGCACCCGTAAGGCGCGGCTGCGGGTGGCCAAGGCCGACCCGTGGTCGGTGATGAAGGTCAGCTTCCTGCTCTCCATCGCGCTGGGCATCTGCACGGTCGTGGCGTCCGCGGTGCTGTGGATGGTCATGGACGCGATGGGGGTCTTCTCGACGGTCGGCGGCACGATCTCGGAGGCGACTGGCTCGAACGAGTCGAACGGCTTCGACCTGCAGTCCTTCCTGTCCCTCCCGCACGTCCTGACGTTCTCGGGGATCATCGCCGTCATCGACGTCGTCCTGGCCACGGCCCTCGCGACGCTCGGCGCGTTCATCTACAACCTCTCCGCCGGCTTCGTCGGCGGCATCGAGCTGACGCTCGCCGAGGACGAGTGAGCGGACCAGCGCGAAGTCGAGTGAACGCGGGTTGAAACCCCTCTCGACGGTCCTGTGACTATCGATTTTGGGACTGCCCATGTCGTGCGCTAATCTTCAGGAGTCAGCGCGCGGGACACACTCCGCAGAGCGCGGCGGGGCTATAGCTCAGTTGGTTAGAGCGCATCCCTGATAAGGATGAGGCCACAGGTTCAAATCCTGTTAGCCCCACCAGCCAGAAGACCCCCAGCCGATCAGGCTGGGGGTCTTTTGACACCACCGGTTGACACCAACGGCAGCGGTCAGCCGATGAGTGGATCTTCCAGCAGCTCGGCGAGCATCGTGGTGGCTTCCCGTTGGTCGGAGCCGACCACGTGGGTGTAGACGTCCATGGTCATGCTGATCTGGCTGTGGCGGAGGATCGTCTGAGCGACCTTGGGATGCACCTTCAGGAAGGCCAGCAGGGTCCCGCAGGTGTGCCGCGCGAGCCGCACGGTGATGCGACGCACGCCGGCTCGCTTCACGAGGGCGTTGAAGGTTCGAGAGAAGCCCACCGGGTCGGTCAGCCCACCTCGTTCCGACGAGAAGATCACGTCATGGTCCGGCTCTTGTCGCCACTGGTCACCGACGATCTGCCGTTCCAGGTCTTGCAGTTGCCGGCGCTCTTCCAGGGCGCGAGCGCAGAACTCAGGCAGCGGCAGCACGGCCGTCGAGGACTCCGTCTTGAGATCCTTGAGGATCAGGCCCTTGCCCTTCTCGCGCTGCACTTGCTTGATCGGCGTGAACTGCCGGTTCTCGAAATCGATGTCCTGCCAGCGCAGGCCCAGCACCTCGCTTCGGCGGAGGCCCAGGACGAGGACCAGGACGCAGGCCGCGTAGAAGCGGTGGGCGCGTGCGGCCCGCAGGAAGATGACCGCCTCACGAGCGCTCCAGGCCCTTCCCCTGTCCTTGCTGACCTTGGGCATGTCGACCAGGAGCGCGACGTTGCGGGTCAGCAGCTCTTCGCGGATGGCCCGGTTGAGGGCGTTCCGGAGCACACGGAGCACCTCGAAGCGAGTGGGCGCCGGCACCTTGTTCCGCTTCAACGTGGCCATGAGGGCACGTAGTTGGGCAGGAGTCAGCTTGACCAGCGACTTCTTTCCGAGGTGTGGCACCAGGTACAGCCTGACCTTGGACTCGTACTTGACGTACGTGTTGTGCTCGGAGTCCGGCTCAACGATGTACTCCAGCCAGTACGCCAGCCACTCCCCGAGCGACCAGCTACGGGAAGGCACAGGGACGCCGTTGCGCTCCTGGTCTTGGAGCTTGCCGAGTTTCTCGTCAGCTTCGTCCCACTTGGCGCCATAGACGGTCTTGCGGATGCGGTTGCCGTCCGTGTCGGTGACGTACGCGCGGCCCATGTAGCGGCCGTCTGCGCGCTTTGAGATTGTGCCCCCGCCGTTGGGGCGCTTCTTGGTCATCAGGCGCCCTCTCCGATACGACCGTTGATGAAGTCCCGCACGGCGTCAGCCGGGATACGGCGGCACCCGTCGATCTTGATCGAGACGAGGCGATGCGTACGGATCAGGTCGTAGACCTTGGTGCGGCCGACCTTGAGCCGGGTCATGACCTCCGGCACCTTGAGCAGTTGCGGCGCTGCGGTGGTCATGTGGCGGCTCCTTCCAGGTCGAGCAGGGCGGGTAGTTCCTCGCGGGCGGTCTCGCGGCTGCGTTGGATGTCCCGGCGGATGTTGGCGGCGAGCCAGGACTCACCGGGCGTGTAGCCGTGGCCGGCGTAGGTCCAGTGCGCGAGGGTGAGCGTGGTTGCCTCCGGGTTGTCGTCGGGGTCGGGCAGGCCGAGGGCTTCGCGGTGTTGGGCGGCGCGGTAGTCGGCGCGGACCTGGCGGAGGGCGCCCAGGGTGGTCGAGTAGCTGCGGGACTTGGTGGAGAAGTGGCCGCGGAAGCCGAGCATGTGGGCCCAGTCCCGGAGCTTGCGGTCTGGGTAGAGCGCGTGCAGGTCCAAGCACGCCTCGATCAGCCGGCGAGGGTGGTCGGGCACGCCCAGCAGCACGAGGGCTTCCTTGTTGCCGACACGGCGGTCAACTGTGCCCGTGGTCTCAGCCGCCTTCGTGGCGTACTTCGCGACGTAGGAAGCCACGGCAGCTTCCGTGATCTCCTCTCCGTGGCCGAAGGCGCCGATCGGCTGGACATCGAGCTGCGTGCCCCACCGCAGCGTGCGGGCCGGCTCATCCCCAGCAGAGTCGACCTCGACCGCGACGCGGGCAGCGGCGGCATGGATCGCGTCGTCGAGCAGGTCGAGGGTGGCCCAGGCCGGGGGTGGGCTGTCGGGCCCGTCTGATCCGTCGAAGCGGATCACCGCATGGAAGTGGACGGCACCGCGCTTCTGGTACTCGGCGACCTTGCCGAAGGCCACGCGGGACTGTTCCCGAGCCTCCTTCTGTGTCAGCCCAGCCCGCTTGGCGATCTCGCGGCGGAGGTAGATCGTGAAGTAGCGCCACAGGTCGGAGGCGTGGTTGTTCCACAGCACCGCGCCCGTGTAGTCGTACGAGGCGGGGTCGAGCGGGGTGCCGAGTTCGGGCGCGTCCTCACCGTGGCGGGTACCGCAGCGGCAGGCTCGGTTGCCGGGTCGGTTGTGGACAGGGCCGAACGAGGGGGCGGTAAGGGTGGCGAAGACGCGGGGGTGGTCCCGAATCGTGTGCGGGGTGCCCTTGGCGGGGTCTCCGACGAGGCCGGCGCGGATGAGGTGGTAGGTGTCGCCGGCGTACGTCCAGGCGCAGGCCGGGCAGCGCGAGGCACGCCGGTTGCCGCACGCGATCCGGAGCATGCCACCGGGCTCGTTCTCGGTCGTGTAGGCGTACAGGATCGTCTTCGTGGTTGGGTCGATGGTCTTGGTGGCGCCGGCGAGGCGGATCGGGTCGGAGCAGCCGCCGGTGCGGCGGATCTGGTCTTGCCAGCGGTCGAAGTCGGCCGAGCCGGCCACCCTCAGCACGTCGCCGAGGGTGGCCGGGTCGAGACCCGCCAGGGTGGCGGTGTCGGTCACGCGAACACCTCCTGACGGGCCGTCAGGAACGTGGTGCCGATCCACGTCGTGTAGGCGGGCGGGATCGCCTCCGTCAGTTCGTCGTGGACGTCGGTCCAGGTGATGCCCATGGCGTGCTGCATCTCGGGAACGGTGGCTTTGCCGCCGCCGTCCCCGTACGCGGCCACATACGGCCCGTCGCGGTAGACGCCGTGACGCCAACCGCGCACGTAGCCACGGTGCTTGGGGTGGGCCGGCTGCATGACACCGAAGCGGCCGAGTTCGAAGTTGCGGTGTCGCAGCACGCCGAGGCCGAACATCTCGCCGCACAGGGACAGGTCTTTGCGGATCTCCGCTTGACCGTTGGGCTGTTCGATCACGTACGGCAGGCCGGACCGGTCGAGCAGCTCACGAGTAGGCGCCACGAGGTCCTCATGGATGCCGCCCCAGCCCTGGGAGGCGTTGGTGCCCACCGTCAGGGTGTTCTTGGCCTGGCAGGGCGGAGAGGCGTGCACGAGGGCGTACCGCTCGATCTCGCCCGTGGTGATCAGGCGGTCGAGGTATTCGAGCGCGTCGCCCCGGTGGTAGGCGAACGGGTAGCGGGGGCGTTCGGCGATGTCGCAGCCGTCGACCTGGAAGCCAGCGAGGTGGTAGCCCATGGCGGCACCGCCAGCGCAGGAGAACAGGTCCAGGGCCCGGGGCGCGTTCACTGTCGGCCCTCGTTCCGGTGGGCGGGGCCGTGGTTGGCGGTGTAGTCGTCGACGAGGGCCGTGACGTCGGTGTCGCCGTTGGCGTGGTCCTCGGCACCGCAGCCGCCGCACATGTAGTCGCCCTGGGAGCTGCTGTAGCGGGTGCCGGTCTTCACGCGCAGGCCGGGGCTGTCCTCGGTCGGGGTGAGGTCGGCGGGGAGCTTGCGGAACATCGCCGTCACCTCCCGGCCGGCACGAGCACGGCGGGCAGCGGCAGGGCATGGCCGGTGCCGTCGCAGGCGGGGCAGACGACGCGGAGCAGGACGCGGGAGCCATTGCGGTGGCGGGTGCCGGTGGTGACGCTGACGACGGGGAAGCCGTCGCAGTGGTGGCAGACCGGACGGTTCGTGAGACGAACAGGCATGATGAGTGGAGCCCTTTCGGGTCGGAAGATCGGGAAGTGGTGGAGCCGTCCGGGGCGGCACTGACTTGGCGGTTGAGGCCGCCCCGGAGGGTGCTACTTGTGCTTGTTGTTGCGGCTGATCGTGTAGCTGATTCCGCCGCTTGCCGACAGGACCGCGATGGCCGCACCGGCGATGACCTGGACGACGAAGGCGATGACCAGGAGCACGGCGATCGAGCCGGCGACGATGACCAGGGTCAGGACGATCGGGCCTTTGTAGGAGCGCGGGGCTTCCTGCACGATCACGACTTTGCGCAGGTCGGTGCCGTGCGGGATCTGCCGGTAGATGTCGGCCGGGATGTGACCGGCGCGGAACTGGTCTTCGGGTAACTGCATCGGACCGTCCCTCTCTGGTCAGGCGCACCTGTGGGTGCGGGCGGCGAGTTCGGCGGCGCTGCGGTCGTCGTGCTCGGTCGAGAAGCCGCAACTCGGGGCGGTGCAGGCGGCGGTGTGTTTGGTCTGGCCCCGGCCGTTGTTGAAGGAGCCGACCCTCACGGGGCCGATACGGATCACGTTGACGAAGCGGTTCGGGCGGGACATGGCTGAACCTCCTTACGAATCAGGCGAGTTGGGCGGCGATCGCGCCGGCGAGGTCCTCGGGGACGCCGAGCCGGGCGCGCAGGGTGGCGGTGTCGATCGCGGTACCGGTGCGGGTGCGGTGCTCGGTCGCGATCTTGCGGGCGTGGTCGACCAGCGCCGGGGGCACGGCCGGAGTCGCCTCCGGGAGAGCCGGTGCGGGCTCCGGTGCAGTGATCTCCGGTGCTGGTGCCGGGTTGGGAGTCTCGGGGCGGTCGGTCACCGGCGCGGGCCGGGGCTCCGGCTGCGGTTCCGGGGTGGGGTCGGCGGGTGCGTGGGCGAGCAGGGTGCCGCCGAGGAAGGCGAGTGCGGGCCAGCCGGCGACCCCGAGACGGAGCAGGGCGGGCGGGTTGTCGAGGTCGAGGAAGCCGGCCGTGGCGATGTTGGCCCCGAGCGAGGCGACCAGCGCGACCACGAACCAGCACCACGCCAGTCCGGAGCGGTGGGCCCGCAGCCGGCGCCACGCGGCGACCATCAACAGGTCGACACTGATCGGGTAGGCCCAGGCCTTCCATCCGGTCTGTCCGGCGGCTTGGGCCAGGTCGTGCAGGTGAGAGAAGGACAGAGCACCGGCGATCACGGCCTGTACGAGTACGGCATCCATGCGGATCGAGCGGGACACGGTCTTCACCTCCTTCGCAGAGTTGGGCCAGGGGCGGGCGGGGAGCGGTGTCCGGCCGCCCGGCCCCGGCGAGTTCAGTCGTCGGCGGGGATCTCGCCGGCACCCAGGCAGCCCAGGCAGATGCCCGTCTGCTGTCCGACCGCCCGGCGCTTGCGACCGACGAGGACCGTGCGGGAGACCTCACCGGTGCCCTTGCACGGCGGACACGGCTTGACCTTGGGCTTTGCGGTCTTGCGCGGGGCCATGAGGCTCCTTCCGGGTTTGGGCATGGCGCGGGTAGGGACCTGGCGCGAAGCGGTCACGCCGACCGTGGAACGAGGGGTGTTACTCAGTGACCAGCCGGGGCTGCACCAGCGGCGCAGCGGCCGGCATCGGTGGAACGACGACCTGTCCGACCGGCCGGAACGGGGCCAGGAACGGCAGGTCCGGGGTGAGGTGGGCGAACTGGCGGCACACGGCGGCTGTCTCGCCGGGGGTGGTCTCGGGGGTGCGGATGCGGGACCAGCCTCCGGAGGTGTCGCCGGCCACCGCGACCCCGGGGCGGTCCGGGGCGATCGCGGTCACGGCCATCACGGCATCCGGAGCGATGTCGCCGAGCCCCATGTCGGCGGTCTGCTTGTCGTTGACGCGGTGCACGACCCGGCCGGTGAGCTGAGCCCGCAGCGCGGTAGCGCCCTTGCCCAGGTCGGAGCCGAAGCGCTGCCCGCACACCTCCAGGTAGACGCCGATCGCGCGGGCCATCTGGCCAAGGCGCACCAGGTTCATGACCGTGTGATCGCGGGCCGCCTCATCCTTCTTCGAGGTCACGAAGAACAGTTCCGCGATCTCGTCTACCAGCACGACCAACGGCACCGGCCGGACCTCTTCCGGCAGTTCCCACAGGTCCGAGACCCCGTACAGGGCGAGCAGGTCGAAACGGTCTTCCATCTCTGCGACCAGCGCCTTGATCAGGTCCCCGGCCGACTGAGGATCAGTGACCAGTGCCGACAGGCGCGACGCGTAGCGGCCGAGTTCGACACCGCGCTTGCAGTCGATTCCGATCAGCCCGACCGGCAACTGAGCCAGCCCCTTGATCAGGTTGCGCTGATACATCGACTTCCCGGACTGGTTCGCGCCCAGCGTCAAGGCGTGCGGCACCTTGCGGTAGTCCCGCACGAACACGGTTCCGTCCTCCCGCAGTGCGACCGGAACGACCAGGTCACGCGGCTGAGCCTTGCGCGGCAGCTTGACCCGGCGCAGCACGTCCCACCCGGTCATGCGCAACTCCACATAGCCAGGCTTGGTTTCCCGCACGATCACCGACCGCACGCCCCACGCGTGGCGCAGACGCTCGGAGGACGCGGCGAGATCAGCGGGCTCCAGGCCGGCCGGAAGCCGGAGAGTGACCCGCAGACCAGTCGAGGTACCCCGCACACGGCGGACCTTCGGCGGCACCGGCCGCACCTCGGCACGGGCCAGGTTGCGCTTGACGAAGGCGCGGAAGCCGGACGGCTGCACCGTCAGCCCGCAGACCTCCATCGTGTCGCGGTAGGTCCAGGTGAACCGACCCCAGGTGACCGGCAGACCGACCAACGACCAGTACACGCGCGGCGCACGGTACTTCGCGTAGCCGAGACCACCGGTACCGGCTGCGACACCGCCGGCCTCCAACAGCGTCACCAGGTCCGTCATGATCAGGCACCCAGCGGGGTGACCGCGAGAGCGCTGAACGCGATACCCGAGCGCTTCTCACCCTTGATCACGTTCTCCCAGTCCCGCGCCTTCAGGCCGTAGACCTGAACCGGCATGCCCGGCGCGAGACCCTCCGGGAAGCCGTTCTCGGGGACCGAGACCTTCAGGAGGTTGCCCTCCCCCTCGTCCGAGACCAACAGGCCCACGGTCGACATGGCCTTGCCTTCAGCGTTCAGGGCCCGCTCACCGGTCGCGAAGTTCTTCACCTTCGGCTCCGGCGCGGTCGCCACGAACACAACAGCGGTCGAAACATCGATCTTGAAGGACGGCATACGTCACTCCTTGGTCGTGGCACGTTCTTGCTGTGCCAACTGGCTTGAGCCACTTACTGGCTTAAGCCAGTTGAGCACACGCTGTCGCTAGGGTCAAGCAGGTGGCTTGAGCCAGTTGCTAGAGTGTGGCTATGACGTCCA
Source organism: Streptomyces sp. NPDC050528 (assembly GCF_044457795.1). NCBI lineage: Bacteria > Bacillati > Actinomycetota > Actinomycetes > Kitasatosporales > Streptomycetaceae > Streptomyces > Streptomyces sp. NPDC050528. The sequence goes on from NZ_JBITHH010000021.1 coordinate 58,484, forward strand.
CCCGCCCGCCGACTCCGCAGCAGCCCAGCCGTCGTATCGCCGATGAACTCCGCCGTCAGATCGAGAGCGGAGATCTTCGTAGCGGCGACAAGCTGCCGTCCGAACGGGCGTTGGCGGAGCAGTACGGCTCGGCCCGCAACACCGCACGCGAGGCCATCCGTCTACTTGCTGAGCAGGGACTCGTCACGGCGAAGCACGGGAGCGGCGTGTTCGTGCGCGAGCCACAGCGGCTGTTCCGGTTCGGGAGTGATCGCTACTCGCTCAAGAACCGGGAGACGGGGCTGACGCCGTTCCGGCTCGAAGCGAAGCGCCAAGGCAAGGTGGCGCGGATCGACGTCCCCTCGATCACCCGAGAGAAGCCGCCGGCGGACGTCGCGGAGCGCTTGAAGGTCTCCGTGGACGAGGAGAGCGTCGTGCACCGCGAGAACCACTACTTCGCGGATGACGAGCCGGTGCAGATCGTCTCGACGTACGTGCGGTGGGACGAGGCTCAGGGCACTCTGCTGATGGAGGCCAAAACCGGCAAAGACGGCATCTACGGTCGCCTTGAAGATCTTGGCCACGTCATGACGCGCGTGCGGGATGAGATCAGCGCGAGGATGCCGACGCCGGAGGAGGCCGCCATCCTGAGCCTTCTGCCGGGAGTACCAGTCCTTGAGGTACTGCACACGAGCCTCGATCAAGACGGAGTGCCCTTCGAGGTGTCTCGCTACGTGCATCGGGCGGACCAGACCGGATTGCTCTATGAACTACCCGTTGAGAGCTAGGAGTTGATAGTGAACGCTGCGGTCGTGCGCCCCTTCAAGAGCGCTGATCTGTCCGGAGCCGCTACGGCGTTGATCAAGGTCCATGAGACCGATGGGTATCCGGTCGAAGGAGTTGAGGACCCAGAGGCATGGGTCAGCTCAGACGATGTCCTCGCCGCATGGGTGGCCGAGATGGACGGGGCAGTCGTCGGACACGTAGCCGTCATGCGCCCACACGGCGAAGCCGCTGTCTCGATGTGGATCGAGCAGAGCGGCGACGACGAAGCTCATGTAGCCGTTCTGGGCCGACTGTTCGTCGTTCAGGCCGCACGGCAGCACGCCACGGGCAGGCGCCTGACGGAGGCCGCGATGAGCTACGGCCGTCAGCATGATCTCCGCTTGGTGCTCGATGTCATGGCCAAGGATGCTCCCGCGATGCGCCTCTACGAACGGCTCGGCTGGCGCAAGATCGGCGAGACCACCCACCACTTTGGCGACAGAGAGAGCATCCCCGCCATCTGCTACGTCGCCCCGGACGCCTGAGCTGTTACAGGTTTCTCTACCTCATCAAGCCCCACCCTTCGGGTGGGGGAGGGTGGTCCCGCCCGCCACGGCCCGCAGCGTCCAACGAAGCCCTCAGCCGTCGCGCACCTTGAGATAACAGGACACGACAGCAACCGTAAGGTTCCTCAGCACTCCCACGCTTCACAGCCCCCTCAGGGCTTCCGCCTCAACCCCCTTGGGTCGCAGGCCCGTTGTGGCACGGGACAGTGGCGGGGGCTCTTGGCCCTTCGGCCATCCGGTCGCGCTGTCCCTGCTGGCTTTCGACCGTCGCTGCGTTGATCACACACCCCCGGCCCGCACTGCGGGCCGGCGCGCGGCTCGGGGCTCGGGCCTTCGCTCCTGCCTTCGGCCCGCGCCGGCCCGGCCCCGGCCCCGCGCCACCTTCGATGCCCCGGGGTGATCACGCTTCACACTCCGATCCCGCCAAGGGCCGATGCACCGGACCGAGCCTGATTCCCCGCCCTGACCCACACCACCAGGCCCGACCCTGGGGAGAAGACGGCATTGCCCACAGGTCCACTTGCATGATCTGTCACGGACCAACAGACGCTTTGACCCCACAAGCAGGTACGCGACGGCTGAGGGCTTCGTTGGACGCTGCGGGCCGTGGCGGGAAGGAACGGTGGGGGCTGGGGAGGTCGCTCCGAGACTTTAAGGTCTGCCGACCTGCGGGGCCCCTCCGAGAGCAAGAAAGGGGGCCGAGTGCCTGCTTCGCACGGTGAGGATCAATGACCCTCTCCATTGGATCAAGTGTAATAGCCCCCTTTCATGCTCTCGCCCCACAGATCACCAGACCTCAAACTCTCTCCCCCGACCCGTGCCCACGATCACGAAGTGGTTGGTTTCACGTGAAACACCGATCCGACCCCAACTCCGTTGGCGTCCAGGTCGTTGGTTCGCGCAGCGGCGTACTCCACCTGGACGCCAGGAATCATGTCCGATCCATGGTGTGTGGGTCGGCAGCAGACGGGACGGGGGCGGGGTGCGAGGTGGTATCGGTGAAATGTGACCGGGATCACTCGCAGGGCATATGTTCACAAAGCGTGACAAAGCCATTCTTGCCCGCCTGTGGATCACCCTGTGGATACGCTATGGGCGCCTGTGGAATGCCCTGATCAAGCCTGTGGATCCATATGTAGTGGCCCTGTGGAAATCGGACCCCACATCTAGTGATCGCGAGTGATTGCAGAGAGTGAGGGTGAGTGGTACTACTGATGGTGCTCAAAGCGAGCAGGCCCCTACTCGGGGTGAACACAGAGTTGTGCCCGCCCGTCCCAGGGGCCTGATGCGTTGGCGCGCTTTGGGACCTTACCTCTGCCGGCTCGGAAGCCCAAGAGGGGGGCGAGGTAGGTGCACTCGGTTATGAGGAAGCATGACCAGGCCGAAGACGTATCACGTCACCCAGCGTCCGGATGGAAAGTGGCAGGCCAAGGCCGAGGGGGCTGCACGTGCCTCTGCCGTGGCGGACACCCAGGCGGTCGCCGACAAGCGTGCTGGTGAGATCTCCCGCAACAACGGTGGCGGCGAAGTCATCCGCCATGGCCGCGACGGGGGCATCAAGGACAAGCGCACCATCGCGCCCGGCAACGACTCCTACCCGCCGAAGGGCTGACCAGTCAGGAGGGCCGCTGGTTCCTGCTGGCGGCCCTCCGTTGTCAGCCCTGCACTATCCATAGGACTGCATACGTGAACAGCACGTGGTCGCAACGGGACCTTCCGGTCCTAGATGCCCTGGTACGACAGCTCGATGATGCGGCTGGAGCATCATTTCCCGAACTGCGAGATGTCACCGACCCGACGGGACTTGACATCAATGAGGTCGTCAAAGCCGCAATTGCACTCGACAGCGCAGGCTTCCTGCTTCTGTCCAAGACCGCCGGGTCGCCGGGCAGTTGGTACGTAAAGGAAGTCTCCCAAGGGGCACGCCAAGCAGTCGGACAGTGGCCGACCGCCGAGCAGGTGCTGGACTCTCTGGTTCGCCGGCTAGACGAAGCGGCGGACAACGAGACAGATCCGGAACAGAGGTCCCGTCTCCGTGAAGCGGCGAGTACTGCGGGGGGAGCGGCGAAGGGAGTCTTCGTCGACGTCCTCAGCAGTGTGATCGCCAAGAGCTTGGGTGCATAGACCGATGGGGGCGTTCCTGTCAAGGGCGCATAGATCGACTGACACCAACAGCTGACACCAACAAGGGTGAACGGCGGCGGCCAACGCTGAACCTCGGCGGACCGGCCATCCAAGTAGAAGAGACGTCGATCGAGCTTCCAGAGCCGTCATGATCGACCTGATAAGGATGAGGCCACAGGTTCAAATCCTGTTAGCCCCACAGCATGAAGACCCCCAACCGGTTGCGGTTGGGGGTCTTTGGCGTTCATGGCTCACTCGCCGGGCCGGTTCGGTACCGGCAGGGTCGGTCGTCTCCCGGGGCCAATGGGCTGTGTCCCTGGTGGAGTTGGGGCCTTGAAGGCATGGGCACGCCAGAAGACCCCCGGCCGGGGCGGCCAGGGGTTTTCGGGGTCCTTTGTGTTGTCTCTGGAGCGTTGTACGCAAGTTCGCCGCTGGGTCAGAGAGGGCGGATGGTCGGGCGGGTCCTGTGGGTCCTGTGGGTCCTGTGGGTCCTGCGGGTCGAGCAGTTCGGGCAGGTCGAGCAGTTCGGTCAAGGCCGGCGGGATGTCTCGTGCCGTGCCGTGGTGCTCTGTGCTAAGGGGGCCGCGCCCGGGTCAGCGCTGGAGCGGGGCCGCCTGTTCGGCGTGGTCCGGCTGGGCAGAGTCCGCGGGCTCCGTCGTCTCGTCCGTGTCCGTCGGCGGGCGGTGGCGGCAGCTGGGGGACTTGCCGTGGGCCTCGGCGCGGATCCGTTGCTTCATCGTGGGGGGCAGCGACCTGGTGAAGGACCAGGGGGAGAACGCCGGTGCCGTCGTCTCGGCGACCGCGCTGGTGCTGGTCGCCTCGGTCCGCGGAGTCGCGGCGGCGGCCGTCGCGGTGACCGTGATGAGTCCGAGCGCCGTGCACAGCGCGAGGAACGCGGTGACGAAGGCGTTCCACAACTTCATGACCTTGAGCTGGGCCATGGCCCCTCACTTTCAGGTTGGGCGATTTGCGTACTTTCCTCATGATGTGTATGGGGCTCGCGAAGTGGTGGACCGACGCCCGTGGCGCGTCGATGTTCCGATGAACACCACTCGGATGGGTGCAAGAGGCAAGAAAACGGCCGAAGATGCGCGAAAGAAGGGCGAAGTAACCGTCTGTGGGGGTGTGATCACCCTCAGATCGGAGCGGTCGCGTCCGCTCCTACTGCGCTGTCCCGGGCGGGAGTTGGCCCTGGACACAGGTCACTGATCGGTCTCGGTCGGTGTGTATAGTCGGGCGACAGAGGTCCCCTACGTCAAGGAAAGACGAGGTCGCGCGGTGAAGAAGCTTCTCCTGGTCGCACTGGCCGCCATCGGCGGGCTCCTCGTGTACCGCCAGATCCAGGCGGATCGCGCCGAGCAGGATCTGTGGACGGAGGCGACCGACTCCGTGCCCACGGGTTCCTGAGTACCGAGAACCAGTTCTGATCAAGCCCCGGCCGCCTGGCGGTCGGGGCTTTGTGTTGCGCCCCCGCCCCAGTGCGGGTACGGCCGCCACGACCCCGGCGTTTCGGACACTCGTCCGCATTGCCGGGATGCCACGCGCGCGTGCGGGGCAGGATGGGCCACGTCCGGAGCAACGACGAGGGGTGGCGCGTGATGGGGCGGCGTACGGCGTGGTGGCGGACGCGGGCACAGGGCGGCCGTACGCCCGTTGCCGGGGCCGTACGACGTGTCGTGGTGCTCGCGGCGGTGCTGTGCGCGACGGCCGCCCTCACGGACCGGCCCGCCATGGCGGACGGATCCGCCGGCTCCTACGGCTACGACAAGGGTGACCGGGTTGTCGATGCGGCGACCGGTGCCGCCGATGCCGTGGACCTGAAGCCCGGTGGGACGTACCGGAGTTCCCTTTCTAAGGGGGCCAAGGTCTACTACGGCCTCGATCTCGACGCCACGTCGAACGCGTACGTCTCCGTGACCGCCGTGCCGCCGGCCGGGACCACGGTCGCCGCGACCGACGGCATCAAGGTGTCGATGCAGAACTCCAAAGGCACCGGCTGTACGCATCGGAGCGCCACGTTCGGCGCGGGCCGTAGCCCTCACCCGGTGGCCGCCTGGGCCGTGCGGGAGGCGGGCAAGGCGTTGTGCAAGGGGAGTGGCAAGTACTACGTGTTCGTCGAGCGCGTCGACGCGGCGGACTCCTCGTCGGACACCTGGGGGCTGGAACTCACCGCGGTCTCGGAGCCCTCGCTCGCACAGGCCGGTTCCACCGACGCGCCCCAGGACTGGGACTCCGCGTCGCCCGAGGCCGTCACGGGGGAGGTCAGGCGCCGTGCGGGCGGCTCGGGGTTCGCCGGGGCGGTCGCTGTCGGACAGGGCGTGTGGCGGGACGACATCGGGCCCGGCCGGACCCTCTTCTACAAGGTGCCGGTCGACTGGGGCCAACAGCTGTCCGTCACGGCCGAGTTGGGCGCTTCGGACGGCGGCAGCGGCTATGTGAGCCGCGCGCTGGACCTGGCGCTCTACAACCCCGTGCGCGCCTCCGTCGACGAGGCGGGCCTCGGGTACCGGGGCAGCGAGAGGTCGGTGGCACTGGAGCCCCTGCCGCCCGTGGAGTACCGCAACCGCTACTCCTTCGTCGACCACGAGAACGGGATGCGTTTCGCCGGGTCGTACTACCTCGTCGTGCACCTCGACGCGCAGCTGGCCGACGACTTCGGCCAGGGACCGTTTCCGGTGACACTGCGCGTGCGCGTCGCCGGTACGGCGCATGCCGGCCCTGGGTACGCGGGCCGACCGGAGCCCGGGAACATCTTCGACGTCACCGCGCAGGATCGCGCGGCGGCCGCGGCGGGAAGCGCCGGGGGAAGTCTCGGGGGAGGCGCCGGAGGAGGCGGCGACACCGGGATGAAGGTGCTCGCGGTGGCCGGGATCGGCGCGGGCACCGTGCTGCTGGCGACGCTCGGCGTGTGGACGGCGTCGGCCCGACGCCGGGACCGGCACCGGACTTCGACGGCGGCCCTGTAACCGCCCCGCGCTCTCCATGGTTCAGATCTGGGTCAGCGCCCAGAACCCCACCGCGTAACAGGCCAGCGCCAGCAGCAGGACCGGGATCGCCACCTTCGCGGGCGGCCCTGGCCTGCGCCGGGCCCGCCTGCCGCGGTGCTGCGGAACCGGCGGCGCCGACGGTGGAACCTGCGGGACTTGAGCGGTGTATGAAGCAGTAGAGGGATCAGCACGCGGCTGGGGGGAGGACAGGAGATGCGTCAGGTCATGGGGGGAGGCGTACGAGGAGTGCATGGGCATGGGCGGCTGGTACTGGCCGCCTTGGTGGGGCTGGGCCATCTGGTGTGCCTGGTCGTCGGCCTGTGCCTGGTCCGCCTGGTGTCCGTACGGGGCCTGCGGGGGCGGCAGATGGAAGCTCCCGGTGTCCGACATCGGGGACGGTGGCGGGGGCGGGGAAGTCGGAGGGGCCGGAGTTTGGTTGGGAGTTGGGGCCGGGGGCGAGGTCGGCTGGGAGACGACGCCCTGCCGTGGATCCACGGGCACGGAGTCCGTGCCGGGCCAGGCCGATTCGAGCCCCTCGCTGCTGACGCCGGCGCCACCGCTGCCACTGCTGACACCGGCGCCCAAGTCGTTCTCGGGTTCGGGAGACCCGGCCGACGAGGGAGTCGTCGTCGACCCCGTGTCCACCCCGGAGGCCCTCTTCAGCGGACCCTCGGGCGCGAACTCCGAAGGCAGCGGCCCGATTTGGTCGAAGATCTCGATCAACTCGTCGTCGGGTCCCGGCTCCGGCAGCAGCTCCGCGGCCGCGGCGAGCGCCTTGCGCGCCCCCGTGGCGGTCTTGAAGCGGGCCTGTGGATCCGGCTGCAGCAGCATCGCCACGACCTGCCACAGCGCCTCGGGAATGCCCTTGGGCGCCCCCGGAGTCCCGTGCTCCGCGAAGTACTGCACCAGCGCCTTGGAGTCCGGCTTGGCCCCCTCCAGCAGATACAGCGCCACCAGTCCTACGGCGAACAGGTCGGCGGGGAAGTCCGGTTCGGCTCCCATCATCTGCTCGGGCGCGAGATAACCCGGCGTCCCCACCACGAGGTTGGTCTCCGTCAGGCGTGCCTCGCCCAGCCGCATGGCGATGCCGAAGTCGGACAGACGCAGACGGGGGCGGGCCGTGCCGGTGGCTTCGAGGAGCAGGTTGGCGGGCTTGATGTCCCGGTGCACGACACCTTCCGCGTGCACCGCGGCGAGACCGGAGAGGAGTTGGTCGAGCAGCGTGCAGACGAAGGAGGGCGGCAGGGGACCGTAGTCCCCGATGAGATGGACGAGCGAACCGCCGGCCACCAGGTCCATGGTGAACAGGACCTTGTCGTCGTCGGCTGCCCAACTGGCCGGCGCGAGCACATGGGGGTGGTCGATCCGCAGCGCCTGTTCCCGTACGAAGCGCAGCAGCGAGTGCGCGTCGCTCTGCTGCAGGACCTTGGCGGCCACATAGCGGCGACGCCGGTGGTCCCAGGCGCGCCAGACCGCGCCGACACCGCCGCGCCCGATCGGGTCGACCAGTTCGTACCGGCCGGCGAAGACCTCACCCATGGCTGTGCGTCGCTCCTCCCCCTTCGGCTACCTCCGTTGCTTCCCCCGAGACGAGCGATACGACTCCCCCTCATGGCAGTTCCTCATGGCACTCCCACTCCCTCGCGGCTGTTCCGCACGTGCTCCCGGTGAGCGGCACGACCCCCTCGTGCCCCTCACCGGCCGCGTGCCCGGCTGCCGAACCCCCGATCGGCGGCCGGGCCGTGGGGCTCAGCTCTGGTGGGACTGGTAGTGCGCGACCGCGTCCGAGGTGCGGCCGGCGCCGTACACCCGGAGGAACTCTGCCAGTTCGGGGTGGGTCGGGGCGAGGGTGTCCGCCGCGTCGATGATGTCGCCGGCGGCGGCCACCGAGCGCAGCAGCGACTGGATCTCGCGGACCACCCGCTTGACCGTGGGCGCTCCCGAACTGCTCGTCGTGGTCGTGGTGTTGCTGAGCACCGAGCCCCCTTGGGACTTCTTGATCTCGTCCATGCGCTCGGTCGCCTCGGCCGCGCTCACGCTGCCGTCCGCGACCTGACCCGCCAAGTCCTGCAACAACTGCACCCGCTGGACCACCGCAGGATTGCCGATCTTCGCCCGCTGACCGCTCATCAGCTGGGACAACATCGGCGCGGACAGTCCCAATACTCCCGCGAGACGAGCCTGGTTGAGCCCCAGATCGTCGATGAGCTTACGGAAGAGCGCCCCCAAAGGCTCCCCGTACCAATTCCGCTGCAGCTCCCGCGCTCTGGCGGTGGCTTCCTGCTGTGCGGCGTCCATTGCGTCTCCCCATCGCTTCCCCAAAACCGCGGTTCGCTCTAGCGAACCACGCCGAGCATCTTACGGAGAGTGGTCGTTCACCGGGACCCCCAACTTTTTGCGAGATACCCCGGGTGACCCGGTACGCTGGTCTCCGAAGCCCGCCGGTGTGTGGTTCTGCCGGTCGGACGCTTCCCTAGCGGGGCCTTAGCTCAGTTGGTAGAGCGCTGTCTTTGCATGGCAGATGTCAGGGGTTCGACTCCCCTAGGCTCCACATCCCGCACCGGCCGGTCGCCCTCAGTGGCGCCCGGCCGGTGTTTCTTTGTGCCCAAGAAGTGACGTGCGTCACGTAAAGGGCGACTCTTCGTTGCAGTTGTTTGCGCAAATATCGATGCCGGGTGGAGTTCGTGGGGCGTCGAACCGGCCGTCGGCGCGATGTGGGGATGGTGTGCCCGCGTGTGCGGAAGGTGTGTGAGCTGGTGTGAATACGGACGTGTAATCAGGGGTGTGCGGTCCGTTAAGGCCGCCTGTGCGCTGCTTGTACACCCAGGGCGTTGCAAACGTCATCGCGGCAACTTGCGTAAATCAAGAAGTCAAGGGCGTCCGCCAAGCCGCTGACTGTTCCACGTGAAACCCGGTGACAGTTCCACGTGAAACATCGCTGTGGGGCAGGAGACCCTCAAGTCTCCTGCCCCACAGCGATGTTGAAAGTGCGTCGGACGTCAGTGGATGCGCGTCGCGTCAGCGGTGTTCGTCGCTCTCGGCGGCCTCGTCCTCGGCCTGCTTGGCCTCGACCTCGGGGTCGAGAACGGCCTCGGGGCTGCCGTCCACCGAGGTGAGGTGTCCCGTCTCGGGTACCTCGGTCGCGGCGGGCGGTTCGACCAGCCAGTCGGGGTTGGCCTGCTTGTCCCACCACTTCCAGGCGGCGAAAGCGCCGCCCGCCAGGATGCCCAGAACCGCCAGCCCCTTCGCGAGTCGGCCGGCCCTCGCCCGCCGCTCGTGCTTGCGGACCAGCTTCTGGATCTCCTTGGGCGAGACCTGGCCGCGCAGCGCGGCGAACGCGGCCGCACCGCGCGCGGCGGCCTCGTCCTTGACCGGGCCTGCGGCGGCGACCGCCTGCTCGATCCTCGGCCGTGAGTACTCGGCGGCCTGCTGGGCAGCCTTGCGGGTACGGACGGCGGCCTCCTGGGCGGCCTGGTCGACCTTCGGCGGTACATGAGTACGGGCCTGTTCAAGGCGCGGCACGACGTGGGCGCCGTACTGGACGCGGGCCTGGTCTGCGGCCAGCGACACCTTGGGCGCGAGTCGTACGCGTGCCTCATGGGCGTAGTACGAGGCCTTGTCCTTGGCCGTGTCGGCGTAGGGCGCCACCACTTCCGCGGCGTGCAGCACGCTGTCCTTCGCCGAACCGGTCGCGGAGCGCACGCTGTCGATGCGGGTCACGGGGTTCCTCCTCCTCGGTGGCGGTACGGTATTTCGTCTATCCACCCATTTACGGATCATGCCTGCCAACGGGCTACGGGGCATGTAGAGGGCGGGCATCCGGGTCACGATCACGTGCAATAACGGATGAATACGAGGGAACGGGAGCTTGTCGTCGACAATGCCACGGATCCCCGTGCCGTGCCCCTGTCCCGGAGCCACTCGGCCGGATTTCTGCAAGCGGATCCTGTGGAATCGCCCCGAGAGAAGGCCATCGGGCGACGCGACCCGACCAGCGTGCGAGGATCTGGGGGTCACAGGAAGACAACGGAAGGCAGATCGTGGCCGAGCAGCTCTACGCCACCCTGAAGACCAACCTCGGCGACATCGAAGTCCGGCTGCTGCCGAACCACGCGCCCAAGACGGTCAAGAACTTCGTCGAGCTCGCCACGGGTGAGCGTGAGTGGACCAACCCCACCACCGGTGAGAAGTCCGCGGCCAAGCTCTACGACGGCACGGTCTTCCACCGGGTGATCAAAGGCTTCATGATTCAGGGCGGGGACCCGCTGGGCAACGGCACGGGTGGCCCGGGCTACCAGTTCGAGGACGAGTTCCACCCCGATCTGCGGTTCGACAAGCCCTACCTGCTGGCCATGGCCAACGCCGGGCCGGGCACCAACGGCTCGCAGTTCTTCGTCACCGTCTCCCCGACGGCCTGGCTGACCCGCAAGCACACCATCTTCGGTGAGGTCACCGACGCGGCGAGCCAGAAGGTCGTGGACACGATCGCGGCCACCGACACCAACCCGCGCACCGACCGCCCGGTGAAGGACGTCATCATCGAGTCGGTCGTCGTCGAGACCCGCTAGGACCGAACACCGGTCCTTACCGCCGGGAACCAAACGCCCCGTTCATCCGTAAGGATGGGCGGGGCGGTGCATTGCGTACGAAGGATTGAGGGGACCCCATGGACCAGGCGCCAGGCAGCCCGACGGGCCCGGAGGAGCAGCGGCCCCCGGACGGCCAGAGTCTGCCGGTCTGTTATCGCCACCCGGACCGGGAGACCGGCGTCCGCTGCACCCGCTGCGACAAGCCGATCTGCCCCGAGTGCATGGTCAGCGCCTCGGTCGGTTTCCAGTGCCCCGAGTGTGTGCGCGGCGGTTCCGGCACGGGTCACGCCCCGACCGCGGCCCAGCCCCGCACGATCGCCGGTGGCACGGTGGCGGCGGATCCGCGGCTCGCGACCAAGGTCCTGATCGGTCTCTGCGTCGCCTTCTATGTGGTCCAGCTGGCGGTGGGCGACCGTTTCACCGAGCGCCTCGAACTCCTCGGCCAGGCCTACGTCCCGCTCTTCGGCTCCGTCGAGGGCGTCGCCGAGGGCCAGCCGTACCGGCTGCTGACCGCGATGTTCCTGCACGCCAGCCCGATTCACATCATCTTCAACATGCTCAGCCTGTGGTGGATCGGCGGTCCCCTGGAGGCGGCCCTCGGCCGTGCCCGCTATCTCGCCCTGTACTTCGTCTCGGGTCTCGCGGGCAGTGCGCTCACCTACCTCATCGCCGCCCCGAACCAGCCTTCGCTCGGTGCCTCCGGTGCCATCTTCGGGCTCTTCGGTGCGACCGCGGTCCTGATGCGCCGGCTCCGGTACGACATGCGGCCGGTCATCGCCCTGCTGGTGATCAACCTCATCTTCACCTTCGGCTGGGCCAACATCGCCTGGCAGGCCCACATCGGCGGCCTCGTCGCCGGCGTGATCACCGGGTACGCGATGGTGCACGCCCCGCGGGAGCGGCGGGCCCTGATCCAGTACGGCACCTGTGCGGTCGTACTCGTGGTCGTCGTGGTGTTGACGCTGATCAGGACGGCTCAGCTCAGCTGATATCAAACCGTTGTCCACAGTCTGTGGCGGATCTTGTGCACACCGTGCGGGAACAGCTGTGCCCCCTGTCGCTGACCCGTGTTTATGCAGGTCAGGCAGGGGGCGAACAGGCTTGCGGTTGCCGGTGTGTCAGTCACACCAGCGTCAACACCCGGTGGGTTATCCACAGATCGTCGTTCTTTTTCCCCAGGCTCGCTGTGGATACTTCTCTGGCCTGTGGATAACTCAGCGGAAAGCCGTGGGCAGAGCTGCGTTCACCGAGTGGTGGCCGCAGCTTCGACCGCTGCTCCCGCCGCTACTTCCACTGCGTGGAGACGCCGAACCCGGCGGCGATGAAGCCGAAGCCCACCACGATGTTCCAGTTGTCCAGGCTGTCGATGGGCATGGAGCCGTCGGTGACGTAGAAGACGACGATCCAGGCCAGCCCGATGACGAACATGGCCAGCATGACCGGTGCGACCCAGGCACGGCTGTTCAACTTGATGGCGGTCGCCGCTTTCGCCGGCGGCGGCGTGTAGTCGGCCTTCTTGCGGATACGTGACTTCGGCACGAGGGTCTCTCCTGTCGATGCGCTGCGTGGCCGCGCAGGGAACTGGGGCGGGCTCCGGGGCAGCGTACAAGGGGACACTGAGTGCTCCCCCGGGCGTCCGTTAGCGTAGTGCTTCCGCGGCGCCGAAGGAGATAAGGGTACGTTGAGCAATTCTGCCGACTCCCCCGGGACGGGTCCCAGTCCTGCCCGTATCCGCCGTTTCCGTCCGGTCCGGATTCTCACGGTGGCCGTCTTCGCCCTCGCGGGACTCATCTTCTTCACCAGTTTCAACACGGCCAAGGGCACCAACATCCGCACGGACGCCTCCTTGCTGAAGCTGTCCGACCTCATCCAGACCCGCAGCCAGAAGAACGGCCGGCTGAACGACGCCAACGGGGTCCTGCGCGACGAGGTCGATGCCCTCCGTAAGGAGGACGACACCAGCACGGGCGCCGACGACGAGAAGCTCACCAAGCTGGAGCAGACCGCGGGCGCGCAGCGGCTCAAGGGCAAGGCCCTCACCGTCACCCTGAACGACGCCCCGCCCAACGCCACCGCCAAGCTCCCCGGCTACCCCGAGCCGCAGCCCGACTACCTGGTCATCCACCAGCAGGACCTCCAGGCCGTCGTGAACGCCCTCTGGCAGGGCGGCGCCAAGGGCATCAAGGTCATGGACCAGCGGCTGATCGCGACCAGCGCCGTGCGCTGCGTGGGCAACACCCTGATCCTCCAGGGCCGGGTCTACTCACCGCCGTACAAGATCACGGCGGTCGGGGACCCCGGGAAGCTGCAGGCGGCGCTGACGGCGTCCAAGGCGATCCAGAACTACAAGGTGTACGTCGACGTCTACGGGCTCGGGTGGAAAGTGACCGACGACGGGACGGTGACTCTTCCCGGGTACTCGGGCACAGTGGATCTGCACTACGCGAAGCCAGTGGAGTAGGCGTCCGTACGGGAGCTGCCGGTGCGCGTGATCGTCAGGAGCGTCAGCGAACTCTGCATCACCGTGGGCACCCTGATCGTCCTCTTCGTGGTCTACGTGCTGTTCTGGACCGGTGTGAAGGCCGACCGCACGATGAGCGACCAGGTCGAGCAGTTGCAGAACCAGTGGTCGCGGCAGACCGTGCACCCGAAGGCATCCCCCGCGCCCGCCGCCTCGGCCGCTCCGGCGAAACCGGCCGCGTACAAGGACGGGAAGCCTTTCGCGATCATGTACATCCCGCGGCTTGGTTTCACGTGGAACAAGCCGGTCCTTGAGGACACCGCCGTGGACACCTTGAAGAAGGGGCTCGGGCATTACGCGGGCACCGCGCAGTTGGGGCAGGTCGGGAACTTCGCTGTGGCGGGGCACAGGCGGACGTACGGCAACCCCTTCGTGAACTTTCCGAAGCTGCGTGCGGGTGACGCGGTGGTGCTGACGGACGGGACCACCTGGTTCACGTATCGGATCGACAAAGGGCCTTACAAAACAGTGCCCACCGACATTGAGGTGATCGATCCTGTGCCACGTAAGTCCGGGTACACGGCCTCGGGCCGCTATCTCACGCTGACCACGTGCGATCCGGAGTGGGGGCACAGCCACCGGCTGATCGTCTGGGCACACCTGGACTCCACACAGCCTGTGGAGGCCGGGAAACCAGCCGCGCTGCGCCGTTAGTCTGGTGACGTACGGCGTGAGTCTGGTGCCGTGGCGCGACGGAAGGGACGGCATGTACGGCTGGATCTGGCGGCATCTGCCGGGCAACGTGTGGGTCAAGGCGCTGATTTCGCTCGTCCTGACCCTGGCCGTGGTCTACATCCTGTTCCAGTACGTCTTCCCGTGGGCCGAACCGCTGCTGCCCTTCAACGATGTGACGGTGAACAACCAGTGAGTGCACGGATTCTCGTCGTCGACAACTACGACAGCTTCGTCTTCAACCTGGTCCAGTACCTGTACCAGCTGGGCGCCGAGTGCGAGGTGCTGCGCAACGACGAGGTGTCGACGGCGCACGCCCAGGACGGCTTCGACGGCGTCCTCCTCTCGCCCGGCCCCGGCACCCCCGAGGAGGCCGGCGTCTGCATCGAGATGGTGCGCCACTGCGCCTCGACCGGGGTGCCCGTCTTCGGAGTCTGCCTCGGCATGCAGTCGATGCAGGTGGCCTACGGCGGCGTTGTGGACCGCGCCCCCGAACTGCTGCACGGCAAGACCTCGCTCGTCGAGCACGAGGGCAAGGGCGTCTTCGCCGGACTGCCCTCGCCCTTCACGGCGACCCGCTACCACTCGCTGGCGGCCGAGCCGGGGACGGTCCCGGCCGAACTCGAGGTCACCGCGAGAACGCACGACGGCATCATCATGGGCCTGCGCCACCGCGAACTGCCCGTCGAGGGCGTCCAGTTCCACCCGGAGTCGGTGCTCACCGAGCACGGCCACCGGATGCTGGCCAACTGGCTGGTGGAGTGCGGCGACCAGGGTGCCGTGGCGAGGTCGGCGGGGCTCGCCCCGGTGGTGGGCAGGGCCACGGCGTGACCGCGCTGCGCCCCGAGCGCGAGTCCGAGGCCCCGTACGGGGAGCAGGCGTACGGGGAGCAGGGCGGGTTCGACCAGTGGCACGGCACGCAGGCGCCGGGCGCGCCCGGGGTGCCGTACGGTCCGATCGACGAAGAGACCGTCGCGCTGCGGATAGCGGACCTCCCACAGGAGCGGACGGGCCACGGACGGTCCATATCGGCGTCTGACGCCTCATCCGCCTCCTCCGCCACAGGAACCCCCACCGGCGGGCGTGCGGCCCGCAGAAAGGCCGCCAAGGGGCGGCACGGGCGTCACGGGGCCGGCGGGGCGGCTGAGGAGACCGCGGAGAGCGCCGAGTCCTCCGCACCGGGTGCCGGTGCGCCCCTCTCGCGGGTCGAGGCGCGGCGGCGGCAGCGGGCGAACAAGCCGGGGGCCGCGGTCGTCGCGAGCCGGGCGATCGGCGAGGTGTTCATCACCACCGGCGTGCTGATGCTGCTGTTCGTCACCTACCAGTTGTGGTGGACGAACGTCCGGGCGCACGCGCAGGCCGGCAGCGAGGCGAGCCAGCTGCAGAACGACTGGGCGAGCGGCAAACGCGCGCCCGGAGAGTTCTCGCCGGGGCAGGGCTTCGCCATCCTGCACATCCCCAAGCTGGACGTGGTGGCGCCGATCGCCGAGGGCGTCAGCAACAAGAAGGTGCTCGACAAGGGGATGGTCGGGCACTACAGCGAGGGCGCCCTCAAGACCGCGATGCCGGACGCGAAGACCGGCAACTTCGCGCTCGCCGCGCACCGCAACACCCATGGCGAACCGTTCCGGTACATCAACCAGCTCAAGCCGGGCGACGAGGTCGTGGTGGAGACCCAGGACACGTACTACGTCTACAAGATGACGAAGACGCTGCCCGTGACGTCGCCGAGCAACACCAGTGTCATCGACCCCATCCCCAAGGGCTCGGGCTTCACCAAGCCCGGCCGCTACATCACGCTGACGACCTGTACGCCGGAGTTCACCAGCAAGTACCGGCTGATCGTCTGGGGCAAGATGGTCGAGCAACGGCCGCGCAGCAAGGGCAAGCCGGATGCGCTCATCGAGTAGGGGCAAGTGAACGTGGCAGCGACCACCGACGACACCGAAGAGCAGACCGACACGCCCGCCTCCCCGCCGGACCGCCCCCGCGGCACCGGCCCGGTCGCGCGGGCGGTCAGTCTCTTCGGGGAACTCCTCATCACGGCGGGCCTGATCCTCGGCCTGTTCGTCGTCTACTCCCTGTGGTGGACGAACGTCGTCGCCGACCGCACGGCCGACAAGCAGGGCGACAAGGTCCGCGACAAGTGGGCCCAGGGCACGGACACCGGCCCCGGAGCGCTCGACACCAAGGACGGCATCGGCTTCCTGCACGTCCCCGCGATGAAGAACGGCGAGGTCCTGGTCGAGAAGGGCACCGAGACGAGCGTCCTCAACGACGGCGTCGCCGGCTACTACACGGACCCCGTCAAGGCCGCCCTCCCGACCACCGGCAAGACCGGCAACTTCACCCTCGCCGCCCACCGCGACGGCCACGGCGCCAAGTTCCACAACATCGACAAGCTGAAGAAGGGCGACCCGATCGTCTTCGAGACGAAGGACAAGTGGTACGTCTACAAGGTCTACGACATCCTTCCCGAGACCTCGAAGTACAACGTCAAGACCCTCGCCCAGATCCCCGTGGAGTCCGGCAAGAAGAAGGCCGGCCACTACATCACGCTGACGACCTGCACGCCGGTGTACACGTCCCGGTACCGGTACGTGGTGTGGGGCGAGCTGGTCCGCGTCGACAAGGTGGACAGCGCACGGACACCGCCGAAGGAACTGCGCTGACGGCACGGTCGTAGCGCACCGTCCTCGGCGCACCGCACGTACGAAAGAGCCCCGGCACCCTCCACAGGGTGCCGGGGCTCTTTGCGTGTCCGGGGTTATCCGTTCGAGCCGCCGAAGAGGCCGCCGTTGTTGTTGCCCCCGTTGTTGTTGCCGTTGCCGACGCTCAGGGTGGTGAGGGTGACCGTCGTGTTGTCGGGGTCCGCCTGGGTCGTCGCGCCCGGGTCCTGCTGGGTCACGAAGGCGCCGTCGCTCTGATCGCTGCCGTCGGCGAACTGGATGTTGTTGAAGCCGTTCTGCTGCAGGATCTGCTTGGCGTTCTTCACGGTCTGGCCGACGACGTTCGGGACCTGGGTCTGCGTCGACTTGCCGATCTGGATGTTGACCGTGGAGTTCTTGTCGACCTGGCTGTTGGCCTGCGGGTCGGTCGAGACGACCTTGCCGACGAGGTTGGAGTCGTTGGTGTCGACCTCGGTGCAGTTGCCGACGAGGTTGTTGGCGGTCATCTGCGCCTTGGCCTCGTCACAGGTCTTGCCGCTGACGTCCGGGACCGTGGACTTCGCCTGGGCCTTGGCGACGGTCAGGGTGATGACCGTGCCCTTCTCCACTTGCGCGCCAAGTTTCGGGTTCTGCTCCAGGACGGTACCCGGGTCCTCCCCGGACACCTTCTCCTGCGTCTCCACCTTGAACTGGTACTTGTCGGAGGTGAGCGTCGAGGTCGCGTCGTCGACGCTCTGGCCCACGACACTCGGTACGACGACCTTCGGCGCCCCGGTCGACACGACCAGGTTGATGGTGTCGCCCTTCTTGACGTCGGCGCCCTTCGCCGGGTCCTGCGAACAGACCTTGCCCTTGGGCTGGTCCTCGCAGGTCTTCTCGGTGGTGGTGACCTTCAGGTCGACGTTGGCGGCCATCGTCTTGGCCGTGTCCACCGTCTGCCCGATCAGGTTCGGCGCCGCGAAGGGCTGGTCCGCGCTGTCGTTGCCGCTGAACGCCCACTTGCCGATCAGGATCGCGCCCACCAGCACCAGGACCGCCGCCACGACCAGCAGGATCGTCGAGGTGTTCGTCTTCTTCTTCTGCTGGCGGCGCCGGTCGGGGCGGTCGTCGTAGCCGAAGCCGCCGTCGTCCGGGTTCATCGGGGGCAGCATCGTGGTGGCGCCGGCGTCCGAGCGCAGGGCCGTGGTGGCCTGGTCGTCGCCGTAGCCGCCGTAGCCGACCGAACCCATCGCCGCCGTCGCCGCGACCGGCTGGCCGTCGAGGCAGGCCTCGATGTCCATCCGCATCTCGTCGGCCGACTGGTAGCGGTAGTTGGGGTCCTTGGTGAGCGCCTTCAGGACGATCGCGTCCATCTCCGGCGTGATCTCCGGGTCGAAGACACTCGGCGGCTGCGGCTCCTCGCGTACGTGCTGGTACGCCACCGCGACCGGGGAGTCGCCCACGAAGGGCGGCCGTACCGTCAGCAGTTCGTAGAGGAGGCAGCCCGTCGAGTAGAGGTCCGAGCGGGCGTCGACCTGCTCGCCCTTCGCCTGCTCCGGGGAGAGGTACTGGGCGGTGCCGATGACCGCGGACGTCTGGGTCATCGTCATGCCGGAGTCGCCCATCGCGCGGGCGATGCCGAAGTCCATCACCTTGACCTGGCCGGTGCGCGTCAGCATGACGTTGGCCGGCTTGATGTCGCGGTGGACGATGCCGTTGCGGTGCGAGTACTCCAGGGCCTGGAGGATGCCGATGGTCATCTCCATGGCCCGCTCCGGCAGCAGCTTGCGACCACTGTGGAGCAGCTCACGGAGCGTGGAGCCGTCGACGTACTCCATGACGATGTACGGGATCGAGACCCCGTCGACGTAGTCCTCGCCCGTGTCGTAGACCGCGACGATCGCGGGATGGTTGAGCGAGGCGGCCGACTGGGCCTCCCGGCGGAACCGGGCCTGGAAGGAAGGGTCGCGCGCAAGGTCGACGCGCAGCGTCTTCACCGCCACCGTGCGGCCGAGGCGTGTGTCATGGGCGAGGTAGACCTCCGCCATGCCACCACGGCCGAGCACCTGGCCCAGCTCGTACCGGCCGCCGAGGCGACGCGGCTCTTCCATAGTTCCCTACCAGCCCTCTCCGTCGGTCCCGACCCGCACGGATGTGCGGTCGGAGGCTAGCCGTCCGGGCCTACCGTACCCGGCTGGCTTTGTGTGACCTGGCCAAGCCCGTCACCCGATACAGGACCGGTATCGCAACGTGCACCGATGTGAAGGGGACGTGAGCGGAGTCACTTCTTGCTGTCGATGACCGCCTCCATGACACTCTTCGCGATCGGGGCTGCGAGACCGCCGCCGGAGATGTCGTCACGGTTGGCGCTGGAGTCCTCGATGACCACGGCCACGGCGACCGGCGAACTGCCGTCCGGGAGCTTGGCGTAGGAGAGGAACCAGGCGTACGGGTTCTCGCTGTTGGCGACACCGTGCTGGGCGGTGCCGGTCTTGCCGCCGACGGTGACGCCGCTGATCTTGGCGTTCGTGCCGGTGCCCTTCTCGACGACCGTCTCCATCATCGACTGCAGGATCTGCGCGTTCTTCGAGGAGAGCGGCTGGCTCATCTCCTCCGGCTCGGTCTGCGCGATGGTGTCGAGGTTCGACGACTGGAGCTTGTCGACCATGTACGGCTTCATCAGCTTGCCGTCGTTGGCGACCGCGGAGGCGACCATGGCCATCTGCAGCGGGGTCGCGGCGGTGTTGTACTGGCCGATCGAGGACAGCGCGGTCTGCGACTGGTTCATGTTGTCGGAGAAGACCGAGGCGCTGGAGCGGATCGGCGTGAACTGCTCGGAGTCGAAGCCGAACTTCTTCGCCTCGGCCAGCATCTTGTCGTTGCCGAGGTCGGCGCCGACCTTGCCGAAGACCGTGTTGCACGAGTACTGCAGCGCGACGCGCAGGGTCGCGTTCTTGCAGGGGATGCTGCCCTCGTTCTTCAGCTCGGTCGTGGTGCCCGGCATGACCCACGGCAGCGGCGAGTTCGTGGCCTCGTCGGCGGACGAGTACAGGTTGTTCTCCAGCGCCGCGGACGCGGTGACCACCTTGAAGGTGGAGCCCGGCGGGTAGGTCTCGCGCAGCGCCCGGTTCAGCATCGGGTCGTTCGGGTCGTACTTCTTCTGGAGCTTCTGCCAGGCCTTGGAGTCCGTGGTGGTGGAGTTCCCCGCGAACGACGAGGGGTCGTACGACGGGTAGGACGCCAGCGCCAGGATCTTGCCGGTGGACGGGTCGAGGGCGACGACGGCGCCCTTGCCGCCCTGCTTCGACAGGCCCTTCCACGCGGCCTTCTGCGCGGCCTGGTTGAGGGTGGTGACGACGTCGCCGCCCGACTTCTGCTTGCCCGTGATCATGTCGAGGGTGTTGCGGAAGAAGAGCCGGTCGTCGGTGCCGGAGAGGATGCCGTCCTCGATGGACTCCAGCTGGTTGGCGCCGAAGGCCTGCGAGGCGTATCCCGTGACCGGCGCCCACATCGCGCCGTTCTTGTAGGTGCGCTTGTACTTCAGGTCGTTCAGCCCGGAGGTGCTGGTCTCGGTGGACCCGGTGATCGGGTCGCCGTCGACGATGATGTTGCCGCGCGGGGTGGAGTAGCGGGCGATCGTGACGCGGCGGTTCTTCGGGTCGTCCTTGAGGCCGTCGGCCTTGACGTACTGGAGCCAGTTGTCACGCAGCAGCAGGGTGAGGACCAGGAGGCCGCAGAAGAGCGCGATCCGGCGCAGGGGCTTGTTCATGACGGGCGGACCACCTGGGTCATCTCGGCGTCGGGACTGGGTGCGGGCGCGGGGGCCGGTCGGCGGGCGGTGTCGCTGATGCGGATCAGGATGCCGATCAGCGCCCAGTTGGCCAGCACGGACGAACCGCCGTAGGCCATGAACGGCATGGTCATACCGGTCAGCGGGATGAGGCCCATGACGCCGCCGGCGACCACGAAGACCTGGAGCGCGAAGGCGCCGGACAGGCCGACGGCGAGCAGCTTGCCGAACGGGTCGCGGGCGGCGAGGGCGGTGCGGACACCGCGCTCCACGATCAGGCCGTAGATCACCAGGATCGCCATGATGCCGGCCAGGCCCAGCTCCTCGCCGAAGGTGGCGAGGATGAAGTCGGAGTTGGCGGCGAAGCGGATGAGGTCGGAGTGGCCCTGGCCGAGGCCGCTGCCGAGGGTGCCGCCGGAGCCGAAGGCCCACAGCGCCTGCATCGACTGCTCGGAGTGGCCGGCCACGCCCGCCTGACTGAGCGTGTACTCCTTCATCGGGTCGAGCCAGGCCTGGACGCGCTGCTGGACGTGCGGTTCGAAGGTGGCCACGCCGACCGCGCCGGCCGCGGACATCAGCAGACCGAAGACGATCCAGCTGGTCCGCTCGGTGGCGACGTACAGCATGATGATGAACATGCCGAAGAACAGCAGCGAGGTTCCGAGGTCGGTCTCGAAGACCAGGATCAGGATCGAGATGAACCAGACGACCAGGATCGGGCCGAGGTCGCGGCCGCGCGGCAGGTAGAGCCCGATGAAGCGGCGGCTGGCCAGCGCGAGCGCGTCGCGCTTCACCATCAGGTAGCCGGCGAAGAAGATCGCGAGGACGATCTTCGCGAACTCACCGGGCTGCAGGGAGCCGAGGCCGGGGATGTTGATCCAGATCTTGGCGCCGTAGATGTTGGCCCCGAGGCCGGGCACCAGCGGCAGCAGGAGCAGCACCAGGGCGGCGAACATCGAGATGTACGTGTAGCGCTGCAGGACCCGGTGGTCCTTGAGGAAGATCAGCACGACGGCGAAGAAGGCGATGCCCAGCGCGGTGTACAGCAGCTGGCGGGGCGCGGCGTGGCCCGCCTGGCCGATGGACTGGAGCAGCTTCGACTGGTCGAGCCGCCAGATGACGACGAGCCCCAGGCCGTTGAGCAGCGTGGCCAGCGGCAGCAGCAGGGGGTCCGCGTACGGCGCGAACTTGCGTACGGCGAGATGCGCGACGCCGGCCAGCAGACCGAGGCCCAGGCCGTAACTCAGCAGCCCGGTCGGCACCTTGTCGTCGATGGCCAGGCCCACGTTGGCGTAGGCGAAGACCGGGATGACGACCGCGAACACCAGCAGTGCCAGCTCGGTGTTGCGCCGGCTCGGTGCGCCGATGGAACCGATCGTGGACGTGTGGTGCGACGGCGTGTTGGTAGAACTGCTCATCGTGTGACGGGGCCTCTCACGGCTTGCCTATTACTTGCTGCACTGCGAGACGACCTGCTGCTCTTCCTCCGAAAGGCTGGGACCGGTGCTGGGAGTCGCAGACGGGGTCGGGGACGGGGGCGTCGAGGCCGAGTTCGAAGGAGTCGGCTTCGGCGTGGCCTTGGACGTGAGCGAGGTGCTGGTGGTTCCCGTGGTGCTGCCGGGCTTGGTGGTGGCGCTCTCGCGCTCGGACTCCTTCTTGCACGCGGAGGCCTGCACCGCCAGGTCGTCGATCTTCTTCTGGGCGTCCTGGAGACCGCCCTCGGCGATCGTCGCCTTGACCTGCTTCTGCTGGTAGGGCGGGAGGTACTTGAGTTCGATGTCGGGGTGGTCCTTCTCCACCTTCGACAGCGAGACCCAGGCGAGGTCCTGGCTGATGCCCCGGTACAGCGCGACGTGTTCGCCGTTGGCGCCGACGAAGTACTGCGTCTGCGTCCAGCGCCAGCCGCCGTACAGGCCGCCGCCGATGACCGCGAGCGCGAGCACGCTGTAGAAGGATCTCTTGAACCACTTGCGGCCCTTGGAGGGCTTCACGAAGTCGTCGTCGGTGTAGTCGCCGAAGCTGCCCTCGGGGACGTAGCCGGTGGTGTCGCCGGAGCCGGGCGGGCCGAACTCGCCGCCCCCGCCGTTCTGTCCGGGCACCTGGCGGCCGAGCCCGGAGGCACGCCCGGCCGGGGTCTGCATGATGCCGTTGTCGTGCTGGTGGAGCTGGTTCTCGGCGACCGCGCCGACGATCACCGGGGTGTCCGACAGCTGCGCGGCGAGGGTGTCGCCGGTGTCGAGGTCCAGGACGTCGGCGATGATCACCGTGATGTTGTCGGGGCCGCCGCCGCGCAGGGCGAGCTGGATCAGCTCCTGCACGGTCTCCTGGGGGCCCTGGTAGCTGGCGAGGGTGTCTTCCATCGTCTGGTGCGAGACGACGCCCGACAGCCCGTCGGAACAGATCAAGTACCGGTCGCCGGCGCGGACTTCACGGATCGACAGGTCCGGTTCGACGTGGTCGCCACTGCCGAGCGCGCGCATGAGGAGGGCGCGCTGCGGGTGGGTGGTGGCCTCTTCCTCGGTGATCCGGCCCTCGTCGACCAGCCGCTGCACCCAGGTGTGGTCCTGGGTGATCTGGGTCAGCACGCCGTCGCGCAGCAAGTAGGCGCGGGAGTCGCCGACATGGACGAGGCCGAGCCGCTGCCCGGTCCACAGCAGGGCGGTCAGGGTGGTCCCCATGCCCTCCAGCTGAGGATCCTCCTCGACCATCATGCGCAACTGGTCGTTGGCCCGCTGCACGGCGGTGCCGAGCGAGGTGAGGATGTCGGAGCCGGGCACGTCGTCGTCGAGCGAGACGATGGTCGAGATCACCTCGGAGGAGGCGACCTCACCGGCGGCCTGGCCGCCCATCCCGTCGGCGATCGCGAGGAGACGTGGACCGGCGTAGCCGGAGTCCTCGTTGCCCTCGCGGATCATGCCTTTGTGCGATCCGGCGGCGAAGCGCAGTGACAGACTCATGCGCACCTCGCCCGTCGGCTCCGGGTACATCCGCACGGTGCCCACCCTCCGGTCGGGAGCGCGCCGGGGTCCGCCAGGCGGTCCGCCGCTGCGTGCTCGCTCCGCTCGCTCATTTTCGTACTACTTCCGCAGCTCGATGACGGTCTTGCCGATGCGGATCGGCGCGCCCAGCGGAATCGGTGTGGGGGTCGTCAGCCGGGACCGGTCCAGGTACGTGCCGTTCGTGGATCCGAGGTCCTCGACGATCCACTGGCCGTCGCGGTCCGGGTAGATCCTGGCATGCCGGCTGGATGCGTAGTCGTCGTCCAGCACGATCGTCGAATCGTGCGCCCGGCCCAGGGTGATGGTCTGGCCCTGGAGCGCGACGGTGGTGCCGGTGAGGATTCCCTCACTGACGACCAGTTTGGTGGGGGCGTTACGGCCCCGCCGGCCGCCCCCGCTCGGCTGTTGCTGGCGCTGCTGCGGAGGCGCCGCCTGCCGGGCGGCCTGCTGCTGCGGTCGTCCGGCTTCCCGTCGCGAGCCGCGCTGTGTGACACGCGTTCCGAACAGGTCGCTGCGGATGACCTGCACGGCCACGATCACGAACAGCCACAGTACGGCCAGGAAACCCAGCCGCATGACCGTGAGGGTCAGCTCTGACATTGCCCCCGCTTCACCCTTCGGCTTGCCGGTAAATGATGGTGGTGCTGCCCACGACGATCCGCGAGCCGTCGCGGAGCGTAGCGCGGGTGGTGTGCTGCCCGTCCACCACGATGCCGTTGGTGGACCCGAGATCCTGGATCGTCGAGGGCGTTCCGGTCCGGATCTCACAGTGCCGGCGGGATACGCCGGGGTCGTCGATCCGCACGTCGGCTTCGGTGCTGCGGCCCATCACCAACGTCGCGCGGGAGATCTGATGGCGGGCGCCGTTGATCTCCACCCAGTACCGCATCCGCGCGCCGGCCGCCGGGGCGGCGGGCGCGGGCTGGAGGTACGGCGCCGAGCCGCGGCCGCCGGGCGGCGGTGCGGCCGGCATGGGCGGCGGGGCGCTCGCGGGCGCGGCGGCGGGCGGATAGCCGTACCCGCCGGGCCGGCCCGCCGCCGGCGGTGCCGCCGGAGCGGGGGTGCCGGGAGCCTGCTGGTTGGTGGAGGAGGCGAGCGTACGGCTGCGCACCCGGTACAGACCGGTGTCGAGGTCGTCCGCCTTCTCCAGGTGGACCTTGATGGGTCCCATGAAGGTGTAGCGCTGCTGCTTGGCGTAGTCGCGCACCATGCCGGCGAGTTCGTCACCGAGCTGGCCGGAGTAGGGGCTGAGCCGCTCGAAGTCCGGCGTGCTCAGCTCCACGATGAAGTCATTGGGTACGACCGTCCGGTCGCGGTTCCAGATCGTCGCGTTGTTGTCGCACTCCCGCTGGAGCGCGCCGGCGATCTCGACCGGCTGGACCTCGGACTTGAACACCTTGGCGAAGGTGCCGTTGACCAGACCTTCGAGGCGTTGCTCGAACTTCTTCAGGACTCCCATGGGGCACCTCCTCCGTCGTCGCCGCACTGGTTGTCGTGCCGACTGCTTGGCTCGCTGCTGTGCTGACTGTCGTGCTGACTGCCTTGGTACTGCTTACTGATCGTATCCACGCGCCGGTAAATCGGCTGGTTCCCCCTTGTCGGCCCGGTCGAACTCCTTCTGCCACTACTCCCTGGCAGTACTCCCGTCAGTACTCCTGCCCAGGATCGTAGAGGGGGCCGCAGACAAGTGTCCCGCACCTGACTGTGGACCTTGGCCGCCTCCTGGGGAGATGACGGTTACCGGTACGAGGTTGATACGTGAACCGGTCCACGTTGATACGTAGCGGGGGGTGGGGGGTGTTCGGTGGGGGTTGGTGCGGTGTTCGGGTGGGGTGGGGGGGATCGGGGGGTGGGGATTGGGGTGGGGGTGTTGGTTGGAGGTGGCGGAGGTGCTGGTGGGAGCAGGTGGGGTTGTCGGAGGGGGTGGTGGGAGCGGGTGGGGTTGCCTGTGGGCTGGTGGGAGTCGGTGACGGGAGGGGCGGTCGGAGCTGGTTGCGGAGGGGCTGGTCAGAGCTGGTTGCTGGAGAGGCTGGTGGGAGCTGGTGACGGGCGATGAGCGGGTGCGGGCAGGTGGGGGTGGGTGCGGGTGAGTGCCGATGCGTGCTGATGGGGGGCTTGCGCGGGGTGTCCGGCTCAGAGGAACGGGGGGTCCTGCCCAGGGGAAAGGGATGTGAATCCACCCCGTGCACCGTGCTAATCTTCTGCATGTCGGAAGGCGCCAGCCCCCTAGGGGCAAGGGCCCGAGGACACACCCAATGCGCGGGTGGCGGAATAGGCAGACGCGCTGGATTCAGGTTCCAGTGCCCGAAAGGGCGTGGGGGTTCAACTCCCCCCTCGCGCACAGACAGAAGCCCCCCAGGTCTTAGACCTGGGGGGCTTCTTCGTGTTCACGGTGAGGTTGTTTGGCGCCGGGGGTTGGGGGAGGCGCGGTGGGGGCGGTAGGTGCGGTGTGATCGTGCTTACACGAGGGGCTGGGGGGTCTCCGACGAGGCGTCGACTTTGGGTCCGTTGATCTTCGGGAGCTACTGAAGTGTGGGCTGTCTCACTCTTCGGGATCGGTTCTGTCCGAGGTGACCGACCTGCGGCTCGAAGAGTGGTCGAGGAAACGAATCGCCAGGTCAGCGCACTACCTCTTGATCACTCAAGTCGGTGAACCATTCCATCGGGCAGAAACATGATCGCCGTGACGGAGTTCTTTCCGGTCGGAAGAGATGCTCCGCCGGAAGGGGATTGTTCATGGTCGCGCTGTATCGATCCAGGCTGTTCACGGCTCTCGCCGCCGCGTGCGCGCTCGTGCTGACGAGTTCCTCGGTGGCTCAGGCCGGCGCTGTCGGGACGACTCCTGTGCGGACCTTCGAGTACAGCGTCGGCGGTATGACGGTGAAGATCCCGACCGGGTGCCTGTTCACACACATCCTCCGCGGCGGCGGCAAGAGGATCACCTACCAGAACGCGGGCGTCGACTGCGCCTTCGTCGGTGCGCTGAGCAGCGGGTTCTGCAATTGGCGCATCGACTTCACGTATGCCGACACCAACAACAGGACCTATCGGACATCCAGGGGGCGAACGCACCCCGAGTGCAAGATCGATCCGATGAGGAACAACTCTCCCCGGACGCTGCCTCGTTATGGAAAAGCGTGCGCGCATCTCTACGTCAATGGGGCGCGGCGGGTGAGTCAGTGCCACCACATCACGAAGTGAGCCGGTCATGATCGATCAGCAGCAAGGGCGGGGGCAGGCCGGGGAGATGCGACGGCGGTCGGTCGGGGTCGTCGCATTTGTGGCGGGCCTTGTGGGGACGCTCGCCTTCTTCGCCTTTTTCCCCGGGCTTCCGCATGTCATCGACTGGGGGGCGATCATCGTCGCCGTCCTGGTGGGAGCGTTTGCCCGGTGGATCTGCCAGTCCTGGGTGGGGAAGCGGAGCAAGGGGGGCGAGTGAATCCGGGCAGGGGCCGTACGCGGTCTTGGCGCGCTCCGGGCGCGGTGCTGTTGCAGCGCGGGAAACGGACCAGGCGCCGGTATCGGTGAGCTCCGCCTCAGGTGAGGACAATCACACGGTCTTCTCACCTTAGGCGGAGGTTGGGCGCCGGGCCGAGCGCAGGGTCGGGCGCCGGGGTCAGGCGGCGAGGCGTTCCGCCAGGGCCTTGGCCTTGGTGGCCGCGTCGCCGAGGGCGCGCTCGCGGGACGCCTCGTAGAGCGGGACCAGGTCGGACATCGCCGGGTTCTGCGGAGCCATGGTCAGCTCCGGGACGATGAACTCCGCGTCCAGGCCGAGGGCGTCGACAAGGACCGCCTTCAGATAGTTCTGGACGTAGTCGTAGCCCTCGCGCGGGGTGCCCGGTCCGTACGCGCCGCCGCGGCTGGCGATCACGACCGTCGGGATGCCCTTCAGCTTGGAGTCCTCGGTGCCCGCGGTGCGGCCCATGAGGATCACGTTGTCCAGCCATGCCTTCAGGGTCGAGGGAATCGTGGCGTTGTACATCGGGGCGCCGATCAGCACCGCGTCCGCCTGCTCCAGCTCCTCTATGAGCTTCACACGCTCGGCGAAGGCCGCCGCCTGCTCGGGCGTGTGCG
Source organism: Streptomyces sp. NPDC050528 (assembly GCF_044457795.1). Classification (NCBI taxonomy): domain Bacteria; kingdom Bacillati; phylum Actinomycetota; class Actinomycetes; order Kitasatosporales; family Streptomycetaceae; genus Streptomyces; species Streptomyces sp. NPDC050528. Next base: position 86,198 of record NZ_JBITHH010000021.1, read on the forward strand.
TGGCCGGGTCGGCGAAGCCGGCGGTGTGGGCGTCGACGGTGATGTGCGGAACGGGGTTCGTGGCGAGATCGCGGTGGATCACCGTGCCCTCCGGGTGCTGTTCCTCCCAGGACGTACGGAAGGCGTCCGCCACGGCGCGGGAGGCGGAGGCGCCGGTGGGGAACACGGAGGAGTCGATGTGCAGAAGCGTGGCCATGGGGGTCTCCAAGAGGGGGCGGGCGCGGATCGAGACGCCGGATTGAGGAGCGGGGGCGTGCGTAGGTCGAGAAGCGGGGTCGAGATACGGGGTCTAGTGCGCGCTGGGCGCGGGAGCCTCGCCACACGTCCGCTCAGTAGCTGAACTTTCGTACTCGACTATGAATAACATATGTACTTACTTTTTTTCATCCCCGTACGGGAGGGCAGTACTCTGAGGGCATGGCGGTCGAGCAGAGTCACGGCACGGAGCAGTGCAAGAAGGTCGACGACGGCATCACCCGTGTCTTCCAGCTGTTCGGAAAGCGCTGGACCGGGCCGATCGTGGCCGTCCTGATGGCACAGCCCGTCCACTTCGCCGACCTGCGCCGGGCGATCCCGGGCATCAGCGAACGCATGCTCTCCGACCGGCTCACGGAACTCGGCGCCGCCGGGCTCCTCGTCCGCGAGGTCGACGAGGGCCCGCCGCTGCGCGTCTCGTACCGGCTGACGGAGTCGGGGAAGGCGCTGGGACCGGCCCTTCGCGAACTCGGCGCGTGGGCCCAGGTGCATCTGCGCGAGGGGTGGCAGTCGGGCGGGTGTTAGGCGGGGGTGGGGCCGGGGGAGCGAGACAGGATTGGACAGGCGGGACAAGCGGGACAGGCGGACGGGCCGGGGTGGGTCGGGGTGAGCCAGGGCCGATCGCTGAGGCTTTGATCGCCGAGTCTTCGGTGCCGGCTCTTCGACTGCAGAGACCTCGACCGCAGACGCCTCGACCACCGGGGCTTCGACCACCAGGGCTTCGATCAGCGAGGTGTGGACCGCCAGGGCATCGACCGCCGGATCTCGGCCATTGAGGCGCGATCGGAGACGTCGACCGCCGGGGCCTCGATAAGTGAGGCTCGATCGGGGAGGCGTGGACCGCCGAGCCATCGATCGACGTCGCTTCGATCCCCGTTGCTTCGATCACCGTCGCTTCGACCGCCGAGCCCGCGACCAGTGGACCTTCGACCGGTCCGGCGCCAACAGTCACCGGTTTTCCACAGCCGTGGAGTTGTCCACAGGGTCTGACGTGTTTTCGCCGTCGGCTGTACGGTCGTCGCGAGTTGATGTTCGGGCGAGCGCACGTGTGAGCGTGGGTGTGGGTACGGGGGAGGCGGTCGGTATGACCGAGGCCGGTATCGGTGTGGGAAGTGTGGGCGGTGTGGGGCGCAGGCTGCCCGGGGTGAAGGGCTTCGCCACGTGGCCGGTGGAGGGATCGCCCAAGGAAGAGGGCAAGGCGCTGCGGGACAGCGTCCCGCGCAGCGCGCACGCCGCTCTCGACCTGGACGCTTCCCGCCCCGACGCGGTGACCGCGGTCGAGGAGTCCGGCCGCGGCCGTATCTCCGGGCTCACCCCGATACGCGTGGGCAGGATGGCGGCCACCCCCTTCGCGTTCCTGCGCGGTTCGGCAGGACTCATGGCCTACGACCTCGCCCGCACCCCCATGACCGGAATCGGCGCCCAGATCTGCGGCGACGCCCACGCGGCCAACTTCGGCCTGTACGGCGACGCCCGCGGCGGTCTGGTCATCGACCTGAACGACTTCGACGAGACCGTGCACGGCCCCTGGGAGTGGGACCTCAAGCGACTCGCCGCCTCGCTGGTCCTCGCGGGCCGGGAGGCCGGCGCCGACGAGGACATCTGCCGTACGGCGGCGCACGGCGCGGTGGGTTCCTACCGCCGCACCATGCGGCTGCTGGCCAAGCTCCCGGTGCTGGACGCGTGGAACGCCATCGCGGACGAGGAGTTGGTCTCCCACGCCGACGCCCGTGACCTGCTCGGCACCCTGGAGCGGGTCTCCGAGAAGGCGCGGGGCAACACGAGCGGACGGTTCGCGGCCAAGTCGACCGAGGCCGCTGAGGACGGCGGGCGCCGCTTCGTCGACGCGTCGCCGGTGCTGCGCCGGATCCCGGACGCGGAGGCCGCGGCGGTGGCGGCATCCCTGGAGGAGTATCTGGACACGCTCTCCGAGGACCGCCTCCCGCTGCTCGCCCGGCACACGGTGCACGACGTCGCCTTCCGCGTCGTCGGCACGGGCAGCGTCGGCACACGGTCGTACGTCGTGCTGCTCCTGGACCACCGTGGCGAACCGCTCGTCCTTCAGGTGAAGGAGGCCCGCCCCTCGGCGCTGGTCCCGCATCTGCTGACCACAGGGTTCGACGCGCCGTCTGTGGCGCACGAGGGTCGGCGCGTGGTGCTCGGCCAGAAGCGGATGCAGGTCGTCAGTGACATCCTGCTGGGCTGGACGACGGTCGACGGACTCCCGTTCCAGGTACGGCAGTTCCGCAACCGCAAGGGCAGCGTCGACCCGGCCGCCCTCGCCGCCGACCAGATCGACGACTACGGCCGCATGACTGGCGCCCTCCTGGCCCGGGCCCACGCCCACAGCGCCGACCCGCGCCTGGTCGCCGGGTACTGCGGCAAGAAGGACGAACTGGACGAGGCGATAGCGACGTTCGCCGTGGCCTACGCCGACCGGACCGAGGCGGACCACGCGGAGTTGGTGGGGGCGGTGCGGTCGGGGCGGATCGCGGCGGAGCTGGGGGTGTAGGCGGTTGGGGGCGGTAAGCGGTAAGCGGTAAGCGGTAAGCGGTACCGGTACCGGTGTGCGGCAAGCGGCGAGTGTGGGGAGCGGGTGTGGGGAGCGGGTGTGGACGCCTGCCGTGAATGCGGGCGGGCTGGGGGGGTGACCAAGGAGAGGGCCCTCGGACCGTCCGTCCCGGGGCGAGACCCACATCGGCGGTGACAGGACCTGTAGTTCACAGACCTGTGGTTCACATGACCCGTGGTTCACAGACCTGTGGTTCACAAGGCACCGGCAGCACCCCGATGCCCCACCCCCGCCGAGGTCACCCGTCGTCCACAAGGCCCCCGCACAGCCGACGCCCCATCCCCCGGTCGGGCCGTGGCCTACGCTGGTCGGGTGACGACCCCGGAAGCTGATCAGTCCCAGTCCGCGCCCGCCAGTGAACCGGCGCCGGAGCAGGCGGGTACCGAGGTGCCGTCCGCCGCCGGAGCCGTGGCGGGTGACGGTTCCGTGAGCGCGGGAACCGGGGGCGGTGCGGCCGACTCCGGCGAGACCGACGCCGGCCCTGTTGATGCCCACCAAACCAACGCTCACCAGGCCGACCCCCACGAGGCCCCCTCCCACCCCGTCGACGACGCCACCCCCCGGCCCGAAGAACGGCTGGAGCGGGCCGTGCGCGCCGCCGAGCAGGCGTTGATCGAGTACGAGATCGCGGTGGACACCTTCCGCATCGAGGTCGAGAACTTCTCCCGGCTGCACCACCAGAAGCTCGGCCCGATGTACACCCGCCTCGACGAGCTGGACGCCCGGATCGCCGAGGCCATGGCCGAACGCACCGGCAACCCCGAGGACATCCGCAAGGCGGACGAGGCGCGGGCCCGGGTGATGCCGATGCCCGCGGTCGAGGAGCTGTTCCACGGCTGGATGGACGGCGACGGCCTGTTCCCGGAGGCCGCGGCGATGCTCACGGACCAGCCGGTCCGGCCCCCGCAGCGGGTGCGCCCCAGCGAGGAGGCCCGCAAGCTCTACCGCGAGCTGGCCCGCAAGGCCCACCCCGACCTGGCGCAGGACGAGGACGAGCGCAAGCGGCGTGAGGAGTTCATCACCCGGGTCAACGCCGCCTACAGCCGCGGTGACGCCCCGCTGCTGCGCGAGCTGGGCGAGGAGTGGGCGGCGGGACCGGCCCCGGCCGAGCGCGGCCCGAGCCCCAGCGAGGAGCTCTACGCCCGCCTCGAATGGCTCGCCCACCGCAAGGAACTGCTCACGCTCGTCGCCCGCGAACTGGAGGAGGGCGCCATCGGCTCCATGCTCCGGATCGCCCCGGACGACCCGGACCGTCTGCTCGACGAGATCGCCGAGCAGTTGCTCGCCCAGGTCGCCGAGCGGGAGGCCGAGCTGGCGGACCTGCTCTCGCAGCCGCGCGCCTCGGAAGGCCCGTCGGGTAGCGTCGGGCCATGAGTTTCGGAACTGGTGTGCCCACGGTCGAGGTCGGCGACCTCAAGGACGGCGACTTCCTGCTGGATGTCCGCGAGGACGACGAGTGGCAGGCGGGGCACGCCACGGGGGCGCTGCACATCCCCATCAGTGAATTCGTGGCCCGGTACGGCGAGTTGACCGAGGCGGCGCCGCAGGACGGCCGGGTTCATGTGATCTGCCGCTCCGGCGGGCGTTCGGCGCAGGTCACGATGTACCTGGCCCAGCAGGGCATCGACGCGGTCAACGTCGACGGCGGCATGCAGGTGTGGGCCGCCGTGGGCCGCCCCGTCGTCACGGACGAGGGCCAACCGGGTTTCGTGCTGTAGCTGTAGCTGTAGCTGTAGCTGTAGCTGTAGCTGTAGCCGCAACTGCGGTTGGCGCGGGCCGAGTTCAGCGGTTCAGCCCAACGGATGGGCCGCCAGCAGATCCCCCAACGCCTCCTCGTGTGCCGACGCCGGGCCGAGCGACAGCTCCAGGTGCTTGGCCCAGGCGTGGTACCGGTGCAGGGGATAGTCCGTGTCCGCGCCGAACCCTCCGTGCAGATGCTGTGCCGTCTGCACGACCCGTCGTACGCCTTCCGCCGCCCAGATCTTGGCCACCGCCAGGTCCGCGGCGGCGGGCAGTGCGCCCGGTGCCCCCGAGGCGATCCGCCACGCGGCCTGCCACAGGGTGGCCTCCATCGCGCGCAGGTCGATGTAGCGGTCGGCGGCCTGGACGGCGACCGCCTGGAAGGTCGCGACGGGGAACCCGAACTGCTCGCGCCCGCTGGTGTATTCGCCGGTCATGCGCAGCACGGCGGTGCCGAGGCCGAGGGACAGCGCGCAGGTGCCGGCGGTCAGCAGGTCGCGCAGCCACTCCCAGGCGCCGTCGGCGTCGATGACGTCGACCCTTGCGATCGGTACGGACTCCAGTCGCAGTTCGCCGAGCCGCTCGCCCGTGGTGGAGATCTGCTCGGCGAGGACGACGCCGTCCCGGTCCGGGGCGACCAGCGCGAGGACGGTCCGGTCGGCGTCCGTGTGCGCCGGTACGACGACCAGGTCCGCGTTGTGCGCCCACGGCACCGCCGTCTGCACCCCGTCCAGCACCCACCGGTCACCGTCCCGCCGTGCCGTCACGGCGAGTTCGGCCGGGTCGTGGCCGGTGCGGCCGTGCGCGGCGACGGTCAGCACGAGGTCGCCGCGGCCGGCCCGGGTGAGCAGCGCTGACCTCAACTCCTCGCCGCCGTAGGCCTGTACGGTCGCCGCGGCCGCGCTGCTCTCCAGGAGCGGCACCCTGGCCAGCACCTTCGCCGACTCGCGCAGCACCAGGCACAGGGCGATCGCGTCCAGGCCCGCGCCGCCGTACGCCTCGTCGAGCAGCAGGCTCAGCAGGTCCGCCTCGGCGAGCCTGGCCCACAGCGCGCGGTCGAAGTCCTCGGCCACGGCGCCCGTCGTGTCGGCCGGACTGGGCACACCGTCCGGCACGACATCGGCGAACACCCCCGCCGCCGCCTCGGCCGCCGCCTGCTGCTCCTCGCTGAAGGTGAAGTCCACGGTCCCTGCCCTCCCGCACGCGCGCACCGGCCAACAGCCGGACGTCCGACCAGATCTGACGGAGCGTCAAGATAGAACAGGTTCTAGAAGAAGGGAACGGGCGCACCTCCTGGGTATGCACTACGGGGTGTACTGGCGATCGAGGGGTCGTTCGGCAGCTGGCCGCGGGAGTCGCCGGACGACCGATCGTTCGGTTCGGGGATTCAATGGTGGGATGCGCCGAGGAGAGGTGTCAACGGCTGTGGATAACCTGCGGGCAGCCGCTGTGGACAACCTGTGTGGCCGGTGAGGCAGGGGACTGTGCGCGGGGAGTGCCCCTGAGTACCGTTCCGTGCGACGCCGGGGAGTGATAGGCGTGGAGCGCCACCGGGCCCCGTGGCCGGGCGGGCGTGGTGGACGGTGGCAGTTGGACGGACGGGACTCGGAAACGGGGCGGAATGGACGCGAACGACGGAGGCTCGAACGCCCCCGAGGAGGGCGAGCGGATGCCTGCCTCCGAGACGGGCCCAGGCACGCCGACCGCACCTGAGGGCTCGCGCCAGCCGGTCGTACCCGAGGACTCGCGCACGCCTGCCGCCCCGGAGGGCCCGCACACGGCCACCGCCTCCGGGTGGCCGCACGTGCCTGCCCAGCAGCCCCATCACCCGCCCCCGCCCGAGTCAGAGGCGCAGACACAGCCAGAACCGCAACCGCAGCCGTCGTACGGTGCCACCGACCCCGCGGACGCCCCCGCAACCGTCCCCGCGCCCCCCGACGCCCGTATCGGCGTAGCCGCGCTGTCCCTGCGCTATCAGGTCGGTGCCGCGTTGGCGGTCGCGGTCGTCGCGGTGGCCGCGCTCGTGCACCTCGGGATGGTGTTCCTGCACGTCGCGCCGTCGAACACGGTGACGAAGCAGCACGGCAAGGCGATCGACGAGTGGATCTACCCGGAGTTCGAGCAGAACTGGAAGCTCTTCGCGCCGAACCCGCTCCAGCAGAACATCGAGGTCCAGGTGCGCGCGGACGTCCGGAGCGCGGACGGTACGACCCGTACGACCGGCTGGTACGACCTGTCGGCCGAGGACGGCGCAGCCATCGACGGCAATCTGCTGCCGAGCCACACCGAGCAGAACGAGCTGCGCCGGGCCTGGGACTTCCTCACCGCGACGCACGACAACGCCAACCGCCCGATCGGCCTGCGCGGCACGCTCGCGGAGACGTATCTGCGGCGCATCGTCGTGCTGCGCCTCGGCCGGGACGACGCGGCCGGAAAGGGCGGCGCCGTCCAGCGCGTCCAGGTCCGCTCCCGCACCACCAACGTGCCCCCGCCCGAGTGGAGTGACGAGCAGGTGTCGACCACCCCCCAGTACCGCCTGCTGCCCTGGTGGCCGGTCCCGGCGGACGAGGCCGCGGGAGGCGTCCGGTGAACGACTTCGGAGTCTCGGTCTCCCGAGGCATTGCCCGCGTCACCGAGTCGGCCCTGGGCCCCTACCAGAGCGCCGTGATCCGCATCGGCTTCGCCGGCACCTGGCTGCTGTTCCTGCTCCGCGAACTGCCCCACCGCCAGGAGCTCTACGGCCCCGACGGACCCTGGAGCTGGGGTCTCGCGCGCCAACTGGTCGCGGACAACGGCGCGTTCAGTGCCCTGATGTGGTGGGACGGCCAGTTCTGGTTCGAGGCGGTGTACGCGCTGGCCGTGCTGGCGAGCGTCCTGCTGCTGCTGGGCTGGCGCACCCGCACGATGTCCGTGCTGTTCATGGTCGGCGTGCTCTCGCTGCAGAACCGCAGCGTCTTCATGGGCGACGGCGGCGACAACGTCCTGCACCTGATGTCCATCTACCTGGTGTTCACCCGCTGCGGTCAGGTCTGGTCCCTGGACGCACGCCGGGCCGCGCGTACGCGGGAGGCACGCGCGCGTGGGGAGTGGATTCCCGACCGGGTCGGGCCCGTCCTGTGGGTCGTGCTCGGTACGGCGCTCGTCTCGGTGACCGCGATGGGCCGGTTCGACAGCGACTGGTTCGTGCCCGTGCTCCTGTGGGGCGTGTGGCTGGCGCAGGCCCTGTGGTGGGCGATCGCGCGGTATACGAAGTCGTACGAGCCCCGGGTGCTGCTCGACATCGTCGCGAACGTCGTCCACAACGGCGCCCTGTTCGTCATCGCGAGCGAGGCCTGTCTGATCTACGCGACGGCCGGCTGGTACAAGATCCAGGGTTCCCGCTGGCAGGACGGCACCGCCGTCTACTACCCGCTCCACCTCGACTACTTCTCCCCGTGGCCCGCCCTCGCCGACCTGCTGGCCGGCAGCGGCACGATGGTCATGCTGGTGACCTACGGGACCGTGATCGTCCAGGTCGCCTTCCCGTTCACGCTCTTCAACCGGCGCGTGAAGAACGTCCTGTTGGCCCTGATGATGACCGAGCACGCGGTGATCGCCGTGCTCCTGGGGCTGCCGTTCTTCTCCCTGGCGATGATCGCGACGGACGCGGTGTTCCTGCCGACGTCGTTCCTGCGGCGACTGGGCGGGTGGGCGGCACACGCGCGTGGACGCGTGTTTTCCGCGGGCGTCCCAAAACCGCTCCCCGTAGAGGGCGACTCCGTCCCGCCACCGGAGGATCCCGAGCACCCCGAGCACACCCACGCAGCTCCGGAGAGCCGCAGCACACCCACGTAGGCTGCACGGCATGACCGCCCCAGCCCCCGACCCCGCCACAAGCGCCTGGCGCCGGCTCGCCGACACCTCGGTGCTGCTCGACGGTTTCCACGCCCTGAAGCACGCCCTGCGCTTCGGGGCGGAGGTCCCGGTGGCGGTCGCCACGGACCGACGGGCGGCCCTCGCCCTCGCCGACGACCTGGCCCCCGACGTACGGGACACCCTGGACGCGCTGCTGACGGAGGTCCCGGAGGGCACGTACCGCTCCTTCGTGCCGCGCCCGCATCCCACCGGGGTGGCCGCCCTGGCCGTACGCCCCGCGCGCGAGGCCAACCTCCGGCACCTCGCGCACACGCCCCGCACCGCGCCCGTGATCGTCCTCGACAACCCGCGCAACCTGGGCAACGCGGGTGCCGTGATCCGGCTCGCCGCCGGTTTCGGGGCGACCGGGGTGGTCACCACCGGCACCCTCGACCCCTGGCACCCCACGGCCGTACGCGCGGGGGCGGGCCTGCACTACGCGACCGCCGTGGAGCGCCTGACGGTCGCCGAACTCCCGCCCGGCCCGGTGTTCGCCCTCGACCCCGAGGGCGACGACATCCGGGCCCTCAAGCTCCCGGACGACGCCGTCCTCGCCTTCGGCTCAGAACGCACCGGCCTGTCCCCCGAACTACGCGCCCAAACCGACCACTTGGTGTCCCTACCGATGCGCCCCCAGGTCAGCAGCTACAACCTGGCGACAAGCGTGGCGATGACCTTGTATCACTGGACCACTGGAGCGCCCTGAAGGGGCGCGGGGAACGGCGCGACCAGCCACAACAGACCGATAGCCGCACACCAACCGCACCCCCCGAGCTCCTAGGCGTCCCGACGAACCTCAACAACCCGGAACCGGTTGGCGACAAACGCCCCATCACACAGGGCAGCGTTGGCAGCCGGGTTACCACCAGATCCGTGGAAGTCGGAGAACGCGGCGGTCTGGTTGACGAACACCCCGCCCGTCAGGTTCAGCGACAACTGCGCCGCCTCCTCAAGGCAAACCTCCTCAACGGCCCGCTCAACCCCCTCGTCGGTGGTGTACGCCCCAACAGTCATCGCCCCCTTCTCCCGCACAGTCCGCCGCAACAGCTCCACCGCATCCCCCGCCGAATCGACCGCGACGGCAAAGGAGACGGGCCCGAAGCACTCACTCATGTACGCGGCCTCGTCATCCGGCTTCGCACCGTCCAGCTTCACGATCACCGGCGTACGAACGACCGCGTCCGGGAACTCCGGATTGACGATCTCCCGTGACGCGAGGGCGACTTCACCGAGCCCGGCGGCAGCCTCCAGGCGGGCCTTGACGTCCGGGTTGACCAGCGCGCCCAACAGCCCGTTCGCACGCGCGTCGTCACCGAGGAGCCCGTCCACGGACCGCGCGAGATCGGCGACGACCTCGTCGAAGGACTTGGGCCCCTGGTCGGTGCCGATGCCGTCCCGGGGGATCAGCAGGTTCTGCGGGGTCGTACACATCTGCCCGCTGTACAGCGACAGCGAGAACGCCAGGTTGGACAGCATCCCCTTGTAGTCGTCGGTCGACTCCACGACGACCGTGTTGACGCCGGCCTTCTCCGTGTAGACCTGCGCCTGGCGGGCGTTGGTCTCCAGCCAGTCGCCGAAGCCCGTCGACCCGGTGTAGTCGATGATCCGGATCTCGGGGCGCGTGGCCAGCGTCTTGGCGATGCCCTCACCGGGACGCTCGGCGGCCAGCGCCACCAGGTTCGGGTCGAAGCCCGCCTCGGTGAGCACCTCCCGCGCGATCTGCACGGTCAGCGCGAGCGGCAGCACCGCGCGCGGGTGGGCCTTCACCAGGACAGCGTTGCCGGTGGCGAGGGACGCGAACAGGCCCGGATAGCCGTTCCACGTCGGGAAGGTGTTGCAGCCGATGACCAGCGCGGTCCCGCGCGGGACCGGCGTGAACTGCTTGTTCATGACGAGCGGGTCGCGCTTGCCCTGGGGCTTGGTCCACTCCGCGACGGCGGGCGTGCGGACCTGCTCCGCGTACGCGTACGCCACCGCCTCCAGGCCGCGGTCCTGGGCGTGCGGGCCGCCCGCCTGGAACGCCATCATGAAGGCCTGGCCGCTGGTGTGCATGACCGCGTGCGCGAACTCGTGCGTCCGGTCGCTGATCCGCTTGAGGATCTCGATGGAGACCACGGCACGCGTCTCCGCGCCCGCGTCCCGCCACGCGCGCTGCCCGGCGCGCATGGCCGGCAACAGGACGTCGAGGTCCGCGTGCGGGTAGGTCACGCCCAACTCGACGCCGTACGGCGACACTTCGCCGCCCACCCAGTCGTCGGTGCCGGGCTGGCCGAGGTCGAGGCGGGTGCCCAGGAGGGCGTCGAAGGCGGCCTTGCCCGCCGCCGCGTCCAGGCTGCCGTGCTCGCCGTAGGCCTTGGGGTGTTCGGGGTGCGGGGACCAGTACGCGCGCGTGCGGATCGCTTCGAGCGCCTGGTCGAGTGTCGGCCGGTGCCGGGCGATCAGCTCGGACGCGGTCAGTTCGGCGGCCATGCGGGACCAACTCCTCGTTTCAAGAACTCGTCTGTGAGCTCATGACCTGGGCAGAAACTTGGGCGGGAACAGGCAGTCAGAGTTAGAGTAACCGAACGATCGGTCGGGACAAGGGGGTCCGCCGCATCTGTGGAAAACCCTGTGCGGGAGGATCGCGCACATGACAGCACTCGACCTCAGCAGCCCCGTGGCCGTCGTCGGCGCCGGCACCATGGGCCAGGGCATCGCCCAGGTCGCGCTGACCGCGGGCCATGTCGTGCGGCTGTACGACGCCGTTCCGGGGCGGGCCCGGGACGCGACGGCCGCGATCGTCGCCCGGCTCGACCGGCTCGTCGAGAAGGACCGCCTCACCGCCGCCGACCGGGACTCCGCACGCGACCGTCTGCTGCCCGCCGAGGCCCTCGCCGACCTCGCGGACTGCACCCTGGTCGTCGAGGCCGTCCTGGAGCGGCTGGACGTCAAGCAGCAGCTGATGCGGGACCTGGAGGACATCGTCGGCGAGGACTGTCTGCTCGCCACCAACACCTCGTCCCTGTCGGTGACGGCCATCGGCGCCGCCCTGCGCAACCCGGGCCGCTGCGTGGGCCTGCACTTCTTCAACCCGGCGCCGCTGCTGCCGCTCGTCGAGGTCGTCTCCGGGTTCGCCACCGACGTCACGTCGGCCACACGCGCGTACGAGATGTCCCGCGCCTGGGGCAAGACGCCCGTGGCGTGCGCGGACACCCCCGGTTTCATCGTCAACCGCATCGCCCGGCCCTTCTACGCCGAGGCCTTCGCGGTCTACGAGGCACAGGCCGCCGACCCGGCCACCATCGACGCGGTGCTGCGCGAGTCCGGCGGCTTCAAGATGGGCGCCTTCGAACTGACCGACCTGATCGGGCAGGACGTCAACGAGTCCGTCACCCACTCCGTGTGGCAGGCCTTCTTCCAGGACGTGCGGTTCACGCCCTCCCTCGCGCAGCGCCGCCTGGTCGAGTCCGGCCGCCTCGGCCGCAAGACCGGGCAGGGCTGGTACGACCACGGGGACGACGCCGAGCAGCCCGAGCCGCACACCGCGGAACCGGCCCAGCCGCCCGCGTACGTCGTCGTGGAGGGCGACCTGGGCCCCGCGGCCGACCTGGTCGCGCTGATCCGCGAGGCGGGCATCGTCGTCCGCGAGGAGGAAGAGGACCACGGCACCCGCATGGTCCTGCCCGGCGGCGGTCAGCTGGCGCTCGCCGACGGGCAGACCTCCGTCGAGTTCCGTGACGTTGTCTACTTCGACCTCGCCCTCGACTACCGCAGGGCCGGCCGTATCGCCCTGTCCGCCTCCCAGGACACCGCCTCACAGACCCTCACCGAGGCGACCGGCCTCTTCCAGGCGCTCGGCAAGGACGTCAGCCTCATCGGGGACGCCCCCGGGATGATCGTCGCCCGCACGGTGGCCCGGATCGTCGACCTGGCGCACGACGCCGTCGCCAAGGGCGTCGCCACCGAGGAGGACATCGACACCGCGATGCGCCTGGGTGTCAACTACCCTCTGGGTCCGTTCGAATGGAGCCGCAGGCTCGGCCGCAGCTGGGCCTACGACCTCCTGGACGACCTGCACCTGCGTGATCCGTCGGGACGGTACGCGCCGTCCCTGGCGCTCTACCGCCACGCGTACGCCACCGAGAAGCGGGAGGGCACCCCATGACGACCGCCAAGCGCGACACGTACACCCCGGAGACCCTGCTCAACGTCGCCGTCCAGGTCTTCATCGAGCGCGGCTACGACGGCACCTCCATGGAGCACCTCGCCAAGGCGGCCGGTATCTCCAAGTCGTCGATCTACCACCACGTCACCGGCAAGGAGGAGCTGCTCCGCCGCGCGGTCAGCCGCGCCCTGGACGGCCTCTTCGGGATCCTCGACGAGGAGCACGCACGCGTGGGGCGCGCTGTGGAACGGCTGGAGTACGTCGTACGGCGGATGGTCGAGGTGCTGACCTCCGAGCTGCCGTACGTGACGCTGCTGCTGCGGGTGCGCGGCAACACCGACACCGAGCGGTGGGCGCTGGAGCGGCGGCGGGACTTCGACCACAAGGTGGCCGATCTGCTGAAGGCCGCTGCGGCCGACGGCGATCTGCGCGGCGACGTCGAGGTGCGGCTGGCGACCCGGCTCGTCTTCGGGATGATCAACTCCATCGTGGAGTGGTACCGGCCCGACGCGCGGGGCATGGGTGAGCGCGAAGTGACCGACGCGGTGGCCCAGTTGGTCTTCTCCGGGCTGCGCAACCCGGCCTAGCGGGTCAGCCTGAGCAGGTCAGCTCTGCGGCTCCAGGTCCTCCTCCTCGAAGACCAGCAGCGTGCGCGAGCTGAGCACCTCGGGGATCGCCTGGAGCCGGGTGAGGACGAGTTCGCGCAGCGCTCTGTTGTCCGGCGTGTGCACCAGCAGCAGGACGTCGAAGTCGCCGCCCACCAGGGCGATGTGCGAGGCGCCGGGGAGCAGTCTCAGCTGCTCGCGGACCGTGCGCCAGGAGTTCTGCACGATCTTCAGGGTGATGTACGCCGACGTGCCCTGACCCGCGCGTTCATGGTCGACCCGGGCGCCGAAGCCGCGGATGACGCCGTCCTCGATGAGCCGGTTGATCCGCGCGTAGGCGTTGGCGCGCGAGACGTGCACCCGTTCGGCGACCGACCTTATCGACGCACGGCCGTCCGCCTGGAGCATCTGCAGGATGTCCTGATCAATGGCATCGAGCGGGCGCGGGGGCGGCAGGGTGTTGCCGGCCTCCGGGCCTTCGGCCATTTGTTCAGGTGCCATGTCCCCCCGCCTCCCTACCATGGACGTACTGCGTTCATTTCAGGCTGTGGAGAACCGTTTGTCCACAGCCTGGAGGTGCCTGTAGCCAAAATGTGCCGACGACCGAACAATCGGTAGGGAGGCGCGGCACGTCCGACGCGTCTCTCCGAGCCACTCCCACGAGGAGGTGCCGTCATGACGGTCATGGAGCAGCGGGGCGCGTACCGGCCCACACCGCCGCCCGCCTGGCAGCCGCGCACGGACCCCGCGCCGCTGCTGCCCGACGCCGCGCCGTACCGCGTGCTCGGCACCGAGGCGGCCGCACAGGCCGACCCCGGACTGCTGCGCCGGCTCTACGCCGAGCTGGTGCGCGGCCGCCGGTACAACGCGCAGGCCACCGCCCTCACCAAGCAGGGCCGGCTCGCCGTGTACCCCTCCACCACCGGCCAGGAGGCCTGCGAGGTCGCCGCCGCGCTGGTCCTCCAGGAGCAGGACTGGCTCTTCCCCAGCTACCGCGACACGCTCGCCGCCGTCGCCCGCGGCCTCGACCCCGTGCAGGCCCTCACCCTGCTGCGCGGCGACTGGCACACCGGCTACGACCCGCGCGAGCACCGCATCGCCCCCCTGAGCACCCCGCTCGCCACCCAACTCCCGCACGCCGTCGGCCTCGCGCACGCGGCCCGCCTCAAGGGCGACGACGTGGTCGCCCTCGCCATGGTCGGCGACGGCGGCACCAGCGAGGGCGACTTCCACGAGGCGCTGAACTTCGCCGCCGTCTGGCAGGCCCCGGTCGTCTTCCTCGTCCAGAACAACGGCTTCGCGATCTCCGTCCCGCTCGCCAAGCAGACCGCGGCCCCCTCCCTGGCCCACAAGGCGGTCGGCTACGGCATGCCCGGCCGTCTGGTCGACGGCAACGACGCGGCCGCCGTGCACGAGGTCCTCGCCGACGCCGTACGGCACGCGCGCGAGGGCGGCGGTCCCACGCTCGTCGAGGCCATCACGTACCGCATCGAGGCCCACACCAACGCCGACGACGCGACCCGCTACCGGGGCGACACCGAGGTCGAGGCCTGGCGGGCGCACGACCCGATCGCCCTCCTGGAGCACGAACTCACCGAGCGCGGGCTCATCGACGAGGACGGCATCAAGGCCGCGCGCGACGCCGCCGAGACGATGGCGGCCGAGCTGCGCGCCCACATGAACCAGGACCCGGTGCTCGACCCCATGGACCTGTTCGCCGACGTGTACGCCGAGCCCACCCCCCAACTCCGCGAGCAGCGCGAACAGTTGGCGGCGGAGCTGGCGGCCGAGCGCGAGGGGACGCACTGATGACCACCGTCGCCCTCAAACCGGCCACCATGGCGCAGGCCCTCACGCGCGCGTTGCGCGACGCGATGACCGCCGACCCCACCGTGCACGTCATGGGCGAGGACGTCGGCACCCTAGGCGGCGTCTTCCGCGTCACCGACGGGCTCGCGAAGGAGTTCGGCGAGGACCGCTGCACGGACACCCCCCTCGCCGAGGCGGGCATCCTCGGCACGGCCGTCGGCATGGCGATGTACGGCCTGCGCCCGGTCGTGGAGATGCAGTTCGACGCGTTCGCGTACCCGGCGTTCGAGCAGTTGATCAGCCACGTCTCCCGCATGCGCAACCGCACCCGCGGCGCGATGCCCCTCCCGATCACCATCCGCGTCCCCTACGGGGGAGGCATCGGCGGCGTCGAGCACCACAGCGACTCCTCCGAGGCCTACTACATGGCCACCCCGGGCCTGCACGTCGTCACCCCCGCGACCGTCGCCGACGCCTACGGCCTGCTGCGCGCCTCCATCGCCTCCGACGACCCGGTCGTCTTCCTGGAGCCCAAGCGCCTGTACTGGTCGAAGGACACCTGGAACCCCGACGAGCCGTCACCCGTTGAACCCATCGGCCGTGCCGTGGTCCGCCGCCCGGGCCGCAGCGCGACGCTCATCACCTACGGCCCGTCCTTGCCCGTCTGCCTTGAAGCCGCCGAGGCGGCCCGGGCCGAGGGCTGGGACCTCGAAGTCGTCGACGTGCGCTCCCTGGTGCCCTTCGACGACGAGACGGTCTGCGCGTCCGTACGGCGCACCGGCCGCGCCCTCGTCGTCCACGAGTCGGGCGGCTACGGCGGCCCGGGCGGCGAGATCGCGGCCCGCGTCACCGAGCGCTGCTTCCACCACCTGGAGGCGCCGGTGCTGCGCGTCGCCGGGTTCGACATCCCGTATCCGCCGCCGATGCTGGAGCGGCACCATCTGCCCGGCGTCGACCGGATCCTGGACGCCGTGGGCCGGCTCCAGTGGGAGGCGGACAACTGATGGCACAGGTACTGGAGTTCAAGCTCCCCGACCTCGGCGAGGGCCTCACCGAGGCGGAGATCGTGCGCTGGCTGGTCGAGGTCGGCGACGTCGTCGCCATCGACCAGCCGGTCGTCGAGGTCGAGACGGCCAAGGCGATGGTCGAGGTCCCGTGTCCCTACGGCGGTGTCGTCACGGCCCGCTACGGCGAGGAGGGCACCGAACTGCCCGTCGGCTCCCCGCTGTTGACGGTCGCGGTCGGGGCACCGGCGTCCGATGTCGAGGCCGAGACCGAGGGCTCCGGGAACGTGCTCGTGGGCTACGGCACGGGCGCCCCTCCGGCGCGGCGGCGCCGAGTACGGCGGATGGCGGCGGACGTCGTGACCTCGGTGGCGGACGCCCCAGCCCCAGCCCCTGCCCCCGCAACTCCTCAGGCCAGTGGCCGGGACGACGGTCCCGTCCCCGTGATCTCCCCCCTCGTCCGACGACTCGCCCGCGAGAACGGCCTGGAACTACGGGAGTTGACGGGCTCCGGACGCGACGGCCTGATCCTGCGGGCGGACGTCGAGCAGGCACTCCGCGCGGCGGCGGCCCAGGAGGCGATCGCCCAGGAGGCGACACTCCTGCCCCCGGCCACCCTCCCCGACCCGACAGCCCAGCCCACGCCCCCCGCCCCCAGGACCACCCCCGCCCTCCCCACCGACGGAGTCACCCGCACCCCCCTCCGCGGCATCCGCGGCGCCGTCGCCGACAAGCTCTCCCGCAGTCGCCGCGAGATCCCCGACGCGACCTGCTGGGTGGACGCCGACGCGACGGAGCTGATGCGTGCCCGCGCGGCCATGAACGCCGCCGGTGGCCCCAAGATCTCCGTGCTCGCCCTCCTCGCCAGGATCTGCACGGCCGCGCTGGCCCGGTTCCCGGAGCTCAACTCCAGCGTGGACATGGAGGCGCGGGAGATCGTCCGGTTCGACCGGGTGCACCTCGGCTTCGCCGCGCAGACCGAGCGCGGGCTGGTCGTGCCCGTCGTACGGGACGCGCAGGCAAGGGACGCGGAGGCGCTGAGCGCGGAGTTCGGGCGGCTGACCGAGGCTGCCCGGACCGGGACACTCACCCCCGGGGACCTCACCGGCGGCACCTTCACGCTCAACAACTACGGGGTGTTCGGCGTCGACGGTTCCACGCCGATCATCAACCACCCCGAGGCGGCCATGCTCGGCGTCGGCCGGATCGTCCCCAAACCCTGGGTGCACGCGGGCGAGTTGGCGGTCCGGCAGGTCGTCCAGCTCTCGCTCACCTTCGACCACCGGGTGTGCGACGGCGGCACCGCGGGCGGTTTCCTGCGGTATGTGGCGGACTGTGTGGAACAGTCGGCGGTCCTGTTGCGCAACCTGTGATCACGGCGGCGCGGGCGAGTTCCCTGTGATCAGGGCGGGACGCATACTCGGGGGGTGACCGCGCACGAGCCCCCCGACGCCGCACCCGCCGTCGCCTACGACGCCGTCGTGCTCGCCGGTGGTGCCGCCCGACGCCTCGGCGGTGCCGACAAGCCGGGCCTGCGCGTGGGCGGCCGGGCCCTGCTCGACCGGGTGCTCGCCGCCTGCGCCGACGCCGGGACCACGGTCGTCGTGGCCGACCCGAGGCCCACCGCCCGGCCGGTGCGCTGGGCACGCGAGGAACCGCCCGGCGCGGGCCCGGTCGCCGCGCTCGACGCCGGTCTGCGGCACACCACCGCCGATGCCGTCGTGGTCCTGTCCGCCGACCTGCCGTTCCTCGAAGTGGCCACCGTACGGCGGCTGTTGACCGCTCTGCGGAGCAGCGGCGCCGAAGGGGTGCTGCTCACCGACGCCGACGGGCGCGACCAGCCGCTCGTAGCCGCGTACCGCGCGTCGGCGCTCCGCCGCGGACTGGCCGCACTCACCTCGGAGCACGGCAGCCTCACCGGGCTGCCCCTGCGCCGGCTGACCGCCGCACTCGATCTCACCCGCGTCCCCGACCCCGTCGCGTCCTTCGACTGCGACACCTGGGACGACCTCGCCGCCGCCAGGGCACGCATCAGGGAGCATGGGCACGTGTTGGATGAATGGATTTCCGCAGTCAAGGACGAACTGGGCATCGACCTGGACGTCGACACCGGCATCCTGCTCGACCTCGCCCGCGACGCAGCGCATGGAGTGGCCAGGCCCGCAGCCCCGCTGACCACCTTCCTGGTCGGCTACGCGGCGGCGCAGGGCAAGGGCGGCCCCGAAGCCGTCGCCGAGGCTGCCCGCAAGGCTGTCGCGCTCGCGCTGCGCTGGGCCGACGAGGACACCCCGGAAGCCCCGTCCGACGCCAAGCCGGACGCGAAGGCTGACACCGCATCCGGTGCCAAGTCCGCATCCGGTGCCGAGCCTGACGCCCCGTCGTCCGCCCCCGGTCCGGACGCCGCCGGATGACCGCGCGCGGTATGCACGCCGGCGAGCACGCCCGGGACGCCGAGGACCTCGACGTCGAGGAGGTACTCGCCCTCGTGAACGAAGGCAGCACCGGCTCCGGCGACCCCGCCGTGCCCCCACCCTCGACCTCCCCCGCGCACTCGCCGCAGGGCACCCCGCCCAAGCCCGACACCGAGCAGCACAAGGCCACCCCCTGGCCCGAGGCCCGCGCGATCGCCGGCCGCGCCGCACGCACCGGTTCCCACCGCGCCCCCGTCTCCGTGACCCTCGACTCCGCCCTCGGCCTGGTCCTGGCCGCGCCGCTCGTCGCCCTGAGCGACCTGCCCTCGTTCGACACCTCGGCGATGGACGGCTGGGCGGTCGCGGGCCCCGGCCCCTGGGCCGTACGCGAGGACGGGGTGCTCGCCGGGCACGCCCAGTCCGAGCCGCTGAGCGACGGCGAGGCCGTGCGGATCGCGACCGGTGCCCGGGTCCCCGCGGACGCCACCGGCGTCATCCGCAGCGAGCACGGCCGCACCGACGACAAGGGGCGGCTGCACGCGGCCCGCGACGTCGGACACGGCCAGGACATCCGCCCGCGCGGCCAGGAGTGCCGTAGCGGCGACCATCTGCTGCCCGGCGGCACGCTCGTGACCCCGGCGGTGCTCGGCCTCGCCGCGGCCGCCGGGTACGACACGCTCACCGTCGTACCCCGGCCCCGGGTCGAAGTCCTCATCCTGGGCGACGAGTTGCTCACCGAGGGGCTGCCCCGGGACGGGCTCATCCGGGACGCGCTCGGGCCGATGCTGCCGTCCTGGCTGCGCGCGCTCGGCGCCGAGGTCACCGCGGTCCGCCGGCTCCGCGACGACGCGAAGGCGCTGCACAAGGCCATCACCGGCAGCACCGCCGACCTCATCGTCACCACCGGAGGCACCGCCTCCGGCCCGGTCGACCACGTCCACCCCACCCTGCGCGGCATGGGCGCCGAACTCCTCGTGGACGGCGTGAAGGTACGCCCCGGCCACCCCATGCTGCTGGCCCGTATCAAGGACGACCAGCACCTCGTCGGCCTGCCCGGCAACCCGCTCGCGGCGATCTCCGGCCTGCTCACCCTCGCCGAACCGCTGCTGCGGACCCTGTCCGCCCACCCCGCGCCGGAGCCGTACGCGCTGCCCCTCCAGGAGGCGGTGCACGGGCATCCGTACGACACCCGGCTCATCCCTGCCGTGCTGCGCGGTGACTCTGCCGTGCCGCTGCACTACAACGGGCCGGCCATGCTGCGCGGGATCGCGGCGGCCGATGCGCTCGCGGTCGTACCGCCGGGTGGTACGCGACAGGGGCAGCAGGTGGAACTCATCGATCTGCCCTGGGCGGTCGCCGGGATCGGGGTGTGTTTCACGTGAAACAATCGGGGCATGATGCGATCGCCCGCCAGGCGGACGAGCATCTCGTGACCCATCGGGTGGAACTCCCGAAGAAAGTGGTTGAGCACCCCTTCCAGCAGGTCGCGAAACGGCTGTCCATCGCGCTGTTCCTGCTGGTCGCGACCGCGCTGATCGTCTATGCCGACCACGAGGGCTACAACGACAACTCGGACGGCTCGGTCGACTTCCTCGACGCCTTCTACTACGCCACGGTCACCCTCTCGACCACCGGCTACGGCGACATCACCCCGGTCAGCGACGGCGCCCGGCTCACCAACATCCTGGTCGTCACACCGCTGCGCGTGTTCTTCCTGATCGTCCTCGTCGGCACCACCCTCGAAGTCCTCACCGAACGCACGCGGGAGGAATGGCGTCTCAACCGCTGGAGGTCCGCGTTGCGGGATCACACCGTCGTCATCGGCTTCGGGACGAAGGGGCGGTCCGCGATCCAGACCGTGTGCGCGACGGGACTGAAGAAGGAACAGGTCGTCGTGGTCGACCCCAGCGGGAAGGCGATCGAGGCGGCGAGCAGCCAGGGCTACGTCGGAGTCGTCGGGGACGCCACCCGCAGCGAGGTCCTCAAGCGCGCCGAGGTGCACAAGGCGCGGCAGATCATCATCGCCACCCAGCGCGACGACACGGCGGTCCTGGTGACGCTCACGGCCCGGCAGCTCAACCGGGGCGCGAAGATCGTCGCCGCCGTCCGCGAGGAGGAGAACGCGCCGCTGCTCAAGCAGTCCGGCGCCGACGCCGTCATCACCAGCGCCAGCGCGGCCGGCCGCCTGCTCGGCCTCTCCGTGCTCAGCCCCGCCGCCGGCATGGTCATGGAGGACCTCATCCAGCAGGGCAGCGGCCTCGACATGACCGAACGCCCGGTCATAAAGGCCGAGGTCGGCAAGTCCCCGCGCGACACGGACGACCTGGTGGTGAGCGTCGTACGTGGGCATCGAGTACTCGGCTACGACGACCCGGCCATCGGGACCCTTCAGCTGACCGACCGGCTCATCACCATCGTGCGGGTCTCACCGGGTTCGCAGGTCGCGCCGGACACCCGGCCGCTGCCGGAGTGACACGCCTCCGACCGCTGCCTCAGTGACCCACCTTCGGCGGTCGGCCGTACGACGAGGAGTAGCGTCGGCCTCATGTATGCGATCACGATTCCCGAACCTGGTGGACCCGAAGCGCTGGTGTGGGGCGAGGTCCCGGACCCGGTGCCCGGCGAGGGCGAGGTCCTGGTCGAGGTGGTGGCCAGCGCGGTCAACCGCGCCGACATCATGCAGCGCCAGGGTTTCTACGACCCGCCGCCCGGCGCGTCCTCCTACCCCGGCCTGGAATGCTCCGGCCGGATCACCGAGATCGGCCCCGGGGTGTCCGGCTGGTCCGTCGGCGACGAGGTGTGCGCGCTGCTCGCGGGCGGCGGTTACGCCCAGAAGGTCGCCGTTCCGGCCGGGCAGTTGCTGCCCGTGCCCGCCGGTCTGGACCTGAAGCAGGCCGCCGCGCTGCCCGAGGTGGTCTGCACGGTCTGGTCGAACGTCTTCATGGTCGCCCACCTCCGTCCCGCCGAGACGCTCCTCGTGCACGGCGGTTCCAGCGGCATCGGCACCATGGCGATCCAGCTCGCCAAGGCCGTCGGCGCGAAGGTCGCCGTCACCGCCGGTACGAAGGAAAAGCTGGACTACTGCGCCGAGTTGGGCGCCGACATCCTCATCAACTACCGCGAGCAGGACTTCGTCGCCGAGCTCCAGCAGGCCACCGGCGGTGCGGGCGCCGACGTCATCCTCGACAACATGGGTGCCAAGTACCTGGACCGCAACGTCCAGGCCCTCGCCGTCAACGGGCGGCTCGCGATCATCGGGATGCAGGGCGGCATCAAGGCCGAGCTGAACATCGTCGCGCTCCTCGGCAAGCGGGCCGCGATCAGCGCGACCTCGCTGCGGGCCCGCCCCCTCGGCGAGAAGGCGGCCATCGTCGCCGCCGTACGCGAGCATGTGTGGCCGCTGATCGAGGCCGGGCAGATCCGGCCGGTCGTCGACCGGGAGCTGCCGATGAGCGAGGCGGGCAGCGCGCACCAGGTGCTGGAGGACAGCGGGCACATCGGCAAGGTGCTGCTCGTCGCGCCGTAGAGCCGCCGTTCGCTAGCTCCGGCGCACCCGGAGGGCGATGAAGGCGAGGCCCAGGCCGAGCCCGATGAGGATCAGGCCGCTGCCCAGCGGCAGGATCCGCAGCACGGGCTCGGCGGAGCCCTCGGCACGGGTGACGGTCTGGCGCAGGGGCTGGAGGGGCGGGGAGCTCGGCACGGGGGCGGCCTCTTGAGAGGACGCGGAGTCGGCGGGCGCGGGACTCGTGGGACTGGCCGAGGGGCTTCCGCCGTCGTCACCGTCCGCTGTCAGCCCGGCTGTGTCCTCGCCCTCGTTCTCGTCCTCGTCCGCGGTCGGTTCCGCGGTGCGGCCCGGCCGTTCCCGTCCTTCGCCCGCCCGGCTTCCGGCTCTGGAGGGCTCGGCGGAGGCATGGGGGGCGTCGGGGCCGGAAGCCGGTCTCAAGGCGGAGGCCGAGGGGGAAGCGGAGGCGGCGCCGGACGCGGGTGCCGTGACCGTGACCCGATCACCCCCGGCACCACCGGTGCTCGCACCGCTCCCCGCCTCCACCCCGTACGCCGGAAGACTCCCGTACGGGCTCACCACCGCGCCCGTGCCCAGCACAAGCAGCAGTCCCGTCGCACGCAGTGACGGCAATGTACGCAGCCATGGAGTCACGTCCGTGACCCCCTCCCGAGCCGAGACGGCAAGATCGACGCACCCAGCGTCACATCGGGTGGGCGGTCCGGCACTCCGGGTTCGGCCATGCGGAAACGGTGGATCACCTTTCGAGGGGGGCACCACGGTGGTGAGGTGTGCGCGTGCGAGAGAATGGCCGCATGGAGATGCCGAGGAACGAAAGGTCACCGGAGAAGCCTCAGATCCTGGTCGTGGGACAGGACGGGATGGCGCTCGGTGGCACCGGGGACGAGGACTCCCGCGAGATCCCGGTGACGGAGATGGTGGAGCAGCCGGCCAAGGTCATGCGGATCGGCAGCATGATCAAGCAGCTTCTCGAGGAGGTGCGTGCGGCTCCCCTCGACGAAGCCAGCCGGGCCCGGCTCAAGGAGATCCACCGCAGCTCCGTGAAGGAACTGGAGGACGGTCTGGCGCCCGAGCTGGTGGAGGAGCTGGAGCGGCTGTCGCTGCCGTTCACCGACGACGTGACGCCGAGCGACGCGGAACTGCGCATCTCGCAGGCCCAGTTGGTGGGCTGGCTGGAGGGGCTCTTCCACGGGATCCAGACCACGCTGTTCGCCCAGCAGATGGCCGCGCGGGCGCAGCTGGAGCAGATGCGCCGGGCGCTGCCGCCGGGTGTCGGCGACGGCACCGAGGAGGGCCAGCCGGGCGCCGGTCGCGTGGGCGGCCCGTACCTGTAGTCACCCTTCACCCGCACACGAGCCCGTACCGACAAACACATGGGGCCCGGCAGCCGATGCTGCCGGGCCCTTCCACATGCTCGATGTCAGGACGGGTTGCCCGTCGACACACCCAGCTGGATCTGGGGCATGTCCTTGGGGTCCACGTCCGTGCCGGCCGCCGGGAACTGGTCCATGACCGTGCCCTGCCCGTAGGTGTTCTCGTCCTCGGACTTGATCTTCACCTTCCAGCCCGCGGCCTGCAGGCAGGACTTGACCGAGTCGATGTACTTGAACTGGAAGTCCGGGATCTGGATCTTGTTGGGGTCGTTGTACGACTCCTCCGGCTCCTTGCACGCGGTCGTCGCGATCGTCTTCGAGGTGTCGCCGTCGCGGTGCCCCTCGACCGCGGTCGCCGAGGTGCTCGCGCTCGCGCTGCCGCCGCCGCCCTTCGCGTCGTCACCGCTGCCGTTGTTCATCGACAGGGCGACGATCAGCGCGCCGACCGCGACCAGGGCGACGACCACCGAGCCGATGATCACCGGCTTGTTGCTCTTGCCGTCGCCTCCCCCGGAGGCCGGCGTCGGGTGCTGCGGGGTCAGGTTGTACGGCGGCGGGGTCGAGATGCCCTGCTGCCCGAACCCGACCGAGGGCTGCGGCTGATAGCCCGACTGCTGGGGATAGCCGTAGGCCGGGGCGGGCGCGGGTGTGCCACCGTAGGGACCCGGCTGGTACGGCGTTTGGACCGGGCCGGTGGGGGCCGGGGCCGCCTGGTCGACCGGCGGGAAGACCGCGGAGCCGACGCCCGAGCCGCTCTGCGCGGGTGCGCCCGGCACGATGCTCGGGGCGGCCGCGTGCAGCGAGGCGGCGACCCGCAGGCACTCGTCGCGCATGGACTCGGCGTTCGGGAAGCGCTCGTTCGGGTTCTTCTTCAGCGCGCGGGTGATCAGCGCGTCCACGGCCGGCGGCAGGGAACGGTTGATCGAGGAGGCCGCGACCGGCTCCTCCTGCACATGCGCGTACGCGATCGCCAGCGGCGAGTCCGCGTCGAACGGCAGCCGCCCGGTGACCAGTTGGAACAGCATGATGCCGACCGAGTACAGGTCGGAGCGGGCGTCCACGCCCCGGCCGAGCGCCTGCTCCGGCGAGAGGTACTGCGGGGTGCCGACGACCATGCCGGTCTGCGTCATCGAGGTGACGCCGGACTGCATGGCGCGGGCGATGCCGAAGTCCATGACCTTGACGACCCCGCGCTTGGTCATCATCACGTTGCCCGGCTTGATGTCCCGGTGGACCAGGCCCATCTCGTGGCTGATGTCGAGCGCGGCCAGCACGTCCGCGGTGATCTTCAGCGCCTTGTCGGCGGGCATCGCGCCGAACTGCCGTACGTCCTCGTCCAGTACGGAGCCGAGCGGGCGGCCCTCGACGTACTCCATGACGATGTACGGCATCGTCGTGCCGTCGAGGGCGTCCTCGCCGGTGTCGAAGACCGAGACGATGTTGGTGTGGGTGAGCTTGGCCACGGCCTGGGCCTCGCGGCGGAAGCGCTCGCGGAAGGCCTGTTCCCGGCCGAGTTCGGTGTGCAGTGTCTTGATCGCTACCTGGCGGTCGAGCACCGAGTCGTACGCCAGGTGCACGGAGGCCATGCCGCCCTCGCCGAGCAGGTCGCGCAGTTGATAGCGGCCGCCTGCGAGCGCGCGCCCCGCATAGCGGCCCTGTGCGCCGTCCTGGCTCATGTCCCGTGTCCCCCATCGGCGCCGGCCCAGTGATCGAAAGTGCCATTCCCGGCCAAGTCTGCCGGAGGGCACTGACACGTCAAGCGCGGTGCCCGATCCGTGACCGTACGCGAAAGAAGAGTCGTGGAAGCGTTACAGGTGCTGTACCGGCGGTACACAGAATTTGCACGACGGCCCGTGATACCGATTTGATGGCCGGTCCGTCTACGGACGATTCCGGCACTGATCCCGGACCGACGGCTTGCGCCGAGCCTGTAGCGTGGCCGACGGAGACCGTAACAACACCGCGCGCACCGCGGGCAGAAACGACGGCGAGGACTGATGGCACAGCAGCACGCTCAGGGCCCGTCCGACCCCGAGGCGGCTGGCGGCGGAATGTCGGACGCACCGGAGCTGTGGGGTAACGGCGGACTGGTCGGCGACGGCCGGTACCGGCTCACCCACAGACTGGGCCGGGGCGGTATGGCCGAGGTTTTCGCGGCCGAGGACGTACGGCTCGGGCGCACGGTGGCGGTCAAGCTGCTCCGCTCCGACCTGGCCGAGGACCCGACCTCCAAGGCCCGCTTCACGCGCGAGGCCCAGTCGGTGGCCGGCCTCAACCACCACGCGATCGTCGCCGTGTACGACTCCGGCGAGGACTACGTGGGCGGCATGTCCGTGCCCTACATCGTCATGGAGATCGTCGAGGGGCGCACGATCCGTGACCTCCTCCTCAACGCCGAGGCGCCCGGGCCCGAGCAGGCCCTGATCATCGTCTCCGGGGTCCTGGAGGCGCTCGCCTACTCGCACCAGCACGGCATCGTGCACCGCGACATCAAGCCCGCGAACGTGATCATCACGCACAACGGCGCCGTCAAGGTCATGGACTTCGGCATCGCGCGCGCCCTGCACGGGGCGTCCACGACGATGACGCAGACCGGCATGGTCATGGGCACGCCCCAGTACCTCTCCCCGGAGCAGGCGCTCGGCAAGGCCGTCGACCACCGCTCCGACCTGTACGCGACGGGCTGCCTCCTCTACGAACTCCTCGCGCTGCGGCCCCCGTTCACCGGCGAGACGCCGCTCTCGGTGGTCTACCAGCACGTCCAGGACATCCCGGTCCCGCCGTCCCAGACGTCGAACGGCGTCTGCCCGCCGGAGCTCGACGGCCTCGTCATGCGCTCCCTCGCGAAGGACCCGGACGACCGTTTCCAGACGGCCGAGGAGATGCGCGGGCTCGTCCAGTACGGCCTCCAGATGCTCTACGACCAGGGCGGCCACACCGGCACCTGGAACACCGGCCCGGTGACCGTGGCCAACGGTCAGGGGACCCCGCCGGGCGGCTTCGCCGGTACGACCGTGATGCCCCAGGGCGACGCCTCCGGGACCACACAGATCCCGCAGCCGATCCTGCCGGGCGGTTACGGCAACGGCGACGACGGCGGCTTCGAGGGGCACGGCAACCACGGCAGCGGCCGGGGCAAGCTGTGGATCCTCGCCGTGCTCGCGGTGATCGCCATCGCGGCGGGCGTGGCACTGGCGATGAACAACACCGGTAGCGGCAGCGGCGGTTCGGGCACCACCCAGTCGCCGACCACCTCGCAGACGGCGACCGACGACACGGCCAGCGAGACGCCGAGCGACGACACGACCGCCTCGCCGAGCGACACAGCCACGGACGACAGCGGCACGAGCTCCGGTTCGGACTACACGCCGTCGTACACGCCCTCGTACACCCCGACCGAGACGGCCACCGAGAAGCCGTCGAGCACCCCGTCCGCGACGGCCTCCGAGGAGCCGTCGGACACGCCGACCGAGACGACCTCGGCGGACCCGACGGACACGGGCGGCACCGGTGACGCCGGCGGGGACGACAGCGGCGGTACGGTCGCGGGCGCCCTGGGCGGCGGCTGACCCGGACCGGATCACCGGCACCGAAGCACTCACGCGCGCGTGCACCCCGTAAACAGGGGTCCACGCGCGCGTGCTGTTTTCGCAGCCCCTAGAGAGCGCCTTCCGCTATGGGGCGCCCTCCGCGAACGCCTCGCACACCGCGTCGTACTCCCGCGTCCACCACACGGCGAGCGCCGACGCGGCCGGGAACTGGGGGTCCGCGCGGGTGTCGCCGCGTTCGTAGTGCCAGCGCAGCATCCAGAAGTCGTTGAGCCGCTCCCACCACACCCGGTGCACGGCGGCGGCGAGTTCGGCGGGGGAGGCGCGCGCCGAACGCCGGTACGCGTGCGCGTACGCCCGCACTTTGGTCAGGTCCAGGGCTCCGTCGGGCCGTACGAAGAAGATCGCGGCGGCGCGTACGGCCTCCTCCGCGCGGGGCTGGACGCCGAGGCGGTCCCAGTCGACGATCGCGGCGGGGGCGTCGCCCTTGTAGAGCAGGTTGAAGGGGTGGAAGTCCCCGTGCGTCCACCCCACGGAGGCCCCGCGCGGCGGGCGTCGGTCCGCGTGCCGTTCCAGCAGCTCCCGGCGTTCCAGGAGCCGGTGGCGGGCCAGTTCGTCGAAGGCGTCGGCGGGTCGGTGCCGGCGGACGTGCCCCAGGAGGTCGTCGATGAGGGCGAAGGTGTCGGCGGGGTCGGCCCCCGGCGCGCACTCCTCGCGCCGCCCCGGCATGACCCGCTCCAGGCTCGCGTGGACGACCCCCAGGAGCGCGCCGAGGCGTCCGCACTGACTCGTGGTCAACTGGCCGCCGTGGCGGTGTCTGCCGTCGATCCAGGGGTGCAGGGCATAGGCGTGACCGCCGACGACGGCGACCGTACGGCCGTCGCGGGCGGGCAGCGGGGGTGCCACGGGGACGCCGAGGTCGGCCAGCCGACGGGTCGCGGTGTGCTGGCGGGCGATCGCCGCCGGGTCCGCGGTCTCGGGGTCGAAGTGGTGCTTGAGGAAGTAGCGGCCCCGGGTCGTGCGGAGCCGGTAGCCGCGGTTCAGCAGGCCCTGCTCGACGGGTTCGCAGGCGACGGCGGACCCGGCGGCGTACTGGCGGAGGAGGGCGCCCAGCGGGGGCGCGTGGGGCACGGGGGGTGGTACACGTAAGGGCGGCACGCGGCCGATGCTAGGGCACGGGACGGGGCCTTGAGCTGCGGTTTGTCACAGAAAGTCACCGCTCGGTCGTCGATGGTCGCTTTCGGTCACAGGGTGGGCCCGAAGTGCCGTTCCAGACCGCCGTCGGCCGAGTGCACGGTGCTGAGCCGGGGGTCGATGCGCAGGTACACCATCGCGTCCCGGGCCGGGCCGAACCGCTCGACCTGCTCCGCCGTCGGCTCATGCGGCTCGCACGTGCCGATCACCTGTACGGACCACAGGTCGTCGTCCGGCCCGCCCGAGTCCAGGTTGTCGGCGCCGTACGCGACGACACGGTCCACGCACGCGTGGTGGTGGCCGTGGCTCCGGGGCATCCGCAGCAGCAGCCGCTCGTCCGCCACGATGTGCCGGGCGGGGGCCAGGAAGGGGAGCGCCCCCAGGGTGGTGGCCACCCGGCCGTGGTCGGTACGCGCGAGCAGATCGACGGCGAGCCGTTCGTCGGTGGGCATGCCCTTACTGTCGGACGGGCGGGCCCTCCGGGGGAGGGGTCTTTGGTCCCTAATGACGCGGAATCGGTCCCCAGGGGCTCTCAATGACGCTGCTGCTCGGCCTGTCTCCGCGCCACATAGGCCGCCGCCTGGGAGCGCCGCTCCATACCGAGTTTGGACAGCAGACTCGACACGTAGTTCTTGATGGTCTTCTCCGCGAGGTGCAGCCGCTCGCCGATCGCGCGGTTGGTGAGCCCCTCCCCGATCAGGTCCAGGATCCTGCGCTCCTGGTCGGTGAGGGAGTCGAACTTCTCGTCCTGCTGGGGGCCGCCGTTGCGTAGCCGCTCCAGGACGCGGGCGGTCGCCACCGGGTCGAGCAGCGACTTGCCGGCCGCCACGTCCCGTACGGCACTCAGCAGCTCGTTCCCCCGGATGGCCTTCAGGACGTACCCGGAGGCGCCCGCCATGATCGCGTCGAAGAGGGCCTCGTCGTCCGAGAAGGACGTCAGCATCAGGCACTTCACGGACTCGTCCTGAGCGCGGATCTCACGGCACACCTCGACCCCGCTGCCGTCCGGGAGCCGTACGTCCAGAATCGCCACATCCGGGCGCACGGCCGGGATCCGTACCAGCGCGTCGGCCGCCGTGCCGGCCTCGCCGACGACCTCGATGTCGTCCTCGACCGAGAGCATCTCGTACACGCCCCGGCGGACCACTTCATGGTCGTCGAGGAGAAATACGGTGATTTTTCCGTCTTCAGGCACGCGGTAAGTCTCACATACGGGCTCTTCCCGTGCCCGAGGTGAGCGGGATAACGTGCCGTTGTTCCGGCCCCCTGCAAGGCTGTGACCAGGACTTGTTCCCGACTTTCGCGATTTACTTGGAAATCCAAGCAAAATCGCAGGTCAGGAGGGGTTTCACAGAATTGTGGAGCACTGGGTAACGTGCCTGTTGCAGGGCGCTCGCCGGGGCACCTGTCACGCCTGTTCCCGACGAACCGCACCCACCCTGTGCGTCCGTGGGGCGCAGGTGAGCCGCACTGGCACCCGGCGAACCCGGGGAGCCGGACCGACGGAGGAGCACACGTGACCGTGGAGAGCACTGCCCCGCGCAAGCCGCGACGCAGCGCCGGAAGCAAGGCCAAGGGCGCCGACCCGGACCTCGTCCAGCTGCTGACGCCCGAGGGCAAGCGAGTCAAGAACAGCAAGACCGCCCCGTACGACAAGTACGTCGCCGGCATCACCCCCGAAGAGCTCCGCGGCCTGTACCGCGACATGGTGCTCACCCGCCGCTTCGACGCCGAGGCCACCGCCCTGCAACGCCAGGGCGAGCTGGGCCTGTGGGCGTCGCTGCTCGGCCAGGAGGCCGCCCAGATCGGCTCCGGGCGGGCCACCAGGGAGGACGACTACGTCTTCCCGACCTACCGCGAGCACGGCGTCGCCTGGTGCCGCGGCGTCGACCCGACCAACCTGCTGGGCATGTTCCGGGGCGTCAACCACGGCGGCTGGGACCCCACCACCAACAACTTCCACCTGTACACGATCGTCATCGGCTCCCAGACGCTGCACGCCACCGGCTACGCGATGGGCGTGACCATGGACGGCGCCGACAGCGCCGTCATCGCGTACTTCGGGGACGGCGCCTCCAGCCAGGGCGACGTCGCCGAGTCGTTCACCTTCTCCGCGGTCTACAACGCGCCGGTCGTGTTCTTCTGCCAGAACAACCAGTGGGCCATCTCCGAGCCCACCGAGAAGCAGACCCGCGTCCCGCTCTACCAGCGCGCCCAGGGCTACGGCTTCCCGGGCGTCCGCGTCGACGGCAACGACGTCCTGGCCTGTCTCGCCGTCACCAAGTGGGCGCTGGAGCGGGCCCGCAACGGCGAGGGACCCACGCTCGTCGAGGCGTACACGTACCGCATGGGCGCCCACACCACCTCCGACGACCCGACCAAGTACCGGGCCGACGAGGAGCGCGAGTCCTGGGAGGCGAAGGACCCGATCCTGCGCCTGCGCACGTATCTCGAAGCCGCACATCACGCGGATGAGGGATTTTTCGCGGAACTCGAAACAGAGAGCGAAGCGTTGGGCAGGCGAGTGCGTGAAGCGGTCCGTGCCATGCCGGACCCGGACCGGTTCGCCATCTTCGAGCACGTGTACGCGGACGGGCACGCGCTCGTCGACGAGGAGAGGGCCCAGTTCGCCGCCTACCAGGCGTCGTTCGCGGACGAAGAGGGGGGTAAGTGACATGGCGGCACAGACTGCGGCACAGACCGCGACAACCAAGAACCTGCCGTTGGCCAAGGCGATCAACGAATCGCTGCGCGCCGCCCTGGAGTCCGACCCCAAGGTCCTGATCATGGGCGAGGACGTCGGCAAACTCGGCGGCGTCTTCCGTGTCACGGACGGCCTTCAGAAGGACTTCGGCGAGAGCCGGGTGGTGGACACCCCGCTCGCCGAGTCGGGCATCGTGGGCGCGGCCATCGGCCTGGCGCTGCGCGGCTACCGCCCGGTGGTGGAGATCCAGTTCGACGGCTTCGTCTTCCCGGCCTACGACCAGATCGTCACCCAGCTCGCCAAGATGCACGCGCGCTCCCTGGGCAAGGTGAAGCTCCCGGTCGTCATCCGTATCCCCTACGGGGGCGGCATCGGCGCGGTGGAGCACCACTCGGAGTCCCCGGAAGCCCTGTTCGCGCACGTGCCGGGTCTGAAGATCGTCAGCCCGTCGAACTCGTCGGACGCCTACTGGATGATGCAGCAGGCCATCCAGAGCGACGACCCCGTGATCTTCTTCGAGCCCAAGCGCCGCTACTGGGACAAGAGCGAGGTCAACACGGAGGCGATCCCCGGCCCGCTCCACAAGGCCCGCGTGGTCCGCGAGGGCACGGACCTCACCCTCGCCGCGTACGGCCCGATGGTGAAGCTCTGCCAGGAGGTTGCCGACGCGGCCGCCGAGGAGGGCAAGTCGCTGGAGATCCTGGATCTGCGTTCGGTGTCGCCGCTGGACTTCGATGCGATCCAGGTCTCGGTGGAGAAGACCCGGCGTCTGGTCGTGGTGCATGAGGCGCCGGTGTTCTTCGGCTCGGGCGGTGAGATCGCGGCGCGGATCACGGAGCGCTGCTTCTACCACCTGGAGGCTCCGGTGTTGCGGGTGGGCGGGTATCACGCGCCCTACCCGCCGGCCCGCTTGGAGGAGGAGTACCTGCCGAGTCTGGACCGGGTGCTGGATGCCGTCGATCGCGCTCTGGCGTACTGAGGAGAGGGGTCGTGACGACGATGACTGAAGTCGAGGCGTCCGTACGCGAGTTCAAGATGCCGGACGTGGGCGAGGGGCTCACGGAGGCGGAGATCCTCAAGTGGTACGTCCAGCCCGGTGACACCGTCACCGACGGCCAGGTCGTGTGCGAGGTGGAGACGGCGAAGGCGGCGGTGGAACTGCCCATCCCGTACGACGGGGTGGTGCGTGAACTCCGCTTCCCCGAGGGCACGACGGTGGACGTGGGCACGTCCATCATCTCGGTGGACGTGTCCGGGGGCGGGGCGGCTCCTGTGGAGACCCCGGCCGCGGCTGCTCCCGAGCCCCCGGCGGCGGAGAAGCCGGCGGCTCGTACACCGGTGCTGGTGGGGTACGGCGTCGCCGCGTCCTCGACGAAGCGCCGGCCGCGCAAGGGTGCGGAGATTCCGGCGCAGGACGCGTCGGTGGCGTCTGCGGTGGCGGCCGTACAGGCGGAGTTGAACGGTCACGCGACGGCGTCGCCGACGCCGTCGCCCTCGCCGAGCGAGACCGGGGCCGGGGCCGCCGTACTGCCGTCCCGGCCGTTGGCGAAGCCGCCGGTGCGAAAGCTGGCGAAGGATCTGGGGGTCGATCTGGCGACGGTGACGCCGTCGGGCCCGGACGGTGTCATCACGCGTGAGGACGTGCACGCGGCGGTGGCGGTGCCTCAGGCGCCGGCTCCCGCGCCGGTGGCGGCGCCGCAGGCTCAGGTCCAGGTGGCCGTGCCCGTCGCCCCGGTGACGTACGACACGAGCCGGGAGACGCGCATCCCGGTGAAGGGTGTGCGTAAGGCGACGGCGGCGGCGATGGTGGGTTCGGCGTTCACGGCGCCGCATGTCACGGAGTTCGTGACGGTGGACGTGACGCGGACGATGAAGCTGGTCGAGGAACTCAAGCAGGACAAGGAGTTGCAGGGCCTGCGGGTGAACCCGTTGCTCCTGATCGCCAAGGCGTTGCTGGTGGCCATCAAGCGCAACCCGGACATCAACGCGTCCTGGGACGAGACGGCTCAGGAGATCGTCCTCAAGCACTACGTCAACCTCGGCATCGCGGCGGCGACCCCGCGAGGCCTGATCGTGCCGAACATCAAGGACGCCCACGCGAAGACGCTGCCCCAACTGGCGCAGTCGCTGGGCGAGTTGGTGTCGACGGCGAGGGACGGCAAGACGTCCCCGGCGGCGATGCAGGGCGGCACGGTGACCATCACCAACGTTGGTGTCTTCGGCATCGACACCGGTACGCCGATTCTCAACCCCGGTGAGTCCGCGATTCTCGCGGTCGGCACGATCAAGCTCCAGCCGTGGGTCCACAAGGGCAAGGTGAAGCCACGTCAGGTGACGACCCTGGCCCTGTCCTTCGATCACCGGTTGGTGGACGGGGAGTTGGGCTCCAAGGTGCTGGCCGACGTGGCGGCGATCCTTGAGCAGCCGAAGCGGCTGATCACCTGGGGGTAGCGGACGGGAGCCGCGCGTCTCCGTGAGGAGGCGCGCGGCTCGGTCAACTCGTTTGCTCAGGCGGACAGTTCGGTGATGCTCGGGGCGAAGTCCAGGTTCCCCACCCCGTTGTTGGCGAGGCCCACCGTGAGCAGGCCCGCTCCTTCCAGCCAGTGCGCCATTTTCAGGCCGCCGACGTCCAGCGGGCGCAGCCCGAGGCTCTTGACGAACGCCTCCACGCTTGCCTTGGCCCGCGCGCTGTCGCCGGCGATGAAGACGTCGGGCCGCCCCTTCTCCAGCACATGCCGGAAGACGGTGTTGAACGCCTTCACCACGCCGGCGCTGGCCGGGGCCACCTTGGCGGCTTCCTGCGCGATCGAGGTCTCGTCGTGGTGGGCCAGGTGGGCCAGCCCGTCGAACGTGGCGTTGAAGGGGTTGCTGATGTCGACGATGACCTTGCCCGCGAGCGCGTCTCCGTACTGGGCGACGGCCGGCACGACACCGTCGTACAACAGGGCCACGATGACGATGTCCCCGGCCGGGGCGGTGCCCCATTCCCCCGTCGTGGTGCCGCCGCCGAGCGCCTTGGCGAGGTCGGCGGCCTTGGACTGGTCGCGGCCCATGACCTCGACGGTGTTGCCGCCCGCTATCGCTCGCGCGCCGATGGTGCGGGCCATGTTTCCGGTGCCGATGATGCTGATGCTGCTCATGAGATGTTCCGCCCTGGTTGTGTGTGGTCCGGTTCAGATGGCGGTGGTGCCGCCGTCGGCGACGAGTTCCATGCCGTTGACGTAGCTGGAGTCGTCGGACGCGAGGAAGAGGGCGGCGCTGGCGATCTCCTCGGGGCTGCCCATCAGGCCGCGCGGGATGAGGGACTCGAACTGGCGCTTGGTGGCCTCGTCGAAGAGTTCCGCCTGCTTGGCGGTGGCGACCTGGCCGGGGGTCAGGACGTTGACGCGGATGCGGCGGTCCTTGAGCTCGTTGAGCCAGACGCGGGCCCAGGCCTGCTGGACGGCCTTGCTGCCGGCGTAGACGCTCCAGCCGGGGAAGGCGCCGAGGGAGGCGTTCGAGCCGGTCATGAGGATGGAACCGCCGTCGTTGAAGAGCGGGAGGGCCTTCTGGACGGTGAAGAGGGTGCCGCGCGCGTTGAGCCCGAACCAGGTGTCGAACTGGGCCTCGGTGATCTCGCCGAGCGGCGCGGGCTCGCCCCCTCCGGCGCTGGCCCACAGCACGTCGATGCTGCCCTTCTCCCGCTTGACCGTGTCGTACAGCCGGTCCAGGTCGTCCAGGTCGGCGGCGTCGCCCTGGACGCCGGTGACGTTGCGGCCGATCTCCTTCACGGCCTCGTCCAGGGCGTCCTGGCGGCGGCCGGTGATGAAGACGTGCGCTCCCTCGTCGACGAACAGCTTCGCGCCGGCCAGCGCCATGCCGGTGGTGCCGCCGGTGATGACCGCGACCTTGCCGTCGAGCTTTCCCATAGTCGTTCCCTTGCGTCGGTGGTGCCGTGCGCACCGGGGGTGACGGCGCTATGTACACCGCCCTGTGTTCTTAACGTACGGGGCGGTGGCGCGGGACGCAACTAAGTACACCGACCGTTACCCTCCTCGGGTACGATGGAGCCATGACGGAGTTGGAGAAGGGCCCCACGGGCAGTCGCCGCGGCCGGGGTGCCCGCGAGCGCATCATCGGCGCGTCCCAGCGGTTGTTCCGCGAGCAGGGCATCAACCGCACAGGCATGGACCAGCTCTGCGCGGCGGCCCAGGTGTCCAAGCGCACGGCCTACCAGCACTTCGGCGGCAAGGACGAACTCGTCGCGGAGTACCTGCGCCGGTTCGACCCCTCCGTGCTGTCCGGTGTGTTCGACCGCCCCGACCTCACGCCCCGCGAACGGCTCCTCGCCGCGTTCGACATCGCCCCCGGCACCCCGCTGTGCCCCTATATCGCCGCCGCCGTGGAGCTCCACGACCCCGAGCACCCCGCGTCCCAGTACGCCCGCGACTACAAGAAGGCCGTCGCCGTACGCCTCGCCGACACCGCCCGCGAAGCCGGCGCGGCCGAGCCCGAACAGCTGGGCGAGCAGCTGGCGTTGCTGCTCGATGGGGCGGCGGCCCGTACGCGGGTTCTGAACGCCGACGCGTTTCCTACTGCCGCGGCGATCGCTGCCGTGCTCATCGACAACGCCGTTCCCGCGGCGGTTGGTGATGACCGGGGGCGGGAGGACGTGCCGAGTTGAGCGAAGTACTGCGCCAGTTCCCGGTCGTTCGCCGACATCGCGGGCTCAACTCTTCACGTGACGGCCGTACGACAAAAGGACCCGCCGCTGGCAGCGGCGGGTCCCTCGGTGGTATCGATCATGTAGCTGAGTGAACGTCAGCCGATCTTCGCGAAGCCGTAGTTCAGGAGCTTCGTCGCGTCCGTCGAGCGCTGGGCGACCGACGACGACGCGAGGACCGTGCCGATGACCGTCTTGCCGTTGCGGGTGGCGGCGAAGACGAGGCAGTACTTGGCCTCGGGGCCGGAGCCGGTCTTCACGCCGATCGTGCCGCTGTAGCTGCTGAGCAGGGTGTTCGTGTTGGTCCAGGCAGCCATCGTGCGGGTGCTGCCGGTCTTCGTGATCGTCTTCGCCTTGTACGACTTGGTCTTGACGACCGTCTTGAACGTGGCGTTCTTCATCACGTTGCTGGCGAGCTTCGTCAGGTCGCGCGGCGTCGAGTAGTTGTTGCCGTTGCCGATGCCGTCGAACGAGTCGAACTTCGTGTTCGTCAGGCCGAGCGTCTTCGCCGTGGAGTTCATCTTGCCGATGAACGACTTCACGCGCGCCGCCCGCGTCGAGCCCGTGCCGAACTTGTCGGCCAGCGCGTACGCCGCGTCGCAGCCCGACGGCAGCATCAGGCCGTAGAGAAGCTGGCGGACGGTGACCTTGTCGCCGACGATCAGGTGGGCGGAGGAGGCGGTGTTCGCGACGATGTAGTCGCTGTACGCCTTCTGGATGGTGACCTTGGCGTCGAGGTTGAGATTCGCCTGGGAGAGCACGACCTTCGCGGTCATGATCTTCGTGGTGGAGCCCGTGGAGCGCTTGGTGTCGGCGGCCTTCGTGTAAAGGGCCTTGCCGGTGGCGTTGTTCATCACGAACCCGCCCTTGGCCACGATCGACGGCGTCGTGACAGCCTGCGCGGGTGCCGCGGTCAGGGCGCCGGTCGCGAGCACGGCGCCTGCGGTCACGGTGACCGCGGCGGCTCTGCGGAAGCGGCTGCCCTTGATGCCGGTAATGGCAGTAATCAACTGAGGTACCCCGAATACGTTGAATGCCCCTGAGGAACGGCCCAGTTGGAGGGGGGAAAGAGAGGGCCGTACGTGTGTGACACGTAAGTAGCACAGAAGGTTGTGCGGTTGCTGCGCCGGGTTCCCCGAATGTGTGAAACGCCCCCGAGAACCGGCCGCGGAAACTCACGCCGTACACGCACCTCCGTAGACGCACCCCCGGCCCCATTCGGTTCCGTCCGCATCCTGGACCGC
Source organism: Streptomyces sp. NPDC050528 (assembly GCF_044457795.1). Lineage (NCBI taxonomy): Bacteria > Bacillati > Actinomycetota > Actinomycetes > Kitasatosporales > Streptomycetaceae > Streptomyces > Streptomyces sp. NPDC050528. The sequence continues at coordinate 122,920 of NZ_JBITHH010000021.1, forward strand.
CCGTCCTCATGCGTACGTGTTGTATCTATGCTGTCCTCATGCCGTCCCCGTCCCCCGCTCCGTCGCTCACCTCACCCCCTGTCGTCAAGCAACCCCCCGCTGCCGACCGCGTCTACGCCCACGTCAAACAGGGTGTCCTGGACCGGCGTTACGAAGGCGGAACCCTGCTCACCGAGGGCGAGTTGGCCGAGGCTGTCGGAGTGTCACGGACGCCCGTGCGCGAGGCGCTGCTGCGGCTGGAGGTCGAGGGGCTGATCAAGCTCTACCCGAAGAAGGGCGCCCTGGTGCTGCCCGTCTCCTCGCAGGAGATCGCGGACGTGGTCGAGACCCGGATGCTGGTCGAGCAGCACGCGGTCCGCAAGGTCGTACCGGCATCCCCGACGCTCATCGCGCGCCTCGAAGAACTCCTCGACCGGCAGAAGGAACAGGCCGCCGCCGGGGACCTCGCCGGCGCCGCCGTCACCGACCGCTGCTTCCACGCCGAGATCGTCCGCAGCGGCGGCAACGAGATCCTCTCCCGCCTCTACGACCAACTCCGCGACCGGCAGCTGCGGATGGGCGTCGCGATCATGCACTCGCACCCCGACCGCATCGCCAAGACCCTCACCGAGCACGCGGCGATCCTCGACGCGCTGCGCACCGGCGACGCCGAGGCGGCCGCCGGGATCGTCCACCAGCACGTTGACTGGTTCTCCCACCTGGCACGGGGCGAGGTCCGATGAGCAGCAGCAGTGGCAGTTCCAGTTCCGCCCTCTCCCTTCCCGGTGATCCGCCCGGCGGCCGCCGCGCGCTCGCCGTGTGGGGCATCGGCGTCTCCGTCTACTTCGTCGCCGTCATCTTCCGTACGTCCCTCGGTGTCGCCGGCCTCGACGCGGCCGAGCGCTTCCACGTCAACGCCTCCGCCCTCTCCACCTTCTCGATCCTCCAACTGCTGGTCTACGCGGGCATGCAGATACCCGTCGGCCTCCTCGTCGACAGCCTCGGCACCAAGAAGGTGCTGACCATCGGCGTCCTGCTGTTCACAGCAGGCCAGTTGGGCTTCGCGTTCTCCCCCTCCTACGGCACCGCCCTCGCCTCCCGCGCGCTGCTCGGCTGCGGTGACGCGATGACGTTCATCAGCGTGCTGCGGCTCGGCACCCGCTGGTTCCCGGCCCGGCGCGGCCCGATGGTCGCCCAGCTCGCGGGCCTCGCGGGAATGGCCGGAAATCTCGTCTCCACCCTGGTCATCGCGCGCCTGCTGCACGGCATCGGCTGGACGGCCGCCTTCGCGGGCAGCGCGCTCGCGGGAGTCGTAGTCCTCGTCCTGCTTCTTCTGTTCCTGAAGGACCACCCGGACGGGCACGAACCGGAACCCTTCCCGCACCGGGGCGCGGCCTACGTCCGCCGCCAGATCGCCGCCTCCTGGCGCGAACCGGGCACCCGCCTCGGCCTCTGGGTGCACTTCACCACCCAGTTCCCGGCGATGGTGTTCCTGCTCCTGTGGGGCCTGCCGTTCCTGGTCCAGGCCCAGGGCCTGTCCCGCGCCACCGCCGGCGAACTCCTCACCCTGGTCGTCCTGTCCAACATGCTCGTCGGCCTGGTCTACGGCCAGATCGTCGCCCGGCACCACACCGCGCGGCTCCCGCTGGCGCTGGGCACGGTCGGCGCGACGGCGCTCGTGTGGGCGGTCACGCTGCTCTACCCCGGCGACCACGCGCCGATGTGGCTGCTGATCGTGCTGTGCACGGTGCTCGGTTCCTGCGGTCCCGCCTCGATGCTCGGCTTCGACTTCGCCCGCCCGGCGAACCCGCCGGAGCGTCAGGGCACCGCCTCCGGAATCACCAACATGGGTGGTTTCGTGGCCTCGATGACGACCCTGTTCCTGGTCGGCGTGCTCCTCGACGCGACCGGCGACAACTACTCGATCGCCTTCTCGGTGATCTTCGTCCTCCAGGCGGTCGGCGTCAGCCAGATCCTCCGGCTGCGCAGCCGAGCGGCCCGCCGCGAGAACGAACGCCTCGTGGCGAGCCGGGTGGAGACGGTCCACGTGCCCGCGTGAACCGCTTTCAGGCCGCTACGAGGGTGAGGCCGGGAATCCCCAACACGCCCCGGTAGCTCATCCATCGGCTACGGAGCCGAGCGGTCCGCCAGAGAGCGTTCGCCTCGTGGCAAGCCGGGTGGAGACGGTCCACGTGCTGGCCTGAACCTCTTCAGGCCGCTACGAGGGTGAGGTACGCGAGGCCCAACACGCCCCGGTAGCTCATCCATTGGGCCCGGTGCCGGTCGAGCCGTTCGCGGGTCGCGGCGGCCAGCGGATGGTCGCCGTGCCCGGCGAGCCACACCTCGGCGTCCGCCTGGTACGCCGACTCGAACTCCTCCCACTCGTCCGCGTTCGCCGTCTCGGTCCACTCGGGCCGGAACCCGGCCGCCACCGCGAGATCGACGAGCGCCCCCAGGTCGTAGTGCTCGTCGGGACGCGCCCCCGGCCACATGCCGGCCAACTCGGCCGTCGTGGGCGGCCGTTGCCAGAACCCCTCGCCCAACACCACACGTCCCCCGTCGACGACGAGCCGCCGCAACTCCCGCAGGGCTTCCGCCGTGTGCCGGGGAGACTCCGCGTCGCTGAGCGCCTGGCTCGCGCCCAGACACAGCACCAGATCGGCCGGCCCGCGCTCCGTCCCCACGGCCGACTCCTCGACGAACTCGACCCGCCCGGCAAGCCCCCGCGCCTCGGCGTCCCGCCGCCCACGCGCCAGATCCCGCGCGTTCACGTCGATCCCGACACCCCGGGCTTCCGGTACGGCGGCCAGGACCCGGAGCATCAACTCGCCCCAGCCGCAGCCGATGTCGAGCACCGTGCGCGGCCCGGCACCGGCCAGCCGCCGCACGATCCCGTCGGCCCGGGCCTCGGAGAGGGGGCTGTGAAAGGTGAGCCGGGTGAGCCGGGGAGGCCCGTCGTCGGGCTCGGTGTTCCCGGTGGCCCCGATGTTCTCGTTTTCGGACGTCACGTCAGACATGCGGCGGAGGCTAGCCGCGGACGGCCGGCCGGCGACAACGAATTTCCGCCCTGCCGCCGCAACTTGGTGACCGCTGCTTGGCGACTGCTACTTCGGGACTGCTACTTCAGGACTGCTGCTACTTCGTGACCGTGAAGTTCCGCAGTATTGAAGCCGACAGCTCCGGATCGCCGTCCGCCTTCACCTTGTCCGACACCGAGTCGACGGTGACCCGACCGCAGGCCAGCCGTACGTACGTCTCCCAGTCGAGGATCAGGGTCGCGGCGGGGCCGAGCGCGGGGGCGGTTTCGAGGGTCCCGCGGCCCTGGATGTCGACGCGGATCGTACGGAGGAACTCGATCGGGCCGTGCACGTCGAAGACGACCGCCGAACTGCGCGGGGCGCCCGAGTCGTCGGCGACGATCTTCGGGAGCGCTTCGAGGAGCACGTCACGGGCGATGTGCGCGCCGGGCGAGTCCAGATTGCCGGGGCGGCCGAGGGCGGCGCGCAGGTCCTGCTCGTGCACCCACACGTTGAAGGCGTGGTTCCGCATGGACTCTTCGAGGGTGACCTCGGTGCTGACATGGCCGCGCACCTTCGTGCCGGGGTCGCGCGACTCGTTCCGCAGCTGGCGGTTGCGGCGGATGATCGTGTATTCCAGCTCCGACGTCATCTCCGGCGCCGTGTGGTGGCGTCGTACGTCGACCTGCATCTCCATGTACCGCTGGTGCTCGTTGGTGACGTGGTAGAGGTCGCGGGGGAGGGTGTGGATGGGGCGCGGGTCGCCGAGCATCTCGTTGTCCAGCCCGATGACATGGGAGACCACGTCACGCACCGACCAGCCCGGGCACGGCGTTCGCCGGTTCCACTCTCCCTCCGCGAGCGGGGTCACCAGCTCGGATATCGCGTCGATGGAGTGGGTCCAGGCGTCGGCGTAGGGCTGGAGAGTGGGATGCAGACTCACGGAACGGGACCCCTCGGCGGTCGGTACAGGTTGGGTGGCGGGCGGCGTTGCCAGCGGGAGGTGGCTGTCGGCGGGTGTCTTGGAACGCTAAGTTACGCTGCTGTGAGGCACCCCGGCAGTGCTTTCGTGTGACGATCGTAGGCCCGTGTGAACGGCTCGAATGCCAGGACGGTGGTAGTGTGCGCGCCTCTCTCATCCAGATCGCCGTAGAAGAGGGCGAATCGGTCGAATCTCGTCGGGTCCGGGTGGGTGCTCTCGTCCGCGAACAGGCTGATGCCGATCTCGTCGTCCTGCCGGAGCTGTGGACGACGGGTGCGTTCGCCTACGAGCAGTTCGGCAGCGAGGCCGAGCCGCTGGAAGGCCCGACCTACGAGGCGATGGCCAAGGCGGCGAGCGACGCGGGCGTGTGGCTGCACGCGGGCTCGATCCCCGAACGGGACCCTGACGGCCCCCTCTACAACACGTCCCTGGTCTTCTCCCCCTCCGGTGAACTGGCCGCCGCCTACCGCAAGATCCACCGCTTCGGCTTCGACAAGGGCGAGGCCGTGCTGATGGGCGCGGGCAGTGAGCTGGTGACGGTCCGACTCCCCGACACGACTCTCGGTCTCGGCACCTGCTACGACCTCCGTTTCCCCGAACTCTTCCGCGGCCTCGTCGACGCCGGCGCCGAGACCCTCGTCCTCCCCGCGGGCTGGCCCGAGCGCCGCCGCTCCCACTGGACCCTGCTGGCCCAGGCCCGCGCGGTCGAGAACCAGTCCTTCGTCCTCGCCTGTGGAACGGCCGGTACGCACGCCGGAGTTCCCCAGGCCGGTCACTCGATCGTGGTCGACCCCTGGGGCGAGGTCCTCGCGGAGGCGGGCGCGGGCGAGGAGATCCTCACGGTGGAGTTCGACCCCGCGAAGGTCGCCGCGACGCGGGAACAGTTCCCGGCGCTGAAGGACCGGGTACTGGGTCTGGAGCGTCCGCGTCGCGCGCAGTGAGCGCCCCAACGGGCCGGACCCTGGCCGTACTCGCCGACATGTTCGTCGCGTGGGGGCCGGTGACGGTGTTCGTCTGGCTCGTGGGCAGGATTCAGGACGACCCTCCCGGCTGGACGGCCAGCGCGGTTTTCGGCGCGCTGTTCGTCGTGGGCGGCTACTTCGGGGACCGCGTGAGGGAACGCCGCCGGGCACGCGCTCGTGCCCGTACGGCAGCGGACCAGGGGAAGTGAGTCAGTCCTCCCGTTCCTTCTCCGCCAGGTGGATCACGCACACCGCCACCGCGATCAGCAGCGCCGCGTCCGCGTCCTCGCGGACGATGTCGACGCCGTACGTCTCCCGGATGTGCAGCCAGCGCCGGGAGATCTGGGCGAGCAGTTCGCCGTCGTAGTCGACGCCGAACTCGCGGTCCAGGATCTTGCCGCTGACGTCGAGTTCGGTGCCGTCGACCAGGGACACCTTGTAGTGGTTGCGCAGCAGGGAGAACCGCTTGTGCTTGATGGTCGCCAGGGGCTCACCGTCCCGCTCGATGACCATCGTGTCGCGCAGGGCGAGCATCTTCTTGTGGATGTCGATGAGCACGCGCCCGTGCGTGTCCTTCAGCTCGAAGGTGTCCCGGATGCGCATGGCCTTGCCGTCGACCAGGAACACCTTGTTGCCGTTCTGGTCCTCGATCCAGTAATCCTCACCGAAGCCGAGGATCCGATCGCGTACGAGGAATCTCATGACATGACGGCTTCCCCGGCAGCGGGTCCGAAACGCCGCCGATAGGCCGACGGGCTCAATCCGGTCTCCTTCCGTAGGCGTATCCGCAGGTTCGCCCCGGTGCCCAGACCGCACCTCGCCGCGACCACGTCCAGCCGTTCCTCACCCCGCTCGATCAACCGGCACGCCAGCGCCACCCGTTCCCCGGTCAGCCACGCCAGCGGCGTCGTCCCGAGCTGTGAACGGAAGCGCCGGTGCAGGGTCGCCGGACTGACCGCCGCCCGGCCCGCCAGCTCGGCCACCGTGAGCGGCTCCCCCAGCCGTTCCTGCGCCCACGCGAGCAACGGCGCGAGCGACTCGTCGGGCACATCGGGCAACGGCCGCTCCACGAACTGCCGCTGCCCACCGTCCCGGTGAGCCGCGAAGACCAGCCTCCTGGACACCGCGTTGGCGATCTCGGCGCCATGGTCCCGCCGTACGACATGCAGCCCCAGGTCGAGCGCGGCGGCGCTGCCCGAGGCGGTGAGGATGTCCCCGTCGTCCACGAAGAGGACGTCCGGTTCGAGCCGCACGCGCGGGTGCAGGGCGCGGAAACGGTCGGCCCACATCCAGTGCGTGGTCGCCCGGCGCCCGTCCAGCAACCCCGCCTCGGCGAGCGCGAAGCTCCCGGTGCACAGGCTCATGACCCGCGCCCCGCGCGCGTGGGTGCGCCGGATGGCGTCGAGAACGGCGGCCCCGCGCGGTACGACGTTGTCGGGCCGCCCCGGCACGACCAGCGTGTCCGCCGTATCCACCGCGTCCAGGCCGTGCGCCCCGGTGAGGGTGAAGAACCCGTGGTTCATCCGCACCTCACGCGCGGGCGTGCACACCAGCACCTCGTACAGCGGCCCCGGCAGGCCGAGTTCGGGCCGCGGCAACCCGAACAGCTCGGTGGCGACGCCCACTTCGAAGGGGTTGGTGCCCTCGTCGACGATGACGGCGACGCGATGAGGGCGGTGCGGTCGCTGAGAGGATCCTTGCGGCATGTGCGATTCCTAGCACTCGTGAGGCCGCCCCGACACCCCGCAGGCTGACCCCATGACAGCCACGGAACCCGTCTCCCTCCCCGCCGCCCTCGCCTCCTTCACCGACCGGTGGAGCCCCCGCATCGTCACCACCGTCAACGACTACGACGTCCGCGTCGCCAAGGTCGAGGGCGAACACCTCTGGCACACCCACGACCACACCGACGAGTTCTTCCTGGTCCTGGAGGGCGAACTGCACATCGCCCTAAGGGAGTCGACGGGCTCGGGCTCCGGCGAACGCACGGTCGTCCTCCCCAAGGGCAGCGTCTTCACGGTCCCGCGCGGCACGGAACACAAGCCGTACGCCCCGGTGCCGTCCGAGATCCTCGTCCTCGAACCCACCGGCACGCTCACGGTCGGCGACCACCACGAGGAGATCCCGGCCCACGTGGACGCGACGACGGGTCACGCCCTGAACCGGCCCTCCGTCCGCCAATTCCGTTGAGCCCGCACTCCGCGATCGTGTTGGCTGGCGGCACCGGACTGTCAGTACCGCAGGGAGTTGAACGTGCAGGACAGTGGTGTCGACCCCGTTGCCCACAACCGGGCGGCCTGGGACAAGTACGTCCAAGAGGGCAACGAGTGGTCGAGGCCGGTGAGTGCCGAGGATGTCGAGCGCGCCCGCACGGGCGACTGGTCGGTCGTTCTCATCGGGCATGAGCCGGTCGACCGCTCCTGGCTGCCGGCGGACCCGACCGGCAAGGACGTGTTGTGCCTGGCCTCCGGCGGTGGCCAGCAGGGTCCGATCCTCGCCGCGGCGGGGGCGCGGGTCACCGTATTCGACAACTCACCCCGCCAGCTCGGCCAGGACCGGATGGTGGCGGCGCGCGACGGACTCGAACTGCGCACCGTCCTGGGCGACATGCGCGACCTCGGCGCGTTCGGCGACGCGACGTTCGACGTCGTCTTCCATCCGGTCTCCAACGTATTCGTACCGGACCTGGCACCGGTGTGGCGCGAGTGCTTCCGCGTCCTGCGGCCGGGCGGAACCCTGCTCGCGGGCTTCCTCAATCCTGATGCGTACTTGTTCGACCACGAGGCGCTCGACGAGCGCGGCGAGTTGATCGTCGTGCACAAGCTGCCCTACAGCGATGTCACGCAGTACTCCGCCGAGGAGCGCGCGACGAAGTTCGGCGCGGATGCCCCTCTTGAATACAGCCACACCCTCACCGGCCAGATCGGCGGGCAACTCGCCGCGGGGTTCGTCCTCACCGGCTTCGCGGAAGCGCCGCACCAGTCCGACGCATCCGCTCAGTACATGTCGCACTATTTCGCGACGCTGGCGGTCAGGCCGGGCTGACCCGGTCTCACGCTCGGGTGAGCGAAGAGGCCCGGGGGACAACGGCTCATCAACCACTGACCTGGTGCTCCACGCGGTGACGGATGTACTCGTCCGGATGCGATCGGGCGATTGTCACCGCCGCCTCCACGAGGTCGTGCAGCGCGGGCGGGTACGCCGACGTCCGGAGCGGCAGTCCGGGGAGAAGGGAGCGCCGGACGTCGAGGTGCTCGTTGTTCACGAACTCACGGAGCGCGGCCTCGTGCCACTCACCCACCACGGCAGACCTGTCGTCGGCCCCCGCCCGGCGTTCGACGTCCGAGTCCTCCGCCCTGACATTGGAGAGCTGAAGCGGCAGCGCCGACCAGTACCAGGCCCGCGCGGCGCCTGCCCGCTCCTGGTCGGTGCCCGTCCGCAGACAGCCCAGCAGCGCGCGGCGGACGCGCCGGTATCCGAAGGCATTCAGAGCCGGCTCGACGAACTGGCGGTTGAAGCTCGGGTTCGGGTCATGGACCGCCGCCTTGATGAGGACCCCGAAGGACGCCTCGGGCAGAACCAACTCCTGGCGGCATGCCTTGCGCAAGGCGGCGCGCACCTGGTGTTCCCACTGCCGCTCATCACCGGCGTCCGGCTCGGGGGCGACATCGAGCCGCAGAACCCGGACCGTGTCCGCCAGGCACTTCCGGAACAGCTGCCTCCCGTCCTCCGTGCGCCCTGGCAGCGCCATGAACCCCTGCGCGGCGCTTCCCGCGCCTCTCGCCGCCGTCTCGTCTCCGTCACCGGCCAACTGTTCCTCCCCTGTCCCAGGCCCACACGGAATGCTTCCACGACCCGTGCGGTTGGATGGGGGTATGGCTTCACGTGTACGTGTCCGCACTCCCGAACTGACCGGCAAGGGCGGCTGGCTGAACACCGGCGGCGAGCATCTCTCCCTCGCCGACCTGCGGGGACGCATCGTCATCCTGGATTTCTGGACCTTCTGCTGCATCAACTGCCTGCACGTCCTGGACGAACTCCGGGAGCTGGAGGAGAAGCACCGGGACACGGTCGTGATCATCGGCGTGCACTCGCCGAAGTTCGTGCACGAGGCCGAGCACCAGGCGGTCGTGGACGCGGTCGAGCGGTACGGCGTCGAGCATCCGGTGCTGGACGACCCGGAGTTGGCGACCTGGAAGCAGTACGCCGTCCGCGCCTGGCCGACGCTCGTTGTCATCGACCCGGAGGGCTACGTCGTCGCACAGCACGCGGGCGAGGGCCACGCGCATGCCATCGAGCGCCTGGTGGAGGAGCTGGAGACCGAGCACACGGCGAAGGGCACGCTCCGGCGCGGGGACGGCCCGTACGTGGCCCCGGAGCCGGAGCCGACGGTCCTGCGCTTCCCCGGCAAGGCGCTGGCCCTGCCCTCCGGCACCTTCCTCGTCAGCGACACCACCCGGCATCAGCTGGTCGAGCTCGCGGCGGACGGCGAGACGGTCGTACGCCGGATCGGTTCCGGCGCGCGCGGCCTGCACGACGGTCCGGCCGACTCCGCGACCTTCAACGAACCGCAGGGCCTCGCCCTCCTCGACGACGGTTCCGTGGTCGTCGCCGACACCGTGAACCACGCGCTCCGACGGCTCGACCTCACCACCGGCGCCGTCACCACCCTCGCGGGCACCGGCCGCCAGTGGATGCAGGGCGAGCCCACCTCCGGCCCCGCCCGCGAGGTCAGCCTCTCGTCCCCCTGGGACGTGGCCTGGTGGCAGGGCAAGGTGTGGATCGCCATGGCCGGAGTCCACCAACTCTGGGCCTACGACCCGAACGACAACACAGTCTTCGTCACCGCCGGCACCACCAACGAAGGCCTCGTCGACGGATCCGGACCCGAGGCCTGGTTCGCGCAGCCCTCCGGACTCGCCGCGACCGCCGACCGGCTGTGGCTGGCCGACTCCGAGACGTCCGCCCTGCGCTGGGTGGACCTCGACGGCGCCGTCCACACCGCCGTCGGCACCGGACTCTTCGACTTCGGACATCGTGACGGATCCGCCGAACAGGCCCTGCTCCAGCACCCGTTGGGCGTCACCGCGCTCCCGGACGGCTCGGTCGCGATCAGCGACACGTACAACCACGCCCTGCGCCGCTACGACCCCGCGACCGGCGAAGTCACCACGCTGGCCACGGACTTGAGGGAGCCCAGCGACGCCGTCCTCGTCGGCGACGACATCCTGGTCGTCGAGTCGGCACGGCATCGGCTGACCCGGCTGCGCCTCCCGGAGGAGGCCGTACGCGTCGAGTCCGTCGCCCATCGCACCCAGCGCGCGGCCACCGAAGTCGCCCCCGGCGAGCTGAAGTTGGACGTCATCTTCCAGGCCCCGGCCGGACAGAAGCTCGACACGCGCTACGGCCCCTCGACCCGGCTCCTCGTCTCCGCGACCCCGCCCGAGCTGCTCGTCGGCGGAGAGGGCGCGGGCACGGACCTGAACCGCACCCTGGCCCTCAACCCGGCCGTGGCGGAAGGCGTGTTGCACGTCTCCGCGATGGCCGCCTCCTGCGACGACGACCCTGCCAACGAATACCCCGCCTGCCATGTCCACCAGCAGGACTGGGGCGTCCCGGTCCGCCTCACCGAGGGCGGGGCGGACCGTCTCCCCCTCGTGCTGGCCGGCATGGACGACCGAGCCGACCAGAACGCCTGAAACGGGGGACCGACAGGGACCGGCAAGGGTCCTCGTCTATTCAGCGGCGGCGCGGGCGCGGTGCCAGTTTGTACAGCGCCATCCCCGCCGCGACCAGCGTGGTCGCCGCGACCATCATCGCCATGCTGTTGAACCACAGTCCCGTCGCGGCCAGCGTGGCGCCACCGGCGCCTGTGGTGCCGGCGCCGACAACTCGTCCGTACATAAACGTGTCTCCTTGAGGTGCGTGAACGTGCGTGAGGGGTGGGCTAGGTGGCCACCCACTTCTCCTCGCTGCGGCGGGCCAGGCCCCACAGGGAGGAGAAGTAGACGGCGTGCTGGAAGAGGTCGTAGAGCATCTCCGGGACCATCAGCGCGGCCACCAGGACCGCGACGGGTCCGGCGCGGCGTACGGAGACGATCTTCTCGACCACGAAGATCACGCCGATGGCGGTCCAGAACGGGGAGAGGCCGGGGAAGCCGTAGACCGTCGTGTAGGTGGCCATGAAGGTCAGGTAGACCAGGAACGACAGGGCGCCGAAGCCCATCAGGAACTGCTGGAGGAAGTAGCGGGCGGTGACCTTGGTCCAGCCGTAGTCGCGGAGGTTCTCCAGGGCGCCGCGCTGCCAGCGGAGGCGTTGGTGCCAGAGTTTGGGGAGGCTGGTCATGACCTCGGTGGTGACCGCGCAGCCCGCGGGGGACATGGCGCGGTAGCCGAGGGTCTTGACCGCCTTGGTCATCTCGTCGTCCTCGGTGAGGGAGGCGAGGCTGTAGTAGCCGTCGCCGCCGCCGATGAGACCGTCGAGGCGGGCCTGCCGCACCTCGCGCAGGACGCGGGCGCGGAACATCGTGCCGGTGCCGGTGAGGACCTGCGCCTTGCCGCCGGTGCGGTCCAACTCCCAGGCGTAGCGCTGGAATTCCATGCGCTGGAGCAGTCCGAGGAGGCCGCCGCCCTGTTCGCCGTAGAAAACTCCTCCTACGGCGCCGACCTTGCGGTTGAAAGTGGCGATCGCGGTCTCGCTGAACCACGGGTTGAGGACGGTGTCCGCGTCCTGGACGAGGAGGAGGTCGCGTTCGTCGAGGTGGGGCAGGACCCAGTCGATGGCCTGGTTGAGGGCGCCGGCCTTCTTGTGGGTGTTGCCCTGCGTGGCGAAGACCTGGGCGCCGTGCGAGGCCGCGACGGCGGCGGTGTCGTCCGTGCAGTTGTCCGTGACGACGACGATGAGGTCGGGTTTGCGGGTCTGTCGCCACAGGCCCTCGATGGCGGCGCCGATGCGGTCCGCTTCGTTGTGGGCCGGTATGAGCACCACCAGCCGTGGATCGAGCAAGGCAGTGGCCCCCCGCAGTCATCGTGAGACGGGCCCGGGGCTGCCTCCCCCGGACCCTCAACCGCACAGAGTCTTCACGATGTTCACACAACTCCACAATGCGACTGGAGTCACGGATTGCTCACGGTTGTCTTTGGATGTCCTGTGCGGGCGATTCCGCCCGTGTGCGGGGTAAGCCCTGAATCCGCTCGGAATCAGGCGCCGTAGCCACCGCGGTAGCCGCGCGACTCGTCGTCCTCGACGACCGTCGTCTGACCCGGTATCACCACGCGGCGGCGCCGGGCCATGCTGCTGAACGTCACGACGCCGATCAGCCCGACGACCATGAGAATGACGCCGACCAGGTCGAGATTGACCCCCTGCATGTGCCAGTCGGTCGCGAACGTGAGGATCGCGCCGACGGCTATCAGGATGATGCATCCGCCCAGGCCCATGAGTGTCGCCTCCCTGTCCGGTCCGGTCGGCCCGGTCCGCCTCCGGGTACCCGGGGAAACAACACCCATGCGCCGGGCGGGAGTTGATCAGGGCGGACGGGGCCGGGCCCGTCATGCGGCCGCACGCACCGGACTCCCGCTCACCGGAAACCCGGGGTCCCCCACGACCCGACCCGCCGGACAGGCGCTACCCCTCCAGGAACGCCACCAACGCGTTGGCCAGCAGGAACGGGTCGCGGTCGCCGCAGAGTTCGCGGGCGCTGTGCATCGAGAGGATGGCCACGCCGATGTCGACGGTCTTGATGCCGTGCCGGGCCGCGGTGATCGGGCCGATCGTCGTGCCGCAGGGCATGGAGTTGTTGGAGACGAAGCTCTGGAAGGGCACGCCCGCCTTCTCGCAGGCGGCGGCGAACACCGCCCGGCCCGAACCGTCCGTGGCGTAGCGGTTGTTGACGTTGACCTTGAGGATCGGCCCGCCGTTGACCCGCGGGTGGTGCGTCGGGTCGTGCCGCTCCGCGTAGTTCGGGTGCACCGCGTGACCCGTGTCGGAGGACAGGCAGACGGTCCCGGCGAAGGCCCGCGCCCGGTCCTCGTACGACCCGCCGCGCGCGAACACCGAGCGCTCCAGAACCCCGCCGAGCAGCGGCCCGTCCGCGCCCGTGTCGGACTGCGAGCCGTTCTCCTCGTGGTCGAAACCGGCGAGCACGGGGATGTACGGCAGGTTCTCGCCGGCCGCGGCGGACGCGAGGGCCGCCAGGCCGGCGTGCACCGACAGCAGGTTGTCCATACGCGGACCGGCGACCAGCTCCTGGTCACGGCCCAGGTAGGAGGGTGCCTCCACGGAGTGCGTCATCAGGTCCCAGCCGGTGACCTCGCCCGGCGCGAGCCCCGACTCCTCCTCCAGGAAGGCGATCAGGTCGCCGTCGTGGATGTCGTCGCCCAGGCCCCAGATCGGCTGGAGGTGCCGCTGCTTGTCCAGCTTGAGCCCGTCCGTCGGCACGGAACGGTCCAGGTGGATGGCGAGTTGGGGCACCCTGAGCAGCGGCCGGTCCACGTTCATCAGCCGCGTCGAACCGTCCCGCAGGGTCAGCCGCCCGGCCAGACCGAGGTCGCGGTCGAGCCAGGAGTTGAGCAGCGGCCCGCCGTAGATCTCGACGGCGACCTGGCGAAAACCGTGCGCGCCGGTGTCGGGACGCGGCTTGACCCGCAGGTTCGGGGAGTCCGTGTGCGCGCCGACGATGCGGAAGGGGGTGTGGGGGGCCGCGCCTTCGGGGACGAACCAGGCCACGATCGCGCCACCGCGCAGCACGTACTTGCCGCCGCTCGTCCCGTCCCAGGCGTCCGTCTCGGCGACCTGCCTGAAGCCGGCCTTCTCCAGCCGCTCGGCGGTGTTCGCCACGGCGTGGTACGGCGTGGGACTCGCCGCCAGGAAGGACATCAGGTCGTCGGTGTGGCCGCGGTCGAAGCGGGAGGGTTCGCTCATGGGGTTCACCTTAACGACGTACGAGGGCCCGCTCCCGGGGGTGGGAGCGGGCCCTCACAAGGGCGATGTGGGGTTTCGCGAAGCTGTACCGGTGTTGTCCTGGAACGTGTTCGGCGGCTGCCCGGAAGGCGTCCGCGGATGGCCGGAAAACGTCCGCGGTCGTCTAGAAGGCTGCCTCGTCCAGCTCCATCAGGTCCAGTTCTACGCCCTCGGCCACCTTGCGGGCGAGGGTCAGGCCGGGCAGAACGGTGGCCGCGAAGAACTTCGCAGCCGCGATCTTGCCGGTGTAGAAGGCCTTGTCCTTGGCAGAAGCGGTCTCCAGCTTCTCGGCGGCGATGGCCGCGCCCTTGAGGAGGAGGTAGCCGACGACGACGTCGCCGGAGGCGAGCAGCAGGCGGGTGGTGTTGAGGCCCACCTTGTAGATGTTCTTGACGTCCTGCTCGGTCGCCGCGAGGTCGGTCAGCATCAGGCCGACGATGGCCTCCAGCTCGACGGCCGCCTTGGCGAGGTGCTCGCGGGCGCCCGCCAGGTCCTCGCCGCCCGTGCCCAGCGCGAGGAACTTCTTGATGTCCTCGGCGAGGGAGTTGAGGGCCGCGCCCTGGTTGCGGACGATCTTCCGGAAGAAGAAGTCCTGGCCCTGGATCGCGGTGGTGCCCTCGTACAGGGTGTCGATCTTCGCGTCCCGGATGTACTGCTCGATCGGGTACTCCTGGAGGAACCCGGAGCCGCCGAAGGTCTGCAGCGACTGGGCGAGCTGTTCGTAGCCCTTCTCGGAGCCGTAGCCCTTCACGATCGGCAGGAGCAGGTCGTTGAGGGCCTCCAGGGTGGCGGTGTCCTCGCCGGAGGCCTCCTTGACCTGGATCTCGTCCTGGATCGCGGCGGTGTACAGCACCAGGGCGCGCATGCCCTCGGCGTAGGCCTTCTGCGTCATGAGCGAGCGGCGCACGTCGGGGTGGTGCGTGATGGTGACCTTGGGCGCGGTCTTGTCCATGAAGTTCGCCAGGTCGGGGCCCTGGACGCGCTCCTTGGCGTACTCCAGCGCGTTCAGGTAGCCCGTCGACAGCGTGGAGATCGCCTTCGTGCCGACCATCATGCGGGCGAACTCGATGATGCGGAACATCTGCCGGATGCCGTCGTGCTTGTCGCCGATCAGCCAGCCCTTGGCGGGGTGCCGGTCGCCGAAGGTCATCTCGCAGGTGTTGGACGCCTTGAGGCCCATCTTGTGCTCGACGTTCGTCGCGTAGGCGCCGTTGCGCTCGCCCAGCTCGCCGGTCTCGAAGTCGAACTCGTACTTCGGGACGAGGAACAGGGACAGGCCCTTGGTGCCAGGGCCGGCGCCCTCGGGGCGGGCGAGGACGTAGTGGAGGATGTTCTCCGACATGTCGTGCTCACCGGACGTGATGAAGCGCTTCACGCCCTCGATGTGCCAGGAGCCGTCGTCCTGCTGGACGGCCTTGGTGCGGCCGGCGCCGACGTCCGAGCCCGCGTCGGGCTCGGTGAGGACCATGGTGGAGCCCCACTGCTTGTCGACGGCGATCTTCGCGATGTGCTTCTGGACCTCGTTGCCCTCCTCGAAGAGGATGCCCGCGAACGCGGGACCCGAGGAGTACATCCAGACGGCCGGGTTCGCACCGAGCACGAGCTCCGCGTAGGCCCAGATGAGGGAGCGGGGCGCGGTGGAGCCGCCGATCTCCTCGGGCAGGCCGAGACGCCAGTACTCGGAGTCCATGAACGCCTTGTACGACTTCTTGAAGGAGGCCGGCACGGGCGCGGTGTTGGTCTCGGGGTCGAAGACGGGAGGGTTGCGGTCGGCGTCCGCGAAGGACTCGGCCAGCTCGTTCTCCGAGAGGCGCGTCAGCTCCGCCAGCACGCTCTTCGCGGTGTCCGTGTCCATCTCCGCGAACGGACCGGTCCCGTACAGCTTGTCGCGCCCGAGGACCTCGAAGAGGTTGAACTCGATGTCGCGGAGATTCGACTTGTAGTGCCCCATGGCGACGACTCCGTAAGAGATGTGTGCAACGAGATGTGTACTGAGCTGCGTATAACGATGTGTACCAAGCAGTAGCTACGATGATGCTACCCGCCGGTAATAAGACGCAACCCCAAGCCGTCCATCTGTGACTCAGTACTCTTGCCGTCATGTACGGCTACGACCAGAACGTGGGCGCTCAGCAGGGGTACGTCCCGCCCCAGCAGCAGGCCGGTGGCGTGGGCGGCTACGGCCAGCAGCCACCGCTCTACCCCGAGCCGTCCCCGCCCTCGCTCGCGGACGCGGTGCGCGCGTTCACCACCGGGCAGATGGCGGCCGAGGACTTCCAGCAGGTCTTCGCGACCTCCAAGGTGTACTGCCCGCGCGGCGACAACCCGGGCTTCCTCGCCCTCCACAACACCCAGCAGCCGGTGATCCCGATGTTCACCTCGCTCAAGGAACTGCGCCGCTACGCCGGCAAGGAGTCCAAGTACTTCGTGATCACCGGCGCCGAGGTCATCGACCTGCTGCCGACGGGGTACGGCTTCGTCGTCGACATGGAGGGCGAGCACCGGATGGTGTTCGACGCGAAGGCGGTCGAGCAGATGGTGGAGTTCGCGATGCGGAGGATGTACGGCTGATCGCGACCCCGTATCGGCTGCTTTGTCCCGGTGTGAGCCCGGAGGGAATGCCCTCCGGGCTTCTTCTGTTGTGGGGTAGCAGAAAGTTCAACGCTCAACTAAACTCGACGCACAAGGAGGTCCCGACATGCCTGCAGTGACCGTAGAGAACCCGCTGACCCTGCCCCGCGTGGCCGCGCCGGCCGACGCCGTGGCACGTCCCGTGCTCGCCGTCTCGACCGCGCCGAGCGGTTTCGAGGGTGAGGGCTTCCCGGTGCGCCGCGCGTTCGCCGGGATCAACTACCGCCACCTCGACCCGTTCATCATGATGGACCAGATGGGCGAGGTGGAGTACGCCCCGGGCGAGCCCAAGGGCACGCCGTGGCACCCTCACCGCGGCTTCGAGACGGTGACGTACATCATCGACGGCGTCTTCGACCACCAGGACTCCAACGGCGGTGGCGGCACCATTACGAACGGCGACACGCAGTGGATGACGGCGGGCGCGGGCCTGCTGCACATTGAGGCGCCGCCGGAGTCGCTGGTCGTGTCCGGCGGTCTGTTCCATGGGCTTCAGCTCTGGGTCAACTTGCCTGCCAAGGACAAGATGATGCCGCCGCGGTACCAGGACATCCGTGGTGGCCAGGTCCAGCTGCTCACCACCCCCGACGGCGGCGCGCTGCTCCGGGTCATCGCCGGTGAGCTGGACGGTCACCAGGGTCCCGGTATCACGCACACGCCGATCACGATGATCCACGCGACGGTGGCGCCGGGTGCGGAGGTCACGCTGCCCTGGCGCGAGGACTTCAACGGTGTCGCCTACGTCCTGGCGGGCAAGGGTTCGGTCGGTGCGGAGCGGCGTGCGATCCACATGGGCCAGACCGCGGTCTTCGGCGCGGGTTCGTCCCTGACCGTCCGCGCGGACGAGCAGCAGGACGGCAACACCCCGGACCTGGAGGTCGCGATCCTCGGCGGCCAGCCGATCCGCGAGCCGATGGCGCACTACGGTCCGTTCGTCATGAACACCCGCGAGGAGCTGCAGCAGGCGTTCGAGGACTTCCAGAAGGGGCGGCTGGGGACGATTCCGGCGGTTCATGGGATGGGTGAGGGCGGCCTGTAAGCCCCGTAAGGCTCCATAGCGCAGTAGAGCGGTAAGTCCGAAGCCCCGTCCTTGTGTGGACGGGGCTTCGTGTGTTGTGGGCCAGGTCGAGGTGGGTGAAGCCGGCCGTGCTCAGGTCCTCGGTGAGGTGGCGGAGTAGCGCGTGACCGGGGGCTAGGTGGGCGTGGGCGGGGTGTACGGCGGGGCGCAGGGAGTAGCAGCGACGGTCGCGGTACAGGCAGAGTTGGCGGCCACGGTGATCGCGCCCAGTTCCAGCGTGGCGATGAAGGCCGTGTCCGATCCGGTGTTCTGCAGGACCGCCGTCCAGGTCTTCTCGGTGTGTGCCTGGTCCTCGTGAGGGTGCCTGAGGCCGTGCAGATCGAGTAACTCGGCGTAGGCGGTGGTCAGTTCGGTGACGGTCGCGGTGCGCCGGTAGGCCACGTGCCGTCCGGATGCCGTGAGGTTGTCCCAGTCGCGGGTACGGCGGCGGTGTTCTTTGCGGGTCGAGCGGGACATGGCGGCGTAGGCGACGGGCAGGGGGACGTTCGCGCACGGAGTGGGCTCGCACCGCCAACGGGGACTGTCGGTAAGGGACTTGGACCAGGCGCGCGTTGCCGGGATGTCCGTGACCTCGATGACGTCGCCGTCTTCGTCGGCCAGTTGTTCCAGGTGGGTGGTGAAGTGGGCGACGGTGGCGGGGTCTTGGGCTGCGGGGCCGACCGGGCCCACGTATTCCGCGTGCGGTGCGGAGAGTGGCATCAGCCGTTGCGTGCCGTCGGGTTCGGATCGGCGTACCAGTGCCAGGGCCGCTCCCGGCATGGCGAGGATCAGTGGCCGTACCGGCTGCGTCCAGGTGCGTGGCCCACGCCGACAGCCGGGTGGCCGACTGGTACGGCGTTGCCGTGGGGTCCGCCTCGTATAACCGGGGTCAGTCGCGGTCGAGGAAGTCAGGCCGCGTTGTTTCGGCGCCCATTGCGGTGAGTTCCTCTGGACAGCACGGCGGATGGTTGTCGAGAACGTGCCCCCGGCTCCGTCCCAGGGACATCAGCGGCCACCACCGCCCGTACGGGGAAGCCGTAAGGAAGTCGTACGGGAAGAAGGAGAGATCAGCATGGCGATTCAGCGGATGGACAACGTGGGCATCGTCGTCGACGACCTGGACGCCGCCGTCGCGTTCTTCGTGGAGCTCGGTATGGAGCTGGAGGGGCGGGCGGAGATCGAGGGCCCCGTCGCCGATCAGTGCACCGGGCTCGACGGCGTTCGCTGCGACATCGCGATGGTGCGGACGCCGGACGGTCACAGTCGGCTCGAACTGGCCAAGTACCGCAGCCCCGAGGCGACCAGCGACGGTCCGCGCGACCGGCCGCACAACATCCTGGGCACGCACCGCGTCATGTTCGCCGTCGACGACATCGAGGACACGGTCGCCCGCCTGCGCCCGCACGGCGCCGAACTCGTCGGCGGGATCGCCCGGTTCGAGGACAGCTATCTGCTCTGCTACGTCCGCGGTCCGGAGGGCATCATCGTCGGGCTGGCCGAGCAGTTGGGGTGAGGCTGGAGGCTTGTCAGGGGGCGGTGCGGGTTGTCTCCTCGGCCTGCACCGCGTCCTCCTGTGCCGATTCCTCCTGTACCGGCTCGCGCAAGAACGCCGACAGCAGCATCGCCAGCACCGGCACCGTGGCCAGCACGGCGAGCGCGCCCCGGGGACCGTAGTGCGTCGCGATGAGGCCCAGCAGGGGCATGAACAGGCCGCCCGCGCTCATCGCGAGGCCGAGGGTGACGCCGGCGGCGGTGCCGGGGCGGCTGGGGAGGTAGTCCTGGCCGAGCTTGATGAGGACGGCGAACGGGATGTTCGAGATCAGGCCGACCAGCAGCGCGAGGGGCAGCGCGGCGTATTTGTCGTCGCAGATCAGCATGAGCCAGAGGGTGGGCAGCATCGCCGCGTTGCCGATCTGCACGGTGCGCACCATGCCGATGCGGTCCGCCAGCCGCCCGCCGAGCAGGGTGCCGGCCACACCGCCGCCCAGTTCGAGGGTCAGGGCGAGGCCGCCGAGGCCGCTGCTCGCTCCCAGGTGCCGGATCCAGTACAGCGAGATGAAGGTGTTCAGCCCGGTCGAGATGGTGGACCGGACGATTTCGACGGCGGTCAGGGCCGCGAACCGTCCCGGGCGGTCCTTGCCCGGGCGCCGGACCGCCTTGGCCGCCGTAGCGGAGGTGCGGTTGTGGTGGCGCAGCAGGACGAAGCCCATGAGGACGGCGGGCGGGATGAAGAGCGCCGTCGCGCCCATCCCGAGGGTGTCCAGGGCCGGGGTGACCAGCGCCGGGGCGACGAAGAAGCCGACGCTGCCGCCCGCAGCGAAGTAGCTCATCGCGGTGGCGCTGCCCCCGGCCGCGCGGCGGGCGTCGCGGCCCGCCGGCGGGTGGAACATCGCGATGCCGATACCCGCCATGAGCAGGAGGGCGAAGACCAGCGGGTAGGAGGGCGTCAGGCCGGACAGGCCCGCCCCGATGCCCGCGAGGCTCACGCCCAGCGGTGACATCCAGCGCAGCCGGAAGCGGTCGGCCAGCAGTCCGATCGGGACCTGGGGCAGTGCGCTGCCGAGCGTCGCGGCGAGGGCCAGGCCCGACGCCTGTACGTAGCTGAAGTCGCGTTGCAGCACGAAGTAGGGGACCGCGGCGGGTACGAGGCCCTGGTAGAAGTCGTCGACGGCGTGGGCGCTCGCCCAGATCCGCATCCGGCGCCAGTGTCCGGGCGGACCACCCGCCGCACGGGGAGTGTCTGTTTCCTGTTCCTGGAGGGTTGTCACGCATCCACGATGGGCGGGGACACCCCGGGCGCGCTTCCCGTATTCTGCCTATCCATGTCGGAAATCCGCCACGAGCCCGTCGCACCGACCGTCACCTGGTTCCTCGGTGGCGGCGAGACCATCGACCGGCACCGCCACGACGACCACCAGCTGATCTACGTCAGCTCGGGCGTGCTCGCGATCACCACGGAACACGGCTCCTGGATCGCCTCGAACGACCGCGCCGTGTGGATCCCGGCGCACACCTGGCACGAACACCGCTTCTACGGCCGCAGCCGCTTCCACACCGTCGGCTTCCCCGCCCACGACAGAACGCCCCTGCTCGACGCCGAACGCCCCACGGTCGTCGCCGTGGACCCGCTGGTGCGCGAACTGCTCATCGCGCTCACCGGCAGCACGCTTACCGACACTCCCCTCACCCACACCGAGACCCGGCACATCGAGGCGGTGCTGCGTGACAGGCTGCGCCGTGTGACGGCCGAGCCCGTCGCGCTGCCCGCGGCCCGTGACCAACGGCTGGCCGACGCCTGCCGGCTCGTCGAGGAGGACCTGCACGAGCCCTGCACCCTCGCCGAGCTCGCCGGCCGCGTGCACACCAGCGAGCGCACCCTCTCGCGCCTCTACCGCGACGAGTTCGGCATGACGTTTCCGCAGTGGCGCACCCGGGTCCGGATCTTCACCGCGATGGTCATGCTCGCCGAGGGCGCCACCGTCACCGACACCGCCCACGCCTGCGGATGGGCGACGACCAGCGCCTTCGTCCAGACCTTCGCGCAGACGGCGGGCATCACCCCCGGCACCTACCGCGCGGGCATGGACAAGCCGCGGCGTGACGACACCGCGGGTGCTCCGTCCGGGTGACCTGGAGCCGGTCGGCGCATGAAGGTCCCGCGCACGGAAAGAGACCGGCTGAAAGTGGACACCGACCGCAAGGAAGTCACCCGTGCGCATCCGCATGAGTCTGGCCGTCGCCCTGGCCGCCACCTGTCTCGCCCTGACCGGCGCGGCCGGCCCCTCCCAGGCCCGTACCCCCTCCACCGACCAGGCGGCGAGCGCCGCACTCCACCGCGCGGACGAGAACTGCGGGGCCGGGGAGATCTGCTTCTGGCACGACAGGAACTACTCGGGCACCCCCTGGCGATGGAGCCCCGCCTCCGGGTACCGCGACATGCCGTCCAACCTCCACGACCACGTGTACTCCTTCAAGGCCAACGCCAACGGCTGCTTCATCGACTGGAGCCCGCAGGAGAAGCGGGCCGTCAACACCGGTGACTACGCCCAGGCCTACGACACCAACTTCGGCACGCGGATCGACGCGGTAGACACCCGCTGCTGACGTACTGACCTCTCGTCACTCGGGCGGGCCGTCCCCACAGGACGGCCCGCCCGATGCGTGGTCGGGTAGGACCGTGCAGCTTCTCCCCGTTCCCGTACGGCGGCTCGCCGCCTGGTGTGTCGTCCTGCTGCTCGTCTCGGGCGTCGGCTACGTCGGGATCCGGCTCTGCTCCGAGCTGCGGACCGCCGTGACGCCCGTGCTGCTCGCGCTGCTCGGCACCGCGCTGCTCGGGCCGTTGTACCGGCGGCTGGTGAAGGCGCACGTGAACCGGTCCATCGCCGCGATGGTCACCTGCGTCGCGGTCGTCGCCGTGGTCGGCGGGGCCGTGTACATCGTGGTCGCCGCGCTGATCGACACCGGGGACCAGATCGTGTCCTCGCTCAAGGACGCGGCGAACTCCGTCTCCGACCACTTCGGCGCCGCCGGCACCTCGCTGGACGACCTCGCCTCCAACGCCAAGGAACTGCTCACGAAGTTCGGCGGGACGGCCGCCTCGAACGTCATCAGCGGGGTCAGCGTCGTCGGCGAGACCATCGCGATGGCCGTGCTGGCGCTGCTGCTCGTCTTCTTCTTCCTCCGGGACTCCGACCGCGCCGCCGGGCTGCTGCGCTCGCTCGCGCCCCACGGCACCGCCGACCTCGTCGAGGCCATGGCCCGCCGTGCCTTCGAGGGCGTCGAGGGCTTCATGCGCGGGACCACCGTCATCGCCCTCATCGACGCCCTCTGCATCGGCATCGGGCTGCTCGTGCTCGACGTGCCGGGGGCGTTCGGCCTGGCCGCGCTCGTCTTCGTCGGCGCCTACATCCCCTACCTCGGCGCGTTCCTCTCCGGGGCCGTCGCGGTGCTGGTCGCGCTCGCCGACCGGGGTGTCGTCATCGCGCTGTGGGCGCTCGGGGTCGTCCTGGCCGTGCAGGTCCTTGAGGGCCACGTCCTCCAGCCGATGATCCAGAGCCGGACCGTGCAGATGCACCCGGCGGTCGTGATGATCGCGATCACCGCGGGCGCGTCCGTCGCCGGAATCCTCGGCATGCTGCTCGCGGTGCCGCTGACCGCGGCCGCCTTCGGGGTCGTCCACGAACTGCGGGAGCGTTACGCGTCCCAGGACCCGAACTCCGAGACGTCGCCGGTGACCACGCCGTCGCCCGAGCCGTCGGACTCGTAGAGCTCGAACCAGATGCTCTTGCCCTCGCCCCTCGGGTCGACGCCCCAGGTCTCGGCGAGGAGTTCGATGAGGAGCAACCCCCGCCCGGAGGACGCCAGTTCACCGGGGTGCCGCTTGTGCGGGAGGTCGTCGCCGGCGTCCGTGACCTCGATCCGCATCCGCCGCTCGCCCACCTCGCCGGTCACCTCGGCGGTCAGCAGGGCGTCGGCGTCGGTGTGCACGAGGACGTTGGTGAGCATCTCGGAGACGAGCAGGACCGCCGAGTCGACCTGGTCGGCGCCGGTCCAGTCGTGGAGGAGTTCGCGCAGCTGCTGCCGGGCCACCGCGATCCGCTCGGGCTCGGCCTGCGCGACGGTGAGCACCGTACGGCGGATCTTCGGCGGGACGGTCGTCGTGTCGCCGCAGCCGCAGGCCTCGCCCTCGCGGGAGAGCAGGAGTACGGCGATGTCGTCCTCGCGGCGGTCCGCGAGCGGGCCGGTGGTGTGGTGCGAGGAGGGTCCGTGGACCGCCTGGACGAGGGCGTCGGCGAGTTCCTCCAGGTCGCCCTTGTGCTCCTCCAGGATCGTCCGGATGCGCAGCCAGCCCGTCTCCAGGTCGTGGCCGCCGGTCTCGATCAGGCCGTCGGTGCAGATCAGCATGGTCTCGCCGGGCTCCAGGGCGAGCGTGGTCGTCGGATAGTCGGCGTCCGGGTCGATGCCGAGGGGCAGTCCGCCCGCCGTGGGCCGCATCAGCACCGTGCCGTCCGCCATGCGTATCGCCGGGTCGGGATGGCCGGCGCGGGCGATCTCCAGGACCCCGGTCGCCGGGTCGGCCTCGACGTACAGACAGGTCGCGAAGCGCGGGTCGGCCTTCTCGGCGTCGCCGTTGGTGATGCCGTGCAGGAAACGGGAGGCACGGGAGAGGACGGCGTCCGGGCGGTGCCCTTCGGAGGCGTAGGCGCGCAGGGCGATGCGGAGCTGGCCCATCAGCCCGGCGGCGCGCACGTCATGGCCCTGTACGTCACCGATGACCAGCGCGATCCTGCCGTTGGGCAGCGGGATCATGTCGTACCAGTCGCCGCCGACCTGGAGGCCGCCGCCGGTCGGGATGTAGCGGGCGGCGACGCTCATGCCCGGGATCTCCGGGCCCAGCGTGGGCAGCATCGAGCGCTGGAGCCCGTCGGTGAGCTCGCGCTCGGACTCGGCGACCCCGGCGCGGGACAGGGCCTGCGCGAGCATGCGGGCCACCGTGGTGAGGACCGAGCGCTCGTCCGGTGTGAAGGCGACCGGGTAGGTGAAGGCGGCCATCCAGGCGCCCATGGTCCGGCCCGCCACGGTCAGCGGCAGGAACGCCCAGGACTGCCGGTGGAAGGGCTGGGCCAGCGGCCAGGTGACCGGGTAACGCTCCTTGTACTGCTCGGGCGTGGACAGATAGACGGCACGGCCCGTCCGTACGACTTCGGCGGCCGGGTAGTCGGTCACCATCGACATGTGCGAGAACGGGTCCTCGTCGCCCGGCTGATGACCGTGGTGGCCGATGATCGTCAGACGGTCGCCCGATACGCCGAACACCGCGAGGCCGTCCGGTGAGAAGCCCGGCATCGACAGGCCCGCCGCGACCCGCAGCACCTCCGCCGTGGACCGCGCCTCCGCGAGCGCCCGGCCCGCGTCCAGGAGGAACGCCTCGCGGGAGCGCCGCCAGTCACCGGTGACCGCGGTCCGCCCGGCCGGGGTGCCCGGCGTGGGCTCGGTGACCTCCTGGAGCGTGCCGATCAGCTCGTACGACCGTTTCTCGGGGTTGTAGGACGGCTTGGAGCGGCTGCGGACGACGCGGATGACCCGGCCGCGCTCGTCCATGATCCGGATGCGGACCTCGGCGAGGGTGCCCTCGGCGACGGCCAGACCGACGACCCCCGTGATCTCGTTCCAGTCCACGGGGTGGAGTCGGGCCCGGGTCTGGGCCTCCGTGAGGGTGGTCTGTTCGGGGGGCAGCCCGAGCAGCCGTGCGGCCTCGGCGTCCACCGTGACCAGCTCCGAGGCGGTGTCCCAATGCCACAGACCGGTCGCGAGGGCGGCGAGTACCTCCCCCACGGCGGGCAGGGGCTCACCAGTGCGCATTGCCCCACTGTAAGAAGAGGAGATCGATAAGTGCCACTGATGGCGTCCGTGGTTAATGGTGGGGAGGCGCTCCATGGGTGGCCGGTACCCTTGGGAGGTCCGGGCTTCGGCCCCGGACGTTTCACGTGAAACACTCCCCGATCCGCGAAGGCTGGATGAACGACGATGCATCGGTACAGGTCCCACACCTGCGGCGAGCTCCGCGCCTCTGACGTCGGCACCGACGTCCGGCTGAGTGGCTGGCTGCACAATCGGCGCGACCTGGGCGGCATCCTCTTCATCGATCTGCGCGATCACTACGGCATCACGCAGCTCGTCGCCCGCCCCGGCACGCCCGCGTACGAGGCCCTCGACAAGGTGACCAAGGAGTCGACGGTCCGCGTCGACGGCAAGGTCGTCTCCCGCGGCACGGACAACGTGAACCCGGATCTGCCGACCGGTGAGATCGAGGTCGAGGTCGGCGAGGTCGAGCTGCTCGGCGCGGCCGCCCCGCTCCCCTTCACGATCAACACCGAGGACGGGGTCAACGAGGAGCGGCGCCTGGAGTACCGCTTCCTGGACCTGCGCCGCGAGCGCATGCACCGCAACATCATGCTGCGGTCCTCGGTGATCGCCTCGATCCGCTCGAAGATGGTCGCCCTCGGCTTCAACGAGATGGCCACCCCGATCCTCTCGGCGACCTCCCCCGAGGGCGCACGCGACTTCGTGGTCCCGTCCCGCCTGAACCCGGGCAAGTTCTACGCCCTTCCGCAGGCGCCGCAGCAGTTCAAGCAGCTGCTGATGATCTCCGGCTTCGACCGCTACTTCCAGATCGCGCCCTGCTTCCGGGACGAGGACGCCCGCGCGGACCGCTCGCCGGGCGAGTTCTACCAGCTCGACGTCGAGATGAGCTTCGTAGAGCAGGAAGACGTCTTCCAGCCGATCGAGAAGCTGATGACGGAGCTGTTCGAGGAGTTCGGCGGCGGCCAGCCGGTCACCTCTCCCTTCCCGCGCATCCCGTTCCGCGAGTCGATGCTGAAGTACGGCTCCGACAAGCCGGACCTGCGCGCCAAGCTCGAACTCACCGACATCACCGACGTGTTCGAGGGCTCGGAGTTCAAGGCCTTCGCCGGCAAGCACGTGCGCGCGCTGCCGGTGCCGGACGTCTCGGCGCAGCCCCGCAAGTTCTTCGACCAGCTCGGCGACTTCGCGGTCACGCTCGGCGCGAAGGGCCTGGCCTGGGTCCGCGTGACCGAGGACGGTTCGCTGACGGGCCCGATCGCGAAGTTCCTCACCGAGGAGAACATCGCCGAGCTGACCAAGCGCCTGTCGCTGGCCTCCGGCCACGCGGTGTTCTTCGGCGCGGGCGAGTTCGAAGAGGTCTCGAAGATCATGGGCGCGGTGCGGGTCGAGGCCGCCAAGCGCGCCGGCCACTTCGAAGAGGGCGTCTTCCGCTTCTGCTGGATCGTCGACTTCCCGATGTACGAGAAGGACGAGGAGACCGGGAAGATCGACTTCTCGCACAACCCGTTCTCGATGCCGCAGGGCGGTCTGGAGGCCCTGGAGACCCAGGACCCGCTGGACATCCTGGGCTGGCAGTACGACATCGTCTGCAACGGCGTGGAGCTGTCCTCCGGCGCGATCCGGAACCACGAGCCCGACATCATGCTCAAGGCCTTCGAGATCGCGGGCTACGACCGTGACACCGTCGAGGAGCAGTTCGCGGGCATGCTGCGCGCGTTCCGCTTCGGCGCCCCGCCGCACGGGGGGATCGCCCCCGGCGTCGACCGCATCGTCATGCTGCTCGCGGAGGAGCCGAACATCCGCGAGACGATCGCGTTCCCGCTCAACGGCAACGCGCAGGACCTGATGATGGGCGCGCCGACGGAGCTGGACGAGACGCGGCTGCGTGAGCTGCATCTGTCGGTGCGGAAGCCGCAGCCGAAGTAGTACGCGGCTGGCGGTAGTTGAGGCGTTTAGGCCTTGAGGCGTTGGGGCTCGGAACCGGCATCGGTTTCGAGCCCTTTCGCTTACGCACAGGATTCACAGCGCATTCTCATGTTCATGTCATGTCGGGCGCCCCTAGCGTCCCCGGCATGACGGATTCCCGAGTACCCCCCACGGATTCTCAACCCCCCACGGCTTCCGAAGTCCCGGAACCCGGAGGCCAGTTGGCCCGCCGTACGGTCCTGGTGGCCGGCGGCGCGGCGGTGACGGCGGTCGGCGTAGGCGGCGTGCTGTCGGCGAACGCCTCCGCGCAGGAGGCCACCCCGGCGCCCGCGGCGGCGACCTCGACCGAGGACACCTGCTACACGCTCACCTCGGAACTGGTCGAGGGCCCGTACTACATCGACGCCGACAAGATCCGCCGCGATGTGACCGAGGACCAGCCCGGTATCCCGCTCGCCCTGGACCTCAAGGTGATCGACGCGGACACGTGCAGACCGCTGCGCAACGCGGCCGTGGACATCTGGCACTGCAACGCGACGGGCGTCTACTCCGGCTACGAGGCGGGCGGCGGCGGTGGCGGCCCGGCCCCCACGGGCGCACCGCCGTCGGGCACCCCGACCGGCACCCCCACGGGCGGCCCGCCCGGCGGCGGCGGAGGCCACCAGGAACCGACCGACGACGACCGCTTCCTGCGCGGCACGTGGCACACGGACCACCACGGTCACGTCGGCTTCAGGACGGTCTTCCCGGGTTGGTACCAGGGCCGTTGCGTCCACATCCACGTCAAGGTCCACGTCGCCGGCGAGTGGACGGACGCGGGCTACGAGGGCGGCCACACCTGCCACACGGGCCAGCTCTTCTTCGACGAGAAGTCGGTCATCGCGACGTCGGTCCTGGAGCCGTACGTCTCGAACACGACGACCCGAACGACGCTGACGGAGGACGGCATCTATCCCCAGAACGGCCACGAGGGCGGCCTGTTGTACCTCCAGTACGACAGGCGGCACATCGGGCGGGGGGTGCGGGCGCGGCTGACGTTGGGGGTGGCGCCGGATCAGACGAACGACGGGGAGGGCGGTGGGGGGCCGGGCGGGCCGGGGGGACCGAGCGCGTCGGCGTCACCGTCACCGTCGGCTTAGACCGGCTGACGAAGGCACGGCCTATCCCGACCCCGTACGTCTTTCACGCCTCCCACGCCCCTCCCGGCTCACCGCCATGGAAACCTCGCAGCCGACGCACAGGAATATCGATGTGCCTGCACAGAGGCAGGGCGTGTCATGGACGTACGGGGTCGGATCCGCCCGGCCCGTGACCATGTGAAGGCCTGGAGGAAGCGATGGGATACGCCGTGCTGCTCGCACTGCTGTTGATAGCCGGGGCGGCGTTCGCCGTCGTCGCACAGCGTCGCTCGCGCCGGGCCCGCGGCGACTCCGACCTGTCCGACCTGGACGCGGAGGTCGAGGCCAGCGGCTGGGTACTGCGGCTCGGCGCGAGCCTGTCGGTCCCCGAGGCGCGGATCTGGGCGGGCGCGGGCGAGACGGCGACGCGAGCGCTGACCGATGCCGCCGAGTGCCACCGCGCGGCGGGCGCGCAGCTGGCCGCGGCCCACACGGCGGGCGAGTACGCGGAGGCGACGCGGGTGGCCAAGGAGGGGCTTGGCCATGTCGCTACGGCGCGGGCGGCGCTGGGGGTGGCCGCCGTAGCGGCGTAGGCGTTCGGCGG
Organism: Streptomyces sp. NPDC050528; assembly: GCF_044457795.1. Taxonomy (NCBI): domain Bacteria; kingdom Bacillati; phylum Actinomycetota; class Actinomycetes; order Kitasatosporales; family Streptomycetaceae; genus Streptomyces; species Streptomyces sp. NPDC050528. The sequence goes on from NZ_JBITHH010000021.1 coordinate 151,523, forward strand.
GTTCAGCTGCGGCGCTGCCACCAGCGTCGCTTGCGGGGCGGCACGACGGGCGCGGGAGCCTCGGCTCCGAGTGCGTCGAGGGCCTGCCGTATCGCGTCGAAGGTGACGACCGGGTGGTGCCCGAAGCCGTGCTCGTCGGGCGGCAGCGCGACTCCGACGCAGACCAGCTTGAAGCTGTCGTCGTCGAGCGGGACGGACATGAACACCGGGGCGCCCACGCACCCTTGGGGGAGCCGGCCGCCCCAGCGCACGGTTCCGTCGGCGGCGCGGGCGACTTTCCCGACCACCGCGACCTGATCACGGGCACCGCCGTCAGGGTCCACGTCATGACCGAGGACATACGCTACGACGGGTTCCGCGCCGATACGCGCGATGTCCCCGTCCCTGGCCGCGATGCCGTCGGTTATCTCGTCGGTGTTCCAGCGCCAGCCCTTGCGGTCGGCGTACGCGTGCAGACCGGCGGTGGGCATGATCGCGACGCCCAGATCGCCCAGGTGGGTCCAGCTCTCGGCGAAGTCGGTCATGACCAGCTTCTCGGCGCTCGGAGCCGGGTCGCACAGCGACGGCCGTATGGTCACCTCGGCGAAGTCGACCCCTCGGGTGGACTCCCCGGCCGTCACGAGGAACTGCCGGACGACGTCGCCGTCCGGTGCGCTCTCCACGAGTTCGTTGAACCAGAACAGCGTCGCGTGACCGCCCTCCCGGTGGGCTTCCTGGAGGGGCAACGTCGCGCCACCGATCCGTCCGACGATGGCGTCGACGGTGGCTTCGTGAAGGCTGGGGAGTTCGGGCATGCGCGGGAGCCTATGCGTTGACTGTCGGCTCCGACGACAGGTTATGCACCGGGCTGGGGATCTTCAGAGGTCTCGACGAACAGCTCCTCCGCCGTGGAGGCGGTCAGGGAACGGTCGAACCAGAGGGTGAGGGTGTCGAGGTCGGAGCAAGAGGTGATGCGTTCCCGGATGTCGTCGGGGACGTCGATGCCGTGCTTCTCCAGTACGCGCAGGATCAGCGAGGCGCGATCCTCGGTCTTGCCCTCCAGATACTTCTCCTCGAAGAGCGTCCCGTGGCCCGGGAAGTGGGTGATGACGTTCGACATCAGCTCTCTCCATTTCTCCTTGGCCGGAGTGTTCTCCAAGCCGACTTCCGTTACTTCGAACCAATACGCCGTGGTGTCCGGGTCGAATGACAGGAGTCCGCGGGCCAGCGTCTCCAGTATGGCGGGCGCTCGCCGGTCGTCGCTATGGACGATGGCCGAGAGCACCGCCAGGGCCGGCTGCTGAGTCACCGACGACTCGTCGTTGATCACAGGGACGGTGCCCGGCCCCAGTACGAACGGCCTCGTGACCTGGGTCGACCATGGGCCGACAGCGCACTCGAAGGGGCCGGCTGCCCATTTCGCTGTCGACCGGTCCCGGCAGACGGCCACCAGCAGCACCGGCATGTCGTACTTCGCGCTGAGGTGCGCCACGTAATAGGCCCAGCTCTTCGCCTTGTCCGGGTCCTTCTTGGTCTGGGACTCGATGGCTAGCAGGAAGCTCTCTCCCATGGCGGGTTCGAACTTGAGCACCGTGTCCACGCGGCGTTCCAAGGGCCGGATCTCGGTGGCGTCGGGTGTGATCGAGCCGAAGTCCGACTTGGCGGGCGGCGGAATGCCCAGCGACTCGAAGACGAGGGTGAGGGCCTCCGGATGTTCCTGGAAGAGCCGGTGGGTCGCCTCGTGGGTTGATGTGACCATGTGCGCAACCTAGGTGGATCAAGGACCGGGTTGTCCGGCCGATCGGGAGGGGTTCACTCTTTCGAGGGGCGAGTGAACGTTCAGGCGGCCGTGGTCAGTTCGCACCAGACGTACTTGCCCTTGCTGCCGTTCCTGGACAGCGGCTGCCAGCCCCAGAGGTCGGCGCAGGCCCTGACCAGGCCCAGACCCCGGCCCTCCTCCAGGTCCAGGTGCTTGGCCAACTCCCTTGGGGGTTCCGGGGGTTCGGGGTTCGCGTCCCAGGCGCCGATGCGGAGGGTGCCGGGTTTCCAGGAGACCCGCAGGATCACGGGACCTTGCGTGTGGCGTACGGCGTTGCCCACCAGCTCCGTTGCGAGGAGTTCGGCGGTGTCTACCAGGGCGATCAGTCCGTGCATCGTCAGGATCAGGCGGAGGGTGCGACGGCAGACGGTGACTGAGCGGAGGTCGTGGGGGATGGTGAGGGTGTATTCCCAGGGCGCGGATGGTTCTTTGGATTCGGGCATACGTGACTCCTGCTCAGGGAGGGGGAGTTGGCGTGTACTGCGGATCGGTGGGCGGTGGCTTGTCGCGGCCGGCATGGCATGGCGGGGCGGTGCGCTTCCGGGGTCCCGGGGTTCCGCAGGGTGTGCGTCGCGTCACTGACGGTAGAGAATAAAGTTAGTACGGCGCAACCTGTTGTCGTAACCTGGTCACCCAATGTGGTGGAAGCGGGAGGCGTAGGTGCCACGGAAGCAGCCGACAGCCCGACAGCGGCGGCTGGGGCGGGAGTTGCGCAGGCTGCGTGAGGCGGCGGGTCTGACGGCGCGCCAGGCGGCGGAGTCGCTGGGCACCATCTCGGTGACGATGAGCCAGATCGAGTCGGGGGTCGCCGGTGTCAGTGAGGCGCGGTTGCGGCGGATCGCGGCTCAATACACCTGTGCAGATACCCAGTTGATCGATGCGCTGGTGGAGATGGCGACGGAGCGCAGCGATGGATGGTGGGAGGAGTACCGGGACATCCTCCCGCCGTCATTTCTGGACTTGGCGGAGCTGGAGTACCACGCGACCTTCGTCCAGGAGATCGGTACCGCGCATGTGACGGGACCCCTGCAGACCGAGGAGTACGCACGTGCCGTTTTCACCTACTGGCGGCCGGAACTCCCGGCGAGCGAACTGGAGGCGAGAGTCGCGCACCGTATGCATCGTGGGGCGGTCCTGGCGAGAGACGGCGAGTCGCCGTACACGGCTGTGTTGCACGAGTCCGTCCTGCGGACACGGGTCGCCGATCGGCGCGTGGCCCGGGATCAACTCGACCAACTGCTAAGGCAGTCCGAGCGCCCTGGTGTCACCGTGCGCGTGATCCCGTTCGACGTCGACGGGTTCGGAGGTGCGAGTGCTGCGCTGTTGTACGGAGGCGGACGCGTACCGGCGCTGGACACCGTGCAGAAGGACACTCCGTCCGGAGCGGCGTTCGTGGATGCGGCCGCACAGCTTCAGGCGATGCGAACGCTCTTCCGTAAAGTGGAGTCGGCCTCGCTGGAGCCCGCCCCGTCGCGGGACTTCGTCCACCGTCTCATCAAGGAGCTGTAGCCGTGATCCAGTGGCAGAAGTCCACCTTCTCAAGCGGCTCGGACGGGTCCTCCTGCGTCGAACTCGCGCACACTGACGCCGCGTTGCTGCTCCGCGAGAGCGACGACCCGAGTCGAATACTCCCCGTTACGGCCATCAGCCTTGCCGGACTCCTGCGTCATCTTGGAGCCGACCCGCGATAGTGGAAGGATCTGCACGCCGTGATCCAGTGGCAGAAGTCCTCGTTCTCCGGCGGCGGAGACGGCAACGAGTGCGTGGAAGTCGCTTGTGGTGACGCCGAGTTGTTGCTGCGCGAGAGCGACAACCCCGGTCGAACACTCCGCGTCGCTCCCAGCAGCCTTGCTGCCGTCGTTCAGTGGCAGAAATCCAGCTTCTCCAACGGGCACGACGGAGCCAACTGCGTGGAAGTGGCGGCACTCGAAGGCGAGTTGCTCCTCCGCGAGAGCGACACCCCCGCCCGACTACTCCACCTCACCCCCACCACCCTCGCCGCGTTACTCCACCGCCTCGCCCCCATCGCAAGCGCCCGGGGGCACTGAACCCCGGGCGCTCATCGGCACTGTCCTACGACAGCGACTTGTAGCCGCCCCAGCCGGTCGCGATCTTCACCCGGGCCTCGAACGACCCCTTGCCGTCGCCGGTGATGTCGCCGGAGGACGTCAGGACTTCGTACTGGTTCCAGCCGCTCGTGCCCAGTGGTGGGTCGTACGTCGTAACTGTGCTCGGGATCAAGAAAGTTGGCGGCTCACGGCAACCTTCTTGATCCCCACGGCCACTGAGGAGTCGTAACCCCCCACACCGCACACGCACTTAAGGACTCCCCCGTGGCCGCCACCGCTTCACCCGCCCCTTCGCACCGCCGGTCCCTCCGCAAGCGCCGGACCGTCGTCGTCACCGCTGCCGCAGCCGCCGCAGGTATCGGCGCCGGCATTCTCGTGCTCAACGCGAACGCCGCCAGTACCACCGCGACCGCCGTCGACCTGTACCACCAGACGCTCGCGGCCAAGGACGGCTGGGCGTCGTCCGGGGCCGGTACCACCGGTGGGGCGAAGGCCGATGCCGCGCACACCTTCACCGTGAGCACCCGCGCGCAGCTCGTGAAGGCGTTGGGGTCCGCGAGTGACACGACGCCCCGTATCGTGAAGATCAAGGGCACGATCGACGCCAATACCGACGACTCCGGCAAGAAGCTGACGTGCGCCGACTACTCCTCCGGCACTGGCTACTCGCTGGCCGCCTATCTCAAGGCCTTCGACCCCTCCACCTATGGCCGCTCCAAGCTGCCCTCCGGTACGCAGGAGAAGGCGCGGGCGGCGGCGCAGGCCAAGCAGGGGAAGAACGTCATCTTCCGGGTGCCCGCCAACACGACCGTCGTGGGCGTGCCCGGCACCAACGCCGGGATCACCGGTGGGATGTTGCAGGTGCAGAGCGTGGACAACGTCATCGTGCGGAACCTGACCTTCGCCGCCACGCAGGACTGCTTCCCGCAGTGGGACCCGACCGACGGGGACAGCGGGAACTGGAACTCGCAGTACGACGCCGTGACCCTGCGCGGTGCCACGCATGTGTGGGCCGATCACAACACGTTCACCGATGCGCCTGGGCTCGACACCTCCGACCCGACGTACTACGGGCGTCAGTACCAGATCCATGACGGCGACCTCGACATCACCAAGGGCTCGGACCTGGTGACCGTCGAGCGGAACCAGTTCACCAACCACGACAAGACGATGCTCATCGGCTCCAGCGACACCGACAGCGTCGGCAAGCTGCGCGTCTCCATCCACCACAACGTGTGGAAGGGCATCGTGCAGCGCGCCCCGCTGGCCCGGATCGGGCAGATTCACATCTACAACAACTTCTACGACACCACGAACCTCAACGGGTACGTCCTCCAGTACAGCGTCAACTCGCGTGCCAAGGCGCAGGTCGTCGCCGAGGACAACTACTGGAAGATTCCCGCCAGTCAGAAGGTCGCCAAGCTGTTCAGCGGTGACGGGACCGGGTCCATCGCCGGTGGCGGCAACCTCGTCAACGGGACGGCGACCGACCTCGTCGCCGCCTACAACGCCGCCAACTCCAAGAAGCTGAAGACCACCGTGAACTGGACGCCGACCCTCACGGCCGGGCTGGAGACCTCCGCCAAGAACCTGCCGACGGAACTCGCCACCACGACCGGGGCCGGCATCCTCAAGTAGCCTGCGGCGAAGGGCCGTTGCCTCAGATCAGCCCGAGCAGCCCGTACCCGCCCAGGAACGTGACGCTCTTCTGGGTGAGGCCGACCGCGGGGGCGGTGAACAGCTTGGTGCCCGTGGCCGTCGGGCGGGAGGTGCCCCCGGGCACGACCCAGACGGCACCCGTGTCCAGGTTCTCGCCCGCCGCGCTCACGAACAGCTCCGGCTTGCCGTCGTTGTTGACGTCCCCGACCGAGACCGTCGTACCGAAGAAGTCGTCGGTCTCGGAGGCGCCGGGGACGCCCGCCGTGTCCTGGGTGAACGAATAGGCGCCCGCGCCGAGCGCGCCCGTGCGGCGGCCGGGGATCACGGTCACCGCTCCGGCCCTGCCCTTGCCGGCGACACCTTCGGACGGGACGCCGACGACGATGTCGGCGAGCCCGTCCCGGTTGAGGTCGGCCACGGCCAGGGCGGCGCCGAACTCGTCTTCCTTCTCGCTCGCGCCGGGCACCCCGGCGGTGTCCTGGGTGAGCTGCACGGGTTCGGCGCTCTCCGCGATACCCCTCGCCGTGCCGTAGTAGACCAGTACGCGTCCGCCCAACGCGCCGTCCACACCGGCGACATAGGGGTCGAGGGGGTCGCCGACCACGAGATCGGCGTACCCGTCGCCGTTGACGTCTCCCGAGGCGGCGATGAACCCGTTGCCCTGCTTCGGCTTCATGAGGGTGGTGGCCGGGTCGACGTAGACCTCGCCACCGCTCAGGTCGCTGAGGCCTACGGTGGTGACGGCCAGGTCGAGCACGGCGTTGCCGTCGAAGTCGCCGAGCGCGACGCTCGCCGGGGAGGCGGTGTTCTGGTCGGGTGCGGTCGAACCGAAGGTGCCGGTGCGGCTGAAGGGTCCCTTGAAGACCATGACACCGTCCGATCCGGCGACCGCGACCTGCGTCTTCGAGCCGGCGCCGATGCTCACCGCGGCCACGTCGGTGCCGTACCGCTCCAGGAAGTCCGACCGCGCCGGCAGGTCGGTCGCCGTCGTCAGCCCGTTCTTGCCGCCCCACAACACGGTGACCAGGCCCGCGTCCTTGCCGCGGGGCGTGTCCTCGTACGGTGCGGAGACCACGAGGTCGGCGTAGCCGTCGCGGTTGAGGTCGGCCGTCGCGGTGGCGGAGCCGAAGGCGTCGCCCGTCTCCGCGGTGCCCGGTACCCCGGCGGTGTTCTGGGTGATCGTCTTGCGGTGGGCGGCCGAGAGGCCCGACGAGGACCCGTACAGGACGACGACCGCGCCCGCCGCCTCCTTGCCGGCCACGTTCGCGCCCGGCGCGGGCAGGACGGCGTCGCGGTATCCGTCGCCGTTGAAGTCGCCGGGGACCGCTCCGTGCACGGCGAGTGCGGGCGCGGCGGGCAGCAGTGTCCCGCCGACCAGGGCCGCGGCGACGACCGCCACGGCCCTCCATCTTCCGCCGTACGCCTTCGAGTTGCTCATGCGAGTCCCCTCCCACCCCAGGCGCACCCCCTGTGCGCCGACACCAGGCGTGCAGTGTAAAGCCCCTGGCTGTAAGGGAGTTGGGGGTGGGGACTCAGCTGTCGTACGTCCCGTCCCAAGGCGGCCCGAAGGCGTGTCGGTCCGGGTACAGCTCGGCCCAGCTGCCGTCCTCGTCCTCCTCGACCAGCAGGCCGAACAGGACGCCGTCGACGGTGCGTTGGAAGGGGCGGACCGCGATGTCGGTGTAGCTGCGGCGGGGGAGGGCGCGGAGCAGTTTCGCCAGGTGGATGCGGGCCTGGGAGAGGACCGAACCGTCGCCGTCGGGGGCGCTCTGCTGCTGTGCCCAGGTGCCGGCGCACCAGATCTCCGAGTCGCGGTAGCGGCCCGCGGCGTCGAAGGTGTGGAGCACCGTGTAGAGACGTTTCTGCTCTTCCCAGCCGTCGCCGGGACGGAAACCCTGGGGGAACGCGTAGGTGACCGACGCCAGGAACTGACCGTCCGCGTAGCGGCCGACGGCCCCGCTGCGCTGATTCGGGTCGTAGGCGATCGGGATGACCTCGGGGACTGCCATGGCGGCACCTTACGGGTTGGCGCGAACACGTCTACGTCGGGGTCCGTCACCGAGCCCGCATAACCTCGCTGAGTTGACCCGGGGTCAATGGTGGCACCGCGATGGGATGCGCCGCACCAGCCCGCAGGCCGTCGAGGAAGAACGCCAGGCAGCGGCGCCAGGTGTCGGGCGCGGTCGCCATCGACTCACGGATCACCTGGGACATCGCCCAGATCAGCGTGACCAGGTCCTCCGGCTCGAAATCGGGGCGCAACTGCCCGCTGTCCCGGGCCCGTTGGATGAGCAGCTCCGCGAGCCGGAACCCGCGGTTGCAGGCCTGTTCGACCTCCCCCGCCGCCCGGAACCGCCGCGCCAGCGCGTCGTTGAGGCCGTGGTCCTCGGCCTGGAGCGCGAACAGTCCCTCCAGGTACGCGACGAAACCGTCCCAGGGGTCCGGGGCCGCCAGCGCCGTCTCGGTGATCTGGTCCAACGCCGCCAGCCGCGCCGGGAAGATCGCCTCCCAGAACGCCTCCCGGGTCGGGAAGTGGTTGTACAGCGTCCCGATGCTGACCCCGGCCCGCCGGGCGATCTCCTCCAGCGACGCGTCCAGACCCCGCTCACCGAACAACTCCGTCGCGGCGGCGAGGAGTTTGGCCCGGTTGCGCGCGGCGTCGGCCCGTAGGGGCTTGGGGCTGGCGGCCGTAGGGGCGGGCGCGGGCTCGTGCATGTCCTCATCATACGGAACCCGTGGCACTAAACCTGAGGCTGCCCTCATGTTCCGTGCTACGGTCGGGAGAGGTGAAGTTGAGACAACCCTCAAGTTATTCACCGGGACAAGTTGTTCACCGGAACGTGAACCCGAACCCGAATCTGAACCCGAATCTGAACCCGACCCGAAGGGCACCGTCATGTCCCCCTCCGCATCGGAAGAAACCAAGGTCGCCGTCGTCATCGGGGTCGGCCCCGGCCTCGGCATGTCCATCGCCCACCGCTTCGGCCGCGAGGGATACGCGGTGGCGCTGGTGTCCCGCAGCGACACCCGGCACGCCGGTTACGTCGCGTCGCTCGCCGCCAAGGGAATCGAGGCCGTCTCCTACGTCGCCGATGTGCGCGACGGTGAGCAGCTCGGGTCGGTTCTCGACGCCGTCGCGGAGCGGTACGGGCACATCGACACCGTCTACTACGGGCCGGGCGCCCTCGACCTCGACGCGCGCCCCAAGTCGATCACCGAGACCGACTCGGCCGACGTCCGGGAGGCGATGAGCTGGATGTATCCGGCCGTGGACGTGGTGAACAAGGTGCTGCCCGGCATGGTCGAGCGGGGCGGGGGCGCGCTGGTGTTCGCGGGCGGGCTCAGTGCCGTGGTGCCGATGCCCACGCTCGGCGCGCTCGCGGTGTCGTCCGCCGGCCTGCGCAACTACGCCCTGACCCTCAACGCCGCGCTCGCCGACCAGAAGATCTACGTCGGCAACCTGTGCATCGGCGGGCTCATCGAGCGGGGTGACATCCACCAGCTGATCACCGCGGACCCCGAGCGGTTCGGGAACGTCGGTGACCGGACGCTGGACCCCGACGAAATCGCCGACGCCGCCTGGGAGTTGGCGGCGCGGCGAGATCGGGCGGAGGAGACGTTCAGCGTGTTCGGGTGAGGAGCCGCGACCAGGTCGGCCGCGGTCCTCGTCAGCCCTGGTCGCCGCCGAAGCGCTCCTTGTACGTCTCCAGGTCCTCGTCCGTCAACTTCGCGAAGAGGACCGGGGGGACGGTGAAGGGGGTGCCTGCGGGGACGGCGGTGAGGGCGCGGGCCTCTTCGGCCGAGACCCAGGTCGCGGTGTCGTCCTTCAGGTCGAAGGCCGCTCGCATGGCCGCCGACGAGGACGGGATGAAGGGTTCCGAGACCACCGCGTAGAGGTGGATCAGGTTCATCGCGGTGCGGAGCGTGAGGGCGGCGGCCTCCGGGTCGGTCTTGATCTCCAGCCAGGGGGCCTTTTCCTCCAGGTAGGAGTTGCCCGCCGACCACAGGGCGCGGAGTGCCGCCGCGGCCTTGCGGAACTGGAGGGCCTCCATCTGGGTCTCGTACTCGGCGAGCAGGTCCGCGATCTGTTCGCCCAGCTTGGTCTCCGGCTCGCCTGCCGCCGCGCCCGCCGGGACCTCGTCGCCGAAGCGCTTCTTCGAGAAGGAGAGGACGCGGTTGACGAAGTTGCCGAGGGTGTCGGCCAGGTCCTTGTTCACCGTGGCGGTGAAGTGCTCCCAGGTGAACGACGAGTCGTCGGACTCGGGGGCGTTGGCGATGAGGAAGTAGCGCCAGTAGTCCGCCGGGAGGATGTCCAGGGCCTGGTCGGTGAAGACACCGCGCTTCTGGGACGTGGAGAACTTGCCGCCGTAGTACGTCAGCCAGTTGAAGGCCTTGACGTAGTCGACCTTCTTCCACGGCTCGCGGATGCCGAGTTCGGTGGCCGGGAACATCACCGTGTGGAACGGGACGTTGTCCTTCGCCATGAACTCCGTGTAGCGGACCGGGTTCTCGCCCTGGTCCGACTCGTACCACCAGGACTTCCAGTCGCGGTTCTCCGGGTCCTCGTCCGACCATTCCTTCGTCGCGCCGATGTACTCGATCGGGGCGTCGAACCAGACGTAGAAGACCTTGCCCTCCGCCGCCAGCTCCGGCCAGGTGTCGGCGGGGACCGGGACGCCCCAGTCCAGGTCGCGGGTGATCGCGCGGTCGTGCAGGCCCTCGGTGAGCCACTTGCGGGCGATGGAGGACGCCAGCTGCGGCCACTCCTCCTCGTGGGCCGCGACCCACTCCTCGACCTCGTTCTGGAGCTTCGACTGGAGGAGGAAGAGGTGCTTGGTCTCCCGCACCTCCAGGTCCGTGGAGCCCGAGATCGCCGAGCGCGGGTTGATCAGGTCGGTCGGGTCCAGGACGCGGGTGCAGTTCTCGCACTGGTCGCCGCGGGCCTTGTCGTAGCCGCAGTGCGGGCACGTGCCCTCGACGTAGCGGTCCGGGAGGAAACGGCCGTCGGTCGGGCTGTAGACCTGGCGGATCGCGCGCTCTTCGATGAAGCCGTTCTCGTTCAGGCGGCGGGCGAAGTGCTGGGTGATCTCGCGGTTCTGGGGGGACGAGCTGCGGCCGAAGTAGTCGAAGGCCAGCGCGAAGCCGTCGTAGACCGCCTTCTGCGCGTCGTGCGCCTGTGCGCAGAACTCGGCTACGGGGAGGCCCTGCTCCTTCGCGGCGAGCTCAGCCGGGGTGCCGTGTTCGTCCGTCGCGCAGATGTAGAGGACGTCGTGGCCGCGCTGGCGGAGGTAGCGGGAGTACACGTCCGCCGGGAGCATGGACCCCACCATGTTGCCCAGGTGCTTGATCCCGTTGATGTACGGAAGGGCGCTGGTGATGAGGTGTCGAGCCATTGGGGGGCTGCTCCCAGGTCGGTCTGGCTGGTGCGTTCCGTGTTGTGCGAACGCGTCTTGCGAACCTTGAAATCGTAGCCGACATGGGTGTGCCGCCCGCCTCCCGTTTTACGGGGTGGAAGCGGGCGGCACGTGGTCCTGCGGTACCGCTCTGTGGTTACGGGCGCCAGTCGATCAGTACGCCGTCGTAGAGCTCGGCGTCCGTGAGCTCCAAGGGGGTCGGGCCCGCGTGGAAGAAGGCCGTGTTGTCGGTCTTCAGCTTGCGGAGGTAGTCGAAGGCCTTGTTGTCGTGGTCGCCGAACGCGACGAACGAGAAGAACACGGAGGCGTGGGACTTCGCGGCGTCCGTGAGGGACTGGGTGGCCGGGGTCTTCGCGTCCGGGGCGCCGTCCGTCTGGAAGACGACGAGGGCGGGGGTGCCGGGGGTGGCGTTCTTGTCGTAGTGCGTGAGTACGGCTTCTACGGCGGCGTGGTAGCTGGTGCGGCCCATGCGGCCGAGGCCGGCGTGGGCGTCGTCGATCGCGTTCTCGGGGGAGGTGGGGGTGAGGTCTGTCGTGCCGTCGACCTCGGTGGAGAAGAAGACGACGTGGACGGTGGGGGTGGGGTCGGGGTCCAGGTGGGTCGCCAGGGCGAGGGTCTGGTCGGCGAGGGCCTGGGCGGAACCGTCCTTGTAGTACGGGCGCATGCTCGCGGAGCGGTCCAGGACGAGGTAGAGCTTCGCTCGGGTACCGGTGAGATTGGCCTTGGCGATCGCGAGCGCGGCGGAACCGGTCCCCACGGCCTCGGCTACGCCCTCGGCCCCGATGGTTTCCCCACCCGCACCGCCCGTGATGCTTTCGTCGTCGAGTGCGGGTGGCCCCTGTGGGGCGTCCCCGCCATCGGCGGCCGCGGCCCCGTCGGCGGCTGCAACGGCTACGGGTTCTGCGACCGCGGGTTCCGCGGCTGCGGCAACAGGTTCCGCTGCGGGTTCAGCAATGGGTTCAGTAACAGGTTCAGCAGCGGGCTCCGCGACGGGTTCAGCAACCGGCTCCGCCACGGATTCCGGAGCGGATTCAGCAACGGGTTCAGCGGCAGTGGCCTCGGCCACGACCGACTCCGACACCTCGTCGACCACCGGCTCGGCTACGGGCTCCGCCTCGGGGGCGCTCTCCTCAACCGCGACCGCCTCCGTCTCCGGAGCAGCGGCGGGCTCTACGACAGCCTCGACCTCCGCTTCCGGCGTGACCTCGGCAACCGCCTCCACCTCGGGCTCGACCTCCGGCGCCACCTCAGCCGCAGACTCAGGCTCACTGACCGGCTCGGCCTCCGCCACCGGCTCGACAACCGGCTCGGCCTCGGGCGTCACCTCAGCCGCAGGCGCGACCTCTACGTCAGCAACCGGCTCAGCAACCGCCTCCGCCTCCGCAACCGGCTCAACAACAGCCTCGGTCACCGGCTCGGCAACCTCTTCGGTCACGGGCTCAACAACAGCCTCAGCAGTCGGCTCGGCAACAGCCTCGGTCACCGGCTCAACCGCAACTTCAGTGGCCGGCTCAACCGCAGCCTCCGCAACCGGCTCGGCAGTCGCCGCGGCCGCAGCCTCAGTCACCGGCTCAGCCGCACCCCCGCTACCCTCCACCCCCTCCGCCGACACCGCCGGCTTGGGGACCGACACGTTGTCGAAGGCCAGGGCCACCAGCTCGTGTTCGTCGTCGTCCAGGGTGGAGGACGGACGGGGCTCCGGGACCGTGGCCGTGGCCGCAGGTGACGGGGCCGGGGTGGACGTGAGGTCGGGTTCCGGGGACGGGGACGGGACCTTCGCGTCCGGTTCCACCGTGGTCGGCTGCTCTTGCGAAGGAGTGCGTTCCGCACCCTCTGCTTCGGCGGCACGCTCCTTGCGTGACCTGCCGAATGCATTCCGCAGGAGAGTGAGAATGCCCATGTGCGCAACCCTTCGCGTGAGTTGAAGCCGTCAATCCCTGGCCAGGACGGACACGTAAGGTTAGCGGCCTCGGATGGCGATCTTAGGCAGGGGCAAGGCGCGTGAGGCGCGTCTCGTCAACACCCCCTGTTTCACCCGCCACTTCGCGCACCCGTTCGTCGGCCCGTGTTCACCCTCAGTGCGGCGACGCGATCGCCCGGGCCGCCGCGACTTCCTGGCGCAACGGCTCCAGCACACTGTCCGCCGGGCCCGTCAGATCCGTACGGACCTCCACCAGCACCTCCGACTCACGTACCCCCTGCGACAACTCCCGCAGTTGGAGCGCCACTTGGGTCACCTCGGCCGGCGACGGCACCGGTGCCCCGTGCTTCACCCGTACTCGCGCCGCCGTCGTCGCGTCGACGATCCGTTCCACGGCCACGACCAGGGGGAGCCAGCCGGCGGCGAGGCGGCCGGTGGGCGGGGGTTCGGTGAGCGCGCGCTGGAACTCCGTACGGATGACGGACAGATCGCGGTACAGGCGCCGGCGCATACGGGCGCGTACCGCCGGGTCCACCTCCTCACCGGCAGCGACAGCGCCGGCCTCCGCCGTACCGAACGCCGACTCCACATACCGCGCCGTGTCCGCCACCGCCTCCGCCAACCGGTCCCCCACCCTCGTGTGCCAGCTCTCCGGCCAGAGCAGATAGCCCGCGATCAGCGCGATCCCGCAGCCGATCAGCGAGTCCACCAGGCGGGGGAGCAGCAACGCCGTGCCCTGGTGGTTCAGGACGTCGGAGAGGAGCAGGATCACCGGGGTGATCGCGGCCGTCTGGTAGCCGTAGCCCCGTGGGGTCAGGGCCGGGATCAGCGGGGCGAGGACGAGGAGGACCAGGACCTCCCACCAGCCCCTCGGGACCACCGACAGCACCGCCGCCGCGATCACCAGTCCCGCCACCGTGCCCAGCGCGCGCAGCAGTGCCCGGGAGAACACCGAGCCGAAGTCGGGCTTCATGACGAAGGTGATCGTCAGCGCCACCCAGTACGACCGCGCCACCGGGACCGACGAGACCAACACCTGCGCCAGGCCGATGCAGACCGCCAGGCGTAGGCCGTAGCGCCAGGAGCCGGAGGACAGCAGGACGTTGCGGGCCGCTCTCGCCGTGCGGATGCGGAGGGCTGCCGGGCGGCCCAGGCGGTCGTCGATGCCCCTCGGGTCCACGTCCGGGGCCGTGACCACCTCGGCCGCGTGGCGCAGGGCGTGGTCGACCGCTCGGGTCGTCTCGCCGGTGGGGGTGGGGAGGTCGAGGCCTATCGGGCCCGTGTAGCCGGTTTCCACGGCGTGTGCGAGGTGGCGGACCGCCTCGCGGATCTGGGGTGGGAGCGGGTGGCCGGACTGGTGGACCGCCGGCGCCGCCTCCACCACCGGCGTGATCGCGTTCAACTGGGCCAGCAGGCGGGTGAGTTCGGGGCTGCGGCCGTGGTGGCGGGCTCGGCGGGCCAGGACGAGGTCGTACGACTGGTTCAGGGACTGGGTGACCGTCTGGCGGGCCGCGTCGTAGCCGGCGGTGGGGTCGTCGCCGCACGTCGCGAGGAGGTCGGCGACCGTGCGGTAGGTGTTCGCCACCGCCGATCGTTCCGGGATTCCGGAGCGCAACGGCCAGGCCAGCAGGGCCAGGAGGAGGACCAGGAGGCCGCCGCCCGACATCAGCACGGGGGCCAGCCACCATGCGCCGGGGAGGGGAAGTCCCGCGCCGATCACCGAGTTGAGGAGCAGCAGCAGGCCCGATACGGAGGCCACCGCGCCGATCGTCGAGATCATCCCGGAGACGAGCGCGATGCCGGTGAGCGCGGCGACCGCGTACCAGCCGTGGCCGTAGACCGCGGAGCCGAGCGTGACGCCGATCGCGCCGAAGAGCTGGGGGATCGCGATGTTGAGGATGCGCATGCGGTACGCGTCGGCGGTGTCGCCGATCACGCCGGAGAGCGCGCCCATGGAGGCGAGGGCACCGTAGGCCGGTTGTCCGACGGCCAGGCCGATGGTGAGGGGGAGGGCCATGGCGATCGCCGCGCGGGCGATGGCCGGCCAGTTGAGGGGGGCCTGCTGGGGTTGGAGGTTCCTCACCAGCCAGTCGGGGGGTGTGAGGCCGATGGGGAACTCGCGGGACATGCGCCCATTATGGGCGGCCCCCTCCCCTATTCGTGCTGGTGGAGTGTGATGTCGACCAGCAGCGCGCGGTGGTCGGTGTCGGCGATGTCGAGGAAGCGGGCGCTGTTCGCGGAGAAGTCCGGGGACAGGAGGACGTGGTCGATCTGGGTGCCGAAGGTGGGGGTGAACCGCTCCGGCCAGCTGGGGGTGCGGTCGTGGCCTGTCATGCGGGCGCCGTCGCGCAGGCCCGTGTCCAGGATGCGGCGGAACGCGGCATGGTCCTGGGAGGAGTTGAAGTCGCCGGCGAGGATCGTGGGGGTGGTGGGGTCGGCCGCGGCGAAGGTGCGGAGTCTGTTCAGCTCGCGGCGCCACAGCGCGACCTGGTTCGGCAACGGCGGCATGGGGTGCGCCAGTTGGAGCCGTACGGAGTGACCGTTCACGTCCGCGACCGCGCCGGGCATGCCCATCGTGCCGGTGACGCCCTTCGTGCCCTTGAGCGGGAAGCGGCTGATGATGATCGAACCGTGCGAACCGGCCGCCGCCACCGCCTGCCGGTAGGGGAACTCGGTGCCGAAGTCCCGTCGCAGCGTGGCCTGGCAGGTGTACTCGCACTCCTCCACGAACACCACGTCCGGCCGCTCCCGCCGGATCACCGGCACCAGCGCACCCGTCCCCCGCCCGAACTCGACGTTCGAGGTCAGGACACGGAACTCGGCGATCGCCGGACCGCTCGGGTCCCCGCTCTTCCCGTACGGCTCGATGAACCACGCCAGCAGGCCCAGCAGCGCCACGCCCCAGACCAGGCCCAGCCGCCAGCGGGAGAGGAGGGAGAGGAGCAGGCCGAAGGCGGTCGGCACCAGCAACCACGGGAGGAACGCCAGGAGTTGGGGGACCGGGGTGATGCCGTCGGTGTCCGCCGTACGACAGCCGACGACCACGCTCGCGCCCGCGAACAGCAACCCGGCGCACCATCGCGTGAAGCGGCGCGCGCGATGGCGTTCGGGCACGAAGTCGGCGGCGGTCCACTCGGTGGTCGCGGTGCCCAAGTGCTGGCCTTCCGCCGGTAGGGGCAGGTGTGTCCGAATCATCCCACGTGTGCCAGGAACTCCCCCAGCATCTCGTTGAACTCCCTCGGGCGTTCGAGATTCGGCAGATGTGCCGCGCCCTCGATCACCCGGAGCGTGGAGGCGGGGAGCGCCGCGTGCATCGCCTCGGCGTCCGGGACCGGGGTGTAGGTGTCGTCGGCGCCCACCACGACCAGGGTCGGGACGGTGACCCTGGTCAACAGGGCTCTGTAGTCGGGGCGTTGGGCACGGGCGCGGAGGGCGGCCGCGGCGGACTCGGGGGCGGTGTTCGTCATCATGCGGTGGACGTGTGCCTTGACCTCGGGGTCCGCGTACGGCGCCACCATCCGCTCCAGCACCTCGTCGGCGTAACCGCGCATGCCCTCCCGTAGGAGGCGGTCCGCCGTTGTGTTGCGGATGGCGGCGGCCTCCGGGGTGTCCGCCCTCGGGAAGGTGTCGGCCAGGACCAGGCCCCGGACGCGCTCGCCGAACCGGCCGTAGCAGTCCAGCGCGATCTGGCCGCCCATCGACAGCCCGGCCAGCACGAACGTCTCCACCTTCAACTCGTCCAGCAGGGCCTCGATGTCGGTGGTGAAGTCCGAGAAACGGGTGACGGCGGGGGCCGGGGGCGGGTGGTCGCCGTAGCCGCGCAGGTCTGGGGCGATGACCCTGCGGGTCGGGGAGAACGCCTCGGTCTGCGGGGTCCACATCGTGTGGTCGAAAGGGTGGCCGTGGATGAGGACAAGGGGGAGGTATGGGGAAGTATCGGGTGGCATGTGATCGACCCTAGATCCGCTCAACTCCTCGGTGCAATAAGATCTTTGCCCTCGGTGCAATGTGGGGACGTGAGGGGGAGGTGAGGGTGGATGGCGGACTACCGGGGTATCGCCGACCGCGTCGCGGGTGACATCGCCTCCGGGCGGCTCCGGCCGGGTCAACAACTGCCCCCGCAACGGGTGTTCGCCCGGCAGCGCGGGATCGCCGGGTCGACGGCCGGGCGGGTCTACGCCGAACTCGTGCGCCGGGGGCTGGTGGTGGGGGAGGTCGGCCGCGGGACCTTTGTGCGGGCCGCGGCGGCGGGGCCGTACGGGCGGGCGATCGTCGAGGCGGCTACCTCGGCGCCGGTGAATCTGGAGCTCAACTACCCTTCCGCGCCCGGGCAGTCGGAGCTGCTGGCCCCCGCCCTCGCGCCCCTCCTCCGCCCCGACGTACTGACCGAGGCCCTGCGTCCGGCGGCCGCGACCGGCACTGCGGCGGCCCGCGAGGCCGTCGCCGATCTGCTCGCCACGCCCACCTGGCGGCCCGACCCCGACCGCGTCCTCTTCAGCGGCAACGCCCGTCAGGCCATCGCCGCCACCCTCGCCTCCCTCGTCCGGCCGGGCGGCCGGGTCGGGGTCGAGCCGCTCACGTATCCGCTGGTCAGGGAGATCGCGGGGCGGCTCGGGGTGACGCTGGTCGCGTTGGAGGTGGACGGGGACGGGCTGCTGCGGCCGGAGTCGGTCGTCGCCGCGCAGCGCACCGCGCCCCTCTCCGCCCTCTATCTCCAGCCGACGCTCCACAACCCGACCTCTGTGACGACCGGTGAGGTGCGGAAGCGGGAAATTGCCGATGTCGTAAGGGAGTTGGGGCTGCCTGTCGTCGAGGACCGCATCTGGTCGTTCCTCCATCCCGACTCCCCCGCGCCGCTCGCCGCCCACGCGCCCGGGCTCGTGCATGTCGTGGACGGGCTGTCGAAGCGGGTCGCGCCGGGGCTGACCGTCGGGTTTCTCGTCGTGCCCGAGGGGCGGGTCGACGCGGTGGGCGTCGCCATTCGGTCCGGTGGGTGGAGTGCGGGGCGGTTCGCGTTGGAGGCGGGGGTGCGGTGGACGGTCGACGGGACCGTGGAGCGGTTGGTGGCCGCCAAGCGGGAGGACGCGGCTGCCCGACAGCGGCTGGTCGCCGAGGAGTTGGGGGAGTTCGTCGTACGGGCCGATCCGCTCACCTATTACGCCTGGTGGGAGTTGCCCGCGCCGTGGCGGGCCGACACCTTCACGGCTGCCGCGGCCGCGCACGGGATCGCCGTCACGCCCGGGACCGCCTTCAGCGTCGATCCGAAGGTGACCCCGGACGCGGTCAGGCTCGGGCTCGCGTCGGCCGCTGTGCCCGATCTGCGGCGGGCGCTGCGGGTGCTCGCCGGTCTCGCGCGGGGCGGGGGAGGATGAACTTCCCGGTCTGGTGGGTGTGTTGGGTGAGCCGTGTGAGGGTGGTCAGGCTTGGGCTCGGGTCGGTTGTTGGGCGTGGTCTGCGGCGGGGGCTGCGGGTGCTCGCCGGTCTCGCAGGAGGCGCAGGAGCACGAACTCCCGTACCGGGCGGGCGAATCGGGTGAGCCAGGCCAGGGCGGCCACCGTGAGGCCCACGCCCGCCAGCAGCCAGGCGACCGTGCGCAGGGTCGCGGTCAGGGCGTCGTAGATCGCGCCGCCGGCCGCCTCGGAGACCTCCGCCGGCAGGTCGGCGACGGTGAAGTGGCGGCCGATCACGAGCGCGAGGCCCAGCAGCGCGCCGCCGAGGGCCGTGCCGAGCGCGGTCGCGGTGATCGCGCGGCGGCGGCGCACGGCGACGGCGATCCCGGTGACGGCGAAGACGGCGGCGGCCACGGGGAGCCAGAAGCCGGCGACCTCAAGCACGTGGAACCCCTTCCGGAGCGGGCCCAGTTCACCGGCCGGGAGTACCGCGACCTCGGTGTGCTGGACGGGGATGTCGTTCGCCAACGGCGGGTTCTCGCGGGCGAGTTGGTGCTTCAGCCGGTCGGTGACGGGGGCGAGGTCGACGGTGACCGTGCCGTCCTGCTCCTCGTCCTCCAGGGCGCGCAGTACGGCGTCGTGCGTGACGCGGTTGCCCTCGTCCCAGGCGACGCGGAAGGCCTCGGTCTCGGTGAACGAGCGCACGGCGTCGTGCACGAACGGCGCCATCGTGCCCCGGGCCGAACTCACCCTGACCCCGCCCACGTGCACCCCGCCGACCTGTACCTGGCGCATGATGCCCGCGCCGACGGTGTCCGCGATGACGTCCCGTACGGCCGGGTCGGCGGCGAGGGGCGCCATCGTCGTGACGTAGCGGCCGGAGTCGGTCAGGCCGTACGCCGCCCAGGCCGCCAGCGCGCCGAAGGGCGTGAGGAGGCAGGAGAGGGCGACGAGGACGGCCGACAGGGCGCTCCGGAGACGTGGGGGCACGCCTTCAGGACACGGCCGGAGCGCGTCGTACGCGAGCGGGTCGGGGGTTTTTGACTGCGTATGGGTCAAAGGTCGCACCGAATGGGTGGGCCCGGTCGCGGAATCCGTCGGCACCGGCGCGGAACCCTTGGCGGAACTGGGCGGTCCGCTCTCCGGTGGAGGCTTCACCCGAACGGGTGTTTCCTGGAACCGGGGAGAAGGAGGCCGAACATGCGCACCACTCCGGCCCTGCGGACTCTGGCCGCGGCCCTGCTCACCGGTGGCACCCTCGCCGTCGCGGCGGCGGGCACGACGGCGGTGGCAGCACCGACCACGTACGCCGAAGGACATGGCGGTGGTGGCGGTGGCGGCAGTCCGATCTGGGGCACCATCGTGTCCCGCACGGAACTGAACGTGCGGGAGTCGCCCACCACCCACTCACCCGTCGTCGCCGCGCTCTCACCGGGCAGCCAGGACCGCGTCCAATGCGTGGTCAGGGGACAGAGCGTCAACGGGAATCCCGACTGGTACTGGCTCGTCGGCGCGCAGGCCTGGGCCAGCGCGGCGTTCGTCGACACCGGCGGCCAGGGCGTGCCGTCCTGCTCGGACCCGTGTCCGGGCTGGCGCGACGGCAACAGCAACTCGGGCAACTCCAGCTGGAACAACGACCCGAACTGGAACGACGACAACTCCTCGTGGAGCACGTCGGCCTCCGGGTCGTGGAGCGCCTCGGGTACCTGGAGCTGGAGTTCCTCCGGTTCGTCGAGCGGCGGCGGCATCTGGAACTGGGCGCCGTAAGGCGGTCGTAGGGAAGGGATCGTAGGGAATTACGTGGGCCCCGGCACCAACTCGGTGCCGGGGCCCACGTGTTGCTGCCGGTGGGCGGTCAGCGGATGCGGTTGCCCTCTCCGTCCTCGCGTGTGTAGTAGCGGTAGAAGAAGACCAGGAAGACGGCCGCCGTGGTCACGAGACCGAGGGCCGCCGAGCGCAGGATGCTCTCGCCGCTCTGGCTGTAGAGGAAGCCGAGCGCCGCGCCCGCGAAGCCGGACTTGACCAGCGAGTGCAGTTCGCGCTTCAGCAGCGGCGCGAACTGCGCCACCGCCAGGCACAGCACGATGAACGCGAGCGCCGTGACGAAGCCGAACAGGATGTTCCAGCCGGTGATGGGGCCGCCGCCGCGACGGTTGGCCGCCGCCCAGTAGCCGTAGACGAGCCCCAGGACGACCGGGATCGCGACCTTCGCGACGCGGTGGACGCGTGCGTCGAAGATGTCGGGCAGGTTGCCCGTGAATCCGCTCCGGCCGGGCATTCGGCGTCGGCCGGAGATGCTGCCCGGGCCGGTCATTCCGCCGGGTGTGGGTGCCGCTTGAGCCATGAGAGCACTCCTCTCTCTCCCCGTACTACCAATGCACACCCCGGCGGAGGCGGTGGCAAGTCGGCGTGCGGCCTCCGTTGGCCCGTGTTTCGCTGGGGCGCATGAAGCTCGTACTCTTCGGCGCCACCGGCATGGTCGGCAGCCGGATCGCCACGGAGGCGTCGGCCCGCGGCCACCAGGTCCTGGCGGTCAGCCGTTCCGGCCAGTCGCCCGTCCCCGGGGTCACCGCGACGGCGGCCGACGCGACGGACCGGGAGAAGGTCGCCGAGGTCGCGCGGGGCGCCGACGTGGTCGCCTCCGCGTGCGTACCGCCCCGCGACGGCAGCGACCCGAGCGGCCCCTTCCTCGCCCTGAACGAGGCGCTCGTCGCGGGCGTCCGCGCGGCCGGGGTCGGGCGGCTCATGGTGGTCGGCGGCGCCGGCGGCCTGGAGGTCGCCCCCGGCCAGGCGCTCAGCGACCAGCCCGGCTTCCCCGAGGCCTACCTCCCGGAGGCCCACGCCCACCGCGCCGTCCTCGCCTACTACCGCGCCCTCGACGACGGCCTCGACTGGACCTACGTCTCCCCCGCCGCCGAGATCGCCCCGGGCACCCGCACCGGGCGCTTCCGCGTCGACGGGGACCAGTTCATGACCGACGACCAGGGCCGCAGTTTCATCAGCGCCGAGGACTACGCGGTGGCCTTCGTCGACGAACTGGAGGCGCACGCCCACCCGCGCGGCCGGATGTCGGTCGCGTACTGACGCCGTGAGCGGCCATGGGCTCGGACCGGTGCGCCGCGGAGTGCTCAGACCGTGGCGCTACGGCGACTCCGGGCGCTCCCCGCTCGACCGGCTGCCCCGCGCCGGGGACCCCGACGCGCTCCGGCGGCAGCATCTGCTGCGGGTGCGCGGGCGGAGCGTCGCCTGGATACCGCCGCTGCTGGTGCTCGTCACGATCCTGCTCGTCGACTGGAACACGGGCGGCGAGTTCCGGACGGTGTCGTGGATCGTGCTCGTGCCGGGGATCGCCGCCGCGATCTGCGGGGTGTGGGGTACGGCCGTGTTCGCCGTGCTGGGCATGGCGACGTACGCGCTCGCCGATCACGCCTGGCCGCACCAGTACCAGACCGGTCTGCCCGACTTCATCCTCGTCGGGGTGGGCGGCGCGCTCGCCGTCCTGGCCTGTGTGGTCCGGGTCCGCGGTGAACGCCGCATGCTGCACATGCGGGACGTCGCCGAGACCACCCGCCGTACGCTGCTGCGCCCGCTGCCGCCGGGCTGGGGCGGCCTCGACCACGCGGCGGTGTATCTCGCCGCGGACGCCTTCGCCCGCGTCGGCGGCGACTTCTACGACATCCAGCCCGGTCTGCACGGCACGCGGGCCCTCGTCGGTGACGTCCAGGGCAAGGGGCTCGGGGCGGTGGAGGCGGCGGCCGCGTTGCTGGGCACGTTCCGTGAGGCGGGGTATCACGAGCCGGAACTCGCCACCGTCGCCGCCCGGTTGGAGACCCGGATGCATCGGCACGGGTTGCATCTCGCCGCGCTGGGCGGTGAGGACGACGACCGCATCGACCGGTTCGCGACGGCCGTGCTGCTGAGCTTTCCCGTCGCCGAACCGGACATCGTCGAGGTGGTCAACTTCGGTCACGAACCGCCGTTGGTGGTCGGTCCGCAGGGGGTACGGTCGCTGCCGCCCGGGCACGGACTCCCGCTGGGGCTGGGCGAGTTGGCCCACATGGACGGACCACCGCCGACGCTACGAGTCGCCCTTGGCCCCGGTGAGACCCTCCTCGTGGTCACCGACGGGGTGACGGAGGCGCGGGACAGGGCGGGTGTCTTCTACCCCCTCAAGTCCCTTGTCACGGAAGGTGTCCTGGCCGATCCGCACCTCGCCGACCCGGAGCGTCTGGTCGCCTATGTCCGGGACAGCACGCTGCGGCACGGGGGAGGACATCTCGCCGACGACACCACGATCTTCGCGGTACGGCGGTCGTGACATCACCCTTTGCAGCAGCAGAGGTTGGGCAGAGGTTACGGTGCTTGGGTACGAAGTGAATGATGTGATCGCCGTGTTCGAGGGTTCGGGGGAGGGCGCATGCCTGGAACGGTGCTGCTGCTCGCGGCCTCGCCGGTCGGCAAGGGGCGGTTGGTGGACGCGGCCTCCGTACTCCCCGTCCTCGCGGCCGTCGACCCCGCCGTGCTGGCCGGCACGGACACGGCAAACGTCGTCGAACTCGCCGACCCGTTGGAGCCGCAGGCTGTGTTGACCCGGTTGCGGGCCGCGGCCACGGCACCGGGTCCGTTGACCGTGTTCGTCGCCGGGCAACTCCAACTCGACCGGAAACAGCACCTTCCGCACCTGGCGCTGGCACGGACGACTCCGGCGACCGTTCGCTACACCGGGTTCCCGTGGGCGTGGGTCCGGGAGGAACTGCGGCTGCGCGCACCGGGTACGACCACCCTGCTGCTCGACCTCCACACCGACGCGGAGACCTGGCAGTGGCTCCACACGCATCCCCTCGACTCGGGCCGCACGAACGCGGTCTACGGCCGCATCGCCCCGCCCCCGGCTCGCCGCAGCGTGGCCGTCCCGGCGTACATGAAGGCGGTCGCGACGATTCTGCGCAGCGGGTGGCGTCCGCCGGTTGAGCAGTTGCATCAGCAGGCGGTGGAGCGGCTGGGGGCGGAGGGGTATGCGGATGTGGTGCTTGCGATGCCGGGTGTTGCGGTGCCGGGGAGTTTTGGCGTGCCGGTGAGTGCTGGTGCGGGCGTCCCTGGGGGCTCCGCCCCCAGACCCCCATCGGCCCTGAAGGGGCCTCGTCCTCAAACGCCGGACGGGCTGGATTTTGCGGGCCTGGGTCAGAACGGTGCGGTGTGGGGGGAAGAGGGTGCGCCGCCCATAACGCCGGAGGGGCTGGGTTATGCGGGCCCGAGTCAGAACAGGGCGCCGCAAGGCCAGGAAGGTGTGCCGCTGGGCCGGGACGACGCGTGGCGGAGCGAGACCAGCGTGCTGCCGAGCGCGGAGGATGTGCGGCGGATCCTGGAGGGTGCGGGGTCGAGCCAAAGCAGCGTGCTGCCAAGCGAGGAGGATGCGTGGCGCGGCCAGGACGGTCCGGTGCGAAGCTACGGCAGTGACCCGCGAGGCCTGGAGGGTGTGCGGCCGAACTCGGACAGTGTCCCGCCGAACCCGGAAGGCCTGCTGCCGAGCCAAAGCAGCGCGCCGTCGGACCAGGAGGATGCGCGGCGCAGCCAGGACAGTCCGCCCCGAACCCACGACAGCGCCTCGCGAGACCAAGAGGGTGCGCCGCGAGCCCAGAACAGTGACCCTCGAACCCACGACGGCGCACTGCCAAGCCAGGAAGACGGCACCCCGCCAACCCACGACGGCGCGCCGCCAGTCCCGGAAGGCTCCCCGGCAACCCACAACGGCGCGCCGCCGGTCCAGGAAGGCACCCCGCCAACTCACGACAGCGCCCCGCCAAGCCGGCAAGACGGCACCCCCCGCCCCCACGACAGCGCGCCCCCAACCCCGCCAACCCGTCAGCCCACCCCGCCAACGCACCACCCCACCCCGTCACTCCACGACCCCACCGACCCCCACATCGCCGTAGCCTCCGCAGCCCAAGCCGGCCGATACCTCGACGCCGATGCCCTCGCCGCCGAGCATGAGCAAGCTGCCGTGCGCGCACACGGCCGGGGTTCCGAAGAAGCGCTGCACTGGACCGAAGTTCGGGCCGATCTGGCGATGTTGGCGGGGGATCCGGTGCGGAGTTGTCAGGGTTGGCTTGCGGTGGCTGGGGCGCGGTTGGGGGCTGGGCAGGCGCCTGGGGCAGCGATCGTTGAGGCTGCTGTTGATCGGGCTCATCATCAGTGGGGGTTGATTCAGGAACAGGCACCCGCACGCGAACTTGGCGTCGCGCTCGCCGAGTTGAGAGGGCGGGTGCCCGGGCGGCGTAAGGGAGCCCTGGATCATGTGCGGGAGCAGTTGCGGCAGTTGCAGTCGCAGTCGCTCAACTCGTGAAGACTCGGGAAGCTCCCTGAATCTCCCTCCCCTGGAGTCAACTGCGGTGCCATGATGGTGCGTTAAGGCTGAGGGGGATGGCGTGGCCGACCAGGAGATTCGCGTACGGCTGGACGGGACCGCGGACGCGCGTGATGTCGGCGCGCTGATGGCGTGGCTGGCGCGGGAGGAGCCGCTGGAAGAGCGGTTGCGCGCGGGTGAGTTGCGGGTGGGTGAGGCGCGGCCCCGTGAGGTTGAGGCGGGGGCGCCCATGGGCGTCGGCTCGGAGATCGTCGTGGCCCTCGTCAGTTCCGCCGCCGCGCCCGTCTTCAATCAGCTCGTGCAGGACATCAGACGGGCCGTCGTGGCCTGGCGCAACAACCGTCGGGACGTCGAGCACGGAGAACCGCCGCAGGTGGACGTGGATGTGGTGTCCTCCGACGGCAACGGGTAGCCCGGTGTCCGACTTCGACCCGCGGGGGAAGGCGAACCGGGCGCTGCTGGTCGGCGTCTCGGAGTACGACATCACCGCGCCGCCCTTCGGCGTGCCCGGCGATCTCCCGGCCGTCAAGCACAACCTGAACCGGTTACGGGACGTACTGCCCAGGGGGCGGATCTTCGGCGACCACGAGGTGCGGGTGCTGCGCTCGCCCACGCTCGACGACTTCGACCGGGCGCTGCGCACCGCCGCCCAGGAGGCCGAGGGCCTGCTCCTGGTGTACTTCGCCGGGCACGGCGCGATCCCCGCCGCGGGCGACGAACTGTTCCTGCAGATGCGCAACGCCAGCGTGGTCGCGGGCGGCCAGGCCGTGTTCCCGGGCGCCGAGATGGTCACCACGATGCTGACCATGCTCGCCGCCGGCCGCGCCGAGCGGATCGTCGTGATCCTCGACTGCTGCTTCGCCGGCAACGCGGGCTGGATCTGGGAGAACTTCCGCGACAAGCGGCACGTGCTGCTCCAGATGAGCGTGCAGGCCAACCACCGTATCGACGCGGGCGACGGCACCCGGCCGACGCCGTTCACCGAACGGCTCGTACGGCTCCTCGACCGGGACGGCGAGGTGCGGTTCGTCGAACTCTCCAGACAGTTACGGGAGTTGATGCGCCGGGACGGATACACGACCGTACGCGGTGATCCCTGGGAGCCGCGCGGGCGGTGGGAACCCGAGGAGGACGTCCTGCTGTCGGCCCGCCCGGTTCGGCAGGACAGGGGGGATCGGCCGGATCGGGGGGAAGCGGCCGGTTCTTCGGGGGTGCCCGGTGCGGACGCGGGGGCTTCGGTGATCCGGCGCGGCTGGGAGGCGTTGCTCGCCCTGCTGCGGAGGTGTGGCGGTGCCGTCGCCGGGTGGTTCGGGTGGGTGTGGGCGCTGTTGAGAACGGCGTCCTGGATCACCCTGGTGCTCGCCCTCGTCGCTCTGGGACTCGGCTCGTACGGCCTCTACACCCTCACCGCCTCCACCCCCTCCTGCGGGCCGCCCCTCGAACTGCGCCTGCTCGCCGACCCGGACCTGGAGTCCACCGTCCGTACGGCCGCCGACGCGTATCTCACCTCCGACGCGAACACCACCGGCGACGGCTGCCGGCGCAGCGGGATCACCGTCTACAGCGCGAGTTCCGCCGACGTGGTCACCGCGTTGCAGCGCCAGTCGGACGCCTGGCAGGAACCCCGTGAGGACACCGACCCGCAGCGCGACATCGGTCCGCAGCCCGACATCTGGATCCCCGCCTCGGTCGCCGACGCCTCCCGGGTGACCGCCCACCAGGACGTGGACTCCGTCGTCGCCCTCACCACGGACGCCAAGCCCCTCGCCTACTCGCCGTTGGTGCTCGCCGTGCCGAAGGACCTTGCCGGTGGGGGGAGTTCGGGTAGCAGTCTGCGGCTGAACGAGCTCATCACCGTGTTGCGGGGGCGGGCGCCGGACGTCCAAGTGAGCCGTCCCGACCCGGAGTTCACCGACGCGGCACTGCTCGCGACCATGGGGCTCTACCACGGCTCGGAGCCCGGTACCGCCGAAGGCCTGGTGCGTTCGCCGGGGGCGCCCTCCCCCACGGCCGCCGATCTGCTGTGCACCTTGCCCGACGACTCGGACACGGACCGCCTGACCGCCGCGCTGGTCCCCGAGTTCCTGCTGAAGAGCGGGGTCGGCTGCGACCGGGCGACCCGGGTGGACCGGGTCGCCGAGTACCCGGACGACACGCCCGGTATCGAGCCGGCCTTCGTCCGCGTCGGCTGGCAGGGCGCCGACCGGGACCAGGAGGCGCGGGACACGGCGGCCGAGGACTTCCACCGCTGGCTCGCCGGGAGCGGCGGCCGGGCCGTGTTCGCGGCGGACGGCTTCCGCTCGGCCGGCGGCGACCGCCCTCTGCTCGCGCCCCCCTCGCCCGGCACCGGGGTGGATCCCGCGCCCGCGGATCTGTCGGCCGGTGCCCGAAAGCAGCAGGACATGGAGGACGCGCTCACGGGCTACCGCAAAGCCGACGGGGCCGGCCGGGTGCTCTTCCTGATCGACGACTCCGGTTCGATGGGCGCCCTCTGGGACGGGCCGAGCGGTGGCCGCGGGCTGGTGAAGCAGTCCCTCGGCGGGCTCGGCGGGCTCGACAGCGGCGACAAGTACGGGGTGTGGGGCGTCTCCGGGCTGGACCCGCACGACCCGCCGTACCAGGTGCTGCTCCCCTTCGGCCCGCATCCGCGCACGTCCGCCGAGCGCGCCATCGACAAGGCCACCGTCCAGGACGCCGAGGCCGATCCGCACGCCGCGCTGCTCGCCGCGCTCGACTACCTGGCCGAGCACGGCGCCGACGACGAGCGGCCCCGGCTGATCGTGTACGTCACCGACGACGAGGACAACAACCGGCTCACCGGCGCGCGGCTGGACGCCGTACTGAAGAAGGCGAAGTCGGTGAAGGTGCCGGTGGCGATGGTGTCGCTGGTGAGCGGCGGTTGCGACAAGGGCAAGGCGGACGAGCGGATCTCCGACGTGAGCGGCGGTCGCTGTCTGGACGCGGACACGGATCTCGGTGCGGGCCTGCACGACGAGGTCGCGCGCACCGGAACGGGGGCGGACTGATGAGCCGACGGCGGTACGCGGCACTGCTGACCCTGTTGCTGGTCGCCGGGTGCAGCGGCGGCCACACCTCGTCGGGGGCGCCTCCCGACGAGGGGCCGGGCGAGATCGTGGTGGCCAGCGGCCGGGACGTCACCGGCAAGAACGGCATCCGCGAGCAGCTCATCGAGGCCTGGAACCAGCAGCAGGACAAGGCCGGGACCGGGTACCGGGCCCGGCTGGTCGAACTTCCCGGCAACGCCGACGAACAGCGCAGCCAGCTGCTCGGCGCCCTGCAGTCCGGGAGCGCCGACTACGACGTCGTGAACCTGGACGTGACGTGGGTGCCGGAGTTCGCCGCCGCGCGTCTCGTCCGGCCGCTGCCCGCCGGCACGCTGGACGCCGATGTCATCAAGTCCGTGGCGGACACGGCCCGTTGGGACGGCAAGGTGTACGCGGCGCCCTTCAACAGCGATGTCGGGCTGCTCTACTACCGGAGCGATCTGCTGCGGCGGGCGGGGGTGTCGCGGCCGGAGCTGGAGCAGGGCGTCAGCTGGGCGCGGCTGCAGGAACTGAGCCGCGCCGTCACGAAGAAGATGCCCGGCGTCACGGGCTGGACCACCCAGCTCGGCGCCTACGAGGGCCGCACGGTCAACGCGATCGAGGCGTTCGCGTCGGCGGTGCCGGACTTCGAGTTGACCGACGGAGACGGTCATTACGACGCCTCTGTGGGGGAGTTGACGGCCGGGATCGCCGAACTGCGCACCCGCGCCGACCCGTCGTACACCCTCCCGGACGCCTTCCACTCCGACGAGGCCGAGTCGCTCGGTGACTTCGCGGACGGCCGGACGGAGTTCCTGCGGCAGTGGCCGTACGCCTACCGCACCCTGCACCAGTCGTTCGGCACGGACCAGCTCGGGGTCGCCCCGCTGCCGGGGCGCGCGGTGCTCGGCGGGCAGAACCTGGCGGTGACGGAGTCGTCCGGACGGGCGGCCAAGGCGGCCGAGCTGATCACGTACCTCACCGGCCGGCAGAGTGAACGCTGCCTGCTGGACGCGGGGTTCGCGGCGACCCGCACCTCCGCCTACGTGGACAACAACGTGACCTGCGGTGCGGTCGGCGCCGGGCAGACGCCGTCCGCCTCGCCCACCGGCGAGAGCACCGACCCGATGCCGCGCGACGCGGCCGGGCGTCCCGCGTACGCCCGCACCACGCTGCTTCCCGCACTGCGCAAGGCGGTTCAGCGTCCGCGCACTCCGCTCTACGGCGCGTTCACGCAGACCTTCAGCGCGCAGTTGGGCCCGCTGTTCCGGGACGACCGGCCCCAAGACGCGGCGCTGGCACGGCAGTTGGACGCGGCGCTGAGGAAGGCGCTCCCCAACTGATCAGTGCGCGAGGTAGGACAGCGCGCCCGAGACCAGGGTCCGTACCCCGGGCGCGACCGTCACCAGGTCCGGGGCGAACTCGGGGCTGTGGTTGCTGGGGACGGCGTGGAACTTCTCCATCAGGTCCGTACCGGGCGCCGCGTCCCACACGTCCGCCGGGGTGCTCGTCACGAACCAGTAGGAGTACGGCACCCCGTCCGGGACCAGGTGGGGGAAGTCCTCGCTGCCCATCGCCGGGCCGGGGTCGAAGACCGTGCCCGCGCCGAGGACCTCGGTGTGGACGGCGGCGATCCGGCGGTCGGTGTCGGCGTCGTTGACGGTCATCGGGAAGTCGTTGCCGACCGTGACCTCGGGCTCGGCCGGGCAGCCCGCGGCGAGGCACTCGCCGGCCGTGATGCGGCGGATCGCGGCGATCATCCGGTCCCGTACGTCGGCGGACTGGGTGCGCAGATTGAGGGAGAGCCGGGCGGTGGTCGGGATGATGTTGTGCCGGGTGCCCGCCTCGATGCGGCCCACGGTGAGGACGGCGGAGTCGCGGGCGGCGATCTCCCGGGAGACCACCGTTTGCAGCCGGGTGACGAGGTAGGCGGCGGTGACGACCGGGTCGACGGTCGTCTCGGGCCGTGAGCCGTGCCCGCCCCGCCCATGGATCACGATGTCGATGTCGGTGGTCGCCGACATGATCAGCCCGGGCGAGTGCGGGTAGAACCCGGCGGGTCCGGGCGCCACGTGCTGGCCCAGCAGCACGTCCGGGCGCGGGACACGCTCGTACAGGCCGTCGGCCACCATCGCCGCCGCGCCCTCGCCGGTCTCCTCCGCGGGCTGCCCCACCAGCACCAGCGTCCCCGACCAGGCGTCCCGCCCCGCGGCCAGCGCCCGGGCCGCACCGGCCAGCCAGGTCACATGCAGATCGTGCCCGCAGGCGTGCATCACCCCGGGCACCGAGGAGGCGTACGGCAGTCCCGTCTCCTCCGCGACCGGCAGCGCGTCCATGTCGGCGCGCAGCAGCACGGTCGGTCCGTCGCCGTTGCGGAGCACCGCGGCTACGCCGGTGCCGCCGATGCCCTCGACGGTGTCGTACCCCGCCTTGGTGAGGCGTTCGGCGAGCTTCGCGGCCGTGCGGTGTTCCTCGCCGGACAGCTCGGGGTGGCGGTGCAGATCCCGGTAGAAGTCTTCGAGGTCGGTGACCGGGAGGTCGGCGGTGAGGTCGAGTGCGGTGCGCGCGGCGGCGGAAGAGGTCACGAAGGCAGCGTATGCGGGGGAGCTGTCGGGGAGCCCCGGAGTGACAAGGGGGAGTGCCGGTGGAGGGGCTGGCTGGTCACGCGTATGCCGACCCGGTCGATCGGTCTCGTTCGGTCCCATTTAGTCCCGTTTTGGGGACGCGGGTCGGTTTGCGTCACCCAGCCGTCACCTCGGGGTCACCCCGCCGTTTCCTGATCATCCGTATGGTCATCGCTCCGGATGTCGCTTTCGCCAGGTGTACGGAGGTACGCGCATGGGTCGTCCCGAGCGACCGGTCGACCCGAGGGCGGGTGCCGTGCAGGGGCTCGCGCACGCGTTGCGGGAGCTGCGCCGGGCCGCGGGCGGGCCGTCGTACCGGACGATGGCGAAGGCGGCGGGCTTCTCGGCGACCACGTTGTCCCAGGCGGCGGCGGGCGAACGGCTGCCGACGCTCGCCGTGGTCGAGGGGTACGTCCTGGCCTGCGGCGGCGACCCGGCCGAGTGGGGCCCGCGCTGGAAGGAGGCCGAGGCGGAGACGCACCGCGCCGCCGAGACGGCCGAGCCGGACGACGACGCCCCGGTACCGCCGTACCGAGGACTGGCCCGCTTCGAACCCACCGACCGGCACCTCTTCTTCGGCCGCGACCGGGTGATCGCCGACGTCCACGCGCTGGTCCGCGACCACCGTTTCGCGGTCCTGTTCGGCCCGTCGGGAAGCGGCAAGTCGTCGCTGTTGCGGGCCGGCCTGATCGCGTGCTTGCAGGAGGAGATAGCGTCCGGAGCCTGCCCGGCGAGACTGCGCATCCTGACCCCGGGACCGACCCCCGCCACCACCTACGCCCACCTCCTCACCCCCGCCCCCTCCGAACCGGAGAGCTGGGTGGTGGTCGACCAGTTCGAGGAGATCTTCACCCTCTGCCAGGACGCGCACGAACGATCGCGTTTCATCGACCTGCTGCTCGCGGCCCGCGACGAGGAAACGAAGCTCCGGGTCCTGGTGTCGGTCCGCGCCGACTTCTACGCCCGCTGCGCCGAACACCGCGGCCTGGCCGACGCGTTGCACGGGGCCGCGCTGCTGCTCGGTCCGATGACGGCGGAGGAGTTGCGGGAGGCGGTGGTGGGCCCGGCCCAGGCGGTCGGCTGCCTGGTCGAACGCACCCTGACCGCCCGCCTGTTGGAGGAGGTCCTCGACGAACCCGGCGGCCTCCCGATGCTCTCCCACGCCCTCGCGGAGACCTGGCGCCGCCGCAAGGGCCGCCTGCTGACGCTGTCGGGCTACGAGGCGGCGGGCGGCGTCCGCGGCGCGATCGCCGCGACCGCCGAGCAGGTCTACGGCACCCTGACCCCGGCGGAATCCGAAACGGCCCGCCACCTGCTGCTCCGCATGGTCGTCCCGGGCCAGGGCACCCCGGACACCCGCCGCCCCCTGACCCGCACGGAACTGTCGGACTGGGCGAACCCGGCGATACCGACGGTCGTGGAACGCCTGACCCGAGCCCGCCTCCTGACGGCCGACGAGGAGGGCGTCCATCTGGCCCACGAGGCCCTGATCACCTGCTGGCCCCGCCTCCACGACTGGATCGAACAAGACCGCGAACGCCTCCGCCACCACCGCATGCTGACGGAAGCGGCGAGGACGTGGCTGGAGCACGATCGGGATCCGGGGGCGCTGTATCGGGGGACGCGGTTGGCCAGGGCGGAGGAGTTGTTCGGGGAGGAGCAGGAGCCGGGGGGCAGTACGGCGGGCCGGGCAGGCGCCCTTGCGACCGACCCCCTAAGGGGCGCGGGGCTGCATTTGATGGGCGGCTACCGCCGCGTGGGCGCGACAGACGGCTCCCGCCCAACCCCGCCCACCCCCAACCCCCTTAGGGGCGCGGGGAACTGCGCGACCAGCCCCCACGAACCCGCACCCGACCCCGAACCCAAACCCAAACCCAACCTCCCCACCCCCCTGACCACCCCCGAACACGCCTTCCTAACCGCCGCCCTCGCCGCCCGCGATGCCGAACGCCGAGCAGCCACCCGAATCACCCGCCGCCACCGCACCCTCACCGCCTCCCTGTCCATCGTCCTGATCGTCGCGGTGCTGACGGCGGCAGCCGTCTGGCACGAGCGGAACGACAACACACGCCAGCGCATACAGAGCGCGGCCCGCCGCATCGCCGACGTAGCCGACGGCCTCCGTACCACCGACCCCCGCACCGCCCTCCAACTCGGCATCGCCGCCTGGAAAACGGACAAGTTGCCGGAGTCACGCCGCGCACTGCTCGGTTCACTCGCGCAGCCGGAGACGGACGCCTTCACCGACCCCACTCCCGGCGAGAACACCCGCCGGATGCTCACCGACGACGGCCGCACCCTGCTCAGCGCATCCGGCAGCAACTGGCGCACCTGGGACGTGACCACCCATCGAGAAACCGGCTCGGGCCGGGTACCCACCGGCACGGTGACCGCCACCGGCGCCACCGCACACATCCTCGGAGTCACCGAGACCGACGGCGACCTGCGCCTCTGGAACACGAGCACCCGGCACTGGACCGACGCCCCCGCCCTGCACGGCATCGGCGACGTCCACTTCACCGCGGACGACCGCTCCCTCCTCACCACCGAGGGCGACCACATACGGCTGCACTCGCTCGCCGACGGCCACGTCACCTTCGAGGCACAGGCACCGGCACAGGCACCGGCCACGACCCTCACCGCCGTCAGCCCGGACGGCCGCACGGCAGCCGCCTGCTCGGCGAACACCGTGCACGTATGGGACACGGTCAACTCACGCGAACTGCAAGGGACTTGGCGCCAGGACCGGGCCGTCTGCGGTACCGACGCCCCGTTCCTCGCCCTCGCCGACGACCACCTCGCCGTCGCCACCGCCACCGGCACCGGACTGCGCGTCTGGAACACCGCGACGGGCCACGAGGTCGCCGACCTTCGCGACGCCGGGGTCCAGTACGCGTCGTTCAGCCCGGACCGCACCTTCATGGCGACGGCGGACAGTTCGGAACTCCGCGTCTGGCGGCTCACCG
This sequence comes from Streptomyces sp. NPDC050528, assembly GCF_044457795.1. Lineage (NCBI taxonomy): Bacteria > Bacillati > Actinomycetota > Actinomycetes > Kitasatosporales > Streptomycetaceae > Streptomyces > Streptomyces sp. NPDC050528. The sequence continues at coordinate 184,772 of NZ_JBITHH010000021.1, forward strand.
ACCCCGCCGCCCCCGTCTTCCGCCACGAACTCAACAACCAGCACCTCTACGGAGGCCTCGTCTGGGACCGCGACGACCACACCCTGCGCTACCTGGAGAGCGGCACCGTCCACACTCTCGACCTGGGCCAGGCGGTCACCTCCGCCTGGCGTTCCACCCCGCTCGACGACGTCCGCCTCAGCCCGGACGGCCGCACCTACGCCACCACCGCCCGCACCGGCGACCACTACGTCTTCCGCCTCCGCGCCACCTCCAGCGGCCGCGTCCTGCACACCTTCCCGGCCGCTCGCGTCCCGGTCTCCGCCGACCCCACCCTGCCGACCGTCCCCGCCGCCACCCTCCCCCTGATGGCGTTCAGCCCGGACGGCACCCGCTTCGCGTTCGGCATCTCGGCGCCCGGGAGGGAGGCGGTGGCGCAGCCGTTCGGGGTGTGGGACGTGCGCCGGGAGAGATCCCTCGCGACGCTCGACCTGCCGGGCGACGCGGCCGTCGCCCTCGCGCTCGGCCCGAGCCGCGGCCACGCCCTCTACGCCGTCCGCGACACCGCCGTCGGCCAACTGGCCGACGAGACCTGGGACTTCGCGCGCCGGCGCAGGACCGCTGTCCTCACCGGCGTCACCGGCAGCCACCTCGCCGTGCGCCCGGACGGTGCCCTGCTCGTCGGCGAGGGCAGGGTGGCCCGCCCGCCGTCGGGCCGGTCCACCGGGAAGGACCTCGTGCGGGGCGACGAGATCGGCGCGCTGGCGTTCACCGCCGACGGTTCCGCGCTGGCGGCCGGCGACCAGACGGGCCGGGTCGACCTGTGGGACGGCGGGCTGCGCCACCGCGAGGGCATCCTGCGCAACGTGTTCCCCGCCCCGACAGCCACCGCCGTCACCCCGCTCGGCACCACCCCGGAGGGCATCGCGGCCCTCGCCTTCAGCCCCGACGGCCGTACCCTCGCGGTCGGCGGCGACGGCGGCAGCCTGCAACTCTGGGATGTGGCCACCCAACAGCCGCTCAGCAGCGCCCCGTTGACGACCCCGGGCGAGGCGATCACATCCCTCGCCTTCAGCCCCGACGGCACCACGGTCTACGCCGGCAGCGCGCACGTCCCGCTCCAGCGCTACGCCGTTGACCCGGCCCGGGCCCTGGCACGGGTCTGCGCCCGCACCGGGAACGCGGAGCTGACGAGGGCGCAGTGGCGGACGTACGCGCCGGACGCGCCGTACCGCCGTATCTGCTGACGGACGCCTGCCGAGGGCGGCTCTTCACCCGTACGGCCCAGCTCACGCGGCCACGTCCGCACGCCGCTGCTCCACTGATGAGGAACGAAGAACAAGGGGGCCGGTAGTACCCACTAGCACCCACCGAAGGAAGTGCCGCCCATGGCTGTTCCCGAAGCCACCCTCGCCATCAACTTCACCCAGGGGCTGAACGACGCCTGGTCGAAGGTCGCGCAGTTCGTGCCGAAGCTCGTCGGCTTCCTGGTCATCCTGGCCATCGGCTGGTTCGTGTCGAAGATGATCGCCCGCGTCCTGGACCGGGTGCTGCGCAAGGTCGGCTCGGAGAAACTCTCCGAACGGGCCGGTACGGAACGGTACTTGCGGGACTCCAAGTACGACATGACCGGCATCGTCTGCAAGATCGTCTACTACGCGCTGATGCTGATCACCCTCCAGCTCGCGCTCGGCGTCTTCGGCTCCAACCCGGTCAGCACGATGATCAACGGCATCGTCGCCTGGCTCCCGCGCGGCATCGTCGCGGTCGTCCTGGTCGTCGTCGCGATGGCCATCGCCAACGCGGTCCGCGGCATCGTGGGCAGCGCCCTCTCCCCCATGTCGTACGGCAAGATGCTCGCGACCATCGTCTGGGCCTGCATCATGGCGCTCGGCGTGATCGCGGCCCTCGGCCAGGCGGGCATCGCCACCTCGGTCACCCAGCCGGTCCTCTACGCGGCCCTCGCGACCGCGGCCGGCATCCTGATCGTCGGCGTCGGCGGCGGCATGATCACCCCGATGCGCCAGCGCATGGAACGCATGCTGATGGCCGCGGAACGCGAAACCACCAACGCCCGCGGCAGCCTCACCGCCTACCAGTCGGGCCGCGAGGACGCACTGACCAACCAGCCGGTGCGGGAGCGGACGGACCTGGGCATGGACACGGGCACGGACGGACGACGGGACATGCCCGGGTCGTCGGGCATGCCGGGGTCGTCAGGCATGTGACCTGTGGGGACAGCGGCCCTACCGGGCCACGTGGAGATGCTGAACCCGCGTGGCCTCGTGGGCCGGACGGGGCTCGGCCGCTTTGGCCGGGCTCGCGTTCGCCGCTCCGATCAGGGCGGCTACGGCGATGACGGCGGCGCAGAATCCTCTGACGTAACGCGCGGACATACCAACCTCGCAACGACAGTGACAGCGACGGCAACAGCAGCGACAGTAGCGAATTAAACACGCTTAATGCGTGCCTAACTTAGGGGGTCGGGGCACTCAACGGGAAGGGCTTCAGGGCGAGTTGGGACGGTGGAAAACCGTTTTCAGTCACCGTGGCGCTGCTGCGGCAGCAGGCCGTGCCGGTGGACCAGCCAGCTGATGGCGGTCAGTCTGCACACCGCGTAGTCGTGGCCGACCGGCTCGCGCCAGTCCAGCTCCGCGAGCGCGTCCAGGAAGCCGAGCGCGTAGTCCGTGAGATCGGCGCGGTCCGGGGGCGGGGGCGTCAGGTCCGGGCCGCCGGCGGCGAGGCGTTCGCGCAGTTCAGCCACGTGCTGGTCGACCGCGGCCACGAAGGCGGGCTCGAACGCGAACTCCGCGAAGCGCGGCGCGTACGAGTCGCTGATCTTGGCCAAAGGGGACATTTGCCCACCGTACGACAGGCGGGGGCGGGTGGGTTGGGTGATTCCCGTCACCGGGATGCCACGGAGTGATTACGCTCGGCGACAGGCCGTAACTACTCGGAGGTCTGTCGCATGGTCCACGTTCGCCAACTCGACCCGAGCGCATCCCCGTTGGAGTACTTCGGCTTCGAGGCGCGGCGGCTGCGCGAGGCGGCGGGCATGACGCTGGAGCAGCTCGGCAAGGTGATCTATTGCACGGGCTCCCTGATCGGTCAGGTGGAGACGGCGGCCAAGGTCCCGAGCCGGGTCTTCGCCGAGGCCCTCGACGCGGCGTTCATGACGGACGGGTTCTTCAGCCGCCTGCTCGGCCTGGTCCTGCGCAGCCAGCTGCCGAACTGGTTCCAGCCGTACGCCGACATGGAGGCGAAGGCCGCGTTCATCTCCACGTACCAGTGCCAGGTGGTGCACGGCCTGCTCCAGACGCCCGAGTACGCGGCGGCGCTGATGGCCGTCGAGTACCCGCCGAAGAAGGTCGAGGAGCTGGTCGCGGCCCGCATGGAGCGGCAGCGCATCCTGCTGCGCAAGCAGCCGCCCGCCGTGTGGGTCGTCCTCGACGAGGCCGTGCTGCTCCGCGAGGTCGGCGGCCGGGAGGTCATGCGCAGACAGCTCACCCGGCTGCTGACCTACCGGGACGACCCGTGGGTGAACGTCCAGGTGCTGCCGTTCACCGCGGGCGTGCACACCGGTCTGATGGGCTCCTTCAACCTGCTGCGCTTCGAGGACGACCCCGACATCTACTACTCCGAGTCCTACGACGAGGCGCACATGACCGCCAACTCGCAGGTCATCAGGGAACGTTCCGTCGCCTACGCTCGCCTGCAGGCCGACGCCCTCCCGGTCGAGGAGTCGGCCGACCTGATCGCTCGCGTGCTGGAGGAACGGTATGGAGGCCGCGCGGAGACGGACGACATGGCGTAGGTCCAGCCACAGCGGCAGCAGTGGCGGCGACTGCGTCGAGGTAGCCGCCCCCGCCCCCGCCGCCGCCCGCTCCCTCCGCATCGCGATCCGCGACTCCAAGACGGCCCCCGGCGGAGCCGTCGTCACCGTCCACCGCGCCCGCTTCGCGGACTTCATCAACTCACTCTCGATGTAAGTGAGTTACTCGCCAGTCCGTAACTCGGCTTACTGGCATGATTAATCGCATGGTGAGACGGGACGACCCGGAAGTCATCGGGCGCAGGGTGCAGCAGTTGCGACACGAACGTGGGCTCACCCAGCGGCAGTTGGCCGAGCCCGCCTACACGCCCGCGTACATCTCCACGCTGGAGGCCGGCCGGGTCCGCCCCTCCGACGACGCGCTGCGCCACCTCGCCGACCGGCTCGGCGTCGCCTACGACGAGTTGGCGACCGGCCGCCCCGCCCACCTCGCCACCGAACTCCGCCTGCGCCTGACCGAGGCCCAACGCACCCTGGCCACCGGGGAGTCGGAGGAGGCCACCGAGCAGTACGCCGATCTCCTCGCGGAGGCGGAGTCGCTCGGCCTCGCGGACGAGGAGGCGGTCGCGCTGCTGGGGCTGGGTGAATGCGGCCTCGACACAGGTGACTTGACCGCCGCCCGCGAGTACTTCGAACGGGCCGAGCGACGCCTGGCCGGCGAACCGCTCCCGTCCCGCGTCCCGGCCATCCGAGGCCGGGCGGTCGCCCACTATCTCACCGGTGAACTCCGTTACGCCGTCTACCTGTTGGAGTCGACGCTCGACGAGCTGAACAGGGGCGGCCTGCACGACCCCGACGCGCTCCTGCTGCTCTACGCGAGCGCGATAGGCCCGTACATGGACATGGGTGCGCACGCGAGGGCGGCCCAGGCGGCGGAGTTGGCGCTCGCGCTGGCACCCCAGGTGGCGGACCCGGCCCTGCTGGCCCGGATGCACCGCTCGGTGGCGCGCACGCTGATAGCGGAGGGCAAGGTGGCGGAAGCGGATGCCTCCCTCGCCAAGGCCGCCGACCTGTACCGCCAACTCCAGTTCCGCACCGAACTCGCCAACTGCCACTGGATGCGCGGCTACGTCTACGCCCAGGACGGCGAACTGGAGCGCGCCGAGGTCGAGTTGAGACAGGCGCTGGACATGCTGACGGCGAAGCGCGCGGCGCTGTACAGCAGCCAGGTCGCCGTCGAGTTGGCGGACGTACTCCACAAACGCGGCAAGTCGGACGAGGCCGCCACCCTCCTCCACAACGTGCTCAGCGACCTCAGCTCCGAACGCGGCGCCCTGCACTCCGCCGCCGCCCACCGCCTCCTCGGCATCATCGCCGAGGACGCCCGCGACACCGACGCGGCCGAGGAGCACTACGTCCGCGCCCTCAGCCTGCTGGAACGCGCGGGCGCCGCCGGCGACCTGGCCGACCTGTGCCGCATGCTCGGCGACCTGCTCCGCCGCACCGGCCGGGTCGAGGCGGCCCTCGACGCCTACCGCACGGGCCTGGGCCACCGCACGGCTCCCGGCACCACGACCCTGGGCCCGGCCCCCGCACAGCCTCCTCTTTGACAAATCGGGGATACCGCACAGCACCGACGGTTACCGTGCGACGTACGAGTCGTAGCGGTAGTGGTGCGAAACGGGATGAGACAGGCGCGTGCGCGTGCAGAACGAACGGACGATGCTCGACGGCCTGCGCCTGGCCGTACGCGCCATGGTCTACGCGGTCCTGGGCGGCGCGGCGCTGATCGCCATCGCGACGGTCGTCTCGGTCCTGGGCCCCATGGTGGCGATCGACCTGTACACCCCGGCCGTGGCGGCCTGGTGGACGGTCTTCACGGCGGTGGCGGTCCAGGGCGTCCCGTTCCTGCTGCTGGGCACGGTGGTGTCGGCGGCGATCGGAGCGTTCGTCCCGGAACGGGTCTTCACTCGCCTCCTCCCCCGCAACCAGGCCCTGGCGGTCCCGATCGCGGGCGCGGCGGGAGTGGTCCTCCCCGGCTGCGAATGCGCATCGGTACCAGTCGCGAGCAGTTTGATGAGGCGAGGGGTAGCTCCGGCAGCGGCCCTCGCCTTCCTGCTCTCAGCCCCGGCGATCAACCCGGTGGTCCTGGTGGCCACGTCGATCGCGTTCCCGAACCAGCCGAAGATGGTGCTGGCCCGCCTGGTCGCCTCCCTCGCCACGGCGGTGGTGATGGGCTGGCTGTGGGCGAGATTCGGCAAGGAGGAGTGGCTACGACTCCCGGAGCGGAGCCGGACGGCAGCCTCTTCCCCCACGGGCGTGAAGGCCTTCGTGGCAAGCCTGCAGCACGACTTCCTCCATGCCGGCGGTTTCCTGGTCCTGGGCGCGGCAGCGGCGGCGACCTTCAACATCGCCGTACCGCGCTCGATCCTGGACATCTTCACGGGTTCGTCCTGGCTGTCGCTCCTGCTACTGGCGCTGCTGGCAGTGGTGTTGTGCGTGTGCAGCGAGGCGGACGCGTTCGTGGCGGCCTCGCTGAGCGGCTTCTCGCCGGCGGCGAAACTGGCGTTCATGGTGGTGGGCCCGATGGTCGACCTGAAGTTGATCGCCCTCCAGGCAGGCACGTTCGGCCGCGCCTTCGCCTTCCGCTTCTCTTCGACGACGTGGCTGGTGGCGGTGGCCGCCAGCACGCTGGTGGGTTGGTGGTTGCTGTGAGGCGCTACGGCTCGGCGGTCCTCCTGCTGCTCGTGGGCGGCGCGGTCCTACGGATCTCCCTCTTCAGCGAGCTGTATCTGCGGTATGTGCAGCCGGCGTTGCGGCCGTATCTGGTCGTGTCCGGTGGGTTGTTGGCGCTGCTGGGTGTGGTGGCGGCGGTACGGGCGATGAGCCACGGGGAGGGCGATCACGGGCAGGAGGCGGAGGAGGACCACGGCCACGAGGACGAGATGGACGAGGACCACCACGGCCACTCCCATGGAAGCGGCCCGCGCATCGCGTGGCTGCTGACACTCCCCGCCTTGGCGCTGCTCCTCTTCCCGCCTCCCGCGCTGGGTTCGTACAGCGCGTCCCGCGAGGAGGCACAACGGGCGGCACAGGGCGTGGGCACCTTCGCGGCGCTCCCCGCCGGGAACCCGCTGGACATCTCGGTCGCGCAATACAGCTCCCGCGCGATCTACGACACCGGCCACTCCCTCAAGGGCCGCACCCTCCGCATGACCGGCTTCGTGACCCACGGCTCCAACGGCACCTGGTACCTCACCCGCCTCCTCGTCACCTGCTGCGCGGCCGACGCGACGATCAGCAAGGTGGAGATCCGGGGCGACGAGGCCGACGGCGCACCGCAGACCGACAGTTGGGTCACGGTCACCGGCACCTGGGTCCCCAAGGGCAAGCTGGGGACGGACGGGGCGTGGCCGCCTGTGCTGAGGGCGACGGTGGTCAAGCAGGTCAAGGAACCGGCGGATCCGTACGACAAGCGTTGACGTGTTCTTGCGGTTCGGGTGATGCACGCCGGCGTCGCTGAGCGAGGACGTCCGCTTGCTACTCGGCGTGCTCGGCGTCGAGTTGGTGGTCGGCCCAGATGAAGCTCTCGGGGAGCAGGTCGGTGATGGGGACGGTCCGGAGGTGGTCGCCCGTGCCGACGATGACCTTCAGGGCGGGGAAGTAGTCGAGGAGGACCTGTCGGCATCGGCCGCACGGCGGGACGACTCCCCGGTCGCGGTCGCCCACGGCGACGATCGTGTCCAGTTCGTACGCACCCTGGGCGGCCGCCGTGCCGACGAGAACCAGCTCGGCGCAGGGGCCGCCGGTGAAGTGGTACGCGTTCACCGAGGTGACGATCCGGCCGTCCTGGGCACGGGCCGCGGCCGCCATGGTGTGGTTGTCGCCCCGGCAGCGGGTGCGTGCGACCTGGGCGGCGGCCTGGACGAGTTCGTGGTCCAGGCCGAGTTCGTGGTCGACGGGGTGGGTCTGCGAGGTCATCTTCGTTTGCCTTCGTCAGGTGTCTGGTGCGGTGCTAGATCTGCACCCGACCCTGCTTCTGCACATCCGTCAACCGCTGTGCCCCGATCTCCAGCGCCCGCTGCGTCGCGTACGCCGGCACAGTCCCCAGGCCGCCGTTCGTGATCGTGATGGTGTCGTCGCCGATGCGGACGGCGGCGGTGTCGAGGGTGAGGGTGGACTGGTCGCCCTCGGGGGTGGTGCCGGTGAGGGTGAGGTGGAGGCCTTCGCGGGTGTCGCCGACGGTGGGGAGGGTGGCCTCCGTGACCGTCACGGTCTGGGTGCCTGAGCGGGTGGTGGTCGCCGTGAAGGTCGCGCACTTTTGGGGGAGGGTCCGAAGCCAGTCCAGGGTGTGGTTCACGTCCGCCGGTTTGAACGCGGCGACCTGGTAACGGAGTTGGGCCTCGTCGTCCGTGTCGTCCAGGCCCGTCACCGCCTGGGTGCTCGCCGGGGTGCCGAGGAGTTCGTCGGCGTAGAGGGCGTCCAGGAGGCGTTGGCAGTCGGGGATCGCCGTCTTCGCCTTGAGGAGGGAGTCCCGCCAGGTTGCCGTGCCCTGGGTCGGGGTCCAGGGCGCGCCGAGGTCCGCGTCCGTGATGAGTGCGGACTGGGCCTGGGCGGGGGTGAGGACGGGGGCGGCGGCGGGGGACGCGTGGGCGGCGGGGGTGGTGCGTACGGCTGAGGGGGAGGGGGCGGTCGTCACCTTGTGCAGGATGGCCTCGTTCGCGCAGCCGGCGGTGGTGAGGGTGCCCGCGGCGAGTATCACGGCGAGGAGGACACGGGCCGGGGTACGGGTCATCGGGGGTCCCTCCTGGGGCGGGGTGCGTTCCCCCAACGGCACCATCGCCTCGGGCCGTCCACCAGCGCGCCGGGCCGTCTGGGTGAGGGGGAGGACCCCGGTTGTGGGTCGAGTGCGGGCCCGGTGGGGGCTGGTCGCGCAGTTCCCCGCGCCCCTAAAAACAGGGCGTCAGCGCCAACCCCCCTAGGGGCGCGGGGAACTGCGCGCTCAGCCCCCACGGCGCCGCACCCAAAGATCCGTAGGGGGCCGCCGCTCAAGTCGCCCCAAGCGCCAATCCCCTAGGTTCTGTCCGGCGGATCATGTGACTGTCGGGTTGCCGGCTCGTTGGTCTCGGCATGGGGCGGGGTGATCTGACGAGCGCGGAGTGGGTGCGG
>NZ_JBITHH010000022.1:0-142731 GCF_044457795.1 Streptomyces sp. NPDC050528
GGGGTGGGGGGGGGGGTGGGGGGCGGGGGGGGGCCCGCCCCCCCCCGCCCCCCCCCCCCCCGCGCGGGGGGGGGGGCGGCCGCCCCCCCCCCCCCCCCCCCCCCCCCCCCCGGGCGCCACGTTTCTGCTCAGACGTGGAGCGGCTCAGCTCTCCTCGTGCGAGACCGCGCGACGCGCGTCCGCGTCCAGCACGCCCCAGCTGATGAGCTGCTCGGTGAGGACCGAGGGCGACTGATCGTAGATGACGGCGAGTGTGCGCAGGTCGTCCTGGCGGATCGAGAGCACCTTGCCGTTGTAGTCGCCGCGCTGGGACTGGATCGTCGCCGCGTAGCGCTGCAGCGGGCCGGCCTTCTCGGCGGGCACGTGGGCCAGTCGCTCCAGGTCGAGGACCAGCTTCGGCGGCGGCTCGGCGGCCCCGCCCGGCGTGGTGCCCGGCAGCAGCTCCTGCACCGGAACCCCGTAGAAGTCCGCCAGCTCGGCGAGGCGCTGCACGGTGACGGCACGGTCTCCGCGCTCGTACGACCCGACCACGACCGCCTTCCAGCGTCCCTGGGACTTCTCCTCGACACCGTGGAGGGAAAGGCCCTGCTGGGTGCGGATGGCCCGGAGCTTGGCCCCGAGCTGTTTGGCGTATTCGCTGGACATATAGCTCCCGGACACTGTGTCGACGCGGCTGCAGTGTTTCCGCGCCGCGCGGCTGGTAACTCACTGTGAGGTTACGCAGCGTTACGCTTCCGCGTCAAGCCGAATGGTCCGCACCGGCTCTTCCGTGGTAGCGGTGTCCGATTACGCCATAGGGGTGATCTGGGGTGTCGCCTCGGCCTGCTACCGTGGATGGCGCAAATCCGACGTCCTTTAAGGTCCGTCCCGTGAGGCGGAGAAGGAGGTCCGTTTCTTATGGACACCCAGCAGTACGAGTCCGATGCCCGGCCGGTTCTCGAAGCCCCCGACATCGCGCGGGTCCTGACCCGCATCGCCCACGAGATCGTCGAGCGCGCCAAGGGCGCCGACGACGTGGTTCTCCTCGGCATCCCGACCCGGGGCGTCTTCCTCGCCCAGCGGCTCGCCGTCAAGCTCGAAGAGATCACCGACCGCAAGATCCCGGTCGGCTCCCTCGACATCACCATGTACCGCGACGACCTGCGCATGCACCCGCCGCGCGCGCTGGCCCGCACCGACATCCCCGGTGACGGCATCGACGGCCGCCTGGTCGTCCTCGTCGACGACGTGCTCTTCTCCGGCCGCACCATCCGCGCCGCCCTCGACGCCCTGAACGACATCGGGCGCCCCCGCGCGGTGCAGCTCGCGGTCCTGGTCGACAGAGGCCACCGCGAACTGCCCATCCGCGCCGACTACGTCGGCAAGAACCTCCCCACGTCGCTGCGGGAGACGGTCAAGGTCCAGCTCGCCGAGGAGGACGGTCGCGACACCGTGCTGCTCGGCGCCAAGCGGACCTCCTCGGGCGAGCAGCAGCAGTAGCACGCACGCGTACGGACCGTCGTACGCGCCGCCGCCCCTGCCTGCCCGGCTGTGCTCCCTGGGGGACACCCCCAGGCCCCCGGTCCCCAAACCTGAACTGCCTTACGGAGCCTGACAGATGCAGCGTCATCTCATCTCGGCCGCCGACCTCACCCGCGACGACGCCGTCCTGATCCTCGACACCGCCGAGGAGATGGCCAGGGTCGCCGACCGGCCGATCAAGAAACTGCCGACCCTGCGCGGCCGTACCGTCGTGAACCTCTTCTTCGAGGACTCCACGCGTACGCGTATCTCCTTCGAGGCCGCCGAGAAGCGCCTCTCCGCCGACGTGATCAACTTCACCGCCAAGGGGTCGAGCGTCTCCAAGGGCGAGTCCCTGAAGGACACCGCGCAGACCCTGGAGGCCATGGGCGTCGACGCGGTCGTCATCCGGCACGGGGCCTCCGGGGCGCCGTACCGGCTCGCCACCTCCGGGTGGATCGACGCGGCCGTCATCAACGCCGGAGACGGCACCCACCAGCACCCGACGCAGGCCCTGTTGGACGCGTTCACCATGCGGCGCCGGCTCGTCGGCCGGGACACCGGGATCGGGCAGGACCTGGACGGCAAGCGGATCACGCTCGTCGGCGACATCCTGCACAGCCGGGTCGCCCGCTCGAACGTCGACCTGCTGCACACCCTCGGCGCCGAGGTCACCCTCGTCGCCCCGCCCACCCTGGTGCCGGTCGGCGTCGAGTCCTGGCCCTGCGAGGTGTCGTACGACCTCGACAGCACGCTCTCCAAGTCCGACGCGGTGATGCTGCTGCGCGTGCAGCGCGAGCGCATGAACGCGGCGTTCTTCCCGACCGAGCGCGAGTACTCGCGGCGCTACGGCCTCGATGGCGACCGCATGGCGAAGATGCCCGAGCACGCCATCGTGATGCACCCGGGGCCGATGGTCCGGGGCATGGAGATCACCGCCGAGGTCGCCGACTCGGACCGCTGCACCGTCGTCGAGCAGGTCGCAAACGGAGTGTCCATCCGGATGGCCGTGCTCTATCTGCTTCTGGGCGGCAACGAACCCGCCGTCAGCCACGCCCGTATCGAGGAGAAGTAAGTCACATGAGCAAGATCCTGATCCGTGGTGCGAAGGTGCTCGGCGGCGAGCCGCAGGACGTCCTGATCGACGGGGAGACCATCGCCGAGGTCGGTGTCGGTCTCAGCGCCGAGAGCGCCGACGTCGTCGAGGCCGACGGGAAGGTCCTCCTCCCCGGTCTCGTCGACCTGCACACCCACCTGCGCGAGCCCGGCCGTGAGGACTCCGAGACCGTCCTGACCGGTACGCGGGCTGCCGCGAGCGGCGGTTACACGGCCGTGTTCGCCATGGCCAACACCTTCCCCGTCGCCGACACCGCCGGTGTCGTCGAGCAGGTCTACCGGCTCGGCCAGGAGCACGGGTACTGCGATGTGCAGCCCATCGGTGCCGTCACCGTCGGCCTGGAGGGCAAGAAGCTCGCCGAGCTGGGCGCCATGCACGAGTCGGCCGCCGGGGTCACCGTCTTCTCCGACGACGGCAAGTGCGTCGACGACGCGGTGATCATGCGCCGCGCCCTGGAGTACGTGAAGGCCTTCGGGGGAGTCGTCGCCCAGCACGCGCAGGAGCCGCGGCTCACCGAGGGCGCCCAGATGAACGAGGGTGTCGTCTCGGCCGAACTGGGGCTCGGGGGCTGGCCGGCGGTGGCCGAAGAATCGATCATCGCCCGGGATGTCCTGCTCGCCGAGCACGTCGGTTCCCGCGTCCACATCTGCCACCTGTCGACCGCCGGGTCCGTCGAGATCGTCCGCTGGGCCAAGTCCCGGGGCATCGACGTGACCGCCGAGGTCACCCCGCACCACCTCCTCCTCACGGATGAGCTGGTGCGCTCCTACAACCCCGTCTTCAAGGTGAACCCGCCGCTGCGCACCGAGCGCGATGTGCTGGCCCTGCGTGAGGCGCTCGCCGACGGCACGATCGACATCGTCGCCACCGACCACGCCCCGCACCCGCACGAGGACAAGGACTGCGAGTGGGCCGCCGCCGCCATGGGGATGGTCGGCCTGGAGACCGCGTTGTCAGTGGTGCAGGAGACCATGGTGGACACCGGGCTCCTCACCTGGACCGGGGTCGCCGAGCGCATGTCCGTCAAGCCCGCCGAGATCGGCCGGGCCACCGGACACGGGCGTCCCGTCTCGGCTGGTGAGCCCGCCAACCTCACGCTCGTCGACACGGAATACCGTGGGTCGGTGGACCCCGCGGGCTTCGCATCGCGCAGTCGCAACACCCCGTACGAGGGGCGTGAGCTGCCGGGCCGTGTGACGCACACCTGGCTCCGGGGCAAGGCCACGCTCGTCGACGGGAAGCTCACGTGACACCTCTGGAACTGACCCACCTCGCGGCCGGGGAGAAGTCCGCCCCGGTGACCGACTGGGCCGCCCGCATCGGCTGGCTCGTCGGCCTCGCCCTGTTCATCGCGCTCGTCTACTGGCTGATGCGCGAGGGCTGGAAGTGGCGCGGCACGCTCCAGGGAGACCTGCCGGACCTTCCCACCGCGCCGACCGACCCCGGTCCGGCGAAACTGACGATGAGCGGCCGCTACCACGGCTCCACCACCGCCGGGCAGTGGCTCGACCGCATCGTGGCGCACGGCCTGGGCACCCGCAGCCGGGTCGAGCTGACCCTGACGGAGGCCGGCCTGGATGTCGTACGACCGGGAGCCACCGACTTCTTCATCCCGGCCGGGGCGCTGCGCGAGGCCCTGCTCGGCAAGGGCATCGCCGGGAAGGTCCTCAGCGAGGGCGGTCTCCTGGTCGTGACGTGGGCGCACGGCGACCGGCTGATCGACTCCGGGTTCCGGTCCGACACCGCGGCCGAGCACGGTGAGTGGGTCGAGACCTTGAACAGCATGATCAACAAGAAGAGCATCGACACGGAAGGCGCACGATGACCACCTCCACCAGGGGAGCCGCCAAGGTTCCCGCCGTACTCGTCCTGGAGGACGGCCGGATCTTCCGCGGCCGTGCCTACGGGTCCGTGGGGGTGACCTTCGGCGAGGCCGTGTTCTCCACCGGCATGACCGGCTACCAGGAGACCCTGACCGACCCGTCGTACCACCGCCAGGTCGTCGTGATGACCGCCCCGCACATCGGCAACACCGGGGTGAACGACGAGGACCCCGAGTCGGCCCGCATCTGGGTCGCCGGTTACGTGGTGCGCGACCCCGCGCGCGTGCCGTCCAACTGGCGCTCCCGCCGCTCGCTCGACGAGGAGCTGCGCAACCAGGGCGTCGTCGGGATCTCCGGCATCGACACGCGCGCGTTGACCCGCCATCTGCGCGAGCGCGGCGCCATGCGCGTCGGCATCTTCTCCGGCACCACACTGCCCGACGACGACACCATGCTCGCCGAGGTGCGCGAGGCCCCGGAGATGAAGGGCGCGAACCTCTCTGCGGAGGTCGCCACCAAGGAGGCGTACGTCGTCCCCGCGATCGGTGAGAAGAAGTACACCGTCGCCGCCGTCGACCTCGGCATCAAGGGCATGACCCCGCACCGCATGGCCGAGCGCGGCATCGAGGTGCACGTGCTCCCGGCCACCGCGACCGTCGAGGACGTCTACGCGGTCCAGCCCGACGGCGTGTTCTTCTCCAACGGCCCGGGCGACCCCGCCACCGCCGACCACCCGGTCGCCGTCATGCAGGCAGTCCTGGAGCGCGGCACCCCGCTCTTCGGCATCTGCTTCGGCAACCAGATCCTGGGCCGCGCGCTCGGCTTCGGCACCTACAAGCTGAAGTACGGCCATCGGGGCATCAACCAGCCCGTCCAGGACCGTACGACGGGCAAGGTCGAGGTCACCGCGCACAACCACGGCTTCGCCGTCGACGCGCCCCTCGACAAGGTCTCCGAGACCCCCTACGGCCGCGCCGAGGTCTCCCACGTCTGCCTGAACGACCAGGTCGTCGAGGGGCTCCGGCTGCTCGACCGGCCGGCGTTCAGCGTCCAGTACCACCCCGAGGCGGCAGCCGGCCCGCACGACGCCGCCTACCTGTTCGACCGCTTCGTATCCCTGATGGAGGGCCAGCGTGCCTAAGCGCTCCGATATCCAGTCCGTCCTGGTCATCGGCTCGGGTCCGATCGTCATCGGCCAGGCCGCCGAATTCGACTACTCCGGTACCCAGGCCTGCCGCATCCTGCGCGCCGAGGGCCTCCGCGTCATCCTGGTGAACTCCAACCCGGCGACGATCATGACCGACCCGGAGATCGCCGACGCCACCTACGTCGAGCCGATCACCCCGGACTTCGTCGAGAAGATCATCGCCAAGGAGCGCCCGGACGCCCTCCTGCCCACCCTGGGCGGCCAGACGGCGCTCAACACCGCCATCTCGCTGCACGAGGCGGGCACCCTGGAGAAGTACGGCGTCGAGCTGATCGGCGCCAACGTCGAGGCCATCAACAAGGGCGAGGACCGCGACCTCTTCAAGGGCGTCGTCGAGGCCGTCCGCCAGAAGATCGGCTACGGCGAGTCCGCCCGCTCGGTGATCTGCCACTCCATGGACGACGTGATCGCCGGTGTCGACACGCTCGGCGGCTACCCGGTGGTCGTGCGTCCCTCCTTCACGATGGGTGGCGCCGGTTCCGGTTTCGCGCACGACGAGGAGGAGTTGCGCCGCATCGCCGGCCAGGGCCTGACCCTCTCGCCGACCACCGAGGTCCTCCTGGAGGAGTCCATCCTCGGCTGGAAGGAGTACGAGCTGGAGCTGATGCGCGACAAGAACGACAACGTAGTTGTCGTCTGCTCCATCGAGAACTTCGACCCCATGGGCGTGCACACCGGCGACTCGATCACCGTCGCCCCGGCGATGACGCTGACCGACCGCGAGTACCAGGTGCTGCGTGACGTGGGCATCGCGATCATCCGCGAGGTCGGCGTCGACACCGGCGGCTGCAACATCCAGTTCGCGATCGACCCGGTCGACGGCCGCGTCATCGTCATCGAGATGAACCCGCGCGTGTCCCGCTCCTCGGCGCTGGCCTCCAAGGCGACCGGCTTCCCGATCGCCAAGATCGCCGCCAAGCTGGCCGTCGGCTACACGCTCGACGAGATCCCGAACGACATCACGCGCGAGACCCCGGCCTCCTTCGAGCCGACCCTCGACTACGTGGTCGTGAAGGCCCCGCGTTTCGCCTTCGAGAAGTTCCCGAGCGCCGACTCCACCCTCACCACCACCATGAAGTCGGTCGGCGAGGCCATGGCCATCGGCCGCAACTTCACCGAGGCCTTCCAGAAGGCGCTGCGCTCGCTGGAGAAGAAGGGCAGCCAGTTCACGTTCGTCGGCGAGCCCGGCGACAAGGTCCAGCTGCTGGAGGAGGCCGTACGGCCCACCGACGGCCGGATCAACACCGTCATGCAGGCCATCCGCGCGGGCGCCACCCAGGAGGAGGTCTTCGCGTACACGAAGATCGACCCCTGGTTCGTCGACCAGCTCTTCCTCATCAAGGAGATCGCCGACGAGCTGGCCGCCGCCGACAAGCTGGACCCGGAGCTGCTCGCCGAGGCCAAGCGGCACGGCTTCTCCGACCAGCAGATCGGCGAGATCCGCGGCCTGCGCGAGGACGTCGTCCGCGAGGTCCGGCACGCGCTGGGCATCCGTCCGGTCTACAAGACGGTCGACACCTGTGCCGCCGAGTTCGCCGCGAAGACGCCGTACTTCTACTCGTCCTACGACGAGGAGAACGAGGTCGCCCCGCGCGAGAAGCCCGCGGTCATCATCCTGGGGTCGGGCCCCAACCGCATCGGCCAGGGCATCGAGTTCGACTACTCCTGCGTCCACGCCTCCTTCGCGCTCAGCGACGCGGGCTACGAGACCGTGATGGTCAACTGCAACCCCGAGACCGTCTCCACGGACTACGACACCTCCGACCGCCTGTACTTCGAGCCGCTCACGCTCGAAGACGTGCTGGAGATCGTCCACGCGGAGCAGAAGGCGGGACCGGTCGCGGGCGTCATCGTCCAGCTCGGCGGTCAGACCCCGCTCGGCCTGGCACAGGCACTGAAGGACAACGGCGTCCCGGTCGTCGGCACGTCCCCGGAGGCGATCCACGCCGCCGAGGACCGCGGCGCCTTCGGCCAGGTCCTCGCCGAGGCGGGCCTCCCGGCCCCCAAGCACGGCACCGCGACCACCTTCGTGGGCGCCAAGGCCATCGCCGACGAGATCGGCTACCCGGTCCTCGTCCGCCCGTCCTACGTCCTCGGCGGACGCGGCATGGAGATCGTCTACGACGAGACCCGCCTGGAGTCGTACATCGCCGAGTCCACCGAGATCAGCCCTTCGCGGCCGGTCCTGGTCGACCGCTTCCTGGACGACGCCATCGAGATCGACGTCGACGCGCTCTACGACGGCCACGAGCTCTACCTCGGCGGCGTCATGGAGCACATCGAGGAGGCCGGCATCCACTCCGGCGACTCGGCCTGCGCCCTGCCCCCGATCACCCTGGGCGGCTTCGACATCAAGCGCCTGCGCGCTTCAACGGAGGCCATCGCCAAGGGCGTTGGAGTCCGCGGACTGATCAACATCCAGTTCGCGATGGCCGGCGACATCCTCTACGTCCTGGAGGCCAACCCGCGCGCGTCCCGTACGGTTCCCTTCACCTCGAAGGCGACCGCGGTGCCGCTCGCGAAGGCCGCCGCCCGCATCTCCCTGGGCGCGACCGTCGCCGAACTGCGCGCCGAGGGCCTGCTCCCGGCCCACGGCGACGGCGGCGAACTCCCGCTGGACGCGCCGATCTCCGTCAAGGAGGCCGTCATGCCGTGGTCGCGCTTCCGCGACATCCACGGCCGCGGCGTCGACACGGTCCTCGGCCCGGAGATGCGCTCCACCGGCGAGGTCATGGGCATCGACTCCGTCTTCGGCACGGCGTACGCCAAGTCCCAGGCGGGTGCCTACGGCCCGCTGCCCACCAAGGGCCGCGCGTTCATCTCGGTCGCCAACCGCGACAAGCGCTCGATGATCTTCCCGGCGCGTGAACTGGTCGCCCACGGCTTCGAGTTGCTCGCCACCTCCGGCACCGCCGAGGTCCTCAAGCGCAACGGCCTGAACGCGACGGTCGTCCGCAAGCAGTCCGAGGGCGTCGGCCCGAACGGCGAGAAGACCATCGTCCAGCTCATCCACGACGGCGAGGTCGACCTCATCGTCAACACGCCCTACGGCACCGGCGGCCGCCTCGACGGCTACGAGATCCGTACGGCGGCCGTGGCCCGGTCCGTGCCCTGCCTCACGACGGTCCAGGCGCTCGCCGCAGCCGTCCAGGGCATCGACGCCCTCAACCACGGTGACGTGGGCGTGCGTTCACTCCAGGAACACGCGCAGCACCTGACCGCGGCCCGCGACTAGCAGCCGAAGAGGGGGACACCGGAAACGGTGTCCCCCTTCTCGTGAGGCTCACGAGGTTTCGAAGGACACCTGAGACATGTACAAGCTTTTCTTCCGTCTGGTCTTCAAACGGATGGACCCGGAGCAGGCCCATCACCTCGCCTTCCGCTGGATCCGGCTCGCCCTCCGGATCCCGGCGCTGCGGACGTTCGTCGCGGCGGCCCTCGCGCCCCGGTTCGAGGAGCTGCGGACCGAGGCCTTCGGGCTGCGCATGCACGGCCCGTTCGGGCTCGCGGCCGGCTTCGACAAGAACGCGGTCGCGATCGACGGCATGTCGATGCTCGGCTTCGACCACGTCGAGATCGGCACGGTCACGGGGGAGCCGCAGCCCGGCAATCCCAAGAAGCGGCTGTTCCGCCTTGTGCCGGACCGGGCGCTGATCAACCGCATGGGCTTCAACAACGAGGGCTCCGCGGCCGTGGCGGCCCGCCTGGAGGCTCGCGCGACGGTTTTCAAGACCGTCGTGGGCGTCAACATCGGCAAGACCAAGGTCGTCCCCGAGGAGGAGGCCGTCGGCGACTACGTGAAGTCGACCGAGCGACTCGCCCGGCACGCCGACTATCTCGTCGTCAACGTGTCGTCGCCCAACACGCCCGGGCTGCGCAACCTCCAGGCGACCGAGGCACTGCGCCCGCTGCTGACCGCCGTCCGCGAAGCCGCCGACCGCGTGGTGACCGACCGCCGCGTCCCGCTCCTGGTGAAGATCGCCCCGGACCTCGCTGACGAGGACGTCGACGCGGTCGCCGACCTCGCGGTCGAACTCGGTCTGGACGGCATCATCGCCACCAACACCACCATCGCGCGCGAGGGCCTCGGTTTGAAATCCGAACCCGAGCTCGTCAAGGAGACCGGCGGACTGTCCGGGGCGCCGCTGAAGGCCCGCTCCCTGGAGGTACTGCGCCGCCTCTACGCGCGCGTGGGCGACCGCATCACCCTCGTGGGCGTCGGCGGCATCGAGAACGCCGAGGACGCCTGGCAGCGCATCCTCGCCGGTGCCACGCTCGTGCAGGGCTACAGCGCCTTCGTCTACGAAGGGCCCTTCTGGGGCCGCGCCATCCACAAGGGCCTCGCCGCACGCCTGCGCACGAGCCCGTACGCCACCCTCGCCGACGCGGTCGGCGCCGACGTAAGGAAGCAGCCGGTATGAGCCCCCTCGAACCCTTCGGCGCACGTCTCCGCTCGGCCATGGACGAGCGTGGCCCGCTCTGCGTCGGCATCGACCCGCACGCCTCGCTGCTCACCGAGTGGGGCCTGAACGACGACGTGGTCGGCCTTGAGCGGTTCAGCCGCACGGTCGTCGAGGCGCTCGCCGACCGGGTCGCCGTCCTCAAGCCGCAGAGCGCGTTCTTCGAGCGCTTCGGCTCGCGCGGGATCGCCGTCCTGGAGAAGTCCGTCGAGGAGGCGCGCGCGGCCGGCGCGCTGGTCGTGATGGACGCCAAGCGCGGCGACATCGGCTCGACCATGGCCGCGTACGCCGAGTCCTTCCTCCGGAAGGACTCCCCGCTCTTCTCCGACGCGCTGACGGTCTCCCCGTATCTCGGCTACGGCTCCCTCGCCCCGGCGATCGAACTGGCGCGGGAGAGCGGCGCGGGCCTCTTCGTGCTGGCGCTGACCTCCAACCCGGAGGGCGGCGAGGTGCAGCACGCGGTCCGCGCGGACGGCCGGAACATCGGAGCGACCATGCTGGCCCACCTGGCGGCCGAGAACGCGGGGGAGACCCCGCTGGGGTCCTTCGGTGCCGTTGTCGGCGCCACCCTGGGCGACCTGTCGTCGTACGACCTCGCCGTCAACGGTCCGATCCTCGCGCCCGGCATCGGGGCGCAGGGGGCCACTCCGGCCGATCTTCCCGGGGTCTTCGGGTCGGTGCTGCGCAATGTCGTTCCGAACGTGAGCCGAGGTGTTCTACGTCACGGTCCCGACGTCGGAGCCCTCCAGGAGGCCTCGGATCGCTTCGCGGAGGACATTCGCGTCGCCTTTGCGACCGTCTGAGGTGTTCGAACGGGTCGATCGAGTCCTCCGATGAGTGGTTCGACGGGCGACTCCGGAGCGACTTGAGTCTGAATACATCCTCAAATCAGGGGCATTATGTCGGGAATGTCCGGCCTGGCGCAGGCTGACCAGGACTTTTCCTCTGTTCTCGCTGACTCTGGCGTCCCTGGCCGCTAGTCTCCGAGCAGAGTCAACGGGCAGCGTGTTGCTCGTAGCTCCCCAGGTGTGGGGCGACTAGGTTCCTCACCGGTCCGTATCCGACAGTTCGACATCCGAGGTGACGTAGGCGTGGCTCTTCCGCCCCTTACCCCTGAACAGCGCGCAGCCGCGCTCGAAAAGGCCGCCGCGGCTCGCCGGGAGCGGGCCGAGGTCAAGAATCGACTCAAGCACTCCGGCGCCTCCCTGCATGACGTCATCAAGCAGGGCCAGGAGAACGACGTCATCGGCAAGATGAAGGTCTCCGCCCTGCTTGAGTCCCTGCCCGGCGTGGGCAAGGTCCGCGCCAAGCAGATCATGGAGCGACTCGGTATCTCCGAGAGCCGCCGTGTCCGTGGCCTTGGTTCCAACCAGATCGCCTCCCTGGAGCGTGAGTTCGGCAGCACTGGTTCCTGAGTCCGGGTACTCCGGACCGGGAGTCCCGGGCACACCGGGATTGCTGGAATAATCGCTGCATGGCTGCAACATTCCGGGGGACGACCCCCGAGCCCCCGGACGTACGTCCGCGGCTGACCGTGCTCTCCGGCCCCTCTGGGGTCGGCAAGAGCACGGTCGTCGCCCATATGCGCAAGGAACACCCCGAGGTGTGGCTCTCGGTGTCGGCGACGACCCGCAGGCCACGCCCCGGCGAGAAGCACGGTGTCCACTACTTCTTCGTCTCCGACGAGGAGATGGACAAGCTGATCGCCAACGGCGAGCTGCTGGAGTGGGCCGAATTCGCGGGCAACCGCTACGGCACACCGCGTACCGCCGTGCTCGAACATCTGGAGTCCGGCGTGCCGGTCCTCCTGGAGATCGATCTCCAGGGCGCCCGACAGGTCCGCGAGTCCATGGCCGAGGCGCATTCGGTGTTCCTGGCTCCTCCCTCCTGGGAGGAGCTGGTGCGCCGGCTCACCGGACGGGGCACCGAGCCGCCCGAGGTGATCGAGCGCCGCCTGGACGCGGCCAAGATCGAGCTGGCGGCGGAGCCCGAGTTCGACGCGACCCTGGTCAACACCTCCGTCGAGGACGTAGCGCGCGAGCTGCTAGCCTTGATGGAAGTTGTGTGATCGTTTTTCCGATCTCATCCCATCTTTCGGAAGGCAGAGCGTGTCCTCTTCCATCACCGCTCCCGAGGGCATCATCAACCCTCCGATCGACGAGCTCCTCGAGGCCACCGACTCGAAGTACAGCCTCGTGATCTACGCCGCCAAGCGTGCCCGTCAGATCAACGCGTACTACTCGCAGCTCGGCGAGGGCCTCCTGGAGTACGTCGGTCCGCTCGTCGACACCCATGTCCACGAGAAGCCGCTCTCGATCGCCCTGCGCGAGATCAACGCGGGTCTGCTGACGTCCGAGGCCGTCGAGGGCCCCGCGACCTGAGCCGCACCAGCTTTATCCACAGGCCCGGCAGCGACTGTCGGGCCTGTGGTGTGTCATGGAGTTGTACGGGTCGCACGAGTCGCACGCGAGTCGCATGAGTCGCACGCACGTTTCCGAGCTCGGGGAGAGACGGTGGACAAGCCCAAGGTCGTTCTGGGGGTCAGCGGTGGCATCGCCGCGTACAAGGCCTGTGAGCTGCTGCGCAGACTGACGGAGTCGGGCCATGACGTCCGGGTCGTCCCCACCGCGTCCGCCCTGCACTTCGTGGGCGCGGCCACCTGGTCCGCGCTCTCCGGGCACCCCGTCTCGACCGAGGTGTGGGACGACGTCCACGAAGTCCCGCATGTGCGCATCGGCCAGAGTGCCGACCTGGTGATCGTGGCCCCGGCGACGACGGACATGCTGGCGAAGGCGGCCCACGGCCTGGCCGACGATCTCCTCACCAACACCCTTCTCACCGCCCGCTGTCCGGTCGTCTTCGCGCCCGCCATGCACACGGAGATGTGGGAACACCCGGCCACCCAGGAGAACGTGGCGACACTGCGCCGCCGCGGTGCCGTCGTGATCGAACCGGCCGTCGGGCGACTGACCGGCGTCGACACCGGCAAGGGCCGGCTGCCCGACCCGGCCGAGATCTTCGAGGTCTGCCGCCGGGTGCTCGCGCGCGGCGTCACCGAGCCCGACCTCAAGGGCCGGCACGTCGTCGTCAGCGGCGGCGGCACCCGCGAGCCCCTCGACCCGGTCCGCTTCCTCGGCAACCGCTCCTCCGGCAAGCAGGGTTACGCCCTCGCGCGCACCGCCGCCGCCCGGGGCGCCCGGGTCACGCTGATCGCGGCGAACACGGAACTGCCGGACCCGGCGGGCGTCGACGTCGTCCCGGTCGGGACCGCCGTACAGCTGCGGGAAGCGGTGTTGAAGGCCGCCGCGGACGCGGACGCGGTCGTCATGGCCGCGGCGGTCGCGGACTTCCGGCCGGCGGAGTACGCGACCGGGAAGATCAAGAAGAAGGACGACAAGGACCCCGACCCCATCGTCCTGGTGCGGAATCCGGACATCCTCGCGGAGATCTCCGCCGACCGGGCGCGTCCCGGCCAGGTGGTCGTCGGGTTCGCCGCCGAGACGGACGACGTGCTCGCCAACGGCCGTACCAAACTGGCGCGCAAGGGGTGCGATCTGCTGGTGGTGAACGAGGTGGGGGAGCGCAAGACGTTCGGTTCCGAGGAGAACGAGGCGGTGGTGCTGGGGGCCGACGGCAGTGAGACCGCCGTTCCCCACGGACCGAAGGAAGCCCTGGCCGAGACCGTGTGGGACCTGGTGGCACAGCGTCTCGCCTGATTTGTTTCAGCCATCTGTCAGCTGTCTGTCAGTTCGCCGAAACCTGACATTCGCGCGTGGCGGCTCTGGCCAACGGCACTCGGCATTCGGCAAAATGCGCGTGCCGCAGGTCACAGCGTTTCCCGAGAGACGAGACAGGGGGACCGTCTGCCGACCGCGACCGATAAACTGTTCTCAGGACGACGTCGGGCGCAGCTCCCGTCCCGTCCGCCAATGATCAGCCAGCAGCCGCTGCAACCTCAGGGAGCGTTGTGTCCCGTCGCCTGTTCACCTCGGAGTCCGTGACCGAAGGTCACCCCGACAAGATCGCTGACCAGATCAGCGACACCATTCTCGACGCGCTTCTGGCGGAGGACCCGACCTCCCGGGTCGCCGTCGAGACGCTGATCACGACCGGCCTGGTGCACGTGGCCGGAGAGGTCACCACCAAGACCTACGCGCCCATCGCGCAGCTCGTCCGCGACAAGATCCTGGAGATCGGCTACGACTCCTCCAAGAAGGGCTTCGACGGCGCCTCCTGCGGTGTGTCGGTGTCCATCGGCGCGCAGTCCCCTGACATCGCGCAGGGTGTCGACACGGCGTACGAGAACCGTGTCGAGGGCGACGACGACGAGCTCGACAAGCAGGGCGCTGGCGACCAGGGCCTGATGTTCGGCTACGCGACGGACGAGACGCCGACGCTGATGCCGCTCCCGATCTTCCTGGCGCACCGCCTGTCGAAGCGCCTTTCGGAGGTCCGCAAGAACGGGACCATCCCGTACCTGCGCCCCGACGGCAAGACCCAGGTCACCATCGAGTACGACGGCGACAAGGCCGTCCGCCTCGACACGGTCGTCGTCTCCTCGCAGCACGCGTCGGACATCGACCTGGAGTCGCTGCTCGCCCCCGACATCCGCGAGTTCGTGGTCGAGGCCGAGCTGAAGGCGCTCGTCGAAGAGGGCATCAAGCTCGACACCGACGGCTACCGCCTGCTCGTGAACCCCACCGGCCGCTTCGAGATCGGCGGCCCGATGGGCGACGCCGGCCTGACCGGCCGCAAGATCATCATCGACACCTACGGCGGCATGGCCCGCCACGGCGGCGGCGCCTTCTCGGGCAAGGACCCGTCCAAGGTGGACCGTTCGGCGGCGTACGCGATGCGCTGGGTCGCCAAGAACGTCGTCGCTGCGGGCCTCGCCTCGCGCTGCGAGGTACAGGTCGCGTACGCGATCGGCAAGGCCGAGCCGGTGGGTCTGTTCGTCGAGACGTTCGGCACGGAGAAGGTCGACACCGACCGGATCGAGAAGGCGATCGACGAGGTCTTCGACCTCCGCCCGGCCGCCATCATCCGCGACCTGGACCTGCTGCGCCCGATCTACGCCCAGACCGCCGCGTACGGCCACTTCGGCCGTGAGATCCCCGACTTCACGTGGGAGCGCACGGACCGCGTGGACGCGCTGCGGAAGGCGGCGGGGCTGTAGGTCCCGCGCCGCTGTCAGGCTCTGCGAGGCCCGGCTTCCCTTTGGGGGAGCCGGGCCTCGGTGTTTTCACCAGGGCGTCAGGGCGTGGGTTCGCCGTCCGGGGGCGGAGCCGAGCCGTCCGGTCCGTCGTCCGCCTGGTCCGGCGGCTCGTAGGCGAAGCGGCGCTTGATCTCGTCGACGGCCTCGGTCTTGCCGTGAGCCGAGGCGATGTTGATCAGACGCTTGGCGAACAGGTCGACATCCGCGTCGGCGGCGGAGAATCCGAACCACTCCAGCAGCGAGTCGACGGAGAGGCCGTCCCCCGAGCCGTTGTCGGACGCCGTCGCGTCTTCCGTGCCGTACGGCTGCTGCCAGTCGGCCGGGGTCCCGCCGTCCGCGGTGCCGTCGGGAAAGACGGCTCGCGGCGGGGGCACCAGATGCTCGAACGGCGCCGCGACCGTCTCGTTCTTGGCCGCGGCGGAGAGCCGGGCGAGCAGGCCGATCCGGTCGACCGCACCCTCTACTTCCTTCTCGTTCCGGGAGAGCCACCACACCACGGCGCTCCCCGTGTCCTTGAGCACGTCCTCGCCGAGATAGGCGCGTTTGCTGCGCTCGTAGTTGCGTTCGTGCTCCCAGACGTCCTCGTCCTTGCGTACGTCGGAGAGCTTGGCGAGCCGCTCGCGGTCGTGCTCCGGAAGGCACAGCGAGACGTCCATCGCCATCGCCATGACCCGGCCGGTGGCGTCGACGCGCATCGTGGCCAGTGCGCCGTCGAGTTGATGCTGGACGAACGCGCTGCGGTGGGGCGGCTGTTGGGCCGTCACCCCACGAGCGCGCTGGAGCACGGCGTCGATCGCCAGGCCGGCGGGGTTGATGTACGGCGCGTCCGGGGGCGCGTCCAGCACCAGCCAGCGGACCGTCGCGGAGAAGGAGAAGTCGTAGTCGGCCACCGAGCTCGGCAGCGCCACATGGGCCACGCGCTGGTCCTGCCGCGCGGAATCCGGCAGCGGTAGATCCGGTTCCGGAAGCAGTTCGCGGGGGAACGCCTCGCGTTTCGGCGCGAGGGCTCTGTTCGTCACCACCCCGGTCACCGCCAGCAGCCCGGCGGACGCGGCCCAGGCCCAGCGCGGCCAGTCGGCGCACAGCCCGAGGATGACGAGGAGCAGGCCGAGGATGACGGTGACGAACAGCGTCATCGCCTTGTGTCCAGAACTCATGGAAGGCCCCCGATGGGTGCTCGCGATCAGACGGCGAGTGGGTAGGACTCGATGCCCTGCGCGGCGTTGATCTTCCGCAGCAGGACGGAGACGGTCTCGGCACGGGACGCGCTCGGCTCGGCGTACTGCCAGTGCACGGCGGCGCGGTAGAGGCACCCGGAGACCCGGATGTCCGTGTCGCAGGCGGCGGCGAGCACCCTGAGCACGAGGTCGCGGTGCCGGAGGTCCTCGCTCGCGGTGAGCCAGCGTGCCACGGGTGCGGACCAGGATTCGACGGGCCGGCGCAGCACGCCCTGCCAGCAGGTGATCAGCGACTCGCGGACGCTGCGATACCCCATGAGACGTACGGGGTCGGCGAGTTCGAGGAAGAGGGCGGGGTCCTTGCCCCACTGGCCGTGGGTGATCCCGGCACCGAGCCTCTCCAGCATCCGCCGGTACAGGCGGTGGTCCGACCGCGCCAGGTCCAGCAGCGCCTGGTGGGCCTCCGCGCCCACGACACCGTTCGTCCGACGCGCCAGATGGTGCAGTCGTACGAGTGCCTGGTCCGGATGCGAGCGGGACATGGTCCGGGAGCACACCAGCACGAGCACCCGCCTCAGCCCGTTGCCCGTCTCCGTCGACGTGCTCCAGTCGTAGATCTGCTGCCGGAAATAACGGCCGTGCTGCTCGTCGTCCAGTCCGAGTGCCAGTACCTGGGCCGCGTCCGGGACGAGATGTGCCGGTGCCTTGTCCGACGTCCACCGGTGTGCCAGCCAGGACAGATCCTCGGGGCGCGAGGTGCGCAGGCTCTGGGCGGCGAACCTGGCGACGACTTCCTTGCGGTCGGACTCCGCGAGCGAGGGCTCGGCCAGACATATGTCGAACCAGTCGCGCAACTGCCTGCGGATGTCCGGGAGGAACGTCCAGAAGTGGTCCCTCACCGCGCGGTCGTATCCCACGATGCGGAACCGCACCCGCCCGTCCGGCCGCGCCTCGGCGCCGATGTCGGAGAGTTCGGCGTGCAGGTCCGCCCGGTCCAGTCGGGGCAGCGGATCCGGTGGATGGCTGAGGATGCCCAGCAGGGCGTTCGCGCCCCGCAAAACCGTCCCCGGCACGGCCCCGTGGAACAGGGCCACGGACAGCAACAGCGCTCTGCGTCGCCCGTCCCGCTGGGACGCGAGGTCCGCCGCCACCCGGGCGGTCTGGTCGTGCTGGTCGCCCAGTGAGTCGGCCAGCCAGTGGGAGAAACCCCGGTCGGCCGGCGAGACGTCCCGGCAGCGCCGGATCCGGTGGGCGAGTCCGGCGACGTCGCGCATCGCGGCATGCGGCAGATAGGACGGGAGGCCACTGCCGTCCAGTTCGGACTGGGGCGGCTCGATGCCCTCGTGCCGGAGATGGGCGATCAGCACGCGCTGCGCCGAGGGACGGCCGATCTCCACCGTCAGGCGCTTCAGCTCACCTTGGAGCAGATAGCCGAGACGGTGCGGGAGCACCACGGCGAGGTGCGCGCCGTGGCGGACAAGGCTCTCGCGGAAGTCGGAGAGCGCGCTCTGGACCGCGATGTACCGGGACTCGTCCACCTCCGAGAGGTCCAGCAGTAGCCGGTCGCCGTCCCCGATGCCCTGTGCGTCGAGAGGCACCGTGGCCGTGTCGTCGGAGGTGTCCGGCAACTCGTGCAGACTGCCCCTGGCGTCGGACAGTTCGTGCAGCAGCATGATCGCGGCGGTGCGGCGACCGCTGCCCGGCACCCCGTCGATCAGTACCGTGTTCGTCTCGTCCAGCCGGTTGCGGGCGTGCTGCATACCGCGCGGCGGCACGAAACGCTCGGCGAGATGCTGACGATCCTCCTTCGCTATCGCCCGTGGACGCCTGCTCGCCTGCTCACGCAGCCGGGCCTCGGCCGCGTAGTAGATGTTGAACTGGGGCCCGTCGCCGCTGTTGACGGACCCGTGGGCTTCGTGGACGTACGAACCGAAGATCTCGGTCACCGGTCCTCGCCCCCGCGCGGGGTCCGGGTGCCGAAGCCCTGACGTATCCCGCCGTGGTTGTCCCCGGAGATGAAGTTCGTGCCGTCGCCGTTGACCTGCGGTGCGTTGAACTGACTGCCGCTGCCCGTGTTCAGCGGACCGCGGGCGTCGTGCACATACGTTCCCACGGTGCCGCTCACCTGGCCGATCCCGCCGCTCTGGTGGTCGTTGCGGACGGTCAAGTCGGGTTCGGTGGAAGGGGGTTCATCAGCCGGAGCGACACCGCGGTCCAGCGCGGCGAGGGCCGGCACGCGGCGTACGAGACGGTCGCCGAGCCGGGTGAGATCAGTGTCCAGACTGTGCAGTTCGACCCGCGTGTACTGGTACTCCGCCAAGCCGGCGATCGACTCGGGCAGCCGCCGGGGGTCGAGCTGCTCCACCCTGCGGCCGATGAACAGCGGCACGATCAGCACCCCGGAGAC
Source organism: Streptomyces sp. NPDC050528 (assembly GCF_044457795.1). Taxonomy (NCBI): domain Bacteria; kingdom Bacillati; phylum Actinomycetota; class Actinomycetes; order Kitasatosporales; family Streptomycetaceae; genus Streptomyces; species Streptomyces sp. NPDC050528. The sequence goes on from NZ_JBITHH010000022.1 coordinate 18,908, forward strand.
CAGGGCCTCCTCGATCTCGCGCCGGACCCAGTCCTGCGGGTTGTCGAGCGCCCGCACGTTCGGCCTGTCCCGGTCGGGTGCCTCGATCCACTGCTCGTCGATGAGGGCGAGTAAGACGTGGCTCCGCCGGGCCGCCTTGACGAGTGCGTCGATGTAGGTGCCGGGCTCGATCGACCTCCGGGCGAGGAAGACGCTGTCGGGGCCGAACCTGGCCGACAGCATGCGGTCGCACGAGTGGGCGACCTCCTTGCCGCCCTTGGTGCGGTAGTTGACGAAGATCTCGTGCATGGTCGTAGCCCTTCTAGAAGGTGTGGGATCGGGTGAGTGCACCGGACAGGTCCGGGATCAGCGCTCGTACGGAGGCGTTGCGGGGGTGCCGGCCGAGGGTGTGGGTGAGGCGGCGCAGGTCGGCGGAGATCGTGGCGGAGTGGGTGAGCCGCACGGACGGCAGGACGTCGGTGGTGATCAGGCAGGCGTGGTCGATCTCGCCCGCCGCCGCGTGGGCCAGGGCGCGTCGGACGCCGTAGCGGGCCCGGGTCCGGAAGGCGTGTTCCGGGATGCGGGCGGTCTCCTGGTCCAGCAGGGCGGCGGCCTGCTTCGGGCGGCCCAGGTCGTACAGGCACCAGCCGGTGAACATCGAGACGACGTCGGGTACGTGGGAGGCGCCGAGGACCGGTTCGGCCGGGTCGGCGGCGTCCTGTTCGAGGAGACGGCGTGCGTGGTCGAGGCTGGTCATGCAGGTGTCGTGGTCGCCGTCGGCGGCGGCGCCCTGGGCCAGATGCTGGGCGGCGAGGCCACGGATGCGGACGGGGGCGTCGCTCTCCAGCGCGTGGGTGGCCAGTTGTACGGCCTCCGCGATGTCTCCCCGGTAGAGACTGATCAGCGAGCGCCGGACCTGTGCGTAGGTGGCCAGCCCGGTGTCCGCACCGGCTGCCGCCAGGTGCACGGCGCGGTCCGTCCACCAGATCGCGGCCCTGTCGTCGCCGCACTCCTGGGCCATCCAGCCCGCGTACTCGGCGTAGCGGGAGGCGAGGAGCAGCAGGGTCCGCCGTCCGCGCGGGCCGCTGCGTCCGGCGAGCTGTTCCAGGCTGTGGGTCTGGGCGATGAGCGGCGGCAGCACACTCGCGGGTCCCGAGGTCTGGCCGAGCCGCCGGAACTGGTCGAACAGCATCCGTGAGGCGTCCACGAAGGTCTCGGCTCCTTCAAGGGGGAGCGAGCACGGATCGCCCGTGTTCATGGTCAGCACCGAGGCGGCACCGGCGGTGATGAGCCCGCGACGGGTCACGGGTTGGAAGGAACTCGAACCGTCCTTGCGCAGTTGCATCAGCCACACCTCGTCGTCGCTACCGGGGGACGGCAGAGGCGGTTCGGAGGGCCGGACGGTCACGAGCCGGCTCAGCGCGCCCCCGGCACGCAGCTCGGTGTCGCACAGACGCGCCAGTTCGGGCGTCGGACGCTTGATTCCCCGTTCCACCTTGCTCAGTTGGCTCTTGCTGTAGTGCACGCGCTGTCCCAGCTGGTACAGGGAGAGCTGGGCGGCCAGGCGCCTCCTGCGCAGTTCCGGCCCGAATTCGTGCGACTGATCCAGCACTTCGACCTCCGTCGTTCCTCGGCCGGCAGCCGAGGAGCGCCGTGATTCAGCGTGGGGCAGCCGGCTGGGCCGAACAAGGCGGAACGGGCGTTTCCCGTTTCCTCATCCGGAGCGAAGCCGACGTGAACCGCCGTGTCGAGTAAGCGGTTTCGGCCAGCTCCGGTCGCAAGTCGGCCGCTGCCGGGGCCTGTTCGGGCGGGTCAGCGGCGGATACGGCGAACCGACACCAGAAGTGCCGCCGCCGTGATGCCCGCGACGACCGCCGTCGACTCCGCGTAGGCGTGGGTGTCGCCGGTGACGGCTGACTGGAAGCCGTGCAAGGCCCAGTAGCCCGGGGTCGCGGGGGCCACCGTGGAGACCCAGTGGGGGAGGACGCCGAGGGGGACCAGGCAGCCGCTGAGGCAGGTGATCGTGAGGGCGCCGATGTCGGAGGTGGCGGCCAACTGGCCCTGGGTACGGGCGTGGACGCCGAGTGCCAGGCCGCAGGACGTGACGCAGGCCGCCCAGAGGAGGGACAGCAGCGGGAGGCGCCAGGTGCCGGCGGTGAGCGGGAAGCCGAAGGCCGCGGTCGCGACGAGGAACAGTACGGCCTGTTGGGCCAGGAACAGCGCGATCAGGGGGAGGGCCTTGCCGGTCAGGATCGTCGCGGGGGACGCCGGGCCGGAGCGCAGACGGTCCCAGGTGTGCCAGGTGCGTTCGGAGAGCAGGAGTTGGCCGGCCACGTCCAGGGCCAGCAGGGTGAACATCACCGCGATGCCCGGAGCGGCCTGGACGATGCCCGGTGTGCCGGGGGTCGCCAGGCGGTCGTACACGGGGTGGAGCACGGTCAACAGCACCAGGGACATGACGGTGTAGGCCAGCGGGGTTCCCGGGTCCCGGCCGAGCAGGACGAGGGTGTGGCGGGTCATGACCCAGGTGCGGTGGGCCGGGGCGGATACGGCCGTCGCCGGTTCAGGCCGCATCGTGGGCCTCCGTGGGGAGTCGGCGGGCGGCGAGACTGCGGTAGAGGTCGTCGAGCGACGGTTCGCGGATCGCGGCCGTACGGACCCGGGCGGTGTCCGGGCCCAGGTCCCGGAGCAGTCGGGCCAGTGCCTGGGCCGGGTCCGCGGTGCTGAAACGCAGTTCTCCAGGGGGAGTTGAAGTCTGTGCCAGGTGTTCCGGTACGGCGCCGGCGAACGTCACGGTGACCTCGCCGGGCAGGCCGTCCAGGAGGTCGGCGCGGTTGCCGCGGGCGATCACCCGGCCGGACGCGGCGACCGCGAGGGTGGCGTCCAGGTGCTCCAACTCCGGTAGGTAGTGCGTGGTGTAGCAGATCGCGGCGCCTTCGTCGGCGCGGGTCCTGACGAGCCGTAGCAGCGCTTCGCGGGTGGTGGGGTCGGCGCCGACGGTGGGTTCGTCGAGCAGCAGCACGCGGGGGCGGGGGAGCAGGACCGTGGCTGCCTGGGCGCGGCGCTGCTGGCCGCCGGAGAGTGTCGCGATCGGGCGGTCGAGTACGTCGGTGAGGAGCAACTCCTCTGCTACGACGGCCAGTTCGCTGCGCAGTTCGGATCGGCGCAGGCCGGCGAGGCCGCCGTAGAGGCGCAGGTTCTCGCGGAGGGTGGCGGTCGGGTAGAGGGCGAGTTCCTGGGGGGCCAGGCCGATCAGGCGGTGGGCGGAGCGTGGGGCGGTGGCGAGGTTCACGCCGGCTGCGTGGACCGTGCCCGCGTCGGGGTGCTCCAGGCCGGCGACCACGCGGGCGAAGGTGGTTTTGCCCGCGCCGTTGTGGCCGATCAGGCCGCAGATCTCGCCCGCTTCTATGTGTAGGTCGAAGCCGTCGAGGGCCCGGACGGGGCCCCAGCGTTTGCGCAGGCCGTTGACGGTCAGCATGGTCGCTCCCTCGATATATACAACGTATACGTATACTGTGTATACGTAGCTTCGAGGGAGGATGTCAAGTGACGCCACGGCGGATCAGTCGTGATCAAGTGCTGGATGTGACATGGGAGTTGGCGACCCGGAAGGGGCTGTCGGCGGTCACGATGCGGGCCGTCGCGCAGGAACTCGACGTCAACCCGATGACGCTCTACCGGCACGTCGGCGACAAACAGGGACTCCTCGACGGCCTCGTGGAACGGCTGTTGCTGGAGATCGAGGTGCCCGGGCCCGGAGTCGATTGGCGCGAGCAACTGCGCCTGCTCGCCCACAGCATGCGGGCCACGGCCCGCCGCCACCCCGACCTGTTCCTGCTGCTCTTCCAACGGCCGGCGGTCACGCCGGAGGCCGTCGGGCCTCGGAACGCGGTCTACGGCGCCCTGCGCGCGGCCGGTCTTCAGGAGGAGCGGATTCCGCGGGCCGAGCGGCTGTTGTCGACGTTCATGCTCGGGTTCGCCGCCTCGGAGGCCGGGGGGCGGTTCCGCGGCGGTGACCCGGACGAGGACATGGCGTTCGCGGAGGACCTCATCGGCAGGCTCTTGGCCGAGGGCTAGAAGGCCGAGTGCGTACGGCGGCGGTCGGCCGTTGTCAGTGGCGTTTGGTAAGAATGCAAGGGTGAGCAGCGCGGACGGGGAACGGGACGGTGGGGCGGAGGGTGCGCCGCCTGAGCAGCTTGCGCTGATTCGGGAGAGTGTGCGGCAGGCGAAGGGGCCGAAGGCCAAGCCGCGGACGTGGCGGGGGGCCGCGTTGGCCGGGGAGTTGCCGGTCGCGCGGGTGTTGGTCGACAAAGGCGTGCTGCATCTTGATCGGTATTTCGACTATGCGGTGCCCGAGGAGCTCGACGCCGATGCGCAGCCCGGGGTGCGGGTGCGGGTCAGGTTCGGGGCCGGGCGGCATCGGGTGCGGGACGGGCGGCGTGAGGGTGGGGGGCTGATCGACGGGTTTCTTGTGGAGCGGCTGGCTGAGTCCGACTACTCCGGGCCGCTTGCCGCGTTGGCGCAGGTCGTGTCGCCGGAGCCGGTGCTGAGTGCGGAGCTTCTGGGGCTGGCTCGGGCCGTTGCCGATCGGTATGCCGGGAGTCTGGCCGATGTGTTGCAGCTGGCCGTGCCGCCGCGTAGTGCTCGGGCCGAGCAGAAGGCGTCGCCTGCGCCCTTGCCGCCGCCTGAGGTGCCCGCGGTGGGGTCCTGGGGGCGGTACGAGCGGGGGGCCGGTTTCCTGGAGGCGCTCGCTTCGGGGGGTGCGCCTCGGGCTGTGTGGAACGCGTTGCCTGGGCCCGAGTGGAGCGAGGAGATCGCTCGGGCCGTTGCCGCGACGCTTGCCTCGGGGCGGGGGGCGCTTGTCGTCGTACCGGACGGGCGGGCTGCGGGGCGGGTCGATGCCGCGTTGACGGCGCTGTTGGGGGAGGGGCGGCATGCGGTGCTCACCGCCGATGCCGGGCCCGAGAAGCGGTATCGGCAGTGGCTGGCCGTGCGGCGGGGGGCCGTGCGTGCGGTGGTCGGGACGCGGGCCGCGATGTTCGCGCCGGTTCAGGATCTGGGGCTTGTCGTGATCTGGGACGACGGGGACGGGAGTCACAGCGAGCCGCACGCTCCGCAGCCGCATGCGCGGGAGGTGTTGCTGTTGCGGGCCGCGTTGGACAAGTGCGGGTTCCTGTTGGGGAGTTGGAGTTGCACGGTGGAGGCCGCGCAGCTGGTGGAGAGTGGGTGGGCTCGGCCGTTGGTCGCGTCGCGGGACCAGGTGCGGGTGGCCGCGCCGCTCGTACGGACCGTGGGGGACGGGGACTTGGCGCGGGACGAGGCCGCTCGGGCCGCGCGGTTGCCGACGCTGGCCTGGCAGGCGGTGCGGGAGGGGTTGAAGCACGGGCCTGTGCTGGTGCAGGTGCCTCGGCGGGGGTATGTGCCGCGGATGGCTTGCGCCCAGTGTCGGGCCGCCGCGCGGTGTCGGCATTGTGCGGGGCCGTTGGAGGCGCAGGATGCGGGGGTGCTGCGCTGCGGGTGGTGCGGGGCCGAGGAGAACTCCTGGCACTGTCCCGAGTGCGGGGGGTTCCGGTTGCGGGCCCAGGTTGTGGGGGCGCGGCGGACCGCGGAGGAGTTGGGGCGGGCGTTTCCGGCTGTGCCGGTGCGGACGTCCGGGCGGGAGCAGGTGTTGGACACCGTGCCGGGGACGCCTGCGTTGGTGGTGAGTACGCCGGGGGCCGAGCCGGTTGCCGACGGGGGGTATGCGGCGGCGTTGTTGTTGGACGGGTGGGCGATGCTGGGGCGGCCTGATCTGCGGGCCGGGGAGGATGCGTTGCGGCGGTGGATCGCGGCGAGTTCGTTGGTGCGGCCGCAGGGGGGTGGGGGGACTGTGGTTGTGGTTGCGGAACCTACGTTGCGGCCTGTGCAGGCGTTGGTGCGGTGGGACCCCGTCGGGCATGCGGTGCGGGAGCTTGCGGAGCGGGGGGAGTTGGGGTTTCCGCCGGTTTCTCGGATGGCTGCGGTGGCGGGGGTCGCGGGGGCTGTTGCCGAGTTTCTTGCCGCTGTTGAACTGCCGCCGGATGCTGAGGTGTTGGGGCCTGTGCCGGTGCCGGTCCCTGTGGCGGGGGGGCCTCGGCGGGTGGGGGGGCCGCCTGTGGGGGAGCAGTGGGAGCGGGCGTTGATTCGGGTGCGGCCTGGGAGTGGGGGGGCGTTGGCTGCGGCGCTGAAGGCTGCGCAGGCTGCTCGGATGGCTCGGGGTGGGGGGGATGTGGTGCGGGTGCGGGTGCGTGTGGATCCGCCGGATATCGGGTGAGCCTCGGCCTTCGGCCTCGGATTTGTCTCCCACCCGCGCACCACCCGTTCACCGTTCGTTGAGAGGTGGGCCTTTGCCGTGGGGGTTCTCGCCGTTGGCGGCTGGGCGTTCGCCGTTTGTTGGGGGGCCTTGGCCTCGCCGGGTAGAGGTGCGGGGGCTCTGCATGCGGCTGCCTCCCGGGTTTTGGCCGGGAGGCAGGCTTGGTTCGTTGGTGGGTCAGCCGTTGCGGGGGCCGGGGAACGCCGTTGGCCTGGCCTCGTCGCGGAGGGTGGGGCTGCCCGCTGTGGGCTGGGTCGGCATGGAGCGGGCCGCGGGGACCGTGGGGAGGGCCGGCATTGTGGGGAGGCCGGTGTTCACGCCCACCGGGCGCTCGGTCGTCGTCGTGCGCTCGGCGTCGGCCGCGGCCTGGGTCGCGGCGCGGCGGGCGCCGTAGCGGCGGTGGACCGCCTGCTTGGTGACACCCAGGGCGGAGCCGACCGCGTCCCACGAGAAGCCGAGTGAGCGGTCGAAGTCCACGGCGGCCGTGACCAGGGTCTCGACACTGTCCCGCAGCTCCTGCGCGAGACGGACCGTCGGGGCGGGAGCGCGTCCGTAGACGACGAAGCCCGTGGACGGGCCGGAGCGGCGCGGGCGGTAGACGTTGCCCAGCTGGGCGGTGAGCGTGCGCAGTGCGTCCACCTGCCGGCGGACCCGCTCGATGTCCCGCACCAGCAAGTGCAGGCTGGCCCGAGCCTGGGCGTCGTGGGTTGCGTGGTCGGCCATGAACAAGCCTCTCGAACCGGCGTTGAAAAGGATCGGGCCGCGCGAATGCGGCCCAAGGAGGTCAACTCTTTCTTGACCAACGCCTGTGCGCTCCGCTGGTCACGCGAAGGGGGCGTAGGGGCATATGCGTACGCCCCCGCCGAAACGGTGTGCGCTGCGGGCGCCGGGGAGTTGGGGGAGTTGTCGGTGAGTTGACGGAGGGGAGTTGACGGGTGTGAGCCGCCGGGCGCTCATGCCGGGGCGCGCCATAGACTGGTGCGCTGCCCGCCCACCTCCGCCCGAGAGGCCCGAACCCTCCCATGAAGCTCGTCTTCGCCGGTACCCCCGAGGTCGCCGTTCCCGCCCTGGACGCCCTGATCGCCTCCGGGCGGCACGAGGTGGCCGCCGTCGTCACGCGGCCCGACGCGCCGGCCGGGCGTGGGCGCCGGCTGGTGGCGAGTCCCGTCGCCGAGCGGGCCGAGGAGGCGGGCATCGAGGTGCTGAAGCCCGTCAAGCCGCGCGACCCCGAGTTCCTGGAGCGGCTGCGCGAGATCGCGCCCGACTGCTGTCCCGTCGTCGCCTACGGCGCCCTGCTGCCCCGCGTCGCCCTCGACATCCCGGCCCACGGTTGGGTCAACCTGCACTTCTCGCTGCTGCCCGCATGGCGCGGCGCCGCCCCCGTGCAGCACTCCATCATGTCCGGCGACGAGATCACCGGCGCCTCCACCTTCCTCATCGAGGAAGGCCTCGACTCCGGTCCCGTCTACGGCACGGTCACCGAGGAGATCCGCCCCACCGACACCAGCGGCGATCTGCTCACCCGGCTCGCGTTCGCCGGCGCGGGGCTGCTCGCCGCGACCATGGACGGCATCGAGGACGGCACCCTGAAGGCCGTACCGCAGCCGAACGAGGGCATCACCCTCGCCCCGAAGATCAACGTCGAGGACGCGCAGGTGGATTGGGCGGCTCCGGCGCTGAGGGTGGACCGGGTGGTGCGTGGGTGCACGCCCGCGCCCGGCGCCTGGACCGTGTTCCGGGGCGAGCGGCTCAAGCTCATTCAGGCGGTGCCCGTGACGGAACGGACCGACCTCGCGCCCGGTGCGTTGGCCGTCGGCAAGAACAATGTGTACGTGGGCACCGGTTCGTACGCCGTCGAGCTGCTGTGGGTGCAGGCACAGGGCAAGAAGCCGATGCGGGCGGCGGACTGGGCGCGGGGGGCGCGGATCGGGGCGGGGGAGAGCGTCGGGGCGCTCGGGACTTCCTAGACTCCGGCACTCCGGCACCCTGAGACGTCTGGCACCCCGGGTCCCTGGGGCTCCGGGCATCCCGGGACTTCGGGCATCCCGGGCCCCTGAGGCTTCGGGCACCCCAGGGCACCCGGCATGCCGGGACCCGCAGCATCCCCGGGACTTCGGGCACCCAGGCATCCGGGTCACCCCGGCATCCCGAGCACCCCGAGCACCCGGGACCTCGGGCACCCGGGCACCCAGCACACCGAGACCTCGGGCATCCGGCACCTCGGCACCCCGGGCACCCGGCACCCCAGGACCCGCAGCATCCCCGGCACCTCCAAGTCCCCAGGACCCCCGGCATCCCCGTGCGCCTGACATCCCGCGCACGGTCACCGCGCTGCGACGTACGCTGGGTGCACATCTCAGCCAGAAATCCGGAGCACCTTTTTCGTGAGTGAGCAGTCCCCGCGACCCCGTAAGCCCGGCAAGCCCTACCGTCGGCCGCAGAAGGACCCCGTCCGTTTCCTCGCCTTCGAGGCGTTGCGGGCCGTGGACGAGCGGGACGCGTACGCCAACCTCGTCCTGCCGCCGCTGTTGCGGAAGGCGCGGGAGAAGGGCGACTTCGACGCCCGGGACGCGGCGCTCGCGACCGAGCTGGTGTACGGAACGCTGCGCAAGCAGGGGACCTACGACGCGATCATCGCCTCGTGCGTCGACCGGCCGCTCCGCGAGGTCGACCCGCCGGTGCTGGACGTACTGAGCCTCGGCGTGCACCAGTTGCTCGGAACGCGGATCCCGACGCACGCCGCCGTGTCCGCCTCCGTCGAACTCGCCCGGGTCGCCCTCGGCGACGGACGGGCCAAGTTCGTCAACGCCGTGCTGCGGAAGGTCGCGCAGGACGACCTCGACACCTGGATCGAGCGGGTCGCGCCGCCCTACGACGACGATCCCGAGGACAACCTGGCCATCGTGCACTCGCACCCACGCTGGGTCGTTTCCGCGCTCTGGGACTCCCTCGGCGGCGGACGCGCCGGCATCGAGGACCTGCTGGAGGCCGACAACGAACGGCCCGAGGTGACCCTGGTCGCCCGTCCCGGCCGCTCCACCACCGAGGAACTGCTCCGCGAGGAGGCCGCGGTGCCCGGGCGCTGGTCGCCGTATGCCGTGCGGCTCAGTGAGGGTGGCGAGCCCGGGGCCGTGGAAGCGGTGAAGGAGGGGCGTGCGGGGGTCCAGGACGAGGGCAGTCAGCTGGTCGCCCTCGCGTTGGCCAACGCGCCCCTCGACGGGCCGGACGAGAAGTGGCTCGACGGGTGCGCCGGTCCCGGAGGCAAGGCCGCGCTGCTCGCCGCCGTGGCCGCCGAGCGCGGGGCGATGCTCCTCGCCTCCGAGAAGGCGCCGCACCGGGCGGGACTCGTGGCGAAGTCCCTTGCCGGGAATCCGGGGCCGTACCAGGTCATCGCCGCTGACGGGACCCGGCCGCCGTGGCGGCCCGGCAGCTTCGACCGCGTTCTGATGGACGTGCCGTGTACGGGGCTCGGCGCGCTGCGTCGGCGCCCCGAGGCCCGCTGGCGGCGCCGTCCGGAGGACCTCGAAGGATTCGCGCCCCTGCAACGGGATCTGCTCCGCACCGCGCTCGAATCCGTACGTGTCGGCGGTGTCGTCGGCTACGCGACCTGCTCACCGCACCTCGCCGAGACCCGGGCCGTCGTCGACGACATCCTCAAGCAGTACCCGCACACCGAACTGATCGACGCCCGCCCGCTCCTGCCGGACGTTCCGGCACTCGGTGAGGGGCCCGACGTACAGCTGTGGCCACATCTGCACGGGACCGACGCGATGTACCTGGCGCTGATCCGCCGGACTGGGTGACCTGCCGGCCGCACGGGGGTCCGGGTCTGGGAGGGCTGGTCGGTCGTCGTAGGTGACGACGTTCTACGGGGGGCGTCGGCTGAGCGGTGGCGCGGTGCGCTGCGGGCGGGTTGTCGAACGTCGGGGTGGGCGTAATGCCATGCCATGCCGGTGGCGTGGTGGCGCGGCATGCCGACCGCCCTCAGCTGTCCGGCCCCCCAACCGCCAACCCCCAACTGCCGCCCCCAACCACCGTCGTCCGCCTAGCCGTTCTCGTAGCGTGGTCGTTCGGGCACCGCTTCCCGGCCCGCCCCGCTCGCGTTCCCGTCGTCACCCCACCCGCCGAAGCCCCTCCCGCGTGAGATCCGCAAGCGTCGGATACCCGTCGACCGCCATGATCAGGTCGGCCTCCGCGAGGAGGGAGCGGAGGACGTGGACGATGCCGTCCGTGCCGCCGAGGGCGAGGCCGTAGGCGTACGGGCGGCCGATGCCTACGGCGGTGGCGCCCAGGGCGATCGCCTTGACGATGTCGGCGCCGCTGCGGACGCCCGAGTCGAACAGGACCGGGAGACCGTCCGCCGCGTCGACCACGGCCGGGAGCGCGTCCAGGGCGGGGAGGCCGCCGTTGGCCTGGCGGCCGCCGTGGTTGGAGCAGTAGATGCCGTCGACGCCTCCGTCCTTCGCGCGGCGTACGTCCTCGGGGTGGCAGATGCCCTTGACGATCAAGGGGAGGCTCGTGAGGGACCGTAGCCAAGGGAGGTCGTCCCAGGTGAGGGGGTTGCCGAAGAGCTGGGTCCAGAGGAGGACCGCGGACTGGGGGTCCTCCTCCGGGGTGCGGGCGAGGCGGGCGCGGAAGACCGGGTCGCTGGTGTAGCTGGCGAGGCAATGGCCGCGCAGCTGGGGGAAGTTGGCGGTGGACAGGTCGCGTGGGCGCCAGCCGGTGACCCAGGTGTCCAGGGTGACCACGATGCCCTTGTAGCCCGCCTCCTCGGCTCGGTGGACGAGGCTTGCGGCGAGGTCCTTGTCGGTGGGCGTGTAGAGCTGGAACAGGCCCGGGGTGTCTCCGAACTCGCCCGCCACCTCCTCCAGCGGGTCCACCGTGAGCGTCGACGCGACCATCGGGACACCGGTCTGCGCGGCGGCCCGTGCCGTCGCCAGGTCGCCGTGGCCGTCCTGGGCGCACAGGCCGATGACGCCGATCGGGGCCATGAATACGGGGGCGGGCAGAAGCATCCCGAACAGGTCGACGGACAGGTCGCGTTCGGCCGCGCCGACGAACATCCGGGGGACCAGGCCCCAGTGGTCGAAGGCGGTGACGTTGGCGCGCTGGGTTCGTTCGTCGCCGGCGCCGCCCGCGACGTACGACCACACGGAGGGCGGCAGCGCGGAACTCGCCCGGTCCTCCAGTTCCGCGAAGGCCATGGGGTAGGACGGCACGATGCCGCCGAGCCCGTTCAGGTAGATCTCGTTCTGGTAGGAGCCGAACGGCTGTCCCGTGCCCATGCCATCTCCCTCTGCGCTGAGGTGCCCTGCCCGCTGCTGAAAGCCGGTGAAGTGCAGGATTCTCGCACCCCGGGTCGGGCGGGGGCGGGCGCGGGGGCCCGTCGGACCGGCAACTCCCGTGGTGGTGGGTGGGGGCGGGGTGATGACTCCGATACCGCCGATGCTCACGGCAGCACGGCGTCCGTGTCGCGGCGGCTTCCGGTCAGCCGTATGTCCGGGCCCAGTAGGCCGCGCACGATGAGGCTCATGGTCTTGTCCCATGCGCGCATCGCGACCGGGGTGACGATCTGTTCCAGGCTGGGGATGCCCAGGAAACCCGCGAAGTCGCCGGTGAGTTGGTCGAAGTACCGCGCGTAGTCCTTTGGGACGTCGGTTCCCGGCTGTTCGGGTGCCGTGGTCAGCCCAGCACCAGCGGGGCGCCCGCGAAGGCCGCGCACATGCCCTCCGCGGCCCGTCTGCGTGACGGCGGGTGGAACTTCAGCGCGGCCGAGCACGCGGCGAGGTACGCGGTGTCGTCGGTGGAGACGTACTCCATGCCGCCCAGCGCCTCCAGGCAGCGCGGCACCACGCGGTCGATGGTGTCCTGCGTCGCGAAACGGCAGACCAGCGCGCGGAGCAGGTCGTCCTGGCCGAGCGGCCGGCCCGCGTCCAGTGCGGCGGCGGCACCCCGGATGCCGCTCATCGCCGACTCCAACTCCACGAGAATCGCGGCCCGTTCGGCCGCGCTGGCCCGTTTCGCCAGCAGCACGCGCTCGGCCAGCGCGCTCGCCATCCCCAGATACGACGCGGCCATCAGCAGCTCGAACCACACGAAGCCCACTGTCTGGACCGGGTCCGACGTACGGTCCTCCCCGAGCCCGGTGCGGACCACCAGATCCGGCGGCACGCGGACGTCCCGCAGCCGGACCTCGTCGCTCTCCGCGCCGGCCAGGACGAAGCTGCCCCAGAACGGGTGCACGGAGACACCGGGTGTCGTGGCGGGGACCACCGCCACCGCGAGCTCCGGACCCTGCCCCTCGTCGAGCGTCACCGACACGCTCAGCAGATCCATCGACGCCGACAGACCGCACGGCTTCTTCGCGCCGTTGAGCACCACGTCGGTGCCGTCCCGGTGCGCCCTGATGGCAGAGTCGAGGACCGACTGTCCCGACCGGCCCTCGGCGACCCCCGAAGCCACCAGCAGCCGTTGATCCGCTACGGCCTCCAGCAGCACCCGCTCACTGCCCTGCGCGACCTCGTACGCCTGGACCAGCCCGGCCACCGACAGGTGGTGCATGGTGGTCGCCACCGCCAGGGACGGGCCGCGCGCCCCGATCGCGCGCTGCAAGGAAACGGCGTCCTCGGCGCCGATGCCGAGGCCTCGGTGGTCCGCCGGCACCAGCAGCGCGGGGCCGCCCGCGGCCTTGAACAGGGGCAGTGCCGGCCCGCTCGGACGCTCCCGTTCCCGCTGCGGCAGTTCGGCGAGCCGCTCGTCCAGGCCGGGCAGGTAGCGGTCCAGCACCGCGCGTTCGGGGTCAAGGAAGTACATCGCCGTCTCCTCCTCGAAGAACACCGGCAGCGCGTTGGTGCCGCCGCACCGCAGCGGGGCGGTCCCCCTCTACCAAGTCACGTCGGCACGAGCATGGACACGCACGAACACCGGGTCACGCCCGGGTCCACTCACCGGAACGGGACTTTCTCGACACGGCCCAGAACGGCGCCCCTGGAAGGGGCGCGGGGCAGTGTCGATGTGCGGGTCCGCCGCGGGGCGCGACCAGCCACGGCGGACCCGCACCCGAAATCGGACCCCACCCACAACGGACCGATGCGGCCAACCCCCGGAGGGCATGGCAGGCTTGGGGCATGGCCGTCCAGATCAACCCCAGCATCCTGTCCGCAGACTTCGCCCGCCTCGCCGATGAAGCGAACGCGGTGCAAGGCGCCGACTGGCTCCACGTCGACGTCATGGACAACCACTTCGTCCCGAATCTCACGCTCGGCGTGCCGGTCGTAGAGTCGCTGGCCCGGGCGACGGACACCCCGCTGGACTGCCATCTGATGATCGAGGACGCCGATCGCTGGGCGCCGCAGTACGTCGAGGCGGGTGCCTCCTCCGTCACCTTCCACGTCGAGGCGGCCGGAGCGCCGGTGCGGCTGGCCCGTGAGATTCGGGCCAAGGGCGCCCGCGCCTCCATGGCGCTGAAGCCCGCGACGCCCATCGAGCCGTACGAGGATCTGCTCCCCGAGCTCGACATGCTGCTGATCATGACCGTGGAGCCGGGCTTCGGTGGCCAGTCGTTCCTCGACATCATGCTGCCGAAGATCCGCCGCACCCGGGAGCTGATCAAGAAGCACGGACTGGAGCTGTGGCTGCAGGTCGACGGGGGAGTTTCGGCCTCGACGATCGAGCGCTGCGCCGACGCCGGCGCGGATGTCTTCGTCGCCGGTTCGGCGGTGTACGGGGCATCCGACCCGGCCGCGGCGGTACGTGCATTGCGCACGCAGGCGGAGGGGGCCACCGGCAAGGCATCCTGGGCGTGCGACCACTGAGCGGCAGGTATGTGAACGGCGGCCATCAAGGCTGATCAAGTGCGCCGGATCTGCAAGGATGAACGGCGAACCCAGAGTGTGAACAGCAGTGAGGAGATCGCCGTGTCGGGTATGTCGGCGGGCCGGTCAGCCATGCGGATGGGACCCGCAGAGCTGGTGCAGGCGGCGGCCATGGCCCGCCGCTTCTACCTCGAGGGCAAGTCCAAGATCCAGATCGCGGAGGAGTTCGGCGTCAGCCGCTTCAAGGTGGCCCGGGTCCTGGAGACCGCTCTCGAACGGGATCTCGTACGCATCGAGATCCGAGTACCGGCCGAACTGGACGCGGAGCGCTCGGACGCGCTGCGTGCCCGGTACGGCCTGAGGCACGCCGTCGTGGTCGAGTCCCCGGCCGAGGTCAGCGAGGAGTCGCCCGATCCCGAGAACCTCGGGGAGGTCGCGGCCGACCTGCTCGGCGAGCTGGTCAACGAGGGCGATGTGCTAGGCCTGGCCTGGGGCCGGTCCACCATCCACATGGCGGCCGCCCTCGACCGGCTGCCCCCCTGCACGGTGGTCCAGCTGACGGGCGTGTACGACGCCGGGACCGCCGAGCGCGGCTCCGTGGAGGCCGTACGGCGGGCCGCGCAGGTGTCGGGCGGCGACGCCCACCCCATCTACGCGCCGATGCTGCTGCCGGACGCGGCCACCGCAGAAGCGTTGCGTCACCAGACGGGGATCGCCCGGGCCTTCGAGTACTTCGACAAGGTCACGGTCGCCTGCGTCTCCATCGGCTCCTGGGAGCCGGGCATCTCGACGGTCTACGACATGCTCAGCGACGAGGAGCGGGCCCACTACTCGTCCCTCGGTGTCGCCGCCGAGACGTCCGCGCACCTCTTCGACGCCGAGGGCCGCCGGGTCGGCCGGGACCTGGGCGAGCGCTGCATCACCGTCAAGGCGGACCAGCTGCGCCGTATCCCCGAGGTCGTCGCGATCGCGGGCGGGCAGCGGAAGGCGGCGGCGATCGACGCCGTGCTGCGGTCCGGGCTGGTCACCAGCCTGGTGACGGACACGGCAGCGGCGGACTATCTCATGACGGCCGGTTCGTCGCCGAAGTCGGCGCTCAGCCGGACGGACCCCGACGGGATCTGACAGCAGGCCATCAGAGGACGGCCGTGGCAGCATCGGGCGCATGCTGCTGCGGTTCGTCCCCCGAGTGTTTCTCGCCTGCCGGGTGCTTCTCGTCTGTCTGGCCGTACTGCTGCCGGCCGGCTGTTCTTCTACGGCCACCGGCGGCACCGACGCGAGCAGCGTCAAGCTCTCCCAACTCCCCGCCGAGGCACGGCGGACCGTCGCTCTCATCGACCAGGGCGGCCCCTTCCCGTACGCCAAGGACGGGGTCGTCTTCGGGAACTACGAGAAGCTGCTGCCCCAGCAAAAGCGCGGCTACTACCACGAATACACCGTGAGGACGCCGGGCTCGCGCGATCGCGGGGCCCGGCGCATTGTCACCGGGCAGGACGGCGAGATCTACTACACCGATGATCACTACAAGTCGTTCAGGACGGTACTGAGATGACGGAGCTCGCGGTCACGCTCGACCTCGACGGGGTCACGGACAAGGCCGGCCTGATGGACCGCTGCGCCCGTGCCCTGTCCCTGCCCGACTGGTTCGGCCGCAACTGGGACGCCCTCGCGGACAGCCTCGGCGACCACACGGTGTGGCCCGAGGGCGCGGTGGAGCGGGGGCTGCTGGTCGTCGTACGGAACTGGCAGGCGTACGCCAAGGCGCGGCCCGACGAGTGGGAGACCGCTGTCGGCATCTTCGGTGACGCGGTCGACCGGACGCCCGCGCTTTCCGTCGTGCTCGCGCTGGGCGGAGCCGGGCGCTAGGCCGATTGTCCGAGGCGGCTGGCAGAGTGTTCGGTATGGAGCAACAGGAGCAGCGCACGTCGGTTCGTCTCGTGGTCGTGGACCCGGACCTCGAAGCGCAGTGCGACCAGGTGGAGGAACACTTGCTGGCGCCCCTGGCCGAGTCCGTCGGCCCGGCGAGCGACCACGCGCTGTTCGCGGACGGGCTCGCCGTCTTCAGGCGGGTGCGGGAAGCACTGGCCGACGCGGTGGCGCGGGGACCCAAGGTGTGGACACCGAACGGCCGTTGGGAACACGAGGGCCTGCGCATCGTCGAACTCCCCACCGAGGACACGGACTTGCTGTACGCGCTGCTGCGCGAGCTGTCCGGACTCCTCGTGGCGCCGCCGGACCTGCCCGACCCCTCGGGCGTCGTGGCCACCGTCCGCACCACCGTCCTGACCCCCGAGAAGACCGCCGTCGGCCTGGTCGGCGCGCTGGCGCGGGTGCTCTCCCTGGTGGACCTCACGCCCGACGCCGATACGGCCACCCTCTTCGCGGCGATCGAGGCGGGCGGCGGCGAGGACGTGAGACTCGGCTACGGGGAGGACGAGGCGTGGCAGCGCCTCGCCCACCGGCTCACGATGCTGCTGACGGAGTCGGCTCCGTTGCACCGCTTCCTGTACTGAACTTCCGTCGCGTCAGCGGGAGTTGCGCCTCCGGCGGGCGACGAACAGGGCTGCCGAGCCCAGGGCCACGGCGCCGGCCGCCGCGGTGGCGATGAGGGCCATGGGGCCCGTGCCCGTGTGGGGGAGCGTGCCGCCGGGCGCGTCCGTCGCGGTCGGTGCGGCCGACGCACCGCCCGACGCTCCCGGCGTGGGGGACGTGCCGGACGTGGGCGAGGACGCGGACGCGCTCGGCGTCGGTGACGCGGCCGACGTGTCGAAGGCGAACGTGGCGCTGTCATTGGCCGGGTTCGGGTCGTGGAGCGGGATGCCGGCCGGGCCGGGGAGGACGGTCGCCGTGCCCTTGCCGCCGGTGTAGTCCTTGGCCGGCTTCACCCACAGCACGAACAGCTGGTTCTTCCCGGCTGCGATACCTCGCGGCACGGGGCACACGTAGTGCCGGTGACCGGCCGCGAAGGGGGCCGTCTTCCCACTGCCGACCCAGAGGAAGCACTCGCCGTACGGTGTGTCCTCCCCCTCCTCGAAAGCGTTGCCGGTCGCGACCGTGCCCTTGGGCAGGACGACATCGACCAGGGCGACGGCCTTGTTGCCGACGCCGTACGCGGAGGCCGGGCCGTGGTTCACGGCGTTGAGGGTCAGGGCCCACTGGCCGCCCGTGCCGCGAGGTGTCACCGCGGCGGTGGCGGCGAGATCGGCCGAGCTGTCGGCCGAGACCCGGACCTGGCCCGTGGCACCGCTCTCGAAACCGTCCCCCGCACCGGACGAGGGCACCAGGGTGAGCGCCGGACCGGTGCCCGGGTAGGCGCCGCCACCCGGGTCCACGCCGGGCTTCAGGAGTTCGGCCGAGTAGTCGGTCACGGCGGTCAGGACGTGCTCGCCGACCGTCGCGGTCAGCGGGCTGCTCAGTTCGACGGTGGCGCCCGCGGCCACCGGGGCGGTGAAGACGCAGGTGACGGAGGCCTGGCTGCCTGGCTCGACGGGGTCGTCGCCGTCGCCGTAGGCGCAGTTGGAGAACTTCCGGTCGAAGACCAGGCCGCCCACCTCCTCCCAGCGCAGCACGATGCGCCGGTCGGTGGCCAGGTCGCCGGTGTTGCGGAGCCGGAGCGGAAGCTCGATCCGGGAGCCGATCTTGGCGTGCGCCACGTCCGGCACCTTGCCGACGACCAGGTCGGGGACGCCGACGACCACCTTCGCCTGCGCGGTGGCGCCGGTGCCGTGCTCGGCGGAGACGGTGTACTTGAGCGTGCCGGTGGCACCGAGGGCGGCGCCCGCGTCCGCACGCACGGTGAAGTCGACGGCCTGGCGCTGCGACTCGTCGGTGTTGACGCAGGTGAAGACCTGCCCGTCGGCCGTGCACCTGGGGTCGTCGACCGTGACGCCCGCGACGCCGACCACGTCCCGGGCGTCGATGACGAGCGTCTGGTTCGTGGGTACGGGAACGTTCGCCCCGCCGTCGTAGAACATCCAGCTCACGTCGACCGACTGCGCCGTCGATCCCACGTTGAGCTGCTGGTCGGCCTCGATCGTCGCGTAGGCCTGCGTCGGCAAGGGGGAGGGACCGGCGGCCACGGCCGCTGATCCGGGTGCCAGGGCGAGCACCACGGCAGCGAGCACTGCCCCGAACACCGTGCGGTTGGAAGTCATGCACGTTCGATACGTGAGGTGGCCCGAAGGTTGCCCACACGTGAATCACAGGTTCGGCCGGAATCGCGCAACTCGGCTATGCGCTGCGCTCGTTGTCGCTGACGCCGGCGGTGTCCGTCTGGTTGTCCTGGTCGAGGGTGGCGGCCCAACTGGCGAGCAGTTGAAGGCTGTCGTGGGCGGGGGTGCCGGGTTCGGCGCTGAGGGCGGTGAGGGTGAGGCCCGGCTCGGTCGGGATGGGCATCGCCTCGAAGGGGAGGGCGAGTTCGCCGATGGCGGGGTGGTGGAAGTGCTTGACGCCGGTCTGGTGGAGGCGCACGTCGTGGGCGGCCCACAGGGTGCGGAACTTCTCGCTGCGGGTGGAGAGTTCGCCGACGAGGTCGGTGAGGTCCCGGTTGTAGGGGTCGCGTCCGGCCTCGGTGCGCAGCAGCGCGACCGCTCCGGCGGCCTGGCGTTCCAGCTGGGGCAGGAAGTCGGCGGCGCCGGGGTTGAGGAACTCGTAGCGGGCGAGGTTGACGGGTCGGGCGGGGTCGGCGAACACGGGGGCGTAGAGGGCGCGGCCGAGCCGGTTGGTGGCGAGGATGTCGAGGCGGCGGTTGCGGATGAAGGCGGGTGCTTCGGTCATCGCGTCGAGCAGGTGCTGGAGGCTGGGGCGGATCGGCTGCGGGGTCCGTCGGCGGGCCGGGCGGCGGGTGGTGTTGGCGGTGCGGGCGAGGTCGTCGAGGTGGGCGCGTTCGGCGTCGTCGAGCTGGAGGGCGCGGGCGAGGGAGTCGATGACGGGTTCGGAGACGCCGGTGAGGTTGCCGCGTTCCAGGCGGGCGTAGTACTCGGCGCTGACGCCGGCGAGCAGTGCGACTTCTTCCCTGCGCAGTCCTTTGACGCGGCGGTTGCCGGTGTGGGCGGGCAGGCCTGCCTGCTGGGGTGTGATCTTGGCGCGGCGGCTGGTCAGGAACTCGCGTACCTCGCTCCGGTTGTCCATGGTTTCGAGGCTACGTCGGCTGGTCCGGTGGTGTCTCCGGGTGAAGGGTGTACTGGCAGTACACGTATCAACGAGTCCTTCCACGCGCGTGTGACCTGCCGTTTCATCGGTGGTGGCGCAGGATGCGCCGCGGTGGAAAGGACACGACGATGACCGAGAAGACGACGGAGAAGACCCAGCCCCCGGGTCCGCGCGAGCTGTTCGGGGACATCGCTCCGGCACTGGCCGGTTACAGCGAGGACGTGTTGTTCGGGCAGGAGTGGAAGAGCCCGGAGCTGTCTCCGAGGGACCGCAGTCTGGTGACCGTGGCGAGTCTGATCACCAGTGGCAGCAGTGAGCAGCTCACCTTCCACATTCCGCTGGCCAGGCGGAACGGCGTCACCGAGGAGGAGATCGTCGGGGCGATCACGCACATGGCGTTCTACGCCGGCTGGCCCAGGGCGATGTCCGCGCTGACCGTGGCCCGGGAACTGTTCCGTACGGCCTGACACCCCCTCCCATTCACACGACCCCCTCTTACTGACGCTGACGCAAGGAGCACGTACCGCCATGGAGATTCTCAAGCAGCCCGCGACGATGAAGCTGCCTCCGCACACGTTCGCCGGTGATGTCTGGGCGGATGTGATCCTCCGGGGTGAGGAGCCTTCGCGGGCGCGGGCCAACATGGTCCGTTTCGCGCCCGGTGCTCGGACCGCCTGGCACAGTCACGGTCTGGGGCAGACCCTGCATGTGGTGTCCGGAGTCGCCCTGGTCGGCACCCGGGACGGTGTGATCATCGAGGCTCACCCGGGTGACACGATCGGCTGCCCGCCCGGTGAGGAGCACTGGCACGGGGCGAGTCCGGACCAGTTCATGGAGCACCTCGCCCTGTGGGAGGGCGACGAGGTCGAGTGGCTGGAGCATGTCACCGACGCGGAGTACGGCGGCCCGCGCACCAGTACGCGTACGGCTCGCTGACCACAGCCGACACGAGCGTGAGCTCTGGCGTCGGCGCGACCGGGGACGGCAGCCTCAAGCAGCACCAGGCGGCCACACGATGGCGGTGAACACGCACGCGGGAGACCGCCGAGCGGAACCGCCACCCACCTCCCCGACAACGCCGTGACGGCCGACCAGTTCCCCTCGCCCGGTTCCGGCACCCGGCACCCCACCCCGTTCACCCTTCCCCTCACTCTGGAATGAGTCATGCGCGCAATCGTGCTCCACGCCCCCGGTGACATCCGGGTGGAGAACCTCCCCGAACCGAAGATCCTCGCACCCACCGACGCGGTCATCCGTACCGTCGCCGCCTGCGTGTGCGGCTCCGATCTGTGGGACTACCGAGGCATCAACCCCGTCACCCAGCCCACGCCGATCGGCCACGAGTACGTCGGCGTGGTCGAGGAGATTGGCGCCGAGGTGCGGGACGTCAAGCCGGGGCAGTTCGTCATCGGCTCCTTCTTCGCCTCCGACAACACCTGTCCGGTCTGCCGCGCCGGGTATCAAACCTCGTGCCCGCACCGGGAGTTCGTCGGTGGCTGCCAGGCCGAGTACATCCGCATCCCGCTCGCTGATGGCACGCTCGTCGCCCTTGACGGGCAGCCCGACGACACGTTGATGCCGAGCCTGCTCACCCTCTCGGATGTGATGGGCACCGGCTGGTACGCGGCCGTGGCCGCCGAGGTGCAGCCCGGGTCCACGGTGGTCGTGGTGGGCGACGGCGCGGTCGGCCTCTCCGGGGTCATCGCCGCCCGCGAACTCGGCGCCGAACGCGTCATCGCGATGAGCCGCCACGCCTCCCGGCAGCGATTGGCGAGCGAGTTCGGGGCCACCGACATCGTCGCCGAGCGCGGTGCGGGGGGCATCGCCCGCATCAAGGAACTCACCGCCGGCATCGGCGCCGACTCCGTCCTGGAGTGCGTCGGCACGCAGGAGTCGATGAGCCAGGCGATCCGCTCCACCCGCCCCGGTGGCAACGTCGGTTTCGTCGGCGTCCCGCACGACGTGGCCATCGACGGCCAGGAACTCTTCTTCTCCCACGTCGCTCTGCGCGGTGGCCCCGCCCCGGTACGCCGTTTCCTGCCCGACCTGATCGACCGCGTCCTTACCGGCCGTATCGAGCCCGGCAAGGTCTTCGACCTGACCCTGCCGCTGGACCAGGCCGCCGAGGGCTACCGGGCCATGGACGAGCGCCGCGCGATCAAGGCACTGCTGCGCCCCTGACCCGCCAACCCGCAATCCACAACCCGCAATCCACAACCCGCGACCCGCGACCCGCGATGGGAATCACCTCTCATGACCCCGACCTACGACTTCCACGGCCAGGTCGCCCTCGTCACCGGCGCCGCCTCCGGCATGGGCCTCGCCACCGCCCGCGCTTTCGCCGAGGCCGGTGCCGCGGTCGTCCTGGCCGACCTCGACGAGAAGGCCGTACAGCACGCGGCCGAGGAACTCACGGCAGCCGGCCATCAGGCGATCGGTGTCGCATGTGACGTGACGGACGAGGCGCAGGCCGCCGCGACGGTCGACCGCGCGGTCGCGGAGTACGGCCGCCTGGACATGGCGTTCAACAACGCCGGCATCCAGGTCCCGCCCAGCGACGCGGCCGACGAGACAGCCGCCGACTTCGACCACGTCAACGCCGTTAATCTGCGCGGTATTTGGGCCGCCCAGAAGCACGAACTGCGCCGGATGCGGGAGCAGGCCAGTGGCGGCGCCATCGTCAACTGCTCTTCCCTGGGCGGGTTGGTGGGGCTTCCGGAACGTGCCGCCTACCACGCGTCCAAGCACGGCGTGATCGGCCTGACCAAGAGCGCGGCGGTCGAGTACGCGCCCAAGGGCGTGCGGATCAACGCCGTGTGCCCCGGGGTGATCGACACCCCGATGGTCGCGGACATGCTCGAAGGGCAGGCCGAGGCCATGGCCGAGATCATGAAGCAGCAGCCGATCGGACGGCTGGGCCGGGCCGACGAGATTGCCGCGGCCGTCCTGTGGCTGTGCAGCCCCGCCGCGAGCTTCGTCCTCGGTGTCGCCCTGCCCGTCGACGGCGGATACACCACCCACTGAAGAAGCCGCGCGTCGGCCAACTCCCCGGCACGCAGCCGTACTTGACCGCGAAGGAGCCTCACCATGGAGTACACCCGTCTCGGCACCACCGGCCTGAAGATGAGCCGCCTCGCCCTCGGCTGCATGAGCTACGGCGACCCGACCGTCCCGCGTGCCCACCCCTGGGCGCTGACCGAGGACAAGGCTGCGCCGTTCTTTCGGCAGGCCGTCGAGTTGGGCATCACCTTCTGGGACACTGCCAACGTCTACCAGGCGGGCACGTCCGAGGAGTTCACCGGCCGCGCGATCCGCGAGTATTCCCGGCGCGAGGACATCGTGCTGGCCACCAAGGTGCGCGGGAAGATGCACGACGGTCCGGGCGGTGAGGGTCTGTCCCGCAAGGCGGTCCTGGAACAGGTCGACGCCTCGCTGACCCGGCTGGGCACGGACTACATCGACCTCTACCAGATCCACCGTTTCGACGACGAGGTCCCGGTCGAGGAGACGATGGAGGCGCTGCACGACGTCGTCAGGGCGGGCAAGGTCCGTTACCTCGGGGCCTCGTCGATGTACGGCTGGCAGTTCGCCAAGCTCCAGCACGCGGCCGAGCTCGGCGGCTGGACCCGCTTCGTGTCCATGCAGAACCAGTACAACCTGCTGCGCCGCCAGGACGAGCCCGAACTCATGGCCCTGTGCGGCGACTTGGGCGTAGGCCTGATCCCGTACTCCCCGAACGGCAAGGGCCGCCTCGCCCGCCCCGCCGGCGAACAGAGCACCCGCTCCACCACCGACCACGTCGTGCAGGCCTTCGACAGCGAGTACGACGAGCCGGTCATCAACGCCGTGCAGAAGCTGGCGGAAGCCCGAGGCGTCCCCATGGCCCAGATCGCCCTCGCCTGGGTCCTGCGCAACCCGCTCGTCTCGGCGCCGATCGTCGGCGCCACCCAGCCCCATCACCTCCAACAAGCCGTGGACGCCCTTGCGTTGAGGCTCTCCGACGAGGAAGCGGCAGCACTCCAGGCGCCGTACACCAACGCTGGGCCTTCCTGGTTCTGACGACCGGACCTACCGCACCATCACAGTCGGCCCCACCTCCCGCGGGGCTATCCTCCACGGGATGCCACTTCGCCAGTACGCCTACTTCGCACTGTTCAGCCGGCACACCTCGGCAGCCGACATGGCCTCCCAGCTGGGCATCACCCCTGACGAGGTGGCTGTTCGCGGAAGCCGGTTCACCGAGCCGGCGGTGGTTCCGGTCGAGCACTCATGGATGGTTGTCTGCAAGGAGCCGGGTCTATGCGTCGACGAGCAGATCGCCCGCATTCTCGACAGACTCCAGCCCCACGCAGACCGCATCCGCGACCTCACCGGGCAGCTGGCCCGCACCGGCGGCGGAGCGGTGCTTCACATCGTGCGCTACTTCAACGACCCCGACCAAGCCCGGCCGGGCGCGGCGGACGCCCCCAACCTCTTTGGCTGGCACCTGGACCGCAGGGTCCTGGACTTCCTCAGCTCCACCGGCGCGGAGCTCGACGTCGACGAGTACGACATGGCCGGAGTCGACGACGTGAGCACCTGACTCCGTACACGCCGTGGCACTCGCCCCGGACGGCCTCGGGCAGCCGGACCTCAGGGCGCGATCCCCACCCCGTCGATCCGGCTCCACGCCCGCTCCTGGGCCGCCGTCATCGCGGGCCACGCGAGCCCGCCCGGCCGGGGGCGGATCCGGGAGGCGTACGGCGCGGGGTGGAAGGCCGGGTCGTAGAAGCAGCCGGTGCCGTACTTCTGGTCGAAGGTCGCGCAGGAGGTCGCGAGTGAGCGGGCGGTCGGCTTGCGGCCGTGGCGGACCCAAGTGTCCAGTGCCGTAATCGAGTTGGCGTACTCGGCGTCGCTGAGCGCGCTGTGTTCGGTCTCCGTGGTGAAGGTCTGGACGAGGTTGCCGGCCCGGCCGGCGCCCTGGAGTGTGGCGCGGTAGGCCGACTCGTGTTCGACGAACGCCGTCGGGTCGTCGATCGCGTGCAGCGTGAGGACGGGGATGGAGACCTTGCCGGTCAGATCGCTGTCGTAGGAGAGGTCGCGGCGGGCGGTGGGGTCGGCGGAGAATCGTTCGACGCCCGCGTTGAGCGCCTTGTCGTCGTGTGAACCCGTGTACCGAACACCCTGGTTGCTGAAGGGATTTCGGCCGCCGAGCCGTTTCGACACGATGTCGCGGAACGTGAAGGTCGCGAACTGCAGATGGGACGCGAGCGAGCGTTCCGGGATGCGGGTGACGGCGAGGATGTCGTCGAGGTTGCGCTGTTGCAGCGCGGTCCGGTCCTTGGGGTCGGACGTGTAGCCGGTGCACTCCTGGAGGCGGGCGCGGAGTCCGGCGGTCGTCATGGTGGAGTCCGCCCGCAGGCCCTGCCAGAGCGGGTACTGCGGCTCGGTCGGACGGGGGTGGTTGTGGCAGTAGTACTGGTAGACCACGCGCAGGTCGACGCGGTAGTCGTAGCCGCGCGAACCGCCGCCGAGGACACCGCTCGTCAGCAGCGCGCCGTCGTAGGCGCCCGGGTGTCTGCCGTAGGTCTCCGCGACCTTGGCGGCGACGTCGCCGCCCCAGGACTGGCCGTGCACATAGGTCCGCCTGGGCTTGCCGAACTCCGAGACGAACAGCTTTCGTACGTTCTCGGTGTCGGCCGCGGCCATCCGCGTGCCGTAGCCGCCGCGACGGTAGGACGAACCGGCCCAGGCGTACCCCTCCTCGACCATCACCGCCCAGCGCGACAGGTCGTCGGTGCTGCGGGCCGGGTCCGAGGCGTCGCCGAGGTCGGGTCCGCCGTGGGCGTGCACGACGAGGGATCCGTTCCAGCGGGTCGGGACGGCCATCGTGTAGTACGCCCCGTTGGTGTCCTGGCCGGTGTAACACGTCGCCTTGCCAAGCAAGTTGGCCGGGCAGGCGGCCACCGCGGGCGGCGCGGTCTGCGGTCGGGGCGCGGGGGCGTTGCCGAGCGTGCCGACGAGTGCCGTGGCGAGGCCTGCGGCCAGCACCGCCGGACGGTGGCGGGCGGCCGGACGTCGTCGGCGTGCCGGTACGGGCCTGGTGAGTGTCATCACGGGAGCGGCTCCTATGAATGCGCTGTGCGAGGTTGCACCGCGATCCGTGATGTTAGGAAGCGCCGCCTGCGCGGACCACCCGTCGATCATTGCGTTCATAGTGTTCGCCCGCCCCGGTGCCGGGGCCCGACGGATGGCGGGGACGGAGTGTGACACGCCCGTTCGGGTAAACTCTCGGGGTAAGGCAGGTTCCACTGCCTGGCACCGGAGCCCCCGTACCTCGCTGGAGGAACATACGAACGCGGGGGCGTTTTGCTGTGTCCCTGTGGGAGTGACCTGCGCCGTTTCGCGTGAAAATGTGAGACTTATGCGCTTTCTTGAGCCCGGTACGGGACGGCCCGTAGATTCAGCCCCGGTTCCCTACGACCTGACGTACGACGACGTCTTCATGGTGCCGCGCCGCAGCGCGGTCGGCTCGCGTCAGGGTGTGGACCTCAGCTCCCCGGACGGCACGGGCACCACCATCCCGCTGGTCGTCGCCAACATGACCGCCATCGCCGGGCGCCGCATGGCCGAGACGCTGGCCCGGCGCGGCGGGCTCGTGGTCATCCCGCAGGACATCCCGATCGAGGTCGTCACCGAGGTCGTGGCCTGGGTGAAGAGCCGCCACCTCGTGCTGGACACCCCGATCCGGCTGGCCCCGCACCAGACCGTCGCCGACGCGCTGGCCCTGCTGCCCAAGCGCGCGCACAACGCCGGTGTCGTCGTCGACGAGGCCCAGCGCCCGGTCGGCGTCGTCACCGACGCCGACCTCACCGGTGTGGACCGCTTCACGCAGCTCGGCGAGGTCATGTCCCGTGACCTGCTGCTGCTCGACGCGGACATCGACCCGCGCGAGGCGTTCAACAAGCTGGACGGCGCCAACCGCCGTTACGCGCCCGCCGTGGACAAGGACGGCAAGCTCGCCGGCATCCTCACCCGCAAGGGCGCCCTGCGCGCCACGCTGTACTCGCCGGCCGTCGACGCGGACGGCAAGCTGCGCATCGCCGCCGCCGTCGGTATCAACGGCGACTTCGTGCAGAAGGCCAAGCAGTTGCTCGACGCGGGCGTGGACACGCTCGTCATCGACACCGCGCACGGCCACCAGGAGTCGATGATCAGCGCGATCAAGCAGGTCCGCGCCCTCGACCCGCAGGTCCCCATCGTGGCCGGCAACATCGTCGCCGCCGAGGGCGTCAAGGACCTCATCGAGGCCGGCGCCGACATCATCAAGGTCGGCGTGGGCCCCGGCGCGATGTGCACCACCCGCATGATGACCGGCGTCGGCCGGCCGCAGTTCTCGGCGGTCAAGGAGTGCGCCGCCGAGGCGAAGAAGTACGGCAAGCACGTGTGGGCCGACGGCGGGGTCCGGCACCCGCGCGATGTCGCCATGGCGCTCGCGGCCGGTGCGTCGAACGTCATGATCGGCTCGTGGTTCGCGGGCACGTACGAGTCCCCGGGCGACCTCCAGCAGGACGCCAACGGCCGCCTCTACAAGGAGTCGTTCGGCATGGCGTCCGCCCGCGCGGTCCGCAACCGCACGTCGGACGAGTCGGCCTACGACCGCGCCCGCAAGGCACTGTTCGAGGAGGGCATCTCCACCTCCCGCATGTACCTCGACCCGGCCCGCCCGGGCGTCGAGGACCTGATCGACT
Organism: Streptomyces sp. NPDC050528; assembly: GCF_044457795.1. NCBI lineage: Bacteria > Bacillati > Actinomycetota > Actinomycetes > Kitasatosporales > Streptomycetaceae > Streptomyces > Streptomyces sp. NPDC050528. Next base: position 45,913 of record NZ_JBITHH010000022.1, read on the forward strand.
CGATCATCGCGGGCGTCCGCTCCTCCTGCACGTACGCCGGCGCGGGCTCCCTGGAGGAGTTCGCCGAGCGCGCGATCGTCGGCATCCAGAGCGCGGCAGGCTACGCGGAGGGCAAGCCCCTGCACGCCAGCTGGAGCTGACCCAACTCCATGTCCTACGGCCTCTGTTGTTCCGGCGTCCGGATGTCGCGGGGGTCGCGCCGGGGCAAGTCGTCGTAGGTGGGCCGGAGTTGGCCGATTCGCTTCGCTACGGCCCTTGTTGTTCCGACGCCGGGACGTTTCCGGGGTCGCGGGCGTGCTGCGACGGTTGCTGCTCTGGGGCAAGTCGTCGTACGGCGGCCGGAGTTGCCCAACTCCCTTTCCTGCGGCCCCCGTTGTCCCGGCACCCGGGATATTCGGGGGCCGTCCGCATGCCCCGGCGGCTACCGTCGGGGCATGGAGATCGCCGTGTGCCGGGCCGCCGACGTGGCGCTGCTCGACCAGTACATCGGCTCGCCGGGGGCCGTCTCGACCCATGCCCGGCGGTTCGCGCGGCAGGAGGCTGGCGGGGGTGTCTATCTCGTCGCCTGGCTGGACGGCCGGCCCGTGGGGCACGGTGAGGTGATCTGGGACGGCTGCGCCGCCTCGGAGGTGCGGGCCGCGCTGCCCGGCTGCCCGGAGCTCAACGGGCTCGCCGTGTGGCCCCCGGAGCTGCGCTCGCTCGGCATCGGCAGCGCGCTGATCCGCCGTGCCGAGGAACTGGCCCGGGAGCACGGCCGTACGGTCCTCGGACTGGGCGTCGCGGCCGACAATCCGAGGGCCGCCGGCCTCTACGCGCGGCTCGGCTACCGGCCCCTGACGGACTACGTGGACCGCTGGTCGTACGAGGACCGTGACGGGGTCACCCACGAGTGCGTCGACCCTTGCACCTTCCTCACCAAGGAACTGCCCTCGGGGCACCTCGCCGAAGAAGCGCCCTGTGACCACCTCACCGAAGAACCGCCGTCAGGCCCTCTTGACGTCAGGCAGCCTTGACGCAACGCTGCCTCCATGACCACACCCCAGAGCATCGAACCCGAACACACCCTCCTCACCGCGGTCGCCCGCCTCGACCACCTCCGCACCCGCGAGTCCCTCGCCGGCTTCGGCAGCGACGCCGAGGCGCTCGATCGGACCGAGACGCTGGAACTGCTCGCCCTGAGCGAGGTCGTCGCCCGCAAGTCCGCCTACGGACGCCAGCTCACCGTCCGCGCGGCCCGCGAGGCCGGTGCCTCCTGGACGCAGATCGGGGCCGCGCTCGGCATGAGCAAGCAGGCCGCGTGGGAGGCGCACACGCGCTGGATCGACGCGCAGGCGGAGGTGTTCGGGCAGCCCGGGCGGATCGGGTTCGACGAGGAGGACCTGGCCGCGGCGCGGGCGCTGGCGGGGGAGCTGGACGAGGGCTGAACCAGGTGTTGACGGAAGGTGAACCGGGCGCGGACGAGGCATCGCGCAACGCTCGACACCCACCGCGCAACGAATCCGCACCCGCACCCGATGAACGCAACGATCTTGCGGAGACGCGCAAGGTTGCCGCATTACGACCAGCACGCCTGGCCTCGTAGGGTCAAGCGCTGTACCCAGCGCGGCAGGACCCCCGCTCGGCGGCCCCTCCGTGGTGTCGCTCCCTGCCGCCTGCCCGGCAGCGACAAGGAGCCACCGCGTGCTCGACCAAGGCGCACCCCCGCACCACCGCAGTCAGACCGCCGAGCCGTCCCCGGGGCTCGGTGCGCGTCTGATGCGCCGCAAGCCCGTGGAACGCCTGGTCGCCGAGGGCGGCCAGGGCGAGGGAGGGTCGCTTCGGCGCTCGCTCGGGCTCTGGCAGCTGACGATGATCAGCATCGGCGCCACTCTCGGCACCGGCATCTTCGTCGTCCTCGGCGAAGCCGTCCCCAAGGCCGGCCCCGCCGTCACCCTCTCCTTCGTGATCGCCGGCCTCACCGCCCTCTTCTCGGCCCTCTCCTACGCCGAACTCGCGGGCACCATCCCGGTCGCCGGTTCCTCGTACTCGTACGCCTACGCCACGCTCGGCGAGCTGATCGCCTGGATCTGCGGCTGGTGTCTGATCCTGGAGTACGGCGTCTCGGTCGCCGCCGTCGCCGTCGGCTGGGGCGAGTACCTCAACGAGCTTCTCGACGGCACGATCGGGGTCACCATCCCGGACGCGTTGTCCGCCCCGCCCGGCGACGGCGGCGTCTTCAACCTCCCGGCGCTGATCGTCGTACTCCTCGCGATGGCCTTCCTGCTGGGCGGCGCCAAGGAGTCCGCGCGCGCCAACACGGTCATGGTGTGCGTGAAGATCGCCGCGCTGGTGCTGTTCTGCGCGATCGGCATCCAGGGCTTCAAGTCAGGCAACTACGACCACTTCATGCCGCTGGGCATGGCCGGTGTCAGCGCGGCCGGGGCGACGCTCTTCTTCTCGTACATCGGCTTCGACGCCGCCTCCACGGCCGGTGAGGAGGCGAAGAACGCCCAGCGCGACCTGCCGCGCGCGATCATGCTGTCCCTGGTCATCGTGACCGCGCTCTACGTCCTCGTCGCGGCCGTCGCCGTCGGCGCGAAGCCCTGGCGCCGCTTCAACGACTCCGAGGCCGCCCTCGCCCAGATCATGCGCGACGTCACCGGCCAGTCCTTCTGGGGCACCCTCCTCGCCGCCTGCGCGGTCATCGCCATCGCGAGCGTCGTCCTGACCGTGCTCTACGGCCAGACCCGCATCCTCTTCGCGATGTCCCGGGACGGGCTGGTCCCCAAGGTGTTCGGCAGGGTCCACCCGAAGACCGGGGCGCCGCGCGCCAACACCGTCATCGTGTCCCTGTTCTGCGGGGTCCTCGCGGCCGCCATCCCGCTGGGCCAGCTCGCGGACGCGACCAGCATCGGCACGCTCTTCGCCTTCGCGCTGGTCAACATCGCCGTTGTGGTGCTGCGCCGGACCCGCCCCGACATGTCCCGCACCTTCCGCGTCCCGCTGTCCCCGGTCCTGCCCGCCGTGGGCTTCGCGCTGTGCGTGTGGATGATGGGCAGCCTCTCGGCCGTCACCTGGGTGGTCTTCGGAATCTGGATGGCCGTCGGGCTCGTGTTCTACTTCGTATACGGCCACCGCCGTTCCCGACTGGCCACACCCGCACCGCCCGAGAAGTGATCGATCCACCGTGCTGAACGAACTCGACGAACGCATCGTGCACGCCCTCGCCGAGGACGCGCGCCGCTCCTTCGCGGACATCGGGCAGCTCGTCGGCCTGTCCGCGCCCGCCGTGAAGCGGCGCGTGGACCGGCTGCGGGCCACCGGCGCCATCACCGGCTTCACCGTACGGGTGGACCCGTCGGCGCTCGGCTGGGAGACCGAGGGGTTCGTCGAGATCTACTGCCGGCACAACACCTCCCCGGACACCATCCGGCGCGGCCTGGAGCGCTACCAGGAGGTCGTGGCCGCGTCCACGGTCACCGGTGACGCGGACGCGGTCGTCCAGGTCTTCGCCGCCGACATGCGGCACTTCGAGCGGGTGCTGGAACGGATCGCGGGGGAGCCGTTCGTGGAGCGGACCAAGTCGGTGCTCGTCCTGTCGCCGTTGCTGCGCCGCTTCTCGTCCGGCTCGCCCACGTAGGCGGACAGGTCGCCCACGTAGGCACACAGGGACGACCTCGCCGGCGCAGGCACTCGGGGGCGATTGTCAGTGGGGCGTCGTACGGTCGAGGGCATGGCAGCACGAATCGATCTCACCCTCGACTGCGACGACGCGCCGCTCCTCGCCGCGTTCTGGAAGACGGCCCTCGGCTACATCGACGAGCCACCGCCCGCGCCCTTCGCCACGCGTGCGGAATGGCTCGCCCAGTTCGACCTGCCGGAGGACGAATCCGAGGACGACGGCGCCTGGCTGTGCGACCCCGACGGAGCCGGCCCGCGGCTGTCCATCCTCAAGGTCCCCGAGCCCAAGTCCGCCAAGAACAGGCTGCACTTGGACATCCGCGTGCCGGTCCGGGGCGAACCGGAGGAGCGGTGGGCGACGATCAGAGCCGAGGCCGCGCGGCTGGTGGCGGCGGGCGGCCGGGTGCTCACGGAGTTCGACGGACACCATGTCGTGATGGCCGACCCGGAGGGCAACGAGTTCTGCGTGGCGGCCGGTTGAGCGCTCGAAGCCCCCGGGCTCACTCCGCCGTCTTGCGGGCCAGCGCGTTGTTCCCTATCGAGTTGTGCACGCTGAAGGTCACCGCGTCCGAGCGGTAGCGGTCGTCCGACCACTCAACGGGCCGCCCCTCACGGGTAGTTGTCACCCGGCGGACCCGGAGGAGGGGACTGGTCCGGCGGATGCCCAGCAGCTCCGCGTCCTGCGCGCCCGCGGCGACCGCGTCGATGACGTGCTCGCCGTAGGCGAAGACCAACCCCGTGTCGTCGTACAGGCGTTGGGTCACCGACGGGCACTCCGGCTCGATCGCCTCGACGGCGGGGGAGATCCAGTCGGCGTACACCGTCCGCTCCAGGAGGACCGGCTCGCCGTCCAGGCCGCGCACCCGCAGGACGTGCAACACCGGTGTCCCCGCGGTGAGTTGGAGGCGTACGGCGTCCTCGGCGGTGGCCGGGCGGTACTCCTGCGCGACCACGTGCCCGGTCGCCTCGCGCTCCATCGCACGGGCCCACTCGGCGAAGCTGCGCAGTTCCGCGAAGCTCTGGCTGCGGCGGCTGGCCAGCACCACCCGGCGGGCGCCCTGCCGGGAGCCGATCAGGCCTTCGGCGGTGAGGGCCGCGACGGCCTGGCGCACCGTGCCGCGCGAGACGCCGTACTGCGCCGCGAGGTCCGTCTCCGCGGGCAGCAGGCTGCCGACTGTGTACTCCTCGCGGTCGATGGCCTTGCGCAGCTCGTCGGCGATCTCCTCGTGTCGCGCCGTCATGCTTCCCCTCTGAGTTGATGACTGTGCACAGCGTGAGCAGCGTAGTCGAGTTCCTTTGGTGATCCGTGTCAGCCAGGAGTGTGCAGAGAAGAAGGGGTCACGGTTTCGCCAATGTTTACGAACAAGACACCATCGCCCGGCGTACTGAGGCCAACTTGTTCAGACAAGTTCTGCCGACAAGTTCTCCGCTCTGCTCTAACCCTCGTGCGCACCCCTGGAGAGACCGTGACCGTGTCCCCGCCGAGAAACGCCGTCCTGGGTGGATCCCTCGCCGTCGTCGCCGCGCTCGCCCTCAGCGCCTGCGGCGCCGCCCCGACCAACTCGTCGACCACCGCCGACGGCAAGAACGCCGCCACCGCCACCTCCGTCGCCGACTTCGGCGGCATGGACGCCCTGGTGAAGGCGGCCAAGAAGGAGGGCACGCTGCACGCCATCGCGCTGCCCCGCGACTGGGCCAACTACGGCGCCCTCATCGACGGCTTCACCAAGAAGTACGGCATCAAGATCACGGACGAGAACCCGGACGGCTCCAGCCAGGACGAGATCAACGCCGTCACCTCCCGCAAGGGCCAGGACCGTGCGCCCGACGTCCTCGACCTCGGCTCCTCCTTCGCGCTGAGCGCCGCCCAGCAGGGCCTGCTCGCGCCGTACAAGGTCGCCTCCTTCGACCAGATCCCCGCGGGCCAGAAGGACCCGAAGGGGCAGTGGTTCAACGACTACGGCGGCTACATCTCCATCGGCTGCGACGCCAAGCGCGTGAAGACCTGCCCGACCACCTTCGCGGACCTGCTGAAGCCGCAGTACAAGGGTCAGGTCGCCCTCAACGGCAACCCCACCAAGTCGGGTTCGGCCTTCGGTGGCGTGTACGCGGCGGCGCTCGCCAACAAGGGCTCCTTCGACGACATCCAGCCGGGCCTGGACTTCTTCGGCAAGCTGAAGAAGAACGGCAACTACACGCCCGTCGAGTCGACCCCGGCCACCGTCGAGAAGGGCGAGACGCCCATCTCCATCGACTGGGACTACCTGAACGCCGGTTACGCCGACGAGTTCAAGTCCAAGGGCGTCGACTGGAAGGTCTCCATCCCGAGCGACGGCCAGTACGCGCAGTACTACTCGCAGGCCATCAACAAGGACGCCCCGCACCCGGCGGCAGCCCGCCTGTGGCAGGAGTACCTGTACAGCGCCGAGGGCCAGAACCTGTGGCTCAAGGGGTACGCGCGCCCGGCGCTGATGACCTCCATGGAGTCGGCCGGCACGCTCGACAAGGCCGCCGCCGCCAAGCTCCCGCAGGTCTCCGGCACGCCGTCCTTCCCGACCGAGGCCCAGCAGAGCAAGGCCAAGACGGTCATCGCGTCCGGCTGGGCGAAGGCCGTCTCCGGATGACGGCCACGCTCACGCGGGCCGACGTCGGCGCCGCCGCTTCCGTGAAGCGGCGGCGCCGCGTCCCCGGCTGGATCGCCGTGGTCCCGCTGCTCGTGTTCGTCGCGGTCGCCTTCGGGGTGCCCGCCATAGCGATGCTGAACGGCGCCTTCACCGTCAAGAACCAGACGACGGGCGCCACTTCGTACAGCACCGCCAACCTGACCGAGTCGCTCAAGGGCGCCTACCTCACCGCGCTGATCGGCAGTGTCAAGCTGTCCGCCCTCTCGGCCGCCCTCGGCACCCTGCTCGGGCTGCCGCTCGCGCAGGTCGTCGTCACCTCCCGCTTCCGCGCGCTGCGCGAGGCCGTCCTCACCGCCTCCGGCGTCCTCGCCAACTTCGGCGGTGTCCCGCTGGCCTTCGCGTTCGTCGCCACCCTCGGCAACGCCGGTGTGCTGACGACCCACTTGGGCCTCAAGGACAAGGGCTGGGACCTCTACAGCTTCTCGGGTCTCGTCCTCGTCTACCTCTACTTCCTCATCCCGCTGATGGTCCTCACCATCACCCCCGCCCTGGAGGGCCTGCGCACCCAGTGGCGCGAGGCCGCCGCGAACAACGGCGCCACCGGCGTCCAGTATTGGCGGCACGTCGCCCTGCCCGTGCTGCTGCCCTCGCTGCTCGGCGGGTTCGTCCTCCTCTTCGGCAGCGCCTTCGCCGCGTACGCCACCGCCGCGGCCATGGTGGGCAGTTCGATCCCGCTGGTCACCCTGCAGATCGCCGACGCCATCTCCGGCAATGTGCTGGTCGGCCAGGAGAACGTCGCCCTCGCCCTCAGCCTCGACATGGTCCTGGTCGCGGGCGTGGTCATGGCCGTGTACCTGCCCCTGCAACGACGGAGCGCGCGATGGCTGGACGCCTGAACCTCTGGCGGTGGGTCGTTCTCGGCCTCGCCGCCCTGTACTTCCTGGTCCCGCTCGCCGCGTCCGTGGTCTTCACGGTCGACGTGCCCGGCGAGGGCATCACCTTCGACGCCTACACCCAGATCGTCTCCACCGACGGCTTCACCTCCAGCCTGTTGCTCTCGCTGGAACTCGCCGCCGCCACCATCGCCGTGGTCCTCCTCCTGATGGTCCCGGCCATGGTCGCGCTACGGCTCGGCGCGCCCCGCCTGCGCCCGGTCGTCGAGGTGATCTGCTCGCTGCCGCTGGTGGTGCCGCCGATCGCGTTCGTCGCCGGTATCGCCACGGTCTTGAAGTGGGGCCCCGACTACCTGTCCCGCACCCCGCTGTTCGAGACCTTCGTGGCCATCCAGAACCCGAGCTTCCCGTTCATCCTGGTCCTCGCGTACGTCGTGATGGCGCTGCCGTTCGTGTACCGGGCGCTGGACTCGGGGCTGCGCGCCATCGACGTGAAGACCCTGGTCGAGGCCGCCCGCAGCTGCGGCGCGAACTGGCCGCAGGCCCTCGTGCGGACCGTACTGCCCAATCTGCGCGGCGCGTTGCTCAACGCCTCCTTCCTCACCCTCGCCCTGGTCCTCGGCGAGTTCACCGTGGCCCAGCTGCTCGGCTTCCAGCCCTTCGCCGTGTGGATCTACAGCGTCGGCGGGTCCAACGCCCAGCTCTCCGTCGCCGTCTCCGTGCTCAGCCTGGTCGTCACCTGGGCACTCCTCCTCACGCTCGCCGGTGTCGGCGGACGTGACAAAACCGCTTCGTCCCGGGGATGAACCATGACCGCCACCACGCTTGAGAAGACCACGACGGACAACGCCGCGACCGTCGAATTCCGGGGCCTGCGCCGGGAGTTCGGCCCCACGGTCGCCCTCGACGGGCTCGACCTGACCGTGCGGCCCGGCGAGTTCCTGGCCCTGCTCGGCCCCTCCGGCTGCGGCAAGACCACCGCCCTGCGCATGCTCGCCGGCTTCGAACACCCCACCTCCGGCGAGGTGTTGGTCGACGGCAAGGACGTCACCGACGTCCCCGCGCACCGCCGCGACGCCGGTATGGTCTTCCAGTCGTACAGCCTCTTCCCGCATCTCAACGCGCTCGACAACGTCGCCTTCGGCCTCCGCATGCGCAAGGTGCGTACGGCTGAACGGCGGTCCCGTGCGGCCGAGTTGCTCGACCTCGTCGGGCTCGGCGACAAGGGCGAGCGCTTTCCGCACCAGCTCTCCGGCGGCCAGCAGCAGCGCGTCGCCCTGGCCCGCGCGCTCGCCCTGCGCCCGCGCGTGCTGCTCCTGGACGAGCCGCTGTCGGCGCTCGACGCCAAGGTGCGGTTGTCCCTGCGCGAGGAGATCCGCCGCCTCCAGCAGGAACTCGGCATCACCACCCTCTTCGTGACGCACGATCAGGAAGAGGCGCTGTCCATAGCCGACCGGGTCGCCGTGATGCGCGCCGGAAAGCTCGAACAGTGCGCCGCCCCGGCCGAGTTGTACGGCCGGCCCACGACCGCGTTCGTCGCCGAGTTCGTCGGCACGATGAGCCGCCTCCCGGGACGGCTCACGGACGGGGTGGTCGAGGTGCTCGGCCAGCGGCTCCCCGTCGACGGCGAGGCACCGGCCGGCCCCGACGTGGACGTGCTCGTACGGCCCGAGGCCCTCGACGTCCGGGCGGACGACGCCGGTGCCGCGCGCGTCGTAGGAACTGCCTTCCTGGGCGCGGTCGTTCGCGTCACGGTACGGCTCGGCGACGACACCGAGGTCAAGGCCGACCTGCCCACGCACGAGGCCACCGCGCTGGGCGCCGGAGTCGCGGTGACCGTGTCGCTGCCGGAACGGCCGGTTCTCGTGGCAGACCGCATCTAACCCGTAGGGCCATAGTGGCCCGTAGCGCCCGTACTGAAAGAGAGAAACGTGACCCCCCACGCCCAACTCCCGCTCCAGGCCGTCCTGTTCGACATGGACGGAACGCTCGTCGACACCGAGCGGCTGTGGTGGGAGGCGGTGGAGCAGGTCGCGGGCAGAACCCTGACGGACGCGGACCAGCCGGAGGTGCTCGGCCGCCCGGTCGAGCACACCGCCGACTGGCTGGCCCGGGCCACGGGCGCGTCGGCGGCGGACCTCGCGGCCGCCCTGCACCGCGAGTTCGCCGACCGCGTCCGCACCGGCATCGTGCCCCGCCCCGGCGCGCTCGCCCTGCTCGACGCCCTCGCCCGCGACGGCGTCCCCACGGCGCTCGTCACCGCGTCCCCCCGCGCGGTCGCCGACACCGTCCTCGACGCCCTCGGCACGAGCCGCTTCGCCGTCTCCGTCACCGCCGACGACACCGGGGCCACCAAGCCCGCCCCCGACCCCTACCTCGCCGCCTGCCGCGCCCTCGGCGTCGACCCCGCGGCCTGCGTGGCCGTCGAGGACACCCAGACCGGCGTCAGCTCCGCCGAGGCGGCCGGCTGCGCGGTCCTCGCCGTACCGTCGCTGGCCCCGATCGACGCGGCCCCCGGCCGGACGGTCCGGGACAGCCTCGTCGGGGTCACCCCGGCGGCCCTGCGCGCGATGGTGACGCGCGAACGGCCGTACGAGCTACGCGTGTTGACCTGGAATCTCTGGCTCGGGGGCAGCAAGGTCGACGACCACCGGACCAAGCAGTTGAAGGTGATCGCGGAGACCGGCGCGGATGTGGTCGGCCTCCAGGAGACGGGCGGCACGGCGGCGGAGGAACTCGCCGAGGCGCTCGGCTGGCACCACCACCGCGCGGGCGAGAACCTCGGCGTGATCAGCCGCCACCCGATCACCGCGCGCTTCGGTGACCCGGACGTCGGTTTCTACGGAGCGGCCGGGGTGCGGATCGCCGTAGGGGAGGGGCGTGAGGTCGACGTGTGGACCTGCCACCTCGACTACACGCCCTACGGCCCCTACGAGTCCGCCTACGACGGGCTGCCGGCCGCCCAGCTGATCGCCCACGAGGGAGTACGGCTCGCCCAGATGCGGGATGCCCTCGGCCGGATCGCGGAGGTGGGTGACGACGCCGTTCCCGTTGTGCTGGTCGGTGACTTCAACAGTCCCTCGCATCTGGACTGGCCGGATGTGGAGTGGCCGGTGACGAAGGCGGCGGAGGACGCGGGGCTGTCTGACTCGTACCGGGAGGTGCACCCGGACCCGGTTGCCGAGCCCGGGCACACCTGGTCGCCGATCCATCCCGTGAACGAGGACGGTAGTGGGCGCGCCGAGCCGCAGGACCGGATCGACTACGTCCTGCACCGGGGGCTGGACGTGCTTGACTCCCGGACGTTCGTGGTGGGCACGCCTGGCCCGTGGCCGGATGTGTCCGGGAACTGCTGGCCGTCGGACCACGCGGCTGTGCTTACGGTGTTCGCGGTGCCCCGCCGTTGAGTGACACAGCGGTGCGGCAGCGCGCCCCAAAGGGGCGCGGGGAACTGCGCGACCAGCCACAACGGACCCGCAGCCGACGCACGGGCCTTCCCGCGGAGCGCTATCAGGGGTTCCAGAAGAACGACACGTGTGCTCGGTCGAAGCGGCCCTCGGCCAGATCCTGTCGCGGGATCACCCAGTGCAGGGTCGAACCCTCCCGCCCGTTGAGACCGATGTCCCACTGGGCGAGCAGGGTCCACTCCCCGGGAGCGGGCAGTTCTGCGGTGTCGTCGGCCCGGTGCCGGCGTGCCTCGTGCGCGTCCTCCGCCGCGTCCGTGACCGGGTCCGTCTCCGTGCACTCGTGGGAGGCGTAGCCGCCGATGTGCAGCGGGCCGTCGACGATGATGTCGCCGTACGTCTCCTCCCACACCTCGGCCAGGTCCCAGGCGCGGGGATGACCGGGGAGCGTGACGGTCTCGTCGCCGCCCTCCGGGGAGCGGACCAGGAAGTGGTACGGCAGGGAGACATCGGGCGCCAGCCGCAGCTCCTCCTGCGGGAACTGCTCGTAGACGGAGAGCGCGGCGCCGTCGTCGAACTCGTTCCCCTCTTCGCCGTAGACGCTGGCGTACTTCGTGTTCCGTTCCTCGACGGGTGTGCCCTCGGGGATGTACACGACCTCGCCGGCGCTGCCGCCGTAGTACGTCATCTCGGGGAAGCCGAAGAGCAACAGGCGGCCGTCGGGCGGGAGTTGGAGGCCGGTCGTCTCCTCGGGCAGGGCCGCGCAGTCGAGGGTGGCGAGTAACGGGGACCAGGGGTCGGGGGCGTCGGCGGGCAGGAGCAGGGGGCCGCCGAACCGGCCGACGACCGGGCCGTCCCCGCTGGTGACGAGGGTTCCGGACGGACGGGCGGTGGCGATCCAGCGCTCGACGTCCTCGGGCGGTATCCCGCGTCCCAGTGCTTCCTCGCGGAAGGGGGTGAGCCGGTTGATCAGGGCAGGATTCATGGGCGGAAACCTACGCCCGGGGTCTGACAACGGGTTCACCGCACCGGAACGACCCGTGCCCACCGGGCACGCAACGAATCGCCGCCCCACCGCGCCCGCACGCAACAAACCGCTCACCGGCGCGCAACGGCTCCTTCTTGTCCGGCCCGGCCCCTCGGCCGTACCGTCTAGGTGGGCCCCGATAGGCGGCTCTTCAACCTCTTCAGCCTCTTCAGCCCTTTCGTACCGGTGAGGAACACACATGCGCACCGCCCTCCTCCAGAGCTCCGGCCGCCCCGGCTCCGTCGTCGAGAACCTCAAGGTCCTCGACGAGGCCGCGGGCCGGGCCGCGGCCGGCGGTGCCGGGCTGTTCGCCGCGCCGGAGATGTTCCTCACCGGATACGCGATCGGCGACGACATCGGCCGCCTCGCCGAGCCCGCCGACGGCGACTCCGCGGACGCCGTCGCCGAGATCGCCGGCCGCCACGGACTCGCCATCGCCTACGGCTACCCCGAGCGCGACGGCGACGCCGTGTACAACTCCGCCCAGCTGATCTCCGCCGACGGCACCCGCCTCGCCAACTACCGCAAGACCCACCTCTTCGGCGACTTCGAGCGCGCCCACTTCACCCCGGGCGAACAGCCGGTCGTCCAGGCCGAGTTGGAGGGCCTGACCGTCGGCCTGATGATCTGCTACGACGTCGAGTTCCCGGAGCCCGTCCGCGCCCACGCCCTCGCCGGCACCGACCTGCTGCTCGTGCCGACGGCGAACATGCACCCGTTCCAGTTCGTCGCCGAGTCCCTGGTCCCGGTGCGCGCCTGGGAGAACCAGATGTACGTGGCGTACATCAACCGCATCGGCCAGGAAGGGGAGTTCGACTTCTTCGGCCTCTCCACGCTGGCCGGACCCGACGGAGTCGCCCGCACCCGCGCAGGCCGCGGCGAGGAACTCCTCCTCGCGGACCTGGACCCCGAGTTCCTCGCCAACTCCCGTGCGGCGAACCCGTATCTGACGGACCGTCGCCCCGGCCTCTACGGGTCCCTCGCCTGAATCCCCCTGCTGTTCCCGTACTTGTACTTGTTCTTGTTCCGCTAGGAGTCCGTACCCCATGACGTCCACGGTGCCCAACGCCGTCCAGCACGCCGACGCGCAGCAGCCGCCGATCACCATGTTCGGGCCGGACTTCCCCTACGCGTACGACGACTTCCTCGCCCATCCGGCGGGCCTCGGCCAGATACCCGCGACCGAGCACGGCACCGAAGTCGCGGTGATCGGCGGCGGGTTGTCCGGCATCGTGGCCGCCTACGAGCTGATGAAGATGGGCCTCAAGCCCGTCGTCTACGAGGCCGACCAGATCGGGGGCCGACTGCGGACCGTCGGTTTCGAGGGGTGCGATCCGTCCCTCACCGCCGAGATGGGCGCGATGCGCTTCCCGCCTTCCTCGACCGCTCTCCAGCACTACATCGACCTGGTGGGACTTGAGACCCGGCCGTTCCCCAACCCCCTTGCGGAGGCGACCCCTTCGACGGTCGTCGACCTCAAGGGCGAGTCCCACTACGCGACCACCGTCGACGACCTCCCGCAGGTCTACCGCGACGTGATGCACGCCTGGAACGCCTGCCTCGAAGAGGGCGCCGACTTCTCCGACATGAACCGCGCCCTGCGCGAACGCGACGTCCCGCGCATCCGCGCGATCTGGTCGAAGCTCGTCGAGAAGCTCGACAACCAGACCTTCTACGGCTTCCTCTGCGACTCCGAGTCCTTCAAGTCCTTCCGGCACCGCGAGATCTTCGGCCAGGTCGGCTTCGGAACGGGCGGCTGGGACACCGACTTCCCGAACTCCATCCTCGAAATCCTGCGCGTCGTCTACACCGAGGCCGACGACCACCACCGCGGCATCGTCGGCGGCTCCCAGCAACTCCCGCTCCGCCTCTGGGACCGCGAACCGCAGAAGATCGTCCACTGGCCCTACGGCACCTCGCTCGCGTCCCTGCACGTGGGCGGCGAACCCCGCCCGGCCGTGACCCGACTGCACCGCACGGCGGGCAACGGCATCACGGTGACGGACGCCAACGGCGACATCCGCACCTACCAGGCGGCGATCTTCACCGCCCAGTCCTGGATGCTGCTCTCGAAGATCGCCTGCGACGACTCGCTCTTCCCGATCGACCACTGGACCGCGATCGAGCGCACCCACTACATGGAGTCCAGCAAGCTCTTCGTCCCCGTCGACCGGCCGTTCTGGCTCGACAAGGACGAGGAGACCGGGCGGGACGTCATGTCGATGACCCTCACCGACCGTATGACGCGCGGGACTTACCTCCTCGACGACGGCCCGGACAAGCCGGCCGTCATCTGCCTCTCGTACACCTGGTGCGACGACAGCCTCAAGTGGCTGCCGCTGTCGGCCAACGAGCGGATGGAGGTCATGCTGAAGTCGCTCGGCGAGATCTATCCGAAGGTCGACATCAGGAAGCACGTCATCGGCAACCCGGTGACCGTCTCCTGGGAGAACGAGCCTTATTTCATGGGCGCGTTCAAGGCCAACCTGCCCGGCCACTACCGCTACCAGCGGCGCCTGTTCACCCACTTCATGCAGGACCGGCTGCCCGCGGACAAGCGGGGCGTCTTCCTCGCCGGCGACGACATCTCCTGGACGGCCGGCTGGGCCGAGGGCGCCGTCCAGACCGCCCTGAACGCGGTCTGGGGCGTCATGCACCAGCTCGGTGGCGCGACCGACCCGACGAACCCCGGGCCCGGGGACGTCTACGACGAGATCGCGCCGGTCGAACTCCCGGAGGACTGAGGGGAGTTCAGTCAGCTGGAGGTGAGCCGGCCGGAGTTCCTCAGACCCCGGCCGCCCGCGCCTTCTCGTAAACCTCCGCGGCGACGTCCTTGAGTTCCCGGGCGTCCCGGGTGCGGGTCTGCAGGTCGACGAGGATCTCGTCCAGGCCGATCGCGGCATGGGCGGCCAGGTCCTCGACGATCTGGTCGACGCTGCCGTGGAAGGGGGGCCGGTCGGGGCCGTCGTAGGGCTTGGCGCTGTAGCGCGCGTTGGCGCGCAGGACGCTCGGGATCGGTTCCGTGCGTCCGCGCTCGGCGGCCGTGTCCCGCAGCGCGCGCCACTGCGCGGCGACCGCCTCCGCGCCGATGCCGACCGGTATCCACCCGTCGGCGTGGTCGACCAGTCGGCGCCGGGCCTTCCCGCTGGTGGCCGGGAGCAGGATCGGGATCGGCCGAACGGGCTTGGGGCCGACCACCGCCGACGGGATCCGCGTCAACGAGCCCTCGTACGACACCGGGTCGGGGCCCCACGCGGCCCGGCACACCGCGATCACCTCGTCCAGGACCTGGCCGCGCTCCTCGAACGGCCGTACCGAGGAGGCCGCGTACTCCTCGTAGGACCAGCCCGTGCCGAGGCCCGCGACCACCCGGCCGCCGCTCGCCGCGTCCAACGTGGCGAGGAACTTGGCCAGTTGGAACGGCACGTGCAGCGGCGCCACCAGCACGCTGGTGCCGAGGCGGGCCCGCTCGGTCGCGGCGGCGGCGAGGGTGAGCGTCACCAACGGCTCGGCCATGCTCCGGTAGTGATCGGGCCAGGGCACGCCCTCCATGCCGTACAGACCCTGGGCGGCGGGTTCGGGGAACAGGGCGCGCTCGGACACCCACAGGCTCTCGTAGCCGATCCGCTCGGCGGCGCGGGCCACGTCGGGCACGTCCCTGCCGAGGTCGTACCAGCGCATCTGGGGGAGGCCGAGTCCGAGAGGGATCGTCATGCCCTGTACTCCTTCGCCCGAGGTTCGCAGTGGTCCGTCCTGCACCCGAACGTACAACCGGAGTAGGGGAGTTGACCGGATCAGTCGGGCAAGGGTGTGAGCATCAGACGGCCCGCGAGCCCGACCGCCGCGTCCAGCCGTTCGGTGAACTCCTCGGCGACATCGGGCAGTCCGCGCAGTGCCCACAGGGCCCGCGCCGCCGTCCAGGTGGCCTCCCGGGCGCGCTCCAGACTCCACGAACCGAGCAGATGCGTCAGCGGATCGGCGATCTGGAACAGGTCGGGCCCCGGCATCAGCTCTTCCCGGATGCGCTCCTCCAGCGACACGAGGAGATCGCCCACGCGGTCGAACTCGTCCTCCAGCTCGGCCGGTTCGCAGTCCAGCGTGCGACAGGCGTCCACGACGGCGAGCGCCAGATCGTGGCCGATGTGCGCGTTGATGCCCGACAGGGCGAACTGCAGCGGTCGTACGCCGGGATGGCGGCGGAGCTGGAACAGCGGGCGCCAACAGGCGGGCGGGCGGCGCCCGTTGGCCGCCGCGTCCACGGCCGCGAGGTACCGCTCCGCGAACCGTACGTCCAGCGCGATCGCGGCCCGCGCGTCGGCGAACCGCCCGGCGTCGACGCTCCGGTCGACCGCCTCCGTGACGGCGAGATAGACGCGGTTGAAGACCGCGACCCCGTCCCGCGCGGGCAGTTCCTCGTCGAGTGCGCGCAGCCGGGAGACGACGATGTCCACGGGTGTGGTGAAGTGTGCCAATTGCCCCATGGGGGCAGCGTCCCAGTCCTAGGCTGGCCGGGGTGCCGCCGGGCCCGACACTTCCCCAGAACGGGGGAACGGGTTCGGCGCGAGGGGGCGGCGTGTCGGGTTCACGAGGCCGGCGGCGGAGTCGGGCCGCCCGGCGCGGTGTGCTGGTGGTGGCCGCGTCGGTCGTGGTCGCGGTCGGCGCCGTGACCGGGATGATCAACGCGCTGGACGACGAGCGCGGTGCGAACACGGCGCGGCCGGACGCGACCGGGGCGACGCTGCTGGTGCCCATGCCTGACACGCCGTCAATATCCGCCCCCGCAAAGGCGAGTGGCTCCGCCTCCGCCACACCGAAGAAGACTGTCGCGCCCTCGCCCACCAAGACCGGGAAGGAGCGGCCCGCCGCCGTGTCCCCGCGCCTCTACCGTCACCCCGAGTCCCAGGTCCTCGACTGGGTCCGCGATCACCCCGACGACCCCCGTACCGAGGTCATAGCGTCCCGGATCGCCGATCAGCCGGCGGCGGTGTGGTTCGCGGACTTCACACCGTCGACGATCACCTCCCGGGTCCGCGCGGTCACTTCGGGCGCCGCCGCGCAGGGCCGGGTGCCGGTCGTCGTGCCGTACGCGATCCCGGACCGCGACTGCGGCGGGGCCTCGGAGGGCGGGGCGGGCGACTTCGACGCGTACGACGGGTGGATCGACAACTTCGCGGCGGGACTGGGTTCCAGGGAGGTCGTGGTCATCCTCGAACCCGACTCCATAGCCCAGGCCGACTGCCTCTCCGACGCCCAACGCGCCGACCGCTTCGGGGCGTTGGCCCGCGCGGGCCGCGTCCTGAAGGCCGCCGACCCGAAGGCCCGCGTGTACTACGACGCCGGCCACTCCGACTGGAACCCGGCCGCGCAACAGGCGGCCCTGCTGAAGCAGGCGGGCGCGGCCTCCGCCGACTCCTCCGACGGGATCTTCAGCAACGTCTCGAATTTCCACGCCACTTCGGCCGAGATCGCCTACGACCGTCAGGTCCTCGACGCCCTCGGCGGCCCCGCGGGTCTCGGCGCCGTCATCGACACCAGCCGCAACGGCAACGGCGCCCCGGCCGACGGCCAGTGGTGCGACCCGGCGGGCCGGAAGATCGGTCAGGCACCAACTCTCGATACCGGGGAGGCGCGGATCGACGGCTACTTGTGGGTCAAGCTGCCGGGTGAGTCGGACGGTTGCAAGGGCGCGGCCGGCACGTTCACGGCGTCGTACGCCTACGACTTGGCGCGCTGACCCCGCTGACCCGCGTCGCCGGGTGAGTCGTACGACGAGGTCCCCTCGTCCAACAGCGGTTGCTCGGTCTTGAGATGGGCGGGTGCGAGGAAGCGCAGCGCGTGATAGCCGGTGATGACGACGAGCGTGCCGAGCGCGATCCCGCTGAGCGTGAAATTGTCGGTGAACTTGATCGAGACACCGCCGACGCCGATGATGATGCCCGCAGCGGCCGGTACCAGGTTCAGCGGATTGCGCAGGTCCACACCGGAGTTGAGCCAGATCTGCGCGCCGAGCAGGCCGATCATGCCGTAGAGGATGACGGTGATCCCGCCGAGCACCCCGCCCGGGATCGCGGCCACGATCGCGCCGAACTTGGGGCAGAGGCCGAAGAGGAGGGCGAAGCCGGCCGCCGCCCAGTAGGCGGCGGTGGAGTAGACGCGGGTCGCGGCCATCACGCCGATGTTCTCGGAGTAGGTGGTGTTGGGCGGGCCGCCGACGGCCGTGGACAGCATCGAGGCGACGCCGTCCGCCGAGATCGCGGTGCCCAGCTTGTCGTCCAGTGAGTCGCCGGTCATCTCGCCAACTGCCTTGACGTGTCCGGCGTTTTCGGCGACCAGCGCGATCACCACCGGCAGCGCGACCAGGATCGCCGACCACTGGAACGTCGGTCCGTGGAAGGACGGCAGCCCGACCCAGTCGGCCTTGCCGACGCCGGAGAGGTCCAGGCGCCAGTGGTCGGTGACCTCGCCGCTCGCGCTCATCGAGTGGATGCGGCCGAAGATCCGGTCGAACGCCCAGGAGATGCCGTAGCCGAAGACCAGGCCCAGGAAGATCGCGACGCGGGACCAGAAACCACGCAGACAGACGACGGCCAGACCGGTGAACGCCATGACCAGCAGGGCCGTCCACTGGTCCTGCGGCCAGTAGGTGGCGGCGGTGACCGGGGCGAGGTTGAAGCCGATCAGCATCACCACCGCGCCGGTGACGATCGGCGGCATCGCGGCATGGATGATCCGCGCCCCGAACCGCTGCACGGCGACCCCGACCAGGAACAGCACGACCCCGACGACGAACACCGCGCCGGTCACCGTCGCGCTCGTCCCGCCCTGCGCCCGGATCACCGCGGCGACGCCCACGAACGACAGCGAACAGCCGAGGTAGCTGGGCACCCGGCCCCTGGTCGCGAGCAGGAAGATCACGGTCGCGACGCCGGACATCATGATCGCGAGGTTGGGGTCCAGACCCATGAGTACCGGGGCGACGAAAGACGCGCCGAACATCGCGACCACGTGCTGGGCGCCGAGTCCGACCGTGCGCGGCCAGGAGAGCCGTTCGTCGGGGCGGACGACCGCTCCGGGCGCGGGCGTCCGCCCGTCACCGTGCAGCTTCCAGCGCACGCCGAGGTCCATGGTGGGTTCGCTTTCTCTGTAGCTGAATTCGCTAGCTGAATTCTGTCTATCTGAAGTCGGTCCGGACCATTGTCACGGCCAGCTGGTGGTTCTACGCTCGCACGGTTCCACTCATGAACTGAGTTCATATATCTGATCGGAGCTGATCGGTGAGTGCACTGAGCGCAAGACCTCGACGGGGTGTTCTGCCGGCCGTGGCGGCCATGCTGGCAGCCGTGTTCTTCCCCTCCGTGTCCGCCTCCGCGCACACGGCACCCGCCGTTCCCCACACCGCCGTCCTCGACGGCACCCGCCTCCAGCAGACCAAGCTCCGACTGGACCACGGCGACCCCCAACTCCGTCGCGCGCTCAAGCAGTTGACGACCCGCGCCGACAACTGGCTGCACCAGGGCCCCTGGACGGTCGTCGACAAACCAAAGCCCGCCCCCGGAGGGGACGTTCACGACTACCTGAGTCAGGCGCCCTACTGGTGGCCCACGACCACCCCCACCGCCGACAACCCCTGGGGCTGCCCCTACGTCCAGCGCGATGGACAGCGCAACCCCGAGGTCGACACGGGAACCGACCGCCAGGACGTGGAGAAGGTCTTCGACTCGACGTACGACCTGGCCCTCGCCTGGTACTACACCGGCGACAAGCGCTACGCGCACAAGGCCGACCAGGTCCTGCGCACCTGGTTCCTCGACCCGGCCACGAAGATGAACCCCAACCTGGACCACGCCCAGTTCATCCCGTGCAAGTACGACGGCCGCGCCATCGGCATCATCGACTTCTCCCAGTCGTACACCAGCGTCGTCGACGCCATCGCGATCCTCGGCACCGGCGCCCCCGGCTGGACGAGCAACGACCGTACGGGGATGGCCGGTTGGAACTCCGCCTTCCTCGGCTGGCTCAAGAACAGCGCCTTCGGCAAGGAGGAGGGCGCCGCCGCCAACAACCACGGCACCTTCTACGACATGGAGTTGGCCGCCCTCGCCTACGCGACCGGCGACAAGGCGCTGGCCAAGCGGACCGTGCTGGACGCGCGCGCCAAGCGCGTCGATCCGCAGATCGCGGGCGACGGCAGCCAGCCGCAAGAGCTTGCGCGGACCCGGAGTTGGCACTACTCGACCTTCGACCTGGTCGCGTACACCCGGCTCGCGGCCATCGGCCGGCATGTCGGCGTGAACCTGTGGACCTATCAAGGGCCGAACGGGCAGGGCCTGTTGAAGGCGGTGGACTATCTGCTGCCCGCCGCGACCGGGGCCGCCGCGTGGTCGCATCCGGAGCTGGAGTTCTACCGGTACGCGGCGAGCGATGTCGTCCACGCGGCGGCCGACGCGGGGGACGCGAAGGCGAAGGCCGCCGTACCGAAGCTGGAGGCGCCGCCCGGCGGCGACCTGTGGGCGCTGCGCCCGGCGGCCGAGCAGCTGGACTCGATCGCCGGTTGACCGGCCCACCCGGTAGGCCTCCTCTGTAGGCCCGCCTGACCAGGGCCTTCCCGACAGGGGCTCCTGAGCGGTCGCTTAGAATGGGGCGTCCCCACAGTCTCCACCGCCCCAACAGCACCGCTCGGGAGTCCCGCCGTGACCGTCGAAAGCCCGCCCGCCACCGTTCTGTCGTACGGCCAACTCGTACCGGTCACCGTGCACTTCGACGATCTCGACGCGCTCGGCATGCTGCACAACGCCCGCTATCCACTCCTCGTCGAGCGCGCCTGGACCGAGCTGTGGCAGGGGCACGGGGTCCGCTTCGACGGCGACTGGGCGGCCGCCGGTGACGCGTGCAACGTGGTGAAGGAACTGCTGATCAGCTACGAGGCGCCGGTCACCAGGCCGGGGGCGTACGCCGTGCACCTGTGGCTCGACCGGCTGGGGACGACGGGACTGACGTACGGTTTCCGGTTCTGCTCGGCGGATGGGGTGACGACGTACGCGACCGGCACTCGGGTGCTCGTGCGGCTGGACGCGGGGACGCTGCGCCCCGCGCCCTGGAGCGAGGCGTTCAGGTCCGTGGGCCGGTCACTGCTGCGCTCGGCGGGCTGACCTTCGGGCGCTCGCGGTCCCCGGCGCGGAGCACGCCCGCGAAGAGCACGAGCCCGCCCGCCAACACCGTGACCAGGCAGAACGACACGACCAGGCTCGTCGCCTGCGCCACCCCGCCGATCAGGCTCGGCGCGACAAGGCCCGAGGTGTAGGTGATCGTCGCGACGCCCGCGATGGCCTGGCTCGGGTTGGGGCCGCTGCGGCCCGCCGCCGCGAAGCACAGCGGGACGACGACGGCGATACCGAGACCGAGCAGCGCGAAGCCGGTCATCGTCAGCGCCGGGTTCTCCGCGAGCACGATCAACAGCCCGCCGCACACTGCCAGTACACCGCCCGCGCGGACCGTACGCACCGAACCGAAGCGGTTCACCACCCCGTCGCCCACCAGTCGGGCCACCGCCATCGTCAGCATGAAGCCGGTCGTCGAGGCCGCCGCGAGACCGGCCGACGTGTCCAACTGGTCCTTCAGGAACACCGCCGACCAGTCCAGGCTCGCGCCCTCCGCGAACACCGCGCAGAAGCCGACCGCGCCGATGAGCAGCGCGGACTTGGGCGGCAGCGTGAACCGGGGCGGCGCTTCCTCTTCGATGCCCGGGGGGATGTCCAGCACCCAGTGGCAGGCGGTCACGCCGAGGGTGGTGAGGACCGCGGCGGCGATGAGGTGGTGCACGCGCGCGTCCGAGCCGAGGTGCGCGGCGAGGGTGCCGCCCGCCGAACCGATCAGGGCGCCCGCGCTCCACATGCCGTGCAGGCTCGACATGATCGACTTGTCGAGGAGGCGCTCGATCTCGACGCCGAGCGCGTTCATCGCGACGTCGGCCATGCCCGCGCTCGCGCCGTACGTGAACATCGCCAGGCACAGGGTGACCAGGTTCGGCGCGAGGGACGGCAGGATCAGGGACATCGTCCACATGGCGATCAGCCCGCGCAGTGCCGTACGGCTGCCGAAACGGTGGGTGATCCAGCCGGCCAGCGGCATCGAGCAGGAGGCGCCGAACGCCGTGAAGGCGAGGGCGAATCCGAGCCAGCCCGTGGTGACGTGGGCGTGCTCCTGGATCCACGGCACGCGGGTCGCGAACGAGCCGGTCACCGCGCCGTGCACGGCGAAGACGGCCGCCACGGCGTACCGGGCACGCTTCACCTCGTGTCGGTCGTAGACCACTTCGCTCATTGTCGGCCCCTCCTGCTGTTCGCGTCCCCGCCGCCGTCACGATTTCTGCTCGCGTGGTCTCGTCCGCGCTCGCGTCGGGTAAACTATCAGGAACCCTGCCTGATAGATAGAGAGTTACCGGTCGCCCGTCGCACCCCCTCGATCTGGGAGGATTCCCGGCATGCCCGCATCCCCGAGCACCGCCCGGGTCATCAACGACCGGCTCGCCCTGCGGCTGCTGCAGCAGCAAGGCCCGCTGACGGCAGGGCGGTTGAAGCAGCTCACCGGACTGTCCAGGCCGACCGTCGCCGACCTCGTCGAACGCCTCACCGCCTCCGGGCTGATCGAGATGGTCGGCGAGTCCGGCGAGCAACGGCGCGGTCCGAACGCCCGGTTGTACGGCATCGTCGGCGACCGCGCCTACCTGGCCGCGCTGGACGTCCGCCTGGAGGGCGTCTCCGTGCTCGTCTCCGACCTGGTCGGCCGGGTGCTCGCGGAGGCGTCCGTACCGATCGACGGCGCTTCGGGCACGGGACCCGCGGTCGAACAGGCCGTCGCGCTGGTGGAGCGGGCCGCGAAGGAGGCGGGCGCGGAGCAGCTCCACACCGTCGGCGTCGGCGCCCCCGGACTCATCGACCCGGCCACCGGCGAACTCCGCGACACCACCGGCCTGCCCGCGTGGCACCGCCGCCTGGTCGCCGCCCTCCACGAACGCCTCCCCGGCACCCACATCGTCGTCGAGAACGAGACCAACCTCGCGGCGCTGGCCGAACAGCGGGACGGCGCGGCCCACGACCGGGACACGTTCGTGCTGCTCTGGCTGGGCATGGGGATCGGCGCTGCGGTGGTCCTGGACGGGGCGTTGCGCAGGGGCGCGTCGGGGGGTGCGGGTGAGCTCGGTTTTCTTCCCGTGCCCGGGACACGGGGGCTCCCTTCGTCGACGGACTGCGAGGGGGGGTTCCACTCACTGGCGGGGGCGGGGGCTGTGCTTGAACTCGCCCGGGAGTGTGGGGTGTTGGGGGCCGGGGGCGCGGGGGAGGGGGCTGGTGCTGCGGGGGTGGTGCGGTGGGCTGTTGCGGAGGTGGGGGGTTTTGGTGGTGGGGGTGAGGTGGGTTTTGAGGCCGGGGGTGGCTCGCGTGTAGGTGTCGGTGCTGGGGGTGACTCGGATGCGGGCGTCGGTGCCGGGCGTGGCTCGGATGCTGGCGTCGGTGCCCGGGGTGACGTGGATGCGGTGGTCGGTGCCGGGGGCGCTCAGGATGCGGGTGGCTCAGGTGTAGGTGTAGGTGTCGGTGCTGGGGGTGACTCGGATGCTGGCGTCGGTGCCGGGGGTGACGTGGATGTGGTGGTCGATGCCGCGAGTGCTCCGGATGTGGGTGACTCGGGCGCCGGTGTCGACGCCGGTGACGCCCCGGATGTGAGCGTCAGCTCCGGGCACTCGGCCCCCACGCGAATCGCCGGCCCCCTCGGAGCCTCAGCCGACCGTTTTCTCGACACTCTCGCCGACCGGCTCGCCCTTGGTGTCGCGTCCGTGGTCGCGCTGTTGGACCCCGGGTGCGTGGTCCTCGGTGGCGAGGTCGGGCAGGCCGGCGGGGACGAACTCGCCGTACGGGTCGCCGAGCGGATCGTTCGTATGTCCCCGTTGCCTGCGGAGGTACGCCCGAGTGCCCTGGGCGGCGCCGCCGTCCTGCGCGGCGCGCTGCTGACCGCGCAGGACGGTGCGCAAGGGGAGTTGTTCGGGTAGCCGCTTCAACTTCCGTGCCGCACAAGCCCGTTGGTGGTCACGCGTTGCTGATGCCGTCGTTCTGCGCGGAGCGCTGTGCGGCACGCTGCGCGGCGCGCGGCGGAGGTGGCGGTATGCGTGAGAACTTGATCTTGGACCAGCCTTCGGGGGTCACGTGATAGTGCTCCCCGTCGTCGGCGTCCATGCGTGAATGGAAGTGGACGTACAGATGATCGTCTTCGAGGCGATAGGTGACGCCGCCCATCATGCCGAACACGACGAAGGTGATCTCCATGGCCGGTGCCTCCGTCAGCGGCGCCAGCGGTGGCAACAGGTGCTCGGTCTCCTCGAAGCACCTGCCGGTTCGCTCCCGCAGCAGCGAGTGGAAGAGGTGTTCCAGTACCTCGGGCGGGGACGGGAGCGGCCGCACCTCGACCGGTTCCAGGAGCTCCAGCAGATGTGTGTGCCCCTGCTTCCGCGCGATGTCCACGGGGCGCTGCCCGTCCCGGGTGCGCTGCGTACGCCAGGCGCCGTGCGCGATCAACCGGGAGACGACGGGGAATTCCGCGCCGTGCCAGGCCGCCTGATGCAGCGGGGCGTAACCGGTGCGGATCCCGATCCGGGGGAGGTTGACCTGCTCCGGGTGCTTCCTCAACTCCTCGAACAGGCCGCTCCAGTCGGCGTCCCGGGCCATGTCCGAGAGCCGGTCGCGCTGCTCCCGGTACCACTCGTTGGGCTCGCTCTCGGTGAGGGCGTCCCACTGCATCTGGTTCCTGATCACCCGGACACGTTAATCCACGTCTTCCAGGCGCGTTCTTCCGGGCGAGGCCGTGCCCCAACTCGTCGGCGCTCCTCGTGAGTTCGGCCTGCCGGAAGCTGCCGCAAGCCGCCGCACGGCACGCGCGCTGAGTGGCCCGGCGGTGGGCAAGGGCCGTCGTCACCACCGCCGGACCGGTCCGAGGGTGTCCCTCCGGAGATCCGAAAAGGACTAGACCAGATGATCCAGCAGGCGGGGGCCGGTTGAGAAGGGCGACGACGCTGTCTGTGAGCCAGCCCACACCCTTCGCCTGGATGGACCCTTGCCGGGCGTGGCACACTGGCCGTGTACCAGAAGCAGCGCACTCCGGGGTCGGTGAAAGTCCGAACCGGCGGTTACAGTCCGCGACCCGTCCGCTTCCAGCGGCCGGTTGACCAGGTGAAATTCCTGGACCGACGGTTAAAGTCCGGATGGGAGGCAGTGCGCGGCGGGCGGGCATTCGTGCGCGCCGCCGTATCGGCTCGTCCTGTGTGGACGGGTTCTGTCCGGCGTCGTTCCCGGTGTCTTCGTCCGTTTCATTCTGTCGTCTTCGACAGGCCCCGGAGTCCGTGCCCTATGAGGCAGGAGGACCCGGGAAGTGTTCACCGGAATCGTCGAAGAGCTGGGTGAGGTCACCGCCGTCGAGAGTCTCGACGACGCCTCCCGCTTTCGTCTGCGCGGCCCCATCGTCACCGAGGGCGCGAAGCACGGCGACTCCATCGCCGTGAACGGCGTCTGTCTCACCGTCGTCGAGCACGAGGGTGACGAGTTCACCGCCGACGTCATGGCCGAGACCCTGAACCGCTCCAGCCTCGGCGTCCTCGCCGTCGGCTCCCGCGTCAACCTCGAACGCCCCATGGCCCTCGGCGCCCGCCTCGGCGGCCACATCGTGCAGGGCCATGTCGACGGCACCGGCGCGGTGTTGGAGCGCAAGCCGTCCGAGAACTGGGAGCTCGTCAAGATCTCCCTTCCGGCCGACCTCACGCGCTACGTCGTCGAGAAGGGCTCCATCACCGTCGACGGCATCAGCCTCACCGTCGTCGACGCGGGCCCGGACTACTTCACCGTCAGCCTCATCCCCACCACCCTCGACCTGACCACGCTCGGCCTCAAGCAGCCCGGCGACCCGGTCAACCTCGAAGTGGACGTCATCGCCAAGTACGTCGAGCGGCTCATGGGCGATCGCGAGGTGACCCCGTGAACTGGCTCAACTCCGAGGCCTTCGTCCTGTTCGGCCAGCACATCAAGTGGTCGGACATGATCGGCAACGTCATCGGACTGATCGGCCTCGCCTTCGGCTGGCGGCGCTCCATATGGAGCTGGCCCACCCAGTTCGTCTCCGGCGTGATCCTCTTCGCCGCGTTCGCCACCGCCCACCTCTCCGGCAGCGCCGGCAAGCAGGTCGTCGTCATGGTCGTCGCGGTCTACGGCTGGTGGCAGTGGAACCGCGGCACGGGCGGCTCCGCCGACGGCCACATCACCCCCCGCTTCGCCACCTGGCGCGAACGCGCGATCCTGGCAGCCTCCGCCGCCGTAGGGACCGTGGCCGTAGCGGCCCTCTTCAAGGCGTACCCGTCCCTCTCCTGGGACCCGTGGCCCGACGCCTACATCTTCGTCGGCACCGTCGTCGCGATGTACGCCCAGGCCCGCGGCATGGTCGAGTTCTGGTTCGCCTGGCTCCTCGTCGACCTCGTCGGCGTCCCCCTCAACTTCGCCAACGGCTTCGCCTTCTCCGGCTTCGTCTACGTCATCTACGGCGCACTCGTCCTGTGGGGCATGCGCGACTGGTGGCTGCGCTCCCGCAAGGCCCCGCAGCCCGTCCTGGAAGGAGCGCCGGCATGACAGCGGCACCGATCCTGTACAGCACCGATGGTTTCGAGGACTTCTCCCTCGACCCGGTCGAGCAGGCCATCGCGGACATCGCGGCGGGCCGCCCGGTCGTGGTCGTCGACGACGAGGACCGCGAGAACGAGGGCGACCTCGTCATCGCCGCCGAGAAGGCGACCCCCGAGATCATCGCGTTCATGATGAGCGAGTGCAGGGGCTTGATCTGCGCCCCCATGGAGGGCGACGAGCTGGACCGGCTCCGGCTCCCGCAGATGGTCGAGGACAACACCGAGTCGATGAAAACCGCGTTCACAGTGTCCGTGGACGCCGCGCCTGTTCACGGTGTGACCACCGGTATCTCGGCCTCCGACCGCGCGACCACGCTTCAGGTCCTGGCGAGCGGCAACGCCGAGCCCGACGACCTGGTCCGCCCCGGCCACATCTTCCCGCTGCGCGCCCGCACCGGCGGCGTGCTGGTTCGCAACGGCCACACCGAGGCCGCCGTGGACCTCGCCCGCCTCGCGGGCCTGCGCCCGGCCGGCGCGATCGTCGAGATCGCGGGCGAGGACGGCCGTATGCTCCGCCTCCCCGAACTGATCCCCTTCGCCCGCAAGCACGGCCTGACGATCATCTCCATCGAGGACCTGATCGCCTACCGGCAGACCGCCGAACCCACCGTCCGCCGCGAGGCCGAGGTCCAACTCCCCACCCGCCACGGCGAGTTCACGGCCTACGGCTACCGTTCCACCGTCGACGGCGTCGAGCACGTCGCCCTCGTCCACGGCGAGATCGGCGCCGGCGAGGACGTCCTGGTCCGCGTCCACTCCGAGTGCCTCACCGGCGACGTCTTCCACTCCCTGCGCTGCGACTGCGGCCCCCAGTTGGAGGCCTCCCTGGAGCGCATCCAGGAGGAGGGCAGGGGAGTGGTCGTCTACCTGCGCGGCCACGAGGGACGCGGCATCGGCCTCCTGTCCAAGCTCCGGGCCTACGAGCTCCAGGAGCGAGGCCGCGACACCCTCGACGCCAACCTGGAGCTCGGCCTGCCCGCCGACGCCCGGGACTACGGCGCCGGCGCGCAGATCCTGGAGGACCTCGGCGTCCACAGCCTGCGCCTGATGACCAACAACCCCGACAAGACCGACGCGCTCGTCCGGCACGGCCTCAAGGTCATCGGCCGGGAGCCGATGCCCGTACAGGCGGGCGAGCACAACCTCCGCTACCTGCGCACCAAGCGGGACCGGATGGGGCACGACCTCCCCTGGCTGGACG
The DNA here is from genome assembly GCF_044457795.1 of Streptomyces sp. NPDC050528. NCBI lineage: Bacteria > Bacillati > Actinomycetota > Actinomycetes > Kitasatosporales > Streptomycetaceae > Streptomyces > Streptomyces sp. NPDC050528. Next base: position 73,432 of record NZ_JBITHH010000022.1, read on the forward strand.
CGGCCCCCGTGTCCACCTGCGGCAACCAGTAATCGCGCAATCGCACTTCCACGCGGCATCGCACTTCTAGGAGACAAGAGAACGTGAGCGGCAAGGGCGCACCCGAACTGTCCGTACGCAACGTCGGAGACCTGCGGGTCGCCGTCATCGCGGCGCAGTGGCACGAAAAGGTGATGGACGGTCTGGTGGACGGCGCCCTGCGCGCCCTGCACGACCTCGGGATCGACGAACCGACCCTCCTCCGGGTCCCCGGCAGCTGGGAACTCCCCGTCGTGGCAAAGGTGTTGGCGGGCCGGGGCTACGACGCGATCGTCGCCCTCGGCGTCGTGATCCGCGGCGGCACCCCGCACTTCGAGTACGTGTGCCAGGGCGTCGTCCAGGGCCTCACCCAGGTCTCGGTCGAGACCGGTGTCCCCGTCGGCATGGGCGTCCTGACCTGCGACACCGAGGAGCAGGCGCTCGACCGGGCCGGCCTGGAGGGCTCGAACGAGGACAAGGGCCACGAGGCGGTGACGGCGGCCGTGGCCACGGCGGCCACCCTCCGCTCAGTATCTGAACCGTGGCGTTAAGCCCACGATTGTTTGCAATAGGGTGGGCAGCACCATGTCCAATAAGACGTTCGAGGAGCTCTTCACCGAGCTCCAGCAGAAGGCCGCCACCGGCGACCCCGCCACTTCCCGCACCGCAGAGCTGGTCGGCAAGGGCGTCCATGCCATCGGCAAGAAGGTCGTAGAAGAGGCCGCCGAGGTCTGGATGGCCGCCGAGTACGAGGGCAAGGAGGCGGCCGCCGAGGAGATCTCGCAGCTGCTCTACCACGTCCAGGTGATGATGGTCGCCCGCGGAATCTCGCTGGACGACGTCTACGCCCACCTGTAAAAACCCTTCAGAGCCGATTCAGACAGTTCACCCTTTTTCACGCAAAGGAAGCCGACCTCATGCTGCGCATCGCCGTCCCCAACAAGGGTTCCCTGTCAGGACCTGCGGCGGACATGCTGCATGAGGCCGGCTACCAGCAGCGCAGGGAGTCCAAGGAGCTGCGGATCGTCGACCCGGTCAACGAGGTGGAGTTCTTCTACCTCCGCCCGCGCGACATCGCGATCTACGTCTCCTCCGGCCGCCTCGACATCGGCATCACCGGGCGCGACCTGCTGATCGACTCCGCCGCGAGCGCCGAGGAGATCCTCCCGCTCGGCTTCGCCCGCTCCACGTTCCGCTTCGCCTCCAAGCCGGGCGCGGCGAGCAGCGTGGCGGACCTCAAGGGCAAGACGGTCGCCACCTCGTACGAGGGAATCGTCGCCAAGTACCTCGCGGACAACGGCGTCGACGCCTCCGTCGTGCACCTCGACGGCGCCGTGGAGACCGCCATCGAACTCGGTGTCGCCGAGGTCATCGCGGACGTCGTCGAGACCGGAACGTCCTTGCGCAACGCGGGACTTGAGGTCTTCGGCGATCCCATCATGAAGTCTGAGGCCGTCGTCATCCGCCGCAAGGGCGCCGATGTCGAGGAGCCCAAGGTCCAGCAGTTCCTCCGCCGCCTCCAGGGCGTCCTGGTCGCCCGGACGTACGTGATGATGGACTACGACTGCCGGGTCGAGCAGCTGGAGAAGGCCGTCGCGCTCACCCCCGGCCTGGAGTCCCCGACCGTCTCCCCGCTGCACAACGAAGGCTGGGTCGCCGTCCGCGCGATGGTCCCCGCCAAGGAGGCGCAGCGGATCATGGACGACCTGTACGACATCGGCGCCCGGGCCATCCTGACGACGGCCATCCACGCCTGCCGTCTCTGAGGAACACGCCGAGGACCACGCCGATCATGTCCGAACTCCCCGCCCTGCCGGTCACGTTCCGGCCTGGCCGCACCCGTGCCGTGCTGCTCACCGCCGGCGTCACGATCTTCGTCGTCATCACGACGGTCGCGATGCTCTTGGAGCAGCTCACCCCGGGGGAGAAGCTCAGCTTCGTCTTCACCGGTGCCCTCCTCTTCGCCGTACTGGCGGTGCTCGCCCGCGTGAAGGTCGTCGCCGACGAGTCCGGTGTCACCGTCGTGAACATCGCCAGCAGGCGCCGGCTGGCGTGGGCCGAGATCCTCCAGGTGAATCTGCGCCCCGGTGACCCCTGGGTGTTCCTCAACCTCAGCGACGGCACCAGCCTGCCCGTGCTCGGCATTCAGCCCGGTATCGCCAAGGCGCGGGCCATCGCCGACGCGCGCACTCTGCGGGCGCTCGCCGAGGACCGGTCGCTGAGGGATCTGCCGTAGAAGGCCATGTCTTGATTAATCTGTTGTCGGTGGCGTTTTTCGTTCTCGCCTCCGCCACCGATGTTCCCCCCTGTCTTCAGAGGCACCCTGCGACCCGAGGAGTGACTCCCTCCAGCGATGGACGGATCGTCCTGTAGTACCTGCGCCGCCCCCTCCCGACATATCGAGGCGGCGGCATGACCATCCCCTTGTTGCTCCTCGGAGCGGCGATCCTGCTGATTCTGGCCAACGGATTCTTCGTGGCGGCCGAGTTCGGACTCGTCACCGTGGAGCGCCCCGAGGCCGAGAAGGCCGCAGCCGAGGGCGACCGACGGGCCGCCACGGTCGTCGAGTCGCTCAAGGAGCTGTCCTTCCAGCTCTCCGGCACCCAGCTCGGCATCACCATCACCTCCCTGGTCGTCGGCATGCTCGCCGAACCGGCCCTCGCGGAGCTGCTGCACGGTCCGTTCAGCGCGATCGGCATCCCCGAGGGCGCCGTCTCCGGCGTCGCCGTGGTCGTCGGCATGCTGCTGGCGTCCGCCGTACAGATGGTGATCGGCGAACTCGTGCCGAAGAACTGGGCGGTGTCGCGGCCGCTCCAGGTCGCGCGCTTCGTCGCCGCACCGCAGCACGCCTTCGCGAAGCTGTTCCGTCCGGTGATCGCCGCGCTGAACACCGTCGCCAACAAGCTCGTCCGCGCGCTGGGCGTCGAGCCCACCGACGAGCTGGCCTCGGCCCGCACCCCCGGCGAACTCGTCTCCCTGGCCCGGCACTCGGCGCAGGCCGGCACGCTGGAGCAGGACACCGCCGATCTCTTCGTACGGACGCTGTCGCTGGGCGAGTTGACCGCGCAGCACGTCATGACCCCGCGCGTGAAGGTCAGCGCGCTGCAGTCGTCGGCGACGGCCGAGGACGTGGTCAACCTGACCCGCGCCACGGGCCTGTCCCGCTTCCCCGTCTACCGCGAGAAGATCGACGAGATCGTCGGCATGGTCCACCTCAAGGACGCGCTGGCCGTGCCCGCGCACGACCGCCTGCGCACCTCCGTCACCACCATCGCCAAGTCCCCCCTGCTGGTCCCCGAGACCCTGCCCGTGCAACCGTTGTTGGCCCGGCTGCGCAGCGAACAGCCGATCGCCGTCGTGGTCGACGAATACGGCGGTACGGCCGGAGTGGTCACCCTGGAGGACATCGTCGAGGAACTCGTCGGCGAGGTCCGCGACGAGCACGACGGCCAGGACGTCCCCGAACTCGCCGCCGCCCCACCGGAGGACGGCAAACCGGCCTGGGACGCCGACGGCAGCTGCCGCGTCGACATCCTCCAACGCATAGGCCTGGACGTCCCCGAGGGCCCGTACGAGACGGTGGCCGGCCTGGTCGCCGACCTGCTCGGCCGCATCCCGGCCCCCGGCGACAAGGCCGAACTCCCCGGCTGGCGCTTGTCAGTTCGCCAGGTGGGCCACTACCGAGCGGAACGCGTCCGCCTGGTCCGCACGACTCCCGCGGTGAACGTCATGGAGGCGGCCCGATGACCGTCCTCCAACTCCTCTTCGCCGTACTCCTGGTGCTCGCCAACGGCTTCTTCGTCGGCGCCGAGTTCGCCCTCGTCTCCGTCCGTCGCAGCCAGATCGAACCCCTCGGCACGGCCCGCGCCCGCCAGGTCCTCTACGGCCTTGAGCGGCTCCCGCAGATGATGGCGGCGGCCCAATTCGGCATCACCGTCTGCTCGTTGACGCTGGGCGCGGTCGCCGAACCGACGGTCGCGCACGTCCTGGAGCCGGTCTTCGAGTGGATGCACCTGCCCGAGGGCATGATCCACCCCCTCGGCTACATCCTCGCCCTGGCGGCCGTGGTCTTCTTCCACCTCGTCATCGGCGAGATGGTCCCGAAGAACCTCGCGATGGCCGCGCCGGAGAAGGCCGCGATGTGGCTCAGCCCCGGCCTGGTCGCCTTCGCCCGCGTCTGCAAGCCGATCACCGTGGCCCTCGGCGCCGTCGCCCAGGGCATCCTGCGCCTCTTCCACGTCGAGCCCAAGGACGAGGTCGAGGCGGTCTTCACCAGCGAACAGCTCAACCGCCTGGTGGAGGACTCCGGCCAGGCGGGCCTCCTCGACCCCGAGGAACAGGAACGCCTGGAGGACGCCCTGGAGTTGGGCTCCCGCCCGGTCACGGACGTCCTCCTCCGCCGAGAGGACCTGGTGACCGTCAGCCCCTCGGTCACCCCGGGCGAGATCGTCGCCCTCACGGCCCGCACCGGCTACTCCCGCTTCCCCGTCGCGGCGGAGACCGGCGCCTTCATGGGCTATCTCCACGTCAAGGACGTCCTGGACCTGGAGGAGTCCGAGCGGGCGGTACCGCAGCAGATCTGGCGCCCCATGACGACGCTGAGGGCCGAACTCCCCCTGGACGACGCCCTCACGGTGATGCGCCGGGCGGCCACGCACTTGGCCCAGGTGGCCGACGCGTCCGGCAAGGTGCTGGGCTTGGTCGCCCTGGAGGACGTACTGGAACTCCTGGTGGGCGAGGTGACGGACCCGGCCCACCGAGAGGTCCCGGCACCGGCACAGCCACGGGCGGCGGAACTCAAGCAGGCGGTGGCCGGGTGAGGTCTGAGATCTGAAGCGGGCAGTGAGCGGTGGGAGGCGAGGACGTCCGCAATGGCCAACCGGCGGAGACTGTGAAAATCGCTGTCCGGTCACCGGAGCACGGTGATAGACATCGGGCGTGGAAGAGAATCTTGAGTTCCCCGACCTGTTGCGACTGATCGACGAACGGTCGACCGCCTTCCGCGCCGTGGTCGCCGCCGCGCCCGGTCTTGACGCGCAGGTGCCGAGCTGCCCCGGGTGGACGCTGTTCGATCTGGTGAAGCACCTGGGCGGGGGAGACCGCTTCTGGGCGGCCATCGTCGGCGCGGGGCCCGCCGACGCGCCCCCGGCCCAGGCCGTCGCCGCGCGCGCCGCGCTGGAAGTGCCGCAGGAGCGTGAGGCCCTGCTGGCCTGGCTGGACGCGTCGACGCAGCTTCTGCTGGGCGCCCTGCGCGAGGCGGGACCGGAGAGCGGTTGCTGGACGTGGTGGCCCGCGTCGCAGTCACCGCGGACCGCCGGCGGCACCGCCCGGCACCGGGTCCAGGAGACCGCGGTGCACACCTACGACGCCCAGCTCGCCGGGGGCGCCCCGCAGCCGCTGCCGGTCGAGCTCGCACTCGACGGTGTGGAGGAATTCCTGTTCACCGTCTGCGCAACGCCGAGTGCCTGGCCGCACAAGCCCACGGCGTTCGACTTCCACGCAGCCGAGGGCCGCTCCTGGCGCCTCACCGTCGACGGCGACGGCGCACGCACCACCCGCATCCCTGTGCTCACCGCCGCGATCGGCGAGGACCCGGACGCAGCCGGCGCCTCCGTCCACGGCACGGCCAGTGAGCTGGTCCTCTACCTGTACGACCGGATCAAGGCCGACTCCTTGCGCGTTGACGGAGACGCAGGGCTGCTCGACCTGCTCCGCGCCTGGGAGCCGGAGGAGAAGTAGGGCGGAGCGGGGGCGGTCGGCCGCGCCTAGAGCCGGTAGGACACGACTCTTCGCCGGGTTCGTCAGTCGCGCCACCGGGCTCGAACCCGCGAGGCGTCACCAAGCCGACCCGCTGCCTGGAGGCGCCGCAGCCGCAGAGGGCACGGACCCAACCGAGCTCTGGCGCACCGGAGTTCACATCCCGGCGGAACCCGGCCCCCGCCCCGACAACACCTCGCCGTACGCCTGCATCAGATCCGGCAACCGCAAAGTCGACAGATCATCCCGGGACAACATCCCGGGATACACCGACAACCGCAGATCCCGATACGCACAGCTCTTCTCGTACAGCGTCCGCAAGAACCGCCCGTTCCCGAGCTCGTCGATCCACCCCTGGTCGACCACATGCCCGGCGATGGACCGCAACTCGTCCAACGCCTCCTCGTCCCACACGTCCCCGTTCTCCGCCGCCAACACCTCACCGATGGACGTGAGTTCAAGCGGACGGTACGAGGGAAAGTCGACGCGAGTCGTGAAGCGGGACGACAACCCGGGGTTCGCGGCGAGAAGCCGGTCCATCCCCTCCGGGTAACCCGCCAGGATCACCACAAGGTGATCGCGATTGTCCTCGGCCCGCTTCAACAACACCTGCAAGGCCTCGTCGCCGTACGCATCCCCTTTGCCGTAACCGGAGTTGGAGAGCGAGTAGGCCTCGTCGACGAAGAGCACCCCACCGATCGCGGAGTCGATCAACTCGTTGGCCTTCACGGCGGTTTGACCCAGATACTCACCAACGAGGTCGGCCCGCTGCGCCTCGACGAGATGATCACCGCCGAGCAGCCCGAGGGCGTAGAAGACCCGCCCGAGAATGCGCGCCACGGTGGTCTTGCCGGTACCCGAGGGCCCGGAGAAGACGAAGTGCCGTTTCGGCGGCTGGACCGGCAGTCCCTGCCCGGCCCGCAGCCGCGCCATGTTCAACTGGGCGGACAGCGCCTTGACTTGGCGCTTCACCGGCTCCAACCCCACCATGCGCTCCAGCTCGTTGAGTGCTTCCTCCAGTAAGACGGGGTCAGTGGGCCCCGTGGGCAAGGGCAGCACGGGATTCGCGGTCTTCTCCCGCACCGAGTCACCCGCGGAGGGCAACGGCCCGGTCGGCGGCAGACCGGGCTCCGACAGCTTTAGATCCCTTCCCTCCGCGCCGAACAGCGGATCGAGCCCGTCCGGCCCCTCCAGCGCGTCCTGCCCGCCGGAGAGCGCGACCGCCGCGAGGTCGGTCACGTCCTCGGATCCGTCGTACCCGTCGGAGTCGGTGATCGCCGCGAGCCGCGCCGAGGTGTCCATGAACGCGGGATCGACCCGGTGCACCGCCCGGTACAGGGGAAGCGCGGCGGCGCTGCGCCCGGTGCCCTCGTGGGCCCGCGCCAGCCAGTACCGCAACTCCTTGCGCTGCGGCTGTTCGCTGCGACAGCGCATCAGCGCGGAGGACAGCAGCGGCTCGGCCTGGCCGTACATCTCCAGCCGTACCCGCGCCATGCCACCGAACAACCCGGCCTCGATGCCCAGGAGTTGGTCGTTGATCAGCGGGTCGGTGTGCCGGACCAGCTGCTCCCAGTCCTTGACCAGATAGGCCCGGCACGCGTGCAGGAAGCGGACCTGGTGGTCGGTGTCGACCGGCGGCAGTCCCGCCAACGCCCGGTCCAGCTCCGGCACATGGCGGCCGTCCAGCCAGTGCGAGGCGTGCGCGAGCAGCAGATCACGCGGACTCTCCAGCACGGGCTGGACCCACCAGCCCAGCCAGTACCAGGAGTTGAGCGTACGGCGGTGCCTGGTGCGCTGTTCCCCGAAGCGTTCCCGGTGCCGGTACATCCGCAGCAGCGCGGTCGTCGTGTCGACGCGCAGCGCGTGCAGTCCGAGCCAGCCGTCGGCCATCCCGGGATCCATCCGTACCGCGGTGCGGAACTCCTCCTCCGCCTGCGGATAAGCGCCCATCGTGTAGGCGTCCACGCCTCGCAGCCACGCGAGGTCGGCCGGGGCCTCGGGGCCCTGCGTGCCGAAGTCCATCACGTCCCCCCACAAACCGTGCCCCCGTTGATTCGCCGCCGGGCCGGCGCCCGTCGGCAGTCTGGGTCGAACCGCTGTGCCGCGGACGGGAGTTGCCGTGGTGCGCGCAGCAGCCGTCCGTCGGTCGCACCCTGGGCATCGTACCTGCGGGGCAGTCGCCCATCGAAGGGTGCCGCACAGGCCGTTTGGCGAGGTGGGAGCAGATGGGGCGCACTCAAGACGGTGACCCAGGGTGAGCAAATCACGGCTCGTAACGGCCGGAAACCGGGCTGAGAGCAGAACGAAGCCCCCGATCACGGGGGAACAACCGGGGGCTTCGCGACTCTGGGCGGCTTCGAACGGCCGCACATTCAGAACGTAAGACCTGTACGGCCCCTGGGTCAAGCCGAGTTGAGGCACTCAAGCAAGTTCGAGCCGAAGGGTCTTCACAAGTTCAGCACACTGCGGGCGGTCCGTCACCGTGGGTGACCTCATGGTCCGGTCCAACCGTCCCTGAGGGCCCCGCGCGCACCTCGTACCCCATTCCCAACTGCCGCACCAGGAAGTCCGCGTGGGGGCGCGAAGGGTCTTTGGCGAAGTGTTCTCGTTCCGCCTCGACCCATCCGTCCCAGAAGTCCCGCTGCTCCGCCCCGTCCCGCAACCGCCCGCGCGCCCAGGCCTCCTCGCGGGGCAGCTCCATCCACAGCAGCCCCGCGAGGAACGGGCGCACCGCACGGCGTCCGGCGCCGACGCCCTCGACGAGGACCACGGGCGCGGGCGGCAGCGCGCGGGGCGCCGCGAAGTGGCGGGCGTGCCAGTCGTAGGGGGCGTAGTGGGCACTCTCGCCGCGGCCGAGCGGGGTGATCACCTGGCTCTGGAGCCGCTCGGTCCAGTCGAACAGTTCGGCGTGGGTGGCCAGGTCGTCCAGGTGCAGCACGGGGGCGCCGCCCAGGGACTCGGCCAGCCGTCCGGCGAACGTGGACTTCCCGGACCCCGCGTGCCCGTCGACGGCGACGAGCCGGACCGGGCCGCAGGACGGCGGGAGCCGGCGGAGCCGGTGGGCGAGGTCGTGCATGGCTGGTCCCGGGGATTCGTGGGATGGGTGATGCCGCTGGTCGCGGTGACAGTCTAGGGAGCGGTGGGTCCCGTCCCAGGTCATGCCAGTGGTCGAGACCAATATTGGTGGGTGTGGCGAGGTTCGAAGTGCTGGCAGCGGAGTGCCGCGTGTGTCCATAGTGGGCGCACAGCCGTCCGTTGGATCTGTCCCGATCTGGACCACCCGGGGGTCTTCCGCCCATGAGCAGAGCCGAACAGCCGTCCCGCAGAACCGTCCTGGCCGCAGCGGTCGCCGCCGCGGTGGTGAGCGGCGCGGTCGCCGACACCGCGAGCGCCGCCGCCGCCGACTCCGACCGGGCGCCGACCCTCCTCGGCTCCCGGCGCCGATCGAGCGGAGGGAGCCCCACGGTCGACAACCACGCGTGGACCTCCTACGCCGACTGGCGCACCGGCGCCGCCCAGGGCACCCGTGCCGTGGCGGGCGCCCGCCCGGGCCTCGCGATCGGCGCTCCCCTCGGCAGCGTCGACTACACGGACCCGCACACCAAGACGACCGCGGCCTGGGAGTACGCGACCTGGACGTCCCCCGTCCACCAGCTCTCCGTCCCGGCGACGGAGACCATCGCCTCCTGGAACGCGCACACCCCGGCCGGCACCTGGATCCAGGTCGAGCTGCACGGCACGTACTCGGACGGCACGGACACCCCCTGGTACGTGATGGGCCGCTGGGCGGCCGGCGACCAGGACATCAAGCGGACCTCCGTCGACGGCCAGACGGACGGCAGGTCCACGATCTGGACGGACACCTTCTCGATCGACGACGCCACGACGGGCCTGCGCCTCACGTCGTACAGACTCCGCCTGACGCTCTACCGCAAACCCGGCACCAAGCTCACCCCCACCGTGTGGCGGCTCGGTGCGATGGGCTCCGACGTCCCGGACCGCTTCACCGTCCCGGCCTCGACTCCGGGCCTGGTACGGGAGTTGACCGTCCCGCGCTACTCGCAGGAGATCCACGTCGGCCAGTACCCCGAGTACGACAACGGCGGCGAGGCCTGGTGCAGCCCCACCTCCTCGCAGATGATCATCGAGTACTGGGGCGGCCGGCTCACCCCGGAGCAACTCGCCTGGGTGGACCCGGCGTTCGCCGACCCGCAGGTCGACAACGCGGCCCGCTTCACCTACGACTACCAGTACGAGGGCTGCGGCAACTGGCCGTTCAACGCCGCCTACGCGGCCACGTTCAAGGACCTCCAGGGCGTGGTCACCCGGCTCGGCTCGCTCGGCGACCTGGAGACCCTGATCGCGGCGGGCATCCCGGCCATAACGTCACAGTCGTTCCTGAGCAGCGAACTGACCGGCGCGGGCTACGGCACCTCCGGCCACCTGATGACCGTGATCGGCTTCACGGCGGACGGGGACGTGATCGCCAACGACCCCAACTCGCCCACCGATCCGGCCGTCCGCCGCGTCTACAACCGGCGCGAGTTCGAGAACATCTGGCTGCGCACCAAGCGGTACAACGCCTCCGGCAACCTCTCCTCCGGTACCGGCGGCGTCTGTTACCTCTACTTCCCGGCGCACCCGACCGCCCGCCAGTGCGAGGCCCTCGCGGCGGTGGGCGTGCGCTGACCCGGAGCCGGAGACCGAGGTTCCTGTGACCAAGGTCTCCGGCGCAAAACCCGACAGGGATGGCAAGGTGGACAGAACGGGGGAGTCCACCGCACATCCGACCTCTGCGAGCCACCATGACCGCACACTCAGCCAGCGCCGCCCGCACCCGTACCCGCACCGGCGGCCCCAAGAGCGACGGCCCGAAGATCGTCGAGCACATCGTGGGCTGGACCCTGGTCGTGGTGATCGCGATGCTCGTGACCCAAATCGGCCTGCTGTGACCTGACGCATACGCGACCTGCCATACTGCGGTTGACCAAGCCCAGTTGGAGAGCCAGAGTCGAAATTGGAAATCAGTCAGCAGCGTGACGTCGTACGTCCCCGGGCACGCGGTACCGAGCGTTCCTTGGCGCGCCGCGCCGAACTCATCACCATCGGCCGGAAGTTGTTCGCCGACACGTCCTACGACGCGCTGTCCATGGACGACATCGCGCGGCAGGCGCATGTCGCCAAAGGGCTGATCTACTACTACTTCCAGTCCAAGCGCGGCTACTACCTGGCGATCATCAACGACTCGGTCGCCGACCTGGTGACCTTCGCGGCGAGCGGTCTCGAACTGCCCCAACTGGACCGCGTACAGCGGACGATGGACAGCTATCTGCGCTGGGCCGAGCACAACCAGGCCGCGTACCGCACCATCGTGAGCGGCGGCGTCGGTTTCGACACCGAGGTGCACGCCATCCGCGACGGGGTGCGCGCGGCGATCGTCGCGACCATCGCCGACGGGGCGTACGGCCGCACGGACATCTCCCGGATCGCCCGCATGGGCCTGTTCGGCTGGGTGTGCAGCGTCGAGGGCGCGACCCTGGAGTGGATCAGCACCTCCGACCTTTCCCGCGAGACGATGCGCGAAATCCTCGTGAAGACCCTCGGCGGCACCCTGCGCGCCATCGAGGAGCTGGATCCGGCCCACCCGGCGCCGAAGCCGGCCCGTCGGGACGGCTGAATCCAGCGCTCCCGACCTGTTCCGGACGACCGGGCTATTCTTGAAGTAAGCGGTCGTTAACTGGTGACGCGAGACCTTCGATCGGGCATACTCACAGCGCAGAGCCGCTGGTCAGCCGCTTCCGAGACCCGGGAGTAGGAGCAGCGGCCGCATCCGTGCGGTACCCGGCCACGTCGCCTCGACCCCAGGCGTACGCCCGCCGATGTGCCCGACAGGGAGGAGAGCGTCGCCATGCCCGACCGCGCCCAGCCGCCGGTGGACCGGCAACTGCCCACGGACGAGGCCCGGGATCTGATCTCGCTGGTCCGCGACATCGCCCAGCGCGAGATCGCCCCGAAGGCGGCCGAGGAAGAGGACGCCGGACACTTCCCGCGCGAGATCTTCACCCTGCTCTCCCGCTCCGGACTCCTCGGCCTCCCGTACGACTCCGAGTACGGCGGCGGCGACCAGCCGTACGAGGTCTACCTCCAGGTCCTCGAAGAGCTCGCGGCGGCCCGCCTCACGGTCGGCCTCGGCGTCAGCGTCCACTCCCTGTCCTGCCACGCGCTGGCCAACTACGGCACCAAGCAGCAGCAGGTCGAGCACCTGCCCGCGATGCTCGGCGGCGGCCTCCTCGGCGCCTACTGCCTCTCCGAACCGGCCTCCGGCTCCGACGCGGCCTCCCTGCGCACGAAGGCGGTGCGCGACGGCGAGGACTGGGTGATCGACGGCACCAAGGCCTGGATCACGCACGGTGGCATCGCCGACTTCTACACGGTCATGGCCCGTACCGGCGAGGAGGGTGCGCGCGGGATCAGCGCCTTCCTGGTGCCGGGCGACGCGGCCGGCCTGAGCGGCGCGGCACCGGAGAAGAAGATGGGCATGAAGGGCTCGCCCACCGCCCAGGTCCACTTCGACGGCGTCCGCGTCTCCGACGAGCGCCGCCTCGGCGAGGAGGGCCAGGGCTTCGCGATCGCCCTGTCCGCGCTGGACTCCGGCCGGCTCGGCATCGCGGCCTGCGCAATCGGCTTGGCCCAGGCGGCACTTGACGAGGCGGTGGCCTACGCGAGCGGCCGGCAGCAGTTCGGCCGCCCGATCTCCGACTTCCAGGGCCTGCGCTTCATGCTCGCCGACATGGCCACCCAGATCGAGGCGGGCCGCGCGCTCTACCTCGCGGCGGCCCGGCTGCGCGACGCGGGCCGCCCGTTCGCCAAACAGGCGGCCATGGCCAAACTCCACTGCACCGACACCGCGATGAAGGCCACCGTCGACGCCGTCCAGGTCCTCGGCGGCTACGGCTACACCGCGGACTTCCCGGTCGAGCGCTACATGCGCGAGGCCAAGGTCCTGCAGATCGTCGAGGGCACGAACCAGATCCAACGGATGGTCATCGCCCGCCACTTGGCAGGCCCGGAAGCCCACCGAACCGGCTGACGCCGGGGGGCTGTCCGGAACCTTGGGCCGCAGCCGCCGCGCTTTTTCCACGGCCTCTGCGGTCCGAGCCGCCGGTTGCCGGCGCCCCTGGCCCGACCAACCTCGTGCGAGAGGAACCTGTCGCCGATCAGGCGCCGTTGATCCCCTCCGCCCTGACCCACCGGGCGGACCTCGGCGGCGCCGCCAGCCGCGCCCACTCCGGGTCGTGCCGCCCCGGCAGGGTGCGGCCCCGGTCGGCCCAACTCCGCATCAGATCACGGTAGATGGGCGGATCCTGGGGCTGTGGCGGCGCCGGGGGAACCGATTCTGCGGGTACGGGGACGAAGCTCCGGTGCTGACGCCCGGTCGGCGCATATGTGGGGGTCATACCAAGGCAACGCAAGGGCATGTCGACAAGTCACCGGCGCGGATATTCGAGCGTGAGTTCACCGGCGTACAGGTCACGGCTATGGCGACCGCAAGCCACCTGACGTACCGTCACCTCCACTGTCCCCAGGGGAGGTTAGCCGTGGCAGACGACCGTCCCGTGCCCCTCGACGAGTACCCCGTGCACCAGGTCCCCCTGTCGATGAAGCACGTCGCGACCGGTGACCGGAACGCCTACGACCGCTGCATCTTCCACGTGTTCGACCACGAGGGCCGCGCCCTGCTCATCCTCGGTCTCGGCGTCTACCCCAACGTCGGTGTGATCGACGCCTACGCGACCCTCCGCACCGGCAACACGCTCCACGCGGTCCGCGCCTCGGACGCCCTCGGCGACGACCGCATGAACCTAGCGGTCGGCCCACTGCGCATAGAGGTAGAGGAGCCCCTGCGCCGACTCCGCCTGCGCTGCGAGGACAACTCCCTCTCGTACGACCTGACTTGGACGGCCGAGTTCCCCGCCCTCTGGGAACCCCACCACGTTCAGTACCGCGGCGCCCGGCTCACCCTCGAAGGCCGCCGTTTCGTCCAGGCGGGTGGGGTCGAGGGCGTGATCCGCGCCGGGGACAAGGAGTTCCGGGTCTCCGCCGACGGCTGGACCGGTACCCGTGACCGGAGTTGGGGCGTGCGGCCGATCCCGGGCGAGGAGGGCGGCCGGTTCGCCGAGGACCACCCCACCGAGGGCTTCCACTGGATCTGGTGCCCGGTGCGCTTCGAGGACCGCTTCCTCATGGTCATCGTCCAGGAGGACGCCGACGGCTACCGCACCCTGAACGAGGCGACCGTCGTCCACCCCGGCCACCGAGACCGCCAACTCGGCTGGCCCCAGGCCGAGATCACCTACCGCCCCGGCACCCGCCACCCCGAGCGCGCCCTGATCCACCTCGGCGACGCCCGCAAACCGCAGGAACTCGACGTGGAGATCCTGACCTCCTCACCCCTGGCGATCGGCGCCGGCTACCCACCCGCCGACGACTGGCAACACGGCACGTGGCGCGGCCGCGCCTGGACCGACAGCCGCACCTACGACCTCACGCAACCCGCCCCGCTCGCGGCCTACGGGGTCACGGATCACGCGGCCCGCTTCCGCTTGGACGGCCAGATCGGCCACGGCATCTTCGAACACGGCTCCTTCGGCCGCCACGACCCGAGCGGCTTCACCGGCTTCGACTCGGTCGCACCGTAGGGGAGTTGAGACATGGCCACAGCAACCTGCCCGCGCACGACCACCCGTGTCGCGAAGGAACTCGCCTGTCGTCAGACGGTGTGGCGCGCATCCCGCATTTCCGAAGCCGCGCCCGTCGGTCTTACCGGCTTCGACGCGGCAGCACCGTAGGGGAGTTGAGACATGGCGACAGCACCTCGCCCCCGCACCACCACCCGCGACCCCGAGGAACTCGCCCACCGCCTTACCGCCTGGCTCGACATCCGCCTGCCCGGCGCGAAGGCCGTCGACGTCAGGGTCCCCGCATCGAACGGCATGTCCAGCGAGACCCTGCTCTTCGACATCGAGCACCCCGAACCGCCGCTCCACGCCTGCGCGTTGAGGCTCGCGGCCGACCCGGCGGCGTACACCGTCTTCCCGGTGTACGACATACCGCGCCAGTACCGCACGATGCGGCTGGTCGCCGACCGCACCGACCTCCCCGTGCCCAAAGTGCGCTGGCTGGAGGAGGACCCGGGACCGCTCGGCGCGCCGTTCTTCGTCATGGAGCGTGCCGAGGGACGCGTGCCGCCGGACGTCATGCCCTATACGTACGAGGGTAATTGGCTGCACGCGGCGACCGACGCGGAACGCGCACACCTGGAGGCCGCCTCGGTGGCCCTCATCGCCCACCTGCATGACCAAGTCCCGCTGGGAGAGGCCGAGTTCCTCACCCTTCCGGGTGGCGGCGATGCCCTGCACCGCCATGTCTCCTCCCAACGCGCGTACTACGCATGGGTGGTTGACGGTGTCGCCCGCTCACCCCTCATCGAGAGTGCCTTCGACCGGCTGACGGAACTCTGGCCGGCCGACCCCGGCGAACCGGTCCTCAACTGGGGCGACGCGCGCATCGGGAACGTCGTCTACGACGGGTTCGACCCCGTCGCCGTCCTCGACTGGGAGATGGCGGCCCTGGCCCCGCGCGAGGTGGACCTCGGCTGGACCGTCTATCTGCACCGTTTCTTCCAGGACTTGACGGTCGCCTTCGGCCAGCCGGGACTGCCGGAGTTCTTCCGCCGGGACCGGGTGGAGGCGCGGTATGCCCAACTCACCGGCCACACCCCGCGCGACATGGAGTTCTACACCCTGTACGCGGCCCTGCGGCACGCGATCGTGATGCTCCGTATCGCCTACCGCCAGGTGCACTTCGGCGAGGTGACCGTCCCGGCGGACCCGGACACACTGATCCTGCACCACGGCAGCCTGCGGGCCATGGTGCAGGGCAGCTACTGGAGTTGAGCGGAAGCGCTCAGGCGGCGCGGCGCATGACGGGCACCCGCATCGGGCGCGAGCTGGGGCCGCCGACGTGAGAGAAGGGCTGCGTCCGCCAGTCGAGGCCCTGAGGGAGCGTCAACAGCAGCGCGGTGTCCTGCTCCTGGGGGTCCGCGGACTCGTCGGCGGACCGGGCGTCGGCCGCCTCACGGCCCGTACCGGCGCAGACCGTCAGCCCGAACGGGTTCCACGGCGAGGCGCACAGCGCGTGCTCCGGCAGGACCTCTTCGTCCGCGAGGAGCGCGATGGGCTGCACGCAGTCCGGGCAGATCACCCGGTACATCTCGAAGGTGTCGTACGCGTCGAGCTCGTCGGCGTCGAAATCCTCGGATTCGACGCCCTCCGGCTCGGGCTCGACGACGAGCTGCGGCCGCTTGGGCGCGGTGCGTCCAGGGCGCTTAAGACTCTGCATGGGTTCTCCCCCTACTGGGCTGGGCCGTGAAGGCGCTGCGGCCTCGACCACAGCAAGCACTTCCCGTCCCGTCTCCGCGGTAATCACGAGACCATCACGGAGACCGTTCGGGGCCTGTGGCGTTCGTCACATGCCGCCCGTAGATGCCCGAGGCGGCGGTTTTGTCCCCGGCTGACACACGGGCCCCTCCCGGCCACATCACGAACCGGGTATGACCTGCGCCGCCGAGGTATCGGAGGAGATCAGCCGCACTGTAGGTTCTTGCGTCATGGAGGAGCTGGACCGACAAATCGTGCAGCTGCTCGTCAAGGACGGGCGGATGAGCTACACCGATCTGGGCAAGGCCACGGGCCTGTCCACGTCGGCCGTGCATCAACGGGTGCGCCGGCTGGAGCAGCGCGGCGTCATCCGCGGGTATGCCGCGGTCGTCGACCCGGAGGCGGTGGGCCTGCCCATGACCGCCTTCATCTCGGTGAAACCGTTCGACCCCAGCGCCCCGGACGACATCGCGGACCGCCTCTCCGACGTCCCCGAGATCGAGGCCTGCCACAGCGTCGCCGGCGACGAGAACTACATCCTCAAGGTGCGGGTCTCCACCCCGCACGAACTGGAGGAGCTGCTGGCCCGGCTGCGCGGCCTGGCCGGCGTCTCGACCCGGACCACGGTGGTGCTCTCGACGCCGTACGAGGCCCGCCCGCCCCGCATCTGACCGACCTGCGTTCGGGGCGGCGCCGGCGAGGCGCGAGACTGTTCCCCATGAGTGAGCGCACCCCCGAGCCGTCGACCGTCCTGCTCCGCCGCGGCGAAGTCCACAGTCCCGCCGACCCCTTCGCGACCGCGATGGTCGTGGAGCGCGGCCAGGTCGCCTGGGTCGGCTCCGAGGGCGCTGCCGACGCCTTCGCGGACGGCGTCGACGAGGTGGTCGACCTGGACGGCGCACTGGTCACCCCGGCGTTCACCGACGCACACGTCCACACGACCGCCACCGGCCTCGCGCTCACCGGGCTCGACCTGTCCAACGCGCCGTCCCTGAAGGCGGCCCTCTCCCTCGTCCGGGACTTCGCCGCCGCCCGCCCGGCCGACCGCGTCCTGCTCGGCCACGGCTGGGACGCCGCCCGCTGGCCCGGCGGCCGCCCGCCGACCCGCGCCGAACTCGACACCGCGACCGGCGGACGCCCGCTCTACCTCTCCCGCATCGACGTCCACTCCGCCGTCGTCACCACGGCCCTGCTCGACCTCGTCCCCGGTTTCGAAGCGCCGGACGGCCCCCTCACCGCCGACGCCCACCACGCCGTACGCGCCACCGCGCTCGCCGCCATCATGCCGGAGCAGCGCGTCGAGGCCCAGCGGACCGCCCTGGCCCATGCGGCCTCCCTGGGCGTCGGCTCGGTCCATGAGTGCGCGGGGCCCGAGATCTCCTCCGAGGACGACTTCACGGGCCTGCTGCGGCTCGCCGCGGAGGAGCCCGGGCCGCGCGTGGTCGGCTACTGGGCCGAGCAGGACGTGGCGAAGGCGCGGGAGCTGGGGGCCGTAGGAGCGGCCGGTGACCTCTTCGTGGACGGGGCGCTCGGGTCGCACACCGCGTGTCTGCATCAGTCGTACGCCGATGCCGGGCACGGCGGGCTCGCGTACCTCGACGTGGACGCCGTCGCCGCCCATGTCGCCGCGTGCACCGAGGCGGGCCTCCAGGCGGGCTTCCACGCCATCGGGGACGCGGCGGTGACCGCGGTGGTCGAGGGCGTCCGCGCAGCCGCCGAGAAGGTCGGTCTGGGCCGCGTCCGCGCCGCCCGTCATCGCGTCGAACACGCCGAGATGCTCACCCCGGAGACGATCGCCGCCTTCGCCGAGCTCGGCCTGACCGCTTCCGTGCAGCCCGCCTTCGACGCGCTGTGGGGCGGTGAGGAGGGCATGTACGCCCAGCGGCTGGGCGTGGAGCGGGCGCGCACCCTGAACCCCTTCGCGGCGCTGCTGCGGGCCGGTGTACCGCTCGCCTTCGGCTCCGACAGCCCGGTGACCCCGATCGACCCGTGGGGGACGGTCCGCGCCGCCGCGTTCCACCGGACGGCTGAACATCGCGTCTCGGTGCGGGCCGCGTTCACCGCGCATACGCGGGGCGGCTGGCGGGCCGTAGGACGGGACGACGCGGGTGTTCTGGTGCCGGGCGCGCCCGCCGACTACGCCGTCTGGCGGACCGACGCCCTGGTGGTGCAGGCGCCCGACGACCGGGTCGCGCGCTGGTCGACCGACCCGCGCTCCGGCACACCCGGACTGCCCGACCTGACCCCGGGCGGCGAGCTCCCCGTCTGCCTGCGCACCGTCGTGGGCGGACGGACGGTGTTCGTACGGCCGGGCGAGTGATCTCCCGGGGTGGCGCGCCCCCGATCCACGGCCGCCGCGCCGTCGCTCGACCTGCGCATCCTCTGCCCTGACCAGCCGGTTGAGGGAGAAAGCCCAGGTCAAACGACTGTTGACAGGCGGGCGCAGGGGGCCGGTAGGTTCGTCCGAGTCCACCACCGGACGCCCGACCGGGGAACCTCCGAGCAATCGCCGAAGCGCCGCTGGGTCAGGGACGGTGTGCCGCACCGGGCACCGTCACTGGGAGCCAGGCTCAGCGCCCGCGCCACGGCGAGGGAACGTTCCGGCCGGTCGGCTGGTGTGACCCGGGTGGGGCCCGGACGTCCAGTAGACAACGGCCTTGGTCGACCCGCAGCCGGCGGGTCCCAGGTCGGCCCGAAGGGCGCCGGGCCCCCATCCGCAGTAGGCGGGTGCCAAAACGGGCATCCTTACCCCGTTCTTGTCGAATCGACACCACCGTACGAACGACGTGGCACGTCATCCCAGGCCGCGGCCACTATGGTGGACGCCTGCGTACGGACATGAAGGGGCAGCAGTGAACGACGGCGACGGAGCCCTCGCGGCACAGGCCCAGGGGCGGAAGTTCGGCCCGCTCGGCACGGCCTTGGTGATCATCCCGACCTACAACGAGGCGGAGAACATCAAGTCCATCGTCGGTCGGGTGCGGCAGTCGGTCCCCGAGGCACATGTCCTCGTGGCGGACGACAACAGCCCCGACGGCACCGGCAAGCTGGCCGACGAGCTGGCGGCCGAGGACGAACAGGTCCAGGTGCTGCACCGCAAGGGCAAGGAAGGCCTCGGCGCCGCCTACTTGGCGGGCTTCCACTGGGGCATGGACAACGGTTACGGCGTCCTCATCGAGATGGACGCCGACGGCTCCCACCAGCCCGAGGAGCTGCCCCGGCTGCTCACCGCGCTCAAGGGCGCGGACCTGGTGCTCGGCTCCCGCTGGGTGCCCGGCGGCCGGGTGGTGAACTGGCCGAAGTCCCGCGAGTACATCTCCCGAGGCGGCAGCCTCTACTCGCGCGTGGCCCTCGACCTGCCGCTGCGCGACATCACCGGCGGCTACCGCGCCTTCCGCCGCGAGACCCTCGAAGGCCTCGGACTGGACGACGTGGCCTCCCAGGGCTACTGCTTCCAGGTCGACCTGGCCCGCCGCGCCGTCAAGGCCGGCTACCACGTCGTCGAGGTCCCCATCACCTTCGTGGAGCGCGAACTCGGCGACTCCAAGATGAGCCGCGACATCCTCGTCGAGGCCCTGTGGCGGGTCACCACCTGGGGGGTTGGGGAGCGGTTCGGCAAGCTGCGCGGCCGGGGCAACCCGCCGAGAAACCCTTCACAGCCGTAGCCCTGCGACTTCACAGGCCTCGTTGATCGTCCGCTTATCCCGCACTGAGCCGGGCCCAGGCACACTGGACGTATGACGACTGGCGCACCCACCCCTTCCTCCGCCGCCCGGCCTCCGCGTTCCCGGCTGCGTACGTTCCTGCCGTTGGGCATCGCCGTGTGGCTGGTGCTGGAGATCTGGCTGCTGACGGTGGTCGCGGGCGCGTCGAGCGGTCTTACGGTCTTCCTGCTGCTGCTCGCCGGGTTCGTGCTCGGCGCCGTGGTGATCAAGCGGGCGGGCCGGCGGGCCTTCCAGAACCTGAGCCAGGCCGTGCAGCAGGGCACCGCCCCGGCCAGCGGCGGTGGCAGCGGCCTGATGATGCTCGGCGGCCTGCTGCTGATGATCCCCGGTCTGATCTCGGACGCGCTGGGCCTGCTCCTGCTGGTCCCGCCGGTCCAGAAGGCCCTGGCGCGCTACGCGGAGCGCGTGGTCGAGCGCAAGCTCGGCAAGGCCGCCCCCGGCACCCTCGGAGACGCCTTCCAGCAGGCCCGTATGCACCGCCCGGACGGCAAGGTCGTCCAGGGCGAGGTCATCCGGGACGAGCCCGCCGGTGACGCCCCGCAGGGCCCGCGTCCGCCGCTCACCCGCTGACCCGGTCGCGGACAGGCAAAAGCGCGGGCGCCGTACAGATTCGTACGGCGCCCGCGCTTACTTGCTTTGTGCCTTGTGCGGTAGAACCGCTCCGCACCTTCAGGACTAGGCCGACTTGCGGCTGTCCCTCGGGTGAACCGCGATATTCATCGCGCCGGAACGGAGAACGGCAAGACGCTCCTCAAGGACCTCTTCGAGTTCCTCGCGGGTGCGCCGCTCCATCAGCATGTCCCAGTGGGTACGCGCGGGCTTGGCCTTCTTTTCCTCAGGGCCGTCGCCGTCGACCAGGAGTGCCTGGGCCCCGCAGACCTTGCACTCCCACTCCGGCGGGATCTCCGCCTCGACCGAGAAGGGCATCTCAAAGCGATGTCCCTTCTCGCATGCGTACTCCACGGCCTGGCGTGGTGCCAGGTCGATACCGCGGTCCGTCTCGTAGCTGGTCACCACGAGGCGCGTGCCGCGAAGAGCTCGCTCACTCATGAATCGTGCCTCCCGGGCTTGTCGCCCACAGGACAGGTGTCGCTGTCGTCGTCATCCGGTCAACGTCCGGTCGGCGGTAAAGATTCCCGTACGGGGTCATGCGTCGCCGTCGTAGCCGCCCCTTGTTGTACCCACCAGCGCCCGGTTTGTCACATCTACTAGCAGATGTCACCTAGCGATTCGTCATCTTTGACGCGCAGTAACGGTACGCCAGGCAGGCCAAACGCGTACACTACCGCCCTTTCGCCTCCAGCGCTAAATCCTCTCGGGAAGAGGATTCCCCGCGTCGCTGATCGCCCGCGCCACGGGAACCCGCGCGAGCAGCACGAATCCCACCACGAAGAAGACCACCAGGGAGATGATCGCGTCCCGATAACTTCCGGTCAGCTGGTAGGTCACCCCGAACAGAAGCGGTCCCAGCCAGCTCATGCCCCGATCGCTCATCTCGTACGCAGAGAAGTACTCGGCCTCTTTCCCGGGCGGCACCAGATGCGAGAACAGGGACCGGGACAGCGCCTGGCTGCCGCCCAGGACGAGCCCGATCCCGGCCGCCAGCACGAAGAACCAGACGGGCGCGCCGGCGGGCAGGAAGTACCCGGCGGCCAGGGTCACCGTCCACGCGATCAGCGAGCCGAGAATCGTCCGCTTGGCCCCGTACGTCCGGGCGAGTCGCCCCATGCCGAGCGCGCCCGCCACCGCGAGCACCTGGACCATCAGGACGGCCGTGATGAGCGTGGACTGGCTCAGCCCCAGCTCCTCGGAGCCGTACACGGACGCCTGGGAGATCACCGTCTGGATGCCGTCGTTGTAGATCAGATAGGCGAACAGGAAGGACAGGGTGAGCGGCTTGCCGCGCATGTCCCGCACGGTCGCCGCGAGCTGCCGCCAGCCCTGCGCCGTGGGCGCCTCGGACGTCGTACGGCCGCGGTCGCGCAGCCGTTTCAGCGGTACGAGGGTGAAGGCGCCCCACCAGATGCCGGCCGAGGCGAGGCAGATGCGGACGGCCATCGACTCGGAGAGGCCGAACGAGTCGTGGGCGGTGAACAGGATCAGGTTCAGGACGAGGACCAGGGAGCCCGCCGCGTAGCCGAAGGCCCAGCCTCGGGAGGAGACCGCGTCGCGCTCCTCCGGAGGGGCGATCTGCGGAAGGTAGGAGTTGTACACGACCATCGAGACGGCCACGGAGGAGTTGGCGACGATCAGCAGGAGGCCGCCCAGGAGATAGCGGTCGCCGTCCAGGAAGAACAGGCCGGTGGTCGCCGTCGCGCCGACATAGGCGGCGAGCGCCAGGAGGGGTTTCTTGCGGCCCGTACGGTCCGCCGCCGCGCCCGCGAGGGGCATGACCAGGATCGACACGATGACGGACGCGGAGACGGTGTAGGCGAAGAAGGATCCCGCCCGGATCGGTATCCCCAGGGGATGCACGAATCCGTCCGGGTCCGCCGCCGACTTCGCGACCGAGGTCAGATAGGGGCCCAGGAACACGGTGAGCACGCTCGTCGAGTAGACGGAGCAGGCCCAGTCGTAGAAGTACCAGCCGCGCTGTTCGCGCCGCCGTTCGGCGGCCTCGTCGGCCGGCTGTGACCGCAGGGTGTCGGTACCCACCCGTGCCCTCGCTTCCCCGTGAACGCGTCGCCCCGGGGGCTCAGGCCCAGACGCCCCGCTCCACCATGACCTCGCGCAGTGTGTCGATGTGATCGGTCATGATGCCATCGACCCCCAGGTCCAGGAGCCGGTGCATGCGATCGGCCTCGTTGATGGTCCACACGTGGACCTGCACGCCACGCGCGTGTGCGGCCTGCACGAAGCGCCGGTCAACCACAGGGACGCCCGACTGCTCCTCGGGCACCTGTGCGGCGACCGCCGAGCGGCGCACCGGGAGAGGCGCGCCCCAGGACCGCAGCCGCAGATTCAGCACCCCGCGCGTGCCGAACGACGTGGCCAGGCGCGGCCCGGCCAGATGCTGGGCGCGGACCACGCGCTTCTCGGAGAAGGAGCCTACGAGGACGCGGTTCCAGGAGTCGGTGCGCTCCAGGAGATCCAGGAGGGGGCGGAGTGCCGGCTCCGCCTTGATGTCGACGTTCCAGCGCACCTCGGGGAAGGTCTCCAGCAACTCCTCGAAGAGGGGCACCGGTTCCTTGCCCGCCACGCGCGCGTGGCTCACGTCCGACCAGAACAGGTCCGCGATCCGCCCGGCGCCGTCGGTCACCCGGTCCAGGGTCTCGTCGTGGAAGGCGACGAGCTTCCCGTCCGCCGTGGCGTGGACGTCGGTCTCGATGTACCGGTAGCCCAGCTCGACCGCGCGACGGAACTGGAACACCGTGTTCTCCAGGCCGTCCGCCGCCCCGCCCCGGTGGGCGAAGGGGATCGGGCCGGGGTGGTCGAGGTAGGGATGACGTATGAGCGTGGTCACCGGGGCAGTATGACCCGTTCCGGTGACCCGCCGGCTACGACCGTGCTGCCGCCGGATGCCGACGGGGCGGCGAACACGCGCAGGAACAGCTGGGCCAGCGGGCCGATCGCCAGGGCGTACAGCAGGGTGCCGATGCCGACGGTGCCGCCGAGCGCGAAGCCGGTGGCCACGACCGCGACCTCGATCGCCGTCCGCATCAGCCGGATCGACCGGCCCGTGAGCCGGTGCAGGCCGGTCATGAGCCCGTCGCGCGGTCCCGGTCCGAAGTTCGCGGAGATGTAGAGCCCGGTGGCGGCCCCGTTGAGCAGGATGCCCGCCAGGAGCAGCGGAATCCGTACGGCCAGGCCGTGCACGTCCGGGACCAGCGCGAGCGTGCCGTCCATGGCCAGGCCGACCACGAACACGTTGGAGACTGTGCCCAGGCCCGGGCGCTGGCGCAGCGGGATCCACAGGAGCAGCACCGCCGCGCCCACGATGATCGAGACGACGCCGATCGTCAGGCCGGTGAGTTCGGCGAGGCCCTGGTGCAGCACGTTCCAGGGTTCGAGGCCCAGGCCCGAGGCCACCAGGAGCGCCGAACTGGCGCCGTAGAGCGCGAGTCCGACGTAGAGCTGGACCAACCGTCGCCCGAGACGGTTCCGCGTGGACAAAGGGTGCCCCCTGGTGGTGGTAGTGGCCTGACGCATGACACTCTGTGGCTTGAGAATGCAGGCCATCCATGGCCAATTCCGGGAAGGTGGACTGGTTTCCATGGCGCAGTGGACCTCGGCGATGGGCGCCGCACAGCTCGCCCGGCTGCTCAACTCCCAGCAGGACCGGCCGGCCGGGCCCGGCACCCGCCGACCGCCCGCCTATCGCGCGCTCGCGGACGGCATCCGGCTGCTCGTGCTGGAGGGGCGTGTCCCCGTGGCCGCGCGGCTGCCCGCCGAGCGGGAGCTGGCGCTCGCGCTGTCCGTCAGCCGCACCACGGTCGCCGCCGCCTACGAGGCGCTGCGCACCGAGGGGTTCCTGGAATCCAGGCGCGGGGCCGGGAGTTGGACCGCCGTACCCGCCGGAAATCCGCTCCCCGCGCGCGGGTTGGAGCCGTTGCCCCCGGAGGCCCTCGGTTCGGTGATCGACCTGGGCTGCGCCTCGCTGCCCGCGCCCGAGCCGTGGCTCACCCGGGCCGTGCAGGGCGCCCTGGAGGAGCTGCCGCCGTACGCCCACACACACGGCGACTATCCGGCCGGGCTGCCCGCGCTGCGCGCGATGATCGCCGAGCGGTACACCCTGCGCGGGATTCCGACCATGCCCGAGCAGATCATGGTGACGACCGGCGCGATGGGCGCCATCGACGCGATTTGCCATCTCTTCGCGGGGCGCGGCGAGCGGGTCGCCGTCGAGTCGCCCTCGTACGCCAACATCCTTCAGCTGATGCGTGAGGCGGGCGCGCGGCTGGTCCCCGTGGCGATGGCCGACGGGCTCTCCGGCTGGGACATGGACCGCTGGCGCCAGGTGCTGCGCGACGCCGCGCCCCGGCTCGCGTACGTCGTCGCCGACTTCCACAACCCGACAGGCGCCCTCGCCGGCGACGACCAGCGGCGCCAACTCGTCGACGCGGCCCGCTTGGCCGGCACCGTGCTCGTCGCCGACGAGACGATGACCGAGCTGTGGCTGGACGACGACGTCGACATGCCCAGGCCCGTCTGCGGCTTCGACCCGGCCGGCTCGACGGTGATCACCGTCGGCTCCGCCAGCAAGGCCTTCTGGGCGGGCATGCGCATCGGCTGGGTCCGCGCGGCCCCCGACGTCATCCGCAGCCTGGTCGCCGCCCGCGCCTACGCCGACCTCGGCACCCCCGTACTGGAACAGCTCGCCGTCAACTGGCTGTTCAGCACCGGAGGTTGGGAACAGGCCGTGGACATCCGCCGCGCCCAGGCCCGCGAGAACCGGGACGCACTGGTCGGCGCGCTGCGGCGACAGCTGCCCGACTGGGAGTTCGAGGTGCCCAAGGGCGGACTCACGCTGTGGGTGCGCACCGGCGGGCTGTCCGGCTCACGGCTCGCCGAGATGGGGGAGCGGGTGGGCCTGCGGGTCCCGTCCGGGCCGCGCTTCGGCGTCGACGGCGCCTTCGAGGGCTATGTGCGGCTGCCGTTCACCGTGGGCGGCGCGGTGGCCGAGGAGGCGGCGGTACGACTGGCCGCGGCGGCCCGGCTGGTGGAGAACGGGGTCACCGGGGGCGGCGATTCGCCGCGCACGTTCGTGGCGTAGCGAGGCGTCCGGGGTCGGTGCGGGCGACTTCCGGCCGCCCGCACCGAAACCGGGCTCCTACGAAGTCTCCGCCACGGCGGCCTCCACCACCGCTTCTGTCGCCACCGTCTCCTCCGCGTCCGCCGGTGTCGTGCGCGGCGGGAGCAGGGACAGGACGGCCTGGCGGTGGGCGTCGTTCGTCGCGTCGTCGTACGGGTCCGGGGTCGCCGGCACCTGGACCCGGTGGACCGGGCCGGTGCCCAGGCGGGCGTAGCCGCGGCCCGGGGGGACCTGGGCGATCGGCGTGGTGTGCGGGGGCGCGCCCAGGACCGCCTCCAACTGGCCGGCGGTGGCGGGGCCGAGGACGACACGCGCGCGTGTGTGCTGTCGTACGGCGTCGCTCAGGGTGTCCGCGCTGTCGAACTGCTCGGCCACCACGACCGTCACATTGGCCGCGCGGCCGTGCCGGAGGGGGACCTGGAGCAGGGACTGGGGGTCTTTGCAGCCGTCGGCCGTCGCCACGTGGGCGAAGGCGCTCGGGCGGTCCAGGACGATCCACAGGGGGCGTCTGGTGTCGTCCGGTGCCGGGTCGCCCGACTGGCGGGCGCGGTTGGCCGCGATCAGCCGGCGTTCCGTCTCCTGGGAGGCCCACTCCAGGCTGGCCAGTGCGCCCGCGAGCCCGCACTCGACGGCGAGGACACCGTCCCGGCCGGTGAGGCACGCGTACTCGCCGGTGCCGCCGCCCTCGACGATCAGGACGTCGCCGTACTGGAGTGCCTGGAGGGCGATCGAGCGCAGCAGGGTGGAGGTGCCGCTGCCGGGCTGGCCCATGACCAGGAGGTTCGGCTCGGTCGAGCGGATGCCGGTGCGCCAGACGACCGGCGGGACGTCGCGCTGTTCCTCGCCGTGGGTGAGGGGGAGCGTGCGGTGGACCTGGGTCGGGTCGGTGAAGCCCAGGACGGTCTCGCCGGGGGCGGTGACGAAGCGCTGGGCGGCGATGTCGGTGGGGAGCGGGGCGAGGACGCCGATCGTGAGGTGGTTGCCCTCCTCGTCCCACGTGAAGTGGTACTCCCGGCCGCGGCCGGACTTCGCGGTGAGCAGCTGCTCGATCCGCGCGCGGGAGTCGGCTTCGCCGTCGGTGAAGTACGCCGGATAGCGGACGACCAGATGGGAGATCCGGCCCGCGCCGTCGAACTCGTAGGCGGGGAACGCCTTCTCCCAGTCTCCGCCGTGGGCGAACAGGGGAGCCGGGTCCTCGGCGGCCGAGAAGTAGGGCACCAGGGCCTCGTAGAGGGACTGCAGGCGCTGGGTCTGGGAATCGTCGGGCCCTTCGGGCGCCGGCGGCGTGCGGTCCCGGCCGTGCCATGCCGCCGCCGCCATCAGGGTGATGGCGGCGAGCAGCGGGCCGTACGGCACCAGGGCCACGACCAGGATCACCGAGGCCACCAGGAAGAGCAGCGGCCCGCGCTTGTCCTTGGGGGTCTCGGTCCATCTGCGCCGGCCGGCGGATGCCAGCCGGCGCAGACCCTTGGTGATCGTGATCACTGGATGGAGGACATCGGTGGCGCTGTCGGCCGCCGTCCGGGCCAGCTCCCGGCTCCGGGCGATCTGGGCGGTGCCGTTGCTCAGGATGCGGGGGAGGGGGCGCCGGGCCACTGCTGTCTCCTGAAGGTGCGTACGGGTGGTTGCGTCAGAACTTGATGCCGCCGAGGAGGCTCGCCAGGCTCTCGCCGCCGGCCTTGATGCTCGGCGCGATGGCCGTGCTGGCCATGTAGAAGCCGAAGAGCGCGGCCACGATGGCGTGGGAGGCCTTGAGCCCGTCCTTCTTGAAGAAGAGGAAGACGATGATGCCGAGAAGGACGACGCCTGACATGGACAAGATCATTTGAGCTCTCCTGGTTCGTGGGGACAGTCACCATGAGTTGTTCCAGGATCACAGGATGTATCCATACGATAAAAGGTGCAACTGGGTGAATTTCGGCGAATTTCCCTCGGATGGCGGAGCGCATTCGGGCCGTCTGAGCAGGGGTTTCACCTGTGTCGGGCCTCATGGTGATCTTTGCCTCGGAGGGGGCCGGTCATGTGTCGGCGGAGCCAGTACGCTGGCGATTCACCCGTACTAGTGAGAGGCGGTCAGGCCGATGAGTGAAGCCCCCGACCCCGAGGTCGTGGAGTTCGCGACCAAGATCTTCGATCTGGCCCGCCAGGGCGGGACCGAGGCGCTGGTCGCCTACGTGGACGCGGGCGTCCCGGCCAACCTCACCAATGACCGCGGCGACTCCCTGGTGATGCTCGCCGCCTACCACGGGCATGCCGACGCCGTACGGGCCCTGCTGGCGCGGGGTGCCGAGGCCGACCGGATCAACGACCGGGGGCAGACCCCGCTCGCCGGAGCCGTCTTCAAGGGCGAGCAAGAGGTGATCGAGGTCCTGCTGGAGGCCGGTGCCGATCCGGCCGCGGGCACCCCCTCGGCGGTCGACACGGCCCGGATGTTCGCCAAGGCCGAGCTGCTGGAGTTGTTCGGCGCGCACTGACACGCGGCCCGTCGGCAGCGAAGACGGGCTCGCTGACCAGGTACGACAAGGAAAACGGGGGAAAACGGGGGAAGGCAGCACGGCGCCGCCCGAAATTTCGGTCGCGGCATCGAGAACTGCCGGGTCATCATGACGTCGTGATTTACGGACGCGATGGCTGGGCAGGTGTTGCCGCACCGCGCGGGCCGTAGTTGCGGCCCGCATGGGCCACCAACGAGAGGCAGAGGAAAATGGTCTACAGCAAGCAGGAAACGGCGGGCGCCCCGACGTGTTGTCACGCGGCCAGGTAGTGCACGTCCCCCGGTTGCGTCGACGCTTGATGTGAGGCTGTTTCCCATGTTCGATCCGGTCATAGCGCCCAGCGGTACGCTGCTCGGCCTGCTTCAGCGGGGCCGCGGCGACGGCACACTGCACGCGCTCACCGCACCCCGTGCCGAGGCACTCGCGGCACTGAACCACTGTGTGCTGCGCGACCCCCGCCACGACTGGCAGGTGGAGAACCGCTCCCTGTACTACGCCCGCCTGTACCTCGACCTGAACGGCGACCTGGACGCCGTGGAGGCGCACCTCTTCGACACCGAGGACGTCCTCGACACCGAGGAGTCGCGGACGGGCCTCGCGCTCGCCGTCCTCGGGCACCTCGCCTCCTACGGTCGGCGGGACGCGCTCGAACTGCTGCGCCGGTACGCGGCCTCCGGGACCAACTGGGCCTGGGCGCTCGACGAGCTGGCGCTGAGGGACGACGACGCGGGCCTGCGTGCCCTCGCCGCCCCGGTGCTGGCGCGGTTCCCGGCCGACCCCGAGGGCGAGGCCGAACTGGCCACCGCCGTGCGGGACGCCTTCGAACCCCGGCCCTGGCGGCTGTGGGCCGAGGATCCACGCGAATCGATCGCCACGCGCGTGCGTGCCGCCCAGGAGGCCGGCTGTTTCGACCTCTGGCAACGCCAGATGCGACCGACCGGGCCCCGTCCGGGGTGGAGCGTGCAAGCGGTGTTCGAATGGGCCCAACAGGGCCTCGAACGCGGCGCCGCGCTGCACGTCCCCGCCGCCCGCTGCCTCACCGCCGTGGCAGGCCCCGAGGACCGGCCCGAGATCGTCGAGGCCGCCAAGGACGGCGGCGAGGGGGCCCGCTGCACCGCGCTGCGCTATCTCGCCGACAGCAACGATCCCGAAGCCCTCCAGCTCATCGAACGAGCGGTGGCCACCGGCCCGGCACCCGTCGTCGAAGCCGCCGTCGACGCCTTCGAACGGATGCGGTCCGTCGCCGCCGTCGACCGCGCCCGCGGCTGGGCCCGACGGCCCGACCCGCTCGGCGCCGCCGCCGGACGGATGCTCGCCTGCCGGGGCGGAGCC
The DNA here is from genome assembly GCF_044457795.1 of Streptomyces sp. NPDC050528. Taxonomy (NCBI): domain Bacteria; kingdom Bacillati; phylum Actinomycetota; class Actinomycetes; order Kitasatosporales; family Streptomycetaceae; genus Streptomyces; species Streptomyces sp. NPDC050528. The sequence continues at coordinate 102,950 of NZ_JBITHH010000022.1, forward strand.
CAGGACAGCGACCTCGTCCTCGGCGCCCTCAGGGAGGCCGTCATGGGCGAAGGGCCCGACGCCCCCACCCTGTGGACCCTCGTCGACGGCGCCGGACGCCTCGGCATCGTCTGCGCCGCACCCGTCCTGCGCCATGTGTACCGCGAGACCGCCTCGTCCCATCTGCGCGGCCGGGCCGCCCGGGCCCTCGCCGCCACCGACCCCTCGTACGCCGCGGGCTTCGCCGTCGAGTGCCTCTGGGACTGCGAGGAGACCACCCGGGAGATCGCCGCGCGGCACGCCGAGACCGGTGACGCCCGCGTCGTGGAGCAGCTGCGCAGGCTCGCCGCCGACCCGGCCGAGGAAGCGGAAGTACAGACAGCCGTACGGAGCCGGATCGGGCCCGACGCCCCCGCAGTGTGAACGTGGGATGACCCGCGGGTCAGACGCGCATGGACGCCGTCTGACCTGCTCGGGTGTGCAGCGCAACGCTCATGGGACGTTCACCGTTCGCATAGATCCACGTTGACGCGGGCACGTCCAGCGCGGCGAGAACACGGGTATGCGTGTCGTCATCGTGACCGAATCCTTTCCCCCCGATGTGAACGGCGTGGCCCACTGCGCGCTCCAGACCGCCCGGCACCTCGTGGATCGCGGTCATCATCCGCTCGTCGTCGCGCCGGCCACCTCGGCCGGCCCCGGGGCCGACGCCGAGTCGCCGTGCCCCGTCATCCGTGTCCCCTCCCTACCGCTCCCGGGCTACCCCCAGGTCCGCGTCGCCCTCCCCAGCCGACGCGTCGCCGCGGCCATCACCGAACACCGCGCCGACATCGTGCACCTGGCCAGCCCCTTCATCCTCGGCGTCCGCGGCATGGCCGCCGCCGCCCGGCTCGGCATCCCCGCCGTGGCCGTCTACCAGACCGACCTGGCCGGATACGCCCGTACGTACGTTGGTGCCGGTGAGGCCACCGCCTGGCGGCGCATCCGCTCCGTCCACGCGGCCGCCGACCGCACCCTCGCGCCCTCCAGCGCGGCCCTGGGCGACCTGGAGGCACACGGCGTGCCCCGGGTCCGCCTCTGGCCGCGAGGCGTGGACACCGAGCGTTTCCGCCCCGAGTACCGGGACGAGGCGCTGCGCCGCGAACTCGCCCCGAACGGCGAACTGATCGTCGGCTACGTCGGCCGGCTCGCCCCCGAGAAGCAGATAGAACTCCTCGCCGGAACCTGCGGCCTCCCGGGCGTCCGCGTCGTGGTCGTCGGCGACGGACCCAGCCGGCCGCACCTCGACGAGGCGCTGCCGGGCGCGGTCTTCCTCGGTCGGCGTACCGGTCACGAGCTCGCCCGTATCTTCGCCTCGTTGGACATATTCGTGCACACCGGACCTTTTGAGACCTTCTGTCAGACCGTCCAGGAAGCCATGGCCAGCGGCGTCCCCGTCGTCGCGCCCGCCGCCGGCGGCCCGCTCGACCTGGTCGCCCACGGGCGCACCGGGTTCCTCTTCCCGCCGCGCGACGAGGCCGCCGTCACGGACGCCGTGCGGACCCTGGCCACCGATCCCGCACTGCGGGCCGAGTACGGCGCCGCCGCGCGGGCCATGGTCGAGGGCCGCACCTGGGCGGCCGTCGGCGACCAACTGATCGCGCACTACGGCGACATCCTCGCCGCGCGCAAGGTGGTGGTGGCGGCATGAACACCGCTTCGCTGCGGATCGTGCGGCTCGCCAACTTCGTGGCCCCCTCCTCCGGCGGGCTGCGCACCGCCCTGCGCGAGCTGGGCAAGGGCTTCAAGGAGGCCGGGCACGACCCGGTCCTCATCGTGCCCGGCGAGCGCCACACCGACCGCGAGACCGAGCAGGGCCGGGTCATCACCCTGCCCGGGCCGCTGCTCCCCGGCACCGGCGGCTACCGCGTCCTCGCCGACAAGCGGCGCGTCGCGAACCTCCTGGAGCACCTCGCCCCGGACCGCCTGGAGGTCTCCGACCGTACGACCCTGCGCTGGACCGGCAAATGGGCCAGGCGGGCCCGCGTCCCCGCCGTGATGGTGTCCCACGAGACCGCCGACGGCGTCCTGCGCACCTGGGGCCTGTCGGAGAACATGTCCCGGCGCACCGCCGACGCCCTCAACGTCCGTACGGCGCACACCTACGCGCGCGTGGTGTGCACCACCGAGTTCGCCGAGCGGGAGTTCGTCCGCATCGGCGCCCGCAATGTCGTACGGGCTCCGCTGGGCGTCGACCTGGTGGGGCGCAGTCCCGCGCTGCGGGACCCGGTGGTGCGCGCGGAGTACGCGCGCGTGGACCAGGTTCTGCTGGTGACCTGCACCAGGCTCTCAGTGGAGAAGAAGCCCGGCACGGCGCTCGACGCCTTGGAGGCGCTGGTACGGCGCGGACGGCGGGCGGTTCTCGTGGTCGCCGGGGACGGGCCGCTGCGGGCCCGGCTCGAACAGCGGGCGCGGGAGCGCGGGTTGCCGGTCACGTTCCTCGGGCACGTCTCCGACCGGCGGCTGCTCGGCGCGCTCCAGGCCTCCGCGGACGTGTGCCTGGCACCCGGGCCCGCCGAGACCTTCGGGCTCGCCGCGCTGGAGGCCATGGCCTGCGGCACGCCCGTGGTGGCCAGCGCCTCGTCCGCACTCCCCGAGGTCATCGGCTCCGCCGGTGCCACGGCTGCGGACAACGGCAGGGCCTTCGCGGACGCCGTCGACATGCTCCTCGAACGCTCCGAGGTGGAGCGCCGCGAGATCGCACGTGCGCGTGCCGAGTGTTTCGGCTGGCACACGGCGGTCGACGCGTTCCTAGCGGCCCACGACGCGGATGTTCCGGTCCGGCGGTTCGTGCCCGGAGGCGTGGCATGAGAACCGTCCGTTTCGTCGCCCTCGGTGACTCGCTCACCGAGGGCGTGGGCGATCCCGTCGGCGAGGCATGGCGCGGTTGGGCCGCGCTGCTCGCCGCCGGGCTTGCCGAACAGCCCGAGGGGTCCGTGGAGTTCACGAACCTCGCGGTCAGCGGCGCACAGACGCGGGACGTGCTGGAACGGCAGACCCCGGCCGGGCTCGCCCTGGACTCGGACATCGTGTCCGTCGTCATAGGCGTCAACGACACCCTGCGCTGCACCTTCGACATCCAGGCCGTGGCCGCCCGCCTCGACGAGGTCTACGCCGCCTTCACGGCGCGGGGCGCGACCCTCCTGACGGCCTGTCTGCCCGACCCGGGCGCGATGCTCGGCCTCCCGGGCGCACTGGCGCGCCCGCTCGCCCGGCGCCAACGGGCCGTCAACACCGTGGTGCACGCGCTGTCCGAGCGGTACGGGGCCGTGCATCTGCACGCGGCGGAGGGCGATTGGATCATGGGCCGCGAGATCTGGAGCGCGGACCGGCTGCACCCCAGCGAGCGGGGACACCGCCAACTGGCACTGCGTTTCCACGCGTTGCTCACCGAGGAGGGCTTGGCGACGGGGGCCGCGCCGTCGCCCGAGCCCGAGTTCCCGGTGCCCGCCAGGTCGGCCAGCCTGCTGTGGCTGGCGACGGCGGGCACCGGGTGGGTGGCCCGCCGCTGCACCGACCTGCTGCCGCAGCTCCTCAGACTGGCCGCCGACGAGATGCGCCACCGCGCGCGGGGCACCAGCGCGCGCCTCGACCTGAGCGCGTCCCACGCCGTGTCGATGGCGCTGGCGTCCCTGTCGGTGCAGCAGGAGCAACCGGACGCCGCCTAGGGCGTCCGGCGCCTCAGCGGCGCCGTACGGCCACGAAACGGACCGGGGTGCCGGGCACCGCCTGGGCGGCGGCCGGGAGGTCCGTGGGGCGGACGACGGCGATCACCGGGTAGCCGCCGGTGGTCGGATGGTCGGCGAGGAACACCACCGGGTGGCCGTCCGGGGGGACCTGGACGGCACCGAGGACCATGCCCTCGCTGGGGAGTTCACCGGTCAGGGCCCGCTCCAGGGCGGGCCCCTCGGTGCGCAGCCCGATGCGGTTGCTCGCCGAGGAGACCCGGTAGGCACGTGCCGTGAACGTGCGGACGGCCTCCGGTGTGAACCAGTCGTCGCGGGGCCCCAGGGTCACCCGCAGGACGAGTTCGACCGGGGGAGCCGGCTGCGGAGCGACGTCCACGCACGCGTGGCGGCTCATCGGGGACCCCAACGGCAGTATGGCGCCGTTCGTGAGCGGCGCCGGGCCGAGCCCGGACATCAGGTCCGTGGAACGGCTGCCGAGTACCGGCTCGACGCCGATACCGCCGGCGAAGGCGACGTAGCTGCGTACTCCGGAGACGGCCGTTCCGATGTCCAGCAGCGCCCCGGCGGGCACATGCACGGGGGCACCCCAGGCGACCGGCCGTCCGTCCACCGTGACCGGGCAGGGCGCGCCGCCGACCGCCACGAGGATCGTTGAACGAGGCCGTACGGAACAGCCGTTGAGGGTCGTCTCCAGGACGGCCGCTTCGGGCGGATTGCCGACCAGCCGGTTGACGAGCGCCGCCGCCGGCCCGTCGAGCGCGCCGGAACGCGGCACCCCCAGGTGCGCGTGACCGGGCCGTCCCAGGTCCTGCACGGTGGTCAGGGCCCCGGCCCGTACGACGGCGACCGCACGGTCCGTCATACGTCCGCCACCGGGACGAAGCGCACCCGCGTGCCCGGCGCCAGCAGCGCGGCCGGCTCGCGCGCGGTGTCCCACAGGACCGCGTCCGTCGTGCCGATCAACTGCCAGCCGCCGGGCGAGGCACGCGGGTACACGCCGGTGTACGGGCCCGCCAGGCCCACGGCACCGGCGTGCACGGCCGTGCGCGGAGTGGCCCGGCGCGGGACGTCGTAGCGGGCCGGGAGGCCGGTGAGGTAGCCGAAGCCGGGGGCGAATCCGCAGAAGGCGACGCGGAACTCGGTGGCCGCGTGGATACGGGCCACCTCCCGCTCGGGTACGCCCCACAGGGCGGCGACATCGGCCAGGTCCGGGCCGTCGTAGCGCACCGGGAGGTCGATCACCTCACCCGCGCGCGGGGGAGCGGGGGGTACGTCGGAGGCGGCGAGTTCGGAGGCCAGGCGGGCCGGGTCGTCGAGGCCGTCGAGGAGGACCGTGCGGGCGGCCGGGACGATCTCGCGGACGGTGAGCAGGCCCTCCGCGCGGCGCCGCAGCAGCTCCGCGTGGACGGCCTGGGCCTCCTCCCCGGAGGCGACCTCGACGAGCAGCGCGCTGTCGCCGACGGGCAGCGCCCTCATGCGAACGCCTCCACCCGGACACCCGACTCCAGGAGCCGCGCGCGGACCCTGCGGGCCAGGTCGACCGCGCCGGGCGTGTCCCCGTGCAGGCACAGGGAGCGGGCCTTCACCTCGATGCGGGCCCCGGAGAGCGCGTCGACCGCCCCGGAGCGGGCCAGGCTCAGTGAGCGCTCCACGACGGCCTCTGGGTCGGTGACCACCGCGCCGTCCCGGCCGCGCGGCACGAGCGTGCCCTCGTCGGTGTAGCCGCGGTCCGCGAACGCCTCCGTGACGGCCGGCAGGCCCGCCTTCGCGGCCAGGTCGAGGACGACTGAGCCGGGCAGCCCGAGCACGGGCAGCGAGGCGTCGGCCAGGAGCACGCCCTCGATCACCGCGGCGGCCTGCTCCGGGTCGTGCACGATCCGGTTGTAGAGCGCGCCGTGCGGCTTGACGTACGACACGCGCGTGCCCGCCGCCCGGGCGAACACCTCCAAGGCACCGATCTGGTACGCCACTTCGGCCGCCAGCTCGGCGGACGGCACGTCCATCGCGCGCCGCCCGAACCCCGCCAGGTCCCGGTAGGACACCTGCGCGCCGACCCGTACCCCGCGCTCGGCCGCCAGCTCGCACACCCGCCGCATGGTGACCGGGTCCCCGGCGTGGAAACCGCAGGCCACATTGGCACTGGTGACGACGGACAACAGCTGTTCGTCGTCGGTGAGATGCCAGCGGCCGAAGCCCTCGCCGAGGTCGGCGTTCAGATCGATCATCATCTCTCCTGGTCAGGCGACGCGGTACTGCTCGTCGCGGGCGTCGGTGACGAACATCTGGCCCGGCGCGTGGGTGATGGCGAACGGCGGGCGGGAGGCCATCACCGCGGCCTGCGGGGTCACTCCGCAGGCCCAGAACACCGGGATGTCGTCCGGGTCGGCGTCCACCGGATCGCCGAAGTCCGGCCGGCCGAGGTCCGCGATGCCGAGCCCCGAGGGATCGCCGCAGTGTACGGGGCTGCCGTGCACCGCCGGGAGCAGCGCGGTCTCCCGGATGGCCGTCGCCAGGTGCTCCGGGGGCACCGGGCGCATCGACACGACCATGGGGCCGTGCAGCCGCCCCGCCGGGCGGCACGGGCGGCCGGTCACGTACATCGGGACGTTGCGGCCCTGCTCGATGTGCCGGATCGGGACACCCGCCTCGCTCAGCGACCACTCGAAGGTGAAGCTGCAGCCGATCAGGAACGACACCAGGTCGCCGCGCCAGTACGCCCGCACGTCCGTCGGCTCGTCCGTCAACTCGCCGTCCCGCCACACCCGGTAGCGCGGTAGATCGGTGCGCAGGTCCGCGCCGTCCGCGAGAACGGTCGTCCAGGAGCCTGCGTCCGTGACGTCGAGCACCGGGCAGGGCTTCGGGTTGCGCTGGCAGAACAGCAGCATGTCGTAGGCCCAGTCGGCGGGCACCGAGATCAGGTTGACCTGGGTGTGGCCCGCCGCGACCCCGGCCGTGGGGCCCGTCAGCCCGGCCCGGAAGCGGGCCCGGGCGGAACGCGGGCTCCACGCGTGCGCGTGCTCGTCGACAAGCGTCAGGGGGCGGTCTTCCGTGCGGTTCACGCCAGTTCCTTTCCGCGCGTCTCCGGCAGTCCCAGGAGCGCCAGCGCCGCGATGCCGTAACCGATGGCCCCGAAGACGAGCGCTCCGCCCACACCCCAACTGTCGGCCAGGAAGCCCACCAGGGTCGGGAAGACGGCGCCCACCGCGCGGCCCGTGTTGTAGGTGAAGCCCTGTCCCGTGCCGCGCACCGCCGTCGGATACAGCTCGCTCAGGTACGAACCGAAGCCGCTGAAGATCGCCGACATACAGAACCCGAGCGGGAAACCGAGCACCAGGAGAAGGGTGTTGGCGCCGCTGGGGATGTGCGTGTACGCCAGGATGCAGACCGCCGAGAGCAGCGCGAAGAGCCAGATGTTGCGCTTGCGGCCCAGCACGTCGGTCAGGACGCCGCCTGTCAGGTAGCCCAGGAAGGCGCCGGAGATCAGGAAGGTCAGATAGCCGCCGGTGCCGACGACCGACAGACCGCGCTCCGTCTTGAGGTACGTCGGCACCCAGGTGGCGAGCGTGTAGTAGCCGCCCTGGACACCGGTCGAGAGCAGGCCCGCGAAGACGGTCGTACGCAGCAGGCCGGGAGAATCGGCCGTCCCCGGCTTGAAGATCGCCGCGAACGAGCCCTTCTGGGGGTTCTGTTCGCGCACGGCCGTCGCCTCCGGGGCGTCGTGCACCCGGCGCCGCAGCCAGAACACCAGCAGCGCGGGGATCGCGCCGGTCCAGAACATCACCCGCCAGGCCAGGTCGTCGCCGACGAACGAGAAGACCAGCGTGTAGACGACCGCCGCCAGCGCCCAGCCCACCGCCCAGGAACTCTGGACCGCGCCGAGCGTACGGCCGCGGTGCTTCGCACTCGCGTACTCGGCGACCAGGATCGCGCCGACCGCCCACTCGCCGCCGAAACCGAGCCCCTGGAGGGCGCGGAACACCAGCAGGGTCTCGTAGTTGGGCGCGAAGCCGCAGGCCACCGTGAAGACGGCGTAGGTGATCACCGTGATCATCAGGGCCTTGACGCGGCCCACCCGGTCGGCGAAGACGCCCGCTATGGCGCCGCCCACCGCGGAGACGACCAGCGTGACCGTGGTGAACAGGCCGGTCTGGCCGCTGTCCAGGCCGAAGTACGCGGCCAGCGCGACCATGCTCAGCGGCAGCGTGAAGTAGTCGTAGGAGTCCAGGGCGTAGCCGCCGAACGCGCCGGCGAAGGCGCGCCGGCCGTTCGGACCGAGCGCGCGCAGCCAGGCCAACGCGCCGTCGTCGGCGGTGAGTTCATCCGTGTCCGGATGCACGCCGGTGACCGGGGCCTGAGGTGGAGGGGTCGTGCTCATGGGGCACCTCGCAGAGGGAGGACGGAGGGTGCTGGGAGTGAGCAGTGCCGTGCGGGAGCCGTCGGCGCCGGGGTGAGCGGTGGCGCCTTGCAGAGAAAGGTAGAGGATCGTTGAACGATCCCTCAATACCCATGTTGTTTCGTTCTTGTATCTGCGGTTGAATTCCGGGCATGGCAGAGCAGATGGCGGGACTGGCCGACGACCGTGCCCTTCTGGGCCGCACGAGCACCGCGGAACGCGTCTCGGACATCCTCAGGAGCCGTATCGCGGAGGGCTATTTCCCGCCAGGTACGCGGCTCTCGGAGGACAGCATCGGCGGGGCGCTCGGTGTGTCGCGCAACACACTCCGCGAGGCGTTCCGGCTGCTCACCCATGAGCGGCTGCTCGTCCACGAGTTGAACCGGGGTGTCTTCGTCCGGGTCCTGAGCGTCGAGGACGTCGAGGACATCTACCGCACCCGCCGGCTCGTCGAGTGCGCCGTCGTCCGCGGGCTGGGCGAGCCGCCGTACGCCCTCGAACAACTCGCCGGAGCCGTCACGGAAGGGCAGTTGGCGTCCGTCGAAGATGACTGGAAAGGCGTGGGTACGGCCAACATCCACTTCCACAGGGAACTCGTCACCCTCGCCGGCACCGCCCGTACCGACGAGTTGATGCGCAGCGTCTTCGCCGAACTCCGGCTCGCCTTCCACCTCGTGGACGATCCGAGGGCGCTCCACGAGCCGTACCTCCAGCGCAACCGCCTGATCCTCCAGGCCCTCCAGGCCGGCGACCGCGCCGAGGCCGAGAAGCTGCTCGCGGTCTACCTCGACGACTCGCTGGAACGGGTCGTCGACGCGTACCGGCGGCGGGTCGGCGAGGACGGCACGGTGGTCGACTGACGACGGTGCGGCGGTCGACCGACGACGGCACGATGGTTGACCGACCCCGCGTGCGCGGCTGTGGCGGTAGTCGCTTCTGCGTCGTTTGGGTCGTTGTCAGACCGAGGACCTAGTCTGTGCAGCGTGACTTCGCCTGCATCGACGGACAGCGTTCCGCCCCAGTTCAGCGCGGGGCCGCGCCCCGCCCCGGGCCCGGCCGCCGACGAGGGACTGGCGCGGCGACTGCGCGCGCTCGCCTGCACCGCGCCGCTGCACGACCTCGACGCACGCAAGGCCAATCTCGCGGGCGAGTACTCGGTCTACGGCATGGCCGAGGTGGCCCTCGCCGCCATCGACCTGGTCACCCTCAACATGGACTTCGACACGGGTGCCGACCACGACCAGATAGTGGCCAGGCTCATCCCGCGCATCGCCGCCCAGGCCCCGCAGCGCCCCGTCGCCGAACACGAGCGCGTGGCCCGCTGGGTCCTGGAGAACCTGATCAACGTCGGCAGCGTCGACCGCGGGTTCCGCACGGTCTACGGCACGTTCGCCCAGGACGGCACGTACGTGCGCCGGGACTACGACTTCAAGCTGATCGAGGAGGTCCCCGGCTACGGCGGCAGCGTGTACCTCCGGACGACCGACGAGGCTGTCAACGTCCTGGTGGGCGCGCTCGACACCGACGTCACCAGTGCGCAGATCGCCGCCGAGGTGAAGCTGGAGGTGCTGATCAGCCGCGGTCGGCTCGCCGACGCGCAACTCGCGGCGGAGCAGGCCCGGTATCGGACCGTGCAGTACTCGGAGACGCTTCGGCGCGCGCTGGATGCCACGCGGCGGAATGTCCGCGCGGTGGACTGGCTCAATGCCGTGCCGGACATGATCGCCGAGGCGCTCGATCACGTCGCTGATCGGTATCGCCATGAGAACGCGATCCTGACCAATATCCGCAAGGCCCGTGACGAGTCCGAGGATGCCGAACAGAAGCGGCGGGCGGCCGAGTTGGTCGACATCGTCAAGGACTGCATTCGGCGGCACACGCAGCTTCAGTCGCGTCTTCTGGAGGCGGGGCCGCTGTTCCGTGCCGAGCAGGATCGGCAGGCTTTCGCGACGCCGATGACGACCTCGGGGATCGATCTCTACGGGCATCTCGTTTCGCCCGTTCTACCGTTGCCTCTGGAGTCGGCGATTCGGGTCACCGACGCGTTCTTCGCTCGCGGGACCGGGTTGCGTACGCCGGTGTCGGTTCGGGTGGGGGATCTTGTCGACATACTGCTGACACCGCCTGCCGAGCGGGAGCATCTCGGGGCGGAGATGCCCGAGCCGGATCTCATCGCTACGCCGGATGACAGTCGGTTCAGTGAGGAGCAGCTGGCTGCGGCTATGGAGTTGCTCGATCTGCCTGCGGATGCGCCTCGGCGGTTGTCGGGGTTGCTGGCTGACGCGCGGCGTCAGGATGTGGAACTTCCTTATCTGGTGGCCCTGTTGGCCGTGCATGCGGCGAGTCCGCCTGTTGGTACCGCCTACCGGCAGGGAGAGCCGAAGTTGTTGTTCGCCGTGGATGACGGGACCGAACTGGATGATCCCGAGTTCGGTGGGGCCGATCTCATCGTCGGGGTGGCCTTGTTGGATGCGGTGGGGATGGCTGCTGGTCGGAGTGATGCGGCGTGATGGGTCGGTCGTCTTTCGGGTGCGGGCTCGCTGTGGCTGGTCGCGCAGTTCCCCGCGCCCCTGGAGGGGCGCTTGACCTCATCCTCGTTATCAAGTTCAAGGAGTTGTCGTCGTGAGTGAGCCAGCCGAGTGGAGTGAGCCGGAAGGTGCCGCCGCGCCCGTGAGTGCCGCGGTCACGCCTGCCGATGCTGCCGACGCCGCTCGGCTTGTCGCGTTTGGGTTGCAGCCCAAGCTGCAGCCCGCGCGGGATCAGGAGTACGCGGAGTTGCTTCGCCGGTACCGCGAGGATCCGCCGTTCGCTCGGCTTGCCGATGCTGTGGCTGCCGGGCTGGGGCTGGTTGTGCTGGAGGTGTCCCCGCGCGCGGGGATGGCCGTAACTGCCGCCGAGGACTCGGTGTTCGCCGTGCGGATGGGGGACTACGCGCGTCGTACGGCTGCCGACTCCGGGGATCGGTTCCTGCATGGGCTCGCCCATCTTGCCGTGGCCGCCATGGCGTTTCCGCGGCCCGAGGATCTTGCTGACGACGGGTACATCGGGCGCGTCACGGTCAACGGGGTCGACGCCTTTGTGCGGCAGGCCTGTCGGCGGTTGGAGGAGCGGGCCGACGAGCAGGGCATGAACACCGACCCGGCCACCGACGCGCCGGGCCTTGAGGCCGCCTGGCGGATCTGGGTCAGACGCAGTGCGACCGGAGCGACCAAGGACGCCCGGAGACTGGCCGGTTCGACCACCGGGATCGTTGGCAAGGCCGCCGCCTTTCTCACCGACTCCGGGTTCCTGCAGCGCACCGGTGACGACAACGGCGGTACCTATCGCACGACGGCCCGCTATCAGCTCCAGGTGCGTGACATGGCCGGCAGTGCCGCCATGGCCGAGCTGCTGGAGCTGGGCGTCGTTCCGGTCACCGACGGCACCGCGAGTCTGATGCCCGCCGAAGACACCGAGGACCTGGAGCTGGTGGCCGACGCCGGACTGCCGTTCCACTCCTGAGGTTCCTCAACTCCCCCCACCTGCCGAAGACTTACGACGAGAGTCCGCCATGTACGAGCTGTCCCGGGTCCGCCTCTACTCCATCGGGCCCGCCGGTGCGCGCTACGCCGACACCGTGCTTGACCTGCGAGGCGTGGGCCAGCCCGTGCCCGACCCCGCGCCCACCCAGGCGGAGTTCTTCGAGGACGAGCCCGTCGGGCCGCCGCGTCGCCCCGCGCCCGCCGGTGTGCTCTTCCTGGAGAACGGCGGCGGCAAGTCCGTCCTGCTCAAGCTGATCTTCTCCGTGATGCTGCCCGGCCACCGCAACACACTCGGTGGCGCCAGCTCCGGGGTGCTGCGCAAGTTCCTCCTCGCGGACGACTGCGGCCATGTCGCCCTGGAGTGGCAGCACACGCTGACCGGCGAGTGCGTCGTGGTCGGCAAGGTCAGCGAGTGGCGAGGGCGCCAAGTCTCCAACGACCCGCGGAAGTTCGCCGAGGCCTGGTACTCGTTCCGGCCCGGACCGGGGCTCAGCCTGGACAACCTCCCCGTCGCCGAGGCCACTTCGGTACGGCCGTCCGTCGAGGGCGTGTCCGGAGCGCAGGGGCGTCGCCGCACGATGAAGGGCTTCCGGGACGCCCTCACCGAGGCGGGCAAGGCGTACCCGCACCTCGAAGTGCACTGGGAGGAGATCCACGACCGCTGGATCGAGCACCTCGGGGACCTCGGTCTCGACCCCGAACTCTTCCGCTACCAGCGGGAGATGAACGCCGACGAGGGCGAGGCCGCCGGCCTCTTCGCGGTCAAGAAGGACTCCGACTTCACCGACCTGCTGCTCCGCGCGGTCACCGACACCCGGGACACCGACGGCCTCGCCGACCTGGTCGGCGGCTTCGGCAACAAGCTGGGGCGGCGGGCCGAGTTGATCGCCGAGCGGGACTTCACGGCCGGTTCCGTGGACCTGCTCGGCCGGATCGTCGAGGCCGCCGAGGCACGGGCACGTGCGCGTGACATCCACGCCGGCGCCGAGCGCCGTACCCGCACCCTGGCGCGACGACTGTCCGCGCGGGGCGCGCAGGAGCGGGTGCGGGCCGCCGACCTCGCCCAGCGGGTCACCGCCGCCGCGTACGCCGTCACGCACGCCGAGGGGGCCCGGGAGCGCAGCGCGCTGATCGCGGCCGAACTCGCTTACCGGCACGCCTCGTTGGCGCTCGCCACGATGGAGAAGTCCGCCGCCGCGCAGAAGCGCGAGCTGGCCGACGCCCGCACCCTGCACGCCGCCTGGCAGGCCGCCGAGGCGGTCCTACGACACCGCGCCGCCGCCGACCGCTCCGCGCGCGTGGCCGTCGCCATCCGCGAGGCCGAGCGGGACGCCGCACCGGCGCTCGCCGCCCGCGCCAAGGCCGCCGTCGATCTCGTACGGGCCCTGCACTCGGCCGCCGAGAGCGCCGAGAACCTCGCCAACGAGGGCGAGGAGCGTTCCGCCGCGCTCCAGGAGGTCGGCGAGACCTCGCACCGGGACGCGACCTCCGCCGCCACCGAGACGCAGCGGGCCCGCAGCGAGGTCGGGCATCTGCGCCAGCGGCTGTCCGAGGTCGAGCAGGAGACCGCGGAGGCGGTGCGGGCCGGTTGGCTCGACGACAGTGCCCCCGACGCCGACCCGGCCCGCGCGGCCCTCGCCGCTAGCGACGCCGAGAAGACCGCCGTGGCCTCCTGGGACACCGCACGCGAGGCCTCCCGCCGGGCCTCCGAGCACGCGCGTGAGGCCGCTTCCGCCGAGTCCCGCGCGGAGTTGACGGCGGCTCGCGCGTCCGACGCGGCGACTGCCGCCGAGCGGACCTATGACGCCGAGCGGCGCCTTGCGGAGGGGCTCGCGGGGGAGGAGCGGCTGGCTGAGCTGCTCAGCTTGCCCGGTGCCGTAGGCGTCGGCAGTGGTGTGCCGGTACCGCGCGGTGCCGCCGGTGAGCGCGCGACCGACGGTGCGGCGACGGGACAAGGTGACGCCGGAGCCGTGGGCAGCGCCGGGCAGGGCGCCGAAGGGATCGCGGGCGCCCGCTCGGGTGCCGATGGTGACGGTGCCGAGTCGGACGCACGCGCTGGCGCTTCGGCCAACGGCCTTGCCGCGAGCGGCCGTTCCGCCGCCAACGCCTCTTCGCTCGCCCACTCCGGTGCCGCCAAGCCCGCCCGCCCTCTCGCCGAAGGACCCCTCACCCCCGAGGAACTCGACCGCTTCGCCGACGAGTTGCGTGAGCTGCTCGACGACGGGGTCTCCTCCGCCGAGCGGAACCTCTTCGACCTGCGGACCGCCGCCGCCGACGACTCCCGGATTCTCGGGGCGCTCGGTGACGGCGGGCTGTTGCCGCCCGGCCCGGACGTGCTGGCCACCGTGGAGTACCTCGGCGAGCACGGCATCCCCGCGCTGCCCGGCTGGCGTTACCTCGCGCAGGCCGTCGACCCCACCGACCACGCGCGCGTGCTCGCCGCCCGGCCCGAGCTGGTCGACGGCGTGATCATCACCGACCCGGACACGCACGCGCGTGCCCGTGAGGCACTCAGCGAAGCGGCCCTGCTGCCCCGGTCCGCCGTGGCCGTCGGTACGGCCGCCGCCCTGCTCGCCCCGACCCCGGCGCCCGACGCGCAGACCGGTGACGTCTTCCTCGTACCGCCGAACCCGGCCATGCACGACGAGCACGCGGCCGACGAGGAGCGGCAGGCGCTGCGCGCGCGGGCGGGGCAGCGGGACGAGGAGATCCGCACGCTCGCCGCGCGGCTCGGCAAGGACCGGGAGCTGGCCGCGCGGCTCGCGTCCTGGCGCACCGGTTGCCCGAGCGGGCGGCTGGTCGAGCTGGCGCAGGCCGCGCGGGACACGCGCGCGTTCGCCGAGGAGGCCGAGGCCGAGCTCGCCGAGGCGCGGACCGTGCGGGCGGAGGCGGATGAGGTCGCCGCCGAGGCCGCCCAGGTGCGCGACGAGCGGCAGGAGACCGCGCAGAAGGCCCGGCGCGCCGCCGACGCCCTCGCCGGACTCGCCTTCCGGCTGCGCGAACGCGCCGGCTGGCAGGTCAAACTCCGTGAACTCGCCGACGAGGCAGCCGAGTCGGAGGCTCGCGCCCAGTCCTGCCTGGAGCGCGCCCGTGCGGCCGACGAGGACCGCCGCGCCGCCCAGCGCGCCGCCGACGACGCCCGTCGCACGGCCCGTGCGCTGCGCGCCGAGCGCTCCGAGATCGCGGGCGCCCCCGACGACGTACCGGAAGACGACCCGGACACCCCCAAGCCCGCGCTGGCCGCCCTCCGTGAGGCCTACCGGGCCGCCTCGCAGCTCTACGAGAAGGTCGGCGTCGGCGCCGATCTGCGGGCCGAGCAGGCGCGGGCGGAGAGCGACGAGAGCGCGGCGATCGCGGAGTTGGACCGGCTCAGCAACAAGGTCCGTACGCGCGCGGCGCAGTTGCTGGAGTCACCCGACGGCTCCGACGGGCCGTCCCGGCAAGCGGCTGCGGCCCGTGCCGAGGAACTGGTGCAGCTGCTGGAGACCCGGGTGTCGACCGCGAGCGAGCAGCTCGGGCGGCTGCGCGGCGAGGCCGAGCGGCACGCGCCCGAGGACGGCGAGGCGCACACCGAGCTGGCCGAGGAACTCGTCCCGCGCGACGCCGAGCACGCCCAGGCCCTGCTGCGTACGGCGACGGCCGAACTCGGCTCCCGCACCGACGCGTTGGGCCAGGCCCGCGAGGCCCACGCCGAACTCCTGGACGCGCATCGCGCCGCCGAGGACGGGGCCGGCGGTTTCGACGAGACCGCCGCGATGCTCCGGGACCTGATGCGCGAGCACTCCTCGGACGAGGAACAGGAGGAGCCCGAGCCGTATCCCGGCACCGTGGAGGAGGCCCGGCACTCCGCCGCCGAGGCCCGCCGCTCGCTGCGCGGCTGCGCCGCCGACCTGTCCGCCGCCGAGGGCGCCGTACGCGAGGCGAGCGATGTGCTGGTGCGGCACGCCAACTCCACGCGCTACGAGCAGGTACGCACCCCCGCGCGGCAGCAGATCCGTGAGCTGCCGGCGTCCGCGCTGCCCGAGCACGCGCAGAAGTGGGCCGATGCCTTCGCGCCCCGACTCCGGGTCCTCACCGACGAGTTGGCGCAGCTGGAGCGCAACCGCGACTCGATCGTGGACCGGCTTCGCGGGCTTGTCGAGTCGGCGCTGGCGACGCTGCGGTCCGCGCAGCGGCTGTCCCGGCTGCCGGAGGGGCTCGGCGAGTGGTCCGGGCAGGAGTTCCTCCGTATCCGCTTCGAGGAGCCCGACCAGGCCACGCTCATCGAGCGGCTCGGTGTGGTCGTCGACGAGGCGACCCGGGCCGCCGTGAAGAAGAACTCCGACATGCGGCGCGACGGAATGTCCCTGCTGCTGCGGGGAGTTGGGGCGGCCCTTGAGCCCAAGGGTGTCGCCGTCGAGATCCTCAAGCCGGACGCCGTGCTGCGTGCCGAGCGGGTGCCGGTCGGGCAGATGGGCGACGTGTTCTCGGGCGGTCAGCTGCTCACCGCGGCCATCGCCCTGTATTGCACGATGGCCGCGCTGCGCTCCAACGACCGGGGCCGCGACAAGCACCGGCACGCCGGCACGCTCTTCCTCGACAACCCCATCGGGCGGGCCAACGCCACGTATCTGCTGGAGCTGCAGCGCGCCGTGTCCGACGCGCTCGGGGTCCAACTCCTGTACACCACCGGCCTGTTCGACACGACGGCGCTCGCCGAGTTCCCGCTGGTCATCCGGCTGCGCAACGACGCCGACCTGAGGGCGGGCCTGAAGTACATCAGCGTGGAGGAGCACCTCCGGCCGGGCCTGCCGCAGCAGGCCCCGGCCGGAGAAGGGGAGTCGGTGCACAGCGAGATCACGGCGACCCGGATGTTCAAGCGCCCGGCGCCGACCGCTCCGTAGGCGAACGTCGGTCGACCGCTCCGTGGGCGAGCCTCAGGAGTGGGACAGCTGTCCCGCGCCGTTCTTGCGGGCTATCCGCTCCTGGGCGCGCTCGCTGGACCGCGCCTGACGCTGGGCCCGACGCCGCTCGCGGCGGAGGGCCCTTGCCGTGCTGCTGGGCTCCGAGACCACGCCGTTGCGCTGGTTCCACATCTGGCGGGTCACCCAGACGTCGAGGGCGCCCCAGGTGGCCACCACCGTGCTGACCACGCTGCTGATCACCATCGGGAACGCCAGCCAGGAGCCGGCCATCGTGCACAGGAAGGCCACCGTGGCCTGGATCAGCGTCACGGCGATGATGATCACCGCTCGCACGGCCGCCGTACGCACCGGATCGGGCAGCCGGCGCCGACGCGCGGGCTCCTCGATCCACAACGGCCGGTAGTACTCCTGCTGTTGCCTTGTCTCGCGAGCCGGACCGCGCTCGTCGAACTCCGCCGCCGTCGGCTCGTCCGAGCCGCGCGGGGCCTCGCCGCCGTCCCTCGTCACGCCACCGTCCGCCGCGGTGTCGCGATCCGGTGCCTCACGGCGCCGCGGCACCGTCGACCGCGCCGCCACGCCGTCCTCAAGCGCCTCTTGCCGCTCCGCCGTGCCCATCAACGTGTCCTCCCCACCGCCGGTACACCACTCGCCCCGGAGTCCGAAGACTCCGCTCCCCAGTGGGTGCCCGGCTTGCGCTGTTTTACGCCGCACGGTTGCGGATGCGGCTCGTGTGGCCGGTTCCGCCCCCATGTCCCGTAGAGAAAGACGAACAACATGCCACGAAGATTCCCAACAGACGAAAAATTCCGGCCAACTGGCCAAGGGGACCGATGGGGTGGGGTGTGGTGATCTCGCGGATATCGGGGCGGCAATCTCCCGCAATGCACCGACAACTCCCCATGTCTCGTCCCTGTTGCGGAAGTTCACGCCCCGGACAGCTCTTCGAGTTACCTCTGTGTCAGTAGTAGGCTCGCGCCGTTTGTTGACGCACATGTGTACCCCCGGCCGGCGGGGGTCCAGCTGGGGGAGGCCATGCGCTTTCGCGGGAAGTCCATCCGCCGGAAGATCGTGGCGCTCCTTCTCGTGCCGCTCGTGTCCCTGACCGCGATCTGGGCGTTCGCCACGGTCCTCACCGGCCGGGCCGCCGGAGACCTGTTCAACGTGTCGTCGGTCGTCGAGAAGATCGGCTATCCGACCGAGGACACCGTCCGCGTCATCCAGCGGGAACGCCGGCAGTCGCTCGTCTACCTCGCCGACCCGCGCGCCGCCGACGGACTCACCGATCTCAAGCGCAGCCGCGCCGCGACCGACGCAGCCGTCGCCAAGATCCGCAAGAACGCCCGGAACCCGGACGTCCGCGACGCGATGGGCCAGGCCACCGACAGCCGCGTCTCCGCGGTCCTCGACGCCTTCGACGGCCTCCAGTCCCTGCGGCGCAGCGTCGAGGACGGCACCGTCAACCGTGCCCAGGCCCTCGGTCTCTACAACCACCTGGTCGACCCGTGCTACGTGCTGCTGTCCAACCTCCACGTCGTCGACAACGTAGAGATGGACAAGCAGTACCGCGCCCTCGTCAACCTCGCCCGCGCGCGGGAGTTCCTCTCCCGTGAGGACGCCCTGCTCGGCTCCTCCCTGATCGTCGGCAAGCTCACCCGGGACGAGAGCCGCGACGTCTCCGACCTCGTCGCCCAGCGCACCCTGATGTACGACGTCAACCTGCCGCTGCTGCCCTCCTCGGAGCGCGGCCACTTCGAACGTTTCTGGAAGAACGCCGCCAGCGCACCCTTGCGTGTGGCCGAACAGGCCGCCGCCTCCACCACGTCCGGCACGCCCCGCAACGTCACCGCACAGACCTGGAACACCGCGGCGGGCGCCGTGCTGGACAAGCTCGGCACCCTCGACGACCAGGCCAACGACCGCTACCAGGACCGCGTTCGCCCGGTCGCGATGCGCGTCATCCTCAAGGCGGCCGTCGCCGGCGTCCTCGGCCTGATCGCCCTCCTGTTCTCGCTCTTCCTGTCGGTGCGCATCGGCCGCGGCCTCATCCGCGACCTGCGTCAACTGCGCCTGGACGCCCACGAGGCGTCCGGCGTCCGGCTGCCCAGCGTGATGCGCCGCCTGTCCGTCGGCGAAGTGGTCGACGTGGAGACCGAGGTCCCGCGCCTGGAGTACGACCGGAACGAGATAGGCGACGTAGGCCAGGCCCTGAACACCTTGCAGCGCGCGGCAGTCGAGGCCGCCGTCAAGCAGGCCGAACTGCGCTCCGGTGTCTCCGAGGTCTTCGTCAACCTCGCCCGCCGCAGCCAGGTCCTGCTGCACAAGCAACTCACCCTGCTCGACACCATGGAGCGCAGGACCGAGGACACCGACGAACTCGCCGACCTGTTCCGCCTCGACCACCTGACGACCCGTATGCGCCGCCACGCCGAGGGCCTGGTGATCCTCTCCGGGGCCGCCCCGTCCCGGCAGTGGCGCAAACCGGTCCAGCTCATGGACATCGTCCGCGCGGCCGTCGCCGAGGTCGAGGACTACGAGCGTATCGAGGTCCGCAGGCTGCCGCGCATCGCCGTCACCGGCCCCGCCGTCGCGGACCTCACCCACCTGGTGGCCGAACTCCTGGAGAACGCCACGGTGTTCTCCCCGCCGCACACCGCCGTCCAGGTCCTGGGGGAGCGGGTCGCCAACGGCTTCACCCTGGAGATCAACGACCGCGGCCTCGGCATGGCGGCCGAGGCACTCCTGGACGCCAATCTCCGGCTCGCCGAGACACCGGAGTTCGAACTCTCCGACACCGACCGCCTCGGCCTGTTCGTGGTCAGCCGGCTCGCCCAGCGGCAGAACGTCCGCGTCTCGCTCCAGCCATCGCCCTACGGGGGCACCACCGCCGTCGTGTTCATCCCGGACGCCCTGCTGAGCGACGAGGTCCCGGACACCAACGGCATCGGCTTCCGCCTCGACCGGCCCCGGCCGTCCAAGGAGGCCGAGCTGGAGGAGAGCCGCCGCTCCGCGCTCTCCCAGATGCCCGTGAAGCTGCCCGGTCTGCCGCCCGCCCTCCTGGACGGACCGGTCGAACTCGAAGCCCCCGTCGACCTGGACGCCCTCGACGGTTTCCCGAACGCCCTCGACGACGAGGACGCCGAACGCGGCGGGATCTTCCGCCCGCGCCGCGCCTCCACCCACCGGGACGACCTCGCCCCCGTGCGCCCCGTAGAACAGCATCAACAGGTCTCCGAGGCCGATGCGGACGGGCATCGCGGCGAGCCGCTTCCGCTGCCCCGACGCCGTACGCCCAAGCTGGTCAGCTCCCATGGACGTCCCGTCGTCGAGCAGCGGTCCCGACGCGAAACGGGGGACTCCGGAGAGGCCGATTTCGACGGCCCGTCCACCGTCCCGACCCTGGGCGGACCGGAAGCGGACGGCCCCGCACCGCTCCCGGCCCGCCGTCGCGGTGACACGCCGCTACGGCGCCGTACCGACGTACCCGGCGGGCGCGCCGACTCCGCGCAGCCCCCCGCTTCCCCGGGGCGCGGCCTCGGCGAGCCGTCCGAGACGCCCGCTCTCCCCAGGCGCACCCGGCGGGCCGAGATCGCGGCCGGCGCTTCGGGCTCCGACAGCCCGCCGAGCACCGGAGCGTTGCCCAGACGCGTACGCCAGGCCAATCTGGCCCCGCAGCTGAAACAGGAACCCGAGCGGCGTGCCGCGAGCCCGGCGGAGGTCGCCGAGCGCGACGCCGACGAGGTGCGCAGCCGTATGGCCTCGCTCCAGCGCGGCTGGCAGCGCGGCCGCGAGGAGAACGCCGAGGGCGACGACGCCCGAGGCGGCACAGCACAAGGAACTAAGGGGGACGGTCGATGACCGCACCAAAGGCGACCGGCCACGGCACCGACCAGCGTGGGCTGAACTGGCTTCTCGACGACCTCGTCGAGCGCGTCGCCAGCATCCGCAAGGCCATCGTGCTCTCCGGCGACGGCCTCGCCACCGGCGTGTCCCAGGACCTGACCCGCGAGGACAGCGAACACCTGGCCGCCGTGGCCTCCGGCTTCCACAGCCTCGCCAAGGGCGTCGGCCGCCACTTCGAGGCGGGCAGCGTGCGGCAGACGGTCGTCGAACTCGACGAGGCCTTCCTGTTCGTGACGGCCGCGGGCGACGGCAGCTGCCTCGCGGTCCTCGCGGACGCCGACTCCGACGTCGGACAGGTCGCCTACGAGATGACACTGCTCGTGAAGCGGGTCGGTGTGCATCTGGGGGCCGCTCCGCGCACCGATCTGTCCTCCGGCGGGTAGTGAAGTGACATGAGCAGAGACGGTCAGGGAAGAGGCCACTGGTTCGACGACGAGGCCGGTCCGGTCGTCAGGCCGTACGCGATGACGCGCGGCCGCACCACGAGTGCGGCCCAGCACCGCCTCGACCTGATCGCGGTGGTGATCGCGGAGTCCCACGAGGACGACTCGGAAGCGGACCAGACGTTGTCCCCGGAGCACGTGGACATCGTCGGTCTCTGTCGTGACGCCCCGCAGTCGGTCGCCGAACTCGCCGCCGAACTCGACCTGCCCATCGGGGTGATACGGGTCCTCATCGGCGACCTCGTGGACGAGGAACTCGTCCATGTGTCCCGTCCCGTCCCCCCTGCCGAACTGGTCGACGAGAGTATTCTGCGCGACGTCATCTCCGGCCTCCGGGCCCTGTGAGCGGCTCGAACACCGCCCCCCAATCCCATCAAGCAGGAGAGAAGTTCGATGATCTTCGGGCGTTCTGAGCGAGGCAAGCCTCCGGTCGAGCCCGTCACGCTCAAGATCCTGGTGGCCGGCGGCTTCGGCGTGGGCAAGACGACCCTCGTCGGCGCGGTCAGCGAGATCAGGCCGCTGCGCACGGAGGAACTGCTCACCGAGGCAGGGCGTCCGGTCGACGACACCAGCGGGGTGGAGGGCAAGCACACCACCACCGTGGCCATGGACTTCGGCCGTATCACCCTGCGGGATGACCTGGTGCTGTACCTCTTCGGTACGCCGGGCCAGGAGCGGTTCTGGTTCATGTGGGACGAGCTCTCCGAGGGCTCCCTGGGCGCCGTCGTGCTCGCCGACACCCGCCGCCTGGAGGACTGCTTCGCCGCCCTCGACTACTTCGAGCGGCGCTCCATCCCCTTCGTCGTCGGCGTCAACTGCTTCGAGGGCGCGGACCGTTACCCCGTGGACGCCGTACGCCAGGCCCTCGACCTCGACGAGGACGTCCCCCTCATGCTCTGCGACGCCCGCGACCGCGCGTCGGTCAAGGAGGTCCTCATCGAGGTCGTCCAGCACGCGATGGCCTACGGCGCGAAGCGCCGCCAGAGCGTCACGAGTTGAGGCGCGGGCGCGACCCGTACCCCCGCCGACCGGGGTACGGGCCGCAGCTCGCGGAAGGACACGCACACGCGTGTGCCTCGTGAACGACCCACGCGCGTGTGCCTAGTTGTCGCCGTCCTCCTCCCAGCCGAAGCTCTTCTCCACCGCCTTGCGCCAGTTGTGGTACTCGCGGTCCCGTACCGACGCCTCCATGGAGGGCGTCCACTCGACGTCCTTCTGCCAGTGCGCCTTCAGCTCGTCCAGGTCGTTCCAGACACCGGTGGCGAGCCCGGCCGCGTAGGCGGCGCCCAGGCAGGTCGTCTCGGAGACCTTGGGCCGGATCACCGGTACGCCGAGCACGTCCGCCTGGTGCTGCATCAGCAGGTTGTTCTTGGTCATGCCGCCGTCCACCTTCAGGGTGGTGATCTGCACCCCGGAGTCCTGGAACATGGCGTCCACGACCTCCCGCGTCTGCCAGCTCGTCGCCTCCAGCACCGCGCGCGCGAGGTGGCCCTTCGTCACGTACCGGGTCAGCCCGGTGACGACGCCGCGCGCGTCGGAACGCCAGTAGGGGGCGAACAGACCGGAGAACGCGGGCACGATGTACGCGCCGCCGTTGTCGTCCACGCTCGCGGCGAGGGTCTCGATCTCGTCGGCGCTGCGGATGATGCCGAGTTGGTCGCGGAACCACTGAACGAGCGCGCCCGTTATGGCGATCGATCCCTCCAGACAGTAGACCGGCGCCTCCCCGCCGATCTTGTAGCCCATCGTCGTGAGGAGCCCGTTCTTCGAAGGGACGGGCCGGTTCCCGGTGTTGAGCAGCAGGAAGCTGCCCGTGCCGTAGGTGTTCTTCGCCGTGCCCACGTCGTAGCAGGCCTGACCGAACACGGCCGCCTGCTGGTCGCCCAGGGCCGACGCGACGGGTACGCCCGCGAGTTGGCCGACCGCGGTGCCGTAGACCTCGGCGGAGGACTTGATCTCGGGGAGGATCGCCTCGGGGACGTTCATCGCGGAGAGGATGGACGGGTCCCACTGGAGGGTCTCCAGGTTCATCAGCATGGTGCGTCCGGCGTTCGTCACGTCGGTGACGTGCTTGCCGCCGTCGGTGCCGCCGGTGAGGTTCCAGATCAGCCAGGAGTCGATCGTGCCGAAGGCGATCTCGCCGCGCTCGGCACGGTCCCTGAGGCCGGGCACGTTGTCGAGCAGCCAGGCCGCCTTGGGGCCGGAGAAGTAGCTGGCGAGCGGCAGCCCGGTCTGTTCGCGGAACCGGTCCGGCCCGTCCGAGCCGCCCAGTTGCTTGCACAGGGCCGCGGTGCGGGTGTCCTGCCACACGATGGCGTTGTGCACGGGTTTGCCGGTGGCGCGGTCCCAAAGGACCGTCGTCTCCCGCTGGTTGGTGATGCCGAGCGCGCTCAACTGGTCGGCGCGCAGTCCCGCCTTGGCGATCGCCCCGGCGACCACCGCCTGCACCTTGGACCAGATCTCGGTGGCGTCGTGCTCCACCCAGCCCGGCTTGGGGAAGATCTGGCGGTGCTCGCGCTGGTCGACGGCGACGATCGCGCCGTCCTGGTTGAAGACGATGCAGCGGCTGGAGGTGGTGCCCTGGTCGATTGCGGCGACGAACCTGTCCGTCATGACGACCCCTTTGTCGTGTCCTTCGGATCCTCCGGAGAATTGCTCCGGTCCTTCGGAGGGCTGCTTTCGGAAGACGGTTGTCAGAAGGCTGCGTTGAAGATGACTCCGGCGAGCGCCCCGCCGATCAGCGGTCCCACCACCGGGATCCACGCGTAACCCCAGTCCGAGGTGCCCTTGTTCGGGATCGGGAGCAGCGCGTGGACGATGCGCGGGCCCAGGTCGCGGGCCGGGTTGATGGCGTACCCGGTGGGACCGCCCAGTGACAGACCGATGCCGACCACCAGGAAGGACACGACCAGTACCGCGGTGCCGGACGTACCGAGTCCCTTGGTGAGCCCGAAGGCCAGGATCGGCAGGACAAGTGCGATCGTCGCGATGATCTCCGTCATCAGGTTCGCCACCACGTTGCGGATCGTGGGCGTGGTGGAGAAGATCCCGAGCGTGGGCTGGGCCATCTCCTCCTCGGCGTTGGCCTGGAACTGCGCGTAGTAGACGAGCCAGCACAGCACCGCGCCGAGCATGGCGCCGACCATCTGACCGGCGATGTAGAGCGGGACCTTGTCCCACTTCCCGGTGTCGATGGCGATGCCGATCGTCACCGCCGGATTGAGCTGCCCGCCGGACAGCGGTGCGGCGGTGTACGCCCCGGCCATCACGCCGAAGCCCCAGCCGAACGCGATGACGATCCAGCCGCCGTCCTTCGCCTTCGAGTAGTTGAGTACGACGGCGGCGACCACGCCGGCGCCGAAGAGGATCAGGATCGCGGTGCCAATGACCTCACCGAGGAATATGTCTCCATTGCTCATGGCGGCTCCTAGGCTCTCGCCCGGGACGGTTGGCCCCGGTCCTCCGTGCAGGGTGCGGTTCCCTTGGCGACTTCAGCCGAAGGCAGGGAGGGTCCCGAGCCCCGCCCGGCGTCCGTGACGAGCGTGCCGTCGCAGCCGAATCGCCCGTGGAAAGTGGGCCTGAGCGCAGGCGGAGCCCGCGCGGCGCAGTGCCTGGTACGCCGAGAATGTACGGCGATGTCGACCGACACCGGGAAGTGTTCACCGGCACCCAGGGAGCGTCAAGGTCGCGGACGGCAACGGTGACACCCGCCCTGACGGCCCCTCAAGCCCCGTAGGGAGCCTCCGGGCCGCGCTCAGCGCCCGGGGGACTCCGCCGCCGTGCGGGGGGCCTGTGCGGGCGTCACGCGCGATCCGCGCAGGATCTCGTACTCGGTCAGTCCCGCCCGGCTCAGCACCCAACTCGTGCCGTCCAGCGCCTTCGCCGCCTTCTTCAGCGGTGCCAGACACGCGGCCGCCTGCCGGTGGTCGGTCACACTGCCCGGCAGGCACAGGACGGTGGCCAAGGACAGCGTCACGGCCCGGCCGCCCGCCTCCCAGGGCACGTCGAGCACGGCGGCGGCCAACGGACCGAGCCCCTCCGGATCGGTGAGCACCAGGAAGTCGTCCCCGCCGATGTGCCCCACGCGTGTGTGCCCGCCCGCCGCCGACTGCAGGGCCCGCCCGACCGACCGGATCAGCTCGTCGCCCGCCGCGAACCCGGCCCCGTCGTTGACCTGCTTGAAGTGGTCGACATCCAGCCAACTCAGCGCGAACGTCAGCCCGTTCGCGATCCGCCGGTCCACCTCACCGGTGATCGCGTCCGAACCCGGCAGCCTGGTCAGCGGATTGAGCCCCGCCGCCTCCTCCACCCGCGTCTCGGCCAACGCCCGCACCAGATCCGCGAGTCGTACGACGCCGACGCACCGCCCGTAGCGGTCGACCACCGCCACGTCGTCCGAGGTACGGTCCGCGTCGCCGACCGCGACGACGTCCAGGACCTCCCAGGCGGTCGCGTCGTCGCCGACCGTCCGCGGCACGTCGCCGAGCTTGGCGGCGGGCCGGTCGGCGTACAGGGCGTGGCCGTAGCGCCCCGACATCGACAGCAGGAAGCGCGACCGGTGCACCGACCGGACCGGCACCCCGTCCCGGTCCACGAGCACCACTCCGGAGACGTCCGGCGAGCTGGTCAGCAGCGCCCGCACCTGACCGGCGGACGCGGTGTCGAGCAGCAGTGCGGCAGGCCGCACGAACTCCCGCACCCACGGCCCGGAAGGCGGTGTCGTCGCGAGGCCGGGAGCCCGCGCCGGAACGTATACGTCGGCGGCGGGCACCCGGGTCGCCGGCGCGAACAGCTCGCCCTGCGCCAACTGGGCCCCGGCCGCCCGCGCGGTCGCGCACTGCGCCTCGGTCTCGACGCCCTCCACGGACAGCAGGGCGCCCAACTGCTCGCACAGGGTCCGCATCGCCCGCACCGCGGCCGGCCGCTCCAGCAGCGACGCGTCGAGCTTCACCAGGTCGGGCGCGAGATCCGTGAGCAGCCGCAGGGGTACGTCACCGTCGCCGACGCCGTCCGTACAGATCCGGAACCCCTGGCCCCGCAGCTCGGACACCGCCTCCAGGAGCGCCCGTCGGGGCACGTGCGTGTACGGCGGGCCGATGTCGATCGTGACTTCCCACGGGAGCCGTCCCGCCTCACGCACCGCCCTGTGCAGCGGGGTGAGCCCGCCGAGGTCGGCGAGGGTGCCGGCGAACACGTTGATGTGCAGCGGCAGCAGCGTCTCCTTGCGTGCGGCGGCGCGGACCGCCAACACGGCCAGCCTGCCGTCGAGTTCGGGGTCGCGGCGGGCCTCGGCGAGGATGTCGCCGGTCTCCGGGCGGACGAGGATCTCCAGCCCCGCGATTCCTCCGGTGGTCAGATTGACCACTGGCTGGAAGGCGAAGCGGAGAGTGTCCGTCGAGGAGCGCACGGCAGCATGATGACGCCACCGGCGTACGTCCAGGGCCAGTTCATAAGACGTTCACGCAGCCTGCGGCCCGATCACACGGCGTGCCCGGCCCGCCGCCGGTCACCGCACGGCGAGCACCGCCGACCCGTGCCCGAACAGCCCCTGGTTCGCGGTGAGCCCCACCCGCGCCCCCGCGACCTGCCGGTCGCCCGCGTTGCCCCGCAACTGCCAGGTCAACTCGCAGACCTGGGCGATCGCCTGCGCCGGAACCGCCTCCCCGAAGGAGGCCAGTCCACCGCTCGCGTTCACCGGTATGCGCCCGCCCACAGCTGTCGCGCCCTCCCGGAGCAGCTTGGCGCCCTCGCCCTCGCCGCACAGCCCCAGGTCCTCGTACCACTGCAACTCCAGGGCGGTGGACAGGTCGTACACCTCGGCCAGGGAGAGCTCTTCGGGGCCGACGCCCGCCTCCTCGTAGGCCGCGCGCGCGATCGACGCACGGAAGGTCTCGTCCGGCGCCGGCGCGCCCGCCGCGGAGTCCGTGGCGATGTCCGGGAGGTCCAGCACCGTGTTGGGATAGCGCGGCGTCACTGTGGACACCGCCCGGATCCGCACCGGGTCCGCCGCCCCGTGCCGGCGCGCGAACTCCATGCTGGACAGCACCAGGGCGGCACCGCCGTCCGAGGTGGCGCAGATGTCCAGCAGTCGCAGCGGATCGGCGACCACCGCGGAGGCGGCGACCTCCTCGGCGGAGACCCGCTTGCGGTAGCGCGCGTACGGATTCAGCGCCCCCAGGGCCGCGTTCTTCACCTTGACCTGCGCGAAGTCCTCAGGGGTGTCCCCGTAGAGGGCCATCCGCCGGCGCGCGTACAGCCCGAAGTACGTCGGATTCGTCGCCCCGAGGACGCGGAAGCGCAGCCAGTCCGGATCGTCGTGCCGCTCGCCGCCGGCCGGCCGGAAGAACCCCTTGGGCGCGGCATCGGCACCCACGACCAGCACCACGTCCGCGAGCCCCGAAAGGATCTGCGCCCGCGCCGCGTTGACCGCCTGCGCCCCGGACGCGCACGCCGCGTAGACGCTCGCCACCCGGGCGCCCTGCCAGCCCAGCGCCTTCGCGAACGTCGCGCCCGCCACATACCCCGGGTACCCGCCACGCACCGTGTCCGCGCCGACGATCGAGCCGACGTCCCGCCACTCCAGCCCGGCGTCGGCGAGCGCCGCCCGGGCCGCCGCCGTCCCGTACTCGACGAAGCCGCGCCCCCACTTCCCCCAGGGGTGCATGCCCGCACCGAGCACCGCCACGTCCGCCGTCATTCCGCCACCCCCGTAGGCCGCCAGTGCCAGGTCGTCCAGGTCGTCTCCGCGTCCTCGCTCAGCACGCCGGGGACGACCTCCACCTCCATGCCCACCGTCAGATCGGAGACGGTGATCCCGGGAACCGCCTGTCCCAGCACCACGATCCGCTCGGACTCCAGCTCCACAGCGATCAACGCGTACGGTTCCCACGGAAGTTCCGGATCGGTCACATACGGTGACGGTGGCCGATATCGGCTGTCCGTGTAGGACCAGACACGGCCGTGCCGCGACAGCGGGACCTCGGCCAGTTCGCCGCCCCCGCAGGCGGGATTGCGGCAATGGCCGTCCTCACGCGGGAAGAAGACCGAGGCGCACGCCGAGCAGCGCGTGCCCAGCAGCCGGAAGTCGTCCCCGTCCCCGGTGAACCAATCGGTGACCACAGGTGTGCGTGTCCGCGACAACGTCCCTCCACAGCACTGGATCTGACGGAACGTCAGAAGTGTGCCACGGGCAACGGAAAATGAGCAGGGCGTTTCGGTGAACCATCGAGCCACTTACGGCGTCGTGATAGCGGGAGGGACGGCCGGGGCCCACGGGGGTGGTTCCGGCCGTTTCCCGTTCACGCGCACGGCCCCCGGAAAGACGCCCTCCGCTTGATCGGATACAGTCCGCCGGGTGTCCGAAACTCAAGCCTCCGTCCCCAACTCCGGGCCGAACAGCCACTGTTCGAGCTGCGGATCGCCCTACGGAGAGGGCGTCTCCGGCTGGCCCCGCACCTGCCCGGCCTGCGGCACCGTCGCGTACCGCAACCCGCTGCCCGTAGCCGTCGCACTCCAGCCCGTGTACGACACCAAGGGCACCGCCCTGGTCGTCATCACCCGAACCGTCGCCCCCGCGCGCGGAGGCGTCGCCCTGCCGGGCGGTTACGTCGACGACCGCGAGGACTGGCGACAGGCCCTCGTCCGCGAACTCAGGGAGGAGACGGGCATCGACGCCGCGAGCCGCGACGTACGGCTCGTCGACGCCATCAGCTCGCCCGACGGCCATCTGCTGCTCTTCGGGGCCCTCCCCGAGCGCCCCGTCGAGGGGCTGCCCAAGTCCGTCGCCACCGACGAGACGGAGGGCTGGCACCTCCTGCGCAGACCGGAGGAACTCGCCTTCCCGCTGCACTCCGTGGCCGTCAGGGCCTGGTTCGAAGGCCGGTACCTCTGAGCTCAGCCCGCACCGAGCCCTCGCACCCGGACCGGGTAGGACGGCGCGCTCACGCCGTCCTCGTCCTCCCGCTCCACGACCACCTGCCGGCCCTCCCAGCGGGCGACGTACCGCTCGATCTCCGGTTCGTCCCAGCCGTCGCCCGCGTCCGGCACCACCAGCCCGCCCCCGGTCCGCCCCCGGGCGGGCGCCCACACCTCCAGCTCCAGCCCGCCGCCCGCGCCCCGCACGGGCAACACGGCACCCGCGCGCGCGAGCACCGGGATCCG
The DNA here is from genome assembly GCF_044457795.1 of Streptomyces sp. NPDC050528. NCBI lineage: Bacteria > Bacillati > Actinomycetota > Actinomycetes > Kitasatosporales > Streptomycetaceae > Streptomyces > Streptomyces sp. NPDC050528. Next base: position 131,978 of record NZ_JBITHH010000022.1, read on the forward strand.
CGACAACGGGGCGTCGAGGAGAATCTGGGCCGGCCCCTCGTAGGCCCGCTCCGTCTCCGTGTCGTACCAACGCCCCCTCGGCAACTGCACCGCACGCCGGTCCGACCCGGGATCGAGCACCGGCGCCACCAGGAGACAGTCGCCCAGCAGGAAGGCGTCCTCGCAGTCCCGTAGCGCGCGGTCCTCCGGAGCGCCCCACCACAGGGGCCGCACATAGGGTGCCCCGGTCCGCCGCGCGAGATGGGCCAGCGTCATGAAGTACGGCAACAGCCGCCGCCGTTCGACGAGTGCCACGCGCGCGTGCTCCAGCACCTCGGCACCGAACTCCCAGGGCTCCCGACGCCCCGCCCGCAGACTCGCGTGGGTCCGGAACAGCGGCAGATACGCGCCGAGTTGGAACCAGCGCAGATACAGCTCCGGCGACGGACTCCCGTCGAAACCGCCCACATCCGGACCCGAGTACGGCACCCCGCACAGCCCGAGCCCCATGACCAGCGACAGCGAGGCCCGCAACCCGGGCCAGCCGGTGGCCACATCACCGGACCAGGTGCCCCCGTAGGACTGCATTCCGGCCCACCCGGAGCGCGAGAAGAGGAACGGCCGCTCCTGGGGGGCCAGTTCGCGCAACGCCTCGTAGGCGGCTCTGGCCATGCACAGGGCGTACACGTTGTGCGCCTCACGATGGTCGCCGCCCCGCCCCTCCAGGTCGTGCCGGGCCGAACGCGGCAGCGTCGACTCCCCGAAGGCGGCGAAGGACGTCGGCTCGTTCATGTCGTGCCAGAACCCCGTGAACCCCTGCGCGAGCCGCTCCTTGTAGAGCCCGCCCCACCACTCCCGCACGCGCGCGTGCGTAAAGTCCGGGAAAACGGCCTCCCCGGGCCATACGACTCCCCGCACCAGCCGCCCCGAGGCGTCCCGCACGAAGGCGTCCTCGGCCGTCCCGCTGTCGTAGACGGCGTTCCCGGGCTCGGCCTTCACCGCGGGGTCGACGATCGACACCAGGCGGATGCCGTCGCGTCGCAACTCCTCGGCGAGCACCGGCAGTTGCGGGAAGCGCTCGTGGTCGACCGTGAACACCTGGTGCTCGTCGTAGTGGTCGATGTCCAGGTGGACGGCGTCCAGCGGCAGACCGCGCTCCTGGTAGCCGGCGACGATCCGCCGCACCTCCTGATCGCTGCCGAAGCCCCACCGTGCGTGATGGTGCCCCAGCGCCCACGCCGGCGGCAGCGCGGGAGCCCCGGTCAGCGAGGCCCAGGCGTGCAGCACGCGCGCGGGGGTGCCCACCACCACCCAGCAGCGCAGCGGACCGCCGTCCATCCGCAACTCGGACGCCCCGGCGCGGTCGTGCCCGGAACCGGCACCCTCCTCGCCCTCCCGCAGCGTCACCGTGCCGTCCCAGGAGGTGTCGTGGAACACCAGGTGGGTGGCCGCGTCGGCGACGACCAACTGCACCGGCATGGTGACGTACAGCGGATCGTCACCCGGCTCGAACGCATGCCCCGGGTCGGTGTTCCACAGCCGGTACGTCCCGTCGCGCAAGCGAGGGCCCGAAGCGCGCCCGCCGAGCCCGAAGAAGCGGGCGTCCGCCGCCACCTCCGAGCGCTGCATCCAGCGCGCCGTGCCCCCGCCCACCGGTTCCCACCAGCGCGGCGGCAGATCCCGGCGCAGCGTCACACCTCCGGGCGTACGCACCTCGACCGCGCCGTGCCGCGACACCGCGACCGTCACCCGCTCCGCCACGACCCGCCAGCCGCCGTCCTTGTCCGGCTCCAGGACCGCCCGGGGATCCGGCTCGGGACACCGCCCCCCGAGCGCGTACGACGGCTCGGGACCGGCCCCGTCCCAGCCCCAGAAGACGGCCCCGTTCGCGGCGACGGTGATGCGCAGCTCGGAACGGCTGAACCGGACGACCCCGCCGCCGGGCCCGGGCTCCGCCTCCCGCACCGGCCCCGGTACCCGGGCGCGCTCCGCCCCTCGCGAGGGCAGCCCGGAGGCGTCGGCACGCCTCATGCGCCACGCCGCCCGTACGGTACGCAAACCCTGCGCCGCCCCCGTCGAACCGACCACCTTCACCGAACGCACCAGGTCACGACCGTCCATGCTGCTCACCCTGCCATTACAGGCCCCGGATAACCGTGTCGTTCAACTGCCGTTCACCCGTGGTGGGACCACATCTTCACGACACGGACCATCTGGGGCGCGCCCTGGTGCAGAAGTCGATCACATGGCATCGTCCGTGTCAGCCGCGTCACGCGCACACCCCCGCACGTGCGCGACCGACGCACACGACGCGCACAGTCCCGGGAGCCGCCCCATGTCGACCGCGAACCCCCTGCCGCTCTGGCAGCCAGATCCGGAACGCATCGCCCAGGCACAGGTCACCAAGTTCCAGTCCTGGGCGGCGGAACACCACGGAGCGCCCTCCGACGGCGGCTACGCGGCACTGCACCGCTGGTCCGTCGACGAACTGGACACGTTCTGGCAGGCCGTCACCGAGTGGTTCGACGTCCGCTTCTCGACCCCCTACGCGCGCGTGCTCGGCGACCGCTCGATGCCCGGCGCCCACTGGTTCCCCGGAGCGACCCTCAACTACGCCGAGCACGCCCTGCGCGCGGCGGAGACCCGCGCCCACGAACCAGCCCTCCTGTACGTCGACGAGACGCACGAGCCGAGCCCGGTCACCTGGGCGGAGCTGCGCCGCCAGGTCGGCTCCCTGGCCGCCGAACTGCGCACCCTCGGCGTACGCCCCGGAGACCGCGTCAGCGGCTACCTCCCGAACATCCCGCAGGCCGTCGTCGCCCTGCTCGCCACAGCCGCCGTGGGGGGCGTCTGGACCTCCTGCGCCCCCGACTTCGGCGCCCGCAGCGTCCTGGACCGCTTCCAACAGGTCGAACCGGTTGTCCTGTTCACCGTCGACGGCTACCGCTACGGCGGCAAGGAGCACGACCGCCGCGACACGGTCGCCGAACTCCGCCGCGAACTGCCCACCCTGCGCGCCGTCGTCCACATCCCCCTCCTGGGAACCGACGCCCCCGAAGGCGCCCTGGAGTGGTCGTCCCTGACCTCGGCCAACGTGGAGCCGGTCTTCGAAGAGGTCCCCTTCGAGCACCCTCTCTGGGTGCTCTACTCCTCGGGCACGACCGGCCTCCCCAAGGCCATCGTCCAGTCCCAGGGCGGCATCCTCGTAGAACACCTCAAACAACTCGGCCTGCACTGCGACCTGGGCCCCGAGGACCGCTTCTTCTGGTACACGTCCACCGGCTGGATGATGTGGAACTTCCTCGTCTCCGGCCTCCTGACCGGCACGACGATCGTCCTCTACGACGGCAGCCCCGGGTACCCCGACACCGGCGCCCAGTGGCGCATCGCCGAACGCACCGGAGCGACCCTCTACGGCACCTCGGCCGCCTACGTCATGGCCTGCCGCAAGGCAGGCGTGCACCCGTCGAGCGACTTCGACCTCTCCAAGGTGAAGTGCGTCGCCACCACCGGATCACCGCTGCCGCCCGACGGGTTCCGCTGGCTGCACGACGAGGTACGCGACGACCTGTGGATCGCCTCGGTCAGCGGCGGCACGGACGTCTGCTCCTGCTTCGCGGGAGCCGTACCGACCCTCCCGGTGTACATCGGAGAACTCCAGGCCCCCGGCCTCGGCACCGACCTCCAGTCCTGGGACCCTAACGGCGAACCCCTGGTCGACGAGGTCGGCGAACTCGTGGTCACCAACCCCATGCCGTCCATGCCGATCTACTTCTGGAACGACCCCGACGGCACCCGCTACCACGACAGCTACTTCGACACATACCCCGGAGTGTGGCGCCACGGCGACTGGATCACCGTCACCTCCCGGGGCTCCGTCGTCATCCACGGCCGCTCCGACTCCACGCTCAACCGGCAGGGCGTGCGCATGGGTTCGGCCGACATCTACGAAGCGGTCGAACGGCTCCCGGAGATCAAGGAGTCCCTCGTCATCGGCATCGAACAGCCCGACGGCGGCTACTGGATGCCCCTCTTCGTGCACCTCGCCCCCGGAGCCGTCCTCGACGACGCCCTCCTGGCCCGCATCAAGCAGACGATCCGCGAACAGCTCTCCCCGCGCCACGTGCCCGACGAGGTCATCGAGGTCCCCGGCGTCCCGCACACCCTTACAGGGAAGCGCATCGAGGTTCCCGTCAAACGCCTCCTCCAGGGCACGCCGTTGGAGAAGGCGGTCAACCCGGGCTCCATCGACAACCTCAACCTGCTGAGCTTCTACGAGGAACTCGCCCGCAAACGCGCCTGATCGGCCTCCCGTAGAGGACGATCACCCTCCATAGGTGGCCTCGGACTCACCGAGCACAGCGGCGAAGTCCGAGGCCAGCCGCGTCGCGTCGGCCGGTTCGAGGTCGGCGACGGAGATCCGTACGCCCGGCTCGGACGACAGCCGGAACCGCGCACCGGAGGCGACCCACCAGCCGTACGACCGCAGCCCGTTGACCACGGCGGACTCGTCCCGCACGGGCACCCAGAGGTTCATGCCGCTCGCCCCGTGCGCCTCGGTTCCCCGCTCGCTCAGCTCCCTGCGGAGGGCCTCCCGGCGCAGCGCGTACTCCTCCTGCGCGCGCGTGACCAACGCGCGCGTGCCGTCGTCCGTCATCAGCCCGTGGACGGTCTCCTGGAGGAGATGACTGACCCAGCCGGACGTCAGCAACAACCGCCCGTCGTGCCGCGCCAACGTGATCGGATCGCAGGCCGCTGCGGCCCACCGCAGGTCGGTGCCGAGGAACTTGCTCACCGTCCGCACATGCACCCACCGCGACAGCCCACCGGACGCCAGCGACCAGAGGGGAGCGCTCGCCACGGCGGACGCGTGGTCGTTCTCCACGACCAGCACCTCCGGCTCGTCCCTGAGTACCTCGACGAGCGCGTCCCGGCGCGCCTCCGAGAAGCAGCCCCCGTAGGGATTCTGCGCCCGAGGACTGCACACCACGGCGCGCACACCCACCCGCAGCGCCGCGCGCAGGGCATCCGGCCGTAGACCCTCGTCGTCCACGGCGACCGGCACCATGCGCAGCCCCAACGCCGTGACCAGATCCAGGAGATGGTGATAACCGGGGTCCTCCATGGCTACGGCATCACCGGGCCGCAACTCCACGGACAGCAGCCGCCCGATCAGATCCAGCGCCCCGTGCGCGAAGGTCACGTGTTCCACGGGCACACCATCGGGCCGAAGCCAGTACCGTACGGCCTCCTCCAACCGCGCCAGCCGCGGCGTCGACCGGTGGGACCGCGCCCCCGGGGACAACCGCGAGGGCGGCACCAGAGCAGGCAGGAACGCGGGATCAGGGTGCCCGCCGGCCAGATCCCGCAGGCCTTCCGGGACCCGGGGCGGCCGCCGCGACGCCACCGCCGGAGCCTGCGCCACCACCGTCCCGCCGCGCCCGCGCGTGACGACGATGCCCCGCTGCCGCAGCTCCTTGTACGCCGTTGCGACGGTCCCCGGACTCACCCCGAGTTCGTCCGCGAGCCGCCGCACCGGAGGCAGCGCGGCACCCGGCCCCAACGCCCCTTCGGCCACACGCCGTTCGACGGACGCGGCAATCCCCTTGGCCGTCGTACCAGTGATCGCATATTGTATTGCCACGTCGATCACTATGTATCAATACATAATTCAGCGCAAGGGGGAGCAGTGGATACGCCGAGTCGCGCAGCCGTACGGCCGAAACGCATTCCTGGAGGACGCGACGGCCGCAGAATGCTCGCGATCGCCCTCGTCGACCGCACCGGCAGCGGACTATGGGCCTCCGTCTCCGTCCTGTACTTCACCTACGTCTCCCACCTCTCCGTCGCCCAGGTGGGCACCCTCGCCGCGATCGCCGGAGCCATCGGCATCGCCGGCGCACCCCTGGGCGGCCGCCTCGCCGACCGGTTCCCGCTCACCCGCGTCCTCGTCGCCCTCCAACTCCTGCGCGCCCTGGCCTCGTTCGCCCTGCTCACCACGGACAACTACGTCCTGCTGATCGTCTTCTCGGCCGCCGGCGGTTTCGGGGACCGCGCCGCCAACGTGCTCACCAAGCTCTACGCCACCCGCGTGGCAGGCCCGGACCGTATCCGCTACCAGGCCATCAGCCGCACCGCGGCCAACGCGGGCTGGGCCCTGGGCGGCCTCACCGCCGCGGGCGCCCTCGCCCTCGGCACGACCGCCGCCTACCACTGGCTCCTCCTCGGCGACTCCCTCTCCTTCGTCGCGGTCGCGACCCTTACCCTGCGCTGCGGCGAACCGCCGTCGCCACAGCGCACCGTGAGGACGTCAAAAGACACGACACTCGCGAGCAAGCCCCCGAACCCCTGGCGCGACCGCACCTACCTCGCCTACGTCGCGACCGAAACCGTCCTCTTCCTCGACGACGCCGTCTTCAAGGTCGGTCTGCCGCTGTGGATCGCCCACGCCAGCAACGCACCGCACGGACTGGCACCCCTGCTGATGGTCCTCAACAACGTGATGGTGGTGGCGCTCATCGTTCCCATGGCCCGCTTCGCCACCACGACGGCGGCCACCCGCAACCTGCTGATACCGCTCTCCGCCGCCTTCGCCCTGGGCGGCTGCACCCTGGCGCTCTCGGCCACCGGCGGAGCCGTCACCGCCGCGCTCCTCCTCACCGTCTCGGCAGCCGCCTTCACCATGGCCGAGATGCTGCACGCCACGATCTCGTGGGAGCTCTCCGTCGCCCTCGCACCCGACACCGCGCAGGGCGCCTACCTCGGCGTGCACGGACTCGCCCAGTCCACCCAGCGCAGCATCGGCCCACTCGCGGTCACCGCGGCCATCGCCACCGGCCCCCTCGGCTGGACCGTCTTCGGCGCCGCCATCGCTCTGACCTGCATGATTCAACACCGCCTGGTCCGCGAGCCACTCGCTCGGACGCCGTTGTCAGTGCCGCCGGTTACTGTGAGTGAGCATTGATCGACCGTGCACAGGGGGAAACATGGCTAACACCGACCACCAGACCATGCGACGCGTTCTGCGCCGCGAAATCGCGGGCACCATCGGCCTGTTGACCGACGAGCAGGACTTCAGCGCCATGCGGCGCTATCGCAGCTTCACCTTCGACGACCACACCGCCTACCTCCAGCAGGTGGAGACCCTCCTCAGGAGCCGCGCCTCCCAGGGCAGCCACACCAGCGTGGCCCTCTTCGACCCGCAGGAATACGCCGAGTTCTGCGCCGGCAGCGGCCTCGAACCCGACCACCCGTCGAGCCGAACCCGCTTCACCGCCGAACTCGCGGCCACCGGCCCGACCCTGCTCTACGAAGGCCAGCCACTGGCCGACCTCCTCCCGGCCCTGGTCGACGAGGCCGTCCGCCAGGCGACCTGGGAGTACGCGACCACACTCCTGTCCCGCCTCGGCGCCTGCGCCTCCTGCGGCGAGGACATCGGCCGCGCGGCCTTCACCCGGGCCTCCGACCTCCTTGTCCGCATCCTCGACACAGCCCGCCCCGGCAACCGACACCTCGTCTGCAGCGTCTCGGGACCACCGGAAACCCTCGTCTCCGTCCTCCACGCCGACCAGGACGAGGCGGGAACCACGCACCTGGACGACGCCGAGGCCCTGGAATTCACCACGGTCCTCGCCCTCGGCCTCGCCACCCGAAGCCCCGGCGGCCTCGTCATGCGCACCACCAGCCCCAACACCACCGACTGCATCTACGGCTGGCGCCTGCGCGGCGACGGCCTGGAAGCCCTGACCGCCGGCGAGGTCTTCGACGCCTACTGCACCGACGTCGAATCCGGCGACCTCATCTCCCCGGAATCAGGCGTCGACTACTGCGCACCACCGGACCTCGGAGACCTGGAGCCACCCCAAGGAGGACACCACCACTGAACACGCCAGGGGCGCCCCACCCACTGGTGAGGCGCCCCTGGAACACAGCCGACAACGTGCCGTTGGCCCGACTACTCGCCGGACAGCACCGCCTGAGCCGCCGCACGCGCCTCTTCGGCACTGTCCGCGGCCCGCGCTGCCAACGCGGCCCGCTCGCACTGCGCCAGCGTGTACTTCGCCAACGTCGTCCGTACATAAGGAATCGAAGCCGCACCCATGGAAAGGGAGGTGACCCCCAGACCGGTCAGCACACAAGCCAGCAGCGGGTCGGACGCGGCCTCACCGCAGACACCACAGCTCTTGCCCTCGGCCTTCGCCCCCTCGGCGGACATCGCGACCAGGTCGAGCAGCGCGGGCTGCCACGGATCCTGGAGACGGGACACCGCACCCACCTGACGGTCCGCGGCGAAGGTGTACTGCGCGAGGTCGTTGGTCCCCAGCGACAGGAACTCGACCTCCTGCAGAATCGAGCGCGCCCGCAGCGCGGCCGACGGAATCTCCACCATGGCACCGAACTTGGCCCGCAGCCCGGCCTCCCGGCACGCGTCCGCGAACGCCTTCGCGTCCGCGCGGTCCGCGACCATCGGAGCCATGACTTCCAGATAGACGGGCAAGCCCTCGGCGGCCTTCGCGAGCGCCGTCAGCTGGGTACGCAATACGTCCGGGTGGTCGAGCAGCGACCGCAGACCCCGCACACCCAGTGCCGGGTTCGGCTCGTCGGCCGGCGTCAGGAAGTCCAGCGGCTTGTCCGCGCCCGCGTCCAGCACACGTACGACGACACGTCCCTCGGGGAACGCCTCAAGCACCTGCCGGTAGGCCTCGACCTGCTTCTCCTCGGACGGCGCGCTCTTGCTGTCGTCCAGGAAAAGGAACTCGGTACGGAACAGCCCCACACCTTCGGCCCCCGCCTCCAGCGCGGCCGGTACATCAGCAGGACCGCCGACATTGGCGAGCAACGGCACCTTGTGCCCGTCGGAGGTGGCACCCGGACCCGTGGAAGCGGAGAGCGCGGCCTTGCGCGCGGCGGCCGCGGCCTCCAGCTGCGCCTTCTTCTCGGCACTCGGGTTCACGAAGATCTCGCCAGTGCTGCCGTCAACGGCGACCACCGTGCCCTCGGCCAACTCCCCGGCCCCCGGCAACGCCACCACGGCCGGCACACCGAGCGCCCGCGCCAGAATCGCGCTGTGACTCGTCGGCCCGCCCTCCTCGGTGACGAACCCGAGCACCAGCGCCGGGTCCAACAGCGCCGTATCGGCAGGCGCGAGATCACGGGCAATAAGAACGTACGGCTCGTCGCTGTCCGGAACACCCGGCATCGGCACCCCGAGCAACCGGGCGACGATACGGTTCCGCACGTCATCGAGGTCGGCCACCCGACCGGCGAGATACTCACCGGCACCGGCCAGCAGAGCACGGTAGGCGGCGAAGGCGTCGTACACCGCCCGCTCCGCCGTACTGCCGACCGCGATACGGCGTTCCACGTCCGCCATCAGTTCGGGGTCCTGGGCCATCATGGCCTGCGCTTCGAGCACTGCCTGGGCTTCGCCCCCCGCCAGATTGCCGCGCGCCATCAGGTCGGCCGCCACAGCGTCCACGGCTTGGCGGGCGCGCCCCTGTTCGCGCTCCGCGTCCTCCACCGGAATCTGCTTGGCAGGCGGTTCCAGAACCGCCGTCCCCATGTGCCGAACCTCGCCGATCGCCACACCGTGGCTCACACCGACGCCTCGCAGCGTTGTCTCCATCTCACCCGTCTCCGATAGTGCGGCGGGTCCCGCCGCCGCGGTGGTTGTCCTGCTCACCGTCATACGACGGCACTGACGTCACTCCCAGCTGAAGAGACTGTCGCCGGTCTTCACATCGCCGTCCTCGCGGAGGTCGGAGAGAGACTCGGCGGTCGCTTCGAGAGCCACAATCGGGCACACCGGGGACTTGCCGGCGGCCTCGACGGCGGCCGGGTTCCAGCGCACGACGCTCTGGCCGCGGGTCACGGTGTCGCCCTTGTTGACGAGCAGCTCGAAGCCCTCGCCATTGAGCTGCACGGTGTCGATACCGAGGTGCGTGAGCACACCGTGCCCCTCACCGTCCACGACGACGAAGGCGTGCGGGTGGAGGGAGACGATGACTCCGTCCACGGGCGAAACGGCCTCGGAAGGCTCACGTACGGGGTCGATGGCCGTGCCGGGGCCGACCATGGCTCCGGAGAAGACCGGATCCGGCACCGCGGCCAGTCCGATGGCACGTCCTGCGAGAGGGGACGTCACGCTGGTCATGGGAAGCCTCCCAGGGGTGGAAATGTGATGGGGCCGTCACTACCTGTCCCGGACGGCACACTGAGCAGCAGGGTATGTCATATGTAGTAACGGTTCCGCCCGAGAGGTCCGGATTAGTGGTCTAGACCACACCTCTAATCGATTTGCACCTGCTCTACGGCCGCATGTACAGTCGTACTCCTGCTTGAGGCCGAGCGACGCGACCAAGCGTCTTTGCTTGGCCTGGCAGCACCCAACTTGTCAGATCCTATCCCGGGGTCATCTTCCGCATGCCTGCGGGACGGTGGTCAGGGGGCCGGAAAAACACTGATAGAGTTTGGAACACCGAAGGGAAGCCCGGAGGAAAGCCTGAGAGGGTGAGTACAAAGGAAGCGTCCGTTCCTTGAGAACTCAACAGCGTGCCAAAAATCAACGCCAGATATGTTGATACCCCGTCTCCAGTCATCATTTCGATGGTTGGGGCGAGGTTCCTTTGAAGAAATACATACAGCGAGGACGCTGTGAACGGTCGGGCTTATTCCGCCTGACTGTTCCGCTCTCGTGTGTGTGGTCCCGATTACGGGAAAACATTCACGGAGAGTTTGATCCTGGCTCAGGACGAACGCTGGCGGCGTGCTTAACA
>NZ_JBITHH010000023.1:0-127862 GCF_044457795.1 Streptomyces sp. NPDC050528
ACAAAACCGCCGGCATCACCGAATTCATCTTCTCCGGCTGGCCCACCCGCAACGAAATGCACACCTTCTTCACCCACGTCGCCCCCCTCATCCGCCAACTCGAAGCAACAGAAACCCCCTGACCGGACAGCACCCACCCCCGTACTGCCCGGGCCGGACCGCTCTCTCGTTCGAGGCACCACGAACAGCCATGGAGGAGCAACCATGCACATCGCCGTCATCAACCGATGGCCCCGATTCCACACCGGACCACGCTGGGACTTCTCCCTCGGCCGCTTCGAAGACCTCATCAACCACCAACACCACCAGGTGAGTTACATCGTCGACGCAGTCGGCGCCACCGGAGTGCTCGCCGATCCAGCGCAGATCGCCGACCTGGTCGAGATAGATGACCTCAGCGACTTCGAGGCGGTGTGCGGAGCGGTTCAGAAGATCACCGACCACGTCGGCCCGGTCGACCGGATCGTCGCCGTGTCGGAGGCAACGCTCGCCATCGCGGCCGAAGTTCGCGCGGCACTCGGCATCCCCGGGCCGCGACCCGAGGACGTGGCGCTCTACCGGAACAAGCTGCGGATGAAGGAAGCCGTGGCGGAGGCCGGTATCCGCGCGCCCCGGTTCGCCTCCTGTGACAGCACCGAGTCGACAGCCGAGTCCGCGGTGGACTTCGCGCGGGCGACCGGGTTCCCCCTGATCCTCAAGCCGGTGTCCGGCGCGGGGAGCAGAGGCGTGCACCGCGTCGAGGACGAGGCCGCGCTCACGACGCTGCTGGAGCAGATCGACACCGGCGACTACGAACTTGAGGAGTACATCGAGGGGCCGATCTACCACGTGGACGGGTTCGTCGGCGAGGACTCGCAGATCCCGTTCATGGCGGTCTCCCGCTACGTCAATGACTGCCTGGCCTTCGAGGCGGCCGGGCAGCCGCTCGGGTCGGTCATCGTTCAGGCCTCCCCGCTGCGCAGCCGGGTGGAGGAGTTCGCGCGGAAGTGCGTCTCGGCTCTGAACATGGCCTCCATGCCGTTCCACCTCGAACTCTTCGTCACCGCGGAGGAGGACCTGGTCTTCCTGGAGATCGCGGGCCGCATCGGCGGAGCCGAAGTGCCGTATCTCACCGAGAAGGTCTTCGGGATCAACCTCTTCGAGCCGTGGCTGGCCGCGTTCTCCGACGAGAAGGTGACGATCCCTTCCGTGGCGGGTGACCCCTCGGGCGGGTGGCTGATCATCCCGAAGCCGGAAGACCTGCCGGCACGAGTCGTCACCGCGACCTCCATGCGGGAGAAATGTCCGACGGTCTGGCGCGAATTGGTGCCGGAGGCGGGTGAAGTGCTGCCCGTCGGGGGCAGTTACGACGCCGTGCACAGCGGGCGTTTCATTCTGGTCGGCGACGAGGCGGACGTCGAAGAGGACATTCGGCGGATCATCGCCGATTTCCACATCGAAACCGTTCGCGTATCAGAATGAAAAGCCGCGCGCCGAGCCGCGAGCGGCAGAGGATCGCACAGTCATGATGACGGTCAACTTGCTGTTCCACGGGGGGACTTGATGGATGGTGGCTCTGTAGGCTTCAGCGAACTCTTCGGTTCGTTCCCGACCCCGATCGCCATCGTCACCGCGACGGACGGCAACGGTGAGCCGTACGGTTTCACCAGCAATGCCGTCTGTTCGGTGTCGGCGGCGACGTCGACGCTGCTGGTGTCGGTCGGCAAGGGGTCCCGCACATTGCCGGCGATTCTGTCCTCGCAGGCGTTCGCGGTGAATTTCCTCTCCGCGTCCGGGTGCGACGCCTCGCGGGTTTTCGCGAGCAAGGCCACGGATAAATTCGCACATGTCGACTGGCGCCCCTCGCTCATCGCCGAGGGCGCGCCCCTGCTCATCGACATCGCGCTCGGCCTTGCGGAATGCAGGGTTGAAAATGTGGTTGAAGTGAGTGACCATTGGCTCGTGGTAGGCCGGGTGGAGGCCGCAGAGGTTTTCCCCCGTGAACCACTTCTCTACCGTCGGGGCGACTATGGAGTCTGGTCGCCGCTGAACGAGTTCTCCTCTCTCTAGCGCGACAGCAGGGGCGGGACGCTCCTCGATTCACTTGTTCGCCACTCTCTCGAACATCTCGACTATCTCCTCTCGACTTTCTCCTGTCGGATTTCTCCTGCCCAAAAACGGGAACAGAAGGGTTTTGCATGAATATCGGGGCCGTGGACCATGTCGAGTTCTACGTCGGAGACGCTCAGCAGTCCGCGTTCTACCTCTGCACCGCTTTCGGTTTCCGCGTCCGCGGCCTGGCCGGCCCCGAGACCGGCCAGGCCGACCACCGCTCGCTGCTGCTGCGCCAGGGCGGCATCGAGGTGGTCCTCACCTCCGCCCTCAACTCCTCTCACCCGGCCGCGCATTACGTGATGCAGCACGGCGACGGGGTGGCGAACATCGCCTTCGAGACCGAAGACGCCGTCAAGGCCTTCGAGTTGGCCGTCGAGCGGGGCGCGACCCCGGTCGAGCCGCCCACCGTCCACAGCAAGGACGGCACCGAGGTGATCACCGCCTCGGTCCTGGGCTTCGGCGACGTAGCGCACCGGTTCGTGCAGCGCAGCGGTGACCGCGAGCAGTTCCTGCCCGGCGTGATGGACATGATCGCCGCCGACCCGGAGGCGGGGGAGGAGCTGCTGCGCACCGTGGACCACGCGGCGATCTGCCTGCCGGCGGGCCAGCTGCACTCGACGGTCGCGTTCTACGAGAAGGTCTTCGGGTTCTCCCAGATCTTCGAGGAGTTCATCGAGGTCGGCGCCCAGGCGATGGACTCCAAGGTGGTCCAGAGCCCGTCCGGCAAGGTGACCTTCACCCTGATCGAGCCGGTGACGGACCGTCAGCCCGGCCAGATCGACACCTTCCTGGCCCGCCACGGCGGCGCCGGCGTCCAGCACCTGGCACTGCTCTGCGACGACATCGTGGACACCGTGCAGACCCTGGAGAAGCGGGGCGTCACCTTCCTGCAGACGCCCGGCTCGTACTACGACCGGCTGCAGGAGCGCTTCGAGCGCCCCGATGTCCGGGTCGAGGACCTGCGCCGCACGAACGTCCTGATCGACCAGGACCACTGGGGCCAGCTGTTCCAGATCTTCACCCAGTCCCAGCACGTGCGGAAGACCTTCTTCTGGGAGGTCATCGACCGCCACGGTGCCCGCACCTTCGGCAGCGGCAACATCAAGGCCCTCTACGAGGCGGTCGCCGGCGAGAAGGCCGTCTCCTGACGCGCTCGGCGCGCCGTTCCGACGTCAAGTCACGTACCTCGTAAGGAAGATCATGACCATTCAGGACGTCCAGAACTTCGTTCTCACCGACGAGGAGCGCGCGCTGCTCCCGACCGACGAGGACGTCACCTTCTACGCCGAGCACGGCTGGTACCTGTCCAAGAAGCTGTTCACGGACGAGGAGGTCGAGCAGCTGGAGGCCGCCAGCGAGCGCTTCTACGCCGGCCACCGCGACCGCACCCTGCCGGTACGCCCGCCCAAGCTGGCCTACTGGGAGCCGGCCAAGGGCGATGTCCAGCGGCACAACGACTACATCCACTACGAGGACGACACCATCGGCCGCATCCTGCGCAAGCCGCTGCTGGGCGCCGTAGCGGCGCGTCTGGCCGAGGCGGAGCAGATACGGGTCTTCCAGTCGACCCTCATCTACAAGCCCCCGGTGGCGCAGGAGCAGTCCAACGTCGTGCCCTGGCACTTCGACCGCCACTACTGGTCCACATCCACCTCCGAGCGGATGCTGACCGCGTTCATCCCCTTCCACGACTGCGGCGAGGAGATGGGCACCATCACCATGGTCGACGGCAGCCACCTGTGGAAGGAGACCGTCGACAACGATGCCACCTCCCTGCACTTCGCCGAGCGCGACCGCTCCGAGCTGGACCAGATGCTGGAGGAGAACGCGGCGTACAACGGCGTGGAGGTCACCAAGATCCCGGTCGTGATCCCCAAGGGACACGTCAACTTCCACCACTGCCGCACCTATCACGGCAGCGGTGCCAACGTCAGCGACCGTCCGCGCCGCGCGATCTCCTTCCACCTCCAGGACGGCGAGAACCGCTACCGCGACTTCTTCCGCTCGGACGGCACCCAGGTCAACTACAACCACGACGTGCTGGTGCGCCGTACGGCCGAGGGCACTCCCGACTACAGCGACCCCGAGTACCTGCCACTCCTGTGGAGTAATCGCTGATGCGCAGCGTCGCAGTGGTCGGAGCCGGTCTGATCGGTACGTCGATCGCCCTGGCCCTTCGGGGCCGGGGCGTGACCACCTACCTGATCGACACCGATCCCGAGGCGGCCCGCATGGCGGCCGATCTCGGGGCGGGCAGCGTGGGAGCTCCTCGTGAACCGGTCGATCTGGCGGTCGTCGCGGTACCCCCGCAGTACGTCGCGGCGGCCCTCAGGGAACACCAACTACGGGGGCTGGCCCATGACTTCACGGATGTGGCCAGCGTCAAGGAACGGGTCCAGCAGGAGGCGGCCAGGACCGGCTGCGACCTGACCCGGTTCGTCGGAGGGCACCCCATGGGCGGCCGGGAGCAGTCGGGTCCGCTGGCCGCGAGCGCCGACCTGTTCCAAGGCCGTCCCTGGGTCCTCACGCCGGCCCCGCAGACCCGGGCGCAGACGGTCGAACGCGCCCGGAACCTGGCCGAGTTGTGCGGGGCCAGGCCGGTCGTGATGACCCAGGCGGAGCACGACCAGGCGGTCGCGCTGGTCTCCCACACCCCGCACCTGGTGTCGAGCCTGCTCGCGGCGCGGCTGCTGCACGGAGAGCAGTCCCAGCTCGGGCTCGCGGGACAGGGACTCCGTGACGTGAGCCGCCTCGCCGGAGGCAGCCCCGAACTGTGGACCGACATCCTCGGCACGAACGCCGTGGCCGTCGCCGACGTGCTCGCGGAGTTCTCCCACGACGTGGGGCTGATGGTCGACACCTTGCGCACACTGGGCACCGCCCGGACGCCGGAGCAGGGCAGCGCCTCAAGGGACCGGCTCGCGTCGGTCCTGCTCCGCGGTGTGCAGGGAAAGGCCCGGATCCCCGCGCGCAGCACGGACGGAGCCGGCCTGAACACGGACGGAGCCGGCTTGAACACGGACGGAGCCGGCTTGAGCACGGACTATGCGACCGCACCGGGAGGGGTGTGAGGATGACGGACGTCGCAGCACCACCGGAGCAGGCCTTGTTCCTCGCCGACCTGCACGGATCGCTCAGGGCCCCGGTCCTCGACGCGATGAACTTCCTCAACGAGGTCGTCGGCCGGTTCCCGGACGCGATCTCCTTCGCGCCGGGCCGCCCGACCGAGGGCGACTTCGAACCCGAGGACCTCGCCCGCCATCTGCAGACGTACACCACGTATCTGGAGAAGGAACTCGGCTGGTCACGTGACCAGGTGCGGACCCAGCTGTTCCAGTACGGCCGTACGAGCGGCATCATCCGCGAACTGATCGCCAGGACGATCGCCAACGACGAGGGAATCCAGGTCCCGCCGGAAGCGATCGTGGTGACGACGGGCTGCCAGGAGGCGTTGCTCCTCACCCTGAGGGCACTCTTCGCCGGGCCCGAGGACACCCTGCTGGTCAGTTCACCCTGCTATGTGGGCATTACCGGCGCGGCCCAGCTCCTGGGTATCCGGGTGCGCCCCGTGCCCGAAGGCCCCGCCGGACCCGATCCGGAGGCCTTGCTCGCGGCTGTCCGCGCCGCCAGGGAGGCGGGCGAGCGCCCCCGGGCCTTCTACGTGGTCCCGGACTTCGGCAATCCTTCGGGAGCGAGCATGAGTACGGCGGCGCGGCAGCGTCTGCTCGAGCTGGCCGCCGACGAAGACCTGCTCGTCCTGGAGGACGACCCGTACGGGTTCTTCGTCCGGTCCGGGTCGGCCCGCCCGACCCTGAAGGCCCTCGACCGCGGCCGCCGGGTGATCTTCCTGGGCTCCTTCGCCAAGACCGCGCTTCCCGGAGCCCGTGTGGGCTACATCGTCGCCGACCAGGAGGTCGTGGGCCCGACCGGCGGGCGCACGATGCTCACGGACGAGCTGTCGAAGATCAAGAGCATGACCACGGTGAACACCTCGGCCGTCAGCCAGGCCGTCATCGGCGGGCTGCTGGTCGAGAGCGACTGTCGGCTCCGCTCGGCGAACGCGCACGCTGTCGCCCACTACCGCACCAACATGGACACGCTGCTCGACGCGTTGGAGCGGCACTTCCCCGCGGCGCGCCGGCCCGAGGCCGGAGTCCGCTGGAACCGTCCCGACGGCGGTTTCTTCGTCGTCGTCGACGTCCCTTTCCTCGCCGACCACCGGGCTCTCGAAGTCTCCGCGCGGTCCTTCGGTGTGCTGTGGACCCCGATGAGCGACTTCCACCTGGACGGTGGGGGCACGCATCAGCTGCGTCTGTCGTGCAGCTCGCAGAGCCCGCAGGAGATCACCGAGGGCGTCGCGAGACTGGCCGATTTCATCACCGCGCAGACGACCGGCACAGCCGGCTAGGGAGTGTTTTTGGAACCCCGTCCGCGGACGGAGAAGGGAGAACACGAGGTGCCGAACCTGGAGGCTTACGAGGCTGCGGCCAAGGAGCGGCTGCCGGGACCGGTCTGGGACTTCCTCGCGGGAGGCAGCGGCACCGAGTCGATGCTGACGGCGGGCCGGGAGGCTCTGGACCGGATTCGGTTGCGGCCGCGCTGCCTCGTCGACGTCTCCCACTGCGACACCTCAACCGCCTTGCTGGGTGGCGAGTTGGCGGCTCCCTTGGGTATCGCTCCCATGGCCTACCACCGGCTCGCCCACCCGGAGGGCGAGGTGGCGACGGCGCGCGCCGCGGGCGCCGCGGGTGTGCTGTTCACCGTGAGCATGTTCGCCAGCCGGACCCTTGAGGACATCGCCGCCGCGGCCGACGGCCCCTTGTGGCTCCAGCTCTACTGGCTCAAGGACCGTGGGGCGATGACGGATCTGATCCGCCGGGCCGAGTCCGCCGGCTATCGGGCGCTGGTGCTGACGGTCGACGCACCCAGAGTCGCGTTCCGCCCGCGCGATGCCCTCAACGGGTTCGTGGTACCGCCCGATGTGCGAGCGGTGAACCTCGCTCCGAAGGTCATGGCCGCTTCCCACCGGAGCCTGGACGGTCAATCGGCCGTCGCGCAGCACTCCAGGGAGCAGTTCGACGCCTCGATCACCTGGGAGGACCTTGCCTGGCTGCATGAGGTGACGTCCCTGCCGGTGGTGCTGAAGGGCGTGCTGACCGGCGAGGACGCCGAACTGGCCGTCAAGAACGGCGTTTCGGGGCTGGTCGTCTCCAACCACGGCGGCCGACAGCTCGATTTCTCCAGGAGCGCCCCGGACTGCCTCACCGAAGTGGTGGACGCGGTGAGCGGAAGATGCCAGGTCGTCCTCGACGGGGGCATCCGGCACGGCGCGGACGTCGCCAAGGCCCTGTGCATGGGCGCGGACGCGGTCATGATCGGACGTCCGGCTCTGTGGGGGCTCTCGCATTCCGGCGCGGAGGGCGTCACGGGTGTCCTACGGCTGCTCATGGACGAGTTCGAGGAGGTCATGGCGTTGATGGGCACGCCGTCCGTCGCCGATTTCAGGCGGTCGGGAGTGTCCTGCTGAGGCGGGCGGTCGTGGTGTTGACGCGGGGTCAGTCCGGCCGAGCCCCCGCCCCTCGCACCACCTCCCGCAACAACGGCCGACTCGCCGCACTCGCCCCCGCCAACCCCGCGAAGCCCAGCGCCAGACATCCGGCGAGCAGGGTCAGGCCGGGGGCGTTCAGGTGGGGGGTGCCGCCGGCGAAGGTGAGAGGGGCCGCGCAGAACAGGCCCGTCAGTACCGCGCCCGTCGTCAGGACCGCACCCGGCAGCACCGACTCCGTGCGCCGCGCCGTGTCCAGGACGCGGAGCGGGGTGCCCGCGAGGTGCAGCAGGCCGTAGGTGCGGCGGCGGTCCAGGACCGAGGACGCTGCCGTGATGCCGGTCGAGGCGATGGCGATGGTGAAGCTCGCGGCCAGGACGGTCAGGGTCGAGAGGTGGAAGTCGTGGTCGAACTCGCGTGACTGCCAGTCGACGTCCGTGCCGGTGAGGGGGAACTGGCCGGGCACGAGGCCGGTCAGCGCGGTGCGTGCCGCGTCCAGCCGGCTCGGGTCCGCGACGGTCGCCGTGAGCTGACGTTCGCCTCCCGTGCCGGTGCCTGTCGCGACCCACGTCGTCGTCACCCCGACCGTCGCCCCGATTCCCGCATGCCTCAAACGGGCCTCCGCGCCCTCCCGCACCACCGCCACCCGCCCCTTCGGTACGGCGAGCGAGAGTTGGCCGGGGGTGTCCCACGGGGAGCCGCCCGCGATGCTGAACAAGGCGAAGAAGCCGGTCACGAAGCCCGCCAGGGTCAGGCCCGCGACCGCGCGCCAGACCGACTTGGGATCGTCCAGCAGACGGCGGCCGGCCAGGAGGGTCGTCGGGCGGCGGGCCAGGTTCGTCACCAGGGAGCCCAGGGTGCCGACCACCCACGGGCCGATCACCGACAGCGCCGCGAAGACCGCCGCGCAGCAGTACACCACCGCGTTGATGTCCATCGGCCTGCCCTTGGAGAGCTGCCAGTAGCCGAGGAGTACGGCGACGAACAGCAGCGCGCGTACGGCCTTCAGGCGAGGGGTGCGAGAACGGCGTACGACTCCCAACGGGCCTACGACCACCTGCCGCAGGCCCGCCAGCGCGCTGATCGTCGTCAGCAGCACCACGCCGGTGAGGATCGCGAGCAGGACCGGCGCCCCCACCCAGAGGTCGGCGGCATACCAACTGCCGCCTGCCACCGGGATGTTGGACACCAGGGGCAGCAACGCCGCGTAGCCGAGCGTGCCTACGACCGCTCCCGCCGCGCCCGTCAGGGCCGCTTCCGCCGCCGCCATTTTCGCGATGCGGCTCGGTGCCGCGCCCAACAGGCGTAGCAGGGCAAGGCGGTTGTCCCTGCGGGAGACGGACAGGCGGACGGAGGAGGCGCCCAGGAGCAGGAGGGGGATGATCACCAGAGCCGTCGCGAGTTTGGTCAGGTCCTGGTACTGGGCGGTCATGCCGTCCGCTGCCCTTCCGCCGTTGAACCTTCCCTCGAAGTTCCTTATGGGGGTGGGCGTCACCATGTCGCCGGGGCGGCGGGGGTCCGTGCCGCGTGCCGTCGACATCGTCGGGGCGTCGGCCGCGTATCCGACTACGGCCACCATCTCGTCCGGCCTGGCCAGCGCGGCTCGGCCCAGGGCGCCTGTGGGGGGACGGAGGCCTGACAGGCCCAACACCCCTCGCCAGCCCGGTAGTTCGGATAGTGCGGGTGACGTCCATACCTCGCCGGGCTTGGGGAAACGCGGCATGCCGGGTGGGGCGGGCGGACTGGCCTGCTTGCCCGGGAGTGCCGCCACGTCGATGACCGTCACCGGTGCGCCGTCGACGAACGTCGTCGCCACGGCCTGGATCGCCACCGCCTGGGCGGAGTTGGACTGTGCGGGGGTGCGCCAGTCGGTGTGGGCGGCGCGGGCGCCGAAGCCCAGGTTGGCGGCCACGCACAGGAGCAGGAGCGTGGTGCAGAGCGCCGAGGCCGCGACGGAGAGGGCCACGCCGAGGTTGCCGTGGCGGCCGCCGCCCCGCAGCAGGCGCCAAGTCAGCGTCCATGTGGTGTGGTTGGGTTTCATCGGCCCGCCCCCGCGTTCGCTACGGCGCCCTGCGCGGCCGTCGTCT
Source organism: Streptomyces sp. NPDC050528 (assembly GCF_044457795.1). NCBI lineage: Bacteria > Bacillati > Actinomycetota > Actinomycetes > Kitasatosporales > Streptomycetaceae > Streptomyces > Streptomyces sp. NPDC050528. The sequence goes on from NZ_JBITHH010000023.1 coordinate 9,727, forward strand.
CCTCTACGATCCGGCCGTCCCGCACCCGCACCGTGCGGTCGCACCAGCGGGCGACCGACTCGTCGTGGGTGACCACCACCAGTGCCGCGTTCTGCTCCTTGGTGACCCGCACCAGGAGGCCGATCACCTCCTGGCCCGTCGTCTGGTCGAGGGCACCGGTCGGTTCGTCGGCGAAGACGACCTGGGCGCCGGCGACCAACGCCCGTGCCAGGGCGACCCGTTGGGCCTGGCCGCCGGAGAGTTCGCCGGGGCGGCTGTCCTCCTTGCCTTCCAGGCCGAGGGGCGCGAACCAGGTGCGGGCCCGGCGTTCCGCCTCGCGGCGGGGTGTGCCGCCGAGCATGAGGGGGAGGGCCACGTTCTCCACCGCCGGGAGTTCGGGCAGCAACTGGCCGAACTGGAAGACGAATCCGAAGCGGACCCGGCGCACCTCGCTGCGGTGCGGCTCGCGCAGCTGGTCGATGCGCTCGCCGTCCAGCAACACCTGTCCGCTGTCGGGGCGTTCGATGTTCGCCAGGCAGTGCAGCAACGTCGACTTGCCCGAACCCGAGGGGCCCATCACGGCCACGGATTCACCGGCGCGTACGGCGAGGTCCACCGCGTCGAGCGCGTGCGTCGACCCGAAGGACTTGGACAGCGCTATGCCCTGCAACACCGGCGGAGAAACAGGCTGAGGAACAGGAGGCGGGGTGGGATTCATGTGCCCAACATCCCGTTCCGCTACGGCACTTCGCCTCGGCCGGGCGACCGGTTCGCGCCCCTCACGTCGTCCTTTCGGCCGAGGCCGGGTGACAACGGACGCCCCTACGCTGCGAGTTGTGCGAGAACTGGACGATCAGAATCTGGGCGACGACCAGACGGCCCTCTCCCGGCTGTCGCGTCGTACCGCGCTCACCGCGCTGGCCCTGGTCATGGCGTTGTTGTGGGTGCTCGATGTGGCCTCCGTCGTCCCCACCGCCGGGCTCGAAGGGAACGGGGTCTGGTGGCGGGTGGTGCCGGGGGTCGTGGCCGCCGCGGCCCTGCTGCTGCCCGGGAGGACGCCCTCGTTGACCTGGGGCGCGGGGGTGGCCGTGGCCGTCTCCTGGGCGGTCACCCTGGGGCTGCTGACGTCGGTGACGCCGTCCTTCGCCGGGTGGGGGCTGCTGGAGACGCTGTGTCTGCTGCTCCTGCTGGTGCGTACGGCGAAGGACGTGTCGTCGCCCTGGGCGGCCGCGACTCTCGGGACCGCACTGGGTGTTGCCGTGATCGCGGCGCCGATGCGGCTGGACGGGAACGGGGTCGTCTTCTCCTTCCTGCTGACCTTCCCCACGGGTGCCGCCGTCGGGCTCGGCTGCTATCTGCGGAGCCTTGACGACCGTAGAAGGCGCGCGGTCGCCGATGTGCGGCAGAGCGAGCGGCTTGAACTCGCCCGGGAATTGCACGACTTCGTCGCTCATCACGTCACCGGGATCGTCGTGCAGGCGCAGGCCGCGCGGGCGATCCGGGAGAGTGCGCCCGAGCAAGTGGACGTATTGCTCGGGCATATCGAGCGGGCCGGGTCCGAAACGCTGCAGTCCATGCGGAAGTTGGTGCGCGTGCTGCGCGTGGACGACGGGCGGGCGGTGCGGCCGGGGGACCTCTTCGCCGAACTCGGGGAACTGGTCGCCGCGTTCGCCGAACGTGACGCCCCTGCCACCCTCCAGGTCGCGGCCGAGGTACGGCAGGCGCGGCCCGATCCCGAGGTGGAGACGTCCGTGCGGAATGTGGTGCGGGAGGGGCTGACGAACGTACGGCGGCATGCTTCGGGGTCGCCGTCCGTGTCCGTGCGGGTCGCGCTGGCGGGGGAGGGGGACGGGGACGCGCGGCGGCTTCGGGTCGAGGTGCACAACGCGCCGTCCTCGCGACGGGCCGCGCCGAACGCCGAACCGCTGGGCGGGCGGGGCGGGTTGGGCCTCGTCGGGCTGGCCGAACGCGCCGAAGCCGTCGGGGGCACGCTGCACGCGAGCCGGGCGGAGGACGGGGGGTGGCGGCTGACGGCGGAGTTTCCGCTGCGCGGGGCTGTGGCAGGATCGCCCGCATGACCGAGGCCAATGCCGGTACCGGCGCGCGTGGTTCGGGGAGGCGCATCACGGTTCTGATCGCCGACGATCAGGAAATGGTGCGCACCGGATTCCGGTTGATCCTCCAACTCCAGCCCGACATCGAGGTGGTGGGGGAGGCGGCGGACGGCGCGGAGTGCGTGGAGCTGGCCCGGAAGCTGCGGCCGGACGTGTGTCTCGTCGACATCCGGATGCCCAAGCTCGACGGGCTGGAGGTGACCCGGCTGCTCGCGGGGCCGAAGGCCGTCGATCCGCTGCGGGTCGTGGTCGTGACGACCTTCGACCAGGACGACTACGTCTACGGCGCGTTGCACGGCGGCGCCTGCGGGTTCCTGCTGAAGGACGCGGGACCCGGGCTGCTGGTGGAGGCCGTACGCGCGGCCTCGCGCGGTGACGCGCTGGTGTCACCGGCCGTGACCGTACGGCTGCTGGAGCGGATCGGTGAGCAGCGGCCCGCGGCGGAGTCCGCCCGGCAGGCCGAGGTCTCCTCAAGTCCCCTGACGGGACGGGAACTTGACGTGGTCCGGCTGGTCGCCGAGGGGCGGACCAATCAGGAGATCTGTACCGAGCTGTTCGTGTCGCTCTCCACCGTCAAGACCCATATGGCCAGCGTCCAGGGCAAGTTGAAGCTGCGGAACCGGGTGGAGATCGCCGCCTGGGCATGGCGGAGCGGCGTCGTGGGCGACCACTGACCGCCCTCGCCGCCACCCGTCACTCTCGCTGCCACCCGTCACTCTCGCGGCCCCGGCGTCCTCGACCCGGCTACTTCGTCAGGCCGTAGTCGAAGCTCACGCGGTCGCCGTGCACCCCGGTGACGGAGATCAGCATCTTCTTGGTCTCGCCCTTGAAGACGGCGGTGCACTCCACGGTGTAGTCCATCTTCGCGCGCAGCCCGCCCGGGCAGCTCACCGACTGCGGGCCGTCCTGGAAGAAGGGGATGGCGTAGTTCTCCTTGGCCTGCTTCTCGACCTCGGCGCGCGGCACCGTGTGGTCCGCGCCGCTCGCGGTGGCGACCGACGAGTTGTCGAACACGTTCCATGCCACCACGACGCCGCCGGCCAGTACGGCGGCCGCGGCCAGGGCGATGACGATGCGCTTCATGCGGAGCTCCTCGATTCACGGTGCGACCGGTCCCCACCGGCCGCTGTCCCCAGAGCCTCCTCCCGCACGGACACCCGCCACCTCGGCCGGGCGGCCGGTTCCGACGCCGGGCCTCGGCCGGAAGTACGAGGGCCCGCGAAGGAGGCGCGGCTGGGGGGTACCCGTAGTACCGCCGGGTATCTCAGTGACACGGCGCGACCGTAGTCGTAGTCGTGGGTCTAGTCGTAGGGGTATGCGTACGCGATGACGACGGCATGGTCGAAAGAGGGGGCCTCGTATGGCAGTTGAGGATGCTCGGCCGGTCCGCCTGATCCGCGACGAGAACTCGTGGTCGTCCCGTCAGGGGTGGTCTGGGCACGCGCATGTGCGGGTGTGGCGGACGGCGCCGGGGCGGGTGGCCGCGGTGATCAGCGGGCGCGGTGCGGAGGACGCGCTGGAGACCGTGCTCCCGCTCCTCCGCGGCGAGTATCCGGACGACACGGTCGACTTCTTCTTCCACCGTCCGATGGACTGGGTGGCTCCGGCGTACTACGCCGAGCTGACGACGAACGGCGACGGCACGGTGACCCTGACACACATCGCGGGCGACACCCTGGCCGCGCGGCTCGGGCCCGGCCTGTACGCGACCGAGGACCCGGACGACCCCTCGGCCGGCTGGGGCGGGGCCTGAGCTGGGGAGGAGTACGCTCGAAGGTACCGAGGGTATTTCGCGCACCGGCCTCCATGCCCGTGTCGTTTTCGGCGATTGAATACGCCGGGCCGGTTGCGACCGGTCCAGAGCAGGGTTCGCGTCATGACTGCGCCCGTTTCGTCCGCGTCGGCACCCGAGGACGGGGCAACCGCCCCCGCACTCCGTATGTCGCTCGCTCCCCTCGGTTCCAAGCCCGCTCTGCTGGACGGTGCCTGGTGGCCCCGCTCCCGGGATCTGGGGGCGGAACTTCCCCAACTGGTCGCCGTACTCGATCCGTTGTGGGGACGGATCACCCGGGTCACGGTGAACCCCACGCACTGGCCGGCCGACTTCGCGCGCAAGGTGCCGGTCGACGGGCATGTCGTGAAGGTGGGCTGGTTCCTGGCCGAGCAGGATCCGCACCAGCTGCTGCTCCTGTCGTACCGCACTGCCCGCTGGGACCTGCTCGTCGTACCTCCTGAGACGGACCCCGCCACGGCGGCCTGGTTGATGACCGCCGCGAGCGACCCGCTGCGCACGTCGACCGGGAGTCAGCTGGTCGCCGAGGCGGCGAACGTGCCGGACCTCGTCACGACGCCCGCCTGAACGCGCGCGGTTCGGCCATCACCTGGTCGTGCAGGCGGGCGCAGGTGCGGGTGATCAGGCGGGAGACATGCATCTGGGAGACGCCGAGCCGCAGCCCGATGCGCGCCTGCGTCATCTCGCAGAAGAACCGCATGTAGAGGATCTCGCGCTCGCGCTCGGGCAGCGCCCGCAGCAGTGGGCGCAGCGCCTCGCGGTCGACGATCAGGTCGAAGTCGGGCTCGACGGCGCCGAGGGTGTCGGTCAGCGGATGGCCGTCCGTGGGATGCCCGGGTACGGCGTCCAGGGACCAGGCGGTGTACGCCTCCAACGCCCCCTGGCCCACCCGTACTTCGGCCTCCGTCAGCCCGGTGTGCGCGGCGATCTCGTGGACCGCGGAGATCGTCCCGCCCCGCGTGGAGCTCAACTCGTGATCGGCGGACCGGACCTGCCCGCGCAACTCCTGTACCCGGCGCGGGACATGGACGACCCAGAGCTCGTCACGGAAGTGCCGCTTCACCTCGCCGAGGATCGTCGGGATCGCGAAGCTCGGGAACGCGGTGCCGAGACTCGGGTCGAAGCGTGACACCGCCTTGACCAGGCCGAGTTGGGCCACCTGCGTGAGATCCTCGGCGGACTCGCCGCGGTGCCGGTAGCGCCGGGCCAGCCGTACGGCCATCGGCATCCACGCGCACACGACCTCCTGGCACAGCGCCGCCCGCTCCGGTCCGTCCGGCAGTGCGGCGATCCGGCGGAACGCCTCGTCGGTGTCGGGGGAGTCGTCGTAAGTGCGTTTGGTGGTACGGGACTTGAGTGTGCGTTCGGCCTGCATGGGGACGTGCTCCCTCTTCGGTGGTGTCACTCACCGTGGGTCGGCACGTCGCAGCACACTGGGGAGCAGCGAACACCGCTCCCACGGGGGTGCCTCCAGTCCGAAGCACACCGGACGAGTGCCCGGTGGGGTCGCCTTCAAACGGCTTCATTCGAACGGGTTTTCGCGACAGGCGCGGCTATGCTGCTGGACAGACGTCCTGGACCCTGGCGCCGTACCGCACCACCGAGTCTTCCGAACCGAGGCGTCTCATGAGCAGCCCGCTGCAAGCGCACGAACCCGAAGGCCAGAAGCCCGAGCCGACCGTCGTGGGCGCCGTGGACGCCATGGACACGGTGCGGCTGCGCCGGCTGAACCGCTGGCAGGCCGAGGCCCTGCGGGAGGACCTGGCGGATCTGTATGTGGAGTCCTCCGACGCCGAGGCGGGCGAGGAGTTCAACGACCGGCAGAAGTTCCTGCTCCGGCTCGCCGACGACGTGAAACTGCCCGGCTTCGACATGCTCGTCGCCGAGGCGGAGTCGTTGGCGGGGTGTGTCTGCGGTTTCTCCGTGCCGCGCGACGGCTCGTGGTGGCAGGGCTTCGACGGGCCGTTGCCGCAGAACCTGGAGCAACTCACCGCGTCCGGGCATGTGTTCGCGATCCTGGAGACCCTCGTCCATCCGCACCAGCACGCGCGCGGCCTCGCCCGGCTGATGCAGGAGCGGCTGCTCACCGACCACCAGGCCTCGCTGGGCGTCACGTTGGTGGACGAGTCCGCCCGGTGGGTGCTGGCCGCCCTCAAGGGGTGGGGCTGGCGGGACGTCGGGCGGATCCGGCGCGAGGACGACACAACTCCCGTACGCGTATTGGTACTTCCGCTCGGCGAGCGTACGGAGGACCACCCGGACGGACTGGCGCACAACGACCGGACGCAGCGTCCCGAATAGATGCCGGGCAGGTCCCGCAGTTCACGTAGTTTCCGGACTGTTTAGGTTCGGCGGGCCGGGCTACCCAGTGGGGGCGTCCATCGGCCGTTCAGGGCGAAGGCACCGGAGAGTTGGAACCACAGCTCCCGGTGCCGACCCATCCGTACTCGCTTCCGTGCCTGTTACGACGACCGGTCCGCCGCGTGGAGGAGCCGCAGCGCGCGGCGCAACTCCCGCTGGATCGGGGCCGGCAGCGTCTGGTCCTCCGTCGTGGCGACCAGCGCCGCCGCCACGGTCCGGAGCTTGATGTTGCAGTGCTGGGAGACGCCCACCAGCAGGTCCCAGGCCCTGTCGCTGGAGCAGGGTGCGAGGGCCATCACCATGCCGCGTGCCTGGTCGATCACCGCCCGGGTCTCCATCGCCACCGTCAACTGCGCGTTCTGGAGCCGTAGTTGGACGAGTTCGGCCAGCATGGCCGCTGTGTCGGGGGGCGGGGGAACGGCCGTCAACAGGGGGTGGGGGCGTAGGGGTCGTAGGGGCCGTTCTTCGTGGGTCGTGGTCGGGTCGTACGTGGTGCAGGGCGCGTGCCTCATGCCGCAGTCCTTCGACGCGGTGGTTGTGCCCGATGCGAAGCAGGGCGAACACCGCGCCCCCAGCCTAGTCCCGCCCGGGGCTCAGCGGGTGGTGTCGGACTGGTTGCCTCGGCCCAGTGCGCGGGCGCACCAGCCGATGATCGAGGCGTTCACCAGTGCGCCGATGACGACGGCGACGATCAACGCCGCCTTGCCGCCCGGCAGTGCGAGGACGACGAGGCTGGCCGGGGCGGTGGCCAGGAGGGGGACGACGGCCGCCATCGACCCGCCCTCGTCGTCCATGACGGTCACGACGACCATCCAGATGACGATGGCGACGCAGATCCCGAGGTAGCCGAGGGCGAAGGGGTTGCGGAGGTTCTGGGCGAGGCGGTGGAGCGGGGAGCGGGCGGCGTTGGCGTCGGTGCTGGGCATGGCTGTACTCCTGAGTGGCGGTGGGTGAAGGGGTGTTGGTGGGTCTGTGGTGATGACGGACCGTCAGAGGTGCTCGGCGCCCGGTGGGTTCGGGCGGGTGATGCCGAGGTCGTAGGCGAGGATCGTGGCCTGGACGCGGTCGCGCAGGCCGAGTTTGCGGAGCAGGGCGTTGACGTGGGACTTGACGGTGCCGACGGTGATGTCCAACTCGGCTGCGATCTCAGCGTTGTTGAGGCCCGAGGCGAGCAGCGCGAGGACGTTGCGCTGGCTGCCGGTCAGGCTCTCCAGCTCGCGCGGACCGCTCTCGGCGTCGGAACGGAACCCCGCGCCCGCGCCGGACGCGTAGTGGCCGATCAGCCTGCGGGTCGCGGACGGGGCGAGCACGCTCTCGCCGCTCGCCACCACCCGGATTCCCGCGAGGAGTTCGGAGGCGTGCACGTCCTTGAGGAGGAAGCCGGAGGCTCCCGCGCGCAGGGCGTCGAAGACGTACGCGTCGAGGTCGAAGGTGGTCAGCACGAGGACGCGCGGCGCGTTCTCCCGGGCGGTGATGATCCGGGTCGCCGCGATGCCGTCGAGTTCGGGCATTCGTACGTCCATCACGACCACGTCCGGGGCGAGTTCGGCGGCGAGGACCACCGCCGTGGCGCCGTCGGCCGCCTCGCCGACGACCGTCATGTCGTCCTCGGCGTCGATCACGGCGGCGAAGCCCGCGCGGACGATGCCCTGGTCGTCGACGACCAGCACCCTGAGGCTCATCGTTCTCTCTCCTCGTCGTCCGGTGCGGTGAGGGGCAGCCGGAGGTGGACCGTGCCCGGTGGGCGGCCGGCCGTCAGGGTGCCGCCGAGCGGCGCGATCCTTGCCGTCAGGCGGGCCCGGACGGCGGTGTCCGCGGCGCGGGGTACGCCGGTGGCCGTGATCGTCAACGTAGCGCCGTCCGCGTCGAGTTCGAGTACGGAGGGGTCGTTGTCGCCGGTCGCCAGGAGGGTTTCGGCTACGTGGTAGGCGGCGAGGTCGACTTCGGTGGGGAGGCGGGCCGGGACTCGGTCCGTCACGTGTATGTGTACGTCTCGGCCCGTGGCTCGGCATTGGTGGGCGAGCAGGTCGAGGGCCTGGACGGTGGGTTGGGGGCGCAGGTCGGGGGTGGTCGTTTCGTCGGCGTCCCGGACCGCGTCCAGGAGGGCGCGCATTGCGGTGAGGGCTTCTCGGGCTCGGGTTGCTGTTGCGTCGAGGTGGCCTGCCTGTGCCTCGGTGATCATGTCTGCGGTTCTGGCCAGCACGGTGGATTCCAGCCCTGCTGCGATGCGGCGGCGTTCTGCCCAGGCGTCTCTTACGGCTTCCTCTGTCCAGGTGGCGAGTTGTGCGGTTTGGGTGCCCTGGGTTGTTCTGTCACGCCGGCCGCGTAGGGCTCCGGCGTAGTGGGCCGCCCCAATTGCCAGTGCGGCAGCGGTAGTTGCTGCCGTGGCTACCGCCCAGGTGGGGATGGTTGTGCCTCGGTGTAGGACGGCGATTGTTAGGGCGGTGGAGTGTGCGGCTGTGGCTGCGATGGGAAATACAGAGATAGGGGCCTGAGGTAGTCGGTATGTGCGGGTCGGTGGGGGCTGGTCGCGCAGTTCCCCGCGCCCCTTAAGGGCCGCCACCGCTGCGCATGTTGCCAAGGTGCTCAGGGTTGGGGGGAGCAGTACTGCGCCGGTGTAGTGGCCCACCGACATGGCCATGGGCCACAGCAACGCCAGTGCCAGTAGGGCTAGTTGGACCGTGCGGGGTGCTCGGTGCAGCCATAGGAGTGCTACCGCCTGTGCTGCTGCCAGCAACGTGAAGAGGACGCCTGCCGATACGTGTGTGCCGGTCGATGTTGTGTCCGCGTGGACGATCAGGACCGGGAGCAGGGGCTGTACGACCAGGCCGAACGCGGCGATGACCTGGGCTACTCGGTAGCTTCGCGGGAGGGAGTGTTCCACCGGGGCCGCCGTACGGCCGGGGAGGATCGCGCGTACCTCCCAACCGCCCTCCGCCGTCGGGCCGGTGGTCAGGGTGCCGCCTGTTTCCCGGGCTCGGGAGCGAAGGAAGCCCTGGCCTCGGCCGCCGCCCAGGCCTGCGGCGTGGGCCTGGGTGCCGGTCGGCGGGGCCGCGCTCGTGATGACGATGTTGGTGCGGGTGTCGCCGTAGTGGACGGTGACCGTGGTGTGGGCGCCGGGGGCGTGGCGGGCCACGTTGGTGAGGGCCTCGCGGACGATGCCGTAGGCCGCGTCGGCGATGGCGCCGTCGGGGAGGGGGTCGATCTCGAAGTCGACGGGTTGGTTGAGGCGGCGGAAGCCGGCGATGAGGGAGCGCAACCGGTCCTCGGGGGACGGGAGTTCCTCGCGGGAAGGGGCCGGGGCGCGGACCGCGCTCAGTGCCCGGGTGACCTCTCGGCCCGTCTCCGTCGCGAACTCCAGTGCCTCGGCGGCGAGTTCGGGACGGCGTTCGCGCAGGCCGAGTGCGGCGCCGGCAGTGACGACGACGGCGGTCAGGTGGTGGGCGCTGACGTCGTGCAACTCCCTTTCCATACGGCGTCGTTCGGCCGCGGGGAGGCGGTGGCGTTCGGTCTCGGCGCGGTTCAGGAGGAGCTCGGCCGCCTGGCGGGCGCGGCGGGTGCGGCGTACGTAGAAGCCCGCGCCGCACGCGGTGGCGTAGAGCAGGGTGATGAGGACCAGGTCGAGGCCGTTGTTGTCGCTGAGGCCGTGCAGGGTGATGTTCTGCAGGAACTGCCAGAGCGCGAGCGTGAGTACGCACAGGATCGTGGTGAAGGTGTCGCGCTCGGTCGCCACCGTGAAGAGGGCGAGCGCGACGCCCACGGTGCCGAAGACCGCCATCGCCCCGGTGGGCAGCGGGCCCGCGCCCACCGCGCAGGCCGCGGCGACCACGATGAGCGTGATCACGGGACGTGACCGGCGCAGCGCGAGCGCGGCCGTCACGGATCCCGCGACCAGCGCGGCCACGAGCAGGTCGGCCGCGGTCGGCACGGTGCCGCGCAGCAGCGGAGCCACCGGCCACACCAGGGCCTGGGCACAGATCAGCAGGACCGGGAGCAGCCGGTCGTCGGTTCGTTTCATGACACTCAAAGGCTATGGGCGCAGGTGAGGGGCCCGGGTCAGGCGGAAGGGGGATTACGGTCCCGCCCTTCTCTATCTCTGGTTCGACGCGGCAACCGTTCTTCAGCCCGAGGACCGCGCCCCGTCCCGCTCCTAGGCTCGATCACATCGAGGGAAGCGGTCGACCACCGCCTCCCACGCCATCCACACCACACCATCCACATCACACAGGGGGATCTCCCATGTCCATGTCCAAGCGCGCTCTTCTCCTCTCCCTCGCCTCCGTCGCCGCGGTCGGCGGCGTCGTCGCCGGCGGGCTCGCCGCGTCCGCCGCCTCCGCGGCCCCCGAGAAGCCGGCCCTGGAGCACGGCTCGACCCACTACACCGCCCCCTCCGCGAACGGCGCCGGCTCCTTCACCTACACCGTGGACGTCAGTGACAACTCGGGCGTCCGCGGCCTCAAGGTCGTTGCCTGGCCCGCGAGTTCGAAGCTGAAGCCGACCGCGGCGGACCTGCGCGACGTCGAGTCCGCCACGTGCAAGAGCACCTCGGACGACACCTCCCGCTGCACCTACACGGTCAAGGTCACCAAGAAGGAGGCGGCCGAGACGGCCAAGGGCACCTGGTACGTCTCGGCGCTCGCCACCGCCAAGGACGGCGACACGACCTTCGTGTCCAAGGCGGCCACCTTCGACGTCGCCAACTGACACCAGTACGCGGTCACTTGACGCAGGGCGCCCCGTCTCGATCGAGACGGGGCGCCCTGCGTTGTCGTAGCAGAAGGTCGTAGAAGAAGGTGGTCGTGCGGTGAGGTTGCCCGCGCCGAGGACGACGTTGTAGTTCGAGCCCCAGTCGGCAGAGAGCTTCACCCGGGGCTTGAAGGTGCCGGTGCCGTCGTAGCGCCACAGCGCGAGGGGCACGGCCAGCAGCCGTTCGCCGGACTTGTCGGTCAGGTCGGACGGGGAGGCGGGCACCGAACGGGCCACCACCAGCCAGCGCTCGACGATCCCCACGGACGGCGTGCCCTCCGTACCGGGCAGTGTCACCGTCGTCTCGGCCGCGGACAGGTCGCCTCGGTCCAGGACGTGCGCGGTGGCACCGCTGGCCGCGTACCAGACCAGCCGGTCCGCGCTCAGCGCGACAGCGGCCGGCGCGGCCGACACCGTCACGTCACCGGTGACCTTCGCGGCGGCGAGATCCACCAGCGCCAAGTGCCGTACGCCGCCCAGCGCGTAGCCGATCACGGCGGTACCGCTGTCGCCGCCCAGCACACCGAAGTTCGCGGTGATCCCGGTCGGCCAGCCGTCGACGAGGGTGCCGTCGGCGGGCGCGCCGTCGCCGTACAGATACAGCAGACGGCTCCCGTCGGCGGCCCGCGCCTGGGTCAGCACATGGGTGCCGTACGTCGCCGCGTACGTCCCGTGGGTGAGGGCCACGTCCGTGGCGGTACCGGCGACGGGGTCCCGCAGGACGGCCTTCGCGGTGGCCGAGACGACATCCGTCACGAGATCGGACGCCGCCCCGAGGTACCCGGGGCTCTCCACCCGGGTGAGATCCCCGAGTTGGGTCGTAGGAGGCGTAGGAGGCGTAGTACCGGAGTCGTACGACGTCCAGAGGTACCCCGAAGTGCCCTCCTGCGCATGCAGATAGCCGTGCGCACCGGCGGAGTACACCCGGTCCGCACGCGGCACGTAACGGTCCGACTGGAAGACCTTCTCCGCGGTTACGGGGGTACTTCCGGCGGAACCGGTCGCCCCGGCCGGGATCGACAACGGGCCCGGTGCGGCGGGCCAACGCGGCCTCCTGGACGAGGACAGGGCGTGGCGGGGACGACGGTTGGCCGAGTGCGGGTGCGGCGCGCGAGTGAGCGGTGTACGCGGTGCGTGTGTGTGGCGCCTGTGCGCGTCGGCGAGTTCCGTGTGGTGTCTACAGCCCCCCGGCTGTCCCCCCATGCAAGATGCAGCGGAGGTTGACAGCGGGTCCTGGATCATGAGGTGTACTGCGGATCACTTCCGTATAACAGTGCGCGGGACGCGGGACTACGGACTGCGAACTACGGGACTACCACCGGAGTACTACGGGACGAAGGGCAGGGCATGGGCAACTCCCCTGCGGTGGGCGGAGGTTACTCCGCCACCCCGCTCGCCAAGAAGATCGGCGTCAAGCCCGGGCACCGCGTCCGCCTCCATCACGCCCCCGACCACTGGACGATCCCCGGACTCCCCGACGACTGCGAAGTCGACGCCGGCGGCCCGCGCGGCGCGGACGTCGCCCTCGCCTTCTATCAGGAACGGCGGCAGCTGGACGCGGAAGCGGCGGAGTTGGTGCTCGGCCTCGCGGACAGCGCCATGCTCTGGATCGCATGGCCCCGCAAGGCGGCGGGCCATGTCAGTGACATCACCGAGAACGGGCTGCGGGAGGTGTTCCTGCCCCTGGGGGTCGTCGATGTGAAGGTCGCCGCGCTGGGGGACGACTGGTCGGGGCTGAAGTTCGTACGGCGGAGGGAAAACCGGCAAAGCCCTACCAAAGGTCCCGCAAAATGAACGTGAGTTGGGGCAACCGGTCGATCTGAGGAAACATCTTGGTGAACGGGGAGTGCTGCGCGGTCAGGGCGCGGGCATCGCCGGATGGCCGGATGGAGTGAGAGACGTGGTCGAACCGAGGATCGCCGTTGCCGTGGTGACCATGGGAAACCGGCCCGCGGAGGTCGACGCGCTCCTCGAATCCGTGGCCAAGCAGGACCTCCCGCCCACCCGCATCGTGATCGTCGGAAACGGCTGCCGGCTCCCGGAGTTCACCGACCGGCTCTCCCTCCCCGGCGAGGTCACCACCATCGACCTCGACGAGAACCTCGGCTGCCCCGGCGGCCGCAACGTGGGCCTGGCCCGGCTCCGCGCGTTCGGTGACGTGGACGTCGTAGTGGAACTCGACGACGACGGACTGCTCGTCGACGCGGACGTGCTGCGCCGGGTGAGCGATCTGTACGCGGCCGAACCCCGCCTCGGCATCGTCGGGTTCCGGATCGCCGACGAGCACGGGGAGACCCAGCGGCGCCATGTGCCGAGGGTCGGCGCGGGGGATCCGATGCAGGGCGGGTACGTCACCGGGTTCCTCGGCGGCGGTCACGCGTTGAGCATGGCGATGCTCGCCGAGACGGGGGACTGGCCGGCCGAGTTCTTCTTCGCGCACGAGGAGACCGACCTCGCCTGGCGGGCCGCCGACGCCGGCTGGAAGATCCTGTACGCCCCCGAGCTGCTCCTCCAGCACCCCAAGACCTCGCCCGCCCGGCACGCGATCTACTACCGGGTGACCGCCCGCAACCGGGTCTGGCTGGTCCGCCGCCGGCTCCCGCTCGCGCTGATCCCGGTCCACCTGGGCATCTGGACGCTGCTCACGCTCGTACGGACACGGTCGGTGGCTGGACTCCGGGCGTGGTTCGGGGGATTCGTCGAGGGCGTGCGCGAACCGGCGGGGGAGCGGCGGCCGATGCGGTGGCGGACGGTGTGGCGGCTTACGCGGTTGGGGCGTCCGCCGGTCATTTGACCGGCCCGTAGCCCGTAGCCCGTAGCCCGTAGCCCGTAGTGCCGAGGGGGTAGGTGGCTGACCCGTAGTACCTCGGATGTAAGGGACGAGGGTCCCGGTCGTTCACCTCCGCCGACCGGGGCCCTCTCGCGTCCCCGGACCCGGCCGCGACGGCGACACTCCCCCGAGTTGCGCGTCGTACGCGCGCGCCGTCGGGCCAGATCCGATGATGTGATCACATCAGGTCGCACCAACGAATCGCTAACATGTGGCCAATGGCGCGTACGGGGCTCGTGGGCCGCGTGGCCTGAAGTCGCCGGGCGGCGGCGGGAGACGGCCGGTACGGTACGGAATCCGGCGCCAAGTGTCCGGGGCAAGGTGGCGGGAAACCGTCGTGAACAGGGCGGATATCCGCCAAGGGGCGCGGCCGCGCGAGGCTGTGCGGAAGGGTGACGGGTTCGGTGTGATGCGGTACGAGCTGCGGTTCGGACTGCTGGGCACGCCGGTCCTCTTCGACCCTGTCGACGACGATGCCGTGCACCCGATCGGCAGTCCCAAGGTGCGGGTTCTGCTCGCCGCGCTGCTCCTGGAACCCGGCCGGGTGGTCTCCGTCGAGGCTCTCAAGGACGCCCTGTGGGGTGGTTCGCCGCCGGCGTCCGCGCAGGCCTCGCTGCACAATCACGTGACGCGCCTGCGCCGTCTCCTCGACGATCCCGAACGGTTGCGTGCCGTACCGCCCGGCTATGTACTCCGCGTCGACGAGGGCGAGTTGGACGTCCGCGTCTTCGAGTCACGCGTCGCCGCGGCCCGCACCGCGCACGCGGCCGGCAACTGGCCCGACACCGTTCACGCCTGCACGGCGGCGCTCGCCCTCTGGCGCGGCACCCCGCTCAGCGGCCTCCCCGCCGAACTCGGCGGCTACGCCTTCGCGCAGCGCCTGACCGAGGCCCGCCTCCTCGCCCTCGAATGGCGCTACGACGCGGAGTTGGCCCTGGGCGGCCCCCGACTCGGCGCGCTCGTCCCGGAGTTGGCGGCACTGGTCGCCGACCACCCCCTCCGCGAGTCCTACCACCGCCAACTGATGCTCGCCCTCCACCACACCGGCCGCCAGGCAGAGGCCCTCGCCGTCCACCGCGACCTCCGCAACCGACTGATCGAGGAGCTGGGTGTCGAGCCGGGGGCGGGGGTTCGGGGGGCGCATGCGGAGGTGTTGCGGGGGGTTAGGGGCGGGGTGGGGGCTCCGGTGTCGGGTGGGGGAGGGCTGCGGGGGGTGGGGGCTCGGGATGAGGGTGTGTCGCAGGGGGCGGTGACTCGGGGCGGGGATGTATCGCAGGGGGCGGCTGCTCGGGGTGAGGGTGTGTCGCAGGGGGCGGCGGTCTGGGACGGGGATGTGCCGCAGAGGGCCCGGGTTCGGGAGATGCGTGCGGAGATGCCGCAGGGCACAGAGGTGCGGGAGGCGTGGGATCTGCCGCGAGGGGCGGCGGGGGTGTGGGGCGCGGGTGCGGAACGGGGGGCTGACGCCGGTCAGGTCGGGGACGCGCGTCGGGCCTGGGGTGTGGGGCAGGCCGGGGGCGCGGGGTGCATCGACGACGCAGGTCGGATTGGGGATGCGGGGCGTATCGAGGGCGAGGGGCGGGCCGGGGAGACGGGTCGGCTTGGTGACGCGGGTCAGGTCGGGGGAGTGGGCCGGACCAAGGATGCGGGGCGCATCGAGGACGTCGGTCAGGTCGGGGACGCGGGTCGGGCCGGGGAGTCACGTCGGATTGGGGACGCGGGGCAGGCCAGGGACACGGGTCGGGTCGGGGACGGTCAGGCCGGAGAGGCGCGTCGGATTGGGAGCGCGGAACAGACGAGGGGCGCGGGTCAGACCGAGGACGCGGGTCAGACCGAGGACACGGGTCAGATCAAGGACGCTGGGCGCATCGAGGACGCGGGGCACGCCGATCGCATCGGGCGGGCCGGGGATGCCGGGGCTTCGGGTGGCTTCGGAGCTGTCGAGGGCACCGGTGCGGACGAGTCGGTGAACGTGCCTCATGCGCCTGGGTTTGTTGGACGTGCCGATCACGTCGCGGGTGTTGGGCGGGGCAGGCGGGCCGGGGATGCCGGGGCTCCGGGTCGCTCCGGAGTTGCCGAGGTCACCGGCGCGGACGAACCGGGCAACGCGCCTTGCGTGCTCGCGCCGCACGCCCCGGTGCCTGACGCCCAGACTCCGGTGCCCTATGTTCCTGGCGCCGAAGCCCCTGCCCCCGACGCCCCCGAGCCCCGCGCCTCCAACCCTGTCGCTTCCGACGCCGAGACCCCGGTGTCCCGTGTTCCTGGTGCGCAAGCTCCTGCCTCCGACGCCTCCGAGCCCATCGCCTCCGAGCCTCGCGCCTCCAACCCTGTTGCTTCCGACGCCGAGACCCCGGTGTCCCGTGTTCCTGGTGCGCAAGCTCCTGCCTCCGACGCCTCCGAGCCCATCGCCTCCGAGCCCGGCACGTCCGACCTCGCCACTTCTGACGCCCAGGCTCCGGCGCCCCACATTCCTGGCGCCCAGACCCCTGCCTCCGGCGCCCCCGAGCCCGGCGCCCCCGAGCCCGGCACCTCCGAACCCCTCGCCCCCGAGTCCCGCACCCCCACCCCTCCCCACGCCCGGGACCAGCCCACGCCCCCGCTCACCCCCACCCCCCACTCACCCTCCCCACCCCACCCCGCCCAACTCCCGCCCCCACCAGCCCACTTCACCGGCCGCGCCAACACCATCCACGCCCTGCGCGACACCCTCGCGCCCCTCTCCGCCGACCCCGGAGCACACCCCCTCGCCGTAATCAGCGGAATGGCCGGCGTCGGAAAGAGCGCGCTCGCGCTGCACGTGGCGCATGAGGTGCGGAACCGTTTCCCCGACGGGCAGTTGTACGTGAACCTGCACGGCGCCACCCCCGGCATGACCCCCCTCACCCCCGGCCAGGCACTCCACACCCTGCTCCGGGACCTCGGTGCCGAATCGCGGCACATCCCCGAACACCCGGACGCGGCAACCGCGTTGCTCCGCTCCCTGCTCGCCCCGACCCGCACGCTGCTGGTGCTGGACGACGCCGCGAGCGCCGCCCAGGTACGGCCGTTGCTGCCGGGCGGCACCGGCTGCGCGGTGATCGTGACCAGCCGTTCGCCGCTGACCGCGCTCGACGGCGCCCGGCGCTTCCCGCTCTCCCCCCTCTCCGGCGAGGACAGCGCGGCGTTGCTCCGCGCGGTCTCCGGCCGCACCGCCCTCGACGCGGCCCACCCCCTCGTCGAACTCACCGGCCGCCTCCCCCTCGCCCTGCGCGTCGTCGCCGCCCGACTCGCCGCGCGCCGGGCCCTCACCCCGGACGTCCTGGCCGGTCAACTGGCCGCCACGGAAAGCCGGTTGCCCCACCTGGAGTACGACGACCTCAGCGTCCGCCGTTCCCTGGCCGTGGCCCACGACGCCCTCGCCGCCTCGGAACGCCGGACCGACCGCGACGCGGCCCGCACCCTGCGCCACATCGGCGCCCTCGACCTCCCGTCCTACGGCGCCCCCCTGCTCGCCCGCCTCGCCACCACCGACGAACACCGAGCCGCATCCGCCCTCGACCGCCTCGTCGACGTAGCCCTCCTGGAGGAGACGGCATACGGCCGCTACACCCCCCACGACCTGGTGCGCGACTTCGCCCGCGAACTGGCGAAGGGCGAGCAGCGCGGAAACGCTGCGCGAGCTGAGCAGTTGGGGGACATCGCGGGGGCCGAGCAGCGCCATGCCGTCGGGGAGGCCGAGCCGACTGGTGACCGGACGGGGACACAGCCCCGCACCGCCAGCGCCACCGCCACCCCAGACGCCCAGCCACCCGGCCCCATCGCCGGTGCCGAGCCCCACGGCGCCCTCACCGAAGCCGACCTGAACGAAGCCGGCCTCATCGCCCCCGACCTCAGCGAACCCACCCCCACCAACCCCGCCCCCACCAACCCCGCCCCCACCAACCCCGACCCCATCACCACCGCCCTCGCCTGGTACGCCGCCCAAGCCGAACGCACCCTCACCGCGATCGTCGAACCCGGCCTCGATCAGGACGACCGGCGCCGACCGACAGCCGCCCAACTCCCCGGTCACACAAGCGAGGTGGCGGCCACCACCCCCTTCCCCCGCCCCGAAGACGCCTTCGCCTGGGGCGACTTGGAGCTGGAGAACATCGTCGCGCTGGTGACCCGGTACCGCGACACCCCCGATCCCCGCCGGACCGCCCACCTCTCGACCCTCGTCCGCCTTCTCTTCCCCTACGTCCTGCGCAGCGGCCGCGTCGCCGAGATGGACGTGCTCGGCCGGGCCGCCCTGGACGCGGCGCGGCGACTCGGGGACGCGGCGGCGGAGGCGTACGCGCTGGGCGATCTCGCCGGCCTGCACTTCCTGACCGGCCGGCAGAACGAGGCCCTCGTCCTCAACGACCAGGCCCTGGCGATCTGGTGGCGGCTCGACGCGGTCTCCTGGATCCGCCGTTGCCTCAACAACCGCGGCTTGCTCCTCGAAGGCCTGGGCCGTTACGCCGAGTCGGGCGTCGCCCTGCGCCAAAGCCTCGCCCACTCACGGCAGTTGAACGACCCGCACGGCGAGGCCGTGACCCACAGCCACCTCGGCAACCTGTACGAACACACCGACCCGCGCGCCGCCATCGAACAGCACCGCCGTTCCCTCGCCATCGGCAACGAGATCGGCGCCGTCATCGTGCAGCACTCCGCGCACTGCAACATCGGCTACGCCCACCTCACCCTCGGCGAACCGGCCGCCGCCGTACCGCACTTCGAGGAGAGCCTGCGCATCCTCGGCAGCCACGGCGACTGGCACGGCGAGTCCCAGACCCGCCTCGGCCTGGTCCGCGCCCTCCGCCTCCTCGGCCGCACCGAAGGCACCCGTACCGAACGAGCCGGCACCCAAGGCACCCGTACCGAACCCGCCCACACCCCACGCGCCCACACCGAATGCACCGAGCTCCTCCGCCGTGCCGACGCCCGCGCCGACCGCTACATGGGCGGCCTCGCCCGGCACCAACTCGGCCTGCTGCTAAGGGAACAGGGCCGCGCACACGAGGCGTACGACGCCTGGCGGACCGCCCTCGACGCGCTCGCCGGGACGGACGAGAAGGCCGTGGTCCAGGAGCTCGGCGAGCTGTTGTCGCAGTGTGACGCGCGTTGACAACCCGCATGCCTGCCGCGCCCTACTTGGCATCGGCGTAACACTCAACCACCGCCACCGTGAAGGGAAACCGCACCGGCGTCTCCCCGAACGTCAGTCGCCCGGCGAGGTCCGCCGCCTCCTGTATCGCCGCGGCCACGGTCCCGGCCTCCTCCTCCGGGCAGTGCACGATCACCTCGTCGTGCTGGAAGAAGACCAGCTCGGCCGAGAGTTCCGCACAGGAGCGGCGGAGCGCGGCCAGCATCAGCAGGGCCCAGTCCGCCGCGCTGCCCTGGACGACGAAGTTGCGGGCGAAACGGCCCCGGGCGCGGGAGTTGGTGGAGGCGTAACCCGGCACCCAGCCCTGGTCGGTGGGGGCCGTGACGGGGTCGTCCTGGGGGATGCCCGCCTCCTCCGCCGCGTCCTCGCCCCCGGCGACCGGCGGGCAGGTCCGCCCGAGCCAGGTCCGGACGAGCCGTCCTTCCTCGCCCGCCTTCGCGGCGTCGTCGACGTACGCCACCGCCTTGGGGAACCGGCGTCTGAGCGCGGCGAGGTTCTTGAGGCCGTCGCCGGAGGTCTGGCCGTAGACCGCGCCGAGCACGGCGATCTTGGCCTGGTCGCGGTCGCCGGAGAAGGCGCGGTCGGACACGGACTGGTAGAGGTCGGTGGCGCGGCCGGCGACCTCCATCAGCCCGGGGTCGCGGGAGATCGCGGCGAGCACCCGCGGTTCCATCTGGTCGGCGTCGGCGACGACGAGCCGCCAGCCGGGGTCGGCGACCACGGCCCGCCGGATGACCTTGGGGATTTGCAGCCCGCCCCCGCCGTTGGTGACCCAGCGTCCGGTGACCGTCCCGCCCGCGAGGAACTCCGGCCGGAACCGCCCGTCCCGCACCCAGTCCTGCAGCCAGGACCAGCCGTGCGCCACCCAGATCCGGTACAGCTTCTTGTACTCCAGCAGCGGTTTCACGGCCGGATGGTCGAGGGACTGGATCTCCCAGCGCCGGGTCGACCTGACCTTGATCCCGGCCTCGGCGAAGGCCTTGACGACATCGGCGGGCAGATCCGGCCGCACCCGTCTCCCGAAGGCGACGGACACCTCGTCCGCCAACTCGGCCAGCCGCCGCGGCTCACCGCCGCCCGCGTACCGATCGCCCAGCAACTCGTGCAGCAGCTCCCGATGAACCTCGGCGCTCCACGGCAGCCCGGCCCGGTTCATCTCGGCCGCGACCAGCATCCCCGCCGACTCGGAGGCGGTGAGCAGCCGCATCCGGTCGGGGTGCGTGGCCGCGTCGTGCCGCCGCTGCTGCTCGACATACACCGCGAGCAGGTCGGCCAGCGGGAGATGGACGCTCTGCGGCTCGAACAGCGAGGGCTGCGCGCCCGGTTCGGCGGCCCGCTGCGGCGGATCCGGCGGTACGGCCCCGCCCCGCAACCGGGCCAGCGCGGCCGCCGCCGATCTCGGTTCACCGTGCCGCCCCTCGTGCCCGAGCAGCAGCGTCTCGGCGTCCTCCACGTCGTAGCACCGCTCCACCCGCACCCCCGCGGCGAGCAGCAGCGGATACACCTCGGCCGTGGACCGCCACACCCACCGCCCCACGTCGGGCCGCCCGCGCACGGCCTCGACGAGATCCGCCTCCCGCTCCACCGCCCCCACGGGCAGCCCGTCCGGACCAAGGGCGGCGACCTCCACACCACCACCCTCGGCCGGAGCGAGCGCCCAGCGATCGGTCATGTCCGCGAGTGTGGCACGCAGGTCTGACAACGCCCCCGACCTGCGTGAATCGCGTCACCCGCCCAGCGTCTCCGAGCGAAGAAACGTCACGCGCACACTCGTACGGGTGACGCATCACGAGATCACGGACGGCCCTCTCGCCTACGCTGACAGGGTCGCTCCGTACGAAGGAGGTCCGCCGTGGCACTGACCGCCCCAGAGCGTCACCCGAGCCCTCACCCGAGCCCTCACCCGAGTCCGAATCCGACGAGTCCTCATCCGAGTCCGACGGAGGAGAGGCGCATGGACGCTTCGGTCGAGGCCGCCTTCGATACGTTCGACGCAGCTGCCCCTGAGGGATGGCGCGTGGAGTTGATCGAAGGGAAGATCCACGTGGTACCTCCGGCCAATGGGGAGCATGAGGAGATCGTGTCCGAGACGGCGGAGCAGGTCACGCTCAACCGTCACGACGGCGATCTGCGTACGTACACCGGTCTCGGCCTGCACGTTCCGGACGCCTCTGTCACCGGCCAGGTCGTCCCCGACCTGGTGATCGCCCCCAAGGGCAGCTTCGCCGACGACCAGCGCTACCACGACCCCGCGCCCGTCGTCCTCGTCGGTGAGGTGACCTCCGAGTCCACCGCCGTCAACGACCGCGGTCCCAAACTGCGTGGCTACGCGCGCGCGGGCATCCCCTGTTACCTGCTGATCGACCGCGAGGCCGGGACGGTCATCGTCTACAGCGAGCCCGCCCAGGACCGCTACACCCGTGCCGCCGAGATCGAGATCTCCAAGACCGTGGCGCTGCCCGAGCCACTCGGGTTCGACCTCGACACGAGCCGGTTCTGAACCGGGCCCGGGCGGCGGACCGGCCGCACCTCAGCCCTGGAGGACGTTGAGCATCTCGGCGATGTGCCGTTCGGTCGTGGGCTTGTCGATGCCGAGCGAGTTGAGGACGCCCTCGCCGTTCTCGTGCTCCAGGAGGGCCAGCAGGATGTGCTCGGTGCCGATGTAGTTGTGGCCCAGGCGCAGGGCCTCGCGGAAGGTGAGTTCGAGGACCTTCTTGGCGTCGGCGTTGTAGGGGACGAGGTCCGGGACCTCGTCGGCGGCCGGCGGGAGGGCCGCGGTGGCGGCCTGCCGTACGGAGTCCAGGAGGACCCCCTGCGCGACGATCGCCTTGCCCGCGATGGCGTCCGGTTCGGCGAGCAGGCCGAGGATCAGGTGCTCGGGGCGGCCCTCGGGGTTGCGGGCGGCGACGGCTTCGTTGTGGGAGGCCATCACCGCGTTGCGGGCGCGCGGTGTGTACCGGCTGAAGCCCTGGCTGGGGTCCAGGTCGGCCGACTCCTTCGCCACGAAGCGCTTCTGCGCGGCCTGCCGGGTGACGCCCATGCTCTTGCCGATGTCGGTCCAGGAGGCACCGGAACGCCGGGCCTGGTCCACGAAGTGGCCGATGAGATGGTCGGCGACATCGCCCAGGTGGTCGGCCGCGATGACCGCGTCTTCGAGCTGGTCGAGCGGTGCGGGGTGGACCTTCTTGATGGCCGCGATGAGGTCGTCGAGGCGTACGGACGAGGTGATGTTCGGGTTGGTCGTCATGTGACAACCGTAGGTTGACACCCGACGACTGTCAACCTTCGGTTGACAGTCGCCTCCGCCTTGAACCCGGCTCCGCCTTAAAGGGGAGGGCGTGATCAAGCAAAAGCCGACCCGCGCCGATTTCGATAATGATAGATATGGAAGTTCGCCACCCCCGTCACTCCACCTCCCCCACCTCCCACATGGAGTTCTCGTGCAAAAGGTCATCGATTACATAGAGGAACGTCGGGCGTCGTACGAAGGACATGAATTCTTCGCCAACTTATTGGCCGACGAGTCACTCCCCGGCGAAAAGCGCCTGGCGTGGGGCCCCAGTGTGATCCCGTTCATCATGGGTTACTCCGACCTGAACAAGTACGTCTTCCGCAAGAGCGCCGAGGACGCCGAACGCGACCAGTTGCAGTCCCTCCTCAACGCGCACACCTACGAGGAGGACTTCCACTGGCAGTGGATGCTGACCGACCTGGAGAAACTGGGCGCCGACCGCGCCATGCCCCTGTCGGATGCCACCCGCGTGCTCTGGAGCGCGGACTTCCAGCACTCCCGACGCCTCGTCCTGGAGCTGGCCGCGCTCGCCGCCGGCGCACCGACGTACGCCGTCTTCGCCATGGTCGAGTCCATCGAGGCGGTCTCCATCACCATCTTCACGCACTGCCGGGGAATCGCCCTGCGAGACGGTCGTGAATGTGAATTCTTCGGTACGAAGCATTACCTGGCGGAGGCGTCGCACAGTATCAAGTCACCGGAAGTCGAAGAAACGAGCCTGCCGTCCCTCGACGAGGCCCAGCGCGAGGAATCGAAGCGCATGGTGGACCGCACGTTCGCCCTTTTCGACGACTGGTCCGGCGCCCTGCTGCAATTCGCGCTCGACAACTCGGACCCCGACCGCACCTACGCGCGCATGATCCAGGAGAGCAAGGACCTGCTGCCTGAGGCGGAGGCGGCGGCCGCGAGCGCCTTCTAGCCGACGCCACCGAAGCCGGCTACTTCGTGAGTGACCCGGCCGCACCGGCCAGCAGCCAGTCGAGGCCGCGTTCGAAGCTCGCCTCCGGGTCGTCGTTGTGGAGCAGCTCGGAGAAACCGGTCTCGGCGAGGTGGGGGAGCCTCCCGGCGTCGATCTGCTTCTGGACGTACTCCGTGGTGGCCGCGCGGCGGGCGGTGCCGGCCTCCTCGGTGGTCCGGCGCCGGATCCCGCCGGACAGCTCGGCCATCACATGCCCGAGCGTGAACGTGTCGACCGCGAGGATCAGCGCCCGCAGCACGGCACCGTCGGCCTCCAACCCCCGTACCGCGGCGGCGGATTCGTCCATGCGCTTCAGTGAGGCGGGGCCGACCGGGCACCCCGCCTCCCGGGTGGCCAGCAGCCACGGGTGGCGCAGCGCGGCGGCCCGGTTGGCGCGGGCGAGTACGCGCAACGCCTCACGCCAGTCGGAGGGGACGTCTCCCACGAGCGTCTCCTCCGCGGCGGCGTCATGCATCAGCTCGAACAGGTCGTCCTTGCTGTCGATGTGCGCGTAGAGGCTCATCGGCCGGGCCTTCAACTCCCCGGCGATCCGCCGAATGGAGACGGCGTCGAGCCCCTCACTGTCGGCGACCGCCATCGCGGCCCGCACGATCCGCTCCCGCGTGAGCGGCTGCGCCTTCGGCTTGGCATCGCGCTCGGCCTCACGCAGCCAGATCGGCTCGCCGTGGTTCGGGGCGGGAGGGCGTTGTGTGGGCACGGTCCGAAGTCTAACGGTGCGGGGTACGCCCGAGCGATACGCTGTACGGAACTCCGATACGCTGTATCGCGCCAGGGCTCCGGGCCCCGCGCCGTACCGGATTCGCAGGCACAGGAGGAACGCAGTGGAGACCAAGACCACGGACACAGACAGGGACAGGGACACGGACAGGGACACGGACAGGGACACGGACACCACGGACGTCACGACCATCGAGTGCTACCGATTCGTAGAACCTGACCTGACCTCGGCCAACGGAGACGTGACCTGGCGGATCGGCGAATGGAACCGGACGACCGGCCCCGTCCGCTGCTGCGCGAACGGCCTGCACGCGTCCCCTACACCCAGGGACTCCCTGCGCAACGTCTACGGCCGGCGCTGGTTCCTCGCGGAGGCAAGGGGTGAACTCTCGCGCCAGTCCCACAAGTTCGCGGCGAGCGAGATGCGCCTCGTGGAAGAGATACCCGCGGCTGTTCTACGACGTTTCGCGGTCCGGTGCGCGCAGGACGCCCTCGACCACCTGGAGCGGCGCCACCCCGTAGACGCCCGGGTACGTCAATGCCTCCAGGCCGCTGACGGCTTCCTGGACGGCACCCTCCACGAAGCCGACCTGCTCGAAGCGCGCCGGGCCGCAGGCGGGCTGATCGCCTCCGGCGCACCCATCGGCGCCGACACGGGACGAGCCGTGGCCGCGGTGATCGCCGCGTCCTGCGCCGCCGACGGAGACGCCGCGTCCTGGGCATCCGCGGCGGCGGCAGCGGCGTACGCGGCCCATACCGCCGCCGACGCCATCGAAGCGGCCGAGGCCCTCGTCGCCGTATACGCGCCGGTGCACAACGTCGCGGCCGGCATCGCCGCCTCGCACACCGCCGACCGCGCCGCCACCGCCGCCCACACGGCCGCCGCAGCAGGCGCCGGCGCCCACGCGGCAGCCGTAGCAGCGGCCCGCGGCACCTACGCTGCGGATACGGCAGCCGACCCGTACTTCGCGGCCTTCTCGGAGTTCTCCGCACACCCCGCCGACGCTCACTACCTGGCGCAGAACGCGGCGCTCCTTGAGCTGATCGGCGATGCGCGAGCAGCACACGTGTGACCGACGCGAGGCGGGCTCACCGCTGCCCACCCCAACACCCGGAGTTCCGCAGGGGGTTGGTTGTCCACAGGGTGTGGACGAGCAGGCTTCGTCGACCCCCGCGAAGGAAACGAGGCAGCGAGTACGGCAGACCAGCACACCACTCCCTCCGCTCCCGCCAGGCGCGCCGCACCCCCGCCCGCGAACAGCGTGCACAACTCCCCGCCCCCTCCTCCCCCACCCCATGACACGATCAACCGGTGACCAGCAAGACCACCCCCGTCGAGCGCGCCTTCGAGGCCGCCCTCTACACGGACACCCACGACGCCCTCGACGCAGGTGCCTCGATCCTCGCCGCCGACCCCACCGCGGACCCCGAACTCGCCCGCCGTGGACGGGAGTTCGTGGCGGCGGCCTGGCGGCGCGGCTGGCAGCCTGCCGACGTCGTACGGCTGGTTCGGCGGGAGTTGGACGACGTACACGTGCGGTTGGTCGCCGCGCTGATCCGGGCGCAGGCGCCGGACGACCGGGCGCGCGGCCCCCGTTGGGCGGCGCAGCTCGACGAACTGACCGCCGAGGAGCCGGCCCGCACCGACCGTTTCACGCACGCCACCACCGTGCTGGAGCTGTACCGCCTGCTGCTGCGGCTGCCGAGCCTCGAACCCCTGGATGAACAGCGACCGCACGAGAACCGCCGGCCCGCCTCCCGCATGCTCACCCGGATCCGCGCGCTGCTCGCGAAGGCGGAGGCGACCGGGTTCCCGGAGGAGGCGGAAGCGCTGAGCGCCAAGGCGCAGGAGTTGATGGCGCGGCACAGTATCGACGAGGCGCTGCTCGACGCGCAGGCGCCGGCGAAGGACGCGCCCGGCGCCTGCCGGATCGGGGTCGAGGCGCCGTACGAGCAGGCGAAGGCGGTGCTGCTGGACGCGGTCGCCGGGGCGAATCACTGCCGGGCCGTCTGGAACGAGGCCTTCGGGTTCTCGACCGTCGTCGGTTTCGAGGGCGATCTGGAGGTGGTCGAACTCCTCTACACCTCGCTCCTCGTGCAGGCCACGACCGCGATGACCCGGGCGGAGGCGGCTCAGCGCGCGGGCGGTCGCCGGCGGACCAAGACCTTCCGGCAGTCCTTCCTCGCGGCCTACGCCCACCGCATCGGGGACCGGCTGGCGCAGGCCGCCGAGACCCAGGTCACCGACGACCTGCTCCCGGTGCTGGCCACCCGCGAGGTCGCCGTCACCGACCGCGTCGACGCGATGTTCCCGGAGACGACCACGACCCGCCTGCGCGGGGTCACCGACGAGGCGGGCTGGACGCAGGGTGCCGAGGCGGCCGACCGGGCCCAGGTCAGGGCCCGACCGCCACTGGACTGACGGACGTCAGTCGCCGGCCTGCGTGAACGCGCTGACCGAGGCGTCCGAGTCGCTCACCGAGGTCTTGCCCTGGACGGGGCCGTACGACCACTTGTAGCTCGCGCTGTCGCTGCTGCCGGGCAGCGTGATGACCACCTTGGTCGCGGCCAGGCTCAGCTTGTCGCCCGCCTTGCCGCGCACGTAGGTGATGGTGAAGGAGGCCGCGTCGCCCTTGGCGAGCCGCAGTTTCTGCGCCTTGGCGCCCTTCTGCGTGGAGAGGGCGACCTTGGTGTCACCGGCCACCAGCGTGGCGCCCGCGAAGCCGTTCAGGTCGCACGGCTTGCTCTGGTTGGTGAGCGAGACGGGCACTTCACCGGTGTCACCGGCGGCCGGCGCGGTACTGGCGGGCCCGACCTGGACGGCGACCCCGTCGAACGAGCAGGCTGACCCGTTCTTGCTGTCGGAGGAACCACCGCCGCCGCCACTGTCGCAGGCGGTCAGAAGCAGAGCCGACGCGAGTGCGGCGACGGCGAGGGGAATGGTGCGCATGAGGGGATCATCCCGCACGCAACACCACCCCGCTGACCGGCCTACGACCCCAAGCTCGCCGTGGGCAGCCCCGACGGCAGGTTCCCGCCCTCGGCCCGCGTGTACGTCTCCTTGCCGACGCTCCCCGACCAGGTGACCGAGAGGCTCGACTTGCTGACGGAGTTGACCATTCCGGTCGTCCGGGTCTTGCTCTTGTCCGTGCACGTGAGGTGGATCATCTGCATCCCCGCCTCCTCACCGGCTGTCCCGTTGCACACGACGCCACCGGTCGTGAACAGCGCGGCCTGCTTGCCGGTGACCACAAGGACCAGCGCCTTGCCGCCCGCCGTGGCGAGCCAACTGCCCTGCAGCCCGTCGGACGCGGCCGACGGGCTGCTGCCGGAGCCACCGGAGTCCGCCGTCGCGGTCGACGTCGCCGACGAGGACGCGCTCGGCGTGGACGAGGAACCGTCCGAGGAGTCACCGCTGCACCCGGTCAGGACGAGCGCGCCCGCCAGACCGGCGACAACCGCTGCCATCCGTACCCTCGTCACCGTCGTCACCGTCGAAAACGCCGTAGTCACTGGTAGCTCCCAAGCTGTAGCGGGACGCGGACGGCCGCCCGGTCGGCCTTGGACTCGGCCCTGGCCGGAACGACCGCAGCAAGCTACCAGGGGTTACCAGGAGGACTTGCGGACGCCGGGTAGGTATCCGCTGTGAGCCTGGCCGCGCAGGTTCACCCTGGACAGCCCGAAGGCGCGGAAGTAACCCCGGGGCCGCCCGTCGACCTGGTCGCGGTTGCGAACGCGGGTGGCGCTCGCGTCGCGCGGCTGGCGGCTCAACTCCCTTTGCGCGGCGGCCCGTTCGGCCTCCGTCGAACCGACCCGCCGGACGATCTCCTTCAGCTCGGCCCGCCGCGCCGCGTACCGCGCGACGATCTCCCGCCGTTGCTCGTTCTTCGCGATCTTGCTCTTCTTCGCCATCAGATCCTCACCCCGCGCTCGCGAATCCGGGCCACGGCGGCCTCGACGCCGATCGCGTCCACGGTCTTGATCCCCTTCGCGCTCAGCCGCAGCCGTACGTACCGGCCCTCGCCGGGCAGCCAGTAGCGCTTGGACTGGATGTTCGGGTCGAAACGGCGCGAGGTGCGCCGGTGGGAGTGGGAGATGCGGTTGCCGAAACCGGGCCGGGCGCCGGTCAGCATGCAGTGGGCGGACACGAGTGACGTACCTCTCCTCGATCGGGGCCGTAGCCAGTGCTGCTAATGGAATTCATTTTCAGTAAGGTATCAGCCATGGCACGCAACGAACTCCGCCCGGTCATCAAACTCAGGTCCACGGCCGGCACCGGCTACACCTACGTGACCCGCAAGAACCGCCGGAACAACCCCGACCGCCTGACCCTGCGCAAGTACGACCCGGCCGCCGGCCGCCACGTCGACTTCCGAGAGGAGCGCTGACCGAGATGCGCGAGAACATCCACCCGCCCTACGGCCCGGTCGTCTTCCGGGACCGCGCCGCGCGCCACGCCTTCCTCACCCGCTCCACCCTGACGAGCACGAAGACGATCGAGTGGGAGGACGGCCACACCTACCCCGTCGTGGACGTCGAGATCTCGAACGTCAGCCACCCCTTCTACACCGGCACGGCCCGCGTCCTGGACACGGCCGGCCGCGTGGAGCGCTTCGAGCGCCGCTATGGGAAGCAGGCCTGACGGTGCCCGACCTCTCCGTGGCGATCGTCGCCGGCCTCCACGCCGAAGCCCGCAGAACGACCGTCGCCCACCTCCTCCACGACGTCCCCGGCAGCGTCGTACTCCACCACGACCTTTCTACGGCCACTGCCGGCACGGTCGTCCGCACGATCAGGGACGCGGACGGCATCGTCTCCGCCGGCGAGACCCCGCTGGTCAACGACTGCGCGTGCTGCGCCCTCCGCGAAGACCTGGTCCCGGAACTCCGCCGCCTCGCCGCGACCGGTCAAGTCCCCCTGGCGATAGTCGAGTTGTGGGACTCCGTCGAACCCAAGGCAATGGCCGAGGTGATCACCTCCGGCGGCCTCACCCTCACCGGAGTCATCACCGCCGTAGACCCGGCCCTGCTCCTCCCCTACCTCGCCAACGGCAACGACCTCGCCGAAACCGGCCTCGCGGCAGCAGCCACGGACCAGCGAACCATCGCGGACACCTTCGCCCGCCAACTGGAGTACGCCCCGACCCTCGCCGTCCTCCACTCGCACGAGACCGACGACGAAGACCGAGAACTACTGGGCCAGTTGCACCCGACGGCCCACCAAGTACCGGTCGGGGGCGACGACTTGACGGGGGACGGGACCGCACGGGCCGGCCGCGACACCCCGACACAGCCTCCGACCCCGCCCACTCCGCCCACTCCGCCCACCCTCAACCCCCCAGGGGCGCGGGGAACTGCGCGACCAGCCCCCACCGACCCGCACTCCGCACACAACCCCAACCACCCACCCCCACGCAGCGCCCTCGCCCACGCAGCCCTAGCCGGCTTCGACGTAGAAGCCGCAGCCGCAGCCCAACACCCCGCCTGCGCCCTCCTCCCCGTCGAGGCCGACGCCCACGGCGTCACCACCCTCGTCTGGCACCGCCGCCGCCCCTTCCACCCCGAGCGGCTGTACGCGGCACTTGAGGACATCACCTGCGCCGCAGCCCGGAGCCGGGGAAGGTTCTGGCTCGCCGACAAGCCCGACGCGTTGCTGCACTGGGACGCGGCAGGCGGGGCGCTGTGCGTGGAGAGCGCGGGCCCGTGGCTGGCCTCGTTGCCGGACGCCGCTTGGGAGTTGGTGCCGCCCGTGCGCCGCGCCGCCGCCGCACTCGACTGGCATCCCGTGCACGGCGACTGCTGCCAGCACCTGGTCTTCACGTCCCCCGGTCTCGACCGCGACGGACTCGAACTGCTCCTGGAGTCCTGCCTGTTGACCGACACCGAGTACGCAGCGGGCCGCAGCGCCTGGAAGCGCATCCCGTCCGCCTTCGACACCCTCCTGGAGATCTGACCGTGCCTCGCAAGTCCGAGGGCAAGCCTGAGCGCAGGCCCGCCAAGTCCCGTCGTAATCCCCTGGACGCGGCCGGCGTGACGTACATCGACTACAAGGACACCGCGCTGCTGCGGACGTTCGTATCCGATCGCGGCAAGATCCGCAGCCGTCGCGTCACCGGCGTATCCGCGCGGCAGCAGCGGCAGTTGGCGGCTGCGATCATGAACGCCAGGGAGATGGCATTGTTGCCGTACTCGACCCGATAGCCGCCCGCATGGAACACAAGGGCCCCCGTACGCGTCTTCCCTAGTACATGTCCTGCCCGGTCCTGGGCAGACGCTGGAACGGCATCGGTAAAGCAGTCGTCAAAGCTGTAACCGGAGGACCACCCCCCGTGCACGTGCATCTGCCCATGCATCTGCACATGAACAGGGCTATGATCCGGAACAGTTGACCACTGCATCAATGGCCACACCAGCCAGTGCACAACCGGGAGCGACCTGTGGACCACCGCGTTGACAGCGTGTACTTGGGGTTCGACGTGTACAACGGCATGGCTGCCACGCAGCTGGACGGAGTGGCCTGGCAGAAGAGCCGGCACAGCAACTCGCAGGGATCCTGCGTGGAGTTCGCGCGGCTGCCCGGCGGAGACGTCGCCGTGCGCAACTCGCGCTTCCCCGACGGCCCGGCGCTCGTCTACACCCGCGCCGAGATCGAGGCGATGCTCCTGGGCATCAAGGACGGCGAGTTCGACCACCTGATAGTGGGCTAGCGGACCGCCGACCTGCGGACCTCACGGCAACGCGCGTAGAACCGCGGCCTCAAAAAGAGCCGCGGTTCCTCACGCGTTCTGCTGTGTCGGGTCGCCCGGCAGCCGGAACAGCGCCCAGACCACCTTGCCGCTGAGCGTGCCGGCCAGCGGGTGCCAGCCCCAGCCGTCGGCGAACGACTCGACGAGGAACAGGCCGCGCCCCGACTCCGCCGAGAAGTCGTCCGAGTCGCGGGCGATGGGACTGTCGTGACTGGGGTCGCGCACGGCGCACACGAGCCGCTCGGTCCAGCGCATCAAGTGCAGCCGTACGGGCGGGTTCTGCTCCGGGACGCGCGGGGTGTTGGCCGGCAGGGCGTGCCGCAGCGCGTTGGTGACGAGTTCGGAGACGACCAGACAGACGTCGTCGAAGCGGTCGCCGATGTCCCACTGGTCGAGAGTGCGGCGGGTGAACTGCCGTGCCTCGCGCACCGCTTCGTAGCGGGCGGCCAAGGCGCACGAAGCCGCGCTGGACACCGCCGAGGGGTCCAACGGCGGAAGGCCCTGCCGTAACGGCTTGAGCATGGTCGATCCATTCGTCCCCATGCGAGGCACTCCCGGGAATTCGCGGTCGTTGCGATGCAGCGGTGGCGCGAGACCATGGTTTCGGATGCGTACAGCAGATGCAAGGGCAGATGCACGTGCAGCTGACCGAATTGGACCCTCCCGTACCGCTTGTTGGCCATTTTTTCCGCCAACTTCACGCCGTTCTGGCGCTCCGGCCTTGCTTCTTCCTGACGTCTTCCTGACAACTTCCTGTGAACGGGAGCCTCTTCTTTCCATTTCTGTAATCGAACGAGTACTGCTCGAAGTGTTTTAGTGGCAGACTGCGGCCCCTGAAGACGGTTGGGGAGGCTGGCGAACGTGAGCGCGGGAGAGCCCGGATCGGTGGTGCGGCGGATGCTGCTCGGCTCGCAACTCAGGCGACTGCGGGAAGCACGTGGGATCACTCGCGAGGCCGCGGGGTACTCGATCCGCGCTTCCGAATCCAAGATCAGTCGCATGGAGCTGGGGCGAGTGAGCTTCAAGACGCGGGATGTAGAGGACCTGTTGACGCTGTACGGCATCACGGACGAGGCGGAGCGCATCTCACTCCTCTCCCTCGCGAAGGAGGCCAACGTAGCGGGCTGGTGGCACAGTTACTCGGACGTCCTGCCCAGTTGGTTCCCCACCTATGTGGGCCTGGAGGGCGCCGCCTCCCTCATCCGCGTCTACGAGGTGCAGTTCGTCCACGGACTCCTCCAGACCGAGGCCTACGCCCGCGCGGTCGTCCGGCGCGGCATGAAGGGCGCGAGCGAGGCCGACGTAGAACGCCGTGTGGCGTTGCGACTTGAGCGGCAGAAGTACCTGGTGAACGAGAACGCGCCGGACTTCCACATCGTCCTGGACGAGGCCGCCCTGCGCCGTCCGTACGGCGATCGCGAGGTGATGCGCGGTCAGTTGCAGCATCTGATCGAGGTCTCCGAGCACCCCAACGTCCGGCTGCAGGTCATGCCGTTCGGCTTCGGCGGGCACGCGGGCGAGTCCGGGGCCTTCACGATCCTGTCGTTCCCCGAGTCGGACCTCTCCGACGTCGTCTACCTCGAACAGCTCACCAGCGCGCTCTACTTGGACAAGTCCGAGGATGTGGCCCAGTACGAGAAGGCGCTGAAGGAGCTCCAGCAGGACAGCCCGGGCCCGGACGAGAGCCGGGATCTTCTTCGGGGACTGCTCCAACTCTCTTGAAACACAAGTACGATGACGTGTGATCAGACCGTGATGATCGTGATCGTGATGCATGGTCCGGTCTGCTTTTGATCGTGTCTGCGAATTGATCGTGTCTGCTGACGATTGAGCGATTGAGGGATCACATGTCGTCCTACTTCACCGACCTGGCTCAGCAGTACATCGACGGTGAGTGGCGCCCGGGCACCGGCTCCTGGGACATCATCGACTTCAACCCGTACGACGGCGAGAAGCTCGCGTCGATCACCATAGCCACGGTCGACGAGGTCGACGAGGCGTACAAGGCGGCCGCCCGCGCGCAGAAGACGTGGGCCGCGACCAACCCCTACGCCCGCCGTGCGGTGTTCGAGAAGGCCCTGCGGATCATCGAGGACCGCGAGCAGGAGATCTCCGAGGTGATCGTCGCCGAACTCGGCGGCACCTTCCTGAAGGCCGGCTTCGAACTGCACCTCGTCAAGGAGTTCCTGCGCGAGGCGATCCACCTCGCGCTGCGCCCCCAGGGCAGGATCATCCCCTCGCCGGTCGACGGCAAGGAGAACCGCGTCTACACCGTCCCGGTGGGCGTCGTCGGCGTGATCAGCCCCTTCAACTTCCCGCTCCTGCTCTCCCTCAAGTCGGTGGCCCCGGCACTGGCGTTGGGCAACGGTGTGGTCCTCAAGCCGCACCAGAACACCCCGATCGTCGGCGGTTCCCTGGTCGCGAAGATCTTCGAGGACGCGGGCCTGCCGGGCGGTCTCCTCAACGTCGTCATCACGGACATCGCGGAGATCGGCGACGCGTTCATCGAGCACCCGATCCCGAAGGTCATCTCCTTCACCGGCTCCGACAAGGTCGGCCGCCATGTCGCGACCGTCTGCGCCTCGCACTTCAAGCGCTCGGTGCTCGAACTCGGCGGCAACAGCGCGATCGTGGTCCTCGACGACGCCGACATCGACTACGCGGTCGACGCGGCGGTCTTCAGCCGCTACGTCCACCAGGGCCAGGTCTGCATGGCCGCGAACCGTGTCCTGGTCGACCGGTCGATCGCCGACGAGTTCACCGAGAAGTTCGTCACCAAGGTCAAGTCCCTCAAGGTCGGCGACCCGCGCGACCCGCAGACGGTGATCGGCCCGGTCATCAACTCCTCGCAGGCGGACGCCCTTTCGGGTGTCGTCGAGCAGGCGATCGCGGAGGGCGCGACGGCGCTGGTGCACGGCACGACCACCGACAACCTGGTCGGCCCGTCGGTCCTCACCGACGTCCCCGCCGGTTCGGAGCTGCTCCGCCAGGAGGTCTTCGGCCCGGTCGCCTTCCTCATCCCGTTCGACGGCGAGGAGGAGGCGGTGAGCATCGTCAACGACACGCCGTACGGGCTGAGCGGCGCGGTCCACACGGGCGACATCGAGCGCGGTGTGAACTTCGCCAAGCAGATCGACACGGGCATGTTCCACGTCAACGACGGCACCGTCCACGACGAGCCGATCGTCCCCTTCGGCGGTGAGAAGGCCTCGGGCCTGGGCCGCCTCAACGGCGAGTCGATGCTGGACGCGTTCACCAGCCTGAAGTGGATCTCGGTGCAGCATGGGCGGAGCGGGTTCCCGTTCTAGACATGTGCTTCCGGCGGGCCATTGAGGACAGAACCTGACCTCGATGGCCCGTAGCTTCGTCGATGTCGGGCAGGGGGACGCGCTCCCTGCCGGCGCCGACGAAAGGCGAAGGCCATGGTCACGCACGTACCCGCAGAGGCGCAGGGCGACGAGCGCGGGGCGCTGCTCTCGTTCATCGAGGAGCAGCGGGGCGGTATCCGCCGGGCGTTGCTCGGGCTGACCGAGGAACAGGCCGCGAGCAAGCCGAGCGCGAGCGAACTCTCCCTCTCCGGGTTGCTCAAGCACTGTGCCGAGGTCGAGCAGGGCTGGATCGCGCGGGCCAAGGAGGAGCCGCCCGCGATCGAGCGCGACGAGACCAACTGGCACGAGACGTTCCAACTGGTCGACGGCGAGACCGTGGAGTCCCAGCTCGCGTACTGGGAGAAGGTCGCCGCCGAGACCGAGGCGTACATCCGCTCGGTGCCCAGCCTCGACGACACCTTCCCGCTCCCGGACAAGCCCTGGTTCACCGAGAGCCGCGTCTCCGTGCGCTGGCTCTGCCTGCACCTGATCCGCGAGACCGCCCGGCACGCCGGCCACGCCGACATCATCCGCGAGTCCCTCGACGGCGCCACCGCCTTCGAACTGGTCGCGAAGGAGCAGGGCAGCAGCTGGGGCTGAC
Organism: Streptomyces sp. NPDC050528; assembly: GCF_044457795.1. Classification (NCBI taxonomy): domain Bacteria; kingdom Bacillati; phylum Actinomycetota; class Actinomycetes; order Kitasatosporales; family Streptomycetaceae; genus Streptomyces; species Streptomyces sp. NPDC050528. The sequence goes on from NZ_JBITHH010000023.1 coordinate 44,415, forward strand.
CTGCCTGGTTCTACGCTGGCCTCATGTCAGCGATCCGTCTTCTCGTGCTCGGCGCGGTGCGCCAGCACGGGCGGGCCCACGGCTACCAGGTGCGCAACGACCTCGAATACTGGGGCGCGCACGAGTGGTCCAATGCCAAGCCCGGCTCGATCTATCACGCGCTCAAGCAACTGGCCAAGCAGGGCCTTCTGCACGCTCACGAGATCGCGCCGTCCACCGTCGGGGGGCCGCCCCGCACGGAGTACGAGATCACCGACCGGGGCACCGAGGAGTACCTCCGGCTGCTGCGCGAGGCGCTGACGTCGTACGACCAGCAGATGGACGTCAAGTCCGCGGCGATCGGCTTCATCGTGGATCTGCCGCGGGGTGAGGCGGTGGCTCTGCTGAAGGAGCGCACCCGGGGGATCGCGCGGTGGAGGGGCTCCGTCACCGAGCACTACATCCCCGAGGACGGGCCCGAACAGCTGGGCCATATCGGCGAGATCATGAACCTCTGGATCCACACGGCCGACGCGGAGGCCGCGTGGACCCAGGGGTTGATCTCGCGGATCGAGGGCGGGGCGTACACCTTCGCGGGGGAGGGTGAGCCGTTTGTCGGTGTTCTGCGGGACGGCGAGGAGAACCCGTACGCGACGGGGGAGCGGCATCCTGGGGATGCCGGCTAATCAAGTTTGACTAACGCTCCTTGTGGGGTTACTTTCAAGCGTGTAGTCAAGTTTGACTAGCCAGGGGGTGCTCAGTGGTTGACGCGGCGATCGTCGTCGAGGGTGCGTGCAAGACGTACGGCGAGAAGAAGGCCCGGAAGGCTGAGGGAGGCAAGGAGGGCAAGGAGGGCAAGAAGGCGTTGGACGGGCTTGATCTGTGTGTTGCGCGCGGCACCGTGCATGGGGTGCTCGGGCCCAACGGGGCGGGCAAGACCACGCTGGTTCGTATTCTGTCCACGTTGCTGCGGGTCGACTCCGGTCGCGTTGAGGTGGCTGGATATGACGTGCTGACCGAGGCTCGTGCGGTTCGGTTTCGTATTGGGTTGCTTGGTCAACACGCCGCTCTGGACGAGGAGTTGGGTGGGCGGCAGAACCTGGAGATGTTCGGGCGGCTTCATCATCTTGGGGCTCGGCGTGCGCGGGTGCGGGCCGATGAGCTGCTGGAGCGGTTTGATCTTGCCGATACCGGGCGCAGGGCGGTGCGGGCCTACAGCGGAGGTATGCGTCGGCGGCTGGATCTCGCCGCGTCGCTCGTCACCGCGCCGGAGATTCTCTTTCTGGACGAGCCGACCACCGGGCTTGATCCGCGTGGTCGGGCCGAGGTGTGGGCGGCGGTTCGGTCGCTGGTGGGTGGAGGGACGACGGTGCTGCTCACCACGCAGTATTTGGAAGAAGCCGATCAACTTGCCCATCGGGTCTCGGTGGTTGACCGGGGGCGGGTCATCGCTGACGGAACGCCGGATGAGTTGAAGTCTCGGACGGGTGGGGATCGGATCGACGTTGTCCTGCGTGATGCGGGTCAACTGGGCGCCGCCGTCGCTCTGTTGCCCCTTTCCGCCGGTGACATTCGGGTCGATGCCGATCGGCGGTTGCTCAGTGCGCCGGTCTCCGACCGGATGGCGGCGCTCTCCGGGGTTGTGCGGGCGTTGGAGGAGGGCGGGATCGATGCCGAGGATGTGGCGTTGCGGCGGCCGACGTTGGATGAGGTGTTTCTGCATCTCACGGGTGGCGGTGCCGGTGACCGGATCAACGTGAAGGAGGCCGTGTGAGCGTCTATGCCCTGAACGATTCCTGGACCATGACCCGGCGTGAACTCGCCCACTGGGCACGGCAACCCGTGCAGGTCGTGGTGAGCCTTGTTTTCCCGGTGATGTTGTTGTTGATGTTCGGGTATCTGATCGGCGGTGGGCGGGCCGTTGAGGGTGCCTACGTCGACTATCTGGTGCCCGGGATGCTCGCGCTGACCATGGCCTTCGGCCTGGAGGGCACGATGGTCGCCGTCACGCAGGACCTCAACAAGGGTGTGATCGACCGGTTCCGGTCCATGCCGATGGCTGACGGGGCGGTGTTGGTGGGGCGTTCTGCTGCCGACATGTTGCAGTCGGCGATCGGGCTGGTCGTGTTGATCGGGGTTGGGCTGGGGCTTGGCTGGCGGCCGCATGCCGGGGCGGGGCAATTCCTGGGCGCCGTCGGGCTGTTGTTGTTTTTTCGGTTCGCCATGTTGTGGGTCGGGATCTATCTGGCGCTGGTGGCGGGGCGGCCCGAGATGGTGCAGGCCGTGCAGATTCTGGTGTGGCCGGTTGGGTTTCTGTCCAACGCGTTGGCTACGCCGGCTGCGATGCCTGGGTGGTTGGGCGCGGTTGTTCAGTGGAATCCGATGTCTCAGACCGCTACTGCCGCGCGGGAGCTTTTCGGTGGGCCTGGGGGAGAGTCGGGGCACGTCTGGGCTGCTGTGGCCTGGCCGGTGGGGCTGCTGGTTGTTTTCTTTCCGCTGGCCGTGCGGCGGTTCAGGGGGCTTGGGGGGTGAGTTGTCGGGTGCGGGTGCGTGGGGGCTGGTCGCGCAGTTCCCCGCGCCCCTGGGTTGTGGGGGTGCGGCTCCGTGTGTGGGTGCGGGTGCGTCGTGGTACGCCGGGCTTTTGTCTTGGGTCGGCGCCGCGCCGGGGGGTCTCCGTCCTCGGATCGGCGCGGGGGCGTTTCTCAAGAGTGTGGTGGTGTTGAGCGCCGACCGCTGCGGGCGGACACCCCCCGACACGTCGCCTTCTCGCCGTACGCGGCTTGCGGGCCGTGCCGCCCGGGCTGGGAGCGGTACGGTCCCTGGGGCTCAGTGGTGGAAGCCTGTTGCCGCCCCCTTGTCGCGGGTGGAGGGGTGGGGCTGCCTTCGTAGTTCGGGGAGGAGGCGGGTCAGGTCGTCCAGGAAGAGTTCGGCGAGGTCTGCTGAGAAGCCGTTGCGGCAGACGATGCGGAGGACCGAGAGGTCTTCGCGGTTCGCCGGGAAGGTGTACGCCGGGACCAGCCAGCCGTGTTCGCGTAGGCGGCGGGAGATGTCGAAGACGTCGTAGGTCTGGACGTGGGGGGCTGTGGTGAAGGCGAAGACCGGCAACTCGTTGCCGTGGGTGAGGAGTTTGAAGTCGCCCAGGGCCTCGATGCGTTGTGCCAGGCCTTGGGCTACGTCTCTGGTGGACTGCTGGACCGCGCGGTAGCCCTCTCGGCCCAGGCGGAGGAATGTGTAGTACTGGGCCACTACTTGGGCGCCGGGGCGGGAGAAGTTGAGGGCGAAGGTGGGCATGTCGCCGCCCAAGTAGTTGACGCGGAAGACGAGTTCCTCGGGGAGGGCCTCCTTGTCGCGCCACAGGGCCCAGCCGACGCCCGGGTAGACCAGGCCGTACTTGTGGCCCGAGGTGTTGATCGAGGCCACGCGCGGGAGGCGGAAGTCCCAGATCAGGTCCGGGTCCAGGAAGGGGGCGACCATGGCGCCGGACGCGCCGTCGACGTGGACCGGGATGTCCAGGCCCGTGCGCTCCTGGAGTGCGTCGAGGGCGGCGCAGAGGGCGGCGATCGGCTCGTAGGAGCCGTCGAACGTGGAGCCCAGGATGCCGACCACGCCGATCGTGTTCTCGTCGCACAGATCGGCCGCGGCTTGCGGGTCCAGGTGGAAGCGGTCGCCCTCCATGGGGACTTGGCGCGCTTCGACCTCCCAGAAGTTGCAGAACTTCTCCCAGCAGACCTGGACGTTGACGCCCATCACCAGGTTCGGGCGGGCTGCCGGGTAGCGGTCCTTGTTGCGCTGTGTCCAGCGGCGCTTCAGGGCCATGCCTGCGAGCATGCAGGCCTCGCTGGAGCCTGTTGTCGAGCAGCCGACGGCGGCTGAGGGGTCTGGCGCGTTCCACAGGTCTGCGAGCATCGCTACGCAGCGCTTCTCCAGCTCTGCTGTGCGGGGGTACTCGTCCTTGTCGATCATGTTCTTGTCCCGGCACTCCGCCATCAGGACGCCGGCTTCCGGCTCCATCCAGGTGGTGACGAAAGTCGCCAGGTTCAGGCGGGAGTTGCCGTCCAGCATCAGCTCGTCGTGTACGAGCTGGGCCGCCGTCATCGGAGGCAGCGGGGTGTCCGGGAGCCGGTGCTTGGGCGGGGCCTCGGACATGCCGCCGACCGGATTGGCCTCCCCGTAGAAGGGGTTCACGGACATGGGGCGCTCGGCGGACGGGTCGGGACCTTCGTGCAACGGCATGGGCTTGCCTCCGATAAGGATCAAAAGAACCAACGGGTACTAGCGAACCGGAGTTCCGTCCGCGCGCAACTGCATCTGCGGTCTCCCGGTCACCAGCAGCCAGGCCGGCAGCGAGGCGATGCAGAGGAGGGCGAGGATCGCGGGGGAGGCGACCAGGATCGCGGCCGTGAACAGGCTCACCCAGCCCTGTCGGGTGATCGCCAGGAGCATGCCGAGGACGCCCGTCGCGACTGCGAGTGCCGGGTCCACGGCCGGTACGACCGCGTGCGCGAACAGGCCGAAGGCGACGCCGATGAAGACGGACGGGAAGATTCGGCCGCCCCGGAAGCCGCAGGACGCGGCTACCAGCAGTGCCGCCAGTTTCACGACGGTCATCGTCGCGAACTGGCCCGCCGACCAGCCCTCGGGGTGTGCTGCCAGTTCCCCGACCTCGTCCAGGCCCTTGAAGAGCGTCAGATGGCCGCCCAGCGCCGCCAGGAGGCCCAGGACCAGTCCACCGGCCGGAAGCGTCAGCATGGGGTGCTTGAGGCGGGAGAAGGCGCCGTGGACGTACGGGAAGAGGTAGACGGCCGCCATGCCGAGCGCCGCTGCCAGCGGGGCCAGGATCAGGGCCGCCAGCAGGTCGCCCCAGCCGGGGCGGCCGAACGCGGGCAGGTGCAGGTCGAAGGTCGGATGGGCCACCAGGGTGGTCGTCATGGCGCCTGCCGCCGCCGCGGCGAGCGGTGCGAACACGTTGTCCCACAGGGCGCCCTTGGTCTGTCGCGCGGCCAGCGCCTCCGAGATCAGCAGCGCCGCCGCGACCGGTGTCCCGAACAGCGCCCCGATCGTCGCAGACTCGGCCAGCGCGCCCCACGCCCCGCCCGGCACCCGGGGTGCCAGCCTGCGCCCCGCCCACAGCGCGAGCCCCACGTTCACGGCGATGATCGGGTTCTCGGGACCCAGGCTCGGGCCGCCCGCGAGCATCAGCGCGGTCGCCAGGACCAGGCCGGGCAGTACTCCGGGCGGTAGCGCTACGGCTTCCAGGCCCGTGGTCGCCGGGTCTGGACCGGCGTGACCGGGGACTTTCCACACCACCAGGCCGACCGCGATGCCGGTGGCCGTCAGCATGACGAGCATCCAGAGGACCGAGTAGCGGCCGATGTTCAGGGCGTCGGGCAGGTTTTTCCAGAGCACGTGCTGGAGCTGTTCGGCCGCCTCGCTCACCCCGATGAACAACAGGCTCGCGAGCATGCCCACGACCAGTGCGGGGACGATCATCGGCAGCAGGGTGCGCGCCGGGGTCGTAGGGGCGGCTGGTGCCTGTCGCGCGCTGTCCTGGGCCACGGGCTCACCATAAGCGGGCAAAACGGACCCAACATCTTGAGATCGTGAGACGGGGGAGTGTGGGGCTTGTACCTCACGTGGCGTGAGGGCCGACCTTGGAGCGCGGACACAGAAGGGAGCGGAAGTGAGCTACTCCGTAGGACAGGTCGCCGGGTTCGCCGGGGTCACCGTGCGCACGTTGCACCACTACGACGACATCGGCCTGCTCGTCCCGAGCGAGCGCAGTCACGCGGGTCATCGGCGCTACGGCGACGCCGACCTCGACCGGCTCCAACAGGTCCTGTTCTACCGGGAACTCGGCTTTCCGCTCGACGAGGTCGCGGCCCTGCTCGACGACCCGGAGACGGACCCGCGCGCGCATCTGCGCCGGCAGCACGATCTGCTGACCGCCCGGATCGAGAAGCTCCAGAAGATGGCCGAGGCCGTGGAACACGCCATGGAGGCACGCACGATGGGCATCAATCTCACCCCCGAGGAACGCTTCGAGGTCTTCGGCGACAAGGACCCCGAGCAGTACGCCGAGGAAGCGGAACAGCGCTGGGGCGGCACCGAGGCCTACGCCGAGTCGCAGCGCCGGGCCGCCCGCTACACGAAGGCCGACTGGAAGCGACTCCAGGCCGAGGTCGACGACTGGAGCGAGCGTTACGCCGCCCTGGTGACCGCCGGCGAACTCCCCACCGGCGACGCGGCGTTGGACCTCGCCGAGGAACACCGCCTGCACATCGACCGCTGGTTCTATGCGTGCTCCTACGAGATGCACGTCTGTCTCGCCGAGATGTACGTCTCCGACGAGCGCTTCAAGGCGTTCTACGACGCGATGGCCCCGGGCCTGGCCGAGCACCTGAAGGACGCGATCCTGGCGAACGCGTCCCGGCACACCTCCTAGGGGCCCGGCCCGGGGGTACGCGCTACACCCGGGCCAGGACCACCGCCGTTCCGTAGGCGCACACCTCGGTGCCGACGTCCGCCGCCTCGGTCACGTCGAAGCGGAACGCCAGGACGCCGTTGGCGCCACGCGCGCGTGCCTGCTCGATCAGCCGCTCCATGGCCTGGTTGCGGGTCTGCACGAGGGTCTTGGTGAGCCCCTTGAGCTCACCGCCGACCATCGACTTCAGGCCCGCGCCGATCTGGCTGCCGAGATGCCGGGAGCGCACGGTCAGCCCGAACACCTCACCGATCACCTGCTCGACCCGGTACCCCGGGACGTCGTTCGTCGTCACGACCAACACATCGGCCTGCGGCCCCTGGCCGCCGCCATACTCTTCGATACCCATGGCTCACAGCTTTGTCCTACGAGATGCACAGTGCATCCTGGAGTCACCGGTGGAACCTGGGACGGACACATCGCGTTGATAGCTTTGTGCGGCTGCACCTGGACGCCGCCGCACCTCCCTCCACCCCTCAGGAGCCCGGAACCGTGATGACGCTCGCCCTCGGCCCGAGCTGGCTGGACCCCAACACCATGCTCGACCGGTTCGGGATCTGGGGCCTCCTGCTCGTGGTCTTCGCGGAGTCCGGCCTGCTCATCGGGTTCTTCCTGCCGGGTGACTCCCTGCTGTTCACCTGTGGCCTGCTGATCACCGCGGGCACCCTCGACTTCCCGCTGTGGGCGGCCGTCGCGCTGATCTGCGTGGCCGCGATCCTCGGCGACCAGGCGGGCTACATCTTCGGCAAGAAGGTCGGCCCCTCGCTCTTCAGCCGCCCGGACTCACGCCTGTTCAAGCAGGAGAACGTGGTCAAGGCGCACGAGTTCTTCGAGAAGTACGGCCCCAAGTCCCTGGTCCTGGCCCGCTTCGTGCCCATCGTGCGCACCTTCACGCCGATCATCGCCGGCGTCAGCGGCATGAAGTACCGCTCGTTCCTCACGTTCAACATCATCGGCGGCGTCCTGTGGGGCGCGGGCGTGACCCTGCTCGGCTCCTGGCTCGGCAACATCGACTTCGTCCACAAGAACATCGAAGCGATCCTCATCCTGATCGTCTTCGTCTCGGTGATCCCGATCATCATCGAGTTCCTGCGCGCCCGCTCCAAGGCCAAGAAGAACCCCCAGGAGCAGCACGGTGACCCTGCCGAGACCCAGCCGTTCCCGGTGATCATGGACGACTCGACGACCCAACTCCGCCGAGTGGACAGGCCCCAGCAGCAACCTCAGCAGCAGTACGACCAGAACAACGGCTACGACCAGTACTACGCGCAGCCCCAACAGCAGCCGACGTACCAGCAACAGCCGTACGGCAATCAGCAGCAGTACCCCCCGTACGACAACCAGGGCTACTCACAGGGCTAACTGCAACCCCTTAAGGGGCGTGGGGCTGTATCGATTTGCGGCTCCGCCGCGCGGGCGCGACCAGCCACTATGGACCCGCACCCGCCAACGATCCATGGGCCCCGAGCTATTAGGCGCTCAGAACCCCCTGGTCCGCTTGGCAGCCCGCCGCGCCCCGCCCGACGCCCCCGGAATCCGCAAGAACAACCGCGAGATCTCCGACCCCAGATTGACCCCGATCGCGATGGCCATGGCAAGAGACGCCGCCGTGGCCAACGACACCAGCCCCTGGTCGACCTTGTTCTGCGCGATGGCCAACAGCCCGAAGTACGTAGCGGAACCCGGCAACAGGGGCCCGATCGCCGCGGTCGTGTACGGCAACGCCGACGCGAACCGGTACCGCGACAGCAACTGCCCGAACAGCCCGACCAACCCCGCCGCGACAGCCGTGGACGCGACCGGCGAGATCTTCGCGACGAAGTGCATCGCCCCGTACACGGACCAGGCGACACCCCCGTTGAGGGACACCAGGAGCACGGTGGATCGTTCCTGCTGGAGCAGTACGGCGAAGGTCAACGACAGCAGGACGGACGCACCGATCTGCCACAGTGGCCGGTGGGAGTTGCCGAGGGCCACGTCCGGGTTGAGCTGCGCGCCGAGCTTCACGCCGAAGTACAGGACGATCAGGACACCGGCCACGATGCCGACGAAGAAGTACATGACTTCGAGGAGCCGGGCCGCGGCGGTGATGTAGAAGCCGGTCAGACCGTCCTGTACGCCCGCTACAAGGGCCCGCCCGGGCAGCAGGGCGAACAACCCACCAGTGATGACCGCGGAGGCCTTCACGTCGACGTTGGCGACCGTGAGGGCGACGCCTATCGCGGCCGGCGGCATCGCGGCGACCGTGAACTGGTAGAACTCCGGCAGCCCGCGCCCCGCGCACAGCCACGCCAGCCGGTCGCCCAGCATCGCGCCGAGCGCGGCGGCGAAGAACACGATGATGTCACCGCCGACAAGCACGGAGGCGGCACCCGCGAGCAGCCCGCTGGCCGAGGTCAGGACCCAGCCGGGATACGGGTGCCGGTTGCGCCGCATCTCCGCGAGCCGCCGGTACGCGTCCTCCAAGGAGAGTGCCGTTTCCGGGTCGCTGAGGTCCTGCACCAGCCGGAACACGGACGCGAGCCGCGTGTAGTCGGTGCCCCGCCGCCGTACGGTCCGGGACGCGGTCACCGGATCGTCCACCAGGGAGGGCTGGTACGAGATCGACAACAAGGTGAACGTGACAGTCGGCTCGCAGCGGTCGAGGCCGTAGGAGCGGCAGACCGCGAACATCGCCGCCTCTACGTCCTCCGCGCCCTCGCCGCCCGCGAGCAGCAACTCCCCGATGCGGAGCGTCAGATCGAGCACACGCGGTACGGCGGGACCGCTGTCGTCCGGTTTCTGCACCGGCTCCGGCGCGGGGCGTTCGGCCACCGGCATACGCAGCATCGTGCGCATCCGGTCCTGCCAGGGCACGTCCTTGGTGAGGCTGACGACGGGGATCCCGGTCGGCGGTGTGAAGGCGGGGGGTGCTTTGCGCGCGCTGTAGAGGCTGGGCGGGCTGAACGCCGAGCCCTCGGAGTCCTCGAGGGCCGGCGCGGGCGTCACGTCGAGCCCTTGAGGGACCGCGAACTCGGACGTCGTGGACGACTCCCCGTCAGCCGCCGACACGACCGCCGCCTCGACGCCCACCGGAGCCGTGAACGCGCTCCTGGCCTCGTCCGACTGCGGCTTGCGGTCCTCCGCTTCCGTCACTCCGTGGCACTCCCTGTACGACGCCTCCAGTGATCCTCAGTATGCGCACAGACATGGAAACGGGCCGCACGCGTGTGCGTGCAGCCCGTTTCCATGACCTGGGGGCTCAGTGGCCGCCCTGCTCCTTGAGTCGCTTGTACGAGCGCTCGATCTCCGCCTCGGCGTCCGTACGGCCCACCCAGTTGGCACCCTCGACCGACTTGCCGGGCTCCAGGTCCTTGTAGACCTCGAAGAAGTGCTGGATCTCCAGGCGGTCGAACTCCGACACGTGGTGGATGTCACGCAGGTGCTCCACACGCGGGTCGGACGCCGGGACGCACAGCAGCTTGTCGTCGCCGCCGGCCTCGTCGGTCATCCGGAACATGCCGATCGCGCGGCACTTGATGAGGCAGCCGGGGAAAGTCGGCTCCTCCAGGATGACCAGCGCGTCCAGCGGGTCGCCGTCCTCGCCGAGCGTGTTCTCGACAAAGCCGTAGTCGGCCGGGTAACTGGTCGAGGTGAAGAGTCGACGGTCCAGGCGGATCCGACCGGTCTCGTGGTCCACCTCGTACTTGTTCCGCGAACCCTTCGGGATCTCGATCGTGACGTCGAACTCCACCGGTGGCTCCTCCATGATCAGCACATAGTTCTGGTGGTTAAGTGTCCCTCACGCAGGTGTGTGATCGCGAAAGGGGCTGGTGGTCGTGCCGGAGCTGAGGCCTTGGCGGGCCGCGAGACCGCAGGTGGCGCGGGTCGCGCGAGCCGTCCGGCCCCGTCTCAAGCGGGCCGCGCAATCCGTGAAACCGCAGGTCACACGGCTCAACCAAGCCGTGAAACCACAGGTCACGCGGGTCACCCAGACCGTGCGGCCACAGGTCACGCGGCTCACCGAAGCCGTGTCACCGAAGGTCGCCCGGCTCGTCGGATCCGTGTCACCTCAGGTCGCGAAGTTGCCGCGGCCGAACAGGACCTGGCAGTTCACCGCCGTCGCCGCCACCGCCGGAATGGCGCTGACCGCGGTCGTGGTGACCGCCGCCGGTCCCTGGGACTCCTCGGGTCAGCGTACGGCCGAGCGCGACCACGCCGTCGCACTCGAACGGTCAGGTGGTGTAGATCACGGCCGTAATTCCGATACGTCCGCCAAGGCACCCCGGCCCGCCCCGAGTGCCGCATCCGTCCTCGTCGGCCTGGGCGGCGCCGCCAGCACCGTGAAGTCGGCCCCGACCGGCACGGCGCTCGCGGACGTCCTCACGCCCCTCCTGGACAACTCCGCGCTCGGCACCCGCCACACGGCCGCCGTCGTGGACGTGTCCACCGGAAAGCGCCTCTACGGAGTCGGCGCCGACGACGCGTTGACCCCGGCCTCGACGACGAAGATCGCCACCGCGACGGCCGCCCTCTCCGCGATGGGCGCCGACCGCCGCTTCACCACCCGCGCCGCCCTGGAGCCCGACACCAAGGAACTCGTCCTGGTCGGCGGCGGCGACCCGACCCTGACGGCCCACCAGGACGCCGAGGGCTGGGCCAGCCTGCGCACGCTGGCCGACAGGACGGCGGCGACCCTGAAGAAGCGCGGCGTGAGCCAGGTGACGCTGTCGTACGACACGACCCTGTACTCCGGTGCCGAACTCCACCCGATCGGGGTCAACGACAACCTCGCCCCGGTCAGCGCTCTGATGGCCGACGAGGGCCGCACGGACGACTCGTCCAGCGGTCAGGTGCTGCGCGTGACGGACCCGGCAGCGGACGCGGCCAAGAAATTCGCGGGCTTCCTAAAGAAGAACGGCATTTCGACGACCTCCCCGGGCCCCTCCAAGGCGACCGGCCGCGCCAGCACCCTGGCCACGGTCTCCTCTCCGCCGCTCTCCGACATCGTCGAGCGGATGCTGACCAACAGCGACAACGACATCGCGGAGGCCCTGGCCCGCCAGACCGCCATCGCGACGGGCAAGCGAGCCGACTTCGACGGCGGCGCCGCCGCGATCCAGGCTCAGCTGACCAAGCTCCAACTCCCGGTCAAGGGCGCCGTGTTCAACGACGGCAGCGGCCTCAACCGCGACGACCGCCTCACCGCAGACCTCCTGACCGCCCTCCTGGTCAAGGCCGGCGACCCGGCCCACCCCGAACTCCGCCCGGTCCTCACCGGCCTCCCCATCGCCGCGTTCACGGGCACCCTGACGAGCCGCTACACGGACGCGACGGGAGCGGCGGGCGTGGTCCGCGCCAAGACCGGCACCCTGACGGGCGTCAACACCCTCGCGGGTACGGTCGTGGACAAAGACGGCCAACTCCTGGCCTTCGCCTTCATGGCCTCCGACACGACGAGCCCCCAGGACGCCCAGGCAGCCCTGGACCACACGGCAACGGCACTGGCGGCCTGCGGCTGTTCGTGAGCAGGCTGGCCTGGCTGTGGGCAGGCGTTCCGCAAGGTGGAACGGGTGGGCACAGCCATCAACACCGGGCGCCTCGACAACAGGGGCCCACCTGACCGACCTCGCAGCCTGCCCCAAGCGGCAGCGCTCACGTACGGTTGACGCATGACGAGCATCGGTGGTGCCGAGATGGTCGACTGGAATCTCGCGGTGGCGACCGCGACCCGACTCGTGCGGCCGGGCCCCGACGTGAGCCGCGACGAGGCCCGGGCCGTCGTCGCGGAGCTGCGCCGGCATGCGAAGGCCTCGGAGCAACACGTCCGGGGCTTCACCCGGATGGGCACGGACGACATCCACGACACCCCGATCCTGGTCGTCGACCGCCCCGGCTGGGTGCGGGCGAACGTCGCCGGGTTCCGGGAGGTCCTCAAGCCGCTGCTCGACAAGATGCAGGAGCGGCGCGGCAACACCCCCGGGGGCGCCGTCTTCGGGGCGGTCGGCGGCAAGGTGACCGGTGTCGAGCTGGGCATGCTGCTGTCGTTCCTGTCCTCGCGCGTGCTCGGGCAGTACGAGACGTTCGCCCCGGCGTCCCGCGAGCTGCCGGCGGGGGCGAAGGGCGGACGGCTGCTGCTGGTCGCGCCGAACATCGTGCACGTGGAGCGCGAACTCGACGTAGAGCCGCACGACTTCCGTCTCTGGGTGTGCCTGCACGAGGAGACGCACCGCACGCAGTTCACGGCCGTGCCCTGGCTGCGTGACCACCTGGAGGGCGAGATCCAGTCTTTCTTGGGGGAGACCGAGGTCGACCCCATGACCGTGCTGGAGCGCATCCGGGAGGCCGCCCAGTCGTTGGCGGGCGGTCGGCCCGAGGGCGAGGAGGACGACGAGGGCCGGTCCCTCGTGGAGATCGTGCAGACGCCCGCGCAGCGGGAGATCCTCGGCCGGCTCACCGCCGTGATGTCCCTCCTGGAGGGGCACGCGGACTTCGTGATGGACGGCGTCGGTCCGGATGTGGTGCCGAGCGTCGCGGAGATCCGCGAGAAGTTCCAGCAGCGTCGTGCCAAGGGCGCCTCCCGGCTGGACTCGGCGCTGCGCAAGCTGCTGGGCCTGGACGCGAAGCTGCGGCAGTACCGGGACGGCGAGCGGTTCGTGCGGGCGGTCGTCGACCAGGTCGGCATGGACGGCTTCAACCGGGTGTGGACCTCTCCGAACACGTTGCCTACGAAGACGGAGATCGCCAAACCGGCGGACTGGGTCGCGCGGGTGCATCGCAAGGCCGAGTCGTGAACCGGTCGCGGGTGTGGTGAAACGAATCCGGCCGACGGCAGGCGAACGCCCCTGCAATCACCCGTCCGAGGGACCGTGAGCGATGGGTAGGCGTGCGATGCTCGGGGAACGCCCCGGTTCTGTCACCATCTACACACTCTGAGTGACCGAACCTCGGGCCAACCCCCCGAAAACTTCATGAAGGGAACCGGACATGGGTCCCCATCCTGCGGTCGCGGCGATACGCCTGGCGGTCCGCCGCGTCCTCCACGACATCCTCACCGACCACGAGGCCCTGCAGACCGCCGGCGCCTCCCGGCACACCTCGCACGAGCGCCCGCCCTCGCCGCTCGTGCTCGTCGCATGCTCCGGCGGCGCCGATTCCATGGCGCTCGCCTCCGCCCTCGCCTTCGAAGCCCCCAAGCTGGGCATCCGGGCCGGCGGCATCACCGTCGACCACGGCCTCCAGGCCGGCTCCGACCTGCGCGCCGACGAAGTCGTCCTACGGCTGCGCGAACTGGGCCTGGACCCCGTGGAGGCCACCTCTGTGACCGTGGGCCGCGAGGGCGGCCCCGAGGCAGCCGCCCGGGACGCCCGTTACGCAGCCCTCGACGACTGCGCCGCACGCCACGGCGCCGCCGCCGTCCTGCTCGGCCACACCCGCGACGACCAGGCCGAAACCGTCCTGCTGGGCCTCGCCCGCGGCTCCGGCATCCGCTCCCTGTCGGGGATGGCCGCGGTCTCGGGGGCCGACGGCCGTTACCGCCGCCCCTTCCTGCAGCTCGACCGGCAGACCGCCCGCAAGGCGTGCATGGTCCAGTCGCTGCCCGTCTGGGACGACCCGCACAACGCCGACCCCGCGTACACGCGTTCCCGTCTGCGCCACGAAGGCCTGCCCGCCCTGGAGAAGGCGCTCGGCAAAGGGGTCGTAGAAGCACTCGCCCGTACGGCGCAGCTGTCCCGGGACGACGCCGACGCCCTCGACACCTGGGCCAGCCAGGCCGAGGCCTCCGTACGGGACGCCACCGGCCTCCTGGAGTGCGCCAAGCTCTACGCCCTGCCGCCCGCCGTGCGCCGCCGTGTGCTGCGCCGGGCCGCCATCCAGGCCGGCGCCCCGGCCGGTTCGCTGTTCGCCCGGCACCTTGAGGAAGTCGACCGCCTGATCACCGGCTGGCGCGGCCAGGGAGCCATCAATCTCCCGGGCAAGGTCGTCGCCCGTCGCCAGGGTGGCAGACTGGTGATTCGGCAAGGCTGAATCGACACCCCCTCCGGGCCTCCGGGGGAGGGGCCAGGTAGTAGCCGGTTGGACGACCGAAAGTGATGCGGGTGGACGCGAAAGACATGGGTGACGACCTCCAGTCGGTGCTCATCACCAAGGAAGAGATCGACGCGAAGCTCGTGGAGCTCGCCGCGAAGATCGACGCGGAGTACGCGGGCAAGGATCTGCTGATCGTCGGCGTCCTCAAGGGCGCGGTGATGGTCATGGCGGACCTCGCCCGGGCGCTGTCCACCCCCGTCACCATGGACTGGATGGCCGTGTCGTCGTACGGCGCGGGCACCCAGTCCTCCGGTGTCGTGCGGATCCTCAAGGACCTCGACACCGACATCAAGGGGAAGCACGTCCTCATCGTCGAGGACATCATCGACTCGGGCCTGACCCTGTCCTGGCTGATCTCCAACCTCGGCTCGCGCGAGCCCGACTCGTTGAAGATCTGCACCCTGCTCCGCAAGCCGGAGGCGGCCAAGGTCGCCATCGAGGTGGAGTGGGTCGGCTTCGACATCCCGAACGAGTTCGTCGTCGGCTACGGCCTCGACTACGCCGAGAAGTACCGCAACCTCCCGTTCGTCGGTACGCTCGCGCCGCACGTCTACGGCGGCTAGAGCCACTCGGCCCAAGCCCTGTAAGACGATCGGGAACCCCAGCGGGTTTCGCGCCGTTGGAGCATGCAGACGCGTCTCCCAGCCGTCCCGTGCGACTTCGGGCAACATGGCTGGGGTACGGTCAGAAGAACTGTCTTTATCAAACTCACTATGGCAGGAGGGACGGAGCGTTCTCGCTCCGTATGGATGGACGTGAAGCGATACTTCCGTGGGCCGGTCATGTGGATCGTGCTGGCCGTCCTTGCCGTGGTCGTGTTGATGCAGGTCGTCGGCTCGTCCGGCGGCTACAAGGCGGTGGACACCGGCCAGGTCGTCCAGGCGATCAATGACAACAAGGTCGAGTCGGCCAAGATCACCACCGGTGACGAGTCGACCATCAAGGTCACGCTCAAGGACGGCGTCAAGGTCGAGGGCAGCTCCAAGATCCAGGCGAGCTACATCGGCGACCAGGGCGTGGACCTCGCGGCCACGCTGCAGACCAAGTACCAGGACAAGCAGATTCCGGACGGCTACACGGTGTCGCCGACGAAGCAGAACGCTTTCGTCGGGATCCTGCTGTCGCTGCTCCCCTTCGTCCTCATCGTGGTCGTCTTCCTGTTCCTGATGAACCAGATGCAGGGCGGCGGCTCCCGAGTCATGAACTTCGGGAAGTCCAAGGCCAAGCTCATCACCAAGGACACCCCGAAGACGACGTTCGCGGACGTCGCGGGCTCCGACGAGGCCGTCGAGGAACTGCACGAGATCAAGGAGTTCCTCCAGGAGCCGGCGAAGTTCCAGGCCGTCGGCGCCAAGATCCCCAAGGGCGTACTCCTGTACGGCCCTCCCGGCACCGGCAAGACCCTGCTGGCGCGCGCCGTCGCGGGCGAGGCCGGGGTGCCCTTCTACTCGATCTCCGGTTCCGACTTCGTCGAGATGTTCGTCGGTGTCGGTGCCTCCCGAGTCCGTGACCTGTTCGAGCAGGCCAAGGCGAACGCTCCGGCGATCGTCTTCGTCGACGAGATCGACGCGGTCGGCCGCCATCGCGGCGCCGGCCTCGGCGGTGGACACGACGAGCGCGAGCAGACGCTGAACCAGCTGCTCGTCGAGATGGACGGCTTCGACGTCAAGGGCGGCGTGATCCTCATCGCCGCGACGAACCGGCCCGACATCCTCGACCCGGCCCTCCTGCGCCCCGGCCGCTTCGACCGTCAGATCGCGGTCGACCGCCCGGACATGCAGGGCCGTCTGGAGATCCTCAAGGTCCACCAGAAGGGCAAGCCGGTCGCACCGGACGTCGATCTGTCGGCCGTCGCGCGCCGTACGCCGGGCTTCACCGGCGCGGACCTGAGCAACGTCCTCAACGAGGCCGCCCTGCTCACCGCCCGAGGCAACCGCAAGCTGATCGACAACGCCATGCTGGACGAGGCGATCGACCGTGTGGTCGCGGGCCCGCAGAAGCGGACCCGGATCATGTCGGACAAGGAGAAGAAGATCACCGCGTACCACGAGGGCGGACACGCCCTGGTCGCGGCGGCTTCCCCGAACTCCGACCCGGTGCACAAGATCACGATCCTCTCCCGAGGCCGTGCTCTGGGCTACACGATGGTGCTGCCGGAAGAGGACAAGTACTCGACCACGCGCAACGAGATGCTCGACCAGCTGGCCTACATGCTGGGCGGTCGCGCGGCCGAGGAACTGGTCTTCCACGACCCGACCACGGGCGCCGCGAACGACATCGAGAAGGCCACCGCGACGGCCCGCGCGATGGTCACGCAGTACGGCATGACCGAGCGCCTCGGCGCGATCAAGTTCGGCGGCGACAACACCGAGCCCTTCCTGGGCCGGGAGATGTCGCACCCGCGCGACTACTCGGAAGAGGTCGCCGCGCTCGTCGACGAAGAGGTCAAGAAGCTCATCGAGAACGCGCACAACGAGGCCTGGGAAATCCTGGTCGAGAACCGTGACGTGCTCGACGCGCTCGTGCTCCAGCTGCTGGAGAAGGAGACGCTGAACAAGGAGCAGATCGCCGAGATCTTCGCTCCCATCGTCCGGCGTCCGGCCCGTCCCTCCTGGACCGGCTCCTCCCGCCGTACGCCGTCCACCCGCCCGCCGGTGCTCTCCCCCAAGGAGCTGTCACTGACGAACGGGACGAACGGCGCGGGTCCCGCGATCACCGCCGGTGCGACCGCCGAGTCCTCTCCCACGCTGGAGAAGGCCCCGGAGGAGCGCCCCGAGAACTGACGCGCGTCTCACACGGCTCGAAATGGAAGCCGCGCCCCCCGGGATTTAGCCTGGGGGGCGCGGCTTTTCCATATGCCCGCAACTGAGGCGTGTGTCCGCACACGCGTGACCCGCACAGGAACGAGGCACCGCCATGACCGACCCCGTGACGCTGGACGGCGAGGGAACGATCGGCGTCTTCGACGAGAAGCGCGCCGAGAACGCCGTACGCGAGCTGTTGATCGCGGTCGGTGAGGACCCCGACCGTGAGGGGCTCAGGGAGACGCCGGCGCGGGTGGCTCGGGCGTACAAGGAGATATTCGCGGGGCTGTGGCAGAAGCCCGAGGATGTACTGACGACGACGTTCGACCTGGGGCATGACGAGATGGTCCTGGTGAAGGACATCGAGGTGCTGAGCAACTGTGAGCACCATCTGGTGCCGTTCG
The DNA here is from genome assembly GCF_044457795.1 of Streptomyces sp. NPDC050528. Taxonomy (NCBI): domain Bacteria; kingdom Bacillati; phylum Actinomycetota; class Actinomycetes; order Kitasatosporales; family Streptomycetaceae; genus Streptomyces; species Streptomyces sp. NPDC050528. Next base: position 62,153 of record NZ_JBITHH010000023.1, read on the forward strand.
TCGGGGTCGCGCATGTCGGGTACATCCCGTCTGCCGACGGGAAGATCACGGGGTTGTCGAAGCTGGCTCGGCTGGTGGATGTCTTCGCTCGGCGGCCTCAGGTGCAGGAGCGGTTGACCACGCAGGTCGCGGATTCTCTGATGGAGATTCTGGAGCCGCGGGGGGTCATTGTCGTTGTTGAGTGTGAGCACATGTGCATGTCTATGCGGGGGGTGCGGAAGCCCGGCGCCAAGACCATCACGTCGGCTGTTCGTGGTCAGCTGCGGGACCCGGCGACTCGTAATGAAGCGATGAGTTTGATCATGGCTCGCTGACGGGTCACTTCGGGTGCGGGTTCGTTGTGGCTGGGCGCGCAGTTCCCCGCGCCCCTTTGGGGCGCTGAGGTGACCGGCGCCATCAGGTGACCGGGGTTGCGCCCGCCGCGTTGTTGTCGTCGTCCTCCGGGAGTTTGCAGACTCGCTCCAGGAAGATCGCCGCCGCTATGACCGCGATGCCCGCTACGACCGAGAAGCCGGCGTAGATGGCCTGGTCTCGGCGGGCGGGGATGTCGAGGGACTCCAGGAGGTAGACGCCCGTGCCGCCGTACATGCCGGAGACCAGGGCGGCCACCAGGGCGCTGGACTGGCCGAAGACGACCGCGCGGGCGGCCATCAGGGGGTCGACTCCCTTGGCGCCGGGGCGGCGCTCGCGCTGGGCCTTGAGGCGGGCGCGCAGCGAGAGCGCCGTGGCCAGCAGGACCGCGGCGATCACCGCGAGGACGATGGGCGCGGCCAGTGGGACGCTCGGCAGGGTCCCCACCGCGCTCCACAGCCGGGCCCCCGCCCAGGACAGCACTCCGGCGATCACGAACACGCCGGCCAGCACCCTGATCCGCAGCTCTCTCACGGTGTCCCTTCAGCTCCCCGTGCCCTGTCCGGGCGTAGTGGTCGTCTCGACCTTAACGACTACTCGGGCAGCCGGAGTTCCAGGTCCTTGCGGGGCGCGACACCGTCGCGGGTGATGTCGTCCAGGAGGGCGGCGACCGGGCCGTGGCCGGGCAACTGCGCCTCGGGGTCCACGTCGTGCCAGGGGACGAGGACGAAGGCCCGCTCGTGCGCGCGCGGGTGGGGGAGCGTCAGGACCGGGTCGTCCGAGACGACGTCGGCGTACGCGACGATGTCGACGTCGATCGTGCGCGCGCCCCAGCGCTCCTCGCGGACCCGGTGGAAGGCCTCCTCGACCGCGTGCGCCCGCTCCAGCAGGGAGGACGGGGGCAGGGTGGTCTTGAGGACGACGACCGCGTTGAAGTACGAGGGCTGGCTGCCGGGCTCGACGCCCCACGGCTCCGTCTCGTAGACCGGCGACACGGCCTTGATGCGGACGCCGGGGGTGTCCTCCAGGGCGTCGATCGCGCCCTGGAGGGTCTCCAGGCGGTTGCCCAGGTTCGCGCCGATGGAGATTACGGCGCGCCTCGGGTTGCTGAGGGTGGTGTCGGCGGCGTCCACCTGCTGCACCACGGAGGCGGGCACCGGCTGGACGGTCGGGTCGCTGTGACCCTCGGTGAACGAGAAGGTCATACTCGGCTCCGGGTGATGGTGACGGTCACGTCGTCGAAGGGGACGGTGATCGGGGCGTCCGGCTTGTGGACGCGGACCTCGACCTCCTCGACCCCTTCGTGCTTCAGGCAGGTCTGCGCGATGCGCTCGGCGAGGGTCTCGATGAGGTTGACGGGCTCGCCCTGGACGACGGCCACGGCCTCCTCGGCCACGATGCCGTAGTGCACGGTCTTCGCCAGGTCGTCGTCGGCGGCGGCCGGCCGGGTGTCCAGGCCCAGGACGAGGTCCACGATGAAGGTCTGGCCCTCCTCGCGCTCCTTGGGGAACACGCCGTGGTGCCCGCGGGCCTTCAGGCCGCTCAGCGCGACACGATCCACGCGAATCACTCCTGCAATCGTCGGTGGTGGCCGGTTCGTACCGTGTGCGGGCGGTACCCCGGCCTCGAACGAATCTACCTGCGGGCACTGACAACGCCGGGCCACGAGGGCGTGGGCGCTGCCCGGGGCCAGAGGATTCACAGAGCGTTTCCCCTGGGGAACCCGGTGGCTCATGGGTCGGTAGCCGCCCCTACCCCGGGGTTCGTGATTCCAACCACTTCTTCAGCCTGATGGGCGCCTACCCACTCAGGTGGGGGTGTCTTCGCTGTCGTCCTCGTCGTTTTCGGCCAGAACCGGGGACGCGTGGTGCGACCACAGTTTCCAGCCGTCGGGGGTGCGCCGGAACACGTTCGTGGCGACGACGAGCTGGCCGACCAGGGGGCCCAGTTCGTCGCTGTCGTCGGGGGAGGGGCCGCCGCTGAGGATGTTCTCCGTGCAGGTGACCAGCGCGGTGTCGCCGGTCACCGAGACGTGCACGTCGGTGAGGAAGAACTGGATGTACTCGGTGTTCGCCATGATCAGCGCGTACGACCGCAGGACCTCGCCGCGACCGGTCAGTACCGGCCAGCCCGGGTGTACGCAGGAGATCACGCCGCTGTCCGCCGGGTCGTGGTACTCCTCGTCGACGCCCAGGTCGGCCGGGGTGAGCCAGAGCGCGGACAACTCGTCGAAGTCGCCGCGCTCCAGGGTCTCGTAGAACGCGGTGTTGGCGAGTTCCACCTGCTCGACGTCGGTGTGCGGGGCGGTCACCGGGCGGCCTCGGAGTTGGTGTGCGCGGCCGGTCGGGCGCCGGGGGCGCGCGCTCCCTCGACGGCGCGGGCGACGCGTACGGCGTCGGCGGTGGCGCGGACCTCGTGGACGCGCACCGCCCAGGCGCCGGCGTGCGCCGCGAGCGCGGAGACGGCGGCCGTGGCGGCGTCGCGCTCGCGCGCGGGCGGGGGCGCGCCCTCGGGGCCGGCGAGGACGCGGCCGAGGAACCGTTTGCGGGAGGCGGCGACCAGGAGGGGGTGGCCGAGGGCGAGCAGGCGGTCGAGGTGGGCGAGGAGGACGAGGTCGTGCTCGGCGTCCTTGGAGAAGCCGAGGCCCGGGTCGACGACGATCCGGTCGGGGGCGACACCGCCGGCCAGAACGGCCTCCACGCGTGCGTGCAGTTCGTCGACGACCTCGGTGACGACGTCGTCGTAGACCCCCTTGACGTTGCCGCCCTCCAGGAAGCCGCGCCAGTGCATGACGACGAAGGGGGCGCCCGAGGCGGCGACGACCGGGATCATCGCGGGGTCCGCGAGGCCGCCGCTGACGTCGTTGACGAGGGCGGCGCCGGCGGCGAGGGCCTGCTCGGCGACGGAGGCGCGCATGGTGTCCACGGAGATGGTGACGCCCTCGGAGGCGAGACCGCGCACTACGGGGATGACGCGCTTGAGTTCCTCGGCCTCGTCGACGCGGGACGCGCCGGGGCGGGTCGACTCACCGCCGACGTCCACCAGGTCGGCGCCCTCGCTGACCAGACCCAGGCCGCGCTTCACCGCCGCCGTGGTGTCGAAGAAGCGGCCGCCGTCGGAGAAGGAGTCCGGGGTGACGTTCACGACCCCCATGACCGCGCACCGGTCCCACTCCGGAAGGCCCGTGACGCGCCCGCGTCCGCTCTGCTTGCTCATACGTTCAGCGTAGGCCCAGGAGGAGGGGGCACGGCCCTGCGGGCCGAGTGGAAGCGGGCTGGTCCGGTGGGCGCGCAGGTGTGTGGGTGGGGTCGGGGTCGTGGCGGTACGGCGAGCCCGCCGCCGGTCGGGCCCTTTGGTTGGTCAACACGGTTGAACGAAGTTGGTGCCGGCTGAGCGGCGGGCTGCGCCGTACCGCCACGACCCGCTCCCGTCTCGTCGGCGGCTGCGGGCCGGTGGGTGGGTTCCTGGGCCGTGGGCCCTCCTGTGGTGGGCCGCCTTCTTGGGGGCGTACCGGCTCGCGGCCTTGGAGCGTCTGTCGGTGGGCGTCGAGCCTTGGCGTGATCGACCGTGGCCCTTGGTGGAGCGGTCCGCTCTCGTCGCCGTAGCGCCTCGTCGTCCGCGTGACGGCCTCCGGGGCGGGTGCGCGGAAAGCTCGGGCCCGGACCGGGCAAGTCCCCCAGCCGGGGCTGGAGTTCTCGCTCGGGCCGGGCCCGTTGGTCAGGCTGCCCGTACATCCCGTTCTGCCAGGCCGTGGGTGCAGGCCGGGGCCGTGGTGGTGCGGCGGCGGAGGAAGCGGGGGAGGGGGAGGGCCAGGTTGACGAAGCCCTCGGCCTGCATCGCTGCGAAGCCGATGCGGGGGAGGTCGCCGGAGGCGCGGTAGACGACGAAGCGGGGTTCCCAGCGGGGCTGGAACTTCGCGTTGAACTTGTACAGGGACTCGATCTGGAACCAGCGGGACAGGAAGACGAGCAGTCCGCGCCAGGCGCGCAGCACCGGGCCCGCGCCGATCTTCTCGCCGCGGGCGAGCGCCGCGCGGAACATCGCGAAGTTGAGCGACACGCGCGTGATGCCGAGCTTCGGGGCCGCCTGGAGGGAGGCCACGATCAGCAGCTCGTTCATGCCCGGGTCCGCCGCGCGGTCACGGCGCATCAGGTCCAGCGACATGCCGTCCGTGCCCCAGGGCACGAAGTGCAGGATCGCCTTCAAGTCGCCGTACTCGCCCGGCTCTTCGTCCGCCTTGTGGGCGGTCGCGATGAAGCAGTCGCCGTCCTCCGGGTCGCCGATGCGGCCGAGCGCCATGGAGAAACCGCGCTCGGTGTCGGTGCCCCGCCAGGCCTCCGCGGCGAGCCGGATCCGCTCCAACTCGCCCTCGCCGAGGTCACGTACACGCCGTACCCGGGTTTCGTAGCCGGCCCGCTCGATGCGCTTCACCATTTGGCGTACGTTGCGCATCGCGCGCCCGGCGAGCGAGAAATCCGCCACGTCGACCACCGCCTCGTCGCCCAGTTCGAGGGCGTCGAGACCGGTCTCGCGGGTCCACACCTCGCCGCCCGTCTCCGAGCAGCCCATGACGGCGGGCGTCCAGGAGTGGGCCTTCGCCTCGTCCATGAACCGCTCGATGGCGCCCGGCCAGGCCTCCACGTCGCCGATGGGGTCACCACTGGCGAGCATCACTCCGGAGACCACGCGGTACGTCACCGCCGCCTTGCCGCTGGGCGAGAAGACGACGGCCTTGTCGCGGCGCAGGGCGAAGTGGCCCAGCGAGTCGCGGCGGCCGTGCTTCTCCAGGAGGGCGCGCAGGTGCGTCTCGTCCTCCGGGGTGAGCTGTGCGGCCGGGTGTTCGGGGCGGAACGCGAGGTAGATCGTCGTCACGGCGGTGAGCAGGCCGAGGGCGCCGAGCGAGAACGCGACCGTCCAGGAGGTGCTGCCCTCGTAGTCGACCGGTCCCTCGAAGCCGAACAGGCCGTACAGGACGTGCGTAATCCGATCGGCCAGGCTCGGGTCGCCGACCATGCGCTTGGAGTGGACGCTGACGATGACCAGTCCGAGGACGAGGGAACCGGCGCCCATGAGCACGAAGTTGGCGAGCGCGCGCCACCTGCTGCGCGGGTCGGGCAGCGCCCGGAACTCGTCCCGGTGCAGCAGCAGCGGCGCGAGCAGCGCGGCCGAGATGACGACTCCTATAAGGGAGTGCCGGTACGCGAACTGTGCCACCGCGCCCGCCGGAAGCAGCGCGACGGCGGCCCGCCACGCCCGGCGCTTGCGCCGCCTGAGCCCGTGCGCGAGGAGCAGCAACAGCACGCCGGCGCTGAGCGAGAGCGCCGCGGCGAAGGGACCGAGCGCACCCGGCAGCACCTCGGCCATCGTGTGCATACGGCTGTGCCGGAAGCGCGGGAACACCCCCGCGGCGATGTCCAGCAGGCCGACGAGGGCGCAGGCCCTGGCGACGAGCGTGGGAACGACCTCGGGGCGCGGACCTCGGACTATGCGCCGGACCCGGCCTGAACGGCTCGGAACCCCACCCGACATTTCCCCATCTATCCTGACAGACATCGCATCCCGTAGTTCTGCGAGAGACCTTGGATCCGGGCCCGATTCGGGCATCCGGCGACATTGCGCCCTCTAGGACGGTGTCTAGAGGAAGGAGGTTCCTTCCTCACCGAAAAGCCGGTTCAAAGGCAGAGGAAAGCCCGGGGCAAGCGTTCGCGAAAGTTGCGTGCGCCATGGGCGGAAAGCGCAGGCGGGGACAGCTCATGGGACTCACGAGCAGGAAAGTGCTGGTACTGGCGGTCGTGTGCGCCGTACTGCTGTTCATCGGCACAGTATGGCTGTGGCCCCGCCTGGCCAGACGCAATTGGCGGGCCGTCAGCGGACGCGTGGGCCTGCTCCTGGCCACCCAGTTGGTGCTCTTCGCCTCGGTCGGCCTCGGCGCCAACCAGGCCTACGGTTTCTACGCCAGCTGGGCCGACCTGTTCGGCAAGGAGACCGGCCAGGGAGTGGTCGTCGACAACTCGGCGCTCCAAGGCGCCGGCGGACCGGTCCAAGTGGTCGACACCCGGCGGGTGGACGCACCGGGCGGCTCCTCGCGGCCGCAGAGCGTAGGCCAGGTGCAGCGGGTCGACATAGCGGGTCGTACGACCCACATCACCACCCCCGCGTACGTGTACCTGCCGCCGGAGTACTTCCAGCCGCGCAACCGCACCCGCTCGTTCCCGGCGACGGTCGTCCTCACGGGGTACCCGGGCACGGCCCAGGCGCTCGTCGACAAGCTGAACTACCCGCGCACGGCCCTGGAGTTGGCCAGGGCCGGACGCATGCAGCCGATGATCCTGGTGATGATGCGGCCCACGGTGGCGCCGCCGCGCGACACGGAGTGCGTGGACGTCCCGGGCGGGCCGCAGACCGAGTCGTTCTTCGCCAAGGACCTTCCCGACGCCGTGACGGCCCACTACAGGGTGAGCAAGAAGCCCGGGAGTTGGGGCATCATCGGCGATTCCACGGGCGGTTACTGCGCCCTGAAACTCGCCCTGCACCACCCCGGGGTGTACGCCGCGGCGGCCGGCCTGTCGCCGTACTACAAGGCACCGAACGACCCCACCACGGGAAACCTCTTCCAGGGCGACGAGACGCGGCGGAACGAGGCCGACCTGTCGTGGTACATCAAGCACCGGCCCGCGCCCGACACCTCACTGCTCGTCACCAGCAGCAGGGTCGGCGAACACAACTACAACGACACCCTGAAATTCATCGACCAGGTGAAGGCCAGGAACTCCACCCGTATCTCGTCGATCATCCTGGACAGCGGCGGCCACAACTTCAACACCTGGCGACGGGAGATCCCGCCGGCCCTCCAGTGGATCAGCGGGCGGCTCACCGACTGGTGGAAGTGACCGCCGGACCCGGGTGAGGAAACAGGGGTGGCTGTGTTTTTACCGGGCGGGGCACCATCATTCGCCTACGCGCGGTAAGTTTCTGGCCATGCCACGTGGACGTCACCGCCATTCCCCGCCGCTGCACCGGCTGTTGCCCCCCTCGGCGATCGCAGGGGTGTCGCTCGTCTGCGCCTTCGGGCCCTGGGTCTTCTCGCAACCGGCGGCGCTCCGCATAGTCGCGGCCATCGCCGCCGCGACCGCGCTCGTCGGCGCGGCGTTCATGCGCCGCTGGGACACACAGGCGGGCAAGCAGGTGGCCGACCTCGTACGCGCGCGTACGAGCGACGAGTGGCGCTACGAGGAGCGGCTCGCCGAGCTGGAGTCCGACCTCGACGAGTCGCGCGAACTCCGCGTCAAGCTGGAGCACAAGCTGCGCGCCAAGCGCACGGAGCTGGCGGGCCTGCGCAACGAACACGCGGCCCTGCTGCGCCGGTACGCCACGGCGGAGACCGAGCGCGCGAGCGCCCTGGAGGGCCGCCGGCTGCTGGAGATAGAGGCCGCGGAGCCCACGCGCGCGTTGCCACCGGTTCCGGTGGACGACGACGAGGCCTCGGTGGACGTGGAGTTGGAACTCCAGGACGACGTTCCCGAGACGGACGACACCGAGGCTGTGGCTGCTTCGGTCGACTCCGAGGACGAGACGGACGCCGAGGGCGAGACCGACACCGACGCCGAGGGTGACACCGAGGACGAGGAGTCGGAGGCGGACGAGGTCGCCGCGGCCGTCGAGGAGAAGAAGCCCGCGGAGTCCACGGTGTTCTCCCCGGAGGGCTCCAAGCTGTTCCTGCGCGCCAAGGCCGCGCTGGTCCGGCTAGACGACGACAACGAGACCCCGGCGCCAGCGCCGAAGGACTCCACGCCGAAGGACTCTGCACCCAAGGACCTCGCGTCGAACGATCCCGCCCCGAAGGACCTCGCTCCGAAGGACGAGGACTCCGCGCGGGCCACGGGCGAACCCGCCCCGGTGCCGGCCGACAGCGGCGGGTCCGAGTCGGAGGCCGCGCAGGAGGACGAGGCGGAGGGGAAGCCCGAGGCGGTCGACGGGCATGAGCACGCGGCCGCCGTTCCCCCGGCCGCGACATCCGCACAGCCCGCCCAACCCGCCCCGTCCGCGCAGCCGTCCGGTCACTTCACCGTGCCGACCGCGGTGGCCGTCGTACCGGCGTCTCCCGTACGGCGGCCGATGGTCGAGGGCGGTTTCGACTTCTTCGGTATGCAGAAGGGCGCCACGTCCGCCGCGATGGACGCCGTGCAGAACGAGGACCTCGCCGACGTCGTGGGCCAGGAGGCCCTCGCCGTGCACAAGGCCGAGGCCGAGGCGCAGTTCAAGCCGGCCGACGAGCGGTCGCGCGATGTCGGCGTCGGCCAGGTCATCGACCTGACGGCCCACGACGAGACCGAGCAGATCAACCTTCACGGCCTGCGCAGCGCGGCCTCCTGACCGACCCTCAGGCCATCCAGCGGTCCGGGCGGGCGTCCCTGCGGCCCGTCCGGGACCGCTCGGCCTGGCCGCGGAGCAGCTCCGCGGCCTCCTCGGCGTCCCGCAGACGCGCTGTGACGGTCTCATTGGCCCCGGTGTCCACGTGCACCTCGGCAAGCCGCCAGAGGCGCTCCCAGGGCCCTTGCTTCAGCCGAATGCTCTGCACCTTCGCGTGCGGTACCAGCGACAGGCTCCGGCGGAGCAGTCCGTGCCGGGCCGCGAACACCGTGTCGGTGACCGCGAGGCCGTAGCCGCGCCACCACAGCGGCATGCACCGGCCAGCCCGTCGCGGGGGTCGGGACAGCTCCTCGTGCGACGGCACGGTCACGCCGGGCAGCACGCGCGTGACGACCGACTCGGCGATCTCGCGCGGGGCGACCGGCACCAGCACGGAGTTGGCCGAGCCGGCCACGTCCAGCTCGACCCGCACCCAGCCGCGCCGCCGCCACAGCAGCGGCTCCACGATCCGTACGGTCTGCACCCGGCCCGGCGGGACCGTCTCGTGCGTGCGGTCCAGCAGCCCGTGGTCGATGCGCAGCCCGTCCGGGGACTCACCCACCGTCCAGTCGTACTCGCCGACGAACCGCCCCACACTGCTCGCGCCCGCCGCGCCCAGCAGCGGCAGCGCGGTCGCGAGGACCGTCCACACGCTGTGGGTGGCGAACCACAGCAGCGGCGGTACGACGAGTGCGGCGGCCAGGGAGCCCCAGGTGGCGCCGGTCAGCACCAGGGACACCGCGAGGACCCCGGCCGGCACGTGCAGCAGTTGCTGCGCGGGTGCCTCGCCGACCTCGTGCGCGGTCTCGGGCGCGAACCCGGCCGCCCGCGCGAGGAGTTCGGCCCGCAGCGCCCGAGCCTCGCCCTCGCCCAGGAAGGCGAGCTCGTCCTTCTTGTCGGTCCCCACGACGTCCAGCTTCAGCTTGGCGACGCCCGCCACGCGCGCGAGGAGGGGCTGTGTCACGTCGACGGCCTGGATGCGCTCCAGCCGGATGTGCGCGGTGCGCCGGAACAACAGGCCGGTACGGATGCGCAGTTCGGTGTCGGTCACCGCGAAGTGCGTGAACCACCAGGTCAGAAAGCCGTAGAGGCCGGCGGCCGGCACGATCACGGCCAGCGCGATCAGGAGGGTGATGGTGGTCAGCCTGGTCAGCTGTTCCTGCGCCTGGTTGGGGTCGTGCACCGCCCACCCGATGATCACGGCGACCGGCGCCCACGCCCGCCGCAACGGCGTCACCGGATGCAACCGCCGCTCCACGAGCGGCACTTGTTCCCGTACGACCTCGGTGGCCCCGGGTACGTCCTTGTCGGCGCCCGGCGTCGTCACAGCCCCGCCGATCGGGCCTCGCCCAGTTCGGTGAGCCGGTCGCGCAGCCGCTCGGCCTCGGCCGGCACGAGCCCCGGGATGGTCGCGTCGGTCGCTGCGGCGGCCGTGTGCAGTTGCACGCTGGCCAGCCCGAAGCGCCGCTCCACGGGCCCCGAGGTCACCTCCACGAGCTGCATCCGCCCGTACGGCACGATCGTCTCGTGGTGCCACAGCACACCTCGGGTGATCAGCAGGTCGTCGGCGCGCTCGGCGTACCTCCAGGAGCGCCAGTTGCGGCCCAGCAGCACCCAGCCCCACGCCATCAGGGCGAGCGGCAGCAGCGCGAACGCCGCCCAGGCGGTCCCCGCGAACAGGCTCAGGAGCAGCCCCAGGACCACCGTCAGCAGCCCCATCCACACCACCAGCAACAGGCGTCGCATCTTCAGCAGCCCCGGCGGCAGCCCGGTCCACACCGGCTCGCGCGCCGCGCCGTCCTGGGCGGCAGTCCCCGTTTCCATGCCGCAAGCGTACGTACGAGAGACTGTGTCCATGACTCCCACGACGGAGACCATGGTCGGGATCGGCGGCGCCGCGGAGAGCACCGACATGGTGCTCAACATCGGCCCCCAGCACCCCTCCACGCACGGAGTGCTGCGCCTGCGGCTCGTCCTGGACGGCGAGCGCATCCAGCACGCGGAGCCGGTGATCGGCTATATGCACCGGGGCGCCGAGAAGCTCTTCGAAGCGCGCGACTACCGCCAGATCATCATGCTCGCCAACCGCCACGACTGGCTCTCGGCGTTCTCGAACGAACTCGGCGTCGTCCTCGCGGTGGAGCGCATGCTCGGCATGGAGGTGCCCCCGCGCGCGGTCTGGACGCGCACCCTGCTCGCCGAGCTGAACCGGGTGCTCAACCACCTGATGTTCCTGGGGTCGTACCCCCTCGAACTCGGCGGGATCACCCCGGTGTTCTACGCGTTCCGGGAGCGCGAGGTGCTCCAGAACGTCATGGAGGAGGTCTCCGGCGGGCGCATGCACTACATGTTCAACCGCGTAGGCGGCCTCAAGGAGGACGTCCCGGCGGGCTGGACGGCACGCGCGCGTGAGGCCGTCGCCGCGGTGCGCTCCCGGATGGACCGCTTCGACGACCTGGTGCTCGGCAACGAGATCTTCCGGGGCCGCACGCGCGGAGTGGGCGCGCTGTCGGCGGAGGCCGTGCACGCGTACGGCGTGAGCGGGCCCATCGCGCGCGCCTCGGGCGTCGACTTCGACCTGCGGCGCGACGAGCCGTACCTCGCGTACGGCGAACTCCAGGACACCCTGAAGGTCGTCACGCGCCAGGAGGGCGACTGCCTGGCCCGCTTCGAGGTGCTCCTGGAGCAGACCCACAACGCGCTCGACCTCGCGGACGCCTGCCTCGACCGGCTCGCCGAGCTGGAGCCCGGGCCGATCAACCAGCGGCTCCCGAAGGTCCTGAAGGCGCCCGAGGGGCACACGTACGCGTGGACCGAGAACCCGCTCGGCATCAACGGCTACTACCTCGTCAGCAAGGGCGAGAAGACCCCGTACCGGCTGAAGCTCCGCTCGGCGTCCTACAACAACATCCAGGCGCTCGCGGTGCTGCTGCCGGGGACGCTGGTGGCGGACATGGTGGCGATCCTGGGGTCGTTGTTCTTCGTGGTCGGGGACATCGACAAGTAGGGCGTGCCTTCGGCAGGTAGGCGGCGATTTCGCCAACTGATCGGCAAGTGGCTGCTGTTCAGGGCTCGTCGAGCGGGTCCGGAATTCCAACTGACTGCACGAGCCAGCCGAAGTCGCCCAGTCCGCCGGTCGTGGTGAGTTCGGCCGCCTCGCCGGCGCTCGCGAGGGCGCGGACGTAGGCCGTCGGGTCGGTGGAGGCCAGCGTGAGCGGGGGGCGCGCGCCTGTGATGCCGAGGGCGCGCAGGGCGGCGCGTTGGGTGAGCAGGCGTGCGCCGGGGAGTGCGCTCCCCGTGTGGGCGGGCGCCTCGCCCGCTTCCGCGCAGGCGTCCAGGGCGACGTGCGCCGTGATGTCGCACGAGCCGTCCGGTACGGGGGCCGTCTCGCGGCCCTCGCGGAAGCCGGTGAGGGTGCCGAACGGGGGGCGGGTGTCCCTGGTGTGCGCGTAGTCGACGGCGATCGCGAGACCCCGGTCGACGGTCGCGACGGCGGACGCCCAGGCCGTGTCCCTGGGGAGGCCGATCTCGGCCCGCAGCCCCTCCTCGGGCGCCTGCGGCCACCACCGGGCGAGCCACGCGGCCTCCGCGCCGGAGACGGGCTCCCCGAGCCGTTCGGTGCCGTCCTCCCGTACGAGCACGAGCCGCGGGACGCCGGCCGGGTCCACCTCGGCGACCTCCACGGGCACGTTGTCCAGCCATTCGTTGGCGAACAGCAGCCCGGTGATCCCCTTCGGGGACTCGGTCAGCCACTCGACGCGGGGATCGAGTCCTACGGGACGGTCGGCGATCTCGACGGCGAACGCACGCGTGCGTGCGGCCACTTCGGCGGGCAGTGCGGCGAGGACTCCGGTCACCAGCTCACCGCGGCCGGCGCCCAGGTCCACGAAGTCGAGCTCGGCCGGTCGCCCCAGAGCCTCGTCCACTCGGCACAGCAGCCGAGCCACGGCGCCCGCGAAGAGCGCCGACGCGTGCACCGACGTACGGAAGTGTCCGGCGGGTCCCTCGGGCCTGCGGTAGAAGCCCTCGGGCCCGTACAGGGCCTCCTGGGACGCCGTCCGCCAGCCGCGCCACCGGCCCGTGGTGTCTTCCGTCACGTGGTCAGACTAAGTGCACAGGACAACGGGGCCTCCACCTTGGGGAGTACGCGGGGCGTATACGGATCGATCCTCCGGTTGACCCCGGCGCACCGCACGCTTCCCTACGCTGGGTTACGTGCAGCGCCTCTACGACTTCCTCCGCAGACACCCGACATGGGTCGACACCTTCTGGGCTGTCTTCCTGCTGGGGCTGAGTGGCGTGAGCATCGCGAGTACCAGCTACGCGTCGGGCCGGCACGGGACGGCCGCCGGGGCGATGGCGGTGTCCGCCGTGATGTGTGTGGCGATCGCGCTGCGCCGCCGCTGGCCGGAGAAGATGCTCGTCCTGGCCGGCGCGACGGGCTTCGCGCAACTGGTCCTCGACATCGAGGTCACGGTCGCCGACTTCGCCATGCTGGTGATCGTCTACACGGTCGCCGCGATCGGCGCGCGCTGGGCCTCGCGCTTCGCCCTGGCCGCCGGTCTGTGCGCGGCGACCCTGGCCGAGGCGCGCTGGCCCCAGGAGCACTCCAGTTCCCTCGGGCATGTCGCGATAGCCGTCTTCCAGACGGTGCCGTTCGCGCTGGCCTGGGTGCTCGGCGACTCGATGCGCACCCGGCGCGCGTACTTCGCGCAGCTGGAGGAGCGTGCCGCCCGGCTGGAGAAGGAGCGCGAGGCGCAGGCGAAGGTCGCGGTCGCCGCCGAGCGCGCCCGCATCGCCCGCGAGCTGCACGACGTGGTCGCGCACAACGTGTCGGTGATGGTGGTCCAGGCCGACGGCGCCGCCTATGTCCTCGACTCCGCGCCGGACCAGGCGAAGAAGGCCCTGGAGACGATCTCCTCCACCGGCCGCCAGGCCCTCGCCGAGATGCGCCGCCTGCTGGGCGTGCTGCGCACCGGCGAGCACAAGGAGGCCGGCGAGTACGTCCCGCAGCCGGACGTCGAGCAGATCGACGACCTGGTCGAGCAGTGCCGTACGTCCGGACTGCCCGTGGACTTCAAGGTCGAGGGCACCCCGCGCCCGCTGCCCAGCGGCGTCGAGCTGACGGCGTACCGGATCGTCCAGGAGGCGCTCACCAACACCCGCAAGCATGGCGGCCCGAACACGGGCGCCAGTGTGCGGCTGGTCTACTTCGACGACGGCCTCGGGCTGCTCGTCGAGGACGACGGCAAGGGCGCTCCGCACGAGCTGTACGAGGAGGGCGGCGCCGACGGCCAGGGGCATGGTCTGATCGGTATGCGTGAGCGGGTCGGCATGGTCGGGGGCACGCTCGACGCGGGTCCGCGGCCGGGCGGCGGGTTCCGCATCAGCGCGCTGCTGCCGCTCAAACCGGCGCACTGACTTCCCGTATGCCGGGCAGTGACACCTGTAACGCCTTGTTGAACGATCTGCTGGACCGATGACCGACCTGGTGCACCAGTTCACGACCTGTTGAAGCAATTGTTGAACGATCCTGACGGAACGGAAGAGGACCCGATGACGATCCGCGTGATGCTCGTCGACGACCAGGTGCTGCTGCGCACCGGGTTCCGGATGGTGCTCGCCGCCCAGCCGGACATGGAGGTCGTCGCCGAGGCGGGCGACGGCGTCGAGGCCCTTCAGGTGCTGGCCGCGACCGCGGTCGACGTGGTGCTGATGGACGTCCGCATGCCGAAGCTGGACGGTGTGGAGACCACCCGCCGCATCTGCCAGGGCGAGAACCCGCCGAAGGTGCTGATCCTGACCACGTTCGACCTCGACGAGTACGCCTTCTCCGGGCTGAAGGCCGGCGCCTCCGGCTTCATGCTCAAGGACGTGCCGCCCGGCGAACTCCTCACCGCGATCCGCTCCGTGCACAGCGGGGACGCCGTGGTGGCGCCCTCGACGACCCGCCGCCTCCTGGACCGCTTCGCCCCGATGCTGCCCGCCACCGGCAAGGAGCCCCAGCACAAGGAGCTGGAGCGGCTCACCGAGCGCGAGCGCGAGGTCATGATCCTCGTCGCCACGGGCCTGTCCAACGGCGAGATCGCGGCCCGCCTGGTGCTGTCCGAGGCGACCGTGAAGACCCATGTGGGCCGCATCCTGACCAAGCTCGGCCTGCGGGACCGGGTGCAGGTCGTCGTCCTGGCGTATGAGACGGGGCTGGTGCGGGCGGGCGGGAAGGGCTGACATCCGGCTACCGGGGGCGCCTGTCTCGCCCATCTGAGGATGCCCTCCGGTTACCTGAGGATGCCCTCCAGGAAGTCGCTGCCCAGGCGGGCCACCATCGTGACGTCCAGCTGGTGCAGGACGTAGCGGCCGCGGCGGCGCGTGGTGATCAGGCCGGCCTTCTTCAGGACGCCGAGGTGGCGGGATATCTCGGGGGCGGTCATGCCGTGCACCTGGGTCAGCTCGCTGGTGGTGAACGCGCTGCGGGCCAGGCTGCGGCACAGGCGCATGCGGACCGGGTGGGACAGGGCCGTCATCCGCAGGGTCAGCTGCTCCACGGAGGTCGGTGCGGCGATCTTCGGGGTGTTGTGCACGGGGTAGTGCACGACGGGCTGCCAGCCGTACCGGTAGAGGACCGTGAGGTGCGGCCAGCCCAGGGCCGTGGGCACCAGGAGGAGGCCGCCGTCCTGGGTCGCCGTACGGCCGGTGCCGAGCTTGTCGACCGTGATGAGGGTGGCGCTCTCGTCGAGCGTCACGGCGGTGGACATCGACGTCAGCGCCTCCGCCAGGCCCTTGCGGCGCAGGAGGTCCGTCTTGTGGCGGGCGTCGGTGGCGAGTTGATGCTGCATCCGGGACCAGGTCTCCGCGAAGAACGCCTCGTCGCAGTCCTCCAGGAACTGCCGCAGCCAGGCCCTGGTGCGCGGCGGATCGGCCAACAGCCGCTCGGTGAAAGCCAGTTGATGCGGCCCGCGCGCGGCTGCCTGCTCCAGGGCGCGCCGCCGGATCCCGGCGTCGGTGAGCGGGCCGGGTCCGCCCGTGCTGTAGGAGGTCGCGCAGGTGGTGAACTCCATTGCGGCGTCCACGAATTGCTCGTCCGTCAGCTTGTCCAGCAGGTCCAGCTCCTCGGCGAGCGTGGCCCCGGGGAGCGTGCCGCGGCCCGGGATGCCCGCGTACGGCAGGAACAGGTCGGAGAACGTCGACCGCCACAGGAAGTCGGCCTCGCACATCCGGTCGGCCAGATGCGGGTCGAGGCGGGCGGTGACGCCGGTCACCCAGCCCTGGAGGCCGGGGTGGTGCCCCGGTTCGGACATCGCGTGCAGCGCCATGCACAGCTCGCCCAGGGGTGAGGGCGCGAAGGTGATCCGCTCCTGCCGCAGCCCGGTGATGTCGATGTGCACGCTCATGTCCTCAATCGTGCACCCCGCCACTGACAACGCCCCCCTCGTTTGACGGCGCCCGTCAATCGACGCGACAGCCACCGGGCGGCGGCGCAGCCTGGAGCCATGAGCATCACCCAGCAGTACCTCCTGGACACCTACCGCGCCCGGCGCCTCGGCGAGGCCCCGCCGCCCCCGCCCGGCACCCACGACCGGCGCACCGCCCGCGAGCTGCGCGGCTACCGGCAGTTCCGCGCGGTCGTCGCGGAACGCCCGGCCCACGGTCGGCTACGGCGGGTCCTGGGGCGCCTGCTGCACCCGCAGGCGCGCCGCTCTGCCTGCTGACATGACCCCAGGCCGCGCGACCGCCGCCTCCTAGGTGGCCGTTTCCTCCTTGAGCCGGACCACCAAGTCCGCGACCGCCGCCTTCACGTCCTCGGCCGTCCACTCCAGGCCGGCGGCCCGGACGTAGACCTCGGTGAACGCCAGGCCCGGGCCCTTCGTGATCCAGGGGTTGGCGAAGAGGGCGGTACTCGTCTCCTCGGCCTGCCGGATCGCGGCGTCCCCGACGGTGTCCGGGTCGTACGGCAGCCAGACCTGGAACTCGTTCGTGTGCGGCTGCTCGGGGTGGACGCGTATCCAGGGCACCCCGGCCGCGGCGAACCCCTCGCGCAGCGCGTCGGCGACCACGCGCGCGTGGGCCACGTACGCGGGCAGTCGGGGCAGTTCCTGGTCCAGGCCCGCGAGGGCCGTCAGCGCGCTGGGGAACTGCTGGAAGACCATGCCTCCGTAGCGGTGCCGCCAGGTCTTCGCCTCGTCGATCAGGGTCTTCGGGCCGACGAGCGCGGCGCCGCCGAGGGCTTCGAGGGACTTGTAGAACGACACGTAGACGCTGTCGGCCAGGTCGGAGATCTCGTCGAGCGGGCGGCCGAAGTGGGTGGTGGACTCCCAGAGGCGGGCGCCGTCGAAGTGGACCACCGCGTCGCGTTCCCGCGCGGCCTCGACGACGGCGGTGAGCTCCTCCCAGGAGGGCAGCACGAAACCGGCGTCCCGGAGGGGCAGTTCGAGCATCAGCGTCCCGAAGGGCTCGGGGAAGTCGCGTACTTCGTCGGCGGTCGGTTGCCGGGGCTCGCTCGTCACATGGACCGGGCGCAACCCGCTGACCTGGCTGAACGCGCCGCGTTCGTGCACTTCGGGGTGGGCGAGCGGGTGCAGGGCGACGGTCGGGTTGCCGGTGCGGCCGGCCCAGCAGCGCAGGGCGACCTGCTGCGCCATGGTGCCCGTGGGGAAGAAGGCCGCGGCCTCCTTGCCGAGCAGTTCGGCGACCCGCTTCTCCAGGAGTTCGACCACGCCGCCGCCGTACATGTCCGACGGCTCGTCCAGGTCGTACGGCTCGGCCGCCTCCTGGACGAAGGCGAGCCGTTCCCGGAGGGTGCCCTGGAAGCCGAGGCGGGCGAGGGCGCGCTCCGCGTTCCGGTTCGCGGCGATGCGCCGTTTGCGGCGCTCCTGGGTGCGTTCCTCTTCGGTTGTCGGCTCCTGGTCGCGTCGTTCCGCCTGATGCTCGCCCTGTTCCGCCGTATCGCTCATGCTCCGGATGATGCCTGGCGCGAGCCCGCGCGAGCACCCGGATTTCCGCGGGCTTTCCCGTGCGGCACGGGTGTGCGACAACCCACAGCCTGTGGACAACCGGACGCCTCTCGAACCGATCGCGTTAACATGACGAGAAATCGTCCGGTACCCGGAGCGGACTGGAACGGGAAGGCCGCCGTCGCGTGAGTACATTCCAACAGCCAGAGCCCAAGGACCGCCCCGCGCGGCTCGCCGTCGGTGTCGTCGGCGCCGGCCGGGTGGGCCCCGCGCTGGCCGCCTCGCTCGAACTGGTGGGGCACCGCCCGGTGGCCGTCTCCGGAGTGTCCGACGCGTCCAGGCGACGGGCCGCGCTGATGCTCCCCGACGTGCCGGTCGTCACGCCCGCGCAGGTCCTGGAGCGCTCGGACCTGGTCCTGCTGACCGTCCCGGACGACGCCCTGCCCGGACTCGTGGAGGGCCTCGCCGACACCGGGGCCGTACGCCCGGGGCAGCTCCTCGTGCACACCTCCGGGCGCTACGGCGCGAAGGTCCTGGACCCCGCGCTGCGGGTGGGCGCGCTGCCGCTGGCCCTGCACCCCGCGATGACCTTCACGGGCACTCCGGTGGACGTCCAGCGGCTCGCCGGGTGCTCCTTCGGGGTCACCGCGCCCGAGGAGCTGCGGCTGGCCGCCGAGGCCCTGGTGATCGAGATGGGCGGCGAGCCCGAGTGGATCGCCGAGGAGAACCGCCCGCTCTACCACGCGGCCCTCGCGCTGGGCGCCAACCACCTGGTGACCCTGGTCGCCGAGTCCATGGAGCTGCTGCGCACGGCCGGTGTCGAGGCCCCCGACCGGATGCTCGGCCCGCTGCTGGGTGCCGCCCTGGACAACGCGCTGCGCTCCGGCGACGCGGCGCTCACCGGCCCCGTCGCGCGCGGGGACGCGGGCACCGTGGCCGCGCATGTCACCGAATTGCGCAAGCACGCCCCGCAGACCGTCGCCGGGTATCTGGCGATGGCCCGCGCGACCGCCGACCGGGCGCTGGCCCACGGGCTGCTGAAGCCGGAGCTCGCCGAGGACCTCCTCGGGGTGCTCGCCAACGGCGCCGAGGGAGATGCCGGATGACCACCACCCTGCTGCGCACCGCCGACGAACTGCACGCCCGCACGCGTGCGGGCCGTCGCGCCGTCGTGATGACGATGGGCGCCCTGCACGAGGGCCACGCCACCCTGGTCCGCACCGCGCGCGAGGTCGCCGGACCGGACGGCGAGGTCGTGGTCACCGTCTTCGTGAACCCGCTGCAGTTCGGCAAGGGCGAGGACCTCGACCGCTACCCGCGCACCCTGGACGCCGACCTCAAGATCGCCGAACTGGCGGGCGCCGACGTGGTGTTCGCGCCCTCAGTGGACGAGGTCTACCCCGGCGGCGAACCCCAGGTGCGCATCTCGGCGGGCCCCATGGGCGAACGCCTGGAGGGCGCGGTCCGCCCCGGCCACTTCGACGGCATGCTCACCGTCGTCGCCAAGCTGCTGCACCTCACCCGCCCCGACGTCGCCCTGTTCGGCCAGAAGGACGCCCAGCAGCTCGCCCTGATCCGCCGCATGGTGCGCGACCTGAACTTCGGCATGGAGATCGTCGGCGTGCCGACCGTGCGCGAGGCCGACGGCCTGGCCCTGTCCAGCCGCAACCGTTATCTGTCCCCCAAGGAGCGGCGCACCGCACTCGCCCTCTCCCAGGCCCTGTTCGCCGGCCGCGACCGGCACGCGGCCCAGGAGGCGCTCCGCGCGCGGGCCCGTGAGGTGCCCGCCACGCACGCGCGTGCCGAGGCCCTCAGCGCCATAGGGGAGTCCCGCGCGGCGGCCGACGCACACGCCGTCGCCAAGGCGGCCCCCGGTCCCGGCAACCCGGCGTCCGTCCGCGCGGCCGCCCGCCTCGTGCTCGACGACGCCGCCCGCCTGGACCCGCCGCTCGTCCTGGACTACCTCGCCCTGGTCGACCCGTCCGACTTCACGGACGTCGACGAGGACTTCACCGGAGAGGCCGTTCTCGCGGTCGCCGCCCGGGTCGGGACGACCCGGCTGATCGACAACATCCCACTCGCTTTCGGAACCCTCGGAGCCGCCTCGTGACCAGCACAGGCATACGACTGCATGCCCCCGCCCCCGGGTGGTCCATCGACGCGGACGTGGTGGTCGTCGGCTCCGGAGTGGCCGGTCTGACCGCGGCCCTGCGCTGCGAGGCGGCCGGGCTGCGGACGGTCGTGGTCACCAAGGCCCGCCTCGACGACGGCTCCACCCGCTGGGCCCAGGGCGGTATCGCCGCGGCCCTGGGGGAGGGCGACACCCCCGAACAGCACCTGGACGACACCCTGGTGGCCGGCGCGGGCCTGTGCGACCGGGAGGCCGTACGGATCCTCGTCACCGAGGGCCCCGACGCCGTACGGCGGCTCATCGAGACCGGCGCCCACTTCGACGAGTCCTCCGAAGGAGGACTGGAGCTGGCCCGTGAGGGCGGCCACCACCGGCGCCGGATCGCGCACGCCGGCGGGGACGCGACCGGCGCGGAGGTCTCCAGGGCGCTCGTCGAGGCCGTACACGCGCGTGGCCTGCGCACGATCGAGAACGCGCTCGTCCTGGACCTCCTGACGGACGCGGAAGGCCGTACGGCGGGCGTGAGCCTGCACGTCATGGGCGAGGGCCAGCACGACGGTGTCGGCGCCGTGCACGCGCCCGCGGTGGTCCTCGCGACCGGCGGTATGGGGCAGGTCTTCTCGGCGACCACCAACCCGTCCGTGTCGACCGGTGACGGGGTCGCTCTCGCCCTCCGCGCGGGTGCCGAGGTCTCCGACCTGGAGTTCGTGCAGTTCCACCCGACCGTGCTGTTCCTGGGCGCCGACGCGGAGGGCCAGCAGCCCCTCGTCTCCGAGGCGGTGCGCGGCGAGGGTGCCCACCTGGTCGACGCCGACGGCGTGCGCTTCATGGTGGGCCAGCACGAACTGGCCGAGCTGGCGCCCCGGGACATCGTCGCCAAGGGCATCACGCGGCGCATGCTGGAGCTGGACGCCGAGCACATGTTCCTGGACGCCCGGCACTTCGGCGCCGACATGTGGGAGCACCGCTTCCCGACGATCCTCGCCGCCTGCCGCAGCCACGGCATCGACCCGGTCACCGAGCCCGTCCCGGTCGCCCCGGCCGCCCACTACGCATCCGGCGGCGTCCGCACCGACTCCCGGGGCCGTACGACGGTCCCCGGGCTGTACGCGTGCGGCGAGGTCGCCTGCACCGGAGTGCACGGCGCGAACCGGCTCGCCTCCAACTCCCTTCTCGAAGGCCTCGTCTACGCCGAGCGCATCGTCGCCGACATCACGGAGAGCCAGGCCGAGAACGCCCTCCACGCGCGTGTGCCCGAGCCGGTCCCGCATCCCCAGAAGCCCGCGCACCCGTTGCTCGCCCCGGAGGCCCGGTTCGCGATCCAGCGGATCATGACCGAGGGCGCGGGCGTCCTGCGCTCCGCCGAGTCCCTCGCCCGGGCCGCCGAGCAGCTCCAGCAGCTGCACACCGACGCCCGTGACGCCCTCGACGAGAACGGCAAGACCGCCGAGCCCGGCGTCGACACCTGGGAGGCCACCAACCTCCTGTGCGTGGCCCGCGTCCTGGTCACCGCCGCAGCCCGGCGCGACGAGACCCGCGGCTGCCACTGGCGCGAGGACCACGCCGACCGCGACGACACCGCGTGGCGGCGCCACATCGTCGTACGGCTGAATCCGGACCGCACGCTGGCCGTACACACCACGGACACCGCAGACTTCCCCCCGACCCGGCAGCACCGTCCCCAGGAGCAGTGACAGACGTGAGCACCCACGACCTTCCCCTCGCCGAGAGCGGCGGCTGCGGCGACGGCTGTGCCTGTGGCGCGGGCGCCGACGAGGAGTACATGGAGTGCGGTCTCGACCCCGCGCTCGCCGAGCTCCTGGCCGACGCCGGACTCGACCCCCTGGAGGTCGAGGACATCGCCAATGTCGCCATCCAGGAGGACCTGGCCGGCGGCGTCGACGTGACGACCGTGGCGACCATCCCCGAAGAGGCCGTCGCCACCGCCGACTTCACCGCGCGGGAGGCCGGTGTCGTGGCGGGCCTCAGGGTCGCCGAAGCGGTGATCTCCGTGGTCTGCACCGACGAGTTCGAGGTCGAGCGGCACGTGGAGGACGGCGACCGCGTGGAGGCCGGACAGAAGCTCCTGTCGGTCACCACGCGCACGCGTGACCTGCTGACCGGCGAGCGCAGCGCGCTCAACATCCTGTGCCGCCTCTCCGGCATCGCGACGGCCACGCGCGCGTGGGCCGACGCCCTGGACGGCACGAAGGCGAAGGTCCGCGACACCCGCAAGACGACGCCGGGACTGCGCTCCCTGGAGAAGTACGCGGTCCGCTGCGGCGGTGGCGTCAACCACCGCATGTCGCTCTCGGACGCGGCCCTCGTCAAGGACAACCACGTGGTCGCCGCGGGCGGCGTCGCCCAGGCCTTCCAGGCCGTACGGGAGGCCTTCCCGGACCTGGCGATCGAGGTGGAGGTCGACACCCTGCACCAGCTCCGCGAGGTCCTGGACGCGGGCGCCGACCTGATCCTGCTGGACAACTTCACGCCCGGCGAGTGCGCGGAGGCCGTCGGCATCGTCCACGGCCGCGCCGCCCTGGAGGCCTCGGGACGGCTCACCCTGGACAACGCCAAGGCGTACGCCGACACCGGGGTGGACTACCTCTCCGTAGGAGCCCTGACCCACTCCGCACCGATCCTGGACATCGGCCTCGACCTCCGCGAGGCGCAGTAGTCATGCTCCTCACGATCGACGTGGGCAACACGCACACCGTCCTGGGCCTGTTCGACGGCGAGGAGATCATCGAGCACTGGCGCATCTCCACGGACGCGCGCCGCACCGCCGACGAACTCGCCGTCCTCCTCCAGGGCCTCATGGGCATGCACCCACTCCTCGGAGAGGAGTTGGGCGACGGCATCGACGGCATCGCGATCTGCGCCACCGTCCCGTCCGTCCTGCACGAACTCCGCGAGGTCACCCGCCGCTACTACGGCGACGTGCCCGCCGTCCTCGTCGAACCGGGCGTCAAGACCGGCGTCCCGATCCTCACCGACAACCCCAAGGAGGTCGGCGCCGACCGCATCATCAACGCGGTCGCCGCGGTCGAGCTCTACGGCGGCCCGGCGATCGTCGTCGACTTCGGTACGGCGACCACGTTCGACGCGGTCTCCGCGCGCGGGGAGTACATCGGCGGCGTCATCTCCCCCGGCATCGAGATCTCCGTCGAGGCCCTCGGCGTCAAGGGCGCCCAGCTCCGCAAGATCGAGGTGGCCCGGCCGCGCAGCGTGATCGGCAAGAACACCGTCGAGGCCATGCAGTCGGGCATCGTCTACGGCTTCGCCGGCCAGGTCGACGGAGTCGTCACCCGCATGGCCAAGGAACTCGCCGACGACCCCGAGGACGTCACGGTCATCGCCACCGGCGGCCTCGCCCCCATGGTCCTGGGCGAGGCCTCGGTCATCGACGAACACGAGCCCTGGCTGACCCTGATCGGCCTGCGACTGGTGTACGAGCGGAACGTGTCCCGGATGTGACCCCGCGCGCGCGGGGCACACAAGGCGCTGCTCGGCCATCTCCCGGGCGCCTCGGATGTGACCCGCGCGGGGTGCTGCCGGCCGACACCCCGGCCGACCGGGGTGCTGCTGGCTGGCGAGTGCCTCACCGAGGCGACCCGCGCGCGTGGCGCCGCCCCTGGATCAGCGCCTGCACGGCCGCACGCACCTGCGGCGACCCCGCACGCGCGTGGCGTCGCCTCGCCGACCCGGGCCCCGTGATCGCCCCGGCGTGACCCCGCGTGTGTGTGGTGCACGACCGGCCCTCGGCCAGGACGTTCACCGGAGGCGCTGCGATCACGCGCGCGTGGCGCCGCCCCCGCCGAACCGAACCTCGCCCCCGCTGACCCGAACTTCGCCCCCCGCCGTCCAGCGAAATCCCCGCGCCACACCCACCCCCTATGTCGAATTTGTCTGATTAGCGCGTATCGTCGCCGCATGCCCACGCCATACGGATCCCGCGGCGGCATGGCGTTCGGTGCGGAGGAGCTGCGTGTGCTCCGTCGTGCTCTCGCCCTCGCCCTTCAGCCCCGAACCGCCTCGGCCGAGGACGTCCAGGACTGTCTCCGGCTCGCCGAATCGCTCGACGAGGCGGTACGCGAGGGAGTCCGGCTGCGCGCCTTCCTGGTCGCCGACCTCGCCCGGTACCGCGCCGCCCTGCCCGGCACCACCGCCGGCTACCTCACCCTTCTGGAGGAGGCGCTCGGCGCCGGGTACCGCCCGGATGTCGATGACCTCTCCGCGTTGAGAGCGCTGCGCGGGAACCCCGCAGCAGCAGTGCTCCTGGACCGCTGCCTCGCCCTCGCCGAGCAGGACGTCCGTGCGCGTCTTGCCCGCCGTACGAGTGCGGCCCGGCCCGCGCCCACCGTCCCCGCCTCGCGCACCCGCCTCCTGGCGCTCCCTGGAGGCCGCTCGGGCGGCCTTTCGGGAGAGGGTGGGGAAGTCGTCGGGGAGGACGCCAAGGAGCCCGTACGCAAGCCTGTGGAGCGGCCCGGCGAGCGGCCCTCTCCGGCGCCCGCGCCCGCGGCGCCGAAGCCGTCCCGGCCCGTCCCCACCCCGGGTGAGGTGTTTCCCCGGCGCAAGCCGGTGGTGCCTCCCGCGAATCCGTCGCAGCAACTCGCCGCCGGCTGAACCGACCCCGCCCCGTCCTCCATTGAGCCCGTGGTTACTCTGGAGGGCATGGACTATGTCTCCGCGCTCGTGCCCCCGGTCGTCATGGCCGTGTTCTTCATCGGACTGATCCGGGTCATCGTGAAGACCCAGGGCGGGGACATGAAGGCCAAGGAGGACGCGGCCGTCGACGCCGCCATCGCGCGCGCGGAGAGCGCCCGCCAGGCCTCTTCGGCCGCCGACGCCTGAACCCTCCGTTTTCCGCGGCGTCTTCAAGGGCGTACGACTCCCGCACGCGTGCGCGTGCTTTCCGAGTCGTACGCCCTTTTTGTTCCCTTTCCACTATGGTTCTGAGCTGTGCCTCGCCCATTGGGAGAACTCGAAGACTCGGTCATGACGCGGGTGTGGAAGTGGAACCGCCCGGTGACCGTTCGAGAAGTCCTGGAAGACCTTCAGCAGGAACGGTCCATCGCGTACACCACGGTGATGACCGTTTTGGACAATCTCCATCAGAAGGGCTGGGTGCGTCGTGAGGCGGAAGGCAGGGCCTATCGATATGAGGCGGTCTCCACACGAGCCGCCTACTCCGCCGCCCTGATGAACGACGCCTGGTCCCAGAGCGACAACCCCGCGGCCGCTCTCGTCGCCTTCTTCGGGATGATGAGCGACGAACAGCGCGAGGCCCTCCGCAGCGCCGTACGCATCGTCCAGGGACCGGAAACACCCGAACCCGCGGATGGCGTCCAGAACCCCGGCTCCGCGCCCTCGGGCGGTGGGCGATAGCGTCCGCTCATGTCAGCAGAGCACCCCGAAGTCACCGCGAAAGCCATCACCGTCCGGCGGGCCCGGACCGGCGATGTCGAGGCGGTGCGCCGACTCCTTGACGCCTACGTCCGCGGTCGCATCCTGCTCGACAAAGCGACGGTGACTCTTTACGAGGACATCCAGGAGTTCTGGGTCGCCGAACGGGACGACAACGCCGAGGTCGTCGGCTGCGGGGCACTGCATGTCATGTGGGAAGACCTCGCGGAAGTCCGCACTCTCGCGGTGAAGCCGGGCTTGAAGGGTGCCGGTGTAGGTCATCAGTTGCTGGAGAAGTTGCTGCACACAGCTCGCTGGCTAGGCGTTCGTCGCGTTTTCTGTCTCACCTTCGAAGTCGACTTCTTCTCGAAGCACGGCTTCGTGGAGATCGGTGAGACACCCGTTGACACCGATGTCTACGCGGAGCTGTTGCGTTCCTATGACGAGGGCGTGGCGGAGTTCCTCGGTCTCGAACGGGTGAAACCGAACACCTTGGGCAACAGCCGGATGCTTCTGCATCTGTGATCGCGTCGCTCAATTAGGCCGGGTCGCCCTGCCCAGGTTCCCTATGTCCGAAACGCGCATCTTTCTGGGCGGGGGAGGTCACTCGGTCTCTCCCAGGGGTTTGTGTTTTTCCAGCAAAAGCGGTTTGCTTTCCGACGTACTGCAGTACTGCATATAACAGGGGACGGCGAAACGGCGGACGCCGCAGACCCCAGGCCCGCAAGTAATCGATGAAAGGAAATCCGGTGGCACAGAAGGTTCAGGTCCTTCTTGTCGATGACCTCGACGGCGGCGAGGCGGACGAGACGGTGACGTTCGCGCTGGACGGCAAGACGTACGAGATCGATCTCACCACCGCGAATGCGGACAAGCTCCGTGGACTTCTGGAGGCTTACGTGAAGGGCGGGCGCCGTACCGGTGGCCGCGCTTCAGGCGGTCGCGGAAAGGCCCGTGCCGCTGCCGGTGGCAGCCAGGACACCGCGCTGATCCGCGCGTGGGCCAAGGAGAACGGTCACGACGTGAACGACCGCGGTCGTGTTCCCGCGGCCATTCGCGAGGCCTACGAGAAGGCCAACGGCTGAGCGCAGGAACGCCGCAGCCGTACCCGGTGGCACTGTGTGGCCACCGTGTCCACAAGTCGTACGAGATCAGGGGCGTGTCCAACGCCCCCCACGGCCGGCATTGTCGGCAGCGAGGCCTCGACCTCGCACCCCGGCTCGGGGGGCCGCAGCCATACGGCGGCCCCCTGCAAGGGACCCGAGCGGCCCGAGGGAAGCGATCGCCCTGCCACGGGCCCCGCTCCGGGCCGCGGCGCCTGTACGGGCCGTTCCCCGGGCATCGACGGCGCCTCCATGAGCCCGTCCGCGCCGAGCGCCAGCAGATCCAGCGTGTGCGCCAGAGCGCCCCACTCCAGCCAGTCCAGCAGCCCCGGGAGTTCCTCCGTGCTGCCCGCGGCCACCAGCAGCCGCATCCGGTCGCCCTTTACGGCCACCGGAGAATCCGGGCCCAGCCGCCACAGTGCCGCGACACCGGCCTCGACCGGCACGTCCAGGACGTCGAAACGCAGGCCCGTGACGAGCCGTAGCGGCTCTCCGGGCACCGTGCGCCACCCCAGTTCGTTCTCGTACCAGTGCCGCTGTCGGTCGTCCGGATCGAGGGGGCGACGGGGGAGCGGGACCGTGTTGAGAGGGGGGACTGTGCCAACCATGCCAAGAGCAACCGTTGAAGCGGGCCGAGAGTTACGCTGGGTGGCCCGGCGATTGCGCTGGGTGCGGGGAAGCGGGGCGTTCGGGGGTGCGGGGCGGCGCAAGGTTGTTCGCCCGTAGCGGAGGGAACCGGTGCGCTCGGCATGGAGTGTCAGTGCGAACGGGTAAGACATCCCTAGTGGGAGGGGGCGACACGCAGAAAAGGGCGTCTCACGTTCGCCATCGGCGTACTCATGGTGAGGGTAACTGCCTGGCCTGCGGGAACATCGTCTCGCACCATCAGGTTGGAGCAGATGTCGGCGTTACGGTTCAGGAGGCAGTGTTGGTTCTCGGTCCGGTGTCGGCAGTTGGAATGAGCGGTCCCCGCTTGCGGGACTAAGCTGCGGAAGGACAGGGAGGGGAGCGTCCCCTTACTGCCTGACCGCTCTGAGGAGCGATTAACGATGTTCGAGAGGTTCACCGACCGCGCGCGGCGGGTTGTCGTCCTGGCTCAGGAAGAAGCCCGGATGCTCAACCACAACTACATCGGCACCGAGCACATCCTCCTGGGCCTGATCCACGAGGGTGAGGGTGTCGCCGCAAAGGCCCTGGAGAGCCTCGGCATTTCGCTTGAGGCGGTCCGCCAGCAGGTTGAGGAGATCATCGGACAGGGCCAGCAGGCGCCGTCCGGTCACATCCCCTTCACTCCCCGTGCCAAGAAGGTCCTGGAGCTGTCGCTCCGCGAGGCCCTTCAGCTGGGCCACAACTACATCGGCACGGAGCACATCCTGCTCGGCCTGATCCGTGAGGGCGAGGGCGTCGCCGCCCAGGTCCTGGTCAAGCTGGGCGCTGATCTCAACCGTGTGCGGCAGCAGGTGATCCAGCTGCTCTCCGGTTACCAGGGCAAGGAGACCGCCACCGCCGGCGGCCCTGCGGAGGGCACCCCCTCGACGTCCCTGGTCCTCGACCAGTTCGGCCGGAACCTCACCCAGGCCGCTCGTGAGTCCAAGCTCGACCCGGTCATCGGGCGCGAGAAGGAGATCGAGCGGGTCATGCAGGTGCTGTCCCGCCGTACGAAGAACAACCCGGTTCTGATCGGTGAGCCCGGCGTCGGCAAGACCGCCGTCGTCGAGGGCCTCGCCCAGGCCATCGTCAAGGGCGAGGTGCCCGAGACCCTCAAGGACAAGCACCTCTACACCCTGGACCTCGGCGCACTGGTCGCCGGCTCCCGCTACCGCGGTGACTTCGAGGAGCGCCTGAAGAAGGTCCTCAAGGAGATCCGCACCCGCGGCGACATCATCCTGTTCATCGACGAGCTGCACACGCTGGTCGGTGCGGGTGCCGCCGAGGGCGCCATCGACGCCGCTTCGATCCTGAAGCCGATGCTGGCCCGCGGTGAGCTCCAGACCATCGGTGCGACGACCCTGGACGAGTACCGCAAGCACCTGGAGAAGGACGCGGCCCTTGAGCGCCGCTTCCAGCCCATCCAGGTCGCGGAGCCGTCCCTGCCGCACACCATCGAGATCCTCAAGGGTCTGCGCGACCGGTACGAGGCCCACCACCGTGTCTCCATCACGGACGAGGCGCTCGTGCAGGCCGCCACGCTGGCCGACCGGTACATCTCGGACCGCTTCCTGCCGGACAAGGCGATCGACCTGATCGACGAGGCCGGCTCCCGGATGCGCATCCGCCGGATGACCGCGCCGCCGGACCTGCGCGAGTTCGACGAGAAGATCGCCGGCGTGCGGAGGGACAAGGAGTCGGCCATCGACTCCCAGGACTTCGAGAAGGCGGCCTCTCTCCGTGACAAGGAGAAGCAGCTCCTGGCGGCGAAGGCCAAGCGGGAGAAGGAGTGGAAGGCCGGCGACATGGACGTCGTCGCCGAGGTCGACGGCGAGCTGATCGCCGAGGTCCTCGCGACCGCCACCGGCATCCCGGTCTTCAAGCTCACGGAGGAGGAGTCCTCGCGTCTGCTGCGCATGGAGGACGAGCTCCACAAGCGGGTCATCGGCCAGAAGGACGCCGTCAAGGCGCTCTCGAAGGCGATCCGTCGTACGCGTGCGGGCCTCAAGGACCCGAAGCGTCCCGGTGGTTCGTTCATCTTCGCCGGCCCGTCCGGTGTCGGTAAGACCGAGCTCTCCAAGGCCCTCGCCGAGTTCCTCTTCGGTGACGAGGACGCGCTGATCTCCCTCGACATGTCGGAGTTCAGCGAGAAGCACACGGTCTCGCGTCTCTTCGGTTCGCCCCCCGGTTACGTGGGCTACGAAGAGGGCGGCCAGCTCACGGAGAAGGTCCGTCGCAAGCCGTTCTCGGTCGTCCTCTTCGACGAGGTCGAGAAGGCCCACCCGGACATCTTCAACAGCCTTCTCCAGATCCTGGAGGACGGTCGTCTGACCGACTCCCAGGGCCGGGTCGTGGACTTCAAGAACACGGTCATCATCATGACGACCAACCTTGGAACCCGTGACATCTCCAAGGGCTTCAACCTGGGCTTCGCGGCCACGGGTGACACGAAGTCCAACTACGAGCGCATGAAGAACAAGGTCTCGGACGAGCTCAAGCAGCACTTCCGCCCCGAGTTCCTCAACCGTGTCGACGACGTCGTCGTCTTCCCGCAGCTCACCCAGGAGGACATCCTCCAGATCGTCGACCTGATGATCGGCAAGGTGGACGAGCGCCTCAAGGACCGGGACATGGGCATCGAGCTCTCCCAGCCCGCGAAGGAGCTCCTCTCCAAGAAGGGTTACGACCCGGTGCTGGGCGCGCGTCCGCTGCGGCGCACGATCCAGCGCGAGATCGAGGACACGCTCTCGGAGAAGATCCTCTTCGGCGAGCTGCGTCCCGGTCACATCGTGGTCGTGGATGTCGAGGGCGAGGGCGACGCGAAGACCTTCACCTTCCGGGGTGAGGAGAAGTCGGCGCTTCCCGATGTCCCGCCGATCGAGGACGCGGCTGCTGGTGGCGCGGGTCCGAATTTGAGCAAGGAGGCGTAAGACTCAGCGGTTTGGGTTTTACGACCGGGAAAGGGGCCGGTGCCTTTTGGCACCGGCCCCTTTCGGTTGTTCGGGGGGAGTCAGAGGCGGTCGTCGATTACTTCGGCGGTGGGGAAGAAGGAGGCGTAGAGGTCGAGGGGGACCTTTCGCCCGTACGTCTTGATGGTCACCGTGCGCAGCGCCGGGAGCCGCGAGGCGAGGGTACGGAGCCGGTCCCGGACTCCGCCCTGGGTGGGCATCCGGAGGTGCTCGACCGAGGGCAGCTCCGGCATGGCGTCCACGGCGTAGCCGTCGAGGGAGCCGTTCAGGACGAGGTTCCGCAGGGCGGGCAGGCGGTTCGCTTCCTGCCAGTCCCCGGCGCTCAGCGGGGTGTCCATCCTGTCGAGGCTGAGGGTGGTGAGTGTCGGCCATCGCTCCAGCCCGCGCAGGCCGATGGAGGTCAGTGTGTTCCGGCCGAGGTACAGGTACTCAAGGGGCGCGTCCTGGGGCAGGTGGTCGTGCAGGTGTCCGCTCAGGAACCGCTGGTCCAGGGAGAGCCGAGTGAGGCCGTGCAGGGCCCGCAGGCCGTACGGGTCGGCGATGTGGTTGAACGTCAGCTCTGTGAGAGGCAGTTCGGACAAGCGGCCCAGGCCGCGGACATTGACGCAGTCCTTCAGCCACAACGCGCCCAGGGACCGGAAGGCCATCAGCTCCTCCAGGGTGGACAGCGTCTCGTTGCGCTCAAGACCCAGGACGTCGACCGTGTCGGGATCACCCACGGCATCGATGATCTCGGCCGGCGAGGACGAACCATGGATCGTCAGCCTGTGCCAAGGGCGCATCAGCCGCAGCGCGTCCAGATGCTCGGGCGAGTCGCACACCACGAAGAGATCGTCCCGCGACAGATGGTCGAGTACCTCGACCGCGTACTCGCGGGTGTCGAACCGGTCCCAGGTGCCCGCGAGTTGACGTCTCACGGCGAGGGAGCGATGGTCGCGGAAGCGTCGCAGTACGGCCAGTGCACCGTCGGGCTCTCCCGCGCCCAGGACCGAGGCGGTGATCGTGACCGCCCTCGCCTCCTCGTCCGTGAGCCCTTCCGGACCCGGCAGCAGTTCCAGGACGAGTGGCCCGGCGCCCGCCAGGAAGTGCGCGTCCTCCCTCGTGCGCGGCGGAATCAGTGCGGCCGCCCGCGTCTCGACCTCCGTGCGCACCCCCGGATCCAACGCCGTCGCGTGCTCAAGGCAGGCCAGGGCCAGGAGCGTCAGCCGGGGCTCGTTCCGGGACAGCAACTGCCGTAGCACCACGACCCGTTCGCGCGGCCTGGCGTGGGCCACCGCCAGGCGGATCACGTCCTCCCACTGGGTGTCGTCCGCGTGGCTGAGGAGGACGTCCAGGTGGCCCTCCTCCACGGCGTACCGTGCGCCCAGGTAGTCCTGGAAGGTGCGGTGGACGAAGTCGACGGCACCGTTGGCGGGTTGGCGCAGCAGGCCGCTTCTCAGGAGCAGGTCCCGCAGTACCGTCCTGGCGTCGCCCCGGCCCGCGACCGTGGGCAGGCATCGTTCAACGATGCCCTCCGCCGTCTCCACGTCCATCTCCGTGCGGCCGCTCAACACCAGGGCGTACGCGAGGCGTTGGAGGATCTCCAGTTGGGCCTCCTCGCCCAGTTCCGACCCCTCCAGCGCGCCCATGCCCCGCTCACGGTCCCGGCGGGCCAGCAGCATCGTCAGGGCAGCGTCGTACAACTCCTTGCGGTCTGTGGGGAGATAGCCCCGCCGTTCCCGGTGCAGGGCGCACATGAGGCCGCACATCAGGGGGTTCGTGGCGAGGCGGGCCAAGTCCCGTTTCGTGCGCAGGGAGTCCAGGAGGGGGCCCTCGTACTCCGGGGCCCGGGCCGCCGCGTGCCAGCGTTCGACGAAGGTCTTCACCTCGGGGCGGCGCATGGGGGCCAGGGTCAGTTCGCGGAAGCCCTCGGAGGCCAGCCAGTCGGGGCGGACCGCTGTGGGGCGGGAGGTGAGGAGCCAGTTGTTGCCGGGGTAGGCGCTGATCAGGGACTGGAGCCAGTCGCGGGTGCGGTGGCGGTCGGCGGACGGGATCTCGTCCAGGCCGTCGACGAGGACCAGGGCCCGGCCGGCCGTCAGGACGCGTTCCGTCCAACCCTCGGGTGGGGTGTGGGGGCAGCCCGTCGCCGTCAGGAAGGCTGCGGGGGACGGGAGTTGGCCCGCTCGGATCAGGGTGCGGAGGGGGAGGACGTACGGGATGCGGTCGCCGTCCCGCGCCGCCGTCACCGCGAGCCACTGCACCAGCGTCGTCTTGCCGGACCCCGCGTCGCCGCGCAGCAGCACACGGTCGTGGGTCAACAGGGCTTCCTCGGCCGGGAGTTGGACGGTGAACGCGGCGCCGGGGTGTTCGTCGGGGAGGTGGCGTTCCTCTGTCGCCGTCGCCTCCAGGCTCAGGTACGCGACTTCGAGGGGCCAGCGGTCCGGGGAGTCGCGCAGATCGATGCCGTAGATGGTGATGTGGTTGTGGCGCTCGGCGACGTACGGGAGGTAGCGGCGTTCGAAGGTGCGGTCCTGGGAACCGGGGCGGGGGCTGCGGGCGATCAACTCGTCGATTCTCGCGATGAGTTCGGCCTGGCTTCGGGTCTGTTCCACGAGGGTGCGAGCCACAAAGGTGGAGCGGCGGGTGAAGAACTCCAGGATCTGGAGGCAGGCCCACTCGGTCGCGGAGTCGAGGAAGTAGCAGGCGTCGGTGGAGAGGCCGTCGGGGGCCGGGGCCTGGTGGTGGAGTTTCTTGGCGAGTTCGCGGTGGCCCAGACGTACGGCCTGGACGTCGTCCATGTCCAGGTCGCCGAGGGCGAGGAGGCGACGGGCCAACGCGTCGGCCACGGCGGTCTGTTCGGCGGAACGGAAGGGGCGCTCGCCGGGGGAGTCCATCGCCTGTTGGACGACGTGCTCGGCGAGTCTGCGGACGTCCTTCTCGTTCAGTACGCGTTTCTCGCCCTTGAAGGACACCAGGTCCTTCAGCCGGACCGGCTTGTCGACCAGCCCCGCGCCCGGGCCGTCCGCCACGAACAGTCTCTTCACCAGCGGTGCGATCAGGCTGGACGCCAGTTTGCCGCCGAGTACCGCGGGCTCCATCCGCCACCCCCGTAGCCGTTGGGAAACAGATGGAGCCTATCGATGATCAGGCGATGACCAGGTGACTACTACGACAACTGGCCGTCGTAGTCCGGAAGTTTGAAGGTCTTCTCGGCGTGGTCGCCCGACAGGTCGGTGGCGCTGTTGCCGATGTTCGCGATGATCGTGTAGCCCTTGCTCTCGATCGTGGCGCGCTGGGCCGTCTTGTAGTCGGCGACGTCCTTGAAGAGGTCGAGGAGGCCGCGGACGTAGAGGCCGTCGACGTCGTAGCCGTCGTGTTCGAGGTTGTACTCGGTCGGCAGGTAGATGATGCCGGGGCGGGCCGTCACGAAGAACAGCGAAACGCCGTGCTCCTGGGCGTACTTGGCGACCGCGAGGACCGGCTTGTTGGCCGGCTGGGGCCAGCTGAAGCCGAAGTCGGTCTCCAGGGTGGTGTTGTCGATGTCGAAGACGATCGCCTGCTTCTCGCCGGGCTTGGTGGCCGCGATGCGCTGCTTCAGGTAGGGCAGGGCCTGGTTCATCACCGTCTGGCAGTCGGCCTGCCACGTGGCGTAGTCCACCGTGGCGGTCGCGGTGCTGGTCGCCGTCGCGGCCTCCGCGGGGACGGTCAGCGTCGCGAGGGCGGCCGCGGTCACGGCGGCTATGGCGGTACGGCGAGCCCAGGGGCGTCGTCTCGTCATGGGGGTGGGGGTTCCTCTCACGTCTGTGCGCTGCCGGTCGGTGCAGAAGGCATGGTCGCGGGCGAGGGTGGCGTGAGGGGAACCGTAAGGTTACTGAACGGTAGGCGTACAGAGGTCTGCGCCACATTTCCGCGGGCGGCGACCGACCCGGCCGGTGACAAGCCGCACAGGCGATTCGGTGCCTACTAGGGCGGATAGTCGTAAGCCTTCTTCAGGGCAAAACGGACTTTTTGCGTCGCGTCGAGTGGAACCGAATGGGTGTTTTTGCCGTCCGGGGGGTGATTTTTGCTGAAGATGAGCTCTGTCAAGAAGTCGGAAGTTTTGTGGTGAAGTACTAGCTTCCGTCGTAGAAAGGCTGTTTGGGGGTTCGTGGGGGCGGGGGTTACCAATGGACGTGTCATCCGGTGGCCGACCGTGCGCCGGGTGGCTTTTCTGTCCCCGTCCCCGTGAGGTTTCGATGTTCCAGCGCGCCACGTCCCGTTCTTCCCGTACGTCTTCGCTCCGCACCCGGGTGGCCGTCCTGGCCGTCGGGCTGGGGGCCACCGCCGTGCTGGGCACCGGGGTCGCGAGCGCCGCCACCGCCACCGCGAGTGTCGCGCCGAAGGCCGTCAGTGCGAAGACCGCCGCCTCCTGGGTCGACCCGGTGAAGAAGTACACGCTGTCCGCGAGCTTCGCCCAGGCCGGCAGCATGTGGCAGTCCACCCACAGCGGGCAGGACTTCGCCGTGGCCAGCGGCACCAACGTCGTCGCCGCGCACGGCGGGACCGTCGTCAAGGCCGGCGGCAACGGCGCGGGCGACGGTGCCGCGTACGGCAACGCCATCGTCATCAAGCACGGCAACGGCACGTACTCCCAGTACGCCCACCTCTCGCGCATCGACGTGAAGGTCGGCCAGGTCGTCAGCACCGGTCAGCACATCGCGCTCTCCGGCAGCACTGGCAACTCCAGCGGTCCCCACCTGCACTTCGAGATCCGTACGACCGCCAACTACGGCTCGGCGATAGACCCGGTCGCGTTCCTGCGCGGCAAGGGCGTGTCCGTCTGACCAGGTCCGGTTAAGCGGACTTCGTGCCCGCGTGGGCCTGCGTGATCATGTCGGTGGCGACCTCCAGGACGGCCTTGTGCTTGTCCTCGGGGTCGCCTTCGAGGTCGTGCACGGCGAACATGCCGGCGTGCAGCGTGAAGATCGCGCTCAGGGAGCGCACCTGGTCGACCAGGCTCGCCTCGGGGTCGATCATGATCTCCCGGAGGCCGCGCATCCGCTCCTTGAAGCGCTCGCCGATGCGCAGGTCCCGTACCGTCGCCTGGTTCTCCTGCATGAAGCGGAACAGCGGGGTCGCGCCGTCGAGCGCGTCGCTGTAGCGCCGTACGATCTCCTGCTTGGTCGCCAGGGTGTGCGGCTGGCCGCGGCCCCACTCGATCAGTTCCTCGATCGGCCGGGTCAGGTCCTCGAAGATGCTGACGAGGATCTCTTCCTTGGTCTTGAAGTGGTAGTAGAGCGCCGCCTTCGTGACGTCCAGGTGCTCGGCGATCTCGCGCAGCGAGGTCTTCTCGTAGCCCTGCTCGGCGAAGAGTTCGAGCGCCACGTCCTGGATGCGCTGGCGAGTGTCTCCGCGACGCTGCCGCTTGGTGCCGTCCATGGTGCCGCCCATTCGTTTCATGCCCCGGCAAACTTACTTGACGCCCGGCTAGTTACGGGTCTACTTTCCCTGAGTGTAGTCAACTAGCCGGGCGGCAAGTAAGTGGTCGGCCGGGGGCAGTACAAGGGGAGTGGGAAAGATGGCGGACACACAGACGGCCGAGGCCGGGCCAGGGGCACCCGGGCCGGAGGCGGACGGCAAACAGCCGAAGAGCGTGCGGGTCGTTCTGCTCGCTCTGATGATCACCATGATGCTCGCGATGCTCGACAACATGATCGTGGGCACTGCCATGCCGACGATCGTCGGTGAGCTGGGCGGGCTGGAGCACCTGTCGTGGGTCGTGACCGCGTACACGCTCGCCACGGCCAGCTCGACCCCGCTGTGGGGCAAGCTCGGTGACATGTACGGGCGCAAGGGCGCCTTCATGACCTCGATCGTGATCTTCCTGGCCGGGTCCGCGCTGAGCGGTATGGCGCAGAACATGGGGCAGTTGATCGGTTTCCGGGCCATTCAGGGTCTCGGTGCCGGTGGTCTGATGGTCGGTGTCATGGCGATCATCGGTGACCTCATCCCGCCGCGTGAGCGGGGCAAGTACCAGGGCATGATGGCCGGCGTCATGGCGCTCGCGATGATCGGCGGACCGCTGGTCGGCGGCACCATCACCGACAACTGGGGCTGGCGCTGGTCCTTCTACATCAACCTGCCGCTCGGTGTCATCGCGCTGGCCGCGATCAGTGCGGTGCTGCACCTGCCGAAGAAGCGGTCGCAGGCGCGGATCGACTACCTGGGTGCCGGGCTGCTGACCGTCGGCATCACCTCGATCGTGCTCGTCACCACGTGGGGCGGTTCGCAGTACGCCTGGACCTCCGCGCGGATCATGGAACTGATCGGGCTGGGTGTGGCCGCGCTCGTCGGGTTCGTGTTCTGGCAGACCAAGGCGGCCGAGCCGGTCGTACCGCTGCACATCTTCCGCAGCCGCAACTTCAGCCTCATGGCGATCATCGGCTTCATCACCGGGTTCGTGATGTTCGGGGCGACGCTGTTCCTGCCGCTGTACCAGCAGTCCGTGCAGGGCGCGTCCGCTACGAACTCCGGGTTGCTGCTGCTGCCGATGCTCGGGGCGATGCTCGTGACCTCGATGGTCGCGGGGCGGGTGACCACCAACACCGGTAAGTACAAGGTGTTTCCGGTCGTCGGCAGTGTGCTGATGGTCGTCGGGCTGTATCTGCTCTCGACCATGGACACGGATACGACGCGGTTCATGTCCGGTGTGTTCATGGCTGTCGTCGGTCTCGGTATGGGCTGCCTGATGCAGATCACCATGCTGGTCGCGCAGAACAGCGTCGAGATGAAGGACATGGGGGTCGCGTCCTCCACGAGCACGTTGTCCCGGACGCTCGGGTCGTCGTTCGGTGTCGCCATCATGGGGGCGCTGTTCAATCACCGGGTGCAGGACGTCATGGCTGCGCGGGCCGGGGCGATCGGGTCCAAGGTGACGGAGCAGTCGGCGCAGCTGGATGCGAAGAGTCTGGCGAAGTTGCCGGCGGTGGCTCGTGAGGCGTATCAGCATGCGGTGTCTTCCGGGATTCACTCCGCGTTCCTGTTGGGGGCGGTGGTGGCTGTGGTCGCGTTGGTGGCGGCCGTGTTCGTGAAGGAGGTTCCGCTCAAGGGGGCGGGGCCGAAGGCTGAGGGTTCGGGTGAGGGCGCGGCGGAGCAGTTGCCGATCGTCGAAGCGGTCTGAATCTGTCGCCAGTGAACTGAAGGTCCCCCGGTTGGTGTCCGCCCCGGGGGGCCTTCTTTGTGTGTGCGTGGGTGTGTTCCGGGGTGCACGCGTGCGTGCGGGTGAGTGCGTGCATGGTCGGCTGCGGGTCCGTTGCCGGGGGCTCTGCCCCCGGGCCCCCTTATCGGCCCTGAAGGGGCCTCGTCCTCAAACGCCGGACGGGCTGAATTACGGGGCCTGTGTTGAGAGGTGCCGGACGGTATGGATGGTGCGGGCCGGGGTCGGGGGTGCCGGACGGGCTGAATGATGCGGGCCTGTGCTGAGAAGTGCCGGACGGTATGGATAGCGCGGGCCGGGGGCGAGGGTGCCGGGCAGGTTGACTAATGCGGGCCTGTATTGAGATGCGGGCCTGTGTCGGGAGGTGCCGGACGGGCTGAATTTGCCGGTCGGTGTTGGGAAGTACCGGAGCTGCCGGATTGGCCGGGCCGGTATTGGACGGCCCGGGAGCCGGCGGATTGATCGGCCCGGTGTCGTTGTCAGTGGGGCGTGTCACCATCGGGTTCATGGACAAAATGCGGCAGTTGCGTCTGGCCAAGGACGTCATGGACCGTGACTGGGCCGAGCCGGAGCTCGATCTGGGCGCGGTGGCTGCGCATGCCGGGTATTCGCGGTATCACTTTCTGCGGGTCTTCAAGGAGGCGTACGGCGAGACGCCGGGGCAGTATCTGACGCATCGGCGGATCGAACGGGCCGAGGAGATGCTGCGTAGTGCCGATCTCTCGGTTACAGAGATCTGTCATCTGGTCGGTTTCAGCAGCCTCGGTACGTTCTCGGCGCGGTTCAAGGCGCGGACCGGGCTGACGCCGAGTGCGTACCGGAGCACGCATGTGGGGCGCGGGGCCGCGCTCATCCCCGGGTGTTACGCGATGCTCTGGGCCGGCGGTTTCCCCACCGCAACTTTGAAGAAGCGTCCTGCCTCCCGCCCTGCCTACGGTGATGAGCAGGAAGCCACCTCGGCCTCCACCCCGTCCGACAGGAGTGCGGAGACATGATCCAGGGCCTGGGCATCGCCACCGTGTGGACCTTCGACCAACAGCGCACCAAAGCCTTCTTCACCGAGAAACTCGACTTCGAATTGCGCGACGAGATCTCGATGGGCGACATGCGGTGGGTCACCGTGGGCGCCAAGAATCAGCCCGACGTCGCGCTCACCCTGATGAGCCTGGACGGGCCGGGGCTCGACCCCGAGTCGGCCGAGGCGTTGAAGAAGCTGGTCGGCAAGGGGGCGGTGGGGGCCGGGGCGTTCACCACCGACGACTGCCGTGGTGACTACGCCACCTTCAAGGCACGCGGGGTGGAGTTCCTTCAGGAGCCGACCGAGCGGCCGTACGGCATCGAGGCGATCTTCCGTGACGACAGCGGCAACTGGTACTCGCTGACCGAGCGCAGCGCGGAACTGGACTTCTCGAAGGACTTCGGATGACCGGGGAGCAGCGGTCGGTGGCGGAAGCGGCCGAGGTCGAGCCGGATCACACGGCTGTGCGGGTCGCGTTGTGGCGGGCCCTGCACGCCCAGGCCGATCCGCCGCCGCATGTCATCGAGGACGAGGTCGGGCTGCGGCTCGCGGACCCGGGGGAGAAGTGGCGTGAGCGGCCCGACATGGACGTCGAGGCCACGCGGCGGATCCGGGCGTCGATCGTCGCGCGGGCCCGCTTCGTCGAGGACGTGGTGGAGGAACAGGCCGGGAAGGGTGTGGAGCAGTACGTCATCCTTGGCGCCGGCCTCGACACCTTCGCCCAGCGGCGGCCCGAACTCGGCGCGAAACTCCGGGTGTTCGAGGTCGAGCGGCCCGGCACGCAGGCGTGGAAGCGGCGGCGGTTGGCGGAACTCGGGTACGACATCCCGGACTGGCTGCGGTTCGTACCGGTCGACTTCGAGGGCGACTGGTGGGGGCAACTGGCCTCCGCCGGGCTCGACTTGGGGCGCCCTGCCGTCGTGGCCGCGACCGGCGTGACCATGTACCTCACCCGCGACGCCATCACCACGATGTTCCGCCGCGTCGCCGGCCTTGCCCCGGGCTCCACCTTGGTCACCACGTTCCTACGGCCCGTGGACGACGTAGAGCCGGAGCAGCGCGCGCAGTTGGAGGTCGCGGTACGGGGAGCACGTGCCGCGGGAACACCGTTCCTCAGCTTCTTCACCCCGGAACAGGTTCTGGAGTTGGGGCGTGAGTGCGGGTTCCAGGGCGTGCGGTATGTGTCGGCCCTGGAGCTTGCGGAGCGGTATTTCGGGGGGCGGGTGGAGGGGGCTGCGCCTTCTCGGGGGGAGGAGGTGATGGTGGGGAGTACGTGAGGGGGGCGGGTCCGGTGGTGGGGGCCAGCTGCTGGAGCCTCGATCTCACCGGCGGCCGCTGGAGGCTACGCCCGCCGCTCGGGCCGGGCGCCCGAGGTCACAGCACGGTCCCACCGGTCAGCCGCCGGAGGCCACGGCACGGTCCCATCGGTCAGCCGCTGGAGGCTACGGCACGGTTCCATCGGTCGGCCGCCGGAGGCCACGGCACGGCCCCACCGATCAACCGCCGGAGGCTACGGCAGCATCGGATAGCTCCCCGTGCTCGTAGGCGCGTGCTCCGGTAGCCACAGCACCGCCACCGCGCCCTCTGCCGGGATGTGGTCCGGTGCGCCTGCCGGGCGGACGTTGCGGAAGGTGAGGCGGGCGCCGAGGACGCGGGCCTGGCCGGCCGCGATGGTCAGGCCGAGGCCGTGGCCGTGGCCCGCGCGGTCCTTGCTGCCGGTGCGGAAGCGGCTGGGGCCCTCCGCGAGGAGTTCCTCGGGGAAGCCGGGGCCGTGGTCGCGGACGCGGATGACCCGGCCCTCGACCGAGACCTCGATCGGCGGTTTGCCGTGGCGGGCCGCGTTGGCGAGGAGGTTGAACAGGACGCGTTCCAGGCGGCGGGGGTCAGTGGTGACCTCCGACTCGTGTACGACGTGCACCACCGCGTCCGGGTCCTTCGCGAGCACCCGGCGGCTCACGAAGTCGCCCAGCATCAGGTCCTGCAACTCCGCCCGCTCGGACGCCCCGTCGAGCCGGGCGACCTCCAGGACGTCCTCGACGAGCGTGCGCATCGCCTTCGCTCGGTCCAGGACCAGCTCGGTGGGGCGGCCCGGAGGGAGTAGTTCGGCTGCGGTCAGCAGGCCCGTCACCGGGGTGCGCAGTTCGTGTGCGATGTCCGCGGTGACTCGGCGTTCCGCCTCAAGTCGCTGTTGCAGCGCGTCCGTCATCGCGTCCACAGCGCGAGCCAGGTCGTCGGTCTCGTCGCGTACGACACCGCCGATCGCGTCCCGTACCCGTACGTCCGTCTCGCCCTTGGCGACCTGGTTCGCCGCGGCCGCCGCCTTGCGCAGGCGGCGCGAGAGCTGGCCGCCGATCAGGACACCGAGCGCGCTGCCGCCGAGCACGGCCGCGATCGAGCCGATCACCAGGGCCTGGTCGAGATCCTTGAGGATGTCCGTGCTGCGGTCGGTGAACCCGGTGTGCAAGGACATGACGTGACCGTCCTTGAGCGGTACGGCCGCCCAGATGTCCGGCACCCCGTGCGGCCGGTCGGTGACGTACGTCGCCCGGCGGCCCTCCCCGACCTTCTCGCGCAGCGCCGACGGCAGACTCGGGTCGTCGATCTTGATGCTGGGGAAGTTCGGGCGCCCGGACAGCTCGTAGTTGCGCTGGGCGATCTGGACGCGCTCGTCCGCGAGGTCGCGTGCGTTGTCCAGCATCGAGACCCGGGCCGCGTTGTGCACGACCAGGCTGAGCGCGATCGCGACCAGCGTGCCGACCAGCGCGATGGCCGCGCTGAGCTTCCATCTCAGGCCCGTACGGATGCCCGCTCTGTCCATGAACGACGGGACCCTGCGCCGTGAATTCCCCCGCATACCCCTGCTCAGGCCTTCAACTTGTAGCCGAAGCCGCGGACCGTCTCGATCCGGTCCTGGCCGATCTTCGTCCGCAGCCGCTGCACATGGACGTCCACGACCCGGGTGTCACCGCCCCAGCCGTAGTCCCACACCCGCTCCAGGAGCTTGTCGCGGGACAGCACCGTGCCCGGTGCCGAGGAGAATTCGAGGAGCAGCCGCATCTCGGTCGGCGTCAGCGCCACCGGCTGCCCCGCCTTGCGTACCTCCATGCCCTCGGTGTCGATCTCCAGATCGCCGAAGGTGAGCACCCCGCCGTCCACCGGGGCCGCCTCCGCGTCCGCCGTACGGTCGCTGCCGCTCGCGTGTCCGAAGCGGCGCAGGACCGCGCGGATGCGGGCCACCAGGACCGCGCCGTCGAAGGGCTTCGTGACGTAGTCGTCGGCGCCGGCTTCGAGGCCCAGCACCACGTCGATCGAGTCCGCCCGTGCCGACAGCATGATCACCGGGACCGTCGACTCGTCCCGGATACGGCGGCACAGGCTCACGCCGTCCAGGCCCGGGACCATCACGTCCAGCAGCGCGATGTCGGGGCGGTCCGCCCGGAACGCCTCCAGGCCCGACAGGCCGTCGGGCATGGCGGTCACCACGAAGCCGTCCCGCTCCAGGGCGAGTTGGGTGGCCTCGCGGATGACGTCGTCGTCCTCGACGAACAGGACGTGGGTCTGGTCTGCCATCCCGGTGCTCTCAGTCCTCGTATGTGTCGTTCTCAAGCATGGGACGCCCGGAGCGGCGTCCGCGTTCACTGAAGGATCGGATCGGGGTGGCCGATCGGTTCAGTGGCGATCGGTTCGGTTCCGAAGAGATTCTGGTGGGGCTGATTCCGATCGGTTCGATTCCGATCGGTTTGATTCCGGTTCCGATCGGGTTCAGTTCTTGCTCGGGGCGGGTGACGCGTCGCCCCCGACCGCATTGCTGTACTCGTTGTGGGTGCTGTACTCCTGCACGAAACGGCCCGAGGTCCAGCGGTACGTGATCACGTTCTCCCCGGAGGGACTCGACACCGGGTCGCCCTTCTCGTACACCTGCTTGGTGACGACCAGATCGCCGCGGTCTATCTCCGCGTAGACCGGGGGTTCCTCGGCCTTGAACACATTCTCGTACGTCCCGCCCTTGTCGCGATACACGTACGAGCCGATCCCCACCGCATCACCGCAGGTCATCACGTTGACGACGACGTCGTTCGCGGTGCCGCCGGTCAGCACTCCGTACGACACGTCGACCGCGTACTCGTCGGCGACGCACGGCTTCAGCTCGTGCTTGACCGCCGCCGAGACCTTCGGGTCGTCCATGACGAGTTTGACCGCGTCCACGTGCTCGTCGACCGTCGCGGAGGGGGTGGGAGCGGACGCCTCCGCCACGCCCGCCACCGAGTCGGAGTGCGCCGGGCCCTCGTCACGCGCGCCCGTGCCGCCCGTGGCGCAGCCGGACACCAACAGGGCGAGGGCGGCGAGCACGGCCATCGCCGTGAACGCCGCCTCCAGGCTTCCGCGCACGCGTCCTGGCCCGGCGGTGTCACGCGAGCCCGGCCCCGGAGGGTCGTGGCTCGGGCCGCCGGGCCCGGGGGTGTCGTCGCTCAGGCCGCGCAACGCTCCCGCTCCTCACGCTCCAGCGCGCGTGCGTCCAGGTCGCGGGCCTCCAGCTCCTCCCGGAGCCGGGCGAGCGCCCGGTGCAGCGTGCTCTTGACCGTACCGGCCGACATGCCCAGGGCGGCGGCCGTCTCTTCGGTGGACATCTGCTCCCAGTGTCGCAGGACGACAACACTGCGCTGTTTCGGAGCGAGAACTTTCATGATGTCCATAAGAAGCGCCCGGTCCGCGTGCTGCTCGGTCGCGTCGTCGACGCTCGCGTCCGGAAGCTGCTCGGTGGGCACCTCTTCGAGCTTGCGGGCGCGCCACCACTCGGTGCGCGTGTTGATCATGACGCGGCGCAGGTACGCGTCCGCGAGGCGCTTGTCCTCGATGGTCTCCCAGCGGCCGTACGTCCGTACCAGCGCCGTCTGGAGCAGGTCCTGGGCGTCGACCGGGTCCGGCACCAGCCGGCGGGCGCTGCGCAGCAGCGCGTCCTGTCGGGTGCGGACGTACTCCTCGAATTCGAGCACCTCGCCCTGCGCCATGATCAACCGCCTCCATCCCCGTGTCCGACCCGCCTGCTGTCGGTTGTCCTCTGCTGTGCTGTCCCGCCGGTCTGCGGCACACAAATGAAGTTACGGAGGGGTTGTCACGGAGCTGTGCGGAGCAGCCTGCGGGGAGCGCTCGGCTGTCCGTCGGTTGTGTAACGGAAGTAGGTCAGGGGTAAGGGGGCGGGGTATTTGGGGCGGGTGTGGGGCGATTTGGGCTTGGTGGGAGTGTTGCGGGAGCGAGGTGTTTCCTGTGAGGCGGGCGGTTCTCTGTGAAATGACCGTGTGTCAGGCCTGGGTCAGGTGCGGGTCACGTACGGGTCGCCGGGAGTTGGTACATGCCGTCGGGGAGGGGCTCGACCAGGCCGTCGGACACCAGGCCGTCCAGTGCCCTCGCTCGCTGTACCGGCTCGTGCCAGACGCGGTCGAGCGCGGACTGGGGGACGGGCGTGTGCGCTTCGCGGAGTACGGCCAGGAGCTTGCCGCGGACCTGGCGGTCCGTGCCCGCGTACGTCTGGCCCTTGCGGGCCGGGCCCTCGTGTTCCGGCTTGCCCGCGAGGTTCCACGCGCACTGGGCGGAGATGGGGCAGCGGTGGCACGTCTCGTTCTTCGCGGTGCAGACGAGGGCGCCGAGTTCCATGGACGCCGCTGCCCAGCGGGCCGCTGTTTCGTCGTCCTGGGGGAGTAGCGCGCGGGCGAGCTTGCGTTCGGCCGCGGTGGTGGCGTTCGGGGGGTACTGGGTGCCGGTGACCGCGCGGGCGAAGACCCGGCGGACGTTCGTGTCGAGTACGGCGTGGCGCTGGCCGTAGGCGAAGGACGCGACGGCGGCTGCCGTGTACTCGCCGATGCCCGGGAGCGCGAGGAGTTGGGCGTGGTCGGTGGGGACGTCGCCGCCGTGGCGTTCCGTTATGGCGGTGGCCGCGCCGTGCAGGCGCAGCGCGCGGCGGGGGTAGCCGAGGCGGCCCCAGGCGCGGACGGCTTCGCCGGGGGCGTCCTTGGCCAGGTCGGCGGGGCGGGGCCAGCGGGCGAGCCACTGTTCGTAGACCGGGAGGACGCGGTTGACCGGGGTCTGCTGGAGCATGAACTCGCTGACCATCACGCCCCAGGGGCCGGCGTCGGGGTGGCGCCAGGGGAGGTCGCGGGCGTTGTCCTCGAACCAGTCGATGACCGGGGTGTGGAGGCGGGCTCCGTCGGGTGAGGCGGCGGACGGGGCGGGTGGGGGATTCGTGGGCGCAGTCATGGCGGGTTCGATCCTGCCACGGTTGGTGGGTGGGTCGGGGTCGTGGCGGTACGGCGAGCCCGCCGCCGGTTCGGCCCTTTGGTTTCTCGCCACGGTTGAACGGGTTGGTGCCGGCTGAGCGGCGGGCTGCGCCGTACCGCCACGACCCGCTCCCGTCTCGTCGGCGGCTGCGGGTGTGTGGTCCATTCCGCCTGATTCCAGGCCGGGTTGCCGGGATGATGATCCGGAAAAGTTGGGGCTGGGGCGGCGGGTGGGGCGAGGTAACTCGCCGATCTCTCGTACAGTTTGCGCCGTGGGATCACTGCGCAATCCGGTCGGGCCGCTTCCCTCCTCCATCTATTGGCGACGGAGGGTCCTCATGGTGTCCGTGGTCGCCTTGCTGGCGCTGCTGATCACCTGGATCGTCAACTCCGGTGGC
Source organism: Streptomyces sp. NPDC050528 (assembly GCF_044457795.1). Taxonomy (NCBI): domain Bacteria; kingdom Bacillati; phylum Actinomycetota; class Actinomycetes; order Kitasatosporales; family Streptomycetaceae; genus Streptomyces; species Streptomyces sp. NPDC050528. The sequence continues at coordinate 106,983 of NZ_JBITHH010000023.1, forward strand.
GGGGGCGGCAAGAACGGTGCCGATGGGGCCAAGAACGGTAAGACTCCCGCTCCTACGATCACTGCCGGGCCGTCGGGATCCGGTCCCGCCATCAGTCAACACCCCGGCGGACGTGACGACTCCGGGGGTGGCAGCACCTCCGGTGGGTCGAGTGGGGCGAGCGGGTCGAGCGGTGGGGGCTCCGGATCCGATACCGGGTCCGGGTCGGGGGGCAGTGGTAGTGGCTCCGGTGGTGGGGTCAACAGCGGTAGTGGCGGCGGCAGTAGTACGGGGACTACGGTTCCTGCCGACTCAACGCTTCCCAACTGCACCGTCGGCGCTGTGCAGTTGAGCCTGCGGAGTCTGCACAACTCGTATTCGCCGGATCAGACTCCAACCTTTGTGCTCACCGCCAAGAACTCCTCCGGCAGCGACTGCAAGGTTGATCTCGGGCCCAAGAGTGCCGTGTTGAGCATTACGGAGGCCGGGAGCAGTGCTGACTTCTGGTCGTCCGCCGACTGCCCGAAGAGTGCCGGGAGTGTCTTCTACCGGGTGTCCGCCGGGAGCAGCGTCACGTACACCCTGAAGTGGGACCGCAAGCCGAGTGCGCCCGAGTGTGCGACGCCCGCCGCCGGTTCGGCCGGGGCCGGGACCTATCTGGTGGAGGCGCAGGCCTCCGGGTTCGCCAAGGCCCAGACCTCGTTCGTTCTGGCCAGCGACTAGTGGCAGTTGGCCAGTTGGGGTTCAGTGGTCGGGCTGGTTACGGCTATACGTAGCGTTCCAGGATCGAGGACTCCGCCAGGCGGGAGAGGCCCTCTCGGACGCTGCGTGCCCTTGCCTCGCCTACGCCGTCCACTGTCTGGAGGTCGTCGACGCTGGCCGCGAGGAGCTTTTGCAGGCCGCCGAAGTGTTCCACCAAGCGGTCGATGATCGCGCCGGGGAGGCGCGGGACCTTGGCCAGAAGGCGGAAGCCTCGGGGGGAGACCGCCGAGTCGAGGGCCTCGGGAGAGCCGGTGTAGCCCAACGCGCGGGCCACGGTGGGGAGTTCGAGGAGTTCCGCGTGGGAGAGGGCGTCGAGTTCGGCCAGGGCTTCGTTCACCGTGCGGGAGCGTTTGGCCGTGGGCTCTGGGACGTAGTCGCGTACGACCAGTTCGCGTTCCGGCTCCACGCCCGCGATCAACTCCTCCAGCTGGAGGGCCAGTAGGCGGCCGTCCGTGCCCAACTCCACTACGTACTCGGCGATTTCCGTGGCGATCAGCCGGACCATCTCAAGGCGCTGGACCACGGCGGAGACGTCCCGGACCGTCACCAGGTCCTCGATCTCCAGCGCTGACAACGTTCCCGCCACCTCGTCCAGGCGGAGCTTGTAGCGCTCCAGGGTGGCGAGGGCCTGGTTGGCTCGGGACAGGATTGCCGCCGAGTCCTCCAGTACGCGGCGTTGGCCGTCTACGTAGAGGGCGATCAGGCGCATGGACTGGGAGACGGAGACCACGGGGTAGGCGACCTGTTTGCTGACTCGGTCTGCCGTGCGGTGGCGGGTGCCCGTCTCCTCGGTGGGGATGTTGGGGTCGGGGACCAGTTGGACGCCCGCTCGGAGGATTTTGGACAGGTCGGACGACACCACGATGCCGCCGTCCAGCTTGCAGAGTTCGCGCAGGCGCGTGGCTGTGAACTCGACGTCCAGGATGAAGCCGCCTGTGCACATCGCTTCGACCGTCTTGTCGGAGCCGAGCACGATGAGGCCGCCCGTGTTGCCGCGGAGGATGCGCTCCAGGCCGTCGCGCAGGGCCGTGCCGGGGGCAACGGCGCTCAGTGAGGCGCGCATCAGGCCATCGCCGCCGGACTTTCCGGGAGCTGACGCCCGGTCGTTGGCTGCCACTGCACTCCTCCGGTCGCAGGTGTTTCCGGTACTCCCGTTTCCGCACACTCTCTTCGTACGGACGGGCGAGACCAGGGCAAAGTCTACCGGCGGTCCTCGTCGTCCCGTGGGGCCTCTCGCTTACGGGACCTTGGAAGGACCTGGAGAGCGTCTCCTATGTCGGCCACTTCGAGGACCTTCATGCCGGCCGGGATCTTGCCCGGGTCGCTCGGAACGAGGGCGTGGGTGAAGCCCAGACGGTGTGCTTCGGAGAGTCTGCGCTGGACGCCCGTGACCCTTCTGACCTCGCCTGCCAGGCCTACTTCGCCGATCGCGACCAGGTTTTTGGGGAGGGGGGTGTCGCTGGCCGCGGAGGCCAGGGCGAGGGCGATGGCCAGATCTGCTGCCGGTTCGGTGAGTTTTACTCCGCCCACCGTCGCGGAGTAGATGTCCCGCTTGCCCAGGGCGCTGATCTTGCCGCGTTGTTCCAGGACCGCCAGCATCATCGAGACCCGGGATGTCTCCAGGCCTGACGTGGTGCGGCGGGGGGAGGGGATCTGGGAGTCCACTGTGAGGGCCTGGACTTCGGCCACCAAGGGGCGGCGGCCCTCCAGGGTGACGGTCAGGCAGGTGCCGGGGACCGGTTCCGCGCGGCGGGTCAGGAACAGGCCGCTGGGGTCCGCCAGGCCTGTGATGCCCTCGTCGTGGAGTTCGAAGCAGCCGACCTCGTCGGTGGTGCCGTAGCGGTTCTTGACGCCCCTGACGAGGCGCAGGCGTGCGTGGCGGTCGCCCTCGAAGGAGAGCACTACGTCGACCAGGTGCTCCAGGAGGCGGGGGCCCGCGATGGCGCCGTCCTTGGTGACGTGGCCTACGAGGAGGGTGGACATGCCTCGTTCCTTGGAGGCGCGGATCAGGGCGCCGGCCACCTCGCGGACCTGGGCCATGCCGCCGGGGGCGCCGTCGATCTCCGGGGAGGCCACCGTCTGGACGGAGTCCAGGATGAGGAGGGAGGGCTTCACCGCGTCCAAGTGGCCCAGGATCGTGGACAGATCGGTCTCGGCGGCGAGGTAGAGGTGGTCGTCGATCGCCTTGATGCGGTCGGCGCGCAGGCGGACCTGGCTCGCCGATTCCTCGCCGGTGACGTAGAGCGTGCGGTGCTCGTCGCTCGCCGACTTCGCCGCCACGTCGAGGAGGAGGGTCGACTTTCCCACGCCCGGTTCGCCCGCCACGAGAACCACCGCTCCGGGGACCAGGCCGCCGCCGAGGACCCGGTCCAGCTCGGGGACGCCGGTCGAGCGGGCGGTGGCCGTGCGGCCGTCGACCTGGCCGATCGGTACCGCGGAGGTGGTGACGCGGCCGGGTGTTGTCGTGCGGACCGCGGGGGCGCCGTACTCCTCGACCGTGCCCCAGGCCTGGCACTCGGAGCAGCGGCCGAGCCACTTGGCCGTCTGCCAGCCGCACTCGGTGCAGCGGTAGGACGGTCGGTCCTTGGTGGTCTTCGTACGGGCAGCCATGCGTGAACCGTAACCGGCGCCACTGACAACGCCGTCGGTGGACGGGGCGTGGCCTTCGGTATCCGGCCACCCTCCGTCGGGAACGAGCCAAGGAGGTGAGGGTTCCTGTCCCCTTATGAGGGATCGTTTCACCCGTACGGATTAAATGTGCTCAAGGGGGCGGAAGGGGGCATCGCCCGCCGCCTACGGTCGCACGGGTGATGAGCAGCAGTCCGGAGACCTCGACCCGCACCACCGGCGCACACCGGGCGCATCGGGAGGCGCGCGACCGCGCTGCGGCGCGCACGCTGGCGCAGCGCCCGCCCGCGCGCTACGAGCCGTATCTGGACGGCCTGTTCACGTACTGCCTGTCCGTGCTGTGCGACCACGACGCGGCGACCGCCGCCCTCGGAGACGTGCTGGGGCTGGCCGAACGCCGGGGTGCGCGGGTGCCGGAGACGGCCGGTGACCGTAGGGCCTGGCTGTACGCGCTCGCCCGCTGGGCCTGCCTGCGCAAGCTCGCCGAGGCCAAGCAGAAACGTCAGGGCACGCATGCGGTGGGGCGGAGCGGGGTGGAAGAGCCCGTTGTCTCCGAGGAGTTGAGGGAGCAGCGGGGGCGTGAACTCGCCCTGCTCGCCTGGCCGGAGGCCGCCGGGACCACGCCGGAGCAGCGTGAGGCGCTCGAACTCGCCGTGCGGCACCGGCTCGCCGCCCATGAGGTCGCCGCCGTTCTCGGCATGGACCTCGCCGGTGCGCGGGAGTTGCTGGCGGCCGCGGCCTGCGAGGTGGAACGCACGCGTGCCGCCCTCGCCGTCGTGGAGACCGGGAGCTGCCCGAGCGTCGCCCGGCTCACCGGTGATCATCAGCTGGTGCTCAGCAGCGCCCTGCGCCGTGAGCTCGTCCGGCATGTCGACGACTGTCCGCACTGCCGCCGTACCGCCGAGCGCGCGGTGCCCGGGAGTTGGCCCGGCGCGAGTGTCACGCCCGCCGAACTGCCCGTCCTGGAGGCGCCCCGCGCGGCCCTGCATGTCGCCATGGCGCATCTCCCACGCGCGCGTGGCGCCGCCGCACCGCGCTTCGACCGGCGCGGTTTTCCGATGGACCCGAAGGACCGTGCCGCCCGGAGGGACCGTCTACGCGCGCGTGCCGTGACCACGACCGTCGTCGCCACCGTCATCGCGGCACCCGTCCTCGCCCTGTGGGCCGCCTACCGGGGCACGCCGACCGGCGAGGGCGTCGACGGTCGGGCCGCCACCGCGAGCGAACAGCACGGGCCCGGCAGCCTGGAGGGCGAGGTCGCGAGCGGCGGCTACGAGAACACCGGGAACGCGAGCACGACGCCACGGCCCGGCAAGGGCGGCAAGAACGATGTCTCCGTAGAGGTCATCAGCGTCACCGGCGCCGGCCAGAAGGGCGCCGGTCACCTCGCCGTCTCGGCCGCCAACAGCAGCGACACCACGCTGATCACCCTCACCGCGTCCGGCTCGGCCCCGGTCCGCTGGTCCGCGACCACGGCGGCGCCCTGGCTCTACCTCAGCCAGTCCTCGGGAACCCTCGCCCCGGGGGACTCGTTGACGATCAAGGTGTACGTCGACCATCTGCGCGAGCCCTCCGGCCACTGGACCGCGCGCGTGGCCGTCTCACCGGCCGGCGCCGTCGTCTCGATCGAGGGCTACGGCACCGCGCCCGCCCCGACCGACCCCGGCAACCCCACGCATCCCACGGACCCCGGCGACCCGCCCTCGTCCGGCCCGGACCCGACGCCCACCAGCACGGCACCGACGGATCCCACGCCGAGCGACCCGCCGCCCACGTCCGCCGACCCGACCCCGACGCCCACGGACTCGGCCCCCGCCGACCCGGGCGGTTCGACACCGCCCGGCGACGGCGACGACCCGAGCCCGGGGTCGTCGTAACCCGTCAGGCGACCGGGTCCGCCGGATGCGGTGCCAGGAGCGGGAGTTGCGAGGCCAGGCGCTGTTCGCAGAGTTCGACCAGGCGGTCGTAGCCGGCCTTGCCCATCAGCTCGGTCAGCTCCGGGCCGTAGGAGACATAGACCGGGTCGCCCGCGCCGTGCGCCGAGGTCGCCGACGTGCACCACCAGTGCAGGTCGTGGCCGCCGGAACCCCAGCCCCTGCGGTCGTACTCGCCGATCGACACCTGGAGCACGCGCGTGTCGTCCGGGCGGTCGATCCACTCGTACGTCCGCCGCACCGGGAGCTGCCAGCAGACGTCCGGCTTGGTCTCCAGGGGCTCGCGGCCCTCCTTGACGGCCAGGATGTGCAGCGAGCAGCCCGCGCCGCCGGCGAAACCGGGGCGGTTCTGGAAGATGCACGAGCCCTGGAAGGGGCGGGTCTGGCGGTCGCCGTCCTCGTCCTTGGAGACCCAGCCGTTCTCCACGCCCTCGTCGTGGTGCTGCCAGATGTCGGGCGTGAGCCTGGCCACATGCCCGGCGACCCGTTTCTCGTCGTCCTTGTCGGAGAAGTGGGCGCCCAGGGTGCAGCACCCGTCGTCCGCGCGGCCCGCCTGGATGCCCTGGCAGCCGCTTCCGAAGATGCAGTTCCAGCGAGAGGTCAGCCATGTCAGATCGCAGCGGAACAGCTGCTCATCGTCCGCCGGATCCGGGAACTCCACCCACGCGCGCGCGAAGTCGAGCCCCTTCTCGTCCGCTTTCAGGGCCTTCTTCGACGGCTTCGGGGGCTTGGCCGACGTCACCGGCGAAGAATCGCCGGGTGATTTGGCCGCCTTGTCGGTCTTCGCCTTTTTCGTCTTTGGCACGCGTCCAGGGTAAGTCGCCCGGAGCGGCCCCAGACACCGCACCGAGGACCGAGATAGGTGCAGGTGGCAGTAGCGTTCCGTATATGAGACTCGGTGTCCTCGACGTGGGATCGAACACGGTGCATCTGCTGGTGGTGGACGCACACCCGGGCGCGCGCCCGCTGCCCGCGCACTCGCACAAGGTGGAACTGCGCCTTGCCCAACTCCTCGACGAGGACGGCGCGATCGGCCCCGAAGGGGTCGACAAACTCGTCGGCGTCGTCCAGGAGGCGCTCCAGGCAGCCGAGGACAAGGGCGTCGAGGAACTCCTCCCGTTCGCCACCTCCGCCGTCCGCGAGGCCAGCAACGCCGACGACGTCCTCGCGCGCGTGCAGACCGAGACCGGCGTCGAACTCCAGGTCCTCACCGGCGCCGAGGAGGCCCGGCTCACCTTCCTCGCCGTCCGCCGCTGGTTCGGCTGGTCGGCGGGCAAGCTCCTCGTCCTCGACATCGGCGGCGGCTCCCTGGAGATCGCCTACGGCATCGACGAGGAACCCGACGCGGCCGTCTCCCTGCCCCTCGGCGCGGGCCGCCTCACCGCCGCCTGGCTCCCCGGCGACCCGCCGGAACCGGACGCGATAAGGGCCCTGCGCCGCCATGTGCGCGCCCAGATCGCCCGCACGGTGGGCGAGTTCAGCCGTTTCGGCGCCCCCGACCACGTCGTCGCCACGTCGAAGACCTTCAAGCAGCTCGCCCGCCTGGCCGGTGCCGCCCGCTCCGCCGACGGCCTCTACGTCCAGCGCGAACTCAAGCGCGGCTCCCTGGAGTCGTGGGTCCCCCGCCTCGCCGGCATGACCACCGCCCAGCGCGCCGTCCTCCCGGGCGTCTCCGAGGGGCGCGCCGAACAGCTTCTGGCCGGCGCGATGGTCGCCGAGGGCGCGATGGACCTGTTCGGCGTCGAGACGCTGGAGGTCTGCCCCTGGGCGCTGCGCGAGGGCGTGATCCTGCGGCGGTTGGATCAGATGCCGTCACGGCTGGACCAGATGCCGTCGGCGTAGGGCGGGCCGTTGCGGGGGCGCGGGTGCGTGGCCGTGGCGGGGGAGGTCATGGCCACCGCCTAAGAGCTCGCGGGGTTCTGTTGCGGAGCGGCTGCGGGTGGTTCGTGGCTGGTCGCGCAGTTCCCCGCGCCCCTTGGAAACGCGGGCCCAGTTCCAGGGGCGCGGGGAACTGCGCGACCAACCACAACAAACCCGCAGCCGCCCCTCACACGCGAACCCCGAGCTCCTGGGCGCGCACTCACACCCCCACTCCGTGACCCCCGCCCTACCTGAGCCGTACTGAACGCCCGCCCGGTACGTGACGTATCTGACCCGCATGAGGTATCGCCACAATGCGGCCGCTCGCCGGACTTGGCCGGTTGCCGCCCCCCGCACAGCGCGTGCACAGCGACCGGCTCCCCCGCGCAAAGCGCCGCCCCGTAGTCTGTCCTCCGTGGCAGAACCAGTCGTGCGCATCCCGGATGCGAAGGTCGCGCTGTCCACGGCGTCCGTGTATCCGGAGTCGACGGCGACGGCCTTCGAGATCGCCGCACGCCTCGGTTACGACGGCGTCGAGGTCATGGTGTGGACCGACCCGGTCAGCCAGGACATCGAGGCGCTGCGCCGGCTCAGCGACTACCACCAGGTCCCGATCCTCGCCGTGCACGCGCCCTGCCTGCTCATCACGCAGCGCGTGTGGTCCACCGACCCGTGGATCAAGCTCCAGCGCGCCCAGGTCGCCGCGGAGAAGCTCGGCGCGAGCACGGTCGTGGTGCATCCGCCGTTCCGCTGGCAGCGCCAGTACGCGCGGGACTTCGTCGGCGGGATCTGGCGGATGGCGAACGAGACGGATGTGCGGTTCGCCGTAGAGAACATGTATCCGTGGCGCTACCGCGACCGCGAGATGCTCGCCTACGCCCCCGACTGGGACGTCACGAACGAGGACTACCGGCACTTCACGATCGACCTCAGCCACACCGCGACCGCCCGCACCGACGCGACCGAGATGATCGACCGCATGGCCGACCGGCTCGGCCATGTCCATCTCGCCGACGGCAACGGCTCCAACAAGGACGAGCACCTCGTCCCCGGCCGCGGCACGCAGCCCTGTGCCGAGCTGCTGGAGCGGCTCGCGACGACCGGGTTCGACGGCCATGTCGTCATCGAGGTCAACACCCGGCGCGCGATGTCCAGCGCCGAACGCGAGGCCGATCTCGCGGAGGCGCTCGCCTTCACGCGGCTGCATCTGGCCTCGGCCGTGAAGGTGCCCCGGCGGTGACCGACGCCACCGCCAAGCGTCGGGGCCGACCCCCTCGTACGGAGTCCGCCGACACCCGCGACCGCATCCTGACGGCGGCCCGCGAGGAGTTCTCCGAGCGGGGGTACGAGAAGACGTCGATGCGCGGTATCGCCAAGGCGGCCGGGGTCGACTCGGCGCTCGTCCACCACTACTTCGGCACCAAGGAACAGGTCTTCGAGGCGGCCGTCGAGGTCGCGTTCGCACCGGCGCAGAACGCGCCGGACGCGGTCGCCGAGGGGCCGTTGGACGGCGTCGGCGAGCGGCTCACCCGCTTCATCTTCGGCGTCTGGGAGAACCCGGCCACCCGTAAGCCGTTGCTGGCGGTGGTCCGTTCCGCCGTCAACAACGAAGCCGCCGCGGCCGTCTTCCGCCGGCTCGTGGTCTCCCAGGTGCTGGGCCGGGTCGCCGCCCGGCTCGACCTCCCGGACGGGGAGCTGCGCGCCGAGCTGGCCGCCGCGCAGTTGGTCGGTACGGCGATGCTGCGGTACGTGATCAAGGTCGAGCCGCTCGCCTCGGTGGACGTGGAGCGGATCATCGCGCGGGTGGCGCCGGTGGTGCAGGGGCATCTGACCGGGCCGTAGGACCCTCACGTTCGCGAGACGGGCGTCCCGGGATGCGGACACCGTGTCCGACCCCTGGATGACCGGCGTACGCTCATTAGCAGCCCTATCTGTCTGAAGGAGCGATCGACGATGCCCGAGCTGAGGTCCCGTACAGTCACCCACGGCCGCAACATGGCGGGCGCACGCGCCCTTATGCGCGCCTCCGGTGTACCCGGTGCGGACATCGGCCGGAAGCCGATCATCGCGGTGGCGAACAGCTTCACGGAGTTCGTGCCCGGCCACACCCACCTGCAGCCCGTCGGCCGGATCGTCAGCGAGGCGATCACCGCGGCCGGCGGCATCCCGCGCGAGTTCAACACCATCGCGGTCGACGACGGCATCGCGATGGGCCACGGCGGCATGCTCTACAGCCTGCCCTCCCGCGACCTGATCGCGGACAGCGTGGAATACATGGTCGAGGCGCACTGCGCCGACGCCCTGATCTGCATCTCCAACTGCGACAAGATCACGCCCGGCATGCTCATGGCTGCACTCCGCCTGAACATCCCGACGGTCTTCGTCTCCGGCGGCCCGATGGAGGCCGGACGCGCCACGCTCCAGGACGGCACGGTCCGCACGCTGGACCTGATCGACGCGATGGTCGACGCCGCCAACGAGAGCATCTCCGACGCGGACGTCCTCAACATCGAGGAGAACGCCTGTCCGACCTGCGGCTCCTGTTCCGGCATGTTCACCGCCAACTCGATGAACTGCCTGACCGAGGCCATCGGCCTCTCGCTGCCGGGCAACGGCTCGGTCCTCGCCACGCACACCGCCCGCAAGGGCCTCTACCAGGACGCGGCGCGCACAGTGATGGACATCACCCGCCGCTACTACGAGCAGGACGACGAGACGGTCCTGCCGCGCAACGTCGCCACCTTCGCGGCCTTCGAGAACGCGATGGCCCTCGACATCGCGATGGGCGGCTCGACCAACACGATCCTGCACCTGCTGGCGGCGGCGCAGGAGGCGGGCGTCGCCTTCGGCCTGGACGAGATCAACGCGGTCTCGCGTCGCGTCCCGTGCCTCGCGAAGGTCGCCCCGAACGTCGCGAAGAACCGCACGTACTACATGGAGGACGTCCACCGCGCGGGCGGAATCCCGGCCCTGCTGGGCGAGTTGCACCGCGCGGGCCTGCTGAACGAGGACGTCCACTCCGTCCACAGCCCGTCGCTGGCGGACTGGCTCAAGACGTGGGACGTGCGCGGCGGTTCGCCCTCTCCGGAGGCCGTGGAACTGTGGCACGCGGCTCCTGGATGTGTGAGGTCGGCCGAGGCCTTCTCCCAGTCCGAGCGCTGGGAGGCGCTGGACGAGGACGCGGCCGAGGGCTGCATCCGCTCCGCCGAGCACGCCTACTCCAAGGACGGCGGGCTCGCGGTCCTCAAGGGCAACCTGGCCGTCGACGGCTGTGTCGTGAAGACGGCGGGCGTCGACGAGTCCATCTGGACGTTCGAGGGCCCGGCGGTCGTCTGCGAGTCGCAGGAAGAAGCGGTCGAGAAGATCCTCAACAAACAGGTGACGCACGGCGATGTCGTCGTCATCCGCTACGAGGGCCCCAAGGGCGGCCCCGGCATGCAGGAGATGCTCTACCCGACGTCCTTCCTCAAGGGCCGCGGCCTCGGCAAGACCTGCGCCCTGATCACCGACGGCCGCTTCTCCGGCGGCACTTCGGGCCTCTCGATCGGCCACGCGTCCCCCGAGGCGGCGTCCGGCGGCACCATCGCCCTCGTCGAGAACGGCGACCGCATCCGCATCGACATCCCGAACCGCTCCATCGAACTCCTCGTGGACGACGCCGAGTTGGCCCGCCGCGAGGCCGCGCTCGACGGGCGGTACGCCCCGAAGCAGCGCGAGCGCAAGGTCTCGGCCGCGCTGCGCGCGTACGCGGCGATGGCGACCAGTGCGGACCGGGGCGCGGTGCGGGACGTCAGCAAGCTGGGCTGAGGTTCCCGCAACTCCGGTGGTCCTGCGGTTCGTTCGGTGAACTTCCGCAACTCCGTTGGTTCTACGGCTCGTTCGGGCTGGGGTCGTCCTCCTTCGCGGGGGACGGCCCTTCGGTCTGCCGGGCGCGGTGTCGCTACCAGGCGCCGGGAGTACGGGAGTTGACGGCGAAGACCGTGCCGTCCGGGGCGGCCGCGTAGACGTGGTCGTTCGCTACGACGGGTTCGGGCAGCGCCGCGCTGACCCGGTCCGAGTTGGTGTCGAGGCGCGCGGGCGTCTGCCCCACGAGTCGTCCCGCGCGGGCGTCCACCGCGAGCAACCGCCCGTCCGCGGAGGTGAAATACACCTGCCGTCCGTCCGCGACCGGCACGGAACCCCGCAGTACGGCCGTCTCCAGACTCCACACCTGCTTGCGCGCGTCCATGTCCACGGCCACCAGCGATCCGCCGGCCCCCATGATGTAGACGACGTTGCCGTGCACGGTCCCGTGCCCCTGGTCGAGGGCCACGGGCAGCGTCACGCGCCGCGTGGCTCCGGTGTCCGGGGTGTAGCGGACCACGGCCTTCGCGGCGCCGTACACGGTGTCGACCGACAGGAGATAGACCGCCCCGCCCACCATGCCGACGGGCTTCAACGTCCCCTTGAGCCGCGCGTCCCAGTGCACCGCGCCCGTGTCCGGATCGACCGCCGTGACGCGGGTGTTCGCCCCGTCGTCCGACGCGTTCGTCGCGTACGCCGACGAGTCCCCGGCGAACGACGTGAAATACGGCGCCTGTTGACCCGGAATCCGGTGACTCCACCTCGTGGCGCCCGTAGCCCCGTCCACGCCGCTGACCGTCCCGTCCGCGTGGGTGAGCAGGAGCATGCCGCCGGCGTCCGCGAGCCCGGTGTACGCGCGGACGGTCTTCTGCCAACTCACCTTGCCCGAGGCCGGATCGAGCGCCTCCAGACGTCGGCCGGTGTCCAACGAGGGCTGCACCAGGCCGCCCGAGAGGACCGGCGGCCCGCTGCGATGCGTCGTCGCGACGGAGTGCCGCCACAGCACCCGGCCGTCGGACGGGTCCAGGGCGAACACCACCCCGGGCTGCGCGCAGAGCAACTTCCCTGCCCCGTACGAGCATTGGGGCGTGCTCTTCTTGGAGACCGGTACCGTCTTCCACTCGCCGAACTCGGAGCTGGGCGTGGTGTGCGGGGTGGTGTTCTTCGCGGTCGTATCGCCGTCGTCGGACAACTGGAGCGCGGCGAGCGTGCCGATCGCGGCCAGGCCGAGCGCTCCCGCGCCGAGGGCGAACCGCTTGCCCAACAGCCGCCGCCCGACCCGCCGTTCGGACTGCTCGGGCTCTTCCGTACGGTGCTCCGGCCCCGGCGTGACACCGGCCCGCTGCGCCGGTATGTACGCCTGCGTGTCGTACGAGGCGGACACCGACCGCAGTTCGCGCATCAACTCGTCGGGCGTGGGCCGGTCCTCGGGTTCCTTGGCGAGGCAACGCAGCACCAGCGGCGCGAGGTTCTCCGGCAGTCCGGCCAAGTCCGGTTCGTCGTGGACGACTTGATAGGCGACGACGTAGGGGCTGTCGGAGTCGAACGGCCCGCGCCCCGTCGCCGCGTGCACCAGCACGGACCCGAGCGCGAAGATGTCGGCGGCCGGCCCGACCTCGCGCGGCCGGCGGAACTGCTCGGGTGCCATGAACGGCGGCGTCCCGATCAACTTGCCGGTCTCGGTGCGCAGTTCGCTGTCCTTCGGCCGGGAGATGCCGAAGTCGATGACCTTCGGGCCGTCCTCGGCGAGCAGCACATTGCTCGGCTTGAGATCTCTGTGCACGACGCCGACCCGATGGATGTCGCGCAGCGCCTCGGCCAGCCCCGCCATCAGCCGGCGCAACTCACCAGGCGCCATGGGGCCGTTCCGCTTCACATGCTCGGACAGGGTCGGCCCGGGGATGAACGACGTTGCCATCCAAGGCCGTTCGGCCTCCGGATCGGCATCGACCACGGGTGCGGTGAAGGCCCCGCTCACCCTCCTGGCCGCCGCCACCTCCTGCCGGAACCGCCCCCTGAACTCGGGGTCCTGGGCGAACTCCGCGTGGACGACCTTCACGGCGACCTTCATCCCGGAGGTGCTCTGCGCCAGATGCACCACGCCCATACCACCGGAACCCAGGCAGGACTGCAGGCGGTAGTGACCGGCGTACTCGGGAAGTTCCGCTTCCGCGCCCGCTCCGGTGTTGCGCTGTGGCGCCATGGGTCCACCCCCGTGCTGATCGTCCGCGCGCGCGACGCACGGAGCCTAGTCGATGACCCTTACGGGACAGAGGTGGCTCGCCAGCCTCCGAGTGCGAGGTGCGCACATATGTTTCATGGCGTGTTTTAGGGGAATCAACGGGACCCCATGGCAGTCATGGGGTCCAACGGGGGAGGTTTTTCATGTCTGTTGACCACACGGAAGAGGGCGAAGGCACGGCGGAGGCGGTCACCACCGCGGCGGCCACGACAACGGCCCTGCACTACTACTCGATAGCACCCGGCACCCGCGTCAACGTCCGCAGCGGCCCCGGCACCGGCTACACCATCGTCCGCGTCCTGGCCGAGGGCTCCCAGGTCCCGATCTACTGCCAGACGCCGGGCACCACGGTGACGGGCTACTACGGCACGACGAACATCTGGGACAACATCGACGACGGCGAGTACATCTCGGACGCGTACGTCAACACCGGCAGCGACGGTTACGTCCGCCCGCGCTGCTCCTGACCGCATCGGCGACGGTGAGTACGTCCCGGACGGGTACGTGACCACCGGCAGCGACGGCTGCACCGCCGACCGCTGCGCCTGAGCCCCAACGGGAGCCCGCGTCCACCCTCGGAGCCATAATCGTCCCGTGAACGACGAGACGACCGGCACCCAGGACACCCCCGCGGGCTCCCCAGGCGAAGGCACGGGCACGGGCCCTCGCCCCGAGCCCCTCCGCTTCTTCGGCACCACCTGGGTGAACCACGACAACGGCTACACCGCGCGCCGCGTCGGAACGGCCGCCGGTTCCCTGGCCGCCGCGATCGCCGCCTGTCTGATCCTCCGCTTCGCCTACCAGGGCATCCAGATCGCGGACGTCGGCAGCTTCGTCACCCTCCTCGTCATCGTGATGTTCGCGATCTGCAGCGCCCTCGCCTTCGGCCACACCTGGGAAACCTTCAAAAAACGCCCCGACCCCGACCGCCAGGCCTCCCTCCGAGGCCTCCTGGCCATCGGCTTCGTAGGCTCCCTCCTCGCCTACTTCGCCCGCTCCCTGGTGGAGGCCCCCGGCGAGAAACTCCACCGCCAGGAGTACGAGACGGCCCTGACGCAGTACGAGAAGCGCACGTCCCGCCGCACCCGCAATCCTTCGAAGAAGCGGCGGGGGGCTTGATACGGGGGTGCGGGTTCTGGGGCGGAAGGTGGGGCGAGGTTCTGGGCCGGGGTGGCGACTCTTGGGGCACGTGGACTCGACGGGCGCGTGAGGGGCGGGTGCCTGGCAGCTTGCGCTCCGGCGGGTAGTAGCCGATTGCTCAGGGAGGGGTGACTTCCTGGGTCGCCACGGCGCGCGGCTTGGGTGACGGGTTCGGGGGCGGCCACGGGGCGAGGCTCTGGGTATGGGCGACTCTGGGCGGGGGAGGGTCGGTCGTACGGCGGCAGCTTGTGACTCTGCGGGTGGCGGCGATTGCCCGGGCAGGCGTGACTTCCGGGGCGCGCACGGCTCACGGCAACCCGGGCATCACGCTTCGCGGCACTCAGGGACCCTGACGCTCACACCCTCACGGCACCCGGGCAGTCACGACTCCCGAACACCTCCAGATGCCAAAGGGGTTCAGGTACGCCGAGGCACTGGACCCCGGCTGCCACCGCTCCGACCCCGAACCCGACCCCCGAGGACAGCCAACCAAGGCGCCGACCCGAGCCGTTCCACCGAACCACCACTCCGCCCAACGCCCCCCCCCCACACCCACCCCCATTTCTCACCAAAAACCACCTGCACCCCGCACCCACCCCGGTATCCATGGCCGTATGACCACCGCACCCACACCCCCCTCGCCCGCCGCCCGAGCCCACTCCTTCAACGCCGCCGCGGCCCAGTACGCCGAGAACCGCCCCTCCTACCCACCCGCCCTCTTCGACGCCATCGAGGAACTCGCCGGCCACCCCCTCACCGGCGCCCGCGTCGCAGACGTCGGCGCGGGCACCGGCATCGCGACCGCCCTCCTGCACGCCCGCGGCGCCGACGTCGTCGCGATCGAACCCGGTGACGGCATGGCGGCCCAGTTCCGCCGCACCCTCCCCGACGTCCCGCTCGTCCGGGGCAACGGCAACGCCCTCCCCCTCGCCGACCACTCCGTCGACTTCCTCACCTACGCCCAGGCCTGGCACTGGACCGACCAGGTCCGGTCGGTACCGGAAGCGCTCCGCGTACTACGCCCGGGCGGCGCGCTCGCACTGTGGTGGAACACCGGTGCCGTGGACGTCCCGTGGATCGCGGAACAGTCGGAACGCATCCGGATCCACTTCGGCATCGACCGCGTCGTGGAGCAGAACGGCAGCGGCCTGCGTTCCGCGCTCGCCGACCCCACCGGCCGACTCGACTTCGCCCACCGACAGGTCCGCTGGAGCCGCCGCGTCCCGATCGACACCCACCTGGCCAACATCGGCAGCCACTCGGCCTTCCTCGTCCACGACGAAGAGAGCACCAACACCTTCCTCGCCGACGAACGAAACCACCTCCTGACCGCCTTCCCGGACGGAACCGTGGAGGAGACCTACGTCGTGGAACTCGTCGTCGCCCTCACCCCATGACCCCCTGACGACCACAACGTCCTGCCTACGACAGCCATCGCCTCGCCACATCTCGCCCCCTGGCAACCACTGCTCCCGGCGTCAGGCCCCGGGCGGGCGCCATGCCCCGGTAACCCCCGACTCACAACATCGCGCCCCCGGGTAGGCACTGCTTCCCGCGCAGCGTCCCGGCAGTCGCCCGGTTCCCGGTGCCACGCCCCGGCAGCTACCGCCTCGCCACATCGGGCCCCCGGGCAGCCAATGCTCCCGGCGTCAGGCCCCGGGCGGGCGCTATGCCCCGGTAGCCTCCGACTCACAACATCGCGCCCCCGGGTAGGCACTGCTTCCCGCGTCACGCCCCGGCAGTCGCCCGCTTCCCGGTGCCACGCCCAGGTAGCCCCCGACTCAGACATCGGGCCCCGGGCAGCCACCGCTCCCGGCGTCACACCCCCGGCAGTCGCCCGGTCCTCGGCGCCACGCCTCCGGCAGCCACCTCCTCACCACATCGCGCCCCCCTGGGCAGCCACCACTCCCTGCGTTCCGCCCCGGCAGTCGCCCAACTCCCCGCGTCACGCCCTGGAAGTCACCTGACGACCACCACCCCTTGCTCCTGGTAGCCCCCGACTCCCCGCGCCGCACCCCGACAGTCACCTTGCGGCCACCACACCTCGCGGCCGCCCCCAACTCCGCGCGTGACGCCCACGCAGCACCCCGAGACCCGCCACACCTCGCCCCCGGCCGCCCCCAACTCCCCGCGTGACACCCCGACCGCGCCCCGACACCCACCACACCTCGCCTCGGCACCCCCGCCTCACTACGCCCCGCATCGCCACTCACCGCCTCCCCAACTCACCCTCCCCCCAACGCCGTTACCCCCACTGCGGAGCCGACCGCACCCACCGACCGACACCACACACCACCGCACCCGCTTGACGACACCACCCGGCGAGAGCATTATTCATCGTGTGATGAATTATCTCCCGGGCCCACCCGGATCCCCCGACGCTTCCCCCGAAATCCCAGTCGCCCCTTCACCCGACACCCCACCCGGCACCTCACTCGGCACGGAACGCGCCCCCGCCGTCCAGGCCGAGGCCCTGACCGTCGCCCGCGGCCCCCGCACCGTCCTCCGCGCCCTCGACTTCGCCGTCCCGCGAGGTCAGATCACCGGCCTCCTCGGCCCGTCCGGCTGCGGCAAATCGACCCTCATGCGCTCGATCGTCGGCACCCAGGCCAAAGTCACCGGCACCCTGAACGTCCTCGGCCGCCCCGCAGGCCACCCCGCCCTCCGCACCCGCATCGGCTACGTCACCCAAGCCCCCTCCGTCTACGACGACTTGACGGTCCGTCAGAATCTCGACTACTTCGCCGCGATCCTCGACCCCGGCCGCGCCGCGGCCACCCGCCGCCACGACGACGTCACCCGCGCCATCACGGACGTCGACCTCACCACCCACGCCGACTCCCTCGCCGGCAACCTCTCCGGTGGCCAACGCAGCCGCGTCTCCCTGGCCGTGGCGCTCCTCGGCACCCCGGAACTCCTCGTCCTCGACGAACCCACCGTCGGCCTGGACCCCGTCCTCCGCCGCGACCTCTGGGCCCTCTTCCACGACATCGCCGCCTCGCGCGGCGCCACCCTCCTCATCTCCTCCCACGTCATGGACGAGGCCGAGCGCTGCCACCGCCTCCTCCTCATGCGCGAGGGCGAGATCCTCGCCGACGACACCCCGGACGCCCTCCGCAACAGCACCGGCTCCGACACGGTCGAAGCCGCCTTCCTGTACCTGGTCGACAAGGCCGTAGCCACCGCCCGTCAGAAGGAGCCGACCCGATGAGCACGACCACGGCCACGAGCACGGCCGCCACGACGACCAGCACCCCCGCG
Organism: Streptomyces sp. NPDC050528; assembly: GCF_044457795.1. Lineage (NCBI taxonomy): Bacteria > Bacillati > Actinomycetota > Actinomycetes > Kitasatosporales > Streptomycetaceae > Streptomyces > Streptomyces sp. NPDC050528. The sequence continues at coordinate 124,632 of NZ_JBITHH010000023.1, forward strand.
CCTGCCGGTCCCCGCGCCCTCAGCGCCTCCCGCACCACCGCCACCGCCGCCCGGGTCCTGCGCCAGCTCCGCCACGATCCCCGCACGATCGCGCTGCTGATCCTCATCCCGTGCGTGATGCTCGTCCTGCTGCGCTACGTCTTCGACGGCAGCCCGCGCACCTTCGACAGCATCGGCGCCTCACTCCTCGGCATCTTCCCCCTCATCACGATGTTCCTGGTCACGTCCATCGCCACCCTGCGCGAACGCACCTCCGGCACCCTCGAACGCCTCCTCGCCATGCCGCTGGGCAAGGGCGACCTCATCGCCGGCTACGCCCTCGCCTTCGGCATCCTCGCGATCATCCAGTCCGCCCTGGCCACCGGTCTCGCCGTCTGGTTCCTGGGCCTCGACGTCACAGGAAGCCCCTGGCTCCTCCTCCTGGTCGCCCTCCTCGACGCCCTGCTCGGCACCGCCCTTGGCCTCTTCGTGTCAGCCTTCGCGGCCTCCGAATTCCAGGCCGTCCAGTTCATGCCGGCGGTGATCTTCCCCCAACTCCTCCTCTGCGGCCTCTTCACTCCCCGCTCCGACATGCACCCCGTCCTGGAGGCGATCTCCGACGTCCTCCCCATGTCGTACGCCGTCGACGGCATGAACGAGGTCCTCAAGCACACCGACATGACCCCCACCTTCGTCCGCGACGCCCTGATCGTGGCCGGCTGCGCGCTGCTGGTGCTGTGCCTGGGCGCGGCCACCCTGAGAAGGCGTACGGCATAGAGGAGTGAGGAGTACGGAGGTCTCGTTCCGCCAGCCGGACAGCCATCACTTCTCCCCACCGCCGGTGCGAGGATGGGCCCATGAGTCAGAAAGTCGCAGTCCTCGGCACCGGCAAGATCGGTGAGGCCCTGCTCAGCGGAATGATCCGAGCGGGCTGGGCCCCGGCCGACCTGCTGGTCACCGCCCGCCGCCCCGAGCGCGCCGAAGAACTCCGCACCCGCCACGGAGTCACCCCGGTCACCAACCCGGAGGCCGCGAAGACCGCCGACACCCTGATCCTCACGGTCAAGCCGCAGGACATGGGCACCCTCCTCGACGAACTCGCCCCGCACCTCCCCGCCGACCGCCTGATCATCAGCGGCGCGGCGGGCATCCCCACCTCCTTCTTCGAGGAGCGCCTGGCCGCAGGCACCCCCGTCGTCCGTGTCATGACGAACACCCCCGCACTCGTCGACGAGGCCATGTCCGTCATCTCCGCCGGCAGCCACGCCACCGAGGCCCATCTCGCGCACGCCGACGAGATCTTCGGCGCCGTCGGCAAGACGCTCCGCGTGCCCGAGTCCCAGCAGGACGCCTGCACCGCACTCTCCGGCTCCGGCCCGGCGTACTTCTTCTACCTGGTCGAAGCCATGACGGACGCCGGCATCCTGCTCGGCCTGCCGCGCGACAAGGCCCACGACCTCATCGTCCAGTCCGCGATCGGCGCAGCCGTCATGCTCCGCGACAGCGGCGAGCACCCGGTGAAGCTCCGCGAGAACGTCACCTCGCCCGCCGGCACGACGATCAACGCCATCCGCGAACTGGAGAACCACGGCGTACGCGCCGCACTCATCGCCGCCCTGGAAGCAGCCCGCGACCGCAGCCGCGAACTGGCCTCCGGAAACAACTGACCGGGACCAGCTGGCCGGCTGACCCGCTAACCGCTCACGCGACTACGCAGGCAGAAGCCCGATGGCTCGATACGCGCTGTCGACCATCGGCTTCGCCATCTCTCTCGCCTTCTCCGCCCCATCCCGCAACACCCCTTCCACATAAGCGGGATCCGCGCACAACTCCTTGTGCCTCTCCTGCACGGGCCTGAGCAGCTCGACCACGGCCTCCGCCGTGTCCTTCTTCAAAGTTCCGTACGACTCATATACACCGCTCAGGTCCTCGGGGTTCCCACCTCCGCAAGCGGCCAGGATCTCCAGCAGATTGGCCACCCCCGGCCGCGCCTCCCGGTCGTAGACGACTTCCCCCGCGCTGTCGGTCACGGCCCGCATGACCTTCTTCCGTACGACATCGGGCTCGTCCAGCAGATAGACGATCCCCGGCCCGGAGTCGTCCGACTTCCCCATCTTCGAAGTCGGCTCCTGGAGGTTCATCACCCGCGCCGCCACCGCCGGCCGAGTCGCCCGGGGGACGACGAACGTGTGCCCGTACCGCTGGTTGAACCGCACCGCCAGATCCCGGGTCAGCTCCACATGCTGCGTCTGGTCGTCCCCGACCGGCACCTCGTCCGTCCCGTACGCCAGGATGTCCGCCGCCATCAGCACGGGATACGTCAGCAACGACAGCCGCACACTCCCGCCCCGCTCCCGCTCCCGCGCGGCCTTCTCCTTGTACTGCACCATCCGCCGCATCTCACCGTCGGTGGCCACACACTCCATGACGTACGACAGCCGCGCGTGCTCGTCCACATGGCTCTGTACGAACACGGTGCACAGCTCCGGATCCAGTCCCGCCGCCAGCAACAGCGTCGCCGCCTGCCGACTGAGCCTGCGCACCCGCGCCGGATCGTGGTCCACGGTCAGCGCGTGCAGATCGACCACACAGAACAGCGCGTCGCTCTGCCGCTGATCCACGTCGACCCACCGCCGAATGGCGCCCAGGTAGTTCCCCAGCGTCAGATGCCCGGTCGGCTTGACCCCACTGAAGACCCGCGTCATCTCTCCACCTCCTGATAGAGACCGCCGCACCCGGCCGGCCGACCCTCTGGAGGGAGAAACGCGAACGGCCGCCGAGGCGGCGGCCGTTGAGTACATACGTATGTACGGCCGCCGTCAGGCGGCCCACCACTGCTGGGTGCACGTATGCGTAGTCACGTCACCCAGAGTACGCCCCCGCACTGCTCTCCGGAGCGGAGTTGACACGCCCCTACCGCGTACGTAGTGTTCTCCGAGTTGTCCGACGTGAGCGCCGACCCCGGTCGGTCCCCGGACAGCCATTCCGCAGGTACCTACAAACAATCGACGATCCGTCGTCGCGTTGTATTGGCATGCGTATTTGCGAAATGAGGAATCCGCGTTCGAAAGGACGCACCCCCCGATTCGCTCGGGACTCAGGAATCCGCTAAAGTCTCACTCGTCGGAACGGCCCAACGGCCGGGATGGCAGCCCACTCTGACTGGGAGTCAGGCCCGAAAGGATCTGATAGAGTCGGAACCGCCGGAAAGGGAAACGCGGAAGCGGAAACCTGGAAAGCACCGAGGAAATC
>NZ_JBITHH010000024.1:0-115179 GCF_044457795.1 Streptomyces sp. NPDC050528
GGGGGGTGGGGGGCCCCCCCCCCGCGTGCGTGGCGCCGCGCGCCGGCCCCGCCCCCCCCCCCCCGCGCCCGGCGCCCCCCCCCCCCCCCCCCCCCCCCCCCCCCCCGCTCCAGGTTCACGCGTACGAGAGGTCGTACGACGATCAGACCTCCACGACGACCGGGAGGATCATCGGCCTGCGCCGATAGTTGTCGGAGACCCACTTGCCGAGCGTGCGGCGGATGAGTTGCTGCAGCTGGTGGGGTTCCACCACGCCGTCCTGGGCCGAGCGCTCCAGGACCTCCGTGATCCTCGGGACCACGTCCACGAAGGCGGAGTCCTCGATGCCGGAGCCGCGGGCCTGGATGTGCGGGCCGCCCGTGATCTTGCCGGTGGACGAGTCCACAACGACGAAGACCGAGATGATGCCCTCGTCTCCCAGGATCCGACGGTCCTTCAGCGCCGGCTCGCCGACGTCGCCGACCGAGAGGCCGTCGACGTAGACATAACCCGCCTGGACCTTGCCCGAGATCTTGGCCTTGCCCTCGATGAGGTCGACGACCACGCCGTCCTCGGCGATGACGATGCGGTCGTGCGGGACGCCGGTCATGGCGCCCAGCTCGGCGTTGGCCCGTAGGTGGCGCCATTCGCCGTGGACCGGCATCAGGTTCTTCGGGCGGCAGATGTTGTAGAAGTACAGCAGCTCGCCGGCCGAGGCGTGTCCGGAGACGTGGACCTTGGCGTTGCCCTTGTGGACTACGTTCGCGCCCCAGCGGGTGAGGCCGTTGATGACCCGGTAGACCGCGTTCTCGTTGCCCGGGATGAGCGACGAGGCCAGGATCACCGTGTCGCCCGAGACGATGCGGATCTGGTGGTCGCGGTTGGCCATGCGGGACAGGGCGGCCATCGGTTCGCCCTGCGAGCCCGTGCAGACCAGGACGACCTGGCTGTCCGGGAGGTCGTCGAGTGTCTTGACGTCCACCACCAGGCCCGGCGGGACCTTGAGATAGCCGAGGTCACGGGCGATGCCCATGTTGCGGACCATCGAGCGGCCGACGAAGGCGACCCTGCGGCCGTACTCGTGGGCCGTGTCCAGGATCTGCTGGATGCGGTGGACGTGGCTGGCGAAGCTCGCCACGATGATCCGCTTGCGGGCGCCGCCGAAGACCTGGCGCAGGACGTTCGAGATGTCGCGCTCGGGCGGGACGAAGCCCGGGACCTCGGCGTTCGTCGAGTCGGCGAGGAGCAGGTCGATGCCCTCCTCGCTGAGCCGGGCGAACGCGTGTAGATCCGTGAGACGGCCGTCCAGCGGGAGCTGGTCCATCTTGAAGTCGCCGGTGTGCACGACCATGCCCGCGGGGGTGCGGATGGCGACCGCGAGCGCGTCCGGGATCGAGTGGTTGACCGCGACGAACTCGCAGTCGAAGGGGCCGATGCGCTCGCGGTGCCCCTCGGCGACCTCCAGCGTGTACGGCCGGATCCGGTGCTCCTGGAGCTTCGCCTCGATGAGGGCGAGGGTCAGCTTGGAGCCGATCAGGGGGATGTCCGCCTTCTCGCGAAGGAGATACGGAACACCACCGATGTGGTCCTCGTGGCCGTGCGTGAGAACGATGCCGTCGATGTCGTCGAGGCGGTCCCTGATGGACGTGAAGTCCGGCAGGATCAGGTCGATTCCGGGCTGCTCCTCCTCGGGGAAGAGCACGCCGCAGTCGACGATGAGCAGACGGCCGCCGTATTCGAATACCGTCATGTTCCGGCCGATTTCCCCGAGGCCGCCGAGTGGGGTGACCCTCAGGCCGCCCTCGGGGAGCTTGGGCGGCGGGGCGAGTTCAGGATGCGGATGACTCAAAAGACTCTCCTACCCATGCGCGCCACGTACCTGTGGGCACGTGGCGCGCATGACGTTCGTGCAAATGCAGTTGTCGGATGTGGGGTGCAGGCGCCGAAGCCCTGCGTATTGAGTTGTGAAGTCCGTTGTCAGAGCTGTACCCCGCCGGCGGCAAGATCGATCTTGAGCTGGGCGATCTCCTCGGGCGAGCACTCGACCATCGGTGAGCGCAGCGGTCCGGCGGGCAGTCCCTGGAGGGTGAGCGCGGCCTTGGTGGTCATGACGCCCTGGGTGCGGAACATGCCGGTGTAGACGGGGAGCAGCTTCTGGTGGATCTCGGTGGCCTTCTGGACGTCACCGGAGACATACGCCTCCACCAGGGTGCGCAGTTCAGGTGTGACCACATGGCCGACGACCGAGACGAAGCCGACCGCGCCCACGGAGAGCAGCGGCAGGTTCAGCATGTCGTCGCCGGAGTACCAGGCCAGGCCGGTCCGGGCGATGGCCCAGCTGGCGCGGCCGAGGTCGCCCTTGGCGTCCTTGTTGGCGACGATCCTGGGGTGCTCGGCGAGTCGCACCAGGGTCTCGGTGCCGATCGGGACGCCGCTGCGGCCGGGGATGTCGTAGAGCATGACCGGCAGTTCGGTGGCGTCGGCGACGGTCGTGAAGTGCCGGTAGAGGCCCTCCTGCGGGGGCTTGTTGTAGTACGGCGTGACGACGAGCAGGCCGTGTGCGCCGGTGCGCTCGGCCGTGCGGGCGAGTTCGACGCTGTGGTGGGTGTCGTTGGTGCCGACGCCGGCGATGACGTGGGCGCGGTCTCCGACCGCCTCCAGTACGGCTCGTACGAGATCCGCTTTCTCCGCGTCGCTGGTGGTCGGGGACTCACCGGTGGTGCCATTGATGATCAGGCCGTCGTTGCCTGCGTCCACCAGGTGGGCAGCGAGCCGCTGAGCGCCGTCGAGGTCGAGCGCGCCGTCCGCCGTGAAGGGCGTGACCATGGCGGTGAGGACCCGCCCGAAGGGGGTCTGCGGAGTGGAGGTCGGAGCCATGGGTAACACGCTACTCGCTGCTCAAGGCGGGGTCTGCCCTAGGGGCAGGCGACAAGTCGTGACAAATATGGAGCCCGGCACTGCCTGCTCGGGGGTTCAAGCAGTGCCGGGTCCGTTTGATCAGGCTAGATGAACTTCTCTAAATGCCGCAATACGGACACTTCGCGCGGCCCATCCGTACATGTGTGCCCGATCGGCAAACAGAGGTGCGCTACGGGGCGACACGACCGTTGGCATTGAAGGCGGCGTAGGTGAGCGGCATGAGCTTGGCCCACTGCTCCTCCATCTTCTCGCCGACCATCTCGATCTCCCGCTGCGGGAAGGACGGCACCTTCGCCAGCTCGTGCTGTGTCCGCAGCCCCAGGAAGTGCATCAGCGAACGGGCGTTGCACGTGGCGTACATCGAGGAGAAGAGGCCTACGGGGAGGACGGCACGGGCGACCTCGCGGGCTACGCCGGCGGCCAGCATCTCCTGGTACGCCTCGTACGACTGGCGGTACGAGTCCTCCATGGTGCGGCCGACCAGCTCCTGCTGGGCCTGGGTGCCCTCCACGAAGACGTACTTGCCCGGACGGCCCTCCTGGACCAGCTTGCGGGACTCGCCGGGGACGTAGAACACCGGCTGGAGCTCCCGGTACCGTCCCGATTCCTCGTTGTACGACCAGCCCACCCGGTGCCGCATGAACTCGCGGAAGACCAGGATCGGGGCGCTGATGAAGAACGTCATCGAGTTGTGCTCGAAGGGGCTGCCGTGCCGGTCCCGCATCAGGTAGTTGATCAGGCCCTTGGAGCGCTCGGGGTCCTTGCCCATCTCGTCCAGGGACTGCTCGCCGATCGTCGAGACGCGGGCGGCGAAGAGCACGTCCGCGTCGGACGCGGTGTGCTTGACCAGCTCGACGGTCACGTCACTGCGGAAACTGGGCTTGAGGTCGTCGGCGGGAGTGTCGGTCACGGCTCGGAGGGTCCTTCCATCACGTCTCTCGGGCGGCGCCCACTCTACGGCCCGGCACTGACATCGGGGCGTTCGGTGCCGTGCCGCGACATTCGTTGGCGAACTTCTGCGAATTCGGTGAAACAGGGCACCAATTGGGTCGTTCGCTCGTCTGTCTTGGTGAGCACCACCCGTTCGATCCCCGAAGGGAGAAGCACCACCGATGTTCCGTCGGCGCGAACCCGTTCCGTTCGCCTTCATCGCCGAGACCGACCGCTTCCGCAGCAATGTCACCCCGCCGCCGCGTGAGCGTGCGTCCACCAGTCAGATAGCCGGGCGTTGGCTCCTGGGCCTCACGCTCATCGCCGGAATCGTGGGCTCCCTGGTCCTCGGGATGCCGGCACTCTCCCAGAACAACCTCTCGACGCAGAACCAGCAGTCCCAGGCCGCCGACAATCGCTGACCTGGCGCGCAGCCGTACAGCTGACCATGACTCATCCGGACCCCCAACAGTGGTGAGCGGGTACCCGGCCGGATAGCCTCACCGGGCACAGCCCACGCATGGATTCAGTGAGGACACCAGCCGTGCCCCTGCCCTTCCTTACGGCCGACCGCGCATTCGAGGCCGCGGACGAGCTCGCGCTGCCGTTCGACGACCGCGACCGCTGGCGGCGCCCCTACCGCCCCGGACCGTGGCGGGTGGCGGTGGCGGCGCTCGTGCTGCTGCTCGCGTCGTACGTGCTGTTCGCCGCGGTCATCATCGCGTTGACCGGCTCGCGGTCCGAGGCCGTGGTGATCCTCGCCATCGCGGCGGTCGTCATCCTCTGCGCCCTGCGGCTGCTGCGCATGGGCGTGTGGGTGAGCGCGCGCGGGCTGCGCCGGGTGCGGTTCCTCTTCACCCGTACGGTGCGGTGGGACCGGATCGTCGCCGTGCGGACCGTGCAGCAGCCGGTGCGCTGGCTCGGACTGCCGCGCACGGTGCAGGGGCAGGCGCTGGTCCTCGTACGCAAGGACCGTGCTCCCGAGGATGTGGCCGCGCTGCTGACCACGCACGACATCGACTTCGTGGCGCGTGCCTCCTCCTTCGACCGGGCCGCGGACTCGGTCGAGGTGTGGTCCGACGAGTACCGGCGGAGCTGACCGCCCGGCACCAGCCGTACGCCGAAGGGGCCGGTCCGCAGCGAGTGCGGGTCGGCCCCTTCGGCGTACGGGAGTTCAGGCCTGGACGGGTCTGCCGTCGTGCAGGGCGATCGCTCGCTGCATCGCCTTGCGGGCGCGCGGGGTGTCGCGGGCGTCGTGGTAGGCGACGGCCAGGCGGAACCAGTTGCGCCAGTCGTCGGGGGCGTCCTCCGTCTCGGCCTTGCGCTTGGCGAAGACCTCGTCGGCGGAGTCGCGGTCGATGCGGCCGCCGGCGGTGCGCCTCAACTCGTCGACGGGCAGGCCGCCTTCGGCGTCGAGTTCGGCGGCGAGCTTGTTGGCGTTCCGGACGAACTGGGTGTTCTTCCAGAGGAACCAGATGCCGATCACCGGCAGGATCAGGACCGCGATCCCGAAGGTGACCGTGATGACCGTGCCCGACTGTATGAGCATGACGCCGCGGCTGCCGACCAGGACGAAGTAGAAGACCAGGACGGCGGCCGTGACGGCGTAGGTGAGTTTGGCGCGCATGTCGTGAGCCTCAGCCCAGGTCTAGGAAGTGTTCCAGGCCGAAGGTGAGGCCCGGGGTCGTCACCACGCGGCGGGCGCCGAGCAGGATGCCCGGCATGAAACTGCTGTGGTGGAGCGAGTCGTGGCGGACGGTCAACGTCTCGCCTTCGCCACCCAACAGGACCTCCTGGTGGGCCAGCAGGCCGCGCAGCCGGACGGAGTGGACGGGGATCCCGTCGACGTCCGCGCCCCGCGCGCCGTCCAGGGCCGTCTCCGTCGCGTCCGGCGCCGCGGCCGTGCCCGCCTTCGCGCGCGCCTCGGCGATGAGCTGGGCCGTGCGCGTGGCCGTGCCGCTCGGGGCGTCGACCTTCTTCGGGTGGTGGAGTTCGATGACCTCGACCGACTCGAAGTAGGGCGCGGCGATCTGCGCGAACTTCATGGTGAGTACGGCGCCGATGGAGAAGTTGGGGGCGATGAGGACGCCCGTCTCCGGGGAGGCGTCCAGCCAGCCGTTCAGCTGCGCGAGGCGTTCGTCGGTCCAGCCCGTTGTGCCGACGACCGCGTGGATGCCGTGCCGTACGCAGAAGTCGAGGTTGTCCATCACCGAGGCGGGGGTGGTCAGTTCGACCGCCACCTGGGCGCCCGAGGCCGTGAGCGCCTCCAGGGTGTCGCCCCGGCCCAGGGCGGCCACCAGTTCCATGTCCTCGGCGGCCTCGACGGCTCGGACCGCCTCGGCGCCGATCCGGCCCTTGGCACCGAGGACCGCCACGCGCAGCTTGCTCATCGTTCTTGCTTCCTTACCGGATACGGGTTCCGAAGGCGGGTGTCAGGCGACGGCGTCGTGCAGCCGGGCCGCCTGTTTGTCCTTGAGCGGGCCGATGACCGACAGAGAGGGCCGCTGTCCCAGGATCTCGCGGGCGACCTCGCGGACCTCGTCCGGGGTGACCGAGGCGATCCGGGCCAGCATGTCGTCGACGGACATCTGCTCGCCCCAGCACAGCTCGCTCTTGCCGATGCGGTTCATCAGCGCGCCCGTGTCTTCGAGGCCGAGGACGGTGGAGCCCTGGAGCTGGCCGACGGCGCGGCCGATCTCGTCGTCGGACAGGCCGTTCGCGGCGACCTGGTCGAGTTCGTCGCGGCAGATCTTCAGCACGTCGTGGACCTGCGAGGGCCGACAGCCGGCGTAGACGCCGAAGAGTCCGCAGTCGGCGAAGCCGGACGTGTACGAGTACACGCTGTAGGCCAGGCCGCGCTTCTCCCGGACCTCCTGGAAGAGCCGGGAGGACATGCCGCCGCCGAGCGCCGTGTTGAGGACCCCGAGGGCCCAGCGGCGCTCGTCGGTGCGGGCCAGGCCGGGCATGCCGAGGACGACGTGCGCCTGCTCGGTCTTGCGGCCGATCAGCTCGACCTTGCCGGTGGAGCGGAGGGTGCGGCGGCCGTCGCGCGGGGCGATGGGGGCCGCCTCGGGGGTGCGGAAGGCGCCCGCCTTGTCGAAGGCCGCGCGGACCTGTCGTACGACCTTGTCGTGGTCGATGTTGCCCGCGGCGGCGACCACGAGGTGCGTCGGGTCGTAGTGCTTCTTGTAGAAGCGGCGGATGCGGTCCGCGGTGAGGGCGTTGACGGTGTCGACCGTGCCGAGGACGGGGCGGCCGAGGGGGTTGTCGCCGAACATCGTGCGCGCGAAGAGGTCGTGCACACAGTCGCCCGGGTCGTCCTCCGTCATGGCGATCTCTTCGAGGATGGCGCCGCGCTCGACGTTGACGTCGTCCTCACGGATGAGGGAGCCGGTCAGCATGTCGCAGACCACGTCGATGGCGAGCGGCAGGTCGGTGTCGAGCACGCGCGCGTAGTAGCACGTGTACTCCTTCGCCGTGAACGCGTTCATCTCGCCGCCGACCGCGTCGATCGCGGAGGAGATGTCCAGCGCGCTGCGCTTGTGCGTGCCCTTGAAGAGGAGGTGCTCCAGGTAGTGCGTGGCGCCGTTCAGCGACGGCGTCTCGTCGCGGGAGCCCACGTGTGCCCAGATGCCGAAGGTCGCGGAGCGGACCGAGGGCAGCGTCTCGGTGACGATGCGCAGGCCGCCCGGGAGGGTGGTCTTGCGGACCGTGCCGATGCCGTTGGTGCCCTGGATGAGGGTTTGGGTACGGGCGACGGCCCGCGCCTCCGAGGAGGTGCGGGCCGTCGTCGTGGTGCTGGTCGACGTCACTTGTCGCCGTCGTCCTTCTTGTCGTCCTCGGCGTTCTCTTCACCCTCGATGACGGGGATCAGGGAGAGCTTGCCGCGGGAGTCGATCTCGGCGATCTCGACCTGGACCTTCTGGCCCACGCCGACGACGTCCTCGACGTTCTCCACGCGCTTGCCGCCGGCGAGCTTGCGGATCTGCGAGATGTGCAGCAGACCGTCCTTGCCCGGGAGCAGCGACACGAACGCACCGAAGGTGGTGGTCTTGACGACCGTACCCAGGTAGCGCTCGCCGACCTCCGGCATGGTCGGGTTGGCGATGCCGTTGATCGTGGCGCGGGCGGCCTCGGCCTGCGAACCGACCTGGGCACCGATGTAGATGGTGCCGTCGTCCTCGATCGTGATCTCGGCGCCGGTGTCCTCCTGGATCTGGTTGATCATCTTGCCCTTCGGGCCGATGACCTCGCCGATCTTGTCCACGGGGATCTTGACGGTGATGATCCGCGGGGCGTTCGGGGACATCTCGTCCGGCGTGTCGATCGCTTCCATCATCACGTCGAGGATGTGGAGGCGGGCGTCACGGGCCTGCTTGAGGGCGGCGGCCAGGACGGAGGCGGGGATGCCGTCCAGCTTGGTGTCGAGCTGGAGGGCGGTGACGAACTCCTTGGTGCCGGCGACCTTGAAGTCCATGTCGCCGAAGGCGTCCTCCGCACCGAGGATGTCGGTGAGGGCGACGTAGTGCGTCTCGCCGTTGATCTCCTGGGAGATCAGGCCCATGGCGATGCCGGCGACGGGGGCCTTGAGGGGCACACCGGCGTTCAGCAGCGACATGGTGGAGGCGCAGACCGAGCCCATGGACGTCGAGCCGTTCGAGCCGAGGGCCTCGGAGACCTGACGGATCGCGTAGGGGAACTCCTCGCGCGTCGGGAGGACCGGGACCAGGGCGCGCTCGGCGAGCGCTCCGTGGCCGATCTCGCGGCGCTTCGGGGAGCCGACGCGGCCGGTCTCGCCGACCGAGTACGGCGGGAAGTTGTAGTTGTGCATGTAGCGCTTGCGGGTCACCGGGGAGAGGGTGTCCAGCTGCTGCTCCATGCGGAGCATGTTGAGGGTGGTGACGCCCAGGATCTGGGTCTCGCCACGCTCGAACAGCGCGGAACCGTGCACGCGCGGGATGGCCTCGACCTCGGCGGCCAGGGTGCGGATGTCGGTGACACCGCGGCCGTCGATGCGCTTCTTCTCCTTGATGACGCGCTCACGGACCAGGGACTTGGTCAGCGAGCGGTACGCGGCGGAGATCTCCTTCTCACGGCCCTCGAACTCCGGGAGGAGCTTCTCGGCGGCGAGAGTCTTGACGCGGTCGATCTCGGCCTCGCGGTCCTGCTTGCCGGCGATCGTCAGCGCGGAGGCGAGCTCCGGGCGGACGGCGGCGGTGAGGGCCTCCAGGACGTCGTCCTGGTAGTCGAGGAAGATCGGGAACTCGCCGGTCGGCTTGGCGGCCTTGGCGGCGAGGTCGGACTGGGCCTTGCAGAGCACCTTGATGAAGGGCTTCGCGGCGTCCAGACCGGAGGCGACGACCTCCTCGGTGGGCGCCTCGGCGCCGCCCGCGACCAGCTGGATGGTCTTCTCGGTGGCCTCGGCCTCGACCATCATGATCGCGACGTCGCCGTCCTCCAGGACGCGACCGGCGACGACCATGTCGAAGACGGCGTCCTCGAGCTCGGTGTGCGTCGGGAACGCGACCCACTGGCCGTTGATCAGCGCGACGCGGACGCCGCCGACCGGGCCGGAGAAGGGCAGACCGGCCAGCTGCGTGGACGCGGAGGCGGCGTTGATCGCCACGACGTCGTACAGGTGGTCGGGGTTGAGGGCCATGATCGTGGCGACGACCTGGATCTCGTTGCGCAGGCCCTTCTTGAAGGACGGGCGCAGCGGGCGGTCGATCAGGCGGCAGGTGAGGATCGCGTCCTCGGAGGGCCGGCCCTCGCGGCGGAAGAAGCTGCCGGGGATCTTGCCGGCGGCGTACATCCGCTCCTCGACGTCCACCGTGAGGGGGAAGAAGTCGAGCTGGTCCTTGGGGTTCTTGGAGGCGGTGGTGGCCGACAGCACCATGGTGTCGTCGTCCAGGTACGCCACGGCGGAGCCGGCGGCCTGCTTGGCCAGGCGGCCCGTCTCGAAGCGGATGGTGCGGGTGCCGAAAGTGCCGTTGTCAATGACGGCCTCGGCGTAGTGGGTCTCGTTCTCCACTAGCGTTTTCTCCGTTACTTGTCGTCTTTCGTCCCTCCCCGCCCGTGTGGCGGGGGGACGGTGGCGGAGAAGCGCTGTCTGGTGCGGGCCGGTCTTCGATCGAAGCACCCGGGGCTTCGTCCCCGGGGGCCACTACCGAGGACCGGCGGCGGCGAGGCGCGCTTCTCCTCTTCGTTGTCGTGCTGTCTTCGCACGCTGTCGTACTGGGTCGTGCGTCCTACGTCGTGCGTTGTGCTACCACACTACAAAGCGTGAGTGACACTCCGCACGTTTCCGCACGTACGGGCAATCCGCACGTACGGCAAAGGGAGCGGCTCCCGATCGTTTCGGGAACCGCTCCCTTCACGGCGTCTTACTTGGCGCCCGCAGCACCGCGGCGGATGCCCAGGCGGTCCACCAGCGCACGGAAGCGCTGGATGTCCTTCTTGGCCAGGTACTGGAGCAGCCGGCGGCGCTGACCGACCAGGATCAGCAGACCACGACGGGAGTGGTGGTCGTGCTTGTGGGTCTTGAGGTGCTCGGTCAGGTCCGAGATACGGCGCGAGAGCATGGCGACCTGGACCTCGGGGGAGCCGGTGTCGCCCTCCTTCTGACCGAACTCACTGATGAGCTGCTTCTTCGTAGCGGCGTCGAGCGACACGCGTACTCCTCGTAGTCTGAGATGTGCCACCGAGTGCCCCTGGTCCACTTCTCAGGGGAGCTTCCGTGACTCGGGAGGCGGGATCCGCTGGGCGCTGCCTCCAGAGCGTGAGCTCCGGGGGTGCGTACACAAACGGCCGCTACACAGCGTACCAGCCTGGGGGGATGCCTCGGTCCAGCTCCCTGAAGGGCCCTGACCGGGGCGGATACGGCCACTAGGGTGACTTCCGTCCGTGGAAGGAACGAACCTTCCGTGGACGGAAGCGTGGAACACGTCCGTTCGTCCGGAAGGGGTCGCTTCGCCATGGCGGAGACGGAGCAGGAGATCAAGGCACGCAAGGAGCGGGAGCGGGACGAGCTGTACGCCCTCGACATCTCGGGTGTCGAGTGGCGCAGTGCGCCGGGCACGGAGGAGCACGAGGAGCGCGTCGAGATCGCCGACCTGCCCGACGGCGCGGTGGCCATGCGCTCGTCGCTCGACCCGGACACCGTGCTGCGGTACACGGAGGCGGAGTGGACGGCCTTCGTCCTGGGCGCCCGGGACGGCGAGTTCGACCTGGAGCCGGCTCCGGAGGAGCAGCAGTAGTCGTAGGCAGGGAAATGGAAGAGGGGCGGCACGCGTGTGTGCCGCCCCTCTTCCGTCCTTCTTACATGCCTGCGGCTATTTGCTGGTCATGGCCCGTGCCTGCGCGTACACGTCGAAGACCGCCAGGGACAGCGGGATCAGGGTGAGCAGGACGAAGCTCTCGGCGATCTCCAGGAAGCGGCCCCAGAAGGGGGTGATTCCGCGGTTCGGGGTGATCAGGGCGATCGCGGTGACCAGCGCGGTGGAGGCGGCGACCGCCGCCGCGAGCCAGACGCTGCGGACGTCGAGGGAGGTCGCGTCGCCCAGGATCGCGTCCCGCACGTACGCGTGCGGCGGGTTCAGGGCGAGGCCCAGGCCCAGGAAGACGAGGGCCGCCAGGCCCGCGGCGAGGGTCGCGCCGACCTGGGCGGTGTAGCGGAACAGGTGGGCGCGCATCAGCATCGCGACCCCGGTGGCGAGCGCGAGGAGCTGAGCCCAGACGTCGCTGGAGAAGCCGAGGACGATCGAGGCGCCGACGGAGACGAGGGCGCAGCCGCCGACCAGGCCGACGAGGAGTTCGTGGCCGCGCCGGGCGCGGGCCGCGATGCGCTCGGCGTCGACGGGCTCCGGGGCCACGGGTTCGCCGTCTCCGTCGCCGTAGCCGCCGCGGTTGGGGTTGGGCGGTTCGAAGCCGATGGGGAGGCGGGCGAAGCGCATGGACAGGCCCGGCAGGAAGGCGAGCGCGCACACGGAGAGCGGGGCGCAGACGGCGGCCGTCTCGATGGGCTTCAGGTGGGTGAGCATCGCGACGAAGGTCGTCAACAGGCCGATCGCGGAGGCGAAGACGAAGGCCACGAAGGGGCCGTCGCCGCCCGGCGAGACCAGGGTGAGGACGACGGTGGCGACGAGGACGGCCGCGCACGCGAGCAGGAACTGGAGCCGCCCGATGCCTTCTCCTTCGGAGAAGGGGAGGAGTCCCGAGCCCGCCACGGCGATGTTCGGGAGCGCGCCCAGGCCCAGGGCGACGGCCGAGCCCCGGTCGTCGTAGACACGCGCGCGTACGCAGGCGATCGTGATGAGGAGGATGCCGGCGAGGCCCGCGACGATGCCCTGGAGGCTGTGCATGTCGTGGCGGATCTGGGAGCTCCAGGCCACGAAGGCGAGCAGCGCGGGCAGGATGCCGGCCGCGACGAGACCGGCGGCGCGCGTCAACTCGCCGTTCCACAGGGCACGGTCACGGGTGACGGCGGAGGCGACGGCCTCGGAGACGTCGTCGTAGACCGCCGGCGGGAGCGAGTCGGCGAAGGGGCGCAGGGTGAGCAGTTCGCCGTCGAGGATGCGCTGGGCGGCGAAGGAGCGGGCGCCGTCGAGGACGGTGCCGTCGCGGCGGACGAGGTGGTAGCCGACCGGGGCGCCCTCGGTGAGGCTCTGCTGGGACAGCCGCAGGATCTCGGGGTAGAGGTCGGCGACCGGTACGTCGTCGGGCAGGGCCACGTCGATCCGGCTGTCGGGCGCCACGATGGTGACGCGGCAGAAGCCGAACCCCATGCCCGCTGCGGAAGGGGCTCCGGTGCCCGTTCCGCCGGTCGCGCCGGCCGGCGCGGAGGCCGTGATGCTCACCTGCTGTTCCCCCTCGTCAGTGACGGACGGTTCGCGATGGTTGCCGCGCGCATCCGCCGTAAAGATCCTGTGTAGGTCGTGCCGTGCCACCCGTCTCGCCGGCCGAGGACGCCGTCGCGCCCGGGACTCAACGGGGTTCGCCTGCTTCGAACGCTGCGGTTTTGCCCGGTTTTCCCGGAACGATTCGCAACTGCTCACACGTCTCACGGGCACCCTACCGCCCGCCGTTGTCAGTGGTTGTCAGTAGGATCGCGCAGTGCGGATCGGCGTCCGCCCGACACGGGGCGGCGGACGAAACAACTCGGTCCGGCAAGGGAATTGGTGCGTAGTGAGCCAGATCGTCGTCAAGCGCCCGCCGAGGTCGCTGCCGAAGGAAGTGCCCACGGACGAGGTCGTGCTGCAGGCCCCGCCGGAGCTTCCGCGCGGCCAGCAGGAGGGCGCGCTGATGCAGCTGCTGCCCATGCTCGGCATGGGCGGGTCGGTGGTGTTCTTCTTCAACCCCAGTGCCCAGCCGTTCATGAAGATCATGGGCATGGTGATGATCGCGTCCACGGTCGCGATGGGCGTCTCGATGCTGGTGCGCTACCGCCGGGGCAACCAGGGGCAGATGGCCGACATGCGCCGCGACTATCTGCGCTATCTGTCGCAGACCCGTCGTACGGCCCTGGAGACCGCGCGGTCCCAGCGCGACGCCCAGTACTACCTGCACCCTTCGCCGGAGCAACTGTGGGCACTGGTCGCCGAGGGCAGTCGCGTCTGGGAACGCCGCACCAATGACGAGGACTTCGGACAGGTCCGGGTGGGCCTCGGTTCGCAGGGTCTGGCCACTCCCCTGATCCCGCCGGAGACCGCGCCGGTGGACCAGTTGGAGCCGCTGACCGCGGGCGCGATGCAGCGCTTCCTGGCCACGCACGGCTCCCTCGACGACCTGCCGATGGCGGTCTCGCTGCGCGCCTTCTACCACGTGACGATCAGCGGCGAGCCGGTCACCGTGCGCGGCACCGCCCGCGCGGTCGCCGCCTCCCTCGCCTCGCTGCACTCCCCCGAGGACCTGGTCGTCGCCGTCGCCACCGGGCGCGAGTCGGTGCCCGAGTGGGAGTGGGCCAAGTGGCTGCCGCACGCGCAGGCGCCGGGTCTCGCGGACGGCGCGGGCAGCATGCGGCTGATCACGACCGACCCGATGGAGCTGGAGGAGATGCTGGCCGACCGCCTCCAGGGCCGGCCGCGTTTCCACCCCTCCGGAGCGCCGGTGCCCGAACAGCCGCACCTGGTGGTCGTGTTGGACGGCGTCTCCCTGCCGCCGACCTCGTTCCTGGCCGGCCCCGAGGGCCTGCAAGGGGTGACGATCATCGAGGTCGTGCCCGGCGACCTCAACAGCGGCCGGGGCGACCTCTCGATCGTCGTCCACCCGAAGGAACTCCGCCTGGAGTCGGGCCACGGCATGGTCTACGAGGGCACGCCGGACGTGCTGTCGTACGAGGCCGCCGAGGCGCTTGCCCGCCAACTGGCGCCGCTGCGCATGGTGTCGGGCGGGGACGACGACGAACCGCTGCTCGCCAACCTGGAGTTCACGGATCTGCTGAACCTGGGGGACGCGGCCTCCGTGGACCCCAAGCGGACCTGGCGGCCGCGCTCGACTGCGGAGCGGCTGCGGGTGCCGATCGGGCTCGGTGAGGACGGCCGGCCCGTGATGCTCGACCTCAAGGAGGCGGCCCAGGAGGGCATGGGCCCGCACGGCCTGTGCGTCGGCGCGACCGGTTCCGGCAAGTCGGAGCTGCTGCGCACGCTGGTCCTCGGCCTCGCGGTGACGCACTCCTCGGAAACGCTGAACTTCGTCCTCGCGGACTTCAAGGGCGGTGCGACCTTCGCCGGTATGGCACAGATGCCGCACGTGGCGGCCGTGATCACCAACCTGGCCGACGACCTGACCCTCGTCGACCGTATGGGTGACTCGATCCGCGGTGAGTTGAACCGCCGCCAGGAGATGCTCCGCGACGCGGGCAACTACGCCAACATCCACGACTACGAGAAGGCGCGCGCGGCGGGTGCACCCCTGCAACCCGTGCCGTCACTCGTCCTGGTGATCGACGAGTTCAGCGAACTCCTCACCGCCAAGCCGGACTTCATCGAGATGTTCGTGCAGATCGGCCGCATCGGCCGTTCCCTGGGCGTGCATCTGCTGCTGGCCTCGCAGCGCCTGGAGGAGGGCCGACTGCGCGGTCTGGAGACCTACCTGTCGTACCGGATCGGTCTGCGCACGTTCTCGGCGGCCGAGTCGCGGGCCGCGCTGGGGGTGCCGGACGCGTACGAGCTGCCGAACGTGCCGGGTTCCGGCTTCCTGAAGTACGGCACCGACGAGATGGTGCGCTTCAAGGCGGCGTACGTCTCCGGGGTGTACCGCACGAGTTCGCAGCAGGCCGCCGCGCTCGGCGGACCGCTCCCGGTGGACCGCAGGCCCGTGCTGTTCACGGCGGCGCAGGTGCCGGTGCAGTACGCGCCCGTGCCGCAGCAGCGGCGGGAGGAGACGGTCGAGGAGAAGGACGACGCGCTCTCCGACACCGTGCTCGACGTGATCGTGCGCCGGCTTGAGGCGCAGGGTCCGGCCGCGCACCAGGTGTGGCTGCCCCCGCTGGACAGCCCGCCGTCGCTCGACTCCCTGCTGCCCGGCCTCGCCGCGGTACCGGGGCGAGGCATGACGCAGCCGGGCTACGAGGGCGCGGGCCGGCTTGTCGTCCCGGTCGGCCTGGTCGACAAGCCGTACGAGCAGCGGCGCGACCCGCTGTGGACCGACTTCGGTGGCGCGGCCGGCCATATGCAGATCCTCGGCGGTCCGCAGTCCGGCAAGTCGACGCTGCTGCGCTCGCTGATCGCGTCGTTCGCGCTCACCCACACCCCGCACGAAGTGCAGTTCTACGCACTGGACTTCGGCGGTGGCGGCCTGTCGGCCGTGGCCGCACTGCCGCACGTGGGCGGGGTGGCCTCCCGCCTCGACCCGGAGAAGGTCCGTCGTACGGCGGCCGAGGTCTACGGCGTGATGACGCGCCGCGAGGAGTACTTCCGTACGGCGGGCATCTCGTCGATCGCCGAGTTCCGGACCCGCCGCGCGCGCGGCGACATCTCCGTCACGGATCAGCCCTGGGGTGACGTCTTCCTCGTCATCGACGGCTGGGGCAACTTCCGTACGGACTATGAGGCGTTGGAGCCGCTGGTGCTGGACATCGCGGCGCGCGGCCTCGGTTACGGCATCCATGTGATCCTCACGGCGTCGCGCTCCATGGAGGTCCGCGCGAACATGAAGGACCACCTGATGAACCGGCTGGAGCTGCGGCTCGGCGACCCGATGGACTCGGAGTTCGACCGCAAGGTCGCGGCCAACGTGCCCACGGGCGTGCCCGGTCGGGGCCAGACCCCGCAGAAGCAGCACTTCATGGCGGCGGTCCCGCGCATCGACGGCCTGTCCTCCGACACGGATCTCGCGGACGCGACGACGGCACTCGCGGCCGAGGTCGCCCGCCACTGGCAGGAGCCGGGTGCACCCGAAGTCCGCCTGCTCCCCCGGGAGTTCGCCGCGGCCCAGCTCCCCCCGGGCGACCGCTTCCCGAACCGGGGCGTCTCCTTCGCGCTCGACGAGGACAACCTGGAGCCGGTGTTCGTCGACTTCGACCAGGACCCGTTCTTCCTCGTCTTCGGCGAGAGCGAGTCCGGCAAGTCGAACCTGCTGAAGCTCATCATCAAGCGCCTCACCGAGCGCTACGACGGCAACACGTGCAAGATCTTCGTGGTCGACAACCGGCGTTCCCTGCTGGGCGTGACCCCGACCTCGCACCTCGCCGAGTACATCCCCATGTCGAACCAGATGCAGCACCACATGGACGCGCTGGCCGACCTGATGCAGCGCCGGACGCCGACGTCGGACGTCACGCCGCAGCAGCTCCGGGACCGGAGTTGGTGGCGTGGCCCGCAGGTCTTCGTGATCATCGACGACTACGACCTGGTGTCCACGTCGAGCGGCAACCCGCTGTCGGGCCTGACCGAACTCCTCCCGTTCGCCCGGGACGTGGGCGTGCGCTTCGTCATCGCCCGCTCCACGGCGGGTGCGGGGCGCGCGGGTTACGAGTCGTTCATGCAGCGGATGAAGGAACTCGGCGCCCAGGGCGTGGTGTTGGCGGGCGACCCTGCGGAGGGCGACCTCTTGGGCGGGGTTCGGCCGCGGCCGATGCCGGCGGGGCGGGGGGTGTTCGTGTCGCGGAAGCGGGGGAAGCCGTTGGTTCAGATGGGGTTGGTGGAGTCGGAACTCTGAGAGGTCGGCTCGGGTCACTGGATCAGGCTCATGTCGGGTGCCGCGCGTCAGGGCACCGGCCGGCCGCAGGCGGTCGTGAGCCGGCCAGGCCGGTCACGGCTCACGGCTCACGGCTCACGGCTCACGGCTCACGGCTCACGGCTCACGGCAGCCAATAGACAGGCGTGAGAACCGTGGCTAGATCTTTGGCTCTCTTTGAGATCTGTGTTCAGTGGGTTGGTAGGTTCACGGCGCGTCTCCCCTTGCCGGCGAGATTCGCGCAGACAAACGGGGAGATATTCACGCATGGCGTGGGACGAGTGGGAGCAGCTCAAGGCCCAGGCGGCGGAGCGGCACTCGACGAAGATGGAGTTGAACCAGCTTCCGGCGGACCAGGGTGGGAGCGGCGGCGGGGACAGTCCGCAGGGTGATCTGCGGGTCAGTCAGAAGGACTTGGCCGCTGTCGGCGACGCCGCCTACCAACTGCACCAGGACTTCGCCCAGTTCAGCACCTACGCCCGCACCGCCTCCCTCACCGCGGCCGGCGGTCTCAAGAAGCAGGGGTTCGCGCTCGGCGCCGCACTCGACCACGTCGCCGAACGCTGGGCGGACCAGACCCGGTCCCTGCTCGACGCGACCGCCCACATCTCCAACCACCTCGACTACACCAAGGGCGCACACGCCGGGGACGAGGTCTACATCGCCGACTCCATCAGCAGCATCTCCACCCTCGACGACGGCTTCGACCACCGGAGCGGGCAGAACTGATGGACCTCGACACACTCCGGTACGGAAACTTCAGCCAACTCGGTGAGGCCATCACCGACTGGCAGCAGATGACGAAGAAACTCGCCGACCTCAAGAAGGACGCCGAGAACAACCTCAAGGCCAAGGCGGACAAGGCCGACTGGGCCGGCCTCAACGCCACCGTCACGCGCGAGTTCGTGGACAAGACCGCCACCGAGTTCGGCGACGCGCACACCCAGGCCGACTCGATCTCCAAGATCCTCAGTGACACACACGGTGAACTCGTCGGCTACCGCACCCAGTTGAACAACGCCATCGACCGCTGCGCCAAGAAACACCTGACCGTGGTGGACACCGGCGACGGCACCTTCGTCGTCACCCAGAACACCCGCCCCGACTGGGCATCCGACCCCAGCGGCAAGACCGACACCACCAGCCAGCAGGACATCGACACACTCCGCACCGAGATCGCACACATCCTCGGCAAAGCCACCGAGAGCGACAACAGCGCCGCCAAAGTCCTCCAACTCCTCGTCGACCAAGCCGAGTACGGCTTCTCCGACGCCGCATACGCCGACCGCGACTCCGCCACCAAGGCCGTAGAAGCCGCCGACAAACTGGCCAAAATGGCCAAGGACCCGAAGAAGATGTCGCTGGACGACATCACCGAGTTCAATCTGTACCTGGAGAACTACCACAATGACGCTCTGTTCTCAGAGCAGTTCGCGAAGCGGCTGGGCGCGAAGGGAACTCTTCAGTTCTGGGCGGACATGGCAGAACTTCATGCCGGCGCCAGGGGTACAGAACTCGCACGCATGGAGACCCTTCAAAAGAACTTGGGCCTCACCTTGGCCACGGCATCGTTCTCGGACTCCGACGACATGCAAAATTGGAAGAAGGACGTCCTCAAAGAGAGGAACACCAACTTCGTAACCGACCCTTCAAACCCGATGAAGAGTCCGGTCGGAGCTCTCGGCTCCCAGGTGCTGAGCAGCCTGATGCGACAAGGACATTTCGACACCAAATTCCTTGACGACTACCGTAGCGAACTTTTCAAGGCCGACAAGGGCGCAGGGGAATCCGGCACCAACAACCTATGGACCAAGGGTTACGACCAGATCGACCTGGAATTCGGGAAGGGCAACGGTCGCGATCCCTTGGAAGGGCTTTTCGATGCCCTATCGCACAATCCGGAGGCAGCAACCCACGCCTTCGACTCCAAGTCGGATCTGGACCACATGTTCGGCACCACGAAGTACACGGATCGAGGAACTTCACTGGGGCACGCTCTGGAGGCTGCGGTGACCGGAGTACCGGCTGGGGACCCGACGCAGCAGGCCGCGCCGCACAGCACCGCACAGGTCAAGATCATGGCGAACATCATGCAAGCAGTGGCTGACCCGGACGGCGGTGCAGACCTCGTGACCAAGCAGATGGGCGCCAGCTTCGGACATATGGCCGCAGCCTACATGCCGGAAATCAGCCAAGCATTTGGAGGCCCGAACTCGGGAGCAGTGTTCGTCACGAACAGCGACGCACCCTCGGGCCTCAATCGCTGGGACACAACGCGGTTTCTGTCCGCTGTTTCCCAAGATGCCGCAGGAAGGGCATCAATTCGCTACGGCGAGAGCATCTACACCGGTAGTCTCCTGGACGCACACCTCTCCGACCCTTCTCTGTTCGACGGAAGCCGCGAACAAGCCCTTCATGACATCGGCCGGAATGCCGGGATTATTGAAGGAATCGTCGGACGTTCTGTCGCAGACGCAGATATCAGCAGCGATATCGGGTCCACGAAGGATGAAAACGACGCTATTGCACAGCAGGGCGAGTTCTTCAAATCAGCGCTGTCCGCCGGCGTCGGAATTGGATCTGTCGCGCTCGTACCCGCGACCGGTGCCGGTGCGCTGACCGGTGCCGCCGGTGGAGGCTTCTTCGGCGGTGTCGCCAGTATGGCCGTTGATCGAATGGTCAGCGGCAAGGAACTTGACGTAGGCCAGGCGATGGACGAGGCCTTGTACCGAACGGGCCGGGATCTCAGCCAGACGCAAGACTCCGTCAGCCAGCAGACGCAGTGGTCGGTCGATGATGCCCTGAAACGCCGCCATGTCGATCTACCCAAACAGGGGACCGACGATCTTATCCGGAATTCCGTCAATGAGGGCTGGGAATCGAGCGATTCCATCCTGCATGATTTCAAGCAACGCCCTACCGGTTGAGGAAGAGGATATTGCCCCCCATGAAGAAGAGAGCAAGAGGAACCATCCTCGGCATCGCGATCCTCGGCCTAGTGGGCGGAGGCTGGTTCGGATACCAGCAAGTCTTCACGAAAGGTCTCGACCGTCTGCCGAGTAAAGTATGCGATAACGCAGCAAAGCGGGAGACGGTGATTCGCGTACTCCCTGACACCCGGTCAGCAAAGGAGGGGGCGAAGCAGGAGAATCCTGGCAGGAATTTTTCTTTCTACTGCCATATCTATACCAGCAGCGATTCAATCCTGTCCGGCGAAGTACAGGTTCAGGATTCCTCGGCAAAAGCGTGGGCTGATTATTACCGGGGATACGGCGGAGCAGGCGAGGGGGAGGTGGAGCGTGTTTCCCTCAAAGACGTCCAAGCACTGTCCAAAACGCATATGTCCAGCGTATACATCCCTTGCGTCCCACGAGGCGTCAAGGCGGCCGAAGCTTCACAGTCCTATGCACTCGTCACCGAAGTGCGCGTGATCGGGAAGAGTCGGACCAACGGGTTGGCACTACGTCAGGCCCTGACCGACTTCGCCTATCAGATCACCCAGCGGGCCTACGAACTGGGCGAGTGTCAGCCGACTCGGACGTTCGCCGAGGAGCTTCCGCGCTACGGGGCCAACTGAAATACCAATGCGGAGATCATCCAGCGCGATGATCGATGCATATGGCCCGATCGGATGCAGGGGGCCGTGGCGCCATCCCACGCTGCTTCGTCGGCGATTCCTGTCCCCCTGCAATGGAATCCTCGACTCTTATTACGGCCCCTTGTTGAGCAACACCGGGGTGGGCGCCTCCCGCGCGCGCCCACCCCGGTTTTTGCGACGAACCTCGGTGCTACTGGGCCCAACTGACCCGACTGCGTCCTACTGGCCCTACTGGGACCTAGTGGAAGTAGCTGGCGGCCTTCTTGTCGCCTTCCATGTAGGTACCGCCCGACGTGTGCACGACGTGGCCGATGCCGGTCAGCGCCGTGTGGATGTCGTTGGCTTCCTTGTCCCACCTGTGCAGCTTCTCGTTGAAGGTGCCCTGCGCGTCACCCTCCCAGTACTGCTGGCTTTTCACGACCAGCGCGCGAAGCTCCTGGAGGTCCTGCTCCAGCTGCTTCGCCTCGTTGCCGATCTTGGTGGCCGCGAAGTCCAGCCCGTCATAAGTGACGGAAAGGCCGTCGGAGTTACGGCTCATGCGTGTGTACCTCGTCTCGTTCGGGTGGGGCCGGTGGGCCGCTCAGTGTCGTCGTACGTGGTGGCGTTGTGTGGTGGCGCGTGACTCAGTAGGAGTTGAACGAGGACGGGGTCACCGTCGGCGCGCCGTCCTGGAGGTCGATCTTGTTGACCGCCGCGCGGACCTCGTCTTCCTTGCTGTCCTTGATGTTGCGCGTCGCGGTCATCGCCTCGATGACGTCACCGAGGATGGTGCCGATCTTCTGCAGCGACTCGTTGATCTCGTACTGCTTCTTGTCGAACGCGGCACGACCAATACCGTGCCACTGGCCCTCAAGCCCGTCGATCACACCCTGAAGCCCGTGCACGCGCTTGGCAATGCCGTCGTACTTGTCGAGCATCTGCTTCTGAATATCGACTACTGCGGCATCTTCGAGCTTCTGCTTGTTGGACATGGTCAGCTCACCCTTCTTGTGTTGACCGACTTGTATTGACTGGTTCGTGGTCTGGCTGGATATCCCGGTTACCTGGCACGTCGTGCGCGTGTTACGGCCACGCCGGCGCCGGCGATGAGGATTACTGCGGCGGCACCGCCGAGTGCGATCCACAGCGTGTTGCTGTCGCCGGACGAGTCCGCGCTCGACCCTGCTGCCGAGGTGCCGCCGGTGGAACTCTTTTCCTGGCCCTGCGCCGTGGCTGACGCAGACGGGGTGGATGCGGCCGAGGACGAACTCGCCGACTTCGCCAGCAGGTCGCCGCCGTTCTCCTTCGCGAGCGGGTCGACGTTCGCGGGGCCTGCGTTGTACTTGACGTTCTCCAGGACCATACGAGGACGGACAAACCCGTAACCTGCGTACTTGCTCGGGTCGTTCTCCGCCCACGACCGGCTCGCCGTGTCGATCAGCGCGCGAGTGACCTGGTTCACCGTCCAGTTGGGGTGAGCGGACCAGATGAGCGCGGCGGAGGCCGAGGCGATCGCGGTCGCCGAACTCGTGCCGGCCGTGTCGCAGTACGTACGGAAGGCGGTATCGCACCACCCCGGAATCCCCTCACCGGGTGCCACGAGGTCGACGAAATTCCCGTACGAGGAGAACTTCGTGACGGCGAACGAAGAATTGACCGCCGCGATGCCGACTACATAAGGGTAAGCAGCGGGATAGTCGATATTGCCAGCGCCTTTCCCCGTACCCGAATTGCCCACTGCGGCGACCATCAACTTGCCTTTTGAAGCGGCATACTTGATCGCTTCTTCCTCCTGTGGGCTGACAAACCCTCCGAAGGACATGCTGATGATCTTTGCATCGGTGTCGGCTGCGGCCCTGATCGCCTGCCACGGCTTGGGGGTCTTCTTCTTCTCCGCCGTATCGGCCTTGAACCCTTCGAAGGCGGCGCGATAGGGGACAATCTTCGCGCCCGGCGCCAGTCCCTGGAGGCTACCGCCGGATCCGGTGCCCGCGATCAGCTCGGCCATAGTTGTCCCATGGCCGTCGTAGTCGACCGTCGAGTGGTACGCGACCGCCTTGGGTACCTCGTCGACCAGGACCTGGCCCTTCAACGAAGGTGTATTCGGGTTTACTCCGCTGTCGATGACAGCGACCTTTACGCCCTTCCCCGTGCTGACCTTCCACATCTCGTGAACCTGCATCTGGTCCAGGTACCACTGCTTCGACTGAACATCGTCAGCGCCGGCGTTCGGCGCGAATCCCACGCTCACTACAGCCAGGGCACCGAGGACCGCACCCACGGCACGCAGTCGTCCGGCGCGGCATGTCCTGAGCAGCGCAGCCCTCTGGGCTCGACGGCTGTTCCCTGACTTCATGACGTTGGCTGTCCTCGCTCGCGCTCAGTTGGCGGCCGGCGGCACATCACGCCGCGGCTGGATGGGCAGGTGTGTCTCTTCGTCCTCAACGACTTGGTCGGGGCACGAAGCTCCGTCCGCTCGTCCCTTGTTGCCGAGATTCCCTTGGTTGCCTGGTCCGCGTACGAGGCCGGAGCCACCGCGCGTCATACCATTGCGTTCAGCTCGGGCAACGGATTTACGTTCGGTGGGCACCCCCGTGACAGTCTCCGACGCGCCCGTACCGCCGCGTGCCCTCGATGCGTTCGGGCCCGGCCCTGCAGCAGCATCGGGCGCTCCGAAGACACCACGCTGGCCCGGTCGACCGGGCGCGGACCGAGAGCCGGCCGCTTCCTCGGCTCCGATGACATTGCCACGGGGAATCCTGGACTCGCCCTTCGCCGAACCGCCTGTGCCGGAGGTGGGCCGTCCGCCCACCACTCCGTTCGAACGACCGGCACCGGTGACCGACCCGCCGTTGGCGCGCGGAGTCGCCGTACCGCTCGCTCTCGGCGTACCACCGGTGACACCACGACCCATCGGGGACTGTTTGGCTCCGGCGGCGGGGCCCTTGGCCAGCGACCGGCCTGTCTCGGTGGCGCGGCCCATCTGGCTTGTGGGCCCTCGGCTCGCCGACCGCCCCGTGTTTGAGTTCCTCAGGTCCGACGTACCGCTGCGCCCTTGCGCGGAGACCGGATTCCGAAGGCCTCCGGAACTACCCATGCTTCTGCCCACAGAACCGTTGGGCACGGGAGTTCCGAAGCCGCTGTCGAAGGCATTGGCCTGACCGCCCCCTGGGACAGCGACACCTGTAACCGGCGGATTGTGGACCGTCGTAGGTGTAGTGGTGGCCGGTGGCAGTGTGCCCACGCTGTCGATGTTCGTATGCGTGGGCACGTCAGGAGGCGCGACGTGACTGGCGACGTGCTTTGCAGGCGGCGTGACGTCGCTCACGACGTGCTTGCCTGAATCACCCGTGGCCGACTCGACCAGGGTGTGATGCCTTGCGGCAGTGACCGTAGTTGTCCCCTGCACGTGGTCCCGGCCTGAGTTCGAGGAGCCGTCGACGCGCCTTAGCGTCGTGTCAGGTTGCGGCACTCCGACATCCGGCATGGTCGTGAACTCAGGCGCCTTACTGTTCAAAGCCGCAAGTTCGTCTTTGGACACCACGTAGTAGGACGACAGCCGGTTCATCTGGTTGATCGCCTCTTGACGATCCTTCTCCACACGTACCGCTGCGGTGTACTCGTCCTTGTCCGCGACCTTCTCGGCCGCTGTGAACGTCGCGGGGTGTTTCCGCGCCGCCTGTGTATCGCGGGCGGGCATGGCACTGCGCACGGACGCCAGGCCCATGGCTGCAGCAGTGATCTGGTCGCCCGCGCCTCCGGCGAAAGCACTCAGACTGCGCGTGTGGGTGACGAGCTCGCTCCCCCACTTACGGAACGCCTCGCCCGCCTCCCCGGCCCAACGAACTCTGTCGATGTGTCCGCTGAGCTCGTCGGCCGCCACCTTGATCGCGTCACGCGCGTCCCACAGGGCCTTGCCGGAGGATTCCAGGTCTTCCGGGTTCGTCCGCTCGACAAGGTCGACCATCTCGTTGAGGGGACGATCCTCGAAATTCGTGCGAAGGTCCTTGGGCCCTCCATACACGGAGTCATGGACAGCCTTGCCCTGCGAGGTCTGTTCGACCACCGCGCGCACGGGGTTGACCACGAGGTTGTCCAACAGCCCGCCTCCGCGCGGCCGTTCCTCGACACCCCGAGCCAAGTCGGTGAACTGATTCTGGCTGGCGACCCTGCGCAGGTCCGCCTTGTGCTGATGGTCAGTCATCGTCACCCGCTCATACCGGAGTTGGCGGTGTTGGTGCGCTCGGGACCCGAGGCGGTGTTGATCCTCGTGATCTCCGTCTGAATCTCCCAGAACCGCCGGCGCTGATCTTCTTCCACCCCGTCAAAGGTGCCCCTGGCACCCTGCACGGCGATACCGATCGCCTCGATCTGCAGATGCAGCGTCTTGGACAGGGATGTGAGCTTGTTGTGGACCGCGTGGTACTCGTCGTACAGGCCGTCCGCTTCATGGAAAGCGCCTCGCCCACCCCGGTGGATCGATCCCGCGCTGACGGTCTGTGCCCCCACCCGGGTCGGATTCCCGGCCGACGCTTCAAGATCGCGCAGAACCTTGTCCACGCGACTCACGAAGTCGGTCAGCGCTTCGCTGCTCGCCTCCAGGTCCTTGGCCCTGGTGACCGACACGCCCCCCACCATGTCTGCCGGAAGCACGACGCTCCTCCCCGTTTCCCCGTACGTCCATCGGCCGCGGCCCGACCGAGGACGATCAATCGCTCACCGCACGATCGCAAAGTGAGCCGTGCCTGACAACACGTTTACCACTGTAGTCAACGTGCACATCGGGGCCAACCGGCCTGTGTGTTAACTCAGTTACGACGCTGGAGCGGGCGTCACATTTGCCCGGTTTGCCGGTTCGCACCCCGTCGGTCGCACGGCTCCTGATCCGTTACCCGGGGCGCCGACAGGTCAACCGTGACCGTGTCGACCGGTACGCAAGCTTCACCGCCCGGTGATCTCCATCAAATTTCCACACGCGATCGACGCACGGCAGGAGCAACGCCGGTCGTCGGCTTGACGCCGGTTTCCGGCGGAGCCGACGGGCCGTCTCCTTCGAAGCTTCACGCGATAACAATCGAGGCATGACGGACATGACCCGAACTTTGCCCGGTCAGGGTTGCTAACTTGACCGCGCGACAGCGCAGGAGCAGCCGCGTTCACCGAGCGGTAGCGGCCGCGGCAGGGCACACGGGGAAGGGGTCCACGCATGGCGTGGGAGGAGTGGGAGCAGCTCAAGTCCCAGGCGGCCGAGCGGGAGTCGACGCATATGCGGCTCAATCAGCTGGCGCCGGACGGCGGGGGCGGTGGTGGGGGATCCGGGGACCTCGTCGTGTACCAGGACGATCTCGGTGCCGTAGGGCATGAGGCCCGCATCCTGTACGACGACATCCGCTCCGGGGCGGACATCGCCGGCGCGGGGGCCGGCAAGGACGGCGCCGGTTCGACCGCGCAGGCCGCGACCACCCTGAAATCGCGCGGTTTCGAGACCGGCGGTGCGCTGGAGAAGACCGTCGAGGTGTGGACGTCCCAGGTCAAGTCCGTGCTGCAGGCCTGTGCGCACATCTCCGACCACCTGGACTACAGCAAGAAGCGTCATTCCGAGGACGACGCGGAGATCGGGACCGTCCTTCGCAACAGCGACGGCTCGGCCGTATCGGTGTCGAAACTCAACGAGTACTTCAAGTAGGGGAACCGGCTGTGGCTCTCACCTTCACGGACCTCGTCGAGGTCGACCTGGACAAGCTCGGTACCGCGGTGGCGGACTGGAAGAAGACCGTCGACAGGCTCAAGACGTCGGCGGAGAACGCGCGTAAGGGAATGCAGGCGAAGTCGGACTCGGCGCAGTGGGCCGGCGTCAACGCGACGGTGACCCGTGACTTCATCGCGAAGACCGCGAAAGAGGTCTCGGATCTTCACGCGGAGGCCAACAGCATCTACCAGGTGCTCGCCGACGGGCATCCCGAACTCGTCTCGCTGCAGAAGCAGGTCAAGGACGCCGCGGGGAAGGATGCGAGCGCTCTCGGCGTGCGTGTCGACGACATCGGGGACGGCAAGGTCGTCTGCATCTTCCCCCACATCCGCGGCGACACGGACGAGCGAACGCAGGAACAGCTCGACGCCAAGCGGGAGTTGGAGAGCCGGATCAACGGAATCCTCTCGCATGCCGCGGAGATCGACGCCTCGGTCGCCCGGGCCCTGGGCAAGAGCCACGGCGGCGACGCCCACAACGCGGGCCACAGTACGTACGAGTCGTTGAACGACGCCCAGGCCGAACGCGCGCTGGAACTCGCCCGCAAGGGCGACAAGATGAGCGACACGGAACTGCAGGAGTTCAACCGGCTGATGCGCTTCAACGGCCGTGAGAAGGACGGGGAGTTCGCGACCGAGTTCTACCAGGGGCTCGGCGGGCCGGAGAAGACGCTTGAGTTCTATGCCGAGATGTCGGTCGACGGGACGAACCCCGACGCGAGCAAGGTCCGGCTGAACGCCATGAAAGACCTGCAACAGAACATGGGGTTCGCGCTGGCCAACGCCACGGACCCGGACACGAGGCAGCACCTGCCCGCGAGTTGGGGATCCGACTTCCGCCGCCTGGGCACCCAGCAGATCGGCTGGGAACAGGGACAGTGGAACAAGCCGTACGGCTATCAGGTCCTCGGCGGCCTGCTGCGCTACGGCAACTACGACCCCCGGTTCCTCGATCCGATCGCCGAGCACGTCACCCAACTGCACAAGAAGGACCCGTACTTCTTCCTCAACAACAAGCCCACGGGCCAGGAAGACACCTACGGCTTCAACCCGTCGGGGCGGCTGGGCTCCGGCAACGACCCCCTCAACAGCGTGCTGGAGGCGCTCGGTCACAGCCCCGAGGCCTCGGAGAAGTTCTTCACGCAGCCGCCGACCGCGTACAACGAGGACGGCACGGCGAAGGGCGGCAGCCCGGGGTTCACCTCGTATCTCGATCTGTTCACGGACAAGGACTTCGACTGGACGGTCGACACCAACGACGCGAACATCCTGGCCGACGAGGACAAGACCAAGAACGCGCTCACCTTCGGCCCCGAAGCACTCGGGCACGCGCTGGAGTCGGCGACGACCGGGCGGCCGTACGACAGTGACGACGCCTCCGACGCCATCAAGCACACGCAGGCCCGTGCCGACCTGGTCCGCGACCTCGTCGACAAGTTCGGCGAGCACCCGGAACTCATCCGGCACAACGAGAACGGCGACATCGACGAGGAGTCCGGCCCGCTCTACGGCCTTCGGGGCAGCCTCGGCGACATCACCGCCGAGTACATGGGGGACTTCCAGCGGGCCATGTACAAGGAAGACCCGGGCAGCGATCTGTTCCCGACGTTCGGTACGGCCGCTGGACTGGACTCCGGTCACGCCGCTCGTTTCCTGGGCGCGGTGGGACAGGATCCCGATGCCTATTCGGCGATCACGAGTGCCCAACAGGCTTATACCGCCGAGGTCGTGGACCACGTCGTCAACGGTGACAGTCAGTCGACGGCCTCACTGGACGGACGCGTGGGTGACGTCGTCGCGCCGGGTTCGGCGATCGCGGGCATCATGAGCGATGCCAGAGCCGACGCGATCTACGAGTATCACGCCGCGTCGGACACGGAGTTCAACGAGGCGGCGGCCGACAAGCAGAAATGGGTGGACCGCATCCTGGGCATGGGGATCGAGAAGGTCGGCGAACGCATCCCCATTGCCGGCGCTCCGCTCGAATGGGCTTCTGAGGACATCCAGGAATCCATCATGAAGAGCATTGAGAAAGACACTACGACCGCTGCGGAACTAGAGGCCGGGAAGCAATACAGCAATGGTCGTGGCGCGGCCATCGACTCGGCCCAAGCAGCGCTCGACAACGCGTTGATGAACAATCAGCACATCAACTCCGACACGGCCGACGATCTCAGGCGTGCCGTTCGCACTGCCGCAGGTGTCAGCCACTCGGACGGCGCCCAGTGGAACTCGGAGAGTGACGCGAAGTGAGGCACAAGAATTACATCCTGCCGGGTGTCTCCATCCTCATCGCCGCAGTCACCGCAGCCGGCTGCTCGGCGGACAAGCCGAGCCGGGGGTTCACGGTTCCCAAAGCTCTGTGCGGGACATCCGTTCCCACCGACGCGCTCTCTCAACTCCTGCCCGCCTCCGGCAAACACCTCACCACAGAGACAGATGATTCGACCGACGGCGTACTGCTGTGCACGGTCAGCGTCGACGACGTCATGGTGTTGACGTTGAGCAGGGAGCGTATCGACGCCGGTGACTCGGCGCGGCACATCCTGTTCACCCAACTCCGCATCGCACGGCCGAAGTTCGCGGAGGGCACCAGCATCGCGTACGCCGACGACGCCGCGGTGTCACTGTTGAAGTGCCGTGGAGCCGGCGTGGAGGAGGAAGACATCAGTACCCTCATCAAGGTCCTGAAGCCGGCACGTCCGGACGAATCGGCCATGAAGACTCTGATCTCCAGCTACACGGCGACGATCAAGAAACAGGGGCCCTGCAAGCGGAGTTCGTGATCGGGGGCTCGCCGCTCACCACGGGGACCGTACGGATGCAGGCTGTCGTGGAACCCCCTCCCGCGTTTCGCCCTCGGCCGATGCCCCGGACAGACCGACCAGTCGCGCGACGGCCGGACACGGGGTTCAGGGGGCGGCGTACAGCAAGCCCGTGGACGAGCGCATCGCGCGTCAGAAGCAAGTCGCCGGCATCATCGCCGGCGGCGGTGCGTTCTCGCTCATCCCAGAGCCGGACAGCGGTCTGGCGTCGACCATCGTGCCCATCGCGGACGGGGACGACGGTGCGGGAGCCGTTACCGAATCTTCCAGGGCTGCCACCGCCTATGCCTTCGCGCGCTCCACGAAGTCCACGTCGTACTGCGAGGCCGGCATCCGCATGGACTACTCGGCCGCCGTCAAAGCCGCCGACACCATCGGCTGTTTGAAGGAGAGCGGTCCACCGAAGACGTTGGGACAGCTGAAGGCGTGTCTCCTCGCGGGCGGCTGCATCGCCTTCCCCGAAACTTCACACCCGACAATCCAGGCATCGCGGACCTGACCAGGACTTTACCCGGAGCGGGTTGCTAGCTTGACCGGACATCGGTTTCGAGCACACGGGGGAAGGGTCCGCCCATGGCGTGGGACGAGTGGGAGCAGCTCAAGGCTCAGGCCGCCGATCGGCAGTCGCCTGCGATGCAGTTGAACCATGTCGACGGTGGTGGCGGGACGTACGGGCCCTACGTGCTGCCGAAGCAGTACGGCGACCTCCGGGTCGGGCAGAAGGACCTCGCCAAGATCGGGAGTGCCGCGAACTCCCTCTACAACCAGCTGTGGGACAAGGCCCGCGTCGCCGTTCCCAGCAGCGACTCCGCGGCCGGCGATCTGTCGAAGCAGGGGTTCGCGCTCGGCGCCGGGCTCCAGCATGTGTCGAACCGGTGGGATGAGCAGCTCAAGTCCCTGATGGACGCATGTGCGCAGATCTCCAACCACATGCACACCACGACGAAGCTGCACGCCGGTGACGAGGGCTATATCCAGCGGCAGATGAGCAGCATCGACACCCTGGACGCCGGTTTCGACGAACGGGTCGGCAAGCCGGGCGAGAAGAATCCCGTCTACTACGGAGACAAGGACAAGAAGGAGTAGCGGTGGTGACCGCCCCGGCGAACGCGGCCCGACTGCATCACCGGACAGCGGCACCGGGTTCCCCTTCGCTTCTCTCACCTTCTCCAAGGACACATACCCATGCAATTCGATGCTCTCCGCGACGCCAATTTCAAGCTGCTCGACGACGCCGTCACCGACTGGTCGACGCTCGTCGGTCACCTCGCGGAACTGAAGAAGGACGCCGAGGACGACCTTCACCAGGCCGCCAACAAGGCCGACTGGGCCGGCATGAATGCCACGGTGACCAAGGAGTTCATCGGCAAGACCGCCGGTGAGTTCACCGACGCCCACACTCAGGCGAAGACGATTCACGGCATCCTGAGTGACACCCGGAATGAACTGAAGGACTTCCACGGGCAGTTGGTCGACGCCGTCGAGGGCGGCCGGAAGAAGAACCTCACCGTCATCGGGTACGAGGGCGGTTTCACGGTCACCACGAATGTTCCTCCGGAGGGCCGCGCCCGGGAGGACAAGGACAACTCGGCCGAGATCACCGCTCTGCGGGATCAGATCCAGGGCATTCTGAACAAGGCGACCGAGAGTGACGAGACGGCAAAAACGGTACTCCAAGCCATCGCCGATCAGAGCCAGTTGGGTTTCTCGGACGCCAGTTACGCAAACCGGGACGACGCCGTCGCGGCCGTCAAGGAAGCCGACGCACTGGCCGAGCTGGCGAAGAAGAACCCCGACGATCTGACGGTCGAGGAGTTCGACAGGATCAATGCCGGTCTCAAGAAGTACAGCGGCGACTCACTGTTCTCGGAGGAGTTCGCCACGCGGCTCGGGCCCCAGAAGACCCTGGAATTCTGGACCGGGATCACCGACCCCAATCGGGGGAACTACGAGCTTGGGCAGAAGCGGCTCGATCAATTCGACGATCTGCAGCGCAACTTGAGCATGACGCTGGCCCACGCCTCGCAGAGCGACTCCACGGCGATGGCCGACTGGAAGCGCACGATGATCGACATCGGCGACAAGCCGCTGTACGGCAACCACGGTGGCCCCATGGGCTTCCAGGTCATGAGCAACCTGATGCGGGCCGGGGACTACGACGACCAGTTCCTCAAGGACTACGGCACCAAGCTCATGGAGACCGAACGCAAGCTCACCGACAACGGCGCGCACCGCAACGGATTCTGGCAGCGCATGGGCGGCGATCCCTGGCTGAACCGCATCGGGGACGACAGCGGCTCCGACCCGCTCACGGGTTACCTGAAGGGCCTGTCCAACAGCCCTGACGCGGCTACGTCGTTCTTCAACCAGGAGTACGTCTCGAAGGACAACCCGGACAACCCCTTCGAGCGGGACTCGGACGACGAGAACGACTACAAGGGCAAGGTCACGCTGTCCAACTTCCAGTACCTGTTC
Source organism: Streptomyces sp. NPDC050528 (assembly GCF_044457795.1). NCBI lineage: Bacteria > Bacillati > Actinomycetota > Actinomycetes > Kitasatosporales > Streptomycetaceae > Streptomyces > Streptomyces sp. NPDC050528. The sequence continues at coordinate 31,627 of NZ_JBITHH010000024.1, forward strand.
GAGGAACGGGACTGGCCCCAGGAGGTGGACCTCCATGGGGACGATCTCCACACCGGGCAGAACAATCTCGCCCTGGCCTTGGAGGCGGCCACCACGGGGCATCCGGCCGGCGAGCTTCCCAACGCGGACAACACATCGGCTCACACCGCCGAACAAGCCGGTCTGATGAGGGAGATCGTCAACTCCATTTCCGACGACCCCGGCCGCTTGAAGGACAACTCCTACATGTCGGACAGCATCGGCCAGATCGGATCCGAGTACCTTCCCGACATTCACCGGGCGATGGCCGACGGCCCGGAAGTGAGGGACGGGAAATCCGGATGGAACCTGCTGTTCCCGCTGGCCGGTGAGGACGCGAAGCTGGATCACAGCGGGGTGACACGATTCCTCGTCACCGTCAGCCAGAACCCTGAGGGCTACAGCGCTCTGAGCGTGGGCGAAAAGGCTTACACGGCCAGCTTGATGGACTACCACCTGAATCCCGATCTTCCGGATGAAAACCGTTACCCGCACGATGCGAAGGACACGATCACGAGCATCTCGCGCAAGTCCGGAGAGTTCAGCGGTCTCCTCGCGCAGGGACGGCAGGAAGCCGTTCTCGGCCCGGCCGGCGAAAGTGACGGTGCTTTCGATACTGCCGTGAATCAGAAGAAGAACGTGATATCCGGTGTCGTCGGCACCGGGGTCGGCATCGGTACGAGCTTCATCGCCAGCCCCGCAGTCGGTGCCGGTGTCGGCGGCCTCGCGGGAACCGTGACCTCGGTGGTGCTGGAAGATTTCTACAAAGACGAATCCGGCCAATACCGTTCAGAGGTCGGCAGTGACATCGCGACGCGTTGGGAGACGGTGAAGGACACGACGACCAGCATCAACTACCTGGCGGCCAACGAAGCGGCCAAGGCCCACCACGCCACCTACTCGAACCAGATCGACACATGGGTGAGCGAAGGCACCGCCACCGGCTTCGATGACGCGAATACCGACATCCACGCGATGGCCAGAGACATGGACACCGAGATCCCCGACTGATCCACGGCTCCCCCACCCCACAGGCAGAATCACCGACGGTATTGGACAACGCGATGCAGGGACTCTCGGGCAGCGGAGAACGTCACGCCGCTGTCATCTTCGGAGCGGTGCTCCTCGTTGTGGCAACGGCTTCTTGCTCTTCGCCGTCCCCCACACGCGAGTACGCCCTGCCGAAGGATCTGTGCGGAACCCCGATTTCGAGCGCTGTGCTGGAACCCGTACTGCCGCCCGGAAAGAAGGTCGGCGCGCAGCCGACATCCGCGGTCGGAGTTCAGCGCTGCCGAATCCAGGTCGACGGGAAAACAGTGCTCTCCGTCAGCACGGAGAAACGAGCGGACACTGCTTCGGCCCGGGACGTGGCCATGTCCGCGGTGGGAGTGGATCCGAACGACACGAGCGCGGACAACGGACAGCTGATCTACTCGAAAACCGGAGCCGTCAACAAAGTGGCGTGCCCTGCGTCCGCGTCGTCGGACAGTTCGCTGTGGGTCACGGCTCGGGCCACACAGGCCTCAGCCGCGTCGGACATGCGGCGGCTGGTCGAGCGATATGCGGCCGCGGTGGCGAAGACAGACGCCTGCCAGGGCTGACGCCCCACCTGGCTCGGGGCAACGGCCGCGCAGGTGCAGGAGGTCTGCTGTCGGGGCTCGAACTCCTCTTACGACAACGGGAGTCAGAGGTGTCGATCACCCGCGAGGGCAACTTCAGCGCGGTACCGAAGTGTTCCCGTTGCGGCAGGGCGTTCGGGACCTGGACCGCGATCCGGAACTCCGTCCGGACGGACGCGTTGGGTCGTCGTCGCCCCGGCTCCCTCACTCCATGCGCCGGTCAGCACGCCCCCTCCCGCGTCCCCACCGCCAGCCGATACCCCGGAAACGTCACCGTCCCCTCCCCGCCGGTGATCCCGGGTGGCGTGTAGTCGTCCTTCTTCGAGCGGGCGCGGACGACATGCGTGCAGAACGACGTCTCCGTGCCGTTGGCCGCGACCGTGAAGTACGCGTCGGCGTCCGTGTTCGCGGGGGCCGGTTCCGCGGTCACGCCTGTGCTCGGGGCGTCGCCGCCGCCGTTCTCGGTGACCTTGTCCCTGATCAGGGTTTCGTAGTCGTCGAAGTAGAGCGGGGTGCCCGACTGGTCGGTCCGGTACGTGTAGCCGTCCAGGTCATCCGTGGCTCCCCGCACCGCACTCGTCAACTCCCCGTCGCTCCACGCCATGTCGTCGGCCACGCCGAAGCCCTGGACGCACGTCCAGATGCCGACCCCCGCCATCGCGCCGAGGGCGACGCGGGCCACCGTGAAGGAGGCGTCGGAGACTTCGGGGGCCGACGGGTTGATGCCGGCCCGCCACGCGCGCACCCGGTCCGCCTTCACACAGGCCATGGCCAGGAGGACGCCGGACACGCCCAGGCCGATGATGTTCAGCTCGGTCAGCGCGTCCAACTGGCACCCGCCAAAAGGTCGTTGAGGTTGACGTTCACGTCCGTCGGCCGGGCCGCCGAAGCGTCGTCACCGTTCAAGCCCACCTGCCACCAGCCCCGCACTCCCGCCAAAACGCCGCCCCCGTTCATCCCCGTCACCCGCCCGCTCCGCCCCCGACCCGCGCCCGCCGCCTCCGCGCATCCCGAACCGCCACAGCCGTCCCCCCCAGCCCCGCCACCGCGACCAGCCCGCCGACGACGACGTACGTGCCCAGCCGCGTGTTCCGTTCGTCCGCCGTCTCGCCGAAGTGGACGGGGGCGATCGACGGTGCCTCGCCCTTCGTCACGCCGCCCTCCGGCTTGGGGGACTCCACGGGGTGTTCGGGGTCGACGTCCGTCAGTGCCTTGACCGGGTCGACGACGCCCCAGCCGACCAGGCGGTCGTGGCCGGAGATGGTGCGTTCCGCGGTCTGTTCGATCTGGGCGACGATCTGCTGGGCCGTCCAGTCGGGGTACTTGGACTTCAACAGGGCCGCCACGCCCGCGACATAGGGCGCCGAGAAGCTCGTACCGTTGTCGGAGCAGTGGCCGTTGCCCGGGACGGTGGAGATCATGTCGACGCCGGGGGCGGCCACGCCGACGAACTCGCCGGACTGGGAGAAGGAGGCGCGTTCGTTGTTGCGGTCGGAGGCCGCCACGGCGAGGACGCCCTGGTAAGAGGCCGGGTAGGTGATCTGGTTCTTGCCGCCGAGGCCGTCGTTGCCGGCCGAGGCGACGACCACGACGCCCTGTTCCAGCGCGCGGTGCACGGCCGTTTCCAGCTTGTCGTCGGGGGCGACCGCGTTCGCCGTGTCCTGGGAGATGTTGATGACGCCGGCGCCCTTCCTGACGGCGTCGTCGATCGCCTGCGCCAGGGTCTCGGCCGTGCCGTCGCCCTCCGCGTCGTTCTGCTTGATCGGGATGATCGTCGCGTCGGGGGCCAGGCCCACGAAACCGGTGCCCTTGGCGGGGCGCGCCGCGATGATGCCCGCCACGCGCGTGCCGTGGCCGACCGTGTCGCTGGTGCCCTGGTTGTTGCCGCGGTCGATCTTCTCGCCCTTGGAGTTCTTGGTGGGCAGGAGGTTCTCCCCTGCGGACGCGTCGACCGCCTTCGTCAACTGCGGGTTCTTTACGTCGACTCCCGTGTCGATCACGGCCACTTTGACGCCCTTGCCGGTGGACTGCGCCCACAGCTCGTCCAGGTTGACGCGCTGCAGCGCCCAGGGGCGGCCCGTGTACGGCTTCGACGGGAACGTGCACTGGGCGTCGTCCGCCCACACCGGGGTCGCCGCCGAAAGCGACAGCGAAACAGTCAGCGGTACGGCCAGCAGCGCCGTCGTCGCCGTGAGCGCGGCCAGCCTGCGCGGGCCCAACATCCGTACGGTCAGCATGAGTTGACGTCCCCCTCGCGCCTACGAACCCTGCGGCTGCCGGGCCGCCGCCTCCGACAGGCGCGGGCCCGTCGGCAGGAACGTGGACCACTCCGCGGGGACCGGGGCCGGGGTGACCTTCTCGTAGCCGAGGCGGGTCTGGGCGATCTTGGCCTCGCTCAGTTCGTCCTTGCGCTGCTTGGCCGTCGTACCGATGCCGCTGTCGGTGGTGGCGCTGTCGCTGTTGGACTGCAGGGCGTAGCGCAGGCCCGTGTCGGTGACCAGGAAGACCGGGCCCGCGTCGGCCTCGGTGCCCATGACCTGGCGGTAGAGCTGGCCCGAGCCGGCGGTGACGTACCCGCTGGAGGAACCGGTGGGGAGGGCCGCCGGGAAGTCGGTGCCCGCCCAGGTGGAGAGAGTCGTCTTGTTGCCGCTGCCGACCGAACGCAGCACATTGCAGACGGTGTTGCGGCCGCTGGTGGCGCTGGTGCCGTCGTTGACCGTCTTCGGCATGTACGTCGGCCAGTTCTTGTCGGCCTCGAAGGTCGTGCTGTCGGCGACCGCGCCGGGGCTGACCGGCTGCGCCTCGCCCGTCTGTCCGACGGGGAGGAGGTCACTGCTGTTGAGCAGCAGCGTGGCGACGAACTCCGTGATGCGGGCCACCTTGCCGGGCAGCACCACGTAGTAGTTCATCGTCTGGCCGTCGTTGGCCTTGATGACCTCGCCGACCTTGTCGTACTGCTGCACCGACGCGTCGCCGAGCGCGTTCGCCTTCGTGCCCGGGGTGCCGTCGGTGATCTTCGGGATCTCGATCGGGTCGCCCTTGTGGAGGGTGTCGAGCCACTCCTGGGAGACGCGCTGCGGGGCACGGCGCTGGGTGTCGAGGGCCTTGAGGAGTTCGTTGTCGGAGGGGTCGGCCAGCGGGTAGGCGGTGCCCTTGGCGTCGACGACGTACTGCTTCTTGCCGTCCGGGCCGACGACGTACATGAGGTCGCCGCCCGTGAGCTTGTCGGGTCCCTCGGTCTTGGACCAGTCCTTCTCGGCGAGGACGAACGCGGCCTTCTGGATGGACCGGCCGCCGGCGGAGGGGCTCTCGCAGACCGCCCAGCGCTTCGCCGCCTCGGCCTCGTCGGAGGAGGGCAGACGGTCGGGGGCGTACGGGATGCCGATGGTGGCGCCGTGCGGGGGCTTGCCGCTGTCGAGGACCTTCTCGTCGACGGTGATCACCGAGTCCTGGCCGGGTTCCAGGAGGAGTTTGGCGGAGGCCATGTTGAGGACCGGGTGGAGCTGGGTCTGCTTGCCCGTCTTCAACACCACATAGCGCGTGGTCGACTCGCTCGCCACGATGACGTGCTCGTTGGGCTTGGACCAGCCCGGCGGGGCCGTCGGCTTGAACATGCCGATACCGCCGAACACCGCGAGGATCACCACGCCCACGACGACGCCGGGCACCAGCGCGCCCAGCGGTTTCGGCGCCCCTTCTTCCGAGCCCGTGGGCGACGGCTGCAGGAAGGACGCCAGCGTGCGGCGCTTCGCGAAGGTGTAGGCGTTGAGTTCGTCGCGCCGTGATGCCATCTGTGTCCGCTCTCTCCCCGTGCGGAGCCGTGGAGGACCTGTGGAGATACGTCCCCAGCCCCCGATTGCCTCTGATACCTCAGGTGTCAGACCCGCCCCCTACTATGCCTGTTGCGTGGGTGTGCTTGTGTCACGGGTAGGGTGCTCTGGCCTTGAAGGGACCAGTGCGCAGGGAATTTCGGGAGAGTTCGGGGGTTTTGGAGTGATGGCTTCCGCAACGCGGAATCGGTCGCGATCGCAATCGGCGTCGAGAGCGGGATCGGGGCCGGTATCGGGGTCGGATTCCCGATCACGGTCGCGATCAGGATCGGCACCGGGACCGGACTCCCGTCCGCCCGCGTCGCGCACGACCGTGCCGTACCGCGGATCCTTCACTCCGCATCTCAAGTCCCGCTCGGGGCGCGGGGGTTCGTTCACGACCCAGCGGCTGGTGCTGCTGGAGGTCGCCGCCGCGCTGGTGGTGTCCGGCTGGCTCGTCGGTCCGATGGCGCTGGTGCCGGCGATCGTGCTCGCCGCGCTTCTCGTGGTCCTCGCTGTCGTACGACGCCGGGGGCGCTCCCTGCCGGAGTGGCTCGGCACGCTGCTCGCGCTGCGCGCCCGGGCCCGGCGGGCCGCGAACACCCCGGTGCCGCCAGGGACCGACGCGGGTCTCGCGCCCGCCGTGGAGTGCGACCCGAACCTGCGGACGTACAGCTATCACCGCGGCGACGACCGCGACCGGCGGCCGGTCGGGATGGTCGGCGACGGCGACTTCCTCACCGCGGTCCTCCAGGTGGAGTCGGACGCGGGCGCGCTGCGTGCCGAGCGCGGGCGCAGACCACTGCCGGTCGGGCTCGTGCGGGACACTCTCGAAGTCGACGGCATCCGCCTCGAATCGGCGCAGATCGTGGTGCACACGCAGCCGGCGCCCGCGCTGCATCTGCCGCAGCAGTCGGTCGTGGTGAGCAACTACGCGCCGTTGCAGGCCCAGACGGGCTCCCCCGCGGTGCGCATCACATGGATCGCGCTCAAGCTCGACCCCGAACTGTGCCCCGAGGCGGTGGCCGCGCGCGGCGGCGGGCTGATCGGCGCGCAGAAGTGTCTGGCGCGGTCGGCGGAGCACTTGTCGAGCCGGCTCTCCGGTGCCGGGCTGCGGGCCACCGTGCTCTCCGAGGAGGAGCTGACGGCCGCGATCGCCACCTCCGCGTGTGCCAACCCGATGGTGACCGCGCAGGCCGGGCGGAGCGAGGCGCCGCAGCGGCGGACCGAGGAGTCCAGCCGCAGTTGGCGCTGCGACAACCGCCGGCACACCACGTACTGGGTACGGCGTTGGCCCCAACTGGGCGATACCGGCGCCTCGTTGGCACAGCTCGTGGCCCAACTGACGGCGGTCCCCGCACTGGCGACGACGTTCAGCCTGACCCTGGCCAAGGGCGAGCAGCAGGACGTGGCCCTCACCGGGCACCTGCGGATCACCGGCCGCAGCAACCAGGAACTGACCGACGCCCGGCGCGAGTTGGAGCAGGCCGCCCGCCAGGCACGGACCGGACTGGCCCGCCTGGACCGCGAACAACTCCCCGGCGTCCTCGCCACGTTGCCCCTCGGAGGTGCCCGCTGATGACCATGACACCCACCGAACCCCGGGCCACCGGCCTCACCTCCCGTCTGCGCTCCGGCTTCGGCCTGCTCGGCCCCCGCCACCCGCGCCACACCCTGCCCGTCGACCAGGTGGAGGCGCTGTCGCTGCCCATCGGGGACGACGGCGTCGTGGTCGGCATAGACCCCGAGGGCCAACCGGCCGTGCTCGGGGTCAACCGCCCCACGCCGTACGACATCCTGCTCATCAGCGGCCTCTGGACGGCCCAGGTGCTGGCGCTGCGCGCGGCGGCCACGGGAGCGCGGGTCGCCGTCGAGACGGGACGGCCGCAGGCCTGGATGCAGATGGTGCACGCGATGGGCGGCGGCCAGAACGGCCTCGCGGTCTACGACGTCGGCCGCGTCCCCCCGCAGGGTGCCTCGGCCGGTACGCCCGTGCTGGTGGTGCGGGACTGCGGGATGCGGCCGCCGCGCGGGCGGGTGACCTCGGCGCCCTGGCAGTCCGTGCTCACGCTGCTGCCGTATCTCAGCCCGGTCGCCCCGCGGTTGATGCGACAGGCGCGGCTGGTGGGCGTGCAGCGGGTGTCGCCGGACGAGGCGGCGGAGATCGGGCGCGTGCTCGCCCTGCCCCGCCTCGACCTCGACGCACTGCCCACGCTGCCCGACGGCGTCACCCTGTGGTGCACCGAGCGGGACCGGCAGTACGTGATGACCCAGCCGACGGACGCGGAGGTCGGTCTGCTGGGCGTGGCCCGCCGCATGGACTGACGGGCGGACCGGAGCACCAAGAGAGCCGACCGGACGGAATGGGATACCCCACCTGTCCCATTTGGTCGTTTTCCAGGGCGATTTGATCCGCTATCGCCGGTCTCGGTCGTGCGGGTGTGCACGAAGGAGTGGGCGGGCCTGCCGAGTCCACGGTTTTGGTGATTAGGCTGGGACTGGGCACGTCACGAGTATCCGCGAGCGGATGGTGCGTGGCCCAGGGGCCCCAGGGGGACAACCCGGCGCATCGGACGGTGCGAACCGTCGCCCCGGCACGACATGAGGGTGCTCGACCACACCAGGAGGAATTGTGAGCAGCGATCGGGACGGGATCCGCGGGGGCTGGGCCACGCCCGGCGATGACCAGCCCGACGACGAGTCCGCCATCGAGATGACGGGCGAGTTCACGATCGACTACGCGCCGCCGGCCTGGTACACGCAGAACTCGTCCGGCGCGTCGGGCGCGTCCGCGCAGGCCTCACCGGCACCGACTCCGGCGAACGGTACGGAGCTGCCGCCCCCGCCGCCGGCGCCCCCGGTCGGACCCTCGTTCCCGGTACCGGCACCGCCGGACAACTCCGGTTTCCAGCCCGGCTGGGCACCCGCGGCCGCGACTCCGCCGCCTGCGGTCCAGCCACCCTCCGTCCCCGAGGAGGAGCCGGAGAACGGCGACCTCGTGAGCGGGGCGACGATGCGGATCTCTTCCGCCGCGTTGAAGAGGGAGATCGCGGAGCGGGGCGGGGAGGCGCAGGCCGCCCCTGATCAGGCCGACGCGGAGACCCCGGCGGCTGCTGCTCCGGCTCCGGCTCCGGCTCCGGCTCCGGCTCCGGCTCCGGCTCCGGCTCCGGCTCCGGCTCCGGCCGAGGTTCCCGTGGGTGACGAGGCTTCCGTAGAAGGTACGGAAGGTGCGGAAGGCTCGGGTGCCGCTGACACTGAACCGGGTTCCGGAGAGCCGGAGTTCGAGGGCGAGGTCCCGGAGAACGGTGACGCCGAGGGCGAGGCCACCGACGCCGCCGAGGTGAGCACGCAGGACGAGGACGGCGCGGTCGCCGAGACGGACGCCGGGGACTCCGCGGAATCCGGCGCCGGCGAGAGCACCGACGACGCCTCTGCTGCGCACCCCGACGCGGACCCGGCCGGCGACACGGCGAAGGAGCCGGACGCCCCCGACGCCACACCGTCCACGCCCGACGCCGACTCCCCCCAGACTGCCGCCCCGGCCCCGGCCGCCACCGGTGACGTACCGGAAGCGCCGCCCACCTGGACTCCTCCGCCGGCCCCGCAGAGCGGTGTCCCGCCGCTGCCGCCCTCCTACCAGCCCGCCGCCCCGGCCCCGGCCGACCACTGGCCCGCGCAGCCCCACCCCCAAGGCCAGCCGCAGCCCGCGTCGGCGGAGGGCATGGCACCCCCGCCTCCGATGCCGCCCGTGCCGCAGCAGCCCGTCGCGCCCCCGGCGCAGCCGCCGCTGGCGCCCCAGCAACAGCCCCCCTTCCAGCCGCAGGCCCCGCAACCAGCACCGGCCGCCTGGAACGCACCGCCCGCCCCCAACACCCAGGGCGGCTACGGCTTCCCACCCGCGCAGCCCGCCCCCAACACACCGAACCAGCAAGGCAGTTACGGCTTCCCCCCGGCACCCGTACAACAGGGACAGCCCACCCCCGCCGTACCGAACCAACCGAACCAACAAGGTGGTTACGGCTTCCCGCTCCCGCCCGCGCAGCAGGCGCAGCCGACCCCGGCACCGCCGCACCAGCAGGGCGGTTACGGCTTCCCGCCCGCACCCCCCGCACCCGTACAGCAGGGCCAGCCCGCCCCCAACGCGCCTAACCAGCAAGGTAGTTACGGCTTCCCCCCGGCGCCCGCGCAGCCGGGTCCGCCCAACCCCCAGAGCGGCTACGGCTTCCCGCCCGCGTCCGCCGCACCTGCCGCACCCACGCAGCAGGCCCAGCCCGACGGACCGCAGCCCCCGCAGGCGCAGCCGCACCCCCAGGCCCAGCCCCAGGCGCAGCCCCCGGTCGACCCCCGTACCGGTGCCGCCTGGCCGCAGCCCATGCAGCACGACCAGCGGCAGCCGACCAACCCCGGTGCCGCGCCGCTGGGTTACACCGCTGCCGTGGAGCTGTCGTCGGACCGGCTGCTCAACAACAAGAAGCAGAAGGCGAAGAGCGGGCGGCCGAGTGTCGCGCCCTCGCGGTTCAAGCTCGGCGGCAAGAAGGAAGAGGCCGAGCGGCAGCGGAAGTTGGAGCTGATCCGTACGCCGGTGCTGTCGTGCTACCGGATCGCGGTCATCAGCCTCAAGGGCGGTGTCGGCAAGACCACGACCACCACCGCGCTGGGCTCCACGCTCGCCACCGAGCGCCAGGACAAGATCCTCGCGATCGACGCCAACCCGGACGCCGGCACCCTCGGCCGTCGCGTGCGCCGCGAGACCGGCGCCACCATCCGCGACCTGGTCCAGGCGATCCCGTACCTCAACTCGTACATGGACATCCGCCGGTTCACGTCCCAGGCGCCCTCCGGTCTGGAGATCATCGCCAACGACGTCGACCCGGCCGTCTCGACCACGTTCAACGACGAGGACTACCGGCGCGCGATCGACGTGCTGGGCAACCAGTACCCGATCATCCTCACCGACTCCGGTACCGGTCTGCTCTACAGCGCGATGCGCGGTGTGCTCGACCTCGCCGACCAGCTCATCATCATCTCGACGCCGTCCGTGGACGGTGCGAGCAGTGCGAGTACGACGCTGGACTGGCTGTCCGCGCACGGGTACGCCGACCTCGTCTCACGCTCGCTCACGGTCATCTCCGGTGTCCGTGAGACCGGCAAGACGATCAAGGTGGAGGACATCGTCAGCCACTTCGAGACGCGCTGCCGGGGTGTCGTGGTCGTGCCGTTCGACGAGCATCTCGCCGCCGGTGCGGAGGTCGACCTCGACATGATGCGGCCGAAGGTACGGGAGTCGTACTTCAACCTCGCGGCCCTGGTCGCCGAGGACTTCGTCCGCCACCAGCAGATGCACGGCCTCTGGACGAGCGACGGCAACCCGCCGCCGGTCCTGGCCCCGCCGATGCCGGGCCAGCAGGGATACCCGGGGTACCCGGCGCAACCGGGACAGCAGGGCTATCCGGGCCAGCAGCCGTACCCGGGCCAGCAGCCTCCCGGCCAGCCCGGCCCCTACCCTCAGCAGCAACCGCAACAACCGCAGCCGCCGCACCCCGGTCAGCCGTACGCCCCGCAGCCCTACCCCCAGCAGGGCCCGCCCCCGGCGCAGCAGCCAGCCCCGCCGTACCCCCAGCACCCGGGTCAGCAGCCTCCGCCGCCGCCCGCACCTCCTCAGCAGTAACCCCACCCGAACGACGAAGGGCGGCCGATGCCTGTAGGCACCGGCCGCCCTTCGTCGTCGTAGAGACAAAAAACAGGAACGAGAACAGTTATCCGGCGTCCCCGCCGCTGCCCGTGTCGCCCGTGTCGCCCTCGTCGCCCGTGTCCGCCGAGATCAGTTCCCGGCAGCGCTTCACGTCCTGGGCGATCTGCTCCAGCAGGCCCTCCAGCGACTCGAACTTCGCCTGGCCGCGCACGAAGGCGAGGAAGTCGACGGCGACGTGCAGGCCGTACAGGTCAAGGCCGACGCGGTCGATCGCGTACGCCTCGACCGTGCGCTCGGTGCCGTCGAACTGCGGGTTCGTGCCGACGGAGATCGCGGCCGGCATGGCCTCTCCCTCGACGTGGAGGTAACCGGCGTAGACGCCGTCCGCCGGGATCGCCGTGTGGGGCAGGGTCTCGACGTTGGCCGTCGGGAAGCCCATTTCGCGACCGCGCTGGGCGCCGCGCACCACGACGCCCTCCACCCGGTGCGGGCGGCCGAGAATCTCGCGGGCGCCCTCGACGTCGCCCTCGGCGACCAGGCGCCTGGTCAGTGTGGAGGAGAAGGGCTCGCCACCGCCCGCCGCACCGCTCACGTAAAGATCCACCACCTCTACCTCGAAGTCGTATGTCCGGCCCTGCTCGATCAGGAAGGCCACATTGCCCGCGGCCTTGTGGCCGAAGCGGAAGTTGGGGCCCTCGACGACCGCCTTCGCGTGCAGCTTGTCCACCAGGACCTTGACCACGAAGTCGGCCGGGGACAGCTTGGAGAACTCTTTGGTGAACGGCAGGATCAGCGCCGCGTCGACCCCCAGCTCGGCCATCAGTTCGGCTCGGCGGTGGTGCGGGGCGAGCAGCGGCGGGTGGCTGCCGGGGCGCACGACCTCGCTGGGGTGCGGGTCGAAGGTGACGACGACGGAGGGAACGCCCAGCTCACGGGCGCGTTCCACGGCATGCCGGATGATCAGCTGGTGCCCGCGGTGGACCCCGTCGTAAGAACCGATGGTGACGACGCTGCGCCCCCAGTCCTCAGGGATGTCCTCCAAGCCACGCCAGCGCTGCACTGTGACCGCTCCTCATCGAACCCGTGTCCGTATGTAGACCTGTGTCGTTGACCTCTTACGCAGGTCTAAGGGTGCCATGCCGGGGGCTTGCGACCCGCATCGGCATGGAGGCTGTGACCGGGCGCACGTACGAAGTCCGCTATGCGGGGACCCCCACCCCGGCCAGGTTCTCGATCATGCGCCGGGTGCCGGGTCCGACCACCGCCGCCCAGTCCTCCGGGGTGTCGGCCAGCCAGCGGGCCATCAGGGCGGCGAAGCCGGGCACGTGGCGGCCCAGGTCGACGAGGCCGCGGTCGAAACGGGTCGCGCCCGCGGGGGTACGGACGAGCAGCCGGCCGGTGCGGTGGACGAGGTCGCGGATCTCGTCGTCGTCACGGCGTCCTGCCGTGTGCAGGAGTGCGTCCAGTACGGCGGGGTCGTGCTCGTGCGCGAGCAGGAACTCCAGGAGTTCGCGGCGCAGGGGGCGCGAGGCGGGGGTGCCGGGGGCGGGGAGCACGGCCGCGAGGGCGGTCCGCGCCGACGCCGGGCCGCCGTCGAGGAGGCCGGTGACCAGGGGGAACAGGATCGCCCGGGTGGCGGGTCCGTGGTCGAGGCACCGGTCGACGTAGACGCCGAGGTACGCGGCCGTCTCCGGCCACCGTACGGCGGTCTCGCGGACCAGGGCGGCGGCCCGGCGGGCGAGGGACGGGGTCGCCACGTCGGCGAGCGTGCGGACCGCCTCGCCCGCGTGCGGTCCGTGCAGCCGGGCGCGGAAGGCTTCGAGGACCGGTTCGGGGTGGGTGGTCAGGGCCGCGGCCAGTGCGCTCGGCGGGAATTGGGGGTCGCCGGACGCGAAGTGCCGTAGTGCCTGCGGGAGATGGCGGGCGCGGGTGCGCGGATCGCGGACGAGGAGCGCGAGCGCGCCGCCGTGCAGGGTGGAGTCGGCGGGGCGGGCGAGGAGGAACTGGGCCGCATAGCGCAGGAGTTCACGGTCCGCCTCGGTCCGTACGTGCGGAGCGGCCCGCAGTCCGTACGCCACCGCCGCCACCCTGCGCCCCGGCCGCTCGTCGTGCGCCCACCGGTCCACGGCCCGGCACACCGCCGAGGGTTCCTCCTCGGCCAGCACGCCGAGAAGCTCATCGGCCCGCCCGTGCGCACACCCGACGAGCACCTCCGTCAGATCGTCCAACGCCCCCCGCCGATGCGTGTGCAACAACGCCTGCGCGGCCGTCGCCACGGTCGCCTCCGGCGTCGCGGGCAACGGCCGCTCGTCGTCGAACCACCGGGTCAGCAGCGGCTGTACGGCGGTGGGGTCGGCGGCGAGCAACTCGGCGGCGGCGTCCAGGAATCGGGACGGTCCGCCGTCCTGCGGGGCGCCGTCGGCGAACACGAGCCGGCGCAGCAACTCGAACCGCTCGGCGTGGGGCAGGCGCAGCGCGGTCCAGAACTCGGGCGCGAACTCCTTTGGTACGGCCGCCTGTTGATGCCTCTTGCCCACCAACTGGTCGGCCAGCAGCCGCATTGCATTGCCGTACGGCGTCGCGTCGGGCACCCGGAGCAACACCTCGGCGAGCAGGTGCGCGGCCCACCAGGAGTCCGGGTCGGCGTCCAGGGCCTCCGCCAACTCCTCCAGTCGTACGGCCAGTTGATGGGTGCCGTGTTGCCGGGCGAGGAGGAGCAGGGCCTGCACGACGGGGCCGATGCGGTGATGGGGTACGGGGAGTGGATGCCCGGTCCGTGGCGTCCTGGGCCGGTGGACCAGCGCCCGTAGGGCCTCGTCGAGGTCGAGGTGGGTGCCCTGGATCCAGTCCGCCAACTCCTCGTGGGCGAACCGGTATCCGGTACCGGCCGGCACGAGCAGGCCCTCGGTGAGTACGGCGGACGCCCACCCGGTACCACCGCCGAGCCGTGCCGGTGCGGGTCCCCACGGGAACACCGCCTCGAACGACTCCCGGTCCAACTCCCCCTGCCCCGGCCCGAGGCTGCGCCGCGCCGCCTCGTGGACCTGCCCTGACACCTTCGCCGCGAGGCGCCTCACGGCGGTGCCGCGCAGGCCGTTCTCCGCGGCGAGGCGGACGGCGATGCGGAGGCACATGAGGTCGAGGTAGGCGGAGAACACGTCGTCGGGGTGGAGTTGGGCACCCGGGGTGGCGGGCAGCGCGGCGAGCACCTCGGAGAGGAGCCGGAGGGTGAGGGGGTGCCCAGCGTCGGCGTCGGCGAGGACGCCCTCGGGAACGCCGTACGCTGCGCGGGCCCGGCGTGCTTCCTCCGGCCGCAGGTCTCCAAGCTGAACGCAAGCCGGCAGCACCGTCCCGGGGGCTGCGCCCCCAGACCCCCCATCGGCCTGAACGGCCTCGCCCTCAAACGCCGGACGGGCTGAGTTGTGCGGGCCCGCATCGAGAGGCCCGGGCGTCCCGAAGCGAGGCGGACCGGCGTCGTCAGGCGCGGGCGCCCCAGACCGAGGCGAACCGCCGTCGCTGGATGCCCGCACCCCGAAATCACCCGAACCGACATCGTCACGCGCCGACGCAGACACCCCACCCCGAGCCGACCCCGCTCCAGACGTACCCCCGCCGTACAACAACTCCCCCGAAAACCCCGCCCCTTCCCAATACTCCGCCCGGCACCCCACCACCAACCGCGCCCCACTCTCCCGCAACCACTCCCCCGTCCCCCGAGTCCACTCCCCCAACCGATGCGCCAGCACCGGCGGCATCTCCTCAGGCCCGTCGAGCAGCAACAGCAAGGGCCGCCCGGCGTCCCGGGCAACCCGCGCCAGCCGCTCGGGGCCCACGTCACCGAGGTCACCGGAGCTCCCCGGCAGCGAGACCGACGCCGCGACGATCCGTGCCGCCCGTTCCACCGCCCTGCGGACCGCGTCCGCCACCGAAGCATCGCCGTCCCGCAGGTCGGCGCCGCGCAGCCACAGCGTGGGAGCCGGTTCGGCACCCCCGTTGCGCCGTGCGGCGAGCGCCGCGAGTTCCGTCGTACGGCCGCTGCCCGGTGGCCCGACGAGGCCGAGCACGGCGGCCGGGCTGTCGACGAACGCGGTGAACTCCCTTACCAGCGACGGGCGTTCGACCGGCTTCACCGCACCACAACCGTCGCCGTCGCGCCCCGGACCGACGAACCCCGCCAGTGCCCCCGGCGGTCCGTCCGACCCCACCGACGTGGCCGTCAGTTCCAGAACACCCGCCAGATTGAGGTCCGCGCCGTACGCGGGTACCGTCGCCGAGTTCCGTGCGAGGAGGTCGTCCAACGGGGCCCGGAAGGCGGCCGACGAGCCCTGAGCAAGCCCCAACAGCCGTTCCTCACCCCGCACTTGGCGTAGCGGTACCGCGAAACCCGTGTCCCGTTGCCCGGACTGCAACGCCGTGCCGAGGACGCCGATCACCGCGCCGGTCACCGCGTCGAGGACCGGGCCCCCGGCCGCTCCCCCGCCCAGCCGCAACGCGTCCCGCCCCGCCGTGCCGATCGCCAACTCCAGGGCGTCGTCGAGGAGATGGAAGCGGTCGGTGGCCGTGTAGGTCACGGAGGTCGCACCCAGGAGGCGGGCCTCGCGCCAGCGGCCCGCGGCGATGCGGACGTAGGTGCCGGTCTCCACGCGGTCCCGGACCGTGATGGGGAGCGGGTCCACGCCGAGGCCCTCGGTGCGGACCAGGGCCAGGTCCAGGGCCGGTAGGGGGGTCACCGCGTCCGCCGTCACCAGGCAGGTGCGGTCGCCGGTGGCGTGCAGGAGCAGGCGGGGCAGGCCGTCGACCGCCTCGTGGCTGGTGATGACCGTGCCGTGGTGGTCGGCGACGAAGCCGGTCCCTCGCGGGCGTCCGGCGAGGTCGCGGATGCGTACCAGGGACTCGTCGTCGGAAGCGGCGGGCGCGGCGCCCGTCCCGTCGCCGACCGGCGATGCGGTGCCCCGCGTCGACCGCTCGCCCCGCGTCTCGTCCCGCGTCCGACGGGCGCCGCCCGTCCGCGGGCCACGTCCCGCCATGGTCGAACCTCCCCGCCGTACCCGTGCCCTGTGTTCGACGGTAGGCGTGGCGTGATCAGCGGGACAGATCGCGTGGTGAACGCGCCCCCTTCCGCTCCCTCGGTTCACTCCGAGCGCCTGCCCGGACGGGTGAATAGAAGCGGAGGGTTGGATACACCCTAGGGGTGGGGGAACCGAGGGGGGACCGTGGAGCGGCGGGAACGTAGACCCCGTGACCGCCGCTCCACGGGCGGGAGTTGAGACTCCGGCCCGCCCGGGGAGCGTCTCTCAGGCGAAGACGGCGAGGCTCTTGGCCTTGCCCTTCTGTTCCTCCACGAGCGCCAGGAAGCGGCCCTCGGGGTCGAAGACGCCGACCGCGCCGACGCCCGTGTACTCCTCGGGGATGTCCAGGCGGACGCCGTTGAGCAGCAGCTTCGCCCGTCGGGTGTCCACGGACCAGCGCGGGAACGCGGCCTCGGCCGCCTCCGCGATCGGCATCACGGTCAGCTCTTCCTGGAGCTGCTCCAGGCTCTTGGCCGTGTCCAGCTTGTACGGCCCGACGCGGGTGCGGCGGAGGGCCGTGAGGTGGCCGCCGACGCCCAGGTCCTCGCCCAGGTCGCGGGCCAGGGCCCGGATGTAGGTGCCGGACGAGCAGACCACCGAGACCACCAGGTCCAGGACGGGGGTGCCGTCCTCGGCGACGGCGTCCCGGACGTCGTAGACCGTGAAGGAGGAGATGGTGACGGGGCGGGCGGGGATCTCGAAGTCCTCGCCGTCGCGGGCCCGCTTGTACGAGCGGACGCCGTCGATCTTGATGGCGCTGACCTTGGACGGGACCTGCATGATCTGGCCGCTGAGCTTGGCGATCCCGGCGTCGACGGCGTCCCGGGTGACCTTCGAGGCGTCTGTCGACCCCGTGATCTCGCCCTCTGCGTCGTCGGTCAGGGTGCTCTGGCCCAGGCGGATCGTGCCCAGGTACTCCTTCTCCGTCAGCGCCAGGTGTCCCAGGAGCTTTGTCGCCTTCTCGACTCCCAGGACGAGTACGCCCGTGGCCATGGGGTCGAGGGTGCCTGCGTGCCCGACGCGGCGGGTGCGGGCGATGCCGCGCATCTTGGCGACCACGTCGTGCGAGGTGAAGCCCGACGGCTTGTCCACGATGACAAGGCCGTCGGGCGTCCGGGTTTTCTCGGTCATTCGGAGGCGTCGTCCTCGTCGTCCTCGCCGGGCTTCTTGTACGGGTCGGCGTCGCCCGCGTAGGCGGCGCCGGCCGAGACCTCGCGGACCTTCTCGTCGGACTGCCGTGCCTTGTCGAGGAGGTCCTCGATGGTCTTGGCGGTGTCCGGGAGGGCGTCCGCGACGAAGGTGAGGGTCGGGGTGAACTTCACGCCGGCCGCCGCGCCCACGGCGGAACGCAGAACGCCCCGGGCGCTCTCCAGACCGGCCGCCGCCTCGGCTCGCACCTCGTCGTCGCCGTACACCGTGTAGAAGACGGTCGCCTCCCGCAGGTCACCCGTGACGCGGGTGTCCGTGATGGTGACGTGGGTGCCGAGCCGGGGGTCCTTGATGCCGCGCTGCAGCTTCTGGGCCACCACCTCTCGGATGAGGTCCGCCAGCCTCTTGGCACGCGCGTTGTCGGCCACTGGTCCGTCTCCTTAGTAACTACGTCGTGCTGCAACTACGTCTTGCCGCTTGCTTCGCTCTTCGTCCGGCTTCGGTCTCTCCGGCTTCAGTCTTCGTCGCTGTGGAGTCTGCGTCGAACGGAGACCAGTTCCACCTCGGGCCGCGCGGCGACGAGTCGCTCGCAGCGGTCCAGTACGTCCGTGAGGTGTCCCGTGTCCCCGGAGACCACCGCGAGCCCGATCTCGGCCCTGCGGTGGAGGTCCTGGCTGCCCGTCTCGGCCGCGCTCACCGCGTACTTGCGCTGGAGTTCGGCCACGATCGGACGGACGAGAGAGCGTTTCTCCTTCAGCGAGTGGACGTCGCCGAGGAGCAGGTCGAAGGACAGAGTCCCCACGTACATGTGTGTCCGGATGTCCCGCCGGTTCGGGGTATGGGCGCCGGTCTCGGACGCCGATACAGGAACCGTACACGCAACGGCCGGGGCCGATCGACGGAAATTCTCTCCGCCGACCGGCCCCGATCGCGTGCTGTGTCGATCAGCCGCGAGGCTTCTCGCGCATCTCGTACGTCGCGATGACGTCGTCGACCTTGATGTCGTTGAAGT
The DNA here is from genome assembly GCF_044457795.1 of Streptomyces sp. NPDC050528. Taxonomy (NCBI): domain Bacteria; kingdom Bacillati; phylum Actinomycetota; class Actinomycetes; order Kitasatosporales; family Streptomycetaceae; genus Streptomyces; species Streptomyces sp. NPDC050528. The sequence continues at coordinate 49,995 of NZ_JBITHH010000024.1, forward strand.
TGCCGAGGTTGATACCGCCCTCGAACCCTTCGCGGATCTCGGTGACGTCGTCCTTGAAGCGACGCAGACCGGAGATGGTGAGGCTCTCCGCGATGACCTTGCCGTCGCGGACGAGGCGCGCCTTGGTGTTGCGCTTGACCTCGCCCGAGCGGACCAGGACACCGGCGATGTTGCCCAGCTTGGACGACTTGAAGACCTCGCGGATCTCCGCCGTGCCGAGCTCGACCTCCTCGTACTCCGGCTTGAGCATGCCCTTCAGGGCCGCCTCGATCTCCTCGATGGCCTGGTAGATCACCGAGTAGTACCGGACGTCGACGCCCTCGCGCTCCGCCATCTGCGCCGCGCGGCCCGCAGCGCGGACGTTGAAGCCGATGACGATCGCGTCGGAGCCGGTCGCCAGGTCGATGTCCGACTCGGTGACCGCACCCACGCCGCGGTGCAGGACGCGGATGTCGACCTCGTCGCCGACGTCGAGCTGGAGCAGCGAGGACTCGAGAGCCTCCACCGAACCGGACGCGTCGCCCTTGATGATGAGGTTGAGTTCCTGCACCAGACCGGCCTTGAGGGCCTCGTCCAGGTTCTCCAGGGAGAACCGGACTCCGCGCCGGGCGAAGTTGGCGTTGCGCTCGCGCGCCGCGCGCTTCTCGGCGATCTGACGTGCCGTGCGGTCCTCGTCGACGACGAGGAAGTTGTCGCCGGCGCCCGGGACGTTGGTGAGACCGAGGACGAGGACCGGGGTCGAGGGACCCGCCTCTTCCACGTTGTCGCCCTTGTCGTCGAGCATCGCGCGGACACGGCCGTAGGCGTCGCCGACCACCATGGTGTCGCCGACCCGCAGGGTGCCGCGCTGGACCAGGACGGTCGCGACGGCGCCGCGGCCACGGTCCAGGTGGGACTCGATCGCGATGCCCTGCGCGTCCTGCTCCGGGTTGGCCCGCAGGTCGAGCGAGGCGTCCGCGGTGAGGACCACGGCCTCCAGCAGGGCGTCGATGTTCAGGCCCTGCTTGGCGGAGATGTCGACGAACATGGTGTCGCCGCCGTACTCCTCGGCCACCAGCCCGAACTCGGTGAGCTGACCGCGCACCTTGGTCGGGTCGGCGCCCTCGACGTCGATCTTGTTGACCGCGACCACGATCGGCACGTCGGCCGCCTTGGCGTGGTTCAACGCCTCGATCGTCTGGGGCATCACACCGTCGTTGGCCGCCACCACGAGGATCGCGATGTCGGTCGACTTGGCACCGCGGGCACGCATGGCGGTGAACGCCTCGTGACCCGGGGTGTCGATGAAGGTGATCTTGCGCTCTTCGTCGTTGACCTCGGTGGTGACCTGGTACGCGCCGATGTGCTGCGTGATACCGCCGGCCTCGCCCGCGACGACGTTCGTCTTGCGGATGGTGTCGAGGAGTCGGGTCTTACCGTGGTCGACGTGACCCATGACGGTCACGACCGGCGGACGCGCGACGAGGAACTCCTCGCCACCCTCGTCCTCGCCGAACTCGATGTCGAAGGACTCGAGCAGCTCGCGGTCCTCCTCCTCGGGGCTGACGATCTCGAGGACGAAGTTCATCTCGTCCGCGAGGAGCTTCAGCGTCTCGTCGGAGACGGACTGCGTGGCAGTGACCATCTCGCCGAGGTTCATCATCACGCCGACGAGCGACGCCGGGTTGGCGTTGATCTTCTCGGCGAAGTCGGTGAGGGACGCACCACGCGACAGACGGACGGACTGTCCGTTGCCACGAGGCAGCATCACACCGCCGACCGACGGGGCCTGCATGGCCTCGTACTCCTGGCGCCTCTGCCGCTTCGACTTGCGGCCACGACGCGCGGGACCACCGGGACGGCCGAAGGCGCCCTGTGTGCCACCGCGGCCACCCGGACCACCGGGACGACCACCGAAGCCGGGACGGCCACCGCCACCACCGGCGGGAGCACCCGGACGGCCGGCGAAACCGCCGCCACCGCCACCGGGACCCGCGGGACGACCGGCGAAACCGCCACCGCCGCCACCCGGACGACCGGCGAAGCCGCCGCCGCCACCGGGACGACCGCCGCCGCCACCGGGACCGCCGGGACGACCGCCGCCACCACCGGGACCACGGCCACCGGGGCCGCCACCGGGACGGGGGCTACCCGCAGCGGGACGCTGCGGCATCATGCCGGGGTTCGGACGGTTGCCACCGGGGCCGCCGCCGGGACGCGGAGCGCCGCCCTGCGGGCGGGGCATGCCGCCCGGGGACGGACGCGCGCCGCCGGGAGCACCCGGACGGGCACCGCCCGCAGCACCCTGGGGACGGGGACCGCCCTGACCGGCACCCTGCGGACGCGGAGCGCCACCGGGAGCACCGCCCGGACGGTCCTGACCGCCGGGCCGCGGAGCACCGGGACGAGGGGCCCCGGGACGCGCCATGCCGGTGGAACCACCGGAGGTGAACGGGTTGTTGCCCGGACGGGGACCGGCCGGACGAGCACCGGGACGCGCGCCCTGACCGGCCGGACGCGGAGCGCCGGGACGGTCGCCGCGGTCACTGCGCTCGGGACGGTCGCCACGACCCTGACCACCCTGGCCGGGACCGGCCGGACGGGCACCGCCCGGACGGGGAGCCTGGCTCGCCGGACGCGGGGCGCCCGGACGCGGGGCAGAACTGGAACCACCCGTGGAAGCGGGCGCGGCCGGAGCCGCGGGAGCCGCCGGGGGGGCGGTGAACTCGGGCGCGGTCGGCGCCGGCGAGGCCGGAGCGGGCCGCGGCGCGGGCCTCGGGCCCGGACGGGGACCACCGGTGGACGCCGGTGCGGCGGGCGCGGCCGGGGCTGCGGGAGCCGCGGGGGCGCTCTCGGCGACGGCCGGCTTCGGGGCCGGCGGGCGCGGGGCGGCAGGACCCGGACGGGCACCCTGCGCCGGAGAGGGGGCACCCGGACGAGCCGGGGCAGCCTTGCGTGCGGGGGCGGGCTTGCCGCCTCCGTTGCCCTGCTGGAGGGCGTCTGTCAGCTTGCGTACAACGGGCGCCTCGATCGTCGAGGACGCCGAACGGACAAATTCACCGAGTTCTTGGAGCTTGGCCATGACGACCTTGCTCTCCACCCCGAACTCCTTGGCGAGTTCGTATACCCGGACCTTAGCCACTTCGCTCCTTTTAGGTCCGGGTGCGTCCGGACCGTCGCTACTTCATGGGCGTACTCATCGCGTGCTCATCGAGTGCTCATCGCAATCTCGACCTACTTCCAACTCGCGGAATACCGGGCCGCACGGAGGTTCCGTACGACTCGCTCTTACGGTGTTGCCTGCTCGACGGAGAGGCGCAACGCCTTGGTGTCGAGCGTTCCCTGGGCACGCAGCGCCCGTGGGAACGCCCGGCGGCGGACCGCCAGGTCGAGACAGACCAGGGCGGGGTGCAGATACGCACCCCGGCCGGGCAGCGTACCGCGATGATCGGGGACGCATTCGCCCTCGACCGCCACGATCCGCAGCAGTTCCTTCTTGGCCGCTCGCTCCCGGCACCCCACACAGGTGCGCTCAGGGCATGCGCGGGCTCGCGTCCGGCCAGACACTGCTAAGTCTACCTCCCCGCACCGACCTCACCCCTTCGGGGGAAGAATCGAACGGTTGTTGTCGTGATCTAAGCCACTCGCGGCCGAGATCTATTCCCCGCCCTGGTCGGACGGCTGTTCGGTGTCCGGACGGATGTCGATCCGCCACCCCGTGAGGCGGGCCGCAAGCCGGGCATTCTGCCCTTCCTTGCCGATCGCCAGGGACAGCTGGTAGTCCGGCACCGTCACGCGCGCGGAGCGGGCCGCGAGGTCCACCACCTCGACCTTGGAGACCCGCGCCGGGGAGAGCGCGTTGGCGACCATCTCGGCCGGGTCGTCCGACCAGTCGACGATGTCGATCTTCTCGCCGCTCAGCTCGCCCATCACCGCGCGCACCCGGCCGCCCATGGGGCCGATGCAGGCGCCCTTGGCGTTCAGACCGCTGCGGGTGGAACGGACGGCGATCTTCGTACGGTGGCCGGCCTCGCGGGCGATGGCGGCGATCTCCACCGACCCGTCGGCGATCTCCGGCACCTCCATGGCGAACAGCTTCTTCACCAGATTGGGATGCGTACGGGACAGCGTCACGGACGGACCGCGCACACCCTTCGCCACCCGGACGACGTACGACCTCAGGCGCAGGCCGTGCGGGTACGTCTCGCCGGGGACCTGCTCCTGCACCGGCAGGATGGCCTCCAGCTTGCCGATGTCGACGAGCACGTTCTTCGGGTCGCGGCCCTGCTGGACCACTCCGGTGACGATGTCGCCCTCGCGGCCCGCGTACTCGCCGAGCGTCGCGTCGTCCTCGGCGTCGCGCAGCCGCTGCAGGATGACCTGCTTGGCGGTGGTGGCGGCGATCCGGCCGAAGTCGGACGGGGTGTCGTCGAACTCGCGCGCCTCCTGCCCCTCCTCCAGGTCCTCGGGGTCCTCCTTCGCCCACACCGTCACGTGGCCGGTCTCCCGGTTGAGCTCCACGCGCGCGTGGCGGCGGCTCCCGTCCGTGCGGTGATAGGCGATGAGGAGGGCCGACTCGATCGCCTCGACCAACAGGCTGAAGGAGATCTCCTTCTCCCGCACCAAGCCCCGCAGGGCACTCATGTCGATGTCCACGGCTACGCCTCCTCTGCGTTCTCTTCGTTGTCTTCGATGTCGTTGTCCGCGATGTCGTCGTTCTTGTTCTTGCGGTTGAACTCGACCTGGACGCGGGCCTTGACGACGTCCGTGAAGGCGAGCCGCTTGGCGGTGGGCTTGCGCCCCTTCACGCCGGGCACTTCCACGTCGATGCCGTCGTCGTCCACCGTGATGATCCGGGCGACCAGCTCACCGCTCTCGGCCAGCTGGAACTTCACCAGCCGGTCGGTGGCGCGTACGTAGTGACGGTGCTCGGTGAGCTCGCGCTCGGCACCGGGGGTCCCGACTTCCAGGGTGTACTCGCCGGCGCCCATCGCGTCGGTCTCGTCGAGCTTCGCCGAGAGCGCGCGGCTCACATCGGCGATCTGGTCCAGATCGGCACCGGAATCGGAATCGACGACCACGCGCAGCACCCGCTTGCGTCCTACGGAGTCCACCGCGACCTCTTCGAGATCGAGTCCCTGGGAGCCGACGAGCGGTTCCAGCAGTTCTCGCAGCCTCTCGCTCTGGGTCGTGCTCATCCGGGTGACTCCTCGGCCGCGTGTGCTGTTGTGGGTAGGGCGCGTGTCTGGTCAAAGGGTATCCGGTCCTGAGGTGTGTTGCCGTCCACGTGCGCCTCCGGCGGTGGAGCGGGGCGCCTTTGGGCTCGGGGGGCTGCGGTGGTCGGGCGAGTGCGGGTCCGTGGGGGCTTGTCGCGCAGTTCCTCGCGCCCCTTGGGTAGGCGTACGAGCCGGTGACATACGTCGGAGGCTTGCGCGGGTACCGTGATCACGGGCCGCGCCGCCCTTCCCGCCTTTTCGTTCGTACGAGCCCCCGAGGACGATCTGCCGTGCCGTTCCCCCCACCCTCGCGCACCCTCCCGGGACCGCGTAGACGGAGCCTGCTCGTCTCGGCCGCCGGTGCCGCTCTCCTGGTGGGCTGTTCCACCGACGGCGACGACTCCGGGACCACGGGCGGCAGCGGGTCCGCCGCCGAACACGCACGCGCGCGTGCGGCCGCCGACAGCGAGACCCTTCTCCGGCACTACGACGCGGTCCTCGCCGCCCACCCGACCCTGGCACCCCGTCTGGACCCGCTCCGGGCGGAGGTCGTCCGCCACACGACGGCCTTCGGCGGCACCGGCTCAACACCGTCCGCCACGGCCACCGCCTCACCGTCGGCCTCTGCTCCGGCCGTACCCGCGACCGCGAGCGACGCCCTCGCCGGGCTGGCCGCCGCCGAGCGGGGTCTCGCCGACCGGCGGGCCAAGGCGCTGCTCGATCTGCCCGGCGAACTGGCCCGGCTGCTGGCCTCGGTGGCCGCCGCCGGGGCAGCACACGCGTATCTGCTGACGGAGGATGCCCAGTGAGCGAGGAGAAGGCCGCGGAACTGACCGCGCTGCAGGCCGCGTTGGCCGCCGAGCACGCGGCGGTGTACGGCTACGGCGTCGTCGGCGGCCGCATCCGCGAGGGCCGGCGACAGGAGGCGAAGGCGGCCTACGACGCCCACCGCGCCCGGCGCGACGCGCTGGCCCGCGAGGTGCGGGATCTGGGCGGCACCCCCGTCGCCGCGTCCGCCGCGTACGCGCTGCCGTTCCCGGTACCGGACTCGGCGGCGGCCGTGGAACTCGCCGCGGAGCTGGAGGACCGGGTGGCCGGGGTCTATTCCGACCTGGTGCGGGCGGCGACGGGCGGGGTGCGCGGTACGGCCGCGGAGGCGCTGCGCGAAGCGGCGGTCCGCGCGGTGCGCTGGCGCGGCGGGAGCGTACCCTTCCCTGGTCTCGCCGAGCGGGCCGCGACCCCCACGGCCTCGGCGACACCCACGGCGTGATCCGCACCGGGACGCAACACCGCAGGACCGTAGGAAGGGAACAACTCGCGCATGGCTTTCGAACCGCCGCCGCGTCTGGTGAAGGCGCTCGGGGAGACGGCACCGAGCGGTGACGACTGGTTGGAGAAGCTGCCCGAGGTGGCCCGACAGGCCGTCGATCTACGCGAGTTGACCGTTGAGCGGGTGCAGGTTCCCGGTGGGCGCAGCAGTCTGGTTGTGCTGGTGCGGCGGGGCGACGGGACCCCGGCCGTGCTGAAACTGGCCCCGCGTCGGGCCCGCCCGGAGAGCGAGCGGGCGGCGCTCGCCCGCTGGGGTGGGCTGGGTGCCGTGCAGCTCGTCGAACCGTTCGCCGCCGAGGGTGTGCTCGTGCTGGAGCGGTTGCATCCCGATGTGTCGGTGCGGTCGTTGCCCGAGGCGAAGGCGTTGCTGGAGGCTGCGGGGACGTTGCGGCGGTTGTGGGTGGAGCCGCCTGGTGATCACGCGTTTGAGACGGTGGCCGAGCGGACGGGGCGGCAGGCTCAGGTCATGCGGGGCGGTGGCGGTGGCGGGGCCGAGGTGGATGCGTTGGTCTCGGCCGCGTTGGAGGCTCGGGAGGCGTTGTTGGTTGCGCCGCCTGAGGTTCGGTTGCTGCATGGGACGTTTCGGCAGAGCAAGGTGCTTTCAGCGGAGCGGGTGCCGTGGCTTGCCGTGGGGCCGGATCCGGTCGTTGGTGAGTGTGCGTTTGATCTGGCTCGGTTGGTTCGGGATCGGGTGGAGGATCTGATTGCTACGCCGTCGGGGGCGTCCACAACTCGGCGGCGGATCAAGCGACTTGCCGAGTCTTTGGATGTTGATCAGGAGCGGTTGCGGGGGTGGACGTTGTTTCGGGCTGTGGAGTCCGGGGTGCGGGCACTGCGCGTGGGGCGGCCTCGGGATGCTGAGTTGTTGCTGGAATTTGCCGGGTGGCTTTAGGTCGTGTGTTTTCTGCGGGTGCGTGGGGGCTGGTCGCGCAGTTCCCCGCGCCCCTAAAAAAACCACCCGCCCCTTGTTTTAAAGGGCCGCCCGGACTCCGTCCTTCCACACCTCTGTCACGTTGGAAGCGAGGTCTGTGAGGTCGTAGGCATTGCCCTCCACCAGGACCAGGTCTGCTCTGTTGCCTGGTTCTACGGTGCCCAGGTCGTCGTAGCCCAAGAGGCGGGCCGCCGATGATGTGGTCGCTGCCAGGACCTCGGCCGGGGTCATGCCGCAGGCCTGCATCAGGGGCAGTTCGTCGAGGTTGGTGCCGTGGGGGCCGATTCCGCTGTCTGTGCCCATGGCTATGCGGACGCCGGCCTCTGCGGCTCGGCGTACCGAGTTGGCGTGGGCCTCGGTTACCTCCTTGGCCTTGCGGAGCATCGCTTCGGGGATTTCTATGCCGGACTCGGCCGCTCTGATCACCGATACCGGGGCGATCAGGGTGGGGACCAGCCAGGTGTCGTGGTGCAGCATGAGGTCTATTGCCTCGTCGTCCAAGTGGATGCCGTGTTCTATCGAGCGGATTCCGGCTCGGACGGCGTTCTTGATGCCCTCGGCGCCCTGGGCGTGGGCCATGACGTAGCGGCCCTGCGCGGTTGCCTCGGTCACCAGGATTTCTAGTTCCTGTGGGGTGAACTGGCTGTGGCGGGGGTCGTCGCGTGGGGAGAGGACGCCGCCGGTGGTGCATACCTTGAGGACCTCGGCGCCGGCGCGGAGCAGGGTGCGGGCGGTGCGGCGCATTTCGTCGGGGCCGTCGGCGAGCGCGGGTGGGCGACCCGGGTGCGGTACGGCGAGGCCCGCGCACTGGCCCGAGGGCATCCAGGGGTCGCCGTGGCCGCCGGTCTGGGTGATCAGGCCGATGGCGATCTGGACGCGGGGGCCCGTCAACAGGCCGTCCTCCACCGCCTGTTTGATGCCCAGGTCGGCGCCGGCGGCGTCACGGACCGTGGTGATGCCCGCTTCGAGCGTGCGGCGCAGGTTCACCGCCGCCTCGTAGAACTGGTACGAGAACGGCTTCTGTAACGCCCCCAGCAGACCTATGCCGTTGAGCGTGAGGTGGACGTGGCAGTCGAACAGGCCCGGGAGCAACGTGCGGCCCGTGCAGTCGACTTGGGTGTCGCCGTCCAGGCCCGTTCCTACGTCGACTATGCGGCCTTCGGACACGACCACGTCGGCGGGGGCGGGGTCCGTGCCGGTGCCGTCGAAGAGGAGGCCGCCCGTGAAGACCGTACGGAGTGGGGAGTTGTTCATGCCGTCATCGCAACTTGCTTGTCGGGGTCGGGAGTTGTGGTGCGGGCCAGGAGGCGTTCCGCGGTTGCCGCGAGGGTCAGGACGATCAGGTTCGCGGCCAGGCCTATCAGGCCCACGTTGACGTTGCCCGCCAGGTCCTTGTTCCAGAACGTCAGCCAGATCACGGCCAGTTCGCCTACGAACAGGCCCGCCAAGATCGGGACCTTGCTCACCCGGCGGCGGGCCAGGAAGCCGAGGGCGATGGCGGGGGCCAGTTGGACCGTGCCGCTGTAGGTGAGCAGGAGGAGGTTGGCCAGCAGGTCCGGGCGGAAGATCGCCAGCAACAACGACAGGCCGCATGCCGCCACCACCGTGCCGTGGTTGATCCAGAACTGGGTGCGTTCGCCCTGTACGCGGGCGATGTTGCGGGCCACGAGCGAGGAGATGCCGATCAGGATGCCTGCCGCCGGGACCATGGCCGTCGCTATCGCCGCGATCACCACCAGGCCCGTCGCCCACGCGGGCAGGACCTGCTTGCTCAGGGTCAGGAGGATGCCGTTGGCCGAACTGCCCGGCTTGAGCACGAGGATGGCGGCGAAGCCGACGATGATCGGCATCAGGAGACAGAGTTCGTAGAGGGGCATCCAGGTGTAGTTGCGGCGCAGGACCTTGGGGTCGCGGGCGGACATCACCGCGGGCCAGGCGTGCGGGAGGCACATCAGGCCGACGCCGATCGCGCTGACCAACATGCTTGTGGTGAACCAGACTTGGTCGGCGGGGCCCGCGTGGATCGTCAGCATCTCGGGGTGCAGTTTGTCGATGCGGTGGAACATCGCGCTGACTCCGCCCGCGAAGTGGGAGGGGATGGCGACGAGCAGCACGCCGAGGACGATCAACATGACGACGTCCTTGAAGTACGACGTCATCGCTACACCGTGCAGCCCCGCCCACAGGACGAAGGCCACGACCAGCACACTGCCGATGATCATGCTGAGGGTGCCGGAGGACGAGTTGCCGGTGACCAGCTGGACGATCAACCCCAGCCCGGTGATCTGGAGTTGGAGGTACGGGAGGACGAAGACGACGCCCAGGACTGCCGCTACCGTGCCGAGCAGTTTGCTGTCGTAGCGGTCCTCCAGGTAGTCGCCCTGGGTGAGGTAGCCGCGCTCCTTGCCCAGCGACCAGAGGCGCTTGGCGAGGAAGAACAGGACCATGTAGCCGATGGGGACGTACGGGAGGGCGTAGAGGGCCGCCACTCCGCCGCTGAACGCGAGGCCCGCCATGCCGAGGAAGGTGAAGGTGGTGAACACCTCGCCGGCCTGGAGGAACCACATGCTCACCGCGCCGAAGTTCCGTCCGCCCACGGCCCATTCGGACAGGTCGGCGGCGGGCTTGCGGCGGCCGGCGAAGCCGAGGACCCCGATCAGCACGATGCCGGTGAACGTCATGATGAGGATGGTCGTCACTGGCCTGCTCCCTCGGCGGCGGCGATGGTGGTCGTCTCGGTCGACTCCGACTGCTCACGCGCCATCTGACGTTCCGTCAGCAACAGTGCGGGGGTGCACAGTACGCACCATGCCGCGCCCCACACGAGCATCCGGGGCAGGCCGAACCACAGGCCGTCGGTGTTCACGAACGGCAGGAAGGGCATGAGGGCCAGCGCGAGGGCGGGCACGGCGGGGATCAGGTGGTAGGGGCGCACTACGCGGTCTCCTTCGCGGGGCGGTCGAGTCGGCGGACGGCGAGTTCGGCCAGGAGCGCGGCTCCGTCGGCGAGCACGCTGTCGTCGAAGGCGGCGAGCGGGGAGTGGTTGCCGGGCGCGTTCTCCGGGTCGCCGGTGGTGTCGGCGCCGAGGAACACGAAGGCGCCCGGCACCCGGTCCAGGACCCGGGAGAAGTCCTCCGAGCCGGTGATCGGGTCGGCCAGCGGTGCGAAGCGCTCCTCGCCGAAGGCCTCGCGGACGGTGTCGGCGAGGAAGTCGTGCTCGGCGACGTCGTTGACCGTGACCGGGTACTCGGGGACGAACTCGACCTCGGCGGTGAGGCCGTGGGCCGCCGCGATGCCCTCGCAGAGGCGTACGGCGACCTCGGCGGCGCGTTCGGCGGCGGCCGGGGTGAAGGTGCGCACGGTCGCCTCGAAGACGGCGTCGTCCGGGATGACGTTGCGCCGGGTGCCGGCGTGGAAGGTGCCGACGGTGACCACGACCGGGTCGAAGACGTCGAAGCGCCGGGTCACCATCGTCTGCAGCGCGGTGACCATCTCGCAGGCCGCCGGCACCGGATCCAGCGCGGCATGCGGCCGCGAGCCGTGCCCACCCGCTCCCACGACCCGTACGTGCAGGCCCGCCGAGGCCGCCATCAGCGGGCCGGGGCGGGAGCTGAAGACGCCGGTGGGGTACGACGACGAGCTGACATGGAGTCCGTAGGCCGCGTCGACCGGGCGGCCCGCCGCCGTCAGCACTCCCTCCTCGACCATGTGCCCGGCGCCGTCCCAGCCCTCCTCCCCCGGCTGGAACATGAACACCACGTCCCCGGCGAGGAGTTCGCGCCGGTCGGCGAGCAGTCGGGCCGCACCGACGAGTCCTGCGGTGTGCAGGTCGTGGCCGCAGGCGTGCATCGCGCCGTCGATCCGGGAGGTGAACTCCGCGCCGGTGCGTTCGGTGACCGGCAGGCCGTCCATGTCTCCGCGCAGCAGGACGACGGGGCCGCCGGGCTCTGCTCCGCCGCCGCGCAGGACTGCCGTCACGGAGGACAGTGACGTGCCCGTGCTGATCTCCAGCGGCAGTCCGTCCAGCGCGGCCAGCACCTTCTCCTGGGTGCGCGGCAGGTGCAGGCCTATCTCTGGTTCCTGGTGCAACGCCCGGCGCAGGACGGCCAGTTCGCCCTGGAGCTCGTGCGCGTCGTCTCTCAGCGTCATCCCGTTCCCCTCGTAGGTCACTCCCGCAACTCCAGGACGCTGCCCAGCCGGACGGGCGCTCGTGCGTCGGGCGCCCTTCGGACCGTGCTTCTGGTCGGCAATGATGAGAGGGCGGTGCATCACCGCAGCAAATTTTGGAGAGATCCGCCGTACGACGGTCGTCAATCCGAGGGATCCGCCATGCTGTCCGAGTCCGATCTCGCCCTGGTCAACGCGTTGCAGCTCCGGCCGCGTGCGCCCTGGTCGTTGATCGGCAGAGCGCTGGGGGTCGGGCCGGTGACGGTGGCCCGGCACTGGGAGCGGCTGGTCGAGCGGCGTGAGGCGTGGCTGACCGCCTATCCGGGGGCGGCGGTCGGGGAGCGGCTGGCCTTCGCGTTCGTGCAGGTGGACTGTGCGCCGGGTGAGGCGATGCGGGTGGCTCGTACGGTGGCCGGTGACGCGGAGCTGACCGCCGTCGACTATGTGGCCGGGCCCTGTGACCTGGTGCTGCATCTGGTGGCGGCGAGCCTGGAGGGCGTGTCCCGGTATGTCATCGACCGGATCGCGGGGCTGCCGGGGGTGACGGGGACTCGGACGTTGGTCGCGCCGCGGATGTATGCGGAGGGGAGTCGGTGGCAGGTCCGGGCCATCTCGCGTGAGCAGCGGGGGTTGTTGATGGCTGCGGAGCCGTCGCCCTCGCCGGGGATGGCGCCTCGGTTCGGGGAGTTGGATCGGGCTCTGTTGCTTGCGCTGGGGGAGAACGCGCGTGCCTCACATGCGGAGTTGGCTGCGCGGCTCGGGGTTGGGGCGAGTACCGTTCGGCGGCATTTGGGGGCGGCTCTTGCGGGTGGAGTGATTCGGTTGCGGTGTGAGGTGGCTCGGTCGCTTTCGCCTGCGCCGGTGACGATGTTGTTGTGGTTGCGGGTGCCGCCGGATCAGTTGGAGCGGGCGGCTCGGACGCTCGGGCGGTTTCCTGAGGTGCGGATGTGCGCGGCGGTCAGTGGGGCTGCGAATCTGCTGGTCGGGGTGTGGTTGCGGGCTGCGGGGGATGCGGTGGGGTTGGAGAGCGAGATGGTGGCGAAGTTGTCGCGGTTGGAGATTGTTGATCGGGCGGTGACGTTGCGGCCGGTGAAGTTGGGTGGGTGTTTGTTGGATGAGCGGGGGCGGATTGAGGGGCGGGTGGCTATGGATTTTTGGCGGTAGAGCTCGGGGCTTTCGGTTGATTTCGGGCTGCGGGTGCGTGGGGGCTGGTCGCGCAGTTCCCCGCGCCCCTTAGGGAGTTGCCCTGGGCGTTAGTTTTAGGGCTAGGACGGGACAGTCGGAAGCCGCTCGGCGAGCCCTTTTTATCGTGCGGGGTGGGATTGGGGCTCCGTCCACCAAGGGGTAGCCCCATTCGTCCAGGGTGATGTGGTCCGGGAGTAGTTCCGCGCACAGGCCATGTCCCTGGCAGGCCGTCCAGTCGATGTCGATCTGTTGCTGGTCCATGGTCAGTGGGCCTCGTTCGGGATCGGGAGCAAGGGGGTGGGGTCCGTCGCGGTGCACAAGCCCCTTGCGTGGGCGTCCAGTTCAGCGGCGAAGGTGGTCAACGCGCTGCGGACCAGGCGGACCGTGCCGTCAGGGTGGTGGCAGGCGCCTCTTCCCTCCACCAGGCCGGACCAACGTGCCACGTCCTGGCGGGTGTTGGACTGAGGGCCGGGGGTGGCCAGGGTCTGGAAGGCGGCGGCTATGCGTGGGAGGCCGTTGAGGCAGGGGCCGCATTGGCCGGCCGATTGCAGGGCCAAGTAGCGCAGCACGCGGGCGGTTTCGGCTACGCCGCAGCGGTCTGCCGGGAGTGCGGCCAGCACGCCTGCTCCCAAGTCACGCGCATCCAGGGTGCGTTGGGAAGCCTCCGTCGCCGGGATCCAGGTGCCGTGGTAGCCGCCGACGAGTACCGCGGACATTCCGTCCAGGGGCAGGAGTCGGTTCAGCGGCAGGCCGAACGGGGCTTCCACCACCCGGACTTCGCGGCCCGGGACGTGCAGGGTGCACAGGGTGCTGCCCGGCTGGGTCGGGGTGCCCGCACTGCGGAACCAGTCGGCGCCGTAGCGGGCGACCAGGGCCAAGTGGGCCAGGGTTTCCACGTTCTGGACGAGGGTGGGGGCCCGGTTCACGCCGCGTTCGCGGACCGGCGGGTGCTGGTGGCGGGGCAACGGGGCGTTTCCGGAGACGTATTGGGCCAGCGCCGAGGCCTGGCCCGACAGGAATCGCTTAGGGAGGCGGACGACCCGCACGCTCACCGGGTCGTTGCGCTGGGCGAGGGCCGATTCCAGGTACGACGCGCCGTCCTCCACCGCCAGGTGCGCCTCCCCCGCGCCCACCGCCCTCGCCGCCAACTGCAGCCCGTCCAGGACCAGATGGGGCGACAGGCGGAGCAGCGTCTTGTCCTTGCGGCTGGCCGGTTCGCCCTCGGCGCCGTTCGCCACGACCACGGGCGCGCGGCCCGTGCGGCGGCTCGCGTCGGCCACCGCGACGAGTTTGCGGTACGTCGGGAACGCGGCGCCCCCGCGACCGGTGAGGCCGGATTCGGCGACCGTTCTCAGCAGGCCGTCGGGATCTCCGTACTGCAGTGGGCCGTAACGGAGTTCGTGGGTCGAGAGGTCGGCCGCTGTGCCGCCGGGGGCGAGGAGGCGGGGGGACATGTAGACGTCGGTGAAGGCGGTGGTCGTGGTCGTGGTCATGAGCGGGCTCCTTCCGCGGTGCGGAGCAGGGCTGCGGGGGTGCGGCGGGACTCGCGGGCGGAGTGGGCCAGGCGGATGCCGAAGGCGGCCACCACGGCGGCCACGCAGGACACCGTCAGCCAGGTCATCCAGTCCGTGCCGGTGTCCGTGCCGATGCCGATGCCGTGGATCAGGGCGACCGGCCAGGAGGCGTACGCGAGCCAGTGGAGCGCTCGCCAGGTGCGGTGGCCGATGCGTTCGCGGAGGAGGCTGGTGACCAGGACCGCGAGCATCAGGTCGAGGGCGACCGTGCCGAGGCCGAGCCAGAAGGGTTCGTAGTCGGAGACGAAGGGGACCACGGCGTCTACGACGGTGATATTCACGTAGCCGTCGATCACCGCCATCGCTATGTGCAGGGCCAGGAACGCGGTCGCTGAGAGGGAGAGGGTGCGGTGCAGGTTCACCGTGCCGAAGCGGGGCAGGCCGGGGAGCCGGGTGCGCAGGCGGACCGCGATGCCGAGCAGGACCACGACCGTGAACAGGACCAGGCAGACGGCTCCGGTGGCGCGGTTGGCGTACCAGAGGATCTCGGAGCTCATACGGCGGCCGCCGTGGATGTGGGCCAGCCGGGGGTCGTGACGACCGTGCCGTCCTGGGCGACCAGGCGTGCGGGGAGGCCCTGGCGGGTCAACCACCGTTCCGCGCCTGCCCCCTTGACCAGGGACGCGGTGCTCGCCGCGTTGGCGTCGGCGCTCGTCGCGGCGGCGACCGAGACCGTGCGCCAGGGGCTGCGGACGGGGAGGCCGGTGCGCGGGTCGACTATGTGGTGCAGTTCGTGGCCGTTCCGGCGCCAGTTGCGGGCGGCGGTTCCCGAGGTGGCGAGGCCGCCGGAGCGCAGGCCGATCGTGGCGTACGTACCGTGCGTGGGCGTCTCGTCGACGGAACCGGTGACGTCCTGGACGCGGATGTTCCAGCCGCCGGCCGGGGGCTCCCCCGCGACCGCCGTGTCGCCGCCGAGGCTCACCAGGACTCCACAGCCCGCCACTTGGGCGAGCATCGCCGCCGCCTTGTCGGCGGCCCAGGCCTTCGCCGTGGCACCGAGGTCCAGGCGGACGCCGGCCGGGACGGTGACCGTGCCCGTCGTACGGTCCAGGCCGACCGTGCGCCAGCCCGGGGCGCGCTTCACGGTGAGCCGGACCGGGCGGTCGTCCTCCTGGACGAGGGTGAAGTCGCGGTCGTAGCCGATGGCGTTCATGGCCGAGCCGACCGTCGGGTCGACCGCGCCGTCCGTCGCCTCGGCGGCGCGCAGCGCGACCGCCAACGCCTCGGCGAGCAGCGGGCTGACGGTGACCGGGCGACCCAACGAGGCGTCCAGCGCGGTCAGTTCGGAGTCGGTACGGAACCTGCTGCACGCCGCGTCGACCTCGGCGAGGTGCCGGGCGAGGAGCAGGTTGCAGGAGTCCAGCAGGGCCGGGTCGGTGACGACCAGCCGGACGCTGGTCCCGAGGGCACGCCAGTCGGCGGCGGCCGTGGTGCGCGGGGGCGCGGTGCTCGTACGTGCGCCCATCACGACGCTCCCGACGTGGAGTCGGTGGAGCCGCCGGAGGACGACGTCACGCCGGACGACGACGAGGACGACGACGTAGAAGATGAGGAGGATGAAGACGACGAGGACGACGAAGTCGTTGAACTGTCCGTCGTGGACGAGGTGTTGGAGGAGGCGGACGGCGACGGGGTCGAGGACGACGACGAGCTGCTCGTGCCGGTACTGCTCGCCGTCGTGTCCGCGTCCGACTGCATCGTGCCGACCAGGGCGAAGACCCCGGCCGCCGCGGCCAGCGTGATCGCTGCCGTGGCGGCCGCGATGCGCCGCTTTCCTCTGCGGACCGCCGTAGCGGCCCCACGCTCCTTGACTGTCATGACCGTTCCCCTCCGCAGTGACGCTCTGTCACGTCCTACGGTCGGGGACCAGCCTGAGAGAAGTCTGTGAGGCGCCCATACGCCTCCCGAGAACTCTCTGAGAGGAATCTTAAATTGCTTGAGGCTTCAATAACTCAGTGTGCGGTGAGGCGGGCGATCGCCTCGTCGACCGTCAGTTCCTCGCGCTCGCCGGTCCTGCGGTCCTTCAGTTCCAGGACGCCCTCGGCCGAACGGCGGCCCGCGACCAGGATCTTCGGTACGCCGATCAGCTCCGAGTCGGTGAACTTCACGCCCGGGGAGACGCCGGCGCGGTCGTCGACCAGGACGCGCAGACCGGCCGCGCGCAGCTTCTCCGATACGTCCAGGGCGAGTTCGGTCTGGAGGGCCTTGCCCGCCGCCACGACGTGCACGTCGGCCGGGGCGACCTCGGCGGGCCAGCACAGGCCCTTGTCGTCGGCGGTCTGCTCGGCGAGGGCGGCCACCGCGCGGGAGACGCCGATGCCGTAGGAGCCCATGGTCACGCGGACCGGCTTGCCGTGCTGGCCGAGGACGTCGAGCTTGAGGGCGTTGGCGTACTTGCGGCCGAGCTGGAAGATGTGGCCGATCTCGATGGCGCGGTCGAGCTTGAGGCCGGTGCCGCACTTGGGGCAGGGGTCGCCCTCCTGGACGACCACGACGTCGACGTACGTGTCGACCTCGAAGTCCCGCCCGGCGACTACGTACTTGGCGTGCGTGCCCTCCTTGTTGGCGCCCGTGATCCAGCTCGTGCCGGGTGCCACGCGGGGGTCGGCGATGTACGTGACCTTCTCGCCCAGGCCCTGCGGGCCGACGTAGCCGCGCACGAGGTCGGGACGGCCGGTGAAGTCCTCCGCCGTCACCAACTCCACTGCGGCGGGGGCGAAGTGGGCCTCGACCTTGCCCAGGTCGACCTCACGGTCACCGGGGACGCCCACGGCCACGATCTCGCCGTCGACCTTCACGAGGAGGTTCTTCAGGGTGGCCGAAGCCTCTACGCCGAGGTGGGCGGCGAGGGTCTCGATGGTGGGGGTGTCGGGGGTCGGGATCTCTTCGAGCGCGGGCACGCCGGTGGCGTCGACCGGCTTCAACTCGTATGTGATCGCTTCAGTGTTGGCGGCGAAGTCGCAGTTCGGGCAGTCCGCGAAGGTGTCCTCGCCGGCCTCTGCGGGGGCGAGGAACTCCTCCGACTTGGAGCCGCCCATCGCGCCCGCGGTCGCGGCGCAGATGCGGTAGTCGAGGCCCAGGCGCGCGAAGACCTTCTGGTACGCCTCGCGGTGCAGGGCGTAGGACTTGGCGAGGCCCTCGTCCTCCGTGTCGAAGGAGTACGAGTCCTTCATCAGGAACTCGCGGCCGCGGAGGATGCCGGCGCGGGGGCGGGCCTCGTCGCGGTACTTGTGCTGGATCTGGTAGAGGATGACCGGCAGGTCCTTGTAGGAGGACGCCTGGTCCTTCACGATCAGCGTGAAGATCTCCTCGTGGGTCGGGCCGAGAAGGTAGTCGCCGCCCTTGCGGTCCTGGAGGCGGAACAGCTCGGGGCCGTACTCCTCCCAGCGGCCGGTCGCCTCGTACGGCTCGCGGGGCAGGATCGCGGGGAGCAGCACCTCCTGGGCGCCGATCGCGTCCATCTCCTCACGCACGATCCGCTCGACGTTGGAGAGGACCTTCTTGCCCAGGGGCAGCCAGCTCCAGATCCCGGCGGCGGTACGCCGGACGTACCCGGCCCGCACGAGCAGCTTGTGACTGAGGACCTCGGCGTCCGCCGGGTCGTCGCGCAGCGTCTTCGCCATCAACTGGGACATGCGCTGGACCGGTGCGTTCGCCATGGTTCCTGTACTCCTGCCGGGAAAGGGTGATGGCTAGGAGGTTAGCCGGGCGTGCTGTGCCGGTGGAAATCGGTTAGCGGTGCCTACCCGCGTCGTAGTGGGAGGGGGGCGCCCATGACCGCGTACGGCTTCGGTGCGCTCGGGAAGAGGACCTGGCGGGCGAGGTCCTCGTAACCCAGCGATCGGTAGAGGCCGCGGGCCGGGCTGTCGGTGTCGATCGCGGAGAGGATCGAGCGGGGTTCCGTGGCCGCGTCCGTGATCGTGGTGATCAGGGAACGGCCCGCGCCGCGGTTCTGGTAGTGCGGGTGGACGTGCAGCTCGGTGATCACGAAGGAGTGGTCGAGCCAGTCGTCGTGGTCCTGGGCCCGGAGGTACGGCTCTACGACTGTGGACCACCAGTGGGTGCGGTTGTTCGGCATGCCGTAGACGAAGCCGACGAGGCGGCCCTCTGTTGTCGCGCCGAGGGCGCGGGCGCCGGGGTAGGTCATGTGGCGCAGGACGATCTGGCGTCTTACCGCTACCTCGTCCTGGCCCAGGCCGAATGCGAGGGCCTGTACGGCCAGGGCTTCGTCCACGTGGGCCGAGAGGTCCAGGGGGCCGATCACGACGTCTTGGGGGTGGCGGTGACCGTGACCGGGAAATCGCATGTGGGGAGAGTACAGGGGGTTCGGTCGTTGTTCGGGTGCGGGCCGTTCGTGGCTGGTCGCGCCCACGCGGCGGAGCCGCACATGTCACAGCCCCGCGCCCCTGAAAGCCTCTAGAACAGGATGCTCATGAACGCGCCGACCTCTTGGAAGCCCACCCTCAAGTACGCCCTTCTTGCCGGGGTGTTGAAGTCGTTCACGTAGAGGCTGACCACCGGGGCCACGTCCGCCAACGCGTAGCGCAGTACCGATGCCATCGCGGGGGCCGCCACGCCCCTCCCCCGGTACTCGGGGGCCACCCACACGCCCTGGATCTGGCAGGCCTTC
Source organism: Streptomyces sp. NPDC050528 (assembly GCF_044457795.1). NCBI lineage: Bacteria > Bacillati > Actinomycetota > Actinomycetes > Kitasatosporales > Streptomycetaceae > Streptomyces > Streptomyces sp. NPDC050528. Next base: position 69,006 of record NZ_JBITHH010000024.1, read on the forward strand.
GGGGTTGCCGCGCCGATCTCCGCCTTGAAGACGACCTTGCCGTGCTCGTCGAGGCGGGCGAACGAGCGCCCTGAGCCCACGAGTTCGGCCACTCGGGCCTGGTAGAGGAGGCCGCCGTCGCCGGCCAGCGGGGAGACGCCGACCTCCTCGGTGAACATCGCCACGCACGCCGGCATGATCGTGTCCATCTCGTCCTTGCGGATACGGCGGACGTACGGGTCGGGGGCGATGTCGGCGGGCATGCGGTCGGCGACCATGAGGGGCTGGCGGGCGCGGACCTCGCGGGCCGGGCCCCAGCTCGGTTCGAGGAGACGCCAGAGTTGGGCGGTCGCCTCGGCCGGGCCGACGATCGAGGAGCAGCGGCGGCCTGCCCTGCGGGCGCGGTCGGCGAAGGCGCGGACTGCCCTCGGAGTCGCGCAGATCGGGACGAGGTTGGCGCCCGCGTAGCAGAGCGACGTCAGCATGCCGTCCTCGTACCAGCCCCACATCTCGCCGCCGAGCCGCCAGGGGTCGAGGCCCGCGACCTGCACCCGCGAGGTCACGAAGGCGTTCGTGACCGGCTCGCGGTCGAGCACGGCGAGCGCGGCGTCCAGGTCGCTCGGTTCGAGCACCCGAGAGGTGGTCTGGGTCAACACGTACGGGGCCTCACCCTGAGGGTCTGCTGATCTCCGCACTGTACCTGCGGAAGCTGAGCGGTGCTTTGTGTTGCCGCTCGCTTCTCTTGTGGGGGTGGGTTGAGTGGGCGTCTCTGGGGGCTGCCGCCCCCAGGCCCCCGCTTTCGGCCTGGACGGCCTCGTCCTCAAACGCCGGACGGGCTGGGGGTGCCGGCCTGCGTCGACATGCGAGGCCCACGGACCTGGCGGGTGAAGCCCTCAAGGCCCCGGCAAGCGAAGCCTTGGGCACTCGACAAGGGTGTAAGCAGCCCTGAAACCTCAGCAAGAACAGCCCAAGGGTCTGGACAGGTGCAACCCCGAGACCTCGGCAGAGCGCGTGAAGCCCCAAGCCCGTCGCCGCAAGTCCCCGGCTCCCGGCTCCCGGCTCCCGGCTCCCGGCTCCCGGCTCCCGGCTCCCGGCTCCCGGCTCCCGGCTCCCGGCTCCCGGCTCCCGGCTCCCGGCAAGCGAAGCCCCCAGAACCTCGACGAGTAACGTCCCAGGACCTTCCAACTCGCCGCAGACCTTTTCAACCCGCCATAGATCTACAGCTCACGCCAGACCTCGCAACCCCCACAAACCTTCCCCACCCCAGACCGGGCGGCGCCCCACAGACCTCTCAGCCCGCACAGATCCTCAACCCAACCCACGCCAGATCCCTCGCCCGCCACAGCCCTCAGCCGACGCCGGACCGATCAGCCCGCCATGGCCATGGATCTACGACCCGAGCCAGCCCCCTCAGCCCGGCCGCAGACCCTCAACCCGGCCACAGTCACTCAGCCCGAGGCAGGTCTCCCAACCCGCCCCGACTCTCAGCCCGAGCCGGACATCCCAGCCCACCCCGACTCTCAGCCCGAACCAGACCCCTCAGCCCACTCGGACCCTCAGCCCGAACCAGACCCCTCAGCCCGCCCGGACCCTCAGCCCGAACCAGACATCCCAGCCCGAGCCAGACCCCTCAACCCGCGACAGACACCGACGGCTCGCCGGAGGCGATCCCGTCCGCCTCCATCTGCTCGGCGATCTTCATCGCCTCCTCGATCAGCGTCTCCACGATCTTCGACTCGGGGACCGTCTTGATGACCTCGCCCTTGACGAAGATCTGGCCCTTGCCGTTGCCGGAGGCGACGCCGAGGTCGGCCTCGCGGGCCTCGCCGGGGCCGTTCACCACGCAGCCCATGACGGCTACGCGCAGCGGGACCTCCATGCCCTCCAGGCCCGCCGTGACCTCCTCGGCCAGCTTGTACACGTCGACCTGGGCGCGGCCGCAGGACGGGCACGACACGATCTCCAGGCGGCGGGGCTTGAGGTTCAGGGACTCCAGGATCTGGTTGCCGACCTTGACCTCCTCCACCGGGGGCGCCGACAGCGAGACGCGGATCGTGTCGCCGATGCCCTGGCTCAGCAGCGCGCCGAACGCCACCGCCGACTTGATCGTGCCCTGGAAGGCCGGGCCCGCCTCGGTGACGCCGAGGTGGAGCGGGTAGTCGCACTGGGCCGCGAGCTGGCGGTACGCCTCGACCATGACCACCGGGTCGTTGTGCTTGACCGAGATCTTGATGTCCTGGAAGCCGTGCTCCTCGAAGAGGGACGCTTCCCACAGGGCGGACTCGGCGAGCGCCTCGGGGGTCGCCTTGCCGTACTTCTTCAGGAGTCGCGCGTCCAGCGAACCCGCGTTCACGCCGATGCGGATCGGCGTGCCGTGGTCCTTCGCGGCCCGCGCGATCTCCTTGACCTTGTCGTCGAACTGCTTGATGTTGCCGGGGTTCACACGGACCGCCGCGCAACCCGCCTCGATCGCCGCGAAGACGTACTTCGGCTGGAAGTGGATGTCCGCGATCACCGGGATCTGCGACTTGCGCGCGATGGTCGCCAGCGCGTCCGCGTCGTCCTGCGTCGGGCAGGCCACGCGGACGATCTGGCAGCCGGACGCCGTCAGCTCCGCGATCTGCTGAAGCGTGGCGCCGATGTCCGACGTACGCGTCGTCGTCATCGACTGCACCGACACCGGCGCGTCCCCGCCGACCGCCACGGACCCGACCTGGATCTGCCGGCTCTTGCGGCGCTCGGCAAGCCGGGTCGGAACGGACGGAATGCCGAGAGAAATCGCAGTCATCTGCTGTGCAACCCCAAGTCGTGGATCAAGGCCCCGGTCCCGGAACAGCGGGCTCCAGGCTTCGAGATTACGTCAACCGCGCGGGCCCGAGCACATCCCGGCCGTAAACCCACTCAATGGAGAGCGGCCCGGCACAGAAGGTGCCGGGCCGCCGCGAACTACGAATGGCTAGGAGATTTTGACTGGGTTAACCACGTCCGCCACCAACACCAACAACGTGAAGCAGACGAAGATCCCCGCCACCACATACGCCACCGGCATCAGCTTCGCCACGTCGAACGGGCCCGGGTCCGGGCGCTTGAGCACCTTCGCCAGGTTCCGCCGCAGCGCCTCCCACAGCGCACCCGCGACATGCCCGCCGTCGAGCGGGAGCAGCGGAAGCATGTTGAAGAGGAACAGGGAGAGGTTGAAGCCGGCCACCAGCATCAGGGCCATGGCCAGTTGTTGGGTCGGCGGGATGTCCAGGGTGAAGATCTCGCCGCCCACTCGGGCCGCGCCGACCACGCCCATCGGGGAGTCGGCCTGGCGGGGGGCGCCGTCGAAGGCCGCGTTCCACAGGGCCGGGATCTTGCCGGGGAGGGCCGCGATGGAGTCGACGGCCTCGCCCATGCGGTCTCCCATCCAGGTGACCGAGTCGCCGAAGTCCTGGCGGACGATTCCGGTGGCCGCGCTGAAGCCGAGGAAGCCGGCGGTGACGTACTGGCCCTGGACGATCTGGCCGCTGGAGTCCTTCTTGGCGACCTGATTGGACGCGATCTTCGCGTGGAGGGTGAGGGCCTGGCCCTTGCGCTCGACGACGATCGGGACCGTCTTGCCGGGGGTGGCGCGGATCAGGTCGGAGAGCTTGTTCCAGTCGGTCGTCTTGACGCCGTTGAAGCTGACGATCTTGTCGCCCGCCTTCAGGCCCGCTGCCGCCGCCGGGGAGGCCGGGTCGGACTTCTTGCAGGTGTCGCGGTTCTGGCTCTGCGCGATGACGCACTCGGAGACCGAGCTGACCGTGTTGGTCTGCTGGGAGATGCCGAAGCCCATCAGGACGGTGAGGAAGAGCGCGACGGCGAGGATGAGGTTCATGAAGGGGCCCGCGAACATCACGATGACCCGTTTCCAGGGCTTGCGTGTGTAGAACAGGCGGGACTCGTCGCCGGGCTCCAGCTCCTCGAAGGCCGCCGAGCGGGCGTCCTCGATCATGCTGCGCCAGGGTGACGTGGAGCGGGACTCTATCCGGCCGTCCGGTCCCGGCGGGAACATGCCGATCATGCGGATGTAGCCGCCGAACGGGATGGCCTTGAAACCGTACTCGGTGTCGCCCTTGCGCTTGGACCAGATGGTCGGGCCGAAGCCGACCATGTACTGGGGCACGCGGATGCCGAAGAGCTTCGCCGTCGAGAGATGCCCCAGCTCGTGCCAGGCGATCGAGACCAGCAGGCCGACCGCGAAGACGACTATGCCGAGGATCATCATCAGGGCTGTCATGCACGCGCCTCCGCGTTCGCCGTGGTCGTCTGCGCTGTCAGTTCGCGGGCCCGGGCGCGTGCCCAGGTCTCCGCTTCGAGGACGTCCGGCACGGTCAGGGAAGTTCCCGTGGCCGGTGTCCCGTGTTCCTCGACCACCCGTGTCACCGTCTCCATGATTCCGTTGAACGGCAGCGCGCCCGCGCGGAACGCCTCCACGCACTCCTCGTTCGCCGCATTGAACACCGCCGGGGCCGTGCCCGCGAGCTGTCCCACATGCCGGGCCAGGCCGACCGACGGGAACGCGTCGGTGTCGAGCGGGAAGAACTCCCACGTCGACGCCTTGCTCCAGTCGAACGCGGGCGCCGCGTCCGGGACCCGCTCGGGCCAGCCGAGCCCGATGGCGATCGGCCCGCGCATGTCGGGGGGCGTCGCCTGGGCGAGTGTCGAGCCGTCCGTGAATTCCACCATCGAGTGGACATACGACTGCGGGTGCACGACCACCTCAATGCGATCGAAGGGAATGTCGTACAGCAGGTGCGCCTCGATCACCTCCAGCCCCTTGTTCACCAGGGTCGCCGAGTTGATCGTGATCACCGGGCCCATCGCCCAGGTGGGGTGCGCGAGTGCCTCTTCTACGGTCACTCGCGCCAGGTCCGCCTTGGTACGGCCGCGGAAGGGGCCGCCGGACGCGGTGACGACGAGCTTGCGCACATCGGCTCGGGTACCGGCCGCGAGGGCCTGGAACAGCGCCGCGTGCTCGGAGTCCACCGGGATGATCTGGCCGGGCTTGGCGAGCGCCTTCACCAGCGGGCCGCCGACGATGAGCGACTCCTTGTTGGCGAGCGCGAGGACGCGGCCCGCCTCCAGGGCGGCGAGGGTGGGCGCGAGTCCGATGGACCCGGTGATGCCGTTCAGCACGGTGTGGCAGTCGGAGGCGGCGAGCTGGGTGGCCGCGTCGGGACCGGCGACGATCTCCGGGAGCGGCTCCCCCGCGCCGTACTGCGCGGCGAGCGCTTCGCGCAGTGCGGGTACGACGTCCTCGCGGGCGACCCCCACCGTCCGCACCCGCAACTTGTACGCCTGCTCGGCGAGGAGCCCGACCCGGCCGCCGTTCGCGGAGAGGGCGGTGACCCGGAAGCGGTCCGGATTGCGCAGCACCAGGTCGATGGCCTGGGTGCCGATGGACCCGGTGGACCCGAGGATCACCAGGGCCTTGGGACCGTCGCCCACGACGGGGTCGTAGACGAGATGCGGGTCGGCGAGGGGTGCTGGACTGTCGCTCATCCCTCCATTGTTGCCGCAACGGGTGCCCGGGTGGACAGCGGTTCCCTCGGGCGGGTGGCTTATCGGCTCTCGTCGGTGATTGAAGGGAAATCCCCCTTTGTGAATACGGCGTGAAGGTCATGTGATAACACTTCAGTCCTGCGCCGGTGGACGACCGGCGCATGGACGACATCCTGGGGGGATTCTCCATGCGGAAACGCGCTGCCCTGCCCGCGCTCGCGGGCGCGGCGATACTCACCGGCACCCTGCTCAGCACCCCGGCCGAAGCCGCCGGCGGGGTCACGATCTACCACGTCTGGTTCGACAGCCCGGGATCGGACCACGGCTCCAACGCGAGCCTCAACGCCGAGTGGGTGCAGATCAAGAACACCAGCCGGTCGGCGATCTCGCTCAAGGGCTATGTCCTCAAGGACGTCTCGAACCACCGCTACACCTTCAAGAACATCAAGATCGGCGCCGGCAAGTACATCAAGGTGCACACCGGCAAGGGCACGGACACCGCGTCGAACACGTACCAGAACCGCGGCTGGTACGTCTGGAACAACACCAGCGACACGGCGACGCTGACGAAGTCCAACGGCAGCAAGGTCGACACCTGCTCCTGGACGACGCGGAATCCGAGCGACAAGTACTGCTGAACCAGGGCTAGTTGACGGGGCGGTGCAGGTTGTCCGCCTTGGACGGGCCCGGGGTCGTGTCGGCGATCCAGGGTCCGTCGCCCGACGGGTCGACGATGCCTTCCTCCAGCCAGGTGTACGCGCCGCCCATGACGCCCTTGACCACCTTGCGGTCGACGGTGTCGGTGTTGGTCCACAGGCGGCCGAAGAGTTCCTCGACGCGGATGCGGGACTGTTCGCAGAAGGCGTCGGCGAGTTGGTAGGCCTCGCGGCCGTGATCGCCCTGGGTGCGCAGGAGTTCGGCCCGTACGCAGACCGCGCTCATCGCGAAGAGTTCCGCGCCGATGTCCACGATCCGGCCCAGGAAACCCTGCTTGGTCTCCATGCGGCCCTGCCAGCGGGACATCGCGTAGAAGGTCGAGCGGGCCAGCTTGCGGGCGTTCCGCTCGACATAACGCAAGTGCCGGGAGAGGTCGATGCCGTGGCGGAACTCGCCGTAGGTGCCGGGGAGTTGGCCGCTGCCCGCGACCAGCTTCGGGAGCCACTTGGCGTAGAAGACGCCTGCGCCCGCGCCCGCTTTCGCCTTGTCCTGAAGGGACTTGTCGGGGTCGATGAGGTCACCGGCGACCTTGAGGTGGGCGTCGACGGCCTCGCGGGCGATGAGGAGGTGCATGATCTCCGTCGAGCCCTCGAAGATGCGGTTGATGCGGAGGTCGCGCAGGACCTGTTCGGCTGGGACCGCCTTCTCGCCGCGCGCCGCGAGGGATTCCGCCGTCTCGAAGCCTCGGCCGCCGCGGATCTGGACCAGTTCGTCGGCCATCAGCCAGCCCATCTCGGACGCGAACAGCTTGGCCAGCGCGCCCTCGATGCGGATGTCGTTGCGGTCCTCGTCGGCCATCTGCGAGGACAGGTCGAGTACGGCCTCCAGGGCGAAGGTCGTCGCCGCGATGAAGGAGATCTTCTTGCCCACGGCCTCGTGCTCGGCGATCGGCCTGCCCCACTGCTCACGCGCCGCCGACCACTCGCGGGCGATCTTCAGGCACCACTTGCCGGCCGCGACGCAGGACGCGGGGAGGGAGAGGCGGCCCGTGTTGAGGGTGGTGAGGGCGATCTTGAGGCCCGCGCCCTCGGGGCCGATGCGGTTGGCGGCGGGGACCCGGACCTGGTGGAAGCGGGTGACGCCGTTCTCGATGCCGCGCAGGCCCATGAAGGCGTTGCGGTTCTCGACGGTGATGCCGGGCGAGTCGGTCTCGACGACGAACGCCGTGATGCCGCCCTTGCCGTCCTCGGTCTTCGGCACCCGGGCCATCACGACCAGGAGGTCGGCGATCACGCCGTTGGTGGTCCAGAGCTTCACGCCGTCGAGGACGTACGCGTCGCCGTCCCGCACCGCGCTGGTCGCGAGGCGTGCCGGGTCGGAGCCGACGTCCGGTTCCGTGAGCAGGAAGGCGCTGATGGCGGTGCGGGCGCAGCGGGGCAGGAACTCCGCCTTCTGCTCGTCCGTGCCGAACAGCTTCAGCGGCTGCGGTACACCGATCGACTGGTGGGCGGAGAGCAGCACGCCGACGGCGGGGCAGGCGGAGCCCGCGAGGGCCAGCGCCTTGTTGTAGTACACCTGGGTGAGGCCGAGGCCGCCGTACTTGGTGTCGATCTTCATGCCGAGGGCGCCGATCTCCTTGAGGCCGGCGATGACCTCGTCGGGGATGCGTGCCTCGCGCTCGATGCGGGCGGCGTCGATCTGGGTCTCGCAGAAGACGCGCAGTTTCGCGAGGAACTCCTCACCGCGTCGGGAATCCTCGGCGGGCGGAAGGGGGTGCGGGTGGATCAGGTCGAGCCGGAAGCGGCCGAGGAACAGTTCCTTGGCGAAGCTGGGCTTGCGCCAGTCCTGTTCCCGGGCCGCCTCCGCCACCTGCCGGGCTTCTCGCTCGGTGACGGTGGGTTTGCTGGATGGAGCGGACATGAGGCTCACCTCGCCGCGAATCGGGCCCTCGGACCATGGCGGTTACCGACGGGTGCTACCCGTTCGTATGTACCCGATCCACCGCGAAGCAGCCACCCTTCGCGCGTCCGTTCAGCCGATGTCGACGGAGTACGCCTTTGTGTCAAGGCGCCCCGAGCCCTTGAAGATCTCGGTGCCGGACTCGATGCCGGAGAGGTACTTGTCGTTGCTCAGCAGCTTGCGCCGGACGAGGGCCTGGGTGAAGTCGTCGATGTTCAGGGTCGCCTTGGTGGTGTTGGCGGTGCGGACAAAGGAGTACACGTTCCAGCCGATGTTGCCCTGGTAGATGTCCCACATCGCGCCGTCCAGGCTCACGCTGCCGTACTTGGTGCCGAGCGGGCCCGCGCCGCCCTGTCGGTTGAGCCAGATCATGATCTCGTCGGTGGGCTGGTCGGCCCAGTCGGCGGTGTTCTTGGAGTGCAGCCACAGGTCGTAGGCGACGTCGAGCGTGCCGGGGTTGGAGCTGAGCGTGAAGTCCCAGGTCGTCTTCACCGGCTTGCGGTCACCGACCCGGATCGGCAGCCCGGTGGTCGCCCTGTCGACCTTCCAGCCCCAGTGCCAGCCGAGGACGGTGCTCGCGAACGTCTTCACATCGGCGTCGGTGCCCTTGCCGCTGTTGGCCCAGCTGAAGGACGTACCCCACGAAATGGTGGACCCCGACTGGGAGTTGTCCCACACGCACTGGCTGCCGGTGGCCTTGTCGCGTCCCCACTGGTTGTTGTTGACGTAGTACTTGCCGAGCGTGACGGTGTCGTCCGCCGTGCACTTCTTGCTCGACTCACCCGCCTGGGCGACGGTGACACCGGCCAGGGCCGTGAGCGCGACCGAGGCGGCGGCGAGCACCTTCGCCTTCTTCGAGAGGCGGGGTCTGCGGTGTTGCATCGGGGGTCCTTCCGGGGGACGGTTCGTCTACGACCTCTCAGTGGCCGCCGCCCCGCCCGGAGGTTGCCTCCCCCACCCGGAGAATCTCCCGGTGCCCGGGGTTTCCAGAAAGTGTCGAAGCGCTTCGACAACCTATGGACACCCACACCGCCTGAAGCTAATGTCGAACCACCCTCACCCGCCCGTGTCAGCAACGCGCACTGTCGAAGCGCTTCACAAAGCTTGGAGAGCTGGATGGTCACCCTCGCCGAGGTCGCCCAGCACGCCGGAGTCTCGGCGAGCACGGTGAGCTATGTCCTCAGCGGCAAGCGGTCCATCTCCGGAGCCACCCGGCAGCGGGTCGAGCAGAGCATCCGCGAGCTGGGCTACCACCCGAACGCGGGCGCCCGCGCCCTGGCCAGCAGCCGGTCGAACATCATCGCGCTGATGGTGCCGCTGCGCACCGACATGTACGTGCCGGTGATGATGGAGATCGCCATCGCCGTGGCGACCACCGCCCGCCTGCACGGCTACGACGTCCTGCTGCTCACCGGCGAGGAGGGTCCCGACGCGGTGCGCCGCGTCACCGGCAGCGGACTCGCCGACGCGATGATCCTGATGGACGTCGAACTCGACGACGAGCGGCTGCCGTTGCTGCGCGGCACCGACCAGCCCTCCGTGCTCATCGGCCTCCCCGCCGACACCACCGGACTGACCTGCGTCGACCTCGACTTCGGGGCGACCGGCGCGCTGTGCGTCGAGCACCTCGCCAAGCTCGGCCACCAGGACATCGCTGTCATCGGCGAGGCGCCCGCGGTCTACGAGCGGCACACCGGTTTCGCCGAGCGCACCCTCGACGGACTCCGGTCCCGGGCAAGGGAGTTGGGCCTCAGGGTGCTGCACCGGCCGTGCGAGGGCGGGTACGACGCGATGTCGCTGACCCTGGCCCGGGTCTTCGACGAGCGCCCCGGCACCACGGGCTTCGTCGTGCAGAACGAGTCGGCGGTCGAGCCGCTCCTCGCGCTGCTGCGCCAGCAGGGCCGGGCCGTGCCGGAGGACGTGTCGGTGGTCGCGGTCTGCCCCGACCAGGTCGCCACCCAGGCCTCGGTGCGGCTGACGTCCGTCGCCATCCCCGCGCAGGAGATGGGCCGTTACGCCGTGGAGCACCTGGTGGCCAAGCTCGACGGCCGCGGCAGTGACGAAGTCGTGCTGATCGCACCGGAGTTGACGGTGCGGGCGAGTACGGGACCGGCGCCCGTCGCGTCCTGACCCTTTCGACCTCAGAGCTTCACCCCTGTGCCGCTGCCAGGGCACCGCCATGTCTGCACTCCTGACAGGAGCCCTCTCGTGAATCAGCCTGCCGAAAACCAGATCAGTCAGGGCGCGGGGGCGGTCAGCCTCGCGCAGTCGTCGCCCACCGTGGGCACCTTCCGTGAGCGGGACGGCGCGCTGGAGTGGACCGGCCGTCAGGAGACCCTGCGGATCGAGCCGTGGGGGCCGGACGCGGTCCGGGTCAGGGCCCGGCTCGGCGGTCCACTGCTCGACGGACTGCCGGGCGCGCTCCTGGACGAGGCGCCGGCCACCGGGGCGAGCGTCAAGATCGAGGACGGTCAAGGCACCCTGACCGTCGGCGAGTTGACCGTCGAGGTCGACGCCGAGGGCCTGATCCGCTTCCTGCGCACCGACGACTCCACCGAACTCCTCGCCGAGTCCCGCGCCCACTTCTGGTGGCCCGGCTCGCGCCTCTACACGGCGGTCGGCAACGGCCACCACCGTCTGGAGCAGCGCTTCGCCGCGTACGAGGACGAGAAGCTGTACGGCCTCGGGCAGCACCAGCACGGGAGGTTGGACCAGAAGGGGCTGGTCCTCGACCTGGTGCAGCGCAATGCCGAGGTCGGCATCCCGGTGCTCGTCTCCAGCCGGGGCTACACCCTGCTGTGGAACAACCCGGCGATCGGCCGCGTGGAGCTGGCCGGCAACGGCACGCGCTGGGTGGCGGATTCGGCCCGGCAGATCGACTACTGGATCACCGCGGGCGACCCGGCCGACGGCCAGCGCCGCTACAGCGCGGTGACGGGCCGTACGCCAATGCTCCCCAAGTGGGCGGCGGGCTTCTGGCAGTGCAAGCTGCGCTACCGCACCCAGGCCGAACTCCTCGCCGTGGCAAGGGAGTACAAGCGCCGGGACCTCCCCCTCTCCGCCATCGTCTGCGACTTCTTCCACTGGACGCACCTGGGCGACTGGAAGTTCGACCCGGCCGAGTGGCCCGACCCGGCGGCCATGGTCCGCGAACTGAACGAGCTGGGCGTGAAGTTGGTGGTCAGCGTCTGGCCGTCGGTGTCACCCCTGAGCGAGAACCACGGCGTACTGGAACAGCGCGGCTACCTCATCGGCACCCAGTACGGCCCGATGGCCCACGCCGACTGGCCCGACAAGGGGGTCGCGTCGACGGTCCAGGTGGCCTTCTACGACGCCACGAACCCCGAGGCGCGGGAGTTCCTGTGGTCGAAGATCCGCGACAACTACCTTGTCCCGTACGGCATTACGGCTTTCTGGCTGGACGCGTGCGAGCCCGAGCTGAAGCCGGGCTTCCAGGAGAACCTGCGCTACTGGGCGGGCCCGGGACTGGAGGTCGGCAACCTCTACCCGGCCGAGAACTCCCGTACGTTCGCGGAGGGGTTGCGCGCCGAAGGCGTCGGTGACGACGAGGTCATCACCCTCAACCGCTCGGCGTGGGCGGGCAGTCAGCGGCACGGCGCCGCGCTCTGGTCGGGTGACATCGGCACCGACTTCCCGACCCTGCGCCGCCAGATAGCCGCGGGCCTCAACACCGCGCTCTCCGGCATCCCTTGGTGGAACACGGACATCGGCGGCTTCCACGGCGGCGACCCGGACGACCCGGCGTACCAGGAAGTCATGGTCCGCTGGTTCCAGTTCGGCGCCCTGTCCCCGCTGATGCGCCTGCACGGCTTCCGCGACCCGGGCATGCCGCTGGGCCCCGACATGACCGGTGGCCCCAACGAGGTCTGGTCGTACGGCGATCGGGCCCTGCCGATCCTGGAGAAGTACCTGCGGCTGCGCGAGCGCCTCAAGCCGTACATCCTCGACGTGATGCGCGCCGCGCACGAGGAGGGGTTGCCGGTGATGCGCCCGCTGTTCTTGGAGTTCCCCGAGGACCAGGCGTCCTGGTCGGTCGACGACGCGTATCTCTTCGGCCCGGACCTGCTGGTCGCGCCGGTGCTGACGGCGGGCGCGACGGTCCGTACGGCGTATCTCCCGGCGGGCGCGTGGTGGACGGACGCGTGGACGGGCGAGACGTACGAGGGCGGTACGGCGGTCACGGTCGACGCGCCGCTGGACCGGATCCCGCTGTTCCTGCGGGACGGGGCGACGCTGCCGGTCGCGGAGTAGGGGTCGGGGCGCCCGGTGGGGGCGGGCGCCCGTGACGCTTCCGTTGCGCGGAACTGTGGCCTCCGTCACAGCCGTATCGATCTTGTTCTGCTGGACTCCTCCGATGGTGTTACGCAAGCTCGCCATCGTTGCGGGCCTCGCCGCGTTCGCCCTGTATCTCTGGGGTCTGCTGCACGTCCTCGGCGCGCTGCTGGAGGCGGAGGACGGCGGCACCGACTCGTCGCCGCTGCGGCCCTGCCGTACGAACGGCTGGCAGTACGACAAGAAGGTCGAGAGCGTCACCGACTACTCGGTGGACTTCGTCCCGCTCCGGTTCGTCTGCGAGACGTCGGACGGCGGGAGTTACGTCGCCGACACCGTTCCCGGGTACGTGAATCCGGCGGTGTTCGGCCTCGTGCTGGCCGCGCTGGGGTGCTGGGTCGCCGCGCTGGTCGTGGCACCGCCCGGCCCTCGCGGAGTACGAGGACCGGGCGGCTGACTGACCTGCGTGTGGGTCAACTACTGGTGACGCTCTCGCTGTTGGTGGTGAAGTCGAGCCCGCCGGACGAGGACGTGATCTCGAACCCGAACTGCAGGTCCCCGATGGTCACGTTGCCGAACCAGCCCTTGGTGTCCTTGATCCACTTGAGGATCGACAGGACGTTGACCGTGCCGGAGCTGGAGTTCGAGGTGCGCACGAACGAGAACACGTCGTTGGCGCCGTTGTTGCCCTTGTAGACGGTCCAGGTGTGACCGCCCAGCGTGAGGGTGCCCTGCGAGGTGCCGAGCGGGCCGACGGCGCCGGTCTTGTTCATCCAGAGCATGATCTCGTAGTCGTAGTTCGTGTCCCAGATGTCGTACGACGTGTTGTACGCGCCGGACGACGGGACCGAGACGTTGTAGCTGCTGGACAGCGAACCGAGCGAGGTGATCGACTTGTTGATCACCTTCTTGGCGTTCGGATAGGCCTTGATACCACCGGTGTTGGGGTGGTTGGCGTTGACGCCCCAGTTGGTACCGGAGTTGGCCCAGATGCACTGGCTGCCGGCGCCGGAGCCCCAGATGTCGTTGTAGAGCGTGTAGCCGTTCAGGGTCGTGGTGCCCCACTGGTCGCAGGAGCTCCAGACGGCGGCGGAGGCGGGCGCCGAGGCGAGCGCGACGGTGGCGCCGAGCGCGAGTACGGGGGCGAGAATGGCCGTAAGTACGCGGCCCTGCTTGCGTGTTGCCATGGGGTCCCTTCCATGGGTGGGGGGAGGTGCGAGTGGCTACCGCGCCCCCAGGGTGAGGACGCGGTCTTCTCCGGCGACGAGGTCGAGCGGCTCCGTGCCGGAGGAAGTCCGGAGTTCGACGCGGTGAGTACGGGACGGCCGGATCAGCGCGGTGGCGGAGTGGGGCGCCCAGCTCAGATCGACCTCCGCCCCGAACCTCGTGCGTACGCCGGTGAGTTGACCGTGCGGATACGCCGCCGACAGCGCAGGCAGCAGGACCAGCCGGTCCGGGGTCGACTGCACGAGCGCCTCGACGAGCACACCGGGCAGGGTGTGCGCGGCGTCCGCGTTGTAGACGTCGCGGTTCGGGTAGTGCGCGCTCATCAGCGAGGCATGGAAGAAGTCGCCGTCGAGCACCTGCCCGAGGGCGTCCGCGACCCGCTCACCGTCCCGGAGCCGGGCCGCGACGAGCGCGTGGTGGAGATGCCCGTGCGCGGAATCGTTCTCGGCGCCCCGGAGTTGGAGGGCGCGATGCGCGGCGGCGGCGAGCTCCGGGGTGTCGTACGGATTGATCTCGTCGAGCGGCCAGACACCGTAGAGGTGACTGAGATGACGGTGGTCGTAGGTGTCCTCCAGCCCCGGCCAGGCCCATTCGGCAAGCGCGCCTTGGGGGTTGACCCGATGCGGTGGCAATCGGTCGGCGAGGGCAAGCCAGCGGAGGGCCTCCGGCGTACCCGGGTGATAGTCGGCGGCGGTGTGGAGTGCGTGCCGGGCGGCGGAGAGGTCCATCGCCGCGTTGATCGCGCCCCAACTGGCGTTGGCGTTCGCGGGACGGTTCTCGGGCGAGTAGGAGGGGACGACGACCAGGTTGCCTTCGGGGTCGCTGCGGCTCAGGAAGTCCTCGTAGAACAGGGCGACTTCGGCCAGTACGGCGGCGGTACGCGAATCACGGGCACCGCGCGTCTCGTCATGGTCGACAAGCGGCTTGAGCAACCAGTCCGCCCCCGCGCTCCACAAATGCAGCGGGTACTCCCGACTGAAGTGATACGACAGCCCGGACTCACCGTCGCTGTGCGCGGGCGCGACGACACCCCGGGCACCGAAGACGGCACGGGCATTCTCCCGCCAGTCGTCCAGCTGACGATGAATCAAGGATGCGAGAGCGTCGGTGACTTCGGGAAGGGCGGCGCTCGCGGCGGAGGCGGTCTGGAGGTTGAGGTTCGCGTCATTGGTGAACGCCCCCGACCAGGCCGTGTTCCAGTCGCCGGTCCACAGCCCGGTGAGCCGGGGCGGGAACAGACCGCTGGCGGAGAGGAGGTGATAGCGCCCGGCGGCAAAGAGCCGTTCGAGGAGGGCAGCACCGCGGGGCCGCTTCAGCAACTCACTCCCGGGCAGGGCACGTTCGGCGTCATCGGCATGAAGGTCGAGAGCGACACGGGCGTAGGCCGTGCGGTGCAGGGCGAGGTGCCGGTCGAGGAGGGAGTCGTAGGAGTGCACCCCCTCGTCGATCAACTCCCGCAGAGCACGGGCCTCTTCCACGACGTCCAGCTCACCGGTGTGGCGCCGCACCCGGGTGAGGAGCAGGACTTCAGTGGCGCCGGTGATACGGACTCCCGGCGAGGCAAGGCGTGTTGTGCCGCCGGTGACCACGGCCAGGGTGACTCCGGTGTACGCGCGGTCGCTGTCGGGGTAGCGGACGCGGAGGGTGAGGAGGGCACCGTCGGGGGTGAGGAGCGTGCCGTGTCCGACACCCAACCCGGCTGGTGCTCCCGGGAGTTGGTGGTCCTGGGCCAGGTCGAGGGTGAGGTCGGGGGCGGTGATGTGCTGGACGATCACGTCGTCGGCGCGGGAGACGAAGACACGGCTGCGCCAGTCCGCGCAGGTGGCTGTCGCCTCGCCGGTGGTGAAATCGACGGAGCGGCGATAGTCGCGCCCTGTTGCGGTCGGCGGCCTACGCAGCCGTAGCTGGAACGCCGGGTGGAAGGGCTGCACCCACTGGAGCGGGCGGTCGTCGGTGAAGCTCTCGGCGGCGGTGAGGTCGCCGGCGAGCAACCGGGCCTGGAGCGCCGGGAGTTCGGCGGCGAGGTGTGGGGGCCGGGCGTGTTCGGCGCCGTTGGGGCGGACGAGGGTGTGGTGGGTGACGATGACGCGGTCGTCGTTCGGATCGCCGAACACGAGGACGCCGTGATGGCCGTTTCCGCTGAGGAAGGCGTCTTCCCAGCGGGTGGCGGGGAGGGGCTCCCAGGTGGAGTGCGTGGGGCCGGGCGGCGGGTCGGCCGGTACGGGTTCGCTGGTCATGGGCGCAACACTGCCGCACCGTAGCGGCCGAGGGTGATCTCGCCCCCGGCGGTGGCGTCGGTCAGCACGTCGTGGTGGGTGCCCGGGAGTTCGACGGTGACCGGGTCACGGCCGTGGTTGAGGAGGAACAGCAGGTCCCCGCGTCGTACGGCCTCGACGCCCGGCGGGACGTCGTCGAGCACCGGACGGACGCCCGCGTCGGCGGCCACACGGGTGAGCAGGGCGCGGAGTGCGTGCGGCTCGGGGAGCGTGGAGACGTACCAGGACCTGCCCTTGCGCAGGACGGCGGGCAGGCCGTCCAACTCCCCGCCCTTGTAAGGAATCACCTCATCGACACTGTCGCCCTCGGGCTCGATCTCCTCCGACCAGAGCGTGCCGCGGAAGCCCTCGCACTCGGCGGTCTCCCCCGCGTCGAGCGGCCACCACTCGTGCAGGGTGCGGATGCCGAACAGCTCGCGGAGGCGGGCGTCCATGCCACCGGTGCGCACCCGGTCGTCCTCGTCGGCGATGCCGGTGAGGAAGCCGGAGACGAGGGTGCCACCGTCGCGGACGTACGCGAGGAGGTTGTCGATCGCGGAGTCCGTGAGGAGGTAGAGCTGGGGGACGACCACCAACTTGTAGGCGGACAGGTCGTGTTCGGGGTGGGCGAAGTCGGTGGTGAGGTGGGACTCCCAGAGGGCGCGGTGCCAGGCGCGGAGGACGTCCGGGTAGTCGACCTCGGTGGAGAGACGGCCGTCCTGCGCGCCGGCCCACCAGGCGTTCCAGTCGTGCAGGATCGCTACGTCGGCGGTGATGTGAGTGTCCGTCACCTCACCGCCGATCCGGGCGAGTTCGGCGCCGAGCCGCTTCACCTCCTGGAAAGTGCGGCCCCGCTCCCCCGCATGGCTGAGCATCCCGGAGTGGAACTTCTCGGCGCCCTGCCGGGATTGACGCCACTGGAAGTAGCAGACGGCGTCGGCGCCACGGGCCACTGCTTGGAGGGACCAGAGACGGTTGAGGCCGCGCGGCTTCGGGTGGTTCACGCCGCGCCAGTTGACGGGTCCGGCCGCCTGTTCCATGAGCATCCAGGGACCGCGAGCCTGCGAACGGGTCAAGTCCTGGACGAGGGCGGCACTTTGGGCACCGAGGGGATCACGCGGATCGGGATACAGATCGACCGAGACGACGTCCTCCTCCTCGGACCAGCGCCAGCCGTCCTGCCCCACCCACAACGGCATGAAGTTGGTGGTGACCGGGAGGTGCGGGGTGTGCCGGCGGACGATGTCGCGCTCGGCGGTGTAGCACTCCAGGAGCATGTCGGAGGTGAAGCGCCGGAAGTCGAGCACGTGGGTGGGGTTGTTGAGGTAGTGGGCGTGACGCGGAGGCAGGACGCCGTCCCAGGTGTCGTAGCCCTGGCTCCAAAAGGCGGTGCCCCAGGCCGAGTTGAGGGCATCGAGCGTGCCGTAGCGCGTGCGCAGCCAGCGGCGGAAGGCGACGGCGGCCTCGTCGCCGTAGTCGAAGGTGCAGTACTCGTTGTTGATGTGCCACATCGTGAGGGCGGGGTGTCCGGCGTAACGGGCGGCCAGGGCCTCGGTGATGGCGGCGGCGTGGCTGCGGTAGACGGCGCTGGAGTGCGAGAAGTGCTGCCGTCCGCCCCACCATTCGATCCGGCCGTCGGCGTCGCGGGGCAGCGTCTCCGGGTGGAGGCGCCCGAGCCACGGCGGCGGGGAGGAGGTGGGCGTGGCGAGGACGACGCCGATGCCGTTGTCATGCATGAGGTCCATCAAGCGATCGAGCCAGCCGAACTCCCGTGCCCCCGGCTCGGGTTCGAGCCTGGCCCAGGAGAAGACGCCGAGGGTGACGGAGTTGACGCCGGCGTCCTTCATCAGCCGGACGTCCTCGTGCCAGGTCTCTTCGGGCCACTGCTCGGGGTTGTAGTCACCGCCGAAGAGGATGCGCCCACGTGTGGCATCGCCGAGCTGAGGCATCAGATCTGCTCCCCGTACTGGATGCCGCGCCCATTGGTGGCGAGGTACACGCGCCCGTGGACGCGCGGATCACCGACGACGGCCTGCCCGACCCAACCCCACTGATGCTGGTCGTCGTTGATCCGCACCCAGGTCTTGGCCTCGTCGTCGGAGCGGTAGACGGCGGTGATGGTCTCGGTGGAGCCGACCTGATAGATGGCCGGGTAGGCGGCGCCGGGGGCGGCCTTGCCGAAGCCGAGGGTGTAGGAGGCCCAGCAACTGGCGACCTTGGAGAAGCTGACGCCCCCGTCGACGGACCGGTAGAGCCCGTTCCACTTGACGCTCAACCACAGGTCCCCGGACCGCCCAGGCGCCGCGACCAGCTGGAACTGACTGTCACCGGAGGGCAGTCCACCCGCACGCTCCGCGAACGAACGGCCACTGTCAGTGCTGGCGTATAGCGTTCCTGTGTCGGTGTCGTATGCGTAGAAGAGCGTCGGGTCGGCCGGGTCGGCGACCGGCGTGGCGCCCTTCGGGAAGGAGGAGACCTCGGTCCAGGTCGCGCCGTTGTCCGCCGAGCGGTGAGTCGGGTACTTCGTGCCGTCCCAGTGCACGAAGGACCACAGCAGCGTACCGCCGTCGGCGCTGACGGCGATCGGCCCCGGTGAGTCCCCGGCGATGTCGGGCTGGGCAGCGAAGGGCGCCCAGCTCCGCCCGCCGTCACGGGAGTACGCACCGTTGCCGTTGTCGCCGAAGCCCGTGCGGACGACGTACGACGGCCTGCCCGCGGCCTGCGCGATCCCGGTCGCCGACCCGAACACGGGGTTCGCCGCCATGCCGCGCGACGGAGACGCCGTGAGCCGCTCGTGGTACATCACGCCGATGTCCCGCGAGGCGCTGATCAGGTGTGCCTCCCCGACCGGGGGCGAGATCAGCTGGATCACGGACGTCTCCTCCAGGCCACGGATCTGCGGCGCCCAGTGCGTGAGGTCACGCGTGCCGTAGAGCGTGGCGCCGGTGCCGTAGACGACGTGCTTCGAGTTGTACGGGTCGACGGCGACGGCCTGGATCCACCAGCCGAACTTCGGCTGTTCAGCACCCCACTTGAGGAAAGGAGTCTCGGACACGTCGAAGACAGCAGCGTCCTTGAGGGACGTCCAGGTCCGGCCGCCGTCGGTGGTCCCGTACAGGGTGTCGACGGCCGCCCAGCGGTTGTTGGTGGAGACGACGACGGTGCCGGCACGACGGGCGTCGACGGCGACTCCGCCGTACCCGAAGGTGTCGCTGGACCCGTCGGACGTGGTCCCGCCCGGCTTCACCGGCGTGACCTCACTCCAAGTCCCGCTCACGACGGCCAACTTGTGCACACTGCCGGTGGACTGCCCGTTGGGCCCGGGCGCGTCGGCGTACGTCACGTACAACTCGCGGCTACGGCTGTCGTACGCGGCCCGGATCGGGACCTTGGCGGAGGTGCCGTTGGGTTGCGCGGGGACGGGGGTCCAGGTGGTGCCGTCGGTGGTGCGGTAGAGGTTGACGGCGGTCGCGCTCCCGTCGCCGTCACCCCACCCGGCGTAGACGGCACGACCGACGGCGACGAGGAAGGTGACGCCCTGACCGTTGGCGCTCGCGGTCGCCGGAAAGCCGCTCACGGCTGCCCAAGTGCCGCCCCGGTCGGTCGACTTGAGCAGCCCGTCGTGCCGGGTGCCGAGCCACAGGGTGTCACTGTCACGCGGATCGACGAGCAACCGCTCCCCCGCCCCGCGCCCGTCTTCGTTCCCGCCGAGCTTCACGGTGAGGTCGGTACGGGCCCAGGTCGCGCCCCGGTCCTCGGAGCGGAGTACGGCACCGTTGCCGGCCCAGGACTGGGCGTAGGTGCCGACGGCGAGGTACAGCCGTTCCGGGTGCGCGGGGTCGACGGCGAGGGCCTCGACACCGAGCAAGTTCCAGTCGTCCCAGCCGAGTTGATCGGTGAGGGGGGTCCAACGGGCGGCCCGGTCGTCCCAGCGGTAGGCACCGCCGATGTCGGTACGGGCGTAGGCGAGGCCGGGGACGGAGGGGTGGAAGAGGATGCCGGTGACGAATCCGGTGCCGCCGATGACGGCGTTGCGCCAGCGATAGGCGGGGGCTTCCGCGGCCTGCGCCTTCGTCGTGAGAAGCGGCGTACTGGTGAGCGCGGCGGCAGCCGCAGCCCCGGCAAGAACGGCCCGGCGGCTCACTCGGGACGCAAGCATGCACATACCTCGCTGTATGAGATGGGGCAAGGAGACCTACCTAAGGGGCGCGGGGAACTGCGCGACCAGCCCCCACGCACCCGCAGAAAACTACGAACTCATCCCTTAACGGCGCCCGTAAGCATCCCCTTCTTAAAATGCCGCTGCACAAACGGCGAAAGCACAGCCACCGGCAACAACGCCATCACCATGACCGCCATCTGCACAGCAAGCCCGGACAACTCCCCCGTCTTGATCGCCTGACCAAGCCCCACGGGAGCCTCCTGCTTCTGCACCAGCTGAATCATGACGTTCTGCAACGGCATCATGTCCTGGTCGTTCAAATACAGCGACGCATTGAACCAGGCACTCCAATACCCCACGGCATAAAAGAGCGTGATGACAGCCAACACAGCCCGCGACAACGGCATGACGATGACCCAAAGAATCCGGAAGTCACCGGCACCATCGATCCGCGCACTGTCGATGAGTTCCTGCGAGATCCCCATGAAGAACCCGCGCAACACAAGGATGTTGAAGACGCTGAGAGCGCTGGGCAGGATCAACGCGAGATAACTGTCAGTCAGGCCGAGCGACTGGACGAGCAAATACGTCGGAATAAGCCCGGCGCTGAAGAACATCGTCGCCAGCATCATCATCAGAATCCACCGATGCCCGAGCGACCCGATACGAGAGAGGCCGTACGCACAAAGAACAGACACCGCCATGGAGAACAGCGTGCCGACGACGGTGATGAGGACGCTGATGATCGCCGCCCGGGTGACCTGACCGCCGCTGAGAAGCTCCTTGTACGCGACGAACGTGATCCCCTTCGGCACCATGACGAGCCCACCGGCCTGATCGATGGTCTTGCGGGAGGAGAGGCTGGTGACGAGGACGATCCACAGCGGAAAGAGGATGGCGAGACAGGCGATCGTGAGGACGAGCCCCTTGCCCGCGAGCCCGACCTTGCCGGGTTCCTCCTCCCAGGTGGGCCGAGGGGGCGCAGCCCAACGCCCGGGCGGCCGTGCGGACTTGGCGGACCTGGAGCTGTCGACGGGTTGGTCGATGACGGCGGTCACTTCTTGTACACCCCCTGCTCACCCATGAGGTGGGCCACTTTGTTCGCGGCGAGGACCAGCCCAAGACTGATCACGCCCTTGACGAGTCCGGCGGCGGCCGCGTAGCCGAAGTCCTGGTTGCGGACACCGTTCCACCAGACGAAGGTGTCGAGGACCTCCGCCGCTCCCGGTCCCACGGCGTCGCGCTGGAGCAGGATCTGTTCGAAGCCGACGGTCAGCGCGTCACCGACGCGCAGCACCAACAGCAGCGCGATCACGGGACGGAGTGCAGGCAGCGTCACGTGCCACATCCGGCGCCACCGCCCCGCCCCGTCCATCGCGGCAGCCTCGTACAGATC
Source organism: Streptomyces sp. NPDC050528 (assembly GCF_044457795.1). Classification (NCBI taxonomy): domain Bacteria; kingdom Bacillati; phylum Actinomycetota; class Actinomycetes; order Kitasatosporales; family Streptomycetaceae; genus Streptomyces; species Streptomyces sp. NPDC050528. The sequence goes on from NZ_JBITHH010000024.1 coordinate 90,460, forward strand.
GGGACTGACGGAGGACAGCGCGGCGAGGAAGACGATGATCCCCCAGCCCGCGTCCTTCCACACGCTCTGCGCGGTGACGAGGAACTTGAACGTGTTCGGGTCGGTCATGACGTCGAGACCGTCGAAGCCGTGTTGACGGAGCAGTTGCGAGAACAGGCCCGCCCCGCCCAGGAGTTGCTGGAAGACGGCGATGACCAGCACCCAGGAGAAGAAGTGCGGGAGGTAGAGGATCGCTTGGGAGATCGCCCGGACCCGGGGCCTGACCACGCTGTTGATGAGCAGCGCGAGGAGGATCGGGATCGGGAAGAACAGGATGAGCTGGAGGAAGAACAGGACCAGTGTGTTCTGTACGGCGCTCCAGAACGCGGAGTCCGCGAAGATCTGCTGGAAGTTCTCCAGGCCGACCCAGGGACTGTGCAGCATCGAGACGATGCCGTTGTCGCTGACGTAGGGGTCGTAGTCCTCGAAGGCGACGATGTTGCCGAGGATCGGCAGGTAGTTGAAGACCAGGATGAGCAGGACGGCCGGCAGGGTCATCAGGAGCAGGACGCGGTCGCGTCTGAACCTGAGCCGCCAACTCACCTTTGCCTTGGGGCGGTTGCGTCGGGGGCCGGTGGCGCCGCCGGACGCCACCGGGGTCTTGCCCGTCGTGTCGGCCTCGGCCCTGCTCCGAGGCACCGTGCTGTGGGACACGGCCGTTCTCCTTGCCTCGGTACCCGGTCAGCTCGCCGCCGTGCCGTTGTCGTCGAGCAACTTCTGGTACCAGGCGCGGAGTTTGTCGCCGCCCTTGCTCTTCCAGTCGGAGACGGCCTGCTGCATGTCGCTGATCTTCTTGCGGCCGCGGGTGATGTCGTCCTCCAACTGCTCGAAGTCGTTGGAGAGGTTGGTGTAGCGGCTCGGCTCGGTGATCTGCTGGCCGTAGAAGCTCGACTTCTTTGTGAAGGCGCCCATCCGCTGCTGCCACTCGACCTGCGCCTTGGCGACCTCGGGGAAGTCGGGGTGGGCGATGGTGGCGGCGGGGCTGGCGACCATGACGTAGGCGTTGATGACCTCGTTGTTGCCCTGGTCGGTCTTGGTGGGGACACCGTTCTTGACGGTGTAATGGGTGCCCTCCACGCCGTAGTTGGTGAGCATGTACTCCTTGGTGCCGTACGGCGCGGCGGTGACGTTGGCGACGGCCAGCGCGTCACGGATCACGGACTCGGAGGCCTTCTTGCTGATGAAGGCGAAGATGTTGGCCGGTTCGCCGGCCCAGAGAGTCGGGTCGCCGCCGTCGTGGCCGAAGATGTCCATGCCCCAGATCTTGTAGTCCGGGTTCTGCGTGGCCTGTTCGGCGGTGCGGCTCCACCACTGCGAGATGTCCTGGTTGTAGATGAGGAACTCGCCCGCGGCGAACTTGGGGCCCGGGTCGGTGGCCGCGCTCTTGCCCAACTTGGCGTCGGGGTGCACGTATCCGGCGGCGAAGAGCTTGCGGGTCCACTCCAGCGCTTCGAGGTACTCCTGGGTCTCGACGCGGTTGATCAGCTTGCCGTCGACGAGGTTCCAGCCGAGCGACTTCTCACTGCCGGAGAGCACGCCCCAGGCGTTGAAGGCTGTCCACTTCATGTCCAGGCAGGCCCAGCGCTTGGCCTTGGCGTTGGTGATCTCCTTGGCCAGGGCCATGAACTCGTCGGCGGAGGTGGGGACTTCGTACCCCTCCTTGTCGAAGATGTCCTTGCGGTAGAGCGGCACGATGTTGGGAACGTACGAGGACGGCATCGGCAGTCCTCGGAGCGCGCCGCCGAAGATGCAGCGCTGCCAGGCGTCGGACGGGATCGCCGCGAGGTTCGGATAGTCCTTGACCTTGTCACCGGCGAGGTAGGGGCCGAGGTCGGCGAACTTGCCGATGATGGCGCTCGGTATCTTGCCGCCCATGTTCCAGCCGGGAACGACCACGACGTCCGGGATGTCGCTGGAGGCGAGGACCGCGCCGAGCTTCTGGTCGTAGGTGTTGCCGTCCTGGTTCTGCCAGGCCACGTCGACGCCGATGAGGCTGTTCATCGCCTTGTAGTAGGCGTTGTCGCTCTTCGGCGGGGAGCCCCAGAACGGCGACATGATGGTGACCTTGCCGCCCTTGCCGAGCTTCTTCGGTACCGAGGTCTTCAGCGTGGCGAGGTCCAGCTTGCTGGAGAAGCCGATCGCGGAGCCGTTCTTGGAGGGAAGGTCCGGGGTCACCACGTTGCTGGCCACGAACGCCGGCAGCAGCTTCTTGACGCCTTTGCCCTCCGAACTGCCCCCGCCCGACCCGCTGTCCGAGGCCCCGCAGGCGGAGAGCAAGGGGACCCCTCCCGCCACCGCTGCGGCGACGACCGCCGTGGAGGCGAGGAAGCTTCTCCGGCTGGGAGCGGAGGCGGCGGAGGCGTTCGGCGTCATTGCGTCAACCCTTCATGGCGCACCAGGACACCCGGCGGTGGAGCCGTCGGCTGCGGTGTCTTGAGTGGAACAGAGCACTTAGTCGAAGCGCTTCGATGTTGCTGCGAGGTTAAGTGAACACCCAAGGGTGCACAAGGGTCGCTCCCAAGATTCCTCGGAGGTGCGGGGCATGACCTGTCCGTATGTGCTGCTTGAAATAACGGTGAAGGTGTCTTGACACCCGACGCGCATCGAATCAGCATCGAAGCGCTTCGAAAGAGCCGCGCCGCTCCATCGCAAGGGGAACCCCACGTGACCGCACAAACGCCGCCTACGCCGCCTTTCCGTGATCCGCACCTGCCGTTCGCGAAGCGCATCGACGACCTGCTGGCACGGCTCACCCCCGACGAGAAGGTCGGCTTCCTGCACCAGTACGCGCCCACCGTGGAGCGTCTGGGCGTCGCCGCGTTCCGCACCGGCCAGGAGGCCCTGCACGGCGTCGCGTGGATGGGCCCGGCGACGGTCTTCCCGCAGGCGGTGGGCCTGGGCGCGACCTGGAACGAGGATCTCGTACGCCGGGTCGGCGACGCGGTGTCCAAGGAGGTCCGCGCGATGCGCGCCCGTGACGACCGCGTCGGCCTCAACGTGTGGTCCCCGACGGTGAATCTGCTGCGCCACCCGCTGTGGGGCCGTAACGAGGAGGGCTACTCGGAGGACCCGAAGCTGACCTCGGCGATCGCCACCGCGTACACGCGCGGCCTGCGCGGCGACCACCCGACGTACTGGCGCACGGCCCCCGTGCTCAAGCACTGGCTCGCCCACAACAACGAGACGGGCCGCGACATCTCGTCCTCGTCCGTCCGCCCGCGCGTGCTGCACGAATACGACCTGCGCGCGTTCCGCGAGACGGTCGAGGCGGGCGCGGTGGCGGGGGTGATGCCCGCGTACAACCTGGTCAACGGCCGCCCCAACCACGTCTCGCCGTATCTGCGCGAGCAGTTGCGCACCTGGACCGAGGAGGACCTGCTGGTCTGCTCGGACGCGGGGGCGCCCTCCAACCTGGTCGACTCCGAGCACTACTTCGACACCCACGAGGAGGCGACGGCCGCCTCGCTGCTGTCCGGTGTGGACAGCTTCACCGATCACGGCACGGACGGTTCGACGATCGTGGCGCGGGTCCAAGGGGCTTTGGATCAGGGGCTGTTGACGGAGGCCGACGTCGACGCGGCGGTCCGCCGGCAGCTCTCGGTGCGGTTCCGGCTCGGCGAGTTCGACCCGGACCACGACCCGCACACCGGCACCGAGGACTTCGACACCCCGGCGCACCGGGCGCTCGCCCAAGAAGCCGCCGAACAAGCAGTCGTCCTCCTCAAGAACGACGACGCCCTGTTGCCCCTCGCCCACGACACCCGCCTCGCCGTCGTCGGCCTGCTCGCGGACGAGTGCAAACTCGACTGGTACAGCGGCACGTTGATCCACCGCTCCACTCCACTGGAGGGTCTGTACGAGCGATTCGGCGCCGAGCGCGTCGAGTTCGCGGAGGGCGTGGACCGGATCCGGCTCCGCACCGCCCAAGGCACCTTCCTGCACGTCCCGTTGGCGGACGTGGAAGACGAAGTACGCGGCGCCGAGGGCGCGTTGGACCCGGCCCTCCTCGCCGGCCGCACCGACCTCCCGCCCCTCACCACGGACGACACCGGCACCGAACTCGCCCTCGTCGACTGGGGCGAGGGCGTCCTCACCCTCCGCGCGCCCGACGGCCGGTACCTCTCGGTCGCCGACGACAGCTATGTCCGCGCCTCCGCCGACCAGCCCGGAGGCTGGGTCGTCCAGGAGACATTCCGCCTGGAACCCCACGAGAACGGTCACCTCCTGCTGCACATCGGTACGGGTCGCCACGTCTCTGTCGCCGCCGACGGCGTGAAGGTTGCCGAAGAGGGCGGAGAAATCTTCGAGTTGGTGATCGCCGAACGCGGCGAGGACGCGGTGGCCCGGGTCGCGGAGGCGGCGGACGTGGTGCTCGTCGTCGCGGGCAACGACCCGCACATCAACGGCCGCGAGACCGAGGACCGTACGACCCTGAGCCTCCCCAGCCACCAGGAACGCCTCCTGCGGGCGGCCCGCGCCGCCAACCCGAACACGGTCCTGGCGCTGGTCTCCGCGTACCCGTACACGGTCGACCCGGCCGGCCTCCCCGCGATCCTGTGGACCGCCCACGGCGGCCAGGCGGCGGGCACGGCCCTGTCCCGCGTCCTCGCCGGCGACGTCTCCCCCGCCGGCCGCCTCCCGCAGACCTGGTACGCCGCCGACTCCGACCTGCCCGATCTCCTCGACTACGACGTGATCGGCGGCCGACAGACCTACCTCTACTTCGAGGGCACCCCCCTGTTCCCGTTCGGGCACGGCCTGTCGTACGCGTCCTTCACGTACGACGACCTCAGGACGCAGGTCGAACTCGGGGCGATGCACGTGCAGTTCACGGTCACGAACACCGGCGACGTGACAGCCGACGAGGTGGCGCAGCTGTACAGCAGCGCGGTGAACCCGTCGGTCCCCCGCCCGCTCAGCGAACTGATCGCACACCGCCGCGTGACACTCGCCCCGGGCGAGGCAGCGGTGCTCTCCTTCGAAGTCCCGCTGTCCGCCTTCGAGTTCTGGGATGTGAAGCGCGGCGGCTGGCGCCTGGAACCCGGCCCGTACGACCTCTTCCTCGGCGCCTCCAGCGAGGACATCCGTCTCCGTACGACGGTGAGACTCACCGGCGAGCCCGCCGCACCCCGCCCCCTCCTCCAACACGGCCTGGACGCGGCCGACTTCGACGAGCAGTCGGGCGGCGAGATCGTCGACCGCACGAAGGTGACGGGCGACGCCGTGACCCCGACGCAGGGCGGTGCGGCCGAACTGACCTACCGGCACTGCGACTTCGGCGCGGGCGTCACAGAGGTGACCGTGGAGGTGGCGGGCGAGGGCGTCGTGGAACTGTCCCTGGACGGCGGCCCGGCGCTCGCTCAACTCGCCCTGCCCGCACCGACGTCGGGCCCGTACGACTACACCACGCTCGGCGCCGGGATCGTGGCCGAGGGCCTGCACGATGTGCACCTGAAGCTGCGCGGGCCGTTGCGGCTCGCGCATGTCGGCTTCTCCGGCTGAGGGTCCGGAAGCAGCCGACGAGAAGGGGCCCGGCACCGGAAGGCATCGGTGCCGGGCCCCTCCGAGGAGGCTATATGAAAATGGATCCCATTAGCTAGAGTCGTCGGGTGAGAGAACGGTCAGAGCGACCGTTCCCCTCTCCTCCCGAGCCCGGTCAGAGCGCGAGGCCCGTGAGGACCAGCACGCGCTCGTAGGTGTAGTCGTCCATCGCGAACTTGACGCCCTCGCGGCCGACACCGGACTGCTTGGCGCCGCCGTAGGGCATCTGGTCGGCGCGGTAGGACGGGACGTCTCCGATCACGACACCGCCGACTTCGAGCGCACGGTGGGCGCGGAAGGCGACCTGCACGTCGTGGGTGAACACCCCTGCCTGGAGGCCGTACTTGGAGTCGTTGGCGGCGGCGAAGGCGGCGGCCTCGCCGTCCACCTTCGTGACGGTCAGCACCGGTCCGAAGACCTCCTCGCAGGAGATCGTCGTGTCGGCCGGTACGTCGGTGAGGACGGTCGGCGCGTACGAGGCGCCGTCGCGCTTGCCGCCGGTGAGGAGGGAGGCGCCGGCTTCGAGGGCCTCCTGGACCCACGACTCGACGCGCTGCGCGGCGGCCTCGCTGACCAGCGGCCCGACGTCGGTCTTGTCGTCGCTCGGGTCGCCGGTGACCTGGGCCTCGACGGCGGCGACTATGCGCGGCAGCAGCCGGTCGTAGACGGACGCGTCGGCGATGACCCGCTGCACGGAGATGCAGGACTGGCCGCCCTGGTAGTTGGAGAAGGTGGCGATGCGGGTCGCGGCCCAGTCGAGGTCGGCGTCGGAGGAGTAGTCCCCGAGGACCACGGCCGCGCCGTTGCCGCCCAGCTCCAGCGTGCAGTGCTTGCGCGGCACCGAGTCCATGATCGCGTAGCCGACCTTCTCCGAACCGGTGAAGGAGATCACGGGCAGCCGCTCGTCCTGGACGAGGGCGGGCATGTGGTCGTTGGCGACCGGGAGGATGCTCCAGGCGCCGGCGGGCAGTTCGGTCTCGGCGAGGAGGTCGCCGATGATCAGGCCGGAGAGCGGGGTGGCCGGGGCCGGCTTGAGGATGATCGGGGCGCCGGCCGCGATCGCGGGGGCGATCTTGTGGGCGCAGAGGTTGAGCGGGAAGTTGAAGGGCGCGATGCCGAGGACGACACCCTTCGGGAAGCGCCGGGTGAGGGCGAGCCGGCCCTGGCCGCCGGCGTCGGTGTCGAGGCGCTGGGCCTCGCCGCCGTTGAAGCGCCGGGCCTCCTCCGCCGCGAACCGGAACACGGACACCGCGCGGCCGACCTCGCCGCGCGCCCACTTGATCGGCTTGCCGTTCTCGGCGGAGATGAGCTGCGCGATCTCCTCGGTGCGCTCGACGAGACGCCGGCTGACGTGGTCGAGAGCGGCGGCGCGGACGTGGGCGGGGGTGGCGGCGAACTCGTCCCGTACGGCGTGGGCGGCGGCCACCGCCTCCTCGACCTGGGCGTCGGTCGGCACGCTGACCTTGCCGACGAGGCGTCCGTCCCAGGGCGAGGTGACGTCGAAGGTGTCCTCGCCGGTGGCCTGGCGGCCGGCGAGCCAGAAGGCGTGGGTGACTGCCACAGTTTCGTTGGGCATTGCGTGTGCCGGCCCTTCCGCGTTGGGGGTGCGTGTACTCGGTGTTGCTCGGTGCTTCTCGGTCCACCGTAGGTGCGGGGAAGCGAGGGTGCGTTTGTCCGGGCCGTAGCAGTGCCCGGCGCGGACACTCCAGTTCGGCAGAGGGTGTCGGCAGGAAGGGTCACTCCGCGGCGGCCGTCGCCTTCAACGCGAGCCACAACTCCATCCGTACGTCCGGATCGTCCAGCGACCGCCCGAGGATCTCCTCGACCCGCCGCATCCGGTACCGCAAGGTGTGCCGGTGCACCCCGAGGTCCGCGGCGGCCGCGTCCCACTGCCCGTGCCGGGACAGCCACGCCCGCAGCGAGGCGACGAGATCCCCGCGCCCGGTGGCGTCGTGCTCGGCGAGCGGCCGTAGCAACCCGTCCGCGAAAGCGCGCACCGCGTCGTCGGCGAGCAACGGCAGCACGGACCCAGCGGCCAGTTGCTCGTGCTCGACGAGCACGCGCCCGCGCCGCCGGGCCACGGACAACGCCTGCTCGGCCTGCTTGTAGGCGGCCGCGGCGGCGATGGGCCCGGCGGGCGCGGAGAGCCCGACGACGAGTTCGTGCTCCTCGCCCCCCTGTTCCTGTCCGCCGCCCGCCCGCTCGCCCTCCAGCGTCGCCGCGTACTCCGCGCACGCCTCGACCGCGGCTCCGCCGTCGACGGCGAGCGCCACGAGCCGTTCCGGCCCTTCCGGTACGACGAGCACGGCTTCCCCGGACCGCGCCGCGGCGGATTCCACGACCTCGGCGAGCCCGTCCAGGGGCTCACCGTCCGTCGACTCCCCCACGATGATCCGGAACGGCGCGTCGAGCAGCCCGCCGTACAGATCCCCGGCGACCGCCCGAGCGTGGTCCGGGTGCCCGGCGAGCAGCAGCCGCAGCACGGCCGCGCCGATCCGTTCATGGGCGGCCTGGAGGGACCGCGAGCGTTCCGTGGTGAGGGTGAGGAGCGCGATCGCGGAGTGCACGGCGTAGCGCTCCGCCGTACCGAGCGCGGATGCGGTTCCTACGGCGAGTGCGGCGCGGGGGCGGCGGCCGGTGCCGAGGGTGTGGAGTTCGACGCGGTCCTCGTTGTCCGGTCCGCCGACGACGGACGAGGCCGGCGCGGGCCGGTCCCGCAACCGCTCCACGTCCGCCGTGAGCCGGGCGGCGCGGCGGCCCGACCACTCCGGGGCGGTGGCGACGACGGCGCCGGACGCGTCGTAGAGCGCGGCCCAGCCGTCGACCTGCGCGGCGAGAGCGGCGAGGAGTCCCTCGGGACCGTCGGTGAGGGCCTGCTTGGTGAGTTCGCGCTGGGCGGCGAAGCCGGCGGTGACGGAGCGGTACTGGTCGGCGGCGATCGCCGCGGAGACGGCTTTGCTGATGGCGATGAAGGGGGTGCGGCGGGGGACTTCGAGGAGTGGCAGCCCCTCTTCCTCGGCGGTGTCGACCAGAACCTTCGGGATCTCGTCGTAGTTGACCCCGACGGCGAACCCCAGCCCGACGACTCCCGCGCCCACCAGCCGCTTCACATACCGCCGCATGGCCTTGGCGTCCTCCGCGTCCAGCTTCAACGCGGTGGTCAGCAGCAGCTCCCCGCCCTCCATGTACGGCACCGGGTCCGCCAGCTCACTGACATGCGCCCAGCGGACGGGCACGTCCAGCCGGTCCTCGCCGGCGCGCACGGTGAGCTTGAGTGCGGAGTGGTGGACGAGGGAGGCGAGCGTGGGGGGCATGGTGCCTTCAGGTGGAGGAAGAGCTGGCGATCATGTCGATCTTTTGGCCGTCGCGTATGAACTGGCTGTGCCGATTCTGCCTCACCGTATGGTCATCACGTACCTGTATGTCCGGTTCAGAGCTCCGGCGCCCGCAGATCCACCAGCAGCGGGGGTGCGTGCTCCCCCTTCACGCTGGTCAGGGACAGCACCGCGTGGCCGGCCGGCACCCCGTGCGCCAGTTCGGACGCGGACCAGCGGTCCCGCTCGACCTGGCGGACGGTCACGGCCTCCGTGGTGACGGCCTTGCCGGTGACCAGTTTGCGCAGGGCGTGGATGGCGCGGGTCATGGGCTGGTCGGCGAAGACCGTGTGCTTGGCGACGTCCTTGGTCTCCACCCACTCGGTGCCCCAGGCGTGGGCGAAACGGCTGCCGTCCCAGGTGGTGACGCCGGCCAGCGCCATGCGGCAGCCGACGGCGCCGTAGAGCGGGCCGTGCAGAGACTCGGGTACATCGCCGACGGTGCGCAGGGCGAGGACGACACCCGCGTCCTCGGAGCGGAGCCGCTGGATCCGGCGCAGCGACTCGGTGTTCACCGTGCCGGTGGCGTCGTCGAGGACGAGGCACGCGAAGTGCCCGCGTTCACGGCCGCGGACCACCGCGGTGAACTGCGCGAGGACCAGCCGGGTGAGCAGCCGGGCGGCCTCGCCGTGCCCATGCTCGGGCAGGTCGATCCGGACCCGCAGCGGATGGTGGGCGACGGCTCGCAGCGAGAACGGCCGTACGGTCCCGCCCTCCGCTCCGAAGAACCCGGCGAACACCGGGCGGTCGAGCAGTGCGAGCCGGTCGGCGAGGGCCTCGCCGGGGTCGTTGCCACCGCCGGCATGGCGCATGCGGGAGTCGAGTTCCCGGCGCATCACGGCGTGCTTGTCGCCTGTGAGCGCCGCGCTCAGCTCCGCCAGCACCCTGGGCTCGCTCTCCAGGAGTTCGCGCAGCACGGGCACGGTGGGGAACCTGCCGTACGCGGCCCGGTACGGCCCGAGGAGCTGGGCCAGGGTGGCGGCGGCACGCTGGGTGTCCACGGTGTCGAGGTCGCCGACGAGGGCCTCCGCGAGCAGGGCTGCGGCTTCGTCGGGGTCGTCGGACTCGGCGTACGGGTCGAGGTCGTGGACGGACGCCGGGTCGCCGACGCGGACGATCACGTCGAACGCGTCGTCCGGGCCGAGCGGCGCGCCGGTCGCGCACACCACGACGACGGCGCACCGGCCGGTGAGGGCCTGGAGGGTGAGGTTCTCGACCACCGGCCGCACCACGTGCCGCGTCTTGCCCGAGCCCGAGGGTCCGACGACGAGCAGCGAGGTCCCCAGCGTGTCCGGGCCGAGCGCGCTGCCGACGCCGCGATAGGCGAGCGGGGTGCGCTCCCCCGCGGTCCAGGTCCCGATCCGCACCTGTCCGGCGAGCAGGTCGTGCCGTGCGATGCGGCCCGGCAGATCGCGGGCGCCGGAGGGGTGGATCCAGGAGCCGCCCCCGGAACGCAGCACGGTGTGGGTGAAGCCCGCGAGGTCGCCGGTCCGCCGGGCCCGCCGCCAGGCGTGCTCGACGCGGGCGCAGTCCACGTCGTTCATCCGCCCCGCCTGCACCTCGGCGGTGAGGATGTCGGCGGCGTCGAACTGCCCCGCCTCCCGCAGCTCGGGCCAGTGCGACCGTGACCCTGCTGCCGGTGCCTGCTCGGCGACGGCCGTCTGAGCCGCGGTGCCGCCCGCGCCGTGGCGCTCCCGGAGGAAGGGCAGCCAGCCGCCGATCCGGGCGAACGGCCAGACGACCAGCACGCCGATGACCACGTAGAGGAGGTTGCCCATCAGCGGCGTGGAGATGAAGCCGCGGCCGCCCGGCAGCAGGTCGATGAGGTAGTACAGCGGATCGGCCACCGGGAGCGCGTGCCAGCCGACCGAGGGGAAGGCGCTCGGGGTCACGATCACGTTCACGGCGATCACGGCGCCGAGCAGGGCGAGGAGCGCCCGGGCCGGCTGCGGGCGGCGGGTGACGAGGTGCCGGATGATGTCCGGCCAGCTGCCCAGGCGCGCCATCCCGAAGGCCAGGATGCCGAAGAACACGCCGTCGGCGACGGCCACGGCCTCGACGCCCTTGCCCTTGGGCGTGGTGGTGCCGCCCCACCACCAGTCGCTCGGTGTGAGCACCCTCAGCAGCGCCCATTGGTAGGGGATGCTGCCGTGCTTCCACAGCGACCAGAGCACCATGCCCACGACGAGCGGGACGACGACGCCGACGATGGTGATCGGTGACAACCGCTCGGTGTTCCGCTCCGGCTTGGGCACGCGGTATCCGAAGCGCCAGATGCCGGGTCCCGCGGCGGGCCGGGGCTCGTCGAGCCAGTCGGCCACGGCGGGCGCGGGCGCGCTCGGTGCGTGCGCCGGCCTCGGCGGTACGGCGCGCTCCCCCGGCGGGTCCGTCGGCCCCGCCGGACGCGGCACCGGGTTCGCATGCGTGCCCCGCGCGTCCCGCGTCCCGTCGCTGTCCATCGTCCTCGCCCTCGCCCCTTGACCAGCCGTTCCGTACACCGTCAGCGAGTCAATCTAACGCGCCCACAAGGGGAGTTCACCGCTTACACGGCCGGATCGCCACACTCCCCGGCCGGGCCGCCATGTCCACCACGGACAACCCGGCCGGCCGACACCGCCCACATGGAGCATGCCCACCCCCGACCCCCCGCCCTAGCCTGCGAGAAAGGAAGAAAGAAGAAAAGCGTCCGCACCACCCCAGGAGCCCCTCATGACCGCTGTTCCGCAGGAGCGCCGCGTTCTCACCGCCATCCCCGGCCCGAAGTCGCAGGAGCTGCAGGCCCGCCGTACCGCCGCGGTCGCGGCCGGTGTGGGCTCCGTGCTGCCCGTGTTCACCGCGCGCGCGGGCGGCGGGATCATCGAGGACGTCGACGGGAACCGGTTGATCGACTTCGGTTCCGGTATCGCCGTGACCTCCGTCGGCGCCTCCGCCGAGGCCGTCGTACGCCGGGCGAGCGCGCAGCTCGCCGACTTCACCCACACCTGTTTCATGGTCACGCCGTACGAGGGGTACGTGGAGGTCGCCGAGGCGCTCGCCGAGCTGACCCCGGGTGACCACGCGAAGAAGTCCGCGCTGTTCAACTCCGGCGCCGAGGCCGTCGAGAACGCCGTCAAGATCGCCCGCGCCTACACCAAGCGGCAGGCCGTCGTCGTCTTCGACCACGGCTACCACGGCCGCACCAACCTCACCATGGCGCTGACTTCGAAGAACATGCCGTACAAGAACGGCTTCGGGCCGTTCGCGCCCGAGGTCTACCGCGTTCCGGTCGCCTACGGCTACCGCTGGCCGACCGGTCCGGACAACGCCGGTGCCGAGGCCTCCGCGCAGGCCATCGACATGATCAACAAGCAGATCGGCGCCGACAACGTCGCCGCGATCATCATCGAGCCGGTCCTCGGCGAGGGCGGCTTCATCGAGCCGGCGAAGGGCTTCCTTCCCGCGCTGAGCGAGTTCGCCAAGGCCAACGGGATCGTCTTCGTCGCCGACGAGATCCAGTCCGGGTTCTGCCGTACGGGTCAGTGGTTCGCGTGTGAGGACGAGGGTGTCGTCCCGGATCTCATCACCACCGCCAAGGGCATCGCGGGCGGACTGCCGCTCGCCGCCGTCACCGGGCGCGCCGAGATCATGGACGCGGCCCACGCCGGCGGGCTCGGGGGTACCTACGGCGGCAACCCCGTCGCCTGCGCCGGTGCGCTCGGCGCCATCGAGACGATGAAGGAGCTGGACCTCAACGCCAAGGCCAAGAACATCGAGTCGGTCATGAAGGTCCGGCTCGGGGCCATGGCGGAGAAGTTCGACATCATCGGCGACGTGCGCGGACGCGGCGCGATGATCGCCATCGAGCTCGTCAAGGACCGTACGACCAAGGAGCCGAACCCGGAGGCGACGGCCGCGCTCGCCAAGGCGTGCCACCAGGAGGGGCTGCTGGTCCTGACCTGTGGCACCTACGGCAACGTGCTGCGCTTCCTGCCCCCGCTGGTCATCGGCGACGATCTGTTGAGCGAGGGGCTCGACATCATCGAGCAGGCGTTCGCACGTATCTGAGCCACCCCCGCCCGTGCATCCCGGCCACATGCAACTCCCAGCTCTCGCACAGGAGTTGAGCCTCATACGCCTCAACCGCCCCACCCGTTTCGCCCGGAGCCATTCACGGGCCGGGGCGGCGGGCGTCGGGCCGTGTGAAGAAGGTGTGCGGGGTGCATGACGGGACGCGATTCCGCCTGTCGTACCCGCAGCCGCTGCCGTAGGTTCTACCCAGATGAGAGATACACCCCGCCCACAGGGGACTGTGGGTGATTTCAGGCCGGGGCCTCCCCAGCTTCGACCTGGTCGTGCCCTCGCGCACACAACAGGAGCCTCCGGCTCCGAATCTCCTCACCGATCGGACAGTCGCCCGCCCCAAACCCCCCGGGGCGGCCGACCATCCGATCCGGACGGCCGGCCCGGAACTACCCCCCCTGTTCCGGGCCGGCCGACCTCCTTTTTCTGGCTGCTTCTCGCCCTTCCCGCGCTCCTCTTCGCGGTGATCACCTGGCAGGTCGCGGCCGACGGCCCCCTCCTCCGCCTGGACACCCGCCTCAGCAGCGCCCTCGTCCACCCGGACCGCGCCTCCGAACTCCTCGCCGACCTCGGCAACATCCAGGTCGCGGTCCCGGTCCTCGTCGTCGTCCTCGTCTACGTCGGCGGGCGCGGCCGTGCCACAGGTACACACCGCTGGTGGCTGCCACCCCTCGCGGCGGCCGTGCTGATGGCCCTGGTCCCGGCGATCGTCGTCCCCCTCAAGGAACTGATCGCCCGCGGCGGCACCCCGGCGGTCCCACCCGGCACCGGCTACTACCCCTCGGGCCACACGGCCACCGCGATGATCGCCTACGGCTCCGCGACTCTGGTTCTCCTCCCATGGCTCCGGACGTCGTACGCCCGTCGCGGAGCCGTCATCGCCTGCGCCCTTCTCGTCGCCTGCGTCAGCTTCGGCCTGGTCAGGCGGGGCTACCACTGGCCACTGGACGTGGTGGCCAGTTGGTGCCTCGGTACGGTGCTGCTCACTTCGCTACGGCTGTTCCTCAGCCGAAGTAGCCGTCGAACGTCTTCTGGAACTCCCAGTTCGAGTAGCGGTCCCAGTTGACCGACCACGTCATCAGGCCGCGCAGGGTCGGCCAGGTGCCGTGGGTCGCGTACGAGCCGCAACTCACCTTCTTCGTCAGGCAGTCCAGGGTTTTCGTGACCTCCGCCGGAGCCACGTAACCGTTGCCCGCGTTGACCGACGCCGGCATGCCGATCGCGATCTGGTCGGGGCGCAGAGCCGGGAACATGTTGGTCGTGTCACCCGCGACCGGGAAGCCCGTGAGCAGCATGTCGGTCATCGCGATGTGGAAATCGGCGCCGCCCATGGTGTGGTACTGGTTGTCGAGGCCCATGATCGGGCCCGAGTTGTAGTCCTGGACGTGGAGCAGCGTGAGGTCGTCGCGCAGGGCGTAGATGACGGGCAGATACGCCCCGCACCTCGGGTCCTGGCCGCCGAACTTGCCGGTGCCGTAGAACTGGTAGCCCATCTGCACGAAGAACGTCTCGGGCGCCATGCTCAGCACGAACTTCGAGCCGTACTTGGCCTTCAAGGTCTTCAGGGCCGCAATGAGGTTGACCACGACGGGAGTTGTGGGGCTCTTGAAGTTCGTGTCGCTCGCGTCCAGCGAGAGCGAGTGGCCTTCGAAGTCGATGTCGAGGCCGTCGAGGCCGTAGGTGTCGATGATGTTCGAGACCGAGGAGACGAAGGTGTCGCGGGCTGCCGTCGTGGTGAGTTGGACCTGGCCGTTGGCGCCGCCGATGGAGATCAACACCTTCTTCCCCGCCGCCTGTTTGGCCTTGATGGCCGCCTTGAAGTCGGCGTCGCTCTCGACGTTCGCGCACTCGCTGACCGGGCAGCGGTTGAAGCGGATGTCGCCCGAGGTGGCGGAGGTGGGTTCACCGAAGGCCAGGTCGATGACGTCCCAGCTGTCGGGGACATCCGCCAGGCGCGTGTAGCCGGAGCCGTTGGCGAAGCTGGCGTGGAGGTAGCCGACCAGGGCGTGGGTCGGCAGTCCGGAGGTCGGGCCCGAGCCGGTGGACGTCGTGGCAGCGACCGCCGCCGACTTCGCGGACTCGCCCGCGTCGTTCACCGCGGTGACCTGGAAGCTGTACGCCGTCGCGGCCGACAGCCCGCTCACGGTGGCCGAAGTCCCGCTCGCCGTCTGGACCTTGACCCCGTCGCGGTAGATCGCGTAGCTCGTCGCGCCGGTGACGGCGGACCAGGAGAGGGCGACGGAGGAGGACGTGATGGAGCCAACGGCCAGGCCGGTCGGGGTGGTTGGCGGCTGTCCTACGTTTCCTGCCGGGCCGATGAGGGAGATGTCGTCGGCGTAGTAGGCGCCGGTGGCGTACCAGCCGTGGGTGTAGATCGTGACCTTGGTGGTGGACGGGCCGGTGCGGAAGCTGGTCGTCAACTGCTGCCAGTCGGGGGCCGATTGGGTCCAGGTGGAGACGTCGGTGGTGCCGGTGCCGCTCGCGCCGAGGTAGACGTAGCTGCCGCGGACGTAACCGGCGAGCGAGTACTGGGAGTTGGGCTGCACGGTCACCGTCTGCGCGCACTGGGCGTAGTCGTTGCCGGCCGGGGTCGCCTGCAACGCCCAACTGCCGCCGTGCACGGGCGACTTGACCGTCGTACCGCTGTTCGCGGTGCAGGACCAACTGTCGAGGCCCGCTTCGAAGCCTCCGTTCTTCGCCAGGTCCGCGTCGGCCGCACGGGCGGCCGACGAGAGCGCGGTGAATCCGGATACGGCCAGGGCCAGGGCCGTGAGCATGGTGAGGACGGGTCTGGTGCGGTCCACAAGTGCCTCCGGGCATGGGGGAATTGGAGGGGTGGAGCGCGCCCAATTTGGTCCAGACCAATTAGCTTGTCAAGACCTCGATCAGTTACCCGCCCTCCCGTCCTCCCCTTCCGTGGCCAGCCCCGCCGCCGCCTCGTGCATGGCGAGTTCGAGGAGCGCGGGGTCGGTGAGGGTGCCGGAGCCGTCCGGTGGAACCAGCCAGCGGACTCCCCCGGTCGACCGGCCGGGGTACGGCACGACGATCCAGGTGCCGAGTCCCGCCGTGCGGATTCCGGTGCCCAGCCAGCGGGCCGCGGTGCCGGGCGGTACGAGGAAGCCCATCCGTGCGTCGCCGAAGTCGACGAGTACCGGGCCCAGTTGATCGATGACCCTGGTGAGCACATCGAGCGTGGGATAACCGAGCTCACCCGGCAGGATGAGTACGTCCCAGGCCTTGCCGGCGGGCAGCAGCGCGACCCCGAGGGGGTTGCGCTCCCATTCCCAGCGGCAGGCCTCCGGATCCGGAGCTACGGATGCCAGCCACTCGACGGCCGTCTTCGCCCCAGTCATGAGGAGACCTCCCTTTCTCATGTCGACGCTGGTCGCGTCACAGGAGAGAGGGAGGTCTCCGCCGGGCATTACGCGAGTTCGGGCACCACGAAGGAGTGAACCGGATCACATCTCACGGAAGGGGTGGGGCTCAGCTGTCGAAGCCGAGGCCCAGCTTGTCCATCGTCTTCAGCCAGAGGTTGCGCCGACCGCCGTGTGAATCGGCGTGCGCCAGCGACCACTTGGTGAGCGCGATGCCGGTCCAGGCGAAGGGCTCGGGCGGGAAGGGCAGCGGCTTCTTGCGGACCATCTCCAGTTCGGTGCGCTCGGTGCGCTCCCCCGCGAGCAGGTCCAGCATCACGTCCGCGCCGAAGCGGGTCGCGCCGACGCCGAGCCCGGTGAAGCCCGCCGCGTACGCGACCTTGCCCTGGTGGGCGGTGCCGAAGAACGCCGAGAAGCGCGAGCAGGTGTCGATCGCTCCGCCCCACGCGTGCGAGAAGTTCAGCCCCTCCAACTGCGGGAAGCAGGTGAAGAAGTGCTCCGCGAGCTTGGCGTACGTCTCCGGCCGGTCGTCGTACTCGGCGCGG
The DNA here is from genome assembly GCF_044457795.1 of Streptomyces sp. NPDC050528. Classification (NCBI taxonomy): domain Bacteria; kingdom Bacillati; phylum Actinomycetota; class Actinomycetes; order Kitasatosporales; family Streptomycetaceae; genus Streptomyces; species Streptomyces sp. NPDC050528. The sequence continues at coordinate 107,392 of NZ_JBITHH010000024.1, forward strand.
ACCCGGCCGCCGTAGGGATAGATCGCGTCGTAACCGCCCCACAGGATGCGGTTGTCGGCGGAGAGCCGGAAGTAGTGGAACTGGTTCGCCGAATCGCCGAGGCCCTGGCGGTTCTTCCAGCCGATCGACGCCAACTGGTCGGCGCTGAGCGGTTCGGTCATCAGCGCGTAGTCGTAGACCGGGACGGTGTACGAGCGGACGCGCTTGACGAGGTTCGGGAAGATGTTGGTGCCGAGCGCGACCCGGCGGGCGCGGACCGAGCCGTACGGGGTGCGTACGGCCATGCCGGCGCCGTGCGGTTTGAGGGCGAGGGCGGGGGTGTGTTCGTAGACGCGGACGCCTAGTTGGAGGCAGGCGCGCTTCAACCCCCAGGCCAGTTTGGCCGGGTTGAGCATCGCGACGCCTCTGCGGTCGTAGAGGCCGGCCAGGAAGGTCGGGGAGGCGACCTGTTCGCGGAGCGCCTCGGCGTCCAGGAACTCGGTGCCGTCGGCGAGGCCCTTGCTCTCCAACTCGCCGTACCAGTCGTGGAGTTCCTCGGCCTGGTGCGGTTCGGTGGCGACGTCGATCTCGCCGGTGCGCTCGAACTCGCAGTCCAGGGAGTAACGGGCGACCGCGCTCTCGATCGCGTCGAGGTTGCGGGCGCCCAGCTCCTCCAGTTTGTGGATCTCGTCGGGCCAGCGGGTGAGGCCGTTGGAGAGTCCGTGGGTGAGCGAGGCGGCGCAGAATCCGCCGTTGCGGCCCGAGGCGGCCCAGCCCACCTCGCGGCCCTCCACCAGCACCACGTCCCGCTGCGGGTCGCGCTCTTTCGCGATGAGCGCGGTCCACAGTCCGCTGTAACCGCCGCCGACGACCAGCAGATCGCAGGTCTCGCCGCCGGTGAGCGCGGGTTCGGGGCGGGGCTTGCCGGGGTCGTCCAGCCAGAACGGCACCGGCCGTGCTTCGGAAAGAGACTTGGTCCAGTTGTTGCTACGGCTCATGGCGCTTGGGGCCATGATTTCAACTCCCTACAGGGATAGTGCGGTTATGCCTTCACCTTGTTGCGGCGGTTGGTGATCGCCATGGAAACGAGCACCAACAATACGGCGACGAGGAACATCGTCGTACCGATGACATTGATCTGAACGGGTGTGCCGCGCTGTGCCGAACCCCAGACGAACATGGGGAAGGTGACGGTCGAACCCGCGTTGAAATTGGTGATGATGAAATCGTCGAAGGAGAGCGCGAAGGAAAGCAGCGCGCCCGCCGCGATTCCGGGGGCCGCGATCGGCAGGGTGACGCGCAGGAACGTCTGCGCCGGGCCGGCGTAGAGGTCCTGGGCGGCCTGTTCCAGGCGGGGGTCCATCGACATCACGCGGGCCTTGACGGCGGTGACGACGAAGCTGAGGCAGAACATGATGTGGGCGATCAGGATGGTGTAGAAGCCCAGTTGGGCGCCCATGTTGAGGAACAGGGTGAGCAGCGAGGCGGCCATGACGACCTCGGGCATCGCCATCGGCAGGAAGATCAGCGAGTTGATCGCGCCGCGGGCGCGGAAGCGGTAACGGACCAGCGCGAAGGCGATCATCGTGCCGAGGAGCGTGGCGCCGATGGTCGCCCAGACGGCGATCTGGAGGCTGATGGAGAGCGAGCCGCACATGTCGGCGACACCGCACGGCTTCTTCCAGGCGTCCAGCGAGAACTGCTGCCACTCGTAATTGAAGCGCCCCTTCGGTTTGTTGAAGGAGAACACCGTGACGATGACGTTCGGAAGGAGGAGATATCCGAGGGTCAACAGCCCCGCGATGACGACGAGATGGCGCTTGAACCAGCGTACGACGGCCATTTAAACCAGATCCTCCGTCCCGGACTTGCGAATGTAGATGGTCACCATGGCGAGAATGGCGGCCATGAGGATGAAGGAAAGAGCGGCCGCCGTCGGGTAATCCAGAATGCGCAGGAACTGCGTCTGGATGACGTTTCCGATCATGCGGGTGTCGGTGGAGCCGAGGAGTTCGGCGTTGACGTAGTCACCGGCCGCCGGGATGAAGGTCAGCAGGGTGCCGGAGACGACGCCCGGCATCGACAGCGGGAAGGTGACCTTGCGGAAGGTGGTGAACGGCTTGGCGTACAAGTCGCCGGCCGCCTCGTGCAGCCGTCCGTCGATGCGCTCCAGCGAGGTGTAGAGCGGAAGCACCATGAACGGCAGGAAGTTGTACGTCAGTCCGCACACCACCGCGAGTGGTGTGGCGAGGACGCGGTCCCCCGATGTCCAGCCGAGCCAGTTGGTGACGTCCAGGACGTGCAGCGTGTTGAGGACGCTCACGACCGGACCGCTGTCCGCGAGGATCGTCTTCCAGGCGAGCGTGCGGATCAGGAAGCTGGTGAAGAACGGCGCGATCACCAGGATCATGATCAGGTTCCGCCAGCGTCCCGCGCGGAAGGCGATGAGGTACGCCAGCGGGTACCCGAGCAGCAGACAGAGGATGGTCGCGGCGGCGGCGTAGAAGACCGAGCGCAGGAACTGCGGCCAGTACTCGGACAGTGCGTCCCAGTAGGTCGCGAAGTGCCAGGTGACCTTGTAGCCGTCCTCCAGGGAGCCCGTCTGGATCGACGTGGAGCCCTGGTAGATCATCGGCAGCGCGAAGAAGACGATCAGCCAGAGAATGCCGGGCAGCAGCAGCCAGTACGGCGTCCAGCGGCCCCTCTTCTTGCGCGGCGGCTTCTCCTCCGGCGCGGGCGCCAGGGGCGGCGCCTCGGTGACAGCGGCCATCAGGCGGCCTCCTCCTCGACGTCGACACCGGCGTCGATGTCCTGGGCGGCGTCGAGGCCGAAGGTGTGGGCCGGGTTCCAGTGCAGGACGACCTCGGCGCCGGGCCGCAGCCGGGTGTCGCGGTCGATGTTCTGGGCGTAGACCTCGAACTCGGGGCAGACCGGGCTGTCGATGACGTACTGCGTCGAGACGCCGATGAAGCTGGAGTCGGCGATCGTGCCGGTGATGCGGTTGCGGCCGGCCGGGATCTCGCCCGCGTCGTCGGCGTGGGTGAGGGTGATCTTCTCCGGGCGTACGCCGACCAGGACCTTGCCGCCGGTCGTCGTGGGCGCGGAACATCGCGACTCGGGCAGGACGAGCTTGCCGCCGCCCGCCTTGAGGACGATGTCGTCGCCGCTCTTGGAGTCGACCTCGGCCTCGATGAGGTTGGAGGTGCCGAGGAAGTTGGCGACGAAGGTGGTGTTCGGGTTCTCGTAGAGGTCGCTGGGCGAGCCGAGCTGCTCGACGCGGCCCGCGTTCATCACGGCGACCGTGTCGGCCATGGTCATGGCCTCCTCCTGGTCGTGCGTGACGTGGATGAACGTGATGCCGACCTCGGTCTGGATGCGCTTGAGCTCCAGCTGCATCTGGCGGCGCAGCTTGAGGTCGAGGGCGCCGAGGGGCTCGTCGAGGAGGAGCACCTTCGGGTGGTTGATGAGGGCGCGGGCGACGGCCACACGCTGCTGCTGGCCACCTGACAACTGGTGCGGCTTCTTGCGCGCCTGCTCGCCGAGTTGGACCAGGTCGAGCATGTCCTCGACCTGCTTCTTCACCGACTTGATGCCGCGCCGGCGCAGACCGAAGGCGACGTTCTCGAAGATGTCGAGGTGCGGGAAGAGGGCGTACGACTGGAAGACGGTGTTCACCGGCCGCTTGTAGGGCGGGAGGTTGGTGACTTCCTGGTCGCCGAGGTGGACGGTGCCGGAGGAAGGTTCCTCCAGGCCCGCGATCATGCGCAGGGTGGTGGTCTTGCCGCAGCCCGAGGCGCCGAGCAGGGCGAAGAAGGAGCCCTGGGGGACGGTCAGGTCGAGCGGTTGGACGGCGGTGAAGCCGTTGTCGTAGGTCTTGCTGATACCGGAGAGGCGGACGTCGCCGCTGTTGTCCGTCGTGTTCATCGTCGTCACGCCCCTGTGAGCTTTGCGAACTTCTGCTGGTATGCCGTCTCTTCCTTCGAGCTCAGTGAGCGGAAGGCGTGCGACTTGGCCGCCATGGCCTTGTCGGGAAGGATCAGCGGGTTGCTCGCCGCCGACTTGTCGATCTTGGCGAGGTAGGGCTTCACGTCCGCGACCGGGCTGACGTAGTTGACGTAGGCGGCGAGTTCGGCGGCCGGCTCGGGCTCGTAGTAGTAGTCGATGAGCCGCTCGGCGTTCGTCTTGTGGCGCGCCTTGTTGGGGATCAGCAGGTTGTCGGTCGACGTCATGTAGCCGGCGGCTGGGATGACGTAGCCGACGTCCGGGTTGTCCGCCTGGAGCTGCACGATGTCGCCGCCCCAGGCGACGCACGCGGCGAAGTCGCCCTTGGTGAGGTCGGACGTGTAGTCGTTGCCGGTGAAGCGGCGGATCTGGCCCTTGTCGACGGCCTTCTGGAGGCGGGCGATGACCGCGTCGTAGTCGTCGGTGGTGAACTTCGCCGGGTCCTTGCCCATGTCGAGCATGGTCATGCCGACGCTGTCGCGCATCTCGGTGAGGAAGCCGACGCGGCCCTTGAGCTTGGGGTTGTCGAGGAGGTCGGAGATCGACTTCACCTCGACGCCGTCGAGCGCCTTCTTGTTGTAGGCGATGACGGTCGAGATGCCCTGCCATACGTACGAGTACGCCCGGCCCGGGTCCCAGTCGGGGCTGCGGAACTGGTCCGACAGGTTGGCGTAGGCGTGCGGCAGGTTCGACGCGTCCAGTTTCTGGACGTAGCCCAGGCGGATCATGCGGGCGGCCAGCCAGTCGGTGAGGACGATCAGGTCGCGGCCGGTGGACTGGCCGGCGGCGAGCTGCGGCTGGATCTTGCCGAAGAACTCGTCGTTGTCGTTGATGTCCTCGGTGTACTTGACCTTGATGCCGGTCCGCTTGGTGAACGCGTCCAGCGTCGGGCGGTGGTTGCCGCTCTCGTCCGTGTCGATGTACTCGGGCCAGTTGGAGAAGTCGATCTCCTTCTCCGTGGCCGAGTGGTCGTCGGCGGAGACGCCGCCCTGCGTCTTGCCCGCCGCGGGGATCCCGCAGCCGCTGAGGGCGCCGAGGCCGCCGACCGCGAGCGCGCCGCCCGCGGAGGCGCGCAGCACCGAACGGCGGGTCATCACGGACCGGCTCTTGCGGAAGCTGCGCCGCACGGCGGCCACTTCGGCCGGGGTCAGGCGGTCGGGCTCGTACTGCTTCATGCGCGTGCTGCCCTTTCGGGAGGAGACGGCCGCGGCTTCGGCGGCCGTCAGTTCTGCTATCGGTCCCCGAAGATCGTGCGGTGCCAGTCCTTGCGGGCCACCGCCGTGTTGTCGAACATGACGTGCTTGATCTGGGTGTACTCCTCGAACGAGTAGGCGGACATGTCCTTGCCGAAGCCGGACGCCTTGTACCCGCCGTGGGGCATCTCGCTGATGATCGGGATGTGGTCGTTGATCCACACGCAGCCGGCCTTGATCTCGCGGGTCGCGCGATTGGCCCGGTAGACGTCCCGGCTCCACGCGGAGGCGGCGAGTCCGTACGGGGTGTCGTTGGCGAGCGCGATGCCTTCGTCGTCGGTGTCGAAGGGGAGCACCACGAGCACCGGTCCGAACAGCTCCGACTGCACGATCTCGCTGTCCTGGGCGGCGTCCGCGACCAGGGTGGGGCGATAGTACGCGCCGTTCTTGAGATCTCCCTGAGGAGCCTCGCCGCCGGTCACCACGCGCGCGTAGGCACGCGCCCGGTCGACGAAACCGGCGACGCGGTCGCGCTGGACGTGCGAGATCAGCGGCCCGAGGTCGGTGCCCGGGGCGAAGGGATCGCCGACCCGGACGCTCGCCATGAGGGCGGCCGTCTTCTGGACGAACGCGTCGTAGAGGGGCCGCTGCACGTACGCGCGCGTGGCGGCCGTGCAGTCCTGCCCGGTGTTGATGAGCGAACCGGCGACGGCTCCGTTGACGGCGGCGTCGAGATCGGCGTCGTCGAAGACCACGAAGGGTGCCTTGCCGCCGAGCTCCAGGTGAAGGCGCTTGACGGTGGCGGTCGCGATCTCGGCGACGCGCTTGCCTACGGCGGTGGACCCGGTGAAGGACGTCATGGCCACGTCGGGGTGACCGACGAGGTGCTCACCGGCCTCCTTCCCGCTGCCGGTGATGATGTTGATGACACCGTCCGGGATGCCGGCCTCGGTGGCGGCCTGGGCGAACATCAGCGAGGTGAGCGGGGTCAGCTCGGCGGGCTTCAGGACGATCGTGTTGCCGGCGGCGATCGCCGGGAGGATCTTCCAGGCGGCCATCTGGAGGGGGTAGTTCCAGGGCGCGATGGAGCCGACGACGCCGATGGGTTCACGGCGTACGTACGACGTGTGGTCGCCGGAGTACTCCCCCGCCGACTGTCCCTGCAGATGCCGTGCGGCACCGGCGAAGAAAGCCGTGTTGTCAATGGTCCCCGGGACGTCGAACTCGCGGGTCAGCTTGAGGGGCTTGCCGCACTGGAGGGACTCGGCGCGGGCGAAATCGTCGGCGCGTTCGGCGAGTACGGCGGCGAAACGGTGCAGCGCGTCGGAGCGCTCGCCGGGGGTGGCGCCGGACCAGGCCGGGAACGCGGCCCGGGCGGCTGCCACGGCGGCGTCCACGTCGGCCGTCCCGGCCAGCTCGTATGTATAGACGTCCTCGCCGGTGGCCGGGTCGACGACGGCGTGGGTGTGGCCCGAGGTGCCCTTCGTCAGGCGGCCCGCGATGAACTGCGCGCCGCCCGCGAAGTACTCCTGTGCGGGGAATCGGTCCGGGGTGACGCTGCCCGGGTTGTGCATGTCGCTCTCCTCCGCCTTCGCCCCGCTTCGTCCGCTGGCGGGTGGCGTAGCTCCAGCTCGATTTGAATGCCGATCCTGACAGAGCAAAGGGACTCCAACAAGTGATTCCGTTGTTGCCTTTTGGTTACGCGACGGAATCTGTCGACCAGGTGTCGAGTCCTCGTGGAAAAGGGGGGACGGAGTGTCAGTGGTGCCTGCAAGACTCGCGTGTATGGACGAGATCACGGGGAAGCTCGCGGCGGGGGCCGTGGAAAAGATCGATTCGCGGGAAGCGCTGATCAGGGAAGTGCGGGCAGGGGCGAGAGTCAAGTACCTGCACTTCTGGGGGCACCGGCCGCGCCCGGACGGGGGCGTGAGCGCGAGCTGTCTGAGTCAGTGGTGGCCGTCGCCGTTCACGGTGGACGGGGTGACGTATGCGACCGCCGAGCACTGGATGATGGCGGGGAAAGCGCGGCTGTTCGGCGACGGGGATGCGCTTGCGCGGGTGCTGGGTGCGGGGCATCCGGCCGAGGCGAAGAAGGCGGGGCGGTTGGTGCGGGGGTTCGACGAGGGGGTCTGGGCTCGGGAGCGGTTCGGGATCGTCGTCGAGGGGAGCGTGCGGAAGTTCGCGGCGGATGAGGGGCTGCGGGGGTTTTTGCTGGGGACGGGTGAGCGGGTGCTGGTGGAGGCGAGTCCTGTTGACCGGGTGTGGGGGATTGGGCTGGCTGCGGATGATGTGGCGGCGGGGGATCCTGAGCGGTGGCGGGGGCCGAATTTGTTGGGGTTCGCGTTGATGGTGGCGCGGGGGCGGTTGCGGGAGGGGTGACGGGGGGGGTGGGGGGCTTGGGCTCTCGTTGCCGGGTGCGGGTGTGTGGGGGCTGGTCGCGCAGTTCCCCGCGCCCCTGAGGGGATCGGGGTGGGCCGGGGTCAGAGGTGCGGGGGCCCGCAGCGGGTGTGTGGGTGGGTCGGGGGGGGGGGGGGGGGGGGGGGGGGGGGGGGGGGGGGGGGGGGGGGGGGGGGGGGGGGGGGGGGGGGGGGGGGGGGGGGGGGGGGGGGGGGGG
>NZ_JBITHH010000025.1:0-73273 GCF_044457795.1 Streptomyces sp. NPDC050528
GGGGGTTACTGCGGGGGGCGCCGCCCTTGCCGCCCCGCGGGTGCCGGGCGGTATGTACCTCCACCTGGTCTTTCGGGGGGCCCCCCGGGGGGGGGGGGCGCGGGCGGGGGGGTGGGGGGTGGGCCGGCCCACCCCACTCCTGGAGCTGGGCCGAACCGGCGGCGCGGCCCAGCGCGGAGAGGTCGTCCCGGACCTCGTCCAGCAGTCCGGGCGGGATGTGCCGCTCGACCGCCTCCGTCAGGACGCGGTCTGCGGTGAAGACGTCGTAGCCGACCAGTGGGGGAGTCTGGTTCGTCACGGTGTGGGTGGTGCGTGCCATGGCTGGAACCTACCCGTGGGGACGGCGGTGGTCGGGATCTCCACCTGCGGGTGCTCTGGATCTCCACCCTGACACAGCCGCCGCCTCGGACGTCAGGCCGAACGGGACATGGCCGCCAGCATCGCGGTCTCGGGCGCCTCCTCCTCCAGCCAGCCGGTGCGGTAGACGGTGTCGAGATAGCGTTCGCCGAGGTCGGGGGCGATCGCCACCGCCGTGGTGCCGTGCCGTCCGTTGCGCGCGAGCCACTGCTCGGCGCCCCGGACGACCGTGCCGGTGGACCCGCCGAACAGGAAGCCCCGCGCGGCCAGCCGACGGCAGGTCTGCACGGTCTCCGGCTCCTCGACATGGATCACGTCGTCGATGTACGACGTGTCGAGGAAGGGCGGCGCCACGCTGGTGCCGAGCCCCGGGATCATCCGCGGCCCGGACTCCCCGCCGAACGTGACCGAACCGGCCGCGTCCACGGCGACGATCCGCACCCGGCGCCGCCACTGCCAGAACCAGCGCGCGCAGCCCATCAGCGTCCCCGTGGTGCCCGCGCCGACGAACAGCACGTCCAACTGCGGGAACCGGCGGGCGATGGCGGGTGCGGTGGTGCGGTAGTGCGCCCGCCAATTGCCTTGATTGGAGTACTGGTTGAGCCACACGTACCGCTCGTCGGAGGCGCACAGCGCCCGCACGTACGCGATCCTGGCGCCCAGGAAACCGCCGTGCACGTCGGGTTGGTCGATGACGTGGACCCGGCTGCCGAGCGCCTCCATCAGCTGCACCGTGGGCACGTTGCAGCGTCTGTCGGTGATGCAGAGAAACCCGTAACCGCGGCTCGCCGCGAGCACGCTCAGGGCCACTCCCAGGTTCCCGGACGACGACTCGACCAGCACCGAGCCGGGCCGCAGGATGCCGGCCCGCTCGGCGGCGTCCACCATCTCGGTGGCGGCCTTCAGCTTGACCGAGCCGGCGAAGTTGAACCCCTCGCACTTCAGATAGAGCGGCAGTTCCAGTGCTGCCCGCAGGTCGACGTAGAGGTCGTCCTCGTTGAACTCCGCGGGATCGGAAATAACAGCCATGTTTTCCCCCCTAGTGGTGCGCCACGATCGCCGTCAGCCGTACCGGCGCAGCTCGTGGAAGAACCCGTCGACGACGTGGAGTTCGCCCCTTCGAACCACTTCGTCATGGACGAACCTGCCGACCGCGAGGTCGAGCACCCCGAGCCCGAACGGCGAGAACACCACCGTCCGGTCGGTCGGTACGTTCACCCGGCCCGTCAGTACGTCGTCCAGCGTGCCGTCGATGAACTCCCGCCCCCCGGTGGCCTGTTCGGCCAGATGCGGTGACGTGTCGGCCTTCAGACAGTGCTCGACGTCGTCCACGAAGTTCGCGGACGCGAGCAGGATCGCCGGGTCGAGATCCCGCAACGACACGTGCAGGACCAGCGGATGATGGTCGAACCAGGCCGGATCGTGCACATGCGGCGAGCCGGCGATCGTCGCGAACACCAGCAAGTCGCTGGAGCGGACGAGCCCTTCGGCCTTGTCGTGCACCGTGATCCGCCCCGGCGCACCCGACCGCTCCAGATACCCCCGGAACCCCTCCGCGCTCTGTGCGGACAGGTCGTACACCCCCGTCTCCTCGAACTCCCAGCCGGTGGCCCGGAGATGGGTGTGGATGTAGCGGGCGATCAGCCCGGTCCCCACGAACCCGACCCGCAGTGGACGCGTCCGGCCCTGGCTCAGCTTGTCGGCCGCTAGCGCCGCCGAACTCGCCGTACGGGTCGCGCTGATCACCGAACTCTCCAGGCAGGCATACGGATAGCCCGTGTCGGGGTCGTTGAGGATCAGCACCGCCGAGGCCCTGGGCAGCCCCGACCCGGTGTTCCCCGGGAAACTGGAGATCCACTTCAGCCCGTCCACCCGCAACGGCCCCCCGAGCGAGGCGGGCAGCGCGATGATCCGGGACGACGGACGGTCCGGGAAGCGCAGGAAGTACGACGGCGGGTTCACCGAGTCGCCCGCGCCGTGCAGCCGGTAGGTGGCCTCCACGAGGGTGCCGATCTCCGACTCCCGCCCGGCCAGGGCCTGTTGGACCTGCTCGCCGCTGATGACCGAGAAGGAGGGCGTGTCGATGCTCATGCCGCCCTCCCGCCGGCCGTCGGGGCGAGGTCCGTCAGGCGCACCGGATCGCCGAGCCCGGCCAGTACCTCGCGCGGCCCCTCGAACGGCTCCCTGCCGTGCGCGGTACGGATGTTGTCCACCAGCAGCAGATCCCCCGAGCGCCACGGCTCGCGCCGCACGTGCCGGTCGTAGGCCTCGTTGATGGTCGTCACGATGCCCGCGTCGAGCGGATCGCCGTTCCCGAAGCGGGTGTTGAAGGGCAGCCCGTCGGCGCCGTATTCGTCGACCATGTACTCGCGGACCTCGGGCTCCAGCGTCCACTCGTTCAGGAACGCGATCTGGTTGAACCAGCAGCGGCGGCCGGTGACCGGGTGGCGGAGCACGGCGGCCCGGTGCTGGCGGGTGCGCAGCGAACCGTCGGGCTGCCAGGCGAACTCGATGCCCTGGGTGCGGCAGTAGCGCTCCACGACGGCCCGGTCGTCGGTGCCGAAGGCCTCGGCGACCGACGCCCCGATCTCCTCGTGGTAGGTCCGCGTCAGCATCCAGCCCTCGCGCTCGAACCGCTCCACCAGCGCCGCGGGCAGCTCCCGCAGCACGGCCTCGGCGTCGGCGACCGGGGTCGCGCCGCCCGTCGTCGGTGCCTCCAGGCAGGCGAAGAGCAACAGCCCCGGGAAGTCCAGGGCATAGCTCAACTCGTGGTGCTGGCACATCGGTTGGTCGGTCGGCCACTTCGTGGCGGAGTACACGCCCTCCGCGTACGTACGGCGGGGCGCGAACGGCTCCCGGTCCGCCATCAGGGAGTTCGTGAGCCGCCGGAAGACGGTCTCGGCGCCGGCCGGGTCGGCGAGGCCGAGCCCGCGGACCAGGACACAGCCGTGCTCGGCGACGACGGACCGCAGCGCGTCACGGTGCCCGGCGGCCCAGCCGACCGGGTCCGCGCCGACGTCGGCGTGCAGCAAAGGCGGACTGTCCGGGCTGAGAGCAACGGAGTTGAGCAGAGTCGCGGAAGAGAGCGACATCTCGGTGTTCCTTTCGGTGATGCTGTTGAGCGTTCGACCGGGGGTGCGGCTGGGCTCAGGAGGAGACCGGCGGGTCCAGCAGTCCGGCCAGGTCCGCGAGGACCGGGTGACGGGTGACGTCCTTGAGGCTGATCGCCCGGTCGAGGGCGACCGCCAGCTTCACCGCGGCCAGCGAGGTGCCCCCGCGGTCGAAGAAGTGGTCCTGGCGGCCGATCCGTTCGGCCGGAATGCCCAGCACCACCGCCCAGGCGGCGGCCAGCCGGCGCTCGGCGGGCGTGTCCGGCCCGTCGCCGACGGCGTCCAGGTCACCGGCGAGCGCGGTCAGCGTCCTGCGGTCGGTCTTGCCGTTGGCGGTCAACGGCAGCGACGCCCGCCAGTGCACGACCGACGGCACCATGTACGCGGGCAGCGACTCGGCGAGCCGGGCCCGCACGGCGCTTGCCTCGACGGGCCGCGGGCCGGTGCAGAACGCCACCAGCTGCGTCCCGCGCACGACGACCACCGCGCCGTCGCGCACCCCGTCCACCCGCAGCAGCGCGTTCTCGATCTCGCCGATCTCGATGCGGAAGCCGCGGATCTTCACCTGGCTGTCCCGGCGCCCCAGGAACTCCAGCTTGCCGTCGGGACGCCAGCGCCCGTGGTCACCACTGCGGTACAGCCGCTCACCGGGCCGGTACGGGTCGTCGGTGAACGCCGCCTTCGTCCGCTCGGGGTCGTTGACGTACCCCCGGCCCACGCACACACCGGAGAAGACGATCTCGCCGGGCGCGCCCAGCGGCACGGGCACCAGATCCTCGTCCACCACGTACACGCGGACATTGGAGACGGGCCGGCCGAGCGGGACGCGGTCGCCGTCCGGTGCCCGGTCCATGACCTCGTGGTTGGTGTCGTCCGAAGTCTCCGTCAGGCCATAGGCGTTGACGAGCCGCACCCCGGGCCGGGCGGTGAACCAGCGCTCCACGAGCTCCTTCTTCACGGCCTCCCCGGTGACCGACACACAGCGCAGATCGGGGAGTTCACGCGGCTGCCGCTCCAACTCGGCGAGCACGGCCTCCAGATACGACGGCACGACCTGGAGCACGTTCACACGCCCCGCCTCGACCGTGTCGACGAACCGCGCCACGTCCAGGATCACGTCCTGCTCCACCAGCAGCGTCCGCCCGCCCACGAGCGGCGCGCAGACCAGCTGCCACAGCGAGATGTCGAAGCACTGCGGCGCGGTCTGCGCCACCACCTGCCCGGCGCCGATCCCCAGGTCGTCGAGTTTCGCGAACACGTGGTTGAGGAAACCCGCGTGCTCGCACATCGCGCCCTTGGGCTCACCCGTGGAGCCCGACGTGAAGTAGATGTAGGCGAGTTGGCCCGGCGTGACCTCGATCCCGAGATCACCGTCCGAGTGGCCCTCGGCGTACGCCTCGTCGACGTAGAGCGTGCCCTCGGACGTCGGGTCCAGCGCGCCGTCGCTGCCGCGCTCGGTCAACACCAGCTCGCACCCGGCACGTTCGAGCACTCGGGCGACCCGGTCGGCCGGGAAGTGCGGCTCGACCGGCAGATACACGCCGCCCGCCTTGAACACGGCGAGCACGGCGGCCATCCAGTCCAGGTTCCGCTCCAGCACCACGGCGACGACACCCTCGCGGGTCAGTCCCCGGGAGAGCAGCGCCCGACTGAGCTGATTCGCCCGGGAGTTGAGCTCCCGGTACGTCCACTGCCGGTCCCCCTGGACGGCGGCGACCGCGTCCGGGCACACCGCCACCATGTCCTCGAACAGCTCGTGCACCCGCCGGTCCGGCAGTTCGCGGTACGGGCCCGCCAACTCGTCGAGCTGGAAGCGGAGTTCGGCGTCCGACAGCAGCACCGGCCGGTCCGGCTCGGTGAGGGCGGTCACGTGATAGCCCGCGATGCGGGCGGCGGCCTCGGCGTCCAGGACGTCGGTGCGGTAGCGCAGCCGCAGCGTGCGGCCGGTGACGCGCACCTCCACCGCCGGGTCCTCCTCGGCGGGTTCACCCGACAGTGCCCCGAGGACCTTGGCATGGGCGACTTTCAATGCGGCGGGCTCGATCAACAGCCCGTCGGGCAGGGACACTTCGTACTCCGCCACACCGGGCACCGGAGCGAGCGTCCACCGCGGAATGATCTCCATCGTTCTCTTCCCCCTGTTTCCTTCCCCCCACGGCACGAGCCGTCAGGGAGTCATGTGCTGTCCGGCGCGCCGTGGCGCCACTGCCGGATTCCCGCCCCACCGGGACCGTGCCGGCATCTCCTCGCCCTTCATCAGGAAGGAGTCGGCGGCGAGTTCGGCCCCGTCACCCATCGACACGCCGTAGTGGACGAGCGCACCCACCCCGAGGGTGCAGCCGGCGCCGATGGTGATCATTTCTGACTTGAAGGTGCCGTCCTCCTGCGAGTGCGACTGCACCTTGGTGTGCGCCGCCAGCGTGCAGTCGTCGCCGATCGCGGTCAGCGTGCGCTCGGTGATGTAGGCGCCGTCGTCGAAGACCCGGCGTCCCATCCGCACGCCCAGCAGCCGCCAGATCAGGCTCTTGAACGGCGTGCCGTTGAACACCTGGATGTAGGTGTCCGGCACCTTCCACAGCCGCTCGTGCCACCAGAAGTACGGGTCGTAGATCGAGCACAACTTCGGCTCCAGCGGCCGGAATCCACCGACCAGCCGCTCCACCAGCACGTAGTACCCGGCGGTGAAACCGAGCCCCAGCATCAGGGACGCGCCGATCAGCAGCCCCCCGCCGACGCCCTCGCCCCCGTACAGGTCGATGGCGGCGAAGCCGAGCACGGTGAGCACGAACCAGTGCAGCCAGCGCACGAACAGGTACAGGCCCATCGAGCGCAGGTTGGACCGGTTCTTCGCGGCCAGCCGGCGCTTCAGCTCGTCGCCCTCGCGCAGATGGTCGAAGCGGCTGTCGCGCTCCACCGAACGCGGGATCTCGAAGCACGGCGAGCCCAACAGGCCCACGCCCTCGCGGAGTTCACCGTCGATCGGCACCATCACCTTGGTGGCCAGCAGACAGTTGTCGCCGGTACGGCCCCCCGAGGGGTAGGCGATGTTGTTGCCCAGGAAGTTGCGCGGCCCGATCACGGCGCGCGACAGCCGGAACGACGTACTGGAGAAGTCCGCGTTCACGATCGACAGCCCGTCCGCGACCATCGTGCCGCTGCCCACCGTGGCCAGATACGGCGTCTCGTGCTGCACCTCCGTACCGAAGTTGGAGCCGGTCTGCTCCACCACCCCGAGGTCGTAGCCGATCGCCTTCAGGTAGCCGACGATGAACGAGCTGTCCCCGCACAGCCACTTGAAGAACTTCAGGTTGGTCATCCGGGCCACCGCGCGCTGCACCGAGTAGTGGAAGCCGTACAGCGGATACACCTTGTCGGGGCGCAGCAGCGGACGCAGCAGCCTCGGCAGCAGGGACACGGCGGCGAAGCCGAGCACGACGAATCCGACGAACGCCACGAGCGACAGACCCAGCGCCTCGCCGTAGAACCGGGCGGAGTTGAGGTCCTTGGTGTTCGGGTCCAGCAGGTGGTCGAGGGCCGGGACCACGGTCAGCGCCATGTAGGTGCCGCCGACCGCGAGCGGGACGTAGACCAGCAGCATCTGCAGGATCGCGCCGAGGCCGTAGCCGAAGCGGCGCCAGGTCGAGCAGTCCGCGTGCGGGATGCGGACGTAGTCGACGTCCGTGGGCTGGGCCGGAGAGCCGTGCACACGTTGCCCCGCCGGGACGGCGGCGCCGTCGTACAGGGCGGAGGAGTGGCCGAGTTGGGACCCGTCGCCCATGACCGTGCCGATGTCGAGGACGGTCTTCTCACCGACGTAGACCTCGCTGCCGAGGGTGACCCGGCCGGTGCGGATGCGGCCGGCCCGCGCCTGGTAGCAGAGGAAGAAGGTGTCCTTGCGGATGACCGTTCCGGCACCGATGGTCAGCAGGTCGGTGCAGACCGGTACGGAATGGGACAGGATCGTGACGCCCTTGCCGATCCGGGCGCCCAGGGCGCGCAGATACAGGACGTACAGCGGGTTGCCGGCGAACAGGATCATCGGGTTGGCGTGCAGCAGTGCCTTGACCGTCCAGAACCGGACGTAGGCGAGGCCCCAGACCGGGAACTCGGTCTCTTTCCAGCGGCCCACCAGAATCCACTTGGCCACCACCGGCACCGTGCACACACCGACGAACACCGCGCCGCCGAATATCGCGGACCGCAGATACACCTGGACCACTCCGGTACCGGAGGCAACCCATTCGTATCCCTGTCCCGTGACCATTCCGGCGAGCACGCAATACATCGCGAAAACCAGGAACTGCAGTAGTCCGCACAGTAGATAGCGGGCCGTGCTTCCGGTTGGCGGCGGCTCCGCCACGACCGGTGCGGCGGGCTCGGGTGTGTCGGCGAGCGCCGCCGCCAGACTGCGGATCGTCGGATATCCGTAGACGTCCCGCATCGACACCGACGGCAGATCTTCGCGTTTCCTGACCCGGGCACAGAAATGTGCCATCACCAACGAGTTGGCGCCCAGGTCGTCGAAGAAGTGACTGTCGAGGGGTATGACTTCCTTGCGTACGACACCGGCCAGGACCTCCGCTAGGACGGTCTCGGTGACGGTGCCGGGTGTTCCACCCACGTGGCTCCTTGGTGCTGATCGTCGTCTTTGAATTGTCAAAGACGAATACGGTGGAGTCGCGCCCGTTGTTCACGGCAGGGGCATATTAAAAAGCACGCGAAACGGGTGGGGTGAATGGGAATTCGTGGGATTGAAGTTCCCTATTGTGTGCTGAGTTTTCCAATGGACGCGGCCCTGGTCCTGGGCCAAGTGATTCCCCCGAGTCGTGTGCGCTGACGTCGTCCCAACGCGCGCAACGAATGCAGTCCGGATTATTTCTGGACATTCTGGAACGGGTCAAGGCTGTTTGGGTCAATGGCGCTTTTTCGTCTTCGTCGACGGAGGTACAGGTCAACATGAATTGACGGGCGAAGTCCTCACCGGGAGACTCTCCGAAACATCCGACAAAATATCGAATGCGGCTTCGATTCCCGGGTGGATTATTTTCGGCCATCGCGAGCATGACATGACCGCCCCCGAGGGCGTCCCGCGCGGCCGAAGACCCCGGGGGACGAGTGCATCCCGGCGCGGCGGATACCTTTAGGGCGTGCAGTCAGCAAGTGAACCCACCGAGCGGCCCACCAGCCGGTTCCACCGGGCGCGTGCCCTCTACCGGAACGTCTCCAAGCGCAGGACCGCCTGGCTGCTGGTCAAGGACACCGTCAACTCCTGCATGGAGTACCGCATCCTGGGCCTCGCGGCCGAGGCCGCGTTCTTCACGCTGCTGTCCGTGCCGCCGCTGCTGCTGAGCCTCATCGGCCTGCTCGGCTACGTCGACAGCTGGACCGGCGCCGACAGCATCGCCGGCCTGGAGAACAACATCCTGGAGGCGTCCCGCACGGTCCTCTCCGACAAGGGCGTGCACGAGATTGCCCAGCCGATCCTGCACGACGTGATGAAGGGCGGCCGGCCCGACGTCATCTCCATCGGCTTCCTGTTCGCCCTCTGGTCGGGCTCCCGCGCGGTCAACGTCTTCATCGACACCATCACCGTCATGTACGGCCTCGACGGCGTGCGCGGCATCGTCAAGACCCGGATCGTGTCCTTCGCCCTGTTCGTCGCGGCCCTGCTGATCGGCTCGATCGCGCTGCCGCTCATGGTCGCGGGACCGGACGCCGTGGTGAACGTGGTGCCGTGGTCGGAGACGGTCGTACAGGTCCTGTACTGGCCGGTTGTCATCGTCCTGTCCGTCGTCTTCCTGACGACGCTGTACCACGTGTCCGTCCCCGTCCGCTCCCCGTGGATCGAGGACGTCCCCGGCGCCCTGGTCGCCCTCGCGATGTGGGTCCTGGGCAGCTACCTGCTCCGCATCTACCTCACCAGCACGGTCGAGGGCCCCACCATCTACGGCTCCCTCGCCGCCCCCGTCGCCGTCCTCCTGTGGATCGGCGTCTCCGCGTTCGCGGTCCTCGTGGGAGCCGCCGTCAACGCGGCCATCGACCGCGTCTGGCCGGCCGCCGCGACCGCCGCCGCCCGCGCCGCCAACGAACGCCGCCAGGACGAACAGGTCGCCGAGTACGTCGCCCGCATGGCCGCGGTCCGCGCCCGGGACGGCGAGGACGACGACGACCCCGACGACTCCTACATGCCCTCGGAATTCCCGGAACGCTGGTCCCGCTTCCTCCCTCCGGAGGACGTGACGTCCCGCCTGCGTACGCACGCGAAGAGCACCCACCACCACAAGGGAACCGGGGACTCTTCTCAAACACCGGAGAAGTGAAGCGCGCACCAAAGGGGCCGGGGCTCCTGATCGCCGGACAAGTCAGGTGCTCCTGAAAGGGGCGCGGGGCTGCGTCGATACGCGGTCGGGGCGGGAACGCCGCCGGGCGTAGCCTTTGACCGTGTACGCGGAGAGGGCGTCCCGGCTGCCGGGCGCGGTGCTCTGGACCCGGACGATCGAGGCCGCCACCGCAGCCCCGGTCCACCCCGTCCTGCCCGACGGCTGCATGGACCTCCTCTGGAACGAGGGCCGCCTTCTGGTCGCGGGCCCCGACACGCGCGCGTACGTCCCCGGGACCGCCCCCGCCCAGTGGGCGGGCCTCCGCTTCGCCCCCGGCACGGCACCCACCTACCTGGGCGTCCCCGCACACGAACTCCGCGACCGCCGGGTCGACCTCACCGACCTCTGGCCCGCCGCGACGGTACGCCGCCTGACCGCCGGCGTCGCCAAGTCCCCCCACCCGGCCACCGCGCTGGAGGAACTGGCACTGCGACGCGCGACCGGGACACCCCCACTGGATCCGCTCCTACGACACCTCGTGGCGGCCCTCGACACCGGCCGCCCCGTCGCCGCCACCGCCGACGAACTCGGCCTCGGCGCCCGCCAGTTGCACCGCCGCTCACTGACCGCGTTCGGCTACGGCCCCAAGACGCTCGCCCGGGTGCTGCGCCTCCAACGGGCCCTCGCGCTGGCCCGCACCGGAGTCCCGTTCGCACAGACGGCGGCCCGGTCCGGCTACGCCGACCAGGCCCATCTCGCCCGGGACGTCAAGGAGTTCGCGGGAATGCCGCTGGGGGAACTGCTCGGCCGGGGCGGCTGAGGTCTGTTCCGTAGTTGTCGTCCGGCTCCGTCGTCATTCGGCCAACCCTCCACGACAGCCGCACAGTTGATCCCCTGTATCGACTTGCACAGGTGGCCACTTGGCGTAGTTAATGTTCGCCTGTCAGTGATCTCAGGGGGACTCGTGGAGAGAACCGAAGCGTCCGGCGTCCCGGACATCCCGCCGCCGCCCGCCGTCCCGCCGCAGACGTACCGCGCGATCGATCTGCGGGTCAGCAAGCGGCTGTTGTGGGTCGGCAGGGCCGTGTACCCGCTGGAGAACATCGCCAGGGTGCACACGTACATGCTCACGCCGAGGCGCTGGGAGGCCACGCGGCTCTTCCTGAAGCGCCTCGCGATCATCCTGGCGATGGCGTTCGCACTGACCATCCTCGGCGGCATCACCGGGATCGCCAGCCGGGACACGGCGGGCACGCTCATCGGGTGGGTGTGGCTGGGCTCGGTGGCCGCGCTGATCTTCTGCGGGGTCGAGTGGCTGCAGGTGTTGTCGGCGACGCCGCTGTACGTCCTGGCCGTGGAGACGTCCGGCCCGTCCATGGCCGTGGTGACGAGCGAGGACCCGCGCCGGCTCGATCACCTGGTGGGCTCCATCGTGTACGCGATCGAGAACCCGGAGACGGAGTTCCACGTCACGGTGGACCGCCTCATGATCAACCCGAACAACTACCACTTCGGAGACAACGTCAACATGTACGGCGGTACGGGCAACGTGGGAGTGGCACACGGATGAGCGGCGACAATTTCCACTTCGGGGACAACGTCACCATGTACGGCGGCACCGGGAACACCGGCATCGTCAAGCACCAGACACCGGCCGGGCCGAACTCCGTGGACCCCGCCCTCCAGGCCGCCGTCGAGGAACTGCGCCGACTGGTCGGGACGCTGCGCGAGCAGGTACCGCCCGCGAGCGCGCAGGCCATCGACGACTCCCTGCCGGCCCTCACCACGGATTCGGGCACCGCCCCGCAGGAGCGGCACCGCGCGCTGATGGCCGTCGCGGGAATCGCGGCGACGGTCGGCGCGGTGGGCCAGCCGGCGCTGGAGGCGGTGAACCGGATCCTGGGGCTGCTCGGCGGTCAGTAGACGGCCGGACAACTCCCGGTACGTCTAGCCGCCTAGTGCGTCAGGTGGTCTTCAGCGGCGCGAACAGGTCCACGCCGTTGCCGTCGGGGTCGTGCACGACGGCGTACCGCTGGCCCCAGAAGGCGTCCCACGGCTTCAGCTCGCCGTGGTGCCCGGCACCGACCAACTCCTCGTAGACCCGGTCGACTTCGGCGGGGTCGTCGCAGAGCAGGGCGAGCGCGGCCCGCCCACTGCCACCGGTGGGCGGCCGCCAACCCGCGTGGAACGAGCGGACCGTGTCCTCGGTGTCCAGCAACAGCCTCAGCCCGCCGGGAAGTTGGGCCTCGGCATGCGGCCGGCTCTCGGCACCCTCCGGGAAACCGAACCCGAGCCGACGGTAGAAGCTGACAGAGGCGGCCATGTCGGAGACGACCAGGCCGATCGCGTCGAATCGTGGAGTCATGGGGCCACCGTAGGCAGGCGCCGAGGGGCTGGTCTTGAAGGAATCGGACAGGGCGGTGGTCGTGTCGGGGCGGCGGCTCGGCGGAACGTCACCGGTGCTCGGCGGAAGCTCACCGGTGCTCAGCGGAAGGTCACCGGTCCGCGCGGAGTGTCCACCGTGAAGGTGAGGCCCACCGGGCCCTCGGTCAGCGGGAGTTCCGCGCCCACCGCCGTCAGCAGCGGCCGGATCTCGTCCGGGACCGGCGCCGTCGCGGTCAGCTCCAGCAGGGGCGCGACGGGCAGGTCCGAGGCGGTCGGATGGGGCGAGGAACTCCAGTCGATGAGGAACGGCACCAGACCGGAGGGATGCGCCGTGTCCCCGTCGGTGAGCCGCCACTCCAGCAGCGTGCCGTCGGGCCGGCGCCGGCTCATCGCCCGCACGGGCCCGGGGTCGTACCCCCGCGCACGGGCCGCCACGACCGCCGCGTCCAGGTCGATCGGGGAGACCGCCCAGGTCACCGTCCGGGCGACGGCCAGCCCGTCGACACCGAACGGGCGCGGACCCGACGGCTCGGACTGCTCCGGGTCGGGACCGATGATTTCCAGATACCGGGAACCACCCAGGGAGACAAGGCAGTTGCGGGTGCCGAGCCCGACATGCGCTCCGCCCGCGACCGGCGCGACACCCGTGCGCTCGGTGAACCCGGCGACCGTGGCCGCCAGATCGGGGGTCGCGAGGACGAGGTGATCCAGGAGTGCGGGAATGGCATTCATCCTCACCCAGGCTACGCGGCGGGTCCGTGAAATAGGCTGCGCCGCATGGCTGTTACGCCCCGCCTCCTCGTCTGCACCCGCACCACCGACTACCGCCACGACTCCATCCCGGCCGCGGTCACCGCCGTACGCACCCTCGGCCCCTTCGAGGTGGACGCGACCGAGGACCCGGCCGCCTTCGAACGCCCCCTGCACGACTACGCGGCCGTCGTCTTCCTCTCCACCAGCGGCGAGATACTGACCCCGACGGGACGCGAACACCTCGCCGCCCACGTCGAGTCGGGCGGCGGCTTCGTCGGAGTCCACGCGGCGGCCTGCACCGAGTACGACTGGCCGTACTACGGCGACCTCCTGGGCGCCCGCTTCGACCGGCACCCCGCCTACCAGCCCGGCACCGCGCTCGTCGAGGACCGCACCCACCCGGCCACCCAACACCTCCCGGCCGTATGGCGGTTCACGGACGAGTGGTACGACTTCCGCACCAGTCCCCGGAGTTCGGTCCACGTCCTCGTCTCGGCCGACGAATCCTCGTACGAGGGCGGCCGGATGGGCGCCGACCACCCCCTCGCGTGGTGCCACGGGAAGGGCGCCGGCCGGGTCTTCTACACGGCCCTCGGTCACGCCTCGGAGGCCTACGAGGACCCGGACTTCCGCGCGCATCTGCTGGGCGGGATCAACTGGGCGGCGGGGCTGGACTAGCGGCCTCGCGGGGCTGAACCAGCCGCCCGGTCCGCGCTGTTCGCAGGCGGAAACCATGCTCGTCCCACGGCCCGGGCGGCCGTGCGTCCATTTCCGGGATCTCCGAGTGAACCTCTCCCGGGTGGCGGCCGTAGACCGGCACAGAGGGCGGCCCGATGAGGCCCCTTCCGGAGACCGGACAGCCGGCCAGGCACGGAATGGGAATGGACTGGATGCAGATGTTCGACGGCGTTTCGAGCGCCCGCAAAATGAGAATGCTGCGGCTCTGCCGACGCAATCCGCGACGCATGCTGGTCGTTCCGCTCGACCATCCCTTGACGGACGGGCCGATCGCGGGGGGCGGCTCGGGACTCAATCGGCTGGTCGGTCAGTTGGCGACGAACGGTGCGGACGCCGTGGTGCTGCACAAGGGAAGTGTCCGCCGGGTGGATCCGGCCTGGTTCACTCAGACGTCGCTCATCGTGCATTTGAGCGCGAGCACCGCCCACGCCCCCGACCCCGATGCGAAATGCCTGGTCGCGACCGTCGAAGAGGCATTGCGTCTCGGCGCCGACGCGGTGAGCGTGCACGTGAATGTCGGTTCCCGGGAAGAGGCCCGGCAGATAGCCGATATGGCGGTGGTGGCGGAGGCCTGCGACCGCTGGAACCTTCCGCTGATGGCGATGATGTATCCGCGAGGACCGCGCGTCACCGACCCGCGTGACCCGGCGCTGGTCTCCGCCGCCGTGACGGTCGCGGCCGAAATCGGGGCCGACCTGATCAAGACGTACGCCCTCGAATCGGATGTGGACATGCTGCGCCTGACGGCGTCCTGTCCCGTACCCATTCTGGTGGCCGGCGGTCCGCGGGTCGGCAATGGGAAAGCGCTGCTGGAATTCGTCGATTCCGCACTCCGGGGCGGCGCGGCCGGTGTCGCCATGGGCCGGAACATCTTCGAATCCGACAACCCGGCCGCCACGACACGTGAACTGGCCCGCCTTGTGCACGGCGATGTGCCGCCGCCCGCTCCGATCGAGTTCTCCAGGAAAGAGACAAGGAACCATGAAGCTCACGTGGCTTGACATTCGCGGTAGCGCCCATAAGCAGGCGGTACTTGAAGAAGCCCTGCACCAGCGGTTGGACGGCATTGTCTCGGACAGCCTGGTGGACCTGGACGGCCTGCCTCCCACGGTGAAGAAGGTCTTCTTCCCGCACGGCACGGAGCTCAAGGAGCTTCCCGACGATCTCGGCGCGGCCGACGTGGTGATCGTCGATCCGCGCGTGCACGGGACGCCTGCGGAACTCTCGTCGGTCTACCCCGGAGTCGAGTTCGGGCGCTTCGTGGAGATCGTCGACGCGGAGACCCTGGAGGACGCCTGTCGGTCGGCCCGTACGGAGGAGTGGAGCCTGCTGCTGTTCCGCGACCCCACCAAGATCCCGCTGGAGATCGTCATCGCGGCCGCCGCCGGCGCCGAGGGCAGCCTGATCACCGTCGCCGGGGATGTGGAGGAGGCGGAGATCATCTTCGGGGTGCTCGAACACGGCTCCGACGGCGTGATGATGGCGCCCGACGCCGTGGGCGACGCCACCGCGCTCAAGCAGGCCTCCGCCGTCGTCACCGAGCCGCTCGATCTGGTCGAGCTCACGATTGTCGCCACCGAACATGTGGGCATGGGGGAGCGGGCCTGCGTCGACACGTGCAGCCATTTCCGTGAGGACGAGGGAATCCTGGTCGGCTCGCATTCCAAGGGAATGATTCTCTGCGTGAGCGAGACGCATCCCCTTCCCTATATGCCGACCCGGCCGTTCCGGGTGAACGCGGGGGCCATTCACTCCTACACGCTGTCCCGCGACGGGCGTACCCATTACCTCAGCGAGCTGAAGTCCGGCAGCAAGGTCATGGCCGTCGACGTCAAGGGGCAGACCCGAATCGTCACCGTCGGGCGCGTCAAGATCGAGAGCCGTCCCCTCATTTCCATCGACGCGAAGTCGGAGGACGGACGCGCCGTCAATCTCATTCTTCAGGACGACTGGCACGTGCGCGTGCTCGGCCCGGGCGGGGCGGTGTTGAACAGCACCGAACTCAAGCCCGGCGACCGTGTATTGGGTTATCTGCCCGCCGAGGACCGCCATGTCGGCTATCCCATCAACGAGTTCTGCCTGGAGAAGTGAGAGCGCCATGGACGACGAACTCATCGACGCCTATCTGGAACGCATAGGCGCCAAACGGCCGGAGCGGGTGGACGCGGCCGCCCTGCGACATCTCCACGAACGCCATGTGCTGTCCGTTCCGTTCGAGAACCTGTTCTTCCTTCTCGGGGAACCGATCCCGTACTCCCTGGACGCGGTCAAGAAGATCGTGCGCGAACGACGCGGCGGCGGGTGCTTCGAGCTGAACTCGGCTTTCGCGATGCTGCTCGAAGTGCTCGGATTCCAGGTCACCCTGCTCGCCGGGTGCATCTATCGCGGTGAAGTCCTGGACAGTCCCATCGGTCATCTGGCGCTTCGGGTGGAGACCGATGAACCGGACGGACATTCCTGGCTGGTCGACGTCGGGCAGGGAAGTCACAGCCGTTGGCCCCTGCGGCTGGATCTCCGCACACCGCAGGACGACCCGCACGGCGCATACCTTGTCGTCGAGACCCCCGACGGGGACATCGACGTATTCCGTGACGGCTCACCGCGGTACCGGATGGAATTGAAGCCCCGGAAAATCGAATTCGGCCTTCCCTCCATGTGGTGGTACCAGACCGCGCCCGAATCGCCCTTCAGGAACCGGCTGATCTGTGTCCAGCCCCGCGAGGACGGAAGGGTCACTCTCGCGAACAGGGTCCTGATCAGGGAACAGGGCGGGGAGCGGACCAGGGAGCGGATCGTCACCGAAGAGGGACTGAAGGAGGCGCTCGGGACCTGGTTCGGGATCCATCTCGACGAGGTGCCGAAGATCCCGGAACGGACCGCGACGCCGTCCGCCGCCGGAAAGGGGCGTCCGTAGCCATGCCCGGGAACGTAACCCAGGATCTGACCCAACTCGCCCGCGCCAGAGGGTGGTTGGAGCGGATCGCCTTCCTCGCCGACGACCGCGCCTGGACGTACGCCGAGGTGTTCGACGGCGCGGCACGGGCCGCGAGGGGATACCGGGCCGCGGGACTTCGCCGCGGCGACCGCGTCCTGCTGGCACTGCCCGACGGCGTCGAGATGGTCTGGTCCGTGCTCGGCGCCTGGCAGGCCGGTCTCGTCGCCGTCCCGGTCAACGTCCAGATGAGCCCGCAGGATCTGCTGAGGGCCGTGGAGACGGTGGAACCCGCGCTGGCCGTCATCGACCCTGACACGGCAGGGCAGTTGGAGCTGCCGGGCTTCGCCCCCGCCATGAAGGTCACGACACTGGTCGCCGGCGAACCGGACCCGGATTTCGCCGAGGGCGGCGACGCCCCGGCGCTCGCGGTCTTCACGTCCGGCACGACGGGCGCCCCGAAACTCTGCTTCTTCCTGCACGGCAACTTCGCCGCACCTCCCGGCCCGTCCGGCCCAAACGGCGGTGGCCGTACGACAGTTGGGCTGTCGGTGTCCCGCATGTACTTCCTGGGCGGACTGCACTTCTCGGTGCTCACCACCCTCGCCACGGGCCGGACCGCCGTCCTGTCACGCACCCGGGCGACCCCGGCCGCCGCGATCGACCTCATCGACCGCCACCAGGTCACGAACCTCTTCGCACAGCCAAGTTTCCTGGCCCGCATGCTTCTTGAGCCCGGCCACGAGGAGGCGTTCGCCCGCCTGCGGGAGGTGTCGAGCGCGGGGGAGGTCCTCTCGCCCCGGCTGCGCGAGCGACTGGTACCGATCCTGGGGGACCGGCTGGTCAACAACTACGGCGCCACCGAGATCGGCCTGATCTCCCTGGGCCGGCCCGCCGCGTACCGCACTCCGTCGGCGGTCGGCCCCGCCGTCCCCGGCCGACCGGTGCGCATCGTCGACGCGGACGGCCGCCCGATGCCCGCGGGCCGCCAGGGCGAGCTGCACGTCTACGCCGACTTCGCGTCCCGGGGCGTAGCGCGGGGGAGTCTGGGCCCCGATCAGGTGACGGACACCTGGTGGCCGACCGGGGACCTGGCGTCGATCGACGACGACGGCGTCCTCCATGTGCACGGCCGACTGGACGACGTGGAGGTGATCGGCGGCCAGAACGTGGTGCCGGGCGAGGTCGAACGGCTCCTTGAGCGCCATCCGCGCGTGCTCGAAGCGGCGGTCAGCTCGGTCCGCCGCCCGGCCGGGGACACAAGCCTGCGCGCCTACGTCGTGACCGTCCCCGGCGACGACGAAGCGGCCGACGGAGCCCAAGACGCCGCCCTGGACGCCGAGTTGATCGCCCTGGCCCGGTCCCGGCTCTCCTGGTACAAGGTCCCGCAGGACGTCGTCCGACTGGACACGCTGCCCCGCAACGCGAACGGCAAGCTCCTCCGCAGACACCTTCGCGCGGTGGGCGACCAGTACGTCTGACATCGCGACAGCACGCCGTGACGGGGCAGCGGACGACCGATCCGCTGCCCCGTCACGGCGGCCCCCGCAGTCATGGTCACGATCTACGCTCGGCGTACCGGCCGCCCGGCGCCCCCGTACTCGCCCGCTCCACCAACCGCGTCGACAACTCCGTCCGCGTCCCCTCGGGCCGGTCCCCGTCCATCAGCCGGAGCAGTAGCCGCAGCGCCGTGGCCGCCATCTCCGACAGCGGCTGCCGGATCGTGGTGAGCGCCGGAGTCACCCAGCGCGCCTCGGGAAGGTCGTCGAAACCGACCACGCTGATGTCGTCCGGGACGCTCAACTCCCGTTCCGCCAGGGCCTCGTAGACGCCGAGCGCCATCCGGTCGGAGCAGACGAAGACCGCCGTGGGCGGCTCGGGCAGGTCGAGGAGTTCGCGCATCCGGGTGCGGGCCATGGCCTGGTCGAAGCCGCCGTGGCGGATGTACTCGGGGCGGACCGGAACCCCCGCCGAGGCGAGCGCGGAGCGGTAGCCGGCCACGCGGGCGCTGCTGCACATCTTGTGGCGGTGGCCGGCGATGACGGCGATGCGTTCGTGGCCCAGGGAGAGCAGGTGCTCGGTCGCCGTCACCCCGCCCTGCCAGTTGGCCGCGCCGACCGACACCACGCCCGGCGGCGGTTCGTGCACGGGGTCGATCATCACGAACGGGATGCGGTGCTGGTCGAGCCACGCGTACTGGGAGGGCGTCAACTCGGCCAGATTGAACAGGACTCCGGACGAACCCCGGCCAACCAGCTTGTCCAGCCAGCCCCGTTCGGGCCGCTCGGCGCGCGTCCGGGTCAGCCCGGCCGAGACCACCACCTCAAGTCCGGCCTCGTACGCCGCTTCCTCCACCCCGTGCAGCACCGCCCCCGACCACGAACTCTCCAGCGAGTGCACCACCAGGTCGACCATCCCCGGCGCCTTGTTCGCGTCGAACCGGGGCCTGCGCACATACCCGAGCCGCTCCAGCGCCTCCGTCACCCGCCGCCGCGTCTCCGGCGCCACGTCCTCCCGGCCGTTGACCACCTTGGACGCCGTCGGCACGGACACCCCCGCCTCTCGGGCCACGACCGCCAACGTGGGCCCCGCCGTCACGCTCGCGCTCCCCGTACGGACCATCGGGTACCGCCTCTCCAGCCCGCCCGAGGGCCCTCGAAAGTTTCCGACCAGCGCTGCTTCCCCGGCCCGACCACCCACCGTTCAGAAAGCGCTTCCTACGATAGGTGCGCGTCAACACGGCGGGAAGACCAGGGAATTCACCTGATGCCGCCGACCCGGACTTTCGAAACCCCGAACAGGTCAGCCGGGCGGGCAGTCGAGGCGGAAGCGGGTGAAATCGGCGGTGAAGTCGGCGTCGACGAGATCCCAGGCATGGATGCCCGCCATCGCCCCCGTGAACCGCAGCCGCGACCCGTAGTCGTCGGACAGGCGACTGAAGTCCAACTCCGGCCCAATCGGCGTCCGTTGATGGTCACACAGCCACCAGAACCGCGCCCCGGCCCCCTCGACCGTCACCCCCAACGTCAGGGGCGCACCACCATCGACTCCTACGACGGCCACCTGCCGGGTGCCGCCCTCGTACCGCTCCACCAGGCTCAGCACCGAACGCCCGCCACCGTCCTGCCACTGCTGCCCCCGCTGCCCCTCACCCTCGGGCTCCGCCCAGGTCAGATGCAGGCTCAGATACGCCTCGGCGCCGTACCAGAGCACCAGCCCCGCCGCCTGCGTGAACGTCAACGGCCTTGCGTCGACCGTGACTTCGGCCTCCGCGCGATGCTCAGTGATCCGCTGGGCCAGCAGACTGTGCGCCCACCGCGACTCCGGCCCGTGCCGTCCACGCAGCCGGATCCAGCCGGGGCGGGTGGTCGTGTCGGCCCAGGACGGGTCCGGGTAGGCGCGAGGACTGCTCCACGGCCAGCCCAACGGCTCGTCGGAGTCCGGGACTTGGGCCGGTGGGGTTGCGGGGCGCGTCGGTACGGTGACTTCCACCGCCGGATGCCAGCCGCCTTGCCGTAGCCTCGGCCAGCCGTCTTCATCCCACGTCACGGCCTGGATCGCCGTCTCCCGGCCCAAGGTGCAGCGCGGCCCATCCGGTGTCTGTACCGGGCGTGCCGCGAGATGGCTCAACACCCAGTCCCCGCCGGGTAGTTCGACCAGTTCGCCGTGCCCCGCCTTCTGCAGCGGCACCGACGGATCGTCCCGGGACGTCAACAAGGGCCGGTCGTCGACCTCGTACGGACCGGTGATCGTACGGCTGCGCGCCACCAGCACGCCATGCTCGTACCCTGTGCCGCCCTCCGCGAGCAGCAGGTAGTACCAGTCGCCCCGGCGCACCAACTTCGGTCCCTCTACGAGCCGTTCGTGCTGGAGCAGCAGGTGGGTCGGGCCGATCGGGGTGAGTGTGTCGCGGTCCAGCTCGGTCGCGACGATGCCCGCGAAGCGGCGGCCGCCGGGGCGGCAGTCGTTCTGGAGGTTGAGCAGCCACAGCCGGCCCTCGTCGTGGAACAGCGCCGGGTCGAAGCCGTGGCTCGCGACCCGGCGCGGGGTCGTCCACGTGCCGGCCGCGTCCGTCGCCGTCGTGACGTAGGTGTCCAGGTCGAAGTACGGCGTACCGACCGAGCGGACCACCGTGTACGTCAGCCAGAAGCGCTCGCCGTCCCAGCTCAGCGAGGGTGCCCAGATGCCGCCCGAGTCGGGGACCCCGGCGAGGGAGTCGCCGGGCAC
Organism: Streptomyces sp. NPDC050528; assembly: GCF_044457795.1. NCBI lineage: Bacteria > Bacillati > Actinomycetota > Actinomycetes > Kitasatosporales > Streptomycetaceae > Streptomyces > Streptomyces sp. NPDC050528. The sequence continues at coordinate 20,823 of NZ_JBITHH010000025.1, forward strand.
CGCGCCCCGGACGTGGCCCGCGTACTGCCAGTCGGCCAGATCGCGGGAGCGGTGGATCGGGATCGTGGGGAACCACTCGAAGGAACTCGTCGCCACGTAGTACCAGTCGCCGACCCTGACCATCGAGGGGTCGGGGGCGAAGCCGCGGACAACAGGGTTGTGCAGCAAGGTCACTTGAGGGCTCCCAGGGTGACCCCGGTGCGCCAGTAGCGGCGCATCGCGACCATCATCACGGCCATCGGGACGATCGACAGGAGCGCGCCGGTGAGGACCAGGCTCGTGAGGTCGACGCCCGACTCCATGCGTTTTCCCGACCAGTTGTAGAGGCCGAGGTTGAGCGTCCAGTTCTCCTCGCCGCGCAGGACGGTCAGCGGGAGGAAGAAGGCGTTCCAGGTGTTGACGAAGGCCAGGAGGAAGACGGTCGCGCCGCCCGTCGTCATCATCCGCAGCACGATGCTGAAGAAGATGCGCAGCTCGCCCGCGCCGTCCAGCCGTGCCGCCTCCAGGAGTTCGAAGGGGACCGTGGCCTCCGTGTACACCTTGGCGAGGTAGACGCTGAACGGGTTGATCAGACAGGGGATCAGCATCGCCCAGGGAGTGTCCACCAGGCCGATCTTCGAGAACATCAGGTACAGCGGGAGCGTGAGCAGCGCGATCGGGATCAGGAACGAGCCCACCACGCACGCGAACACCGCGTTGCGGCCCGGGAATGCGAAGCGCGCGAGGCCGTAGCCCGTCGCGAGGGCGATGAGCGTGCCGCCCAGGGAGCCGACTCCCGCGTACAGGAAGGAGTTCGCGGTCCAGCGCAGGAAGATGCCGTTCTCGTAGGTGAAGACCTGACGCACGTTCGCCCACAGGTGCATGCCGGAGAACCAGAGGCCGTTGCTCTGGTACAGGCCCGTGCGGTCCTTGGTCGCGGCGACGATCAGCCACCACACCGGGAACAGGCTGTAGGCGCTGGCCAGGACCAGGCCGACGAGCAGGAAGCGCTGGCCGCCGCGTGAACGGGTCGCAGGGTCAGGCTTGTTGAGGCGGCGGACCTGATGGGCGTTCCGGCGTTCTTCGGTGAGGGTCATCAGTCGGCCTCCTTCGCGGTGAGCCGGTAGAAGAGGAAGGAGGCGACGCCCAGGATGAGGGCGAGGAGGACCGAAAGGGCCGCCGCGTAGTGGTAGTTGCCCGCGTTGAACGCCTGGTTGTAGATGATCATGATGGGCGTGAAGCTGTCGTTCACCGTCTGCGGGGTGACGTTCCGGAACAGTGCCGGCTCGTTGAAGATCTGCAGCATCTGGATGATCGAGAGCATGCCGGTCAGCACCAACGCCCCGCGCACGTAAGGGATTTTGATGCTCGTGGCGACCCGGAACTCGGAGGCGCCGTCCAGCCGGGCCGCCTCGAAGAGGTCGCGGGGCACGCCCTGGAGCGCCGCGTAGATGATCACCATGTTGTAGCCGATGCCGTGCCAGGTCAGCAGGTTGCCGATGGACGGCCAGACCATCGAGGGCGCGAAGAAGTTCCAGGACAGCCCGAACACCTTGCCCAGCGACGTCAACGGCCCTACGTCCGGGCTGTACAGGTTGATCCACACGATCGCCGCGACCACCCCGGGGATCATGTACGGCACGAGGAGGAAGATCCGGAAGCGGCCCGCGACCTTCGAGGACAGCGCGTCCAGGAACAGCGCCAGCAGCAGGCTGACGAGCAGCATCACCGGGATCTGCACGCACGCGAACAACACCACGCGCAGCACCGAGTTCATGAACGCCGAGTCGGTCAGGCCCTGTTGGTAGTTGTCCAGGCCGGAGAACCGCTGCGTGGAACCGCCGAGACCGAGCCCGGACTGGTGCTCCACGAACAGCGACTCGTAGACGGCGTACCCGATCGGTATCAAGTACAGGAAGACGAAACCGAGTTGGAAGGGCACCGTGAACGCGGCACCCTTCCAGCGCTGGGAACGGATCATCGGCGCTGCCTCAGCCCTTGACGCTGATACCGCGGGACTTCAGGTCTTTGACCGTCCACTCCTGCATGTGCGCCAGCAGATCGGTGACCTTCTCCTGCTTGTTCATCACCTTCGCCCAGCCGGTCTGCAACTCGGTGAACATCGCGGTCCAGTCCGGGCCGAACACCCAGTCCGAGGTGACGGTGTTCAGGCTGTCGGTGACGACCTTCTTCGCGGGCTCGTAGTTCGTCCCCAGCAGCTTGTCCGAGATCGACTCGGCGACGTACGCGTCGCTGTCGGCCAGGGCCGGCATCACACCGTTGCCGGTGGTCGGGCTCGCCATCGTCTTCACCGCACCGGTGTTCGTCGACATCCACAACGCGGCCTCGGCGGCCTGCTGTTGGTGCGCGCACTGCTTGGTCACCAGCGTGACGCCACCGCTCTGGTTGGTCCCGGCGGGCGTCTTGGCGGCCTCGCCCGCGAACGTCGGCCAGGGTGAGAGCGCCCACTTGCCGTCGGACTTGGTGAAGTTCTGCACCATGCCCGCCATCTGCCAGGTCGAGATCTGCCGGGTCGCGGTGCCGCCGTTGTCGTAGTTGCGCTGGACGGCCGCGTAATCCGCGAAGGAGAGCTTGGAGTTGAGGTCGTTGTCGATGATGTCCTGGATCACCTGGGCGGCCTTGAGGCTGCCCGCGTCCTGGAAGTCGACCTTCCAAGAGTTGCCGTCGATGGCGTACCAGTGGGCGCCCGCCTGCATCGCGAGCACCTCCAGGGTGCTGGGGTCCTCACCGGCGTAGTTGGTGATCTTGATGCCGTGCTTCTTCAGGACCTTGCCGGCGGCGATGAACTCGTCCCAGGTCGTCGGCGCCTTGAGGCCGTACTTCTTGAAGACGTCGGTGCGGTAGATCGTGAACGCGGGGGCCGAACTCGTCGGCACGCCATAGGACTTGCCCTGCACCTGTGCGCTGGCCCACGAGCCCGCGTTGAACTTGACCTTGTCGGCCGAGACGTACTGCGAGATGTCGGCGAGCGCGCCCTGCGAGACCCAGGTGGTCACGTACTCCGCCGTGTTCTGCACCAGGCAGGGCGCGTTGCCGGCCTTGACCGCGTTGGTCAGCTGCTTCTGCATCGTCAACTGGTCGGTGACCTTGGTGTACTTGAGCTGGACGTCCTTGTGCGCGGCGTTGAACGCCTTCACGACCGCGTCCTGCCCGTTGGCCCAGCCCCAGAAGGGGAGGGTGACCGGACCGGAAGACGTCTTGTCTCCCGAGCCGGATCCGCCACAGGCGGAGAGCAGACCCGTCAGCGCGAGACCCGCGACGGCTGCACGAGCGAACCTTCTCCGGGGGCTGGTGAAGTTCATCAGACCGTGTTCCTTCGGAAGAGAAGAGGTAGAAACCGGTTGCTGGGAAGGTAGGCACCGAGCCCTGTTCGGAGCAAGAGGTGTGCAGCAACTTGTTTCGGCGGCCCTGAACAGACCGCGTCTGGCCAGGGAACTTGAAGGGAAACCGGTTACGTAACGATGGATCTTGCGGAGATCTTGCGGTGTGCTCAGTCGCGTCGCGCGGGCGGTCGCACCGAGTTCCGTACGACGACATGCGTGCCCAGGACCAGATGGTCGCCGTCGCCGCTCCTGCGCCGGCCCGTGCCGCCGCCCTCGCGCCGGTCCGCCACCGCGCGCAGCGCGACCCGGCCCATCTCCTCGTACGGGACGTGCACGGTGGTGAGCTGCGGGGTCAGCTGGGAGGCCAGCGGGATGTCGTCGTAGCCGACGATCGACACGTCCTCCGGCACCCGCAGCCCCGCCGCGCGCAGCGCCTGCATGGCGCCCGCGGCGACCACGTCGGTCCCCGCGAGCACCGCGGTGAAGTCCACGCCCTCCTTCAGGGTGTCCTCCACCGCCTCGTACCCGTGCTCGTAGTCGTACGGCCCGTGCCGCACCATCCCCGGGTCGAACGGGACGCCGTACGCCTCGAAGGCCCGTTGCGCACCCCTCAACCTGCCCTGGGCGGTGGTGAGTTCGGCGTGCCCGGGGAGGACAAGGACTCGGCGGTGGCCGGCCGAGAGGAGGTGGCTGGCCATGGCGTAGGCGCCGCCCTCGTTGTCGTAGTCGACCGTCGTCGCCGGGACGTCGCCCTCCAGCGGCGGGCGGCCGACGAGCACGAGGTGCGAGCCCGCCGCGTCCAGGGAGCGGGCGAAGCGGGCCATTCGCAACTGGTACTCGTCGACGTCGTACGCCCCGCCGAGCAACACCACGGCGGCGACGCCCTGTTGGCGCATGAGGTTGACCAACGCGAGCTCGCGCTCCGGGTCGTCGCCGGTCGTGCCGACGAGGGAGAGCCAGCCGCGCAGTGTGGCCGCGCCCTCAACTCCCTTGGCCACGTGGGCGAATGCCGCGCCGGTGATGTTGTTGATCAGGATCGCCACCGTGGGCGTGCCGCCGCCGGCCAGGGAGCGGGCGTGCGCGTTGGTGACGTAGTCCAGGTCGCCGACGACCTTCATCACCCGGCGGCGCAGCTCCTCCGACACCGGGTAGTTGCCGGACAGCACGCGCGAGACGCTCGCCACGGAGACCCCGGCGCGCTCCGCCACGTCCCGGATCGTCGCCCGGCCGATGTCGCCCGACGCCTTGCGCTGACTCACCGTAGCGACTCCTTCACCATGACCGTGTTTCCACCGGGCGCCCTGGGGCCCGCTCCGGCGCCGGTCCGGAAACCGTATCCCAAGGTCGTTCCCGGTGCGGAGGCCTGTGGACGGCGCGGATCAGGCGACACGGGCCAGGTCCGCGTGCCGTACCTCGTGGGCCGGTGGCAGGCCCGCGGCCAGGCGTTCCAGCTCGTCGACGACGATGCCGCCGAGGCGCGCCAGCTCGTTGCCGAGGGAGCCCGCGATGTGCGGGGTGAGGAAGACGTTCGGCAACTGGTACAGCGGGGAAGAGGGAGGCAACGGCTCGGGTTCGGTGACGTCGAGGATCGCGGTCAGCCGGCCCGACAACAGCTCGTCGGTCAGGGCCTCGTGGTCGATCAGGGCGCCCCGTGAGGTGTTGATCAGCACCCCGCCGTCCCGGATGAGCGCGAGCCGCCCCCGGTCCAGCATGCGCTGGGTCTCGGGGATGTCCGGGGCGTGCAGACTCACGATGTCGCTACGGCTCAACAGGTCGTCCAGCGGCAGGAGTTCGGCCCCGAGCGCGGCGGCCTCGGAGACGCTGACGTAGGGGTCGTGCAGCAGGACCTCGAAGTCGTACGGCCGCAGCAGCTCCAGCAGTCGGCGGCCCACCCGGGAGGCGCCGATGACGCCGATCCGGCGGCCGAGGTTGCCGATCGGCGCGGTCTCGGCGGGCGTCGGGTACGTGTGCGTGTGCCGGAAGCGGTCCCGCTGGGCGAAGGTGTCCTTCCCGGCCAGCAGGATCATCGCGAGGGTGTACTCGGCGACCGGGAGCGCGTTGCCGGTGACCGCGCTGGAGACGGTTACCCCGCGTTCCCACAGGGCCTCGCCGACCAGCGAACGGACCGAACCCGCCGCGTGCAGCACGGTGCGCAGCCGGGGTGCCGCCGCCAGCGCGTCGGCGTCGAGGTGCGGACAGCCCCACCCGGTGATCAGGACCTCGGCTTCGGCCAGGGCCCGGGCGGCCTCGGGTGCGCCGAAGTCCCGTACGACGAGCCCTGGTTCGATCACGGCCGTCTGCCGGAGCCGGTCCATCAGGGGGGAGGGGAAGAGCAGGGGCAGGTGCACCGGATCCATGGCGAACACGGCCCTCGGCGGCTGGGCGCTGAGCATGACCCTCCCGTACGGAGTAGGAAACGTTTTCTGAAAACGTCTTCTACCGTAGATCTGCCGTGGAGCGGGGGTCAATCGGTGAGAAGGGACCCCGAGCGCGGAAATATTTCGATCGGTTCCGGGACCGGAAGCAGGTGATTCCGCGCGGCATGACCCGTCCAGCGGAGTTCGTCCGCCGGAATAGCCGGGCGCGATGTGATGCTCTGATGAACATGGTTCACGAGCGCGACGAGGAGCTGGTGGGCAGATGAGGGCAGAGCAACTGAACCCCGTGGTCGCCACCCCCTACGGGTTGGTGCGCGGCCGGTACGAGAACGGGATCGCGGTCTTCCGGGGCATCCCCTACGCGGCACCCCCCATCGGACCCCGGCGCTTCCGCCCGCCCGTCCCGCCCGAGCCCTGGACCGGGGTCCGCGACGCGCTCGACTTCGGCCCGACCGCGCCGAAACCGCCGTACTCCGAAGCTTTCGCGAAACTGCTCTCCGACCCCATCGTCCCCGGCGACGACTGCCTCAACCTCAACGTCTGGACCCCGGAACCCGGCCCCGGCGCCCGGCTGCCGGTCATGGTGTGGCTGCACGGCGGCGCGCTCACCCGGGGTTCGTCGGCCGTCCCCGTCTACGACGGACACTCCTTCGCCCGCGACGGCGTCGTCATGGTCTCCGTCAACTACCGCCTGGGCGTGGAGGGTTACGGCCTCTTCCCGGACGCCCCCGCCAACCCCGGCCTGCGCGACCAGCTCGCCGCGCTGCGCTGGGTGCACGAGTCGATCGCGGCGTTCGGCGGCGACCCCGACCGGATCACCCTCTTCGGACAGTCCGCCGGCGCGATCAGCATCGGCGCACTGCTCGCCGCCCCGCAGGCCCAGGGGCTGGTCCGTCGGGCCGTGCTGCAGAGCGGGCCCCCGGAGGCCTTCGACCGCGACAAGGTACGGCGGATGGTGCGCCGGATGGCGACCCGGCTGAAGATCCCCGCCACCGCCGAGGCCTTCGCGGCCGTAGACCGCGAGGTGCTGCTCCGCACCCAGGCCGACGTGGGCAAACTCAGCAGTCCGGTGCTCGGCGGGCCTACGTTCGGGATCGTCATCGACGGCGACCTCGTGCCCCGCGATCCGCTGGAAGCGCTGGTGGACGGCGAGGTGGCGCGGGGCGTCGACCTGATGCTCGGCTGGACCCGCGACGAGTACCGGCTGTGGCTGGTCCCAGGCGGCCTCCACGAACGTGTCGACCGGCTCGGCGCGGTCGCCCTGGCCGGTGCGATGGCCCGCTGCCACTGCGGGGTCGAGGTCCCGCGCGGCTACCGCGCCCTGCACCCCGGCGCCGGCACCGCCGAGACCGTCGGCCAGCTCGTCACCGACCACCTCCTGCGCTACCCCCTGCACCGCCTCGCCGACGCCCGCCCCGGCACCGCCCACGTCTACGAGTTCGCCTGGCCCTCCAACCGCCCCGACCTCGGCTCCTGCCACGCCCTCGAACTCGGCTTCGTCTTCGACACGGGCGAGATCCCCGAGTCCGCCAAACTCGCCGGCCAGGGTGCGCCGCAGGACCTGGCCGACGCGATGCACGGGGCGTGGGTGCGGTTCGCGGTGGACGGCGACCCCGGGTGGCAGGCCTGGGACGACACGCATCCGGTACGGATCTTCGGAGAAGGCGAGCCGTATGTCGCGCACGGGCCGCGCGACCCCGAGTTCGCCCTGTGGGCGGCCGACGCCGTGGCGAAGGCGAAGGAAGCGGTGGCTCCGGTCGAGGGGGAGGGTGCGGGTGCTCCGCCCGTGCGGAGCGCCACCGAGCTGCGGTCGGTCGTGCGGCGGCTGCGGCGGACGGGGGATGTGCGGCGGTCGTCGTGAGGGGGCGTAGGGGACAGAAACCGGTTGCCCAACGGCGACCGCGGACAACTGCCGACAACTGCCGTGCTGACGTAGGTGAATTGGCCGACGCACGCCCCTCCTCCAGCCCCTCGCCCACTGCTACTCTCCGCGCAGGGAACCGGTTGCCGGAGTGTTGCCACAGGCCCCGAGGGGGTACGCGGCGGCCCAGGGGAGGGGCGAGGCGGTACATGACCAGGAAGAGCCAGGACGCGAGCGGGAGCACCATCCGGGACGTGGCGGCCCGTGCCGGGGTGTCCGCATCCACGGTGTCGCGGGTGCTCGGCGGCGAGTACCCGGTGAGCACGGCGACCCGCACGCGCGTGCTGCGGGCCGTACGCGAACTGGACTACGTCGCCGACGCGCGCGCCAAGGCCGTCGCCGGCGTCGGGACGCCGACCCTCGCGTTCGTCCTGGAGGACATCACGGGACCGTCGTTCGCGCTGATGGCACACGGCGTGGAACGCGAGGCGACCCGGCTCGGCCACCTGTGCCTGGTGTGCAGCACCGAGGGCGACATCCAGCGCGAACTGGACTTCATCGAGACCATGCGCGCCCAGCGCACCGCCGCCGTGATCCTCGTCGGCGGCACCGCGGACACCCCCGAGTACCGCGAGCGCACCCGCCGTATCGCCGACTCACTGGCCGCGGCGGGCTCGCGGCTCGTGCTCTGCGGGCGGCCGCCGCTCGGCCCGGGCGCACCGGTCACGGTCATCGAGTACGACAACGAAGGCGGCGCCTACGCCCTCGTCGCGCACGTCCTGGCCCAGGGCCACCAGCGCGTCCTGTTCCTCGGCGGCAAGCCGGACCACGCGACCGCGCAGGGCCGTGAACGCGGTTACCTCGCCGCGCACCGCGCCCGAGGTCTCGAACCCGACCCGGACCTCCTCCTCCACGGCGACTTCACCCGCGACTCGGGCCACCGCCTGATGCGCCACGCGCTGAGCCGGAAACTGGAGTTCACGGCCGTGGTCGCCGCCACCGACATGGTCGCCGCGGGCGCGCTCACCGCGCTGCACGAGGCGGGCCTGGACGTCCCCGGTGACGTGTCCCTGGCCGGTTACGACGACATCCCCTTCGCCCGAGACCTGCACCCGGCCCTGACCACGGTCCATGTCCCCTACGAGGAACTGGGCCGCCTCGCCGTACGCACCGCGCTGGGCCGCACACCGGAGTCACCGGACGAGCACCTGTTGCTGGGCACGCATGTGGTGGTGCGGGACTCGATCGCGGCGGTCAGTGTGTGAGCGTTCGCGAGATGGACGCGATGGCTTCCGGCCCCACCCGGCAGCACCCCCCGATCAGCCGCGCGCCGGACGCCCGCCAGCCCTCGACCTGCTCGGCGGTGAAGGTGGAACTGCCCGTCCACGCACGGGCGTTGGCGTCCCAGGTCTCACCGCTGTTGGGGTAGACGACGACGGGCTTGCCGGTGACACGGGCCGCGATCTCGACCGCGCCCTCGACATCCTCCGGGGCGCTGCAATTGACGCCGACCGCGATGATCTCGTCCGCTTCGGCGGCCGGCGCGAACGCCTCCTCCAGCGGCTGCCCGGCGCGGGTGCGGTCACCCGCGATCGAGTACGACAGCCAGGCGGGCGTCCGCAGTCCGCGCACCGCCCGCAACAGCGCCTCGGCCTCGTCGGTGTCGGGGATCGTCTCGAAGGCCAGCACGTCGGGCCCGACGACATCCAGCACCTCCAGGCGGGGCCGGTGGAAGGCCTCCAGCTCGGCCACGCTCAGCCCGTACCGGCCCCGGTACTCGGAGCCGTCCGCGAGCATCGCGCCGTACGGTCCGACCGAGGCCGCCACGTAGAGCGGCCGCTCGATGCCGCGCCGTCCCGCCTCGACCGCCGCGTCGATGGCCAACTCCACGCTCAGGGCGATGAGTTCGGCCGCCCGGTCGTGCTTGATCCCGCGCTTCGCGAAGCCCTCGAAGGTGGCCTGGTAACTGGAGGTGATCGCCACGTCGGCGCCCGCCTCGTAGTACGCGAGGTGGGCTTCGGTGATCGCCTCGGGCTGGTCGGCGAGCAGCCGCGCCGACCACAGCTCGTCGCTCAGGTCGTGCCCGGCCGCCCCGAGCTGGTTGGACAGCCCGCCGTCGAGGACGAGGGTCCCGGCGGCGAGGGCATCGGCGAGGAGGGGAGCGGTGTCGCTGGTCATGTCTCGACGCTAGTCGATACGGCGGTGGAGCCGGGGCCGCGTCCAGCTGGCGAACGGTATGCCCGGAATCTGGACGCCTAGGGGATTTCTGAGGGGCGCTAGCCTTGCCCGCATGCTCGACATCGTGGCCACGGGGGCCGAAGCGCGCGACGTCCTGGGTCACTCCGCCGGATCGGTCGGCGCGGCGACGCTCACCCACAATGCCAAGAACGGCGTAACCGCGGGCGTCTGGGTCATCACCGCGGGCGACCGTTTGGCCGTCCTCAAGGTCCTCACCCGCAGCAAGGACACCACCGCCCGCTGGGCCGCCTCCGACGACCCCCGCCACTGGAACTACTGGCTGCGTGAGGCGCATGTCTACGACTCCGGGCTCGCGCAGAGCTGGCAGCCGTACGGGATCCGCGCGCCTCGGCTGCTCGCCCGGGTTCAACGGGCCGACGGGGACGTGGCGTTGTGGCTGGAGCATGTGCGGGGCGAGCCGGGCACGGGCTGGCCGCTGGCCCGGCACGTCGAGCACGCCCGCCGCCTCGGTGCGGCGCAGGCGGCTGTATCCGTCCCCGACGAACCGTGGTTCACTCGCCGCTTTCTGCGCCAGTACGTCGGCAGCAACACGCTCGGCGAGGAACTCCTCGATGACGACGAGGCCTGGCAACAGCCCCTGGTCCGGGACCATTTCCCCACCGGGCTGCGCCACGAGATGGTTCGGCTGCACCACGACCGGGAGTGGTTTCTGGACGTCATGGAGGCGCTGCCGCGCGTCTTCAGCCATCTCGACCAGTGGCCCGCGAATGTCCGTTCTCAGGGCCGGGGCAGCGTCCTGTTCGACTGGGCCTTCGCCGGTGACGGTGCGCTCGGTGAGGACCTCGGCAACTACCTTCCCGACTCCGTCTTCGACCTGTTCGTCCCGGCCGGCGACCTGCCGGGGTACGCGGCGCGGGCCTACGACGCGTATCTGCATGGTTTGCGGGAGTCGGGCAGCCGGGTCGACGAACGGCTCGTACGGCTTGGGGTGTGTGCCTCTGTCGTGAAGTACGACTGGCTCACCGCCGCGATGCTTGCCCGTGCGGGCGAGATACAGCGGGACTATGGCGGTGAGCGTGCGGTCTCTGCGGAACTTCGGTACCGGGAGCGGGGGTTGGCCCTTGGCTTTCTCGCGGGGTGGGCTGCTGAGGCGCGGGCGTTGGCCCCGCAGGTGGGGTTTCCGGAGGCGCCTAGTGGTCGGTAGGTACGACGGTGGTTGTGCCGCGATGTGTTGTCGTTTTGGTGCGGCGCCGTCGTGGCTGGTCGCGCAGTTCCCCGCGCCCCTAGGGGGTTGCCGAACCGGCGTCTAAGCCGCGTGCCTTCCGCCCCCGCGCCTGCCGCCACCCCGCGTGCGCTTCGTCGCCGGGACCAACAGGCCGCCCAGTAGGCCGAGTCCGAGGGCGTAGGGCCACCAGCCGAAGCCGTCGGTGCGGGCGGTGTTCGTTGTGCGGGCCTCGGTGATCGTCGTCCCCGGTGAGGACGTGGGGTGGGAGTTGGGGGAGGGGCTGGTCGCGGTGACGGTGGTCAGGACTACGTCGTTGCCGTCGCCGCCTCGGTAGGTGATGCGGTACGTCGTGCTGGCGAGCTTCAGCTTGGTGCCCTCGCGAAGTCCCTTGAATGTGCCCGTCGTTGAGGCCTTGCCCGTGTGGTTGAGGATCGTGATGGTCCGGGCGGGGTGCGTGCCGGCGGCCGAGAGGTCCAGGTCGCCCGCCAGGCCGACTTTGCCCCCCACCTTCAACGGCTTGTCGCGCAGGACCAGTTCGCCCTTCGCGCTCTGCGTGTAGGCGCCGGTCACGGTGAGCCCGGTGGTCACCACGCTGTGGTTCGTCACCGAACCCTTCACCGTGCCCACACCGGTTAGTTCCGTCGACACACGCAGGCCCGCCGTGCCCGCGTCCAGCCGCGCACCCGCCGCCGTGAGCCGAATCGCCTTGCTGCGGGCGAGAGTTGCGCCCGACCTCAACGCCAGCGTGCCCTTCGAGACCGTCGTCGTCCCCGTGTACGTCACCGCCGCGCCCGTCAGCGTGGTCGTCGCGGCGCCGGACTGGACGAGGGACCCCTTGCCGCCGAGATGCGACAACTGGACGGCGAGTGCCGTATTGCGCAGCACGAGGGTGCCGTCGTCGACGATCCGCCGCTGCTCCGTGCCGGTCAGCAGCCCGCCGTCGCCGCCCGGCTTCCCGGACCCCAGCCGCAGCACCGCCCCCTTCTCCACGGTCGTGGAACCGTCGTAGTACTGCGGCGCCGCGAACGTCACGTCGTTCCCGCGCGTCCCCGCGATCACGATGTCCCCGGCGCCGGGCGCGGCCAGCGTGTCGTGGTACCTGCCGCCGCCGATCGGCGCACCCAGGGTGACCGGACCGTCGTAGTCGAAGGTCAGTTTGGACCGGACCCCGCTCGCCGCGTGGAGGTTGATGTAGACGGTGTCCTTGGTGCCCGGCATGAAGATCCGGTGGGTGGTGCCGTCGCCCCACTGGACATTCGCGCCCTCGATGTTGGTGCCGCGCTTGTTCAACTGGTGGGCTATCGCGCGCCAGTTGAGGTCGGAGTTGCTGAGTGAGGGGTTGGTGTCGCCGCCCTGGTCGCTGTAGCTGTACTGGCCCGTGAGGACCACCTTGCTGCCGGGGCGCGAGTGGACGTTGACGTCGCTGCCGTACTCGCGCTGGTAGAAGTTCTGGCGCAGGGTGATCGTCTGGTACAGCGGGGTGTCGATGATCCAGGAGCCCTGGTTGAGGATCGCGCGGGCGTTGGGGAGCGCGACCGGGTACTCGGGGCGGCCCGCCGCCGTGCCGGTGCCGTTGTCAATCACCCCTGAAAAAGGGTGAGTTCCGGCTAGGTCGAGGGTGCCCCACATGTTGCGCGGCTGGGTGACCAGGCCCGAGCCGCTGATCGTGCCGATGTTGAAGGTGCGGGTCAGGGAGAGGCGCAGGGTGCCGTCGACCCGGACGTTGAGCTGATTCAGCTGGTAGCCAGGCGTGCTGTACGGGAAGTGGCCGATCAGACCGGTCCCACCACCCGTGCCGTACTGGAGAGTTGTGCCGCCGGCGACCGTGATCGCGGGCGGGTCCGGGTTGCTGACCGTGGTGTACGGGTGGTTGCCGCCCTGGGTGGTCACCTTCTGCCGCTGCCGGGACGCGGGGAGCGTGAAGTCGCTGTCCTTGGTGAGGATCAGCGTGCCGCCGCCGCGAATGGTCAGCGTGCCCTGGCCGCGGAACACACCGTCGTACGTCGTCGTCCCGGACGGCACGGTGACCACCGTGTCGCCGGTGAGCGTGACGTCGCGGTCCGCGAGGACGTCGGCGGTCGCGTCACGGGTGCCGGCGGCCGAGGCGGGGGGAGCGCCGACCAGGAGGGCGACGGTCGCGAGGGCGCCTACGGCGGCTGAGGTCTTGTGGGTATGGCTGCGCACGTCACTGGAGACGGGCGCCGGCGGCGGCGATAACAGAAATTTCGCGGCCGTCTTTGTCACGCGCGACCCGTTGACCTTCCCGTAACACACCCTTACCTTTTCGGCGTTCGTGATTACAGATGACGTACGAAATCCCGAACCAATCCCTGAGTCGTACCTCGAACCCCCCACTGTTTCCCGCTCTCCCCCCACCTCCGAGAGGCGTCAGATGAGACGTGTGTACGCAATCCTCGTCGCCCTGTGCTGCGCGCTCGCCGCGGCCCTGGTGACCGCCGGACCGGCCCAGGCCGCCGCCCAGACCATCACCAACGGCGTTCAGTTCACGGACACTTCGGGCAACGCCGTGCACGCGCACGGCGGCGGGGTGATCAAGGTCGGCAGCTACTACTACTGGTTCGGCGAGGACCGCAACGCAGACAACACCTTCAAGTACGTGGACGCCTACCGCTCCACCGACCTGAAGAACTGGGAGTTCCGCAACCACGTCCTGACCCAGTCCAGCGCCTCCGAGCTGGGCACCGCCTACATCGAGCGGCCGAAGGTCATCTACAACGCGTCCACCGGCAAGTTCGTGATGTGGATGCACAAGGAGAACGGCGTCGACTACAGCGAGGCCAAGGCCGCCGTCGCCGTCTCCTCGACCGTGGACGGGAGTTACACCTACCAGGGCAGCTTCCAGCCGCTCGGCGACAACATGTCCCGGGACATCACGACGTTCGTCGACACCGACGGCACCGCCTACATGGTCTCCGCCGCCAACGAGAACTACGACCTGCACATCTACAAACTCACCGCCGACTACACCGCCATCGACAGCCTGGTCGCCAACCCGTGGGTCGGCGGACACCGCGAGGCACCCGCCCTCTTCAAGCGCAACGGCGTCTACTTCATGCTGACTTCGGCCGCCACCGGCTGGAGCGCCAACCAGCAGCAGTACGCCACCGCGACCAGCATCACCGGCCCGTGGACGGCGTTCACCAACGTCGGCGACTCGACCGCATACAACTCGCAGACCGCCTACGTCCTCCCGATCAGCGGGACTTCGGGCACCTCGTACCTCTACATGGGCGACCGCTGGGGCAACTCCTTCGGCGGTACCGTCAACGACTCCCGTTACGTCTGGCTGCCGTTGACCTTCCCGACCACCACCTCGATGTCCATGGCGTCCTGGTACCCGGAGGTGTCGATCGACACGGCGGCCGGCACGATCAGCGGCACCAGCGCGACGTACAACACGCTCATCGCCAGGAACAGCGCCAAGTGCGCGGACGTTGCCAACCAGTCGCTGTGGCAGGGCGTCGCGATCAGCCAGTACACCTGCAACAGCGGCACCAACCAGAAGTGGTGGTTCAAGGACCTCGGCACCGGCTACTACGAACTCATGGGCCGGGGCAGCTCGTTGTGCCTCCAGGAGAACGCGACGAACGTCACCCAGGAGAACTGCACCGGCGCCACCGCCCAGCAGTGGAGCCTGACCACGTCCGGCAGTTACGTCCTCGTCAAGGCCAGGACGAGCGGCGAGTGCCTGGACGTGTCGGGCGCGTCCACCGCCAACTCCGCCGCGATCATCACGTACACGTGCAGCGGGGCTACCAACCAGCAGTGGACGCGCGGTAGTTGAGCGCACGGTTACCGGACCGGGTTCCAACCGTCCGTGCCCGCCAGGTACTTCTGGGCCGTGTAGCTCGCGGCCTGGGAGTCGGTGAGCTGCGGGCGGTTGGAGTTCACCGTCGCGCCCGCGCCCGTGTTCTTGTACTCGAAGAAGCGGGCGTTCTTCCAGGAGTAGCCGCTCATGTCCGTCCAGGGACCGGCGATCTTCACGGCGGCGGGCAACGAGGTCTGCCGGACGACCAGTTGACCCACCGCGTCCGCCGACGGGTGCCAAGGGCGGCCCAGGTAGTACGTGTTGGCAGCGGCAGAACTGCTGATCGAGCTGCCGGTGACGAGGATGCCGTAGGTCTTCGCGGAGCTGGTGTTGGGCGCGGAGAGGAAGCCGTTGAGGCCGCCCGCCGCCGCGCCCGAGTTGCGCAGCTGGATGTTGACCCGGTCGTAAACGGCGGTGGCGTTGCCGAAGATGAAGTCGACGTCGCCGGAGACGAACGACGAGTAGAAGTACTGCCGGTACTGGCCGGTCGACGCCGGCGACCAGTTGAGGACGGTGTCCTGGCGGCTGATGAACCGGTCGTTGGTGAACGTCTGCCGGTCGCCCTGCGCGGTGATCGCGACGGCCTGCGTGTCCGTGATGTCGGGGTGCGCCGACTTGTCGAAGGTGTTCTGGACGGTGATCCCGGTGACGGTCAGCCCGGTCGCCGAGAACGTCGCGACCGAACTGCCCAGCGTCCCGTACTTGTTGCCACTGGCATCGGTGTAACCGGCGGCCCGGTCATAGGTGATGACGACGTCCTCGGCGTTGCCGGTGGCGCCCTGGATGGTCAACCCCGCTTTGCTCACAGGCACGTTGACGATCTCGGTGTACGTGCCCTTCGCGACGGAGATGGTGTCACCGGCGGCGGCCGCGTTCACGGCGGCCTGCACGGTGGTGAAGCGGCCCGAACCGTCCTTGGCGACGGTGATGACGGTGGCGGCCCGCGCCTGGGTCGCCAGCGACACCGCGACCAGCCCGAGGGCGGCCGCGGTACCGGTCGCCACGGCGGCGGCTCGACGCCGGGCGGGGGAGCGGCGGTGCGTGTTCGGCTCTGTCATGCCTTCAAGTCGCCGCGCCCCGCCCGGGAGTTGCCGCCTCTA
The DNA here is from genome assembly GCF_044457795.1 of Streptomyces sp. NPDC050528. NCBI lineage: Bacteria > Bacillati > Actinomycetota > Actinomycetes > Kitasatosporales > Streptomycetaceae > Streptomyces > Streptomyces sp. NPDC050528. The sequence continues at coordinate 36,738 of NZ_JBITHH010000025.1, forward strand.
GGCCAGCAGATCGATCGCGTCGATCGACGTGCCCGCGCTCAGGAACGACGTCGTCCCCGAGCCGCTCGCCACATAGATCTTCAGCGTGTTGTACGCACTGGCGTCAGTGAGCCAGGCCGACGCCGGAACGCTGTACGTGAACGTGTTGTTGTTGCCCCGGTACGAGCCCACGGTCAGCGACCGGGTGCTCGGCTGGGTCGGCGGCGAGGGGACGGCCGAGGTCCAGGTGTCGTTGACGACGACCTGCGGCCGGCCGTTCGCGTACGCCGTCGTCACCCCGATGCGCAGGGTGTGCGCGGCGGCCAACTGGGCGGCCGTCAGCTTGAAGTAGACGATGATGCCGCTGTTGACGTCCTTCCACAGATAGCAGGGGAACGCCGAGGTCTCGGTCCCGCTGCCGATGACGACGTTGCCGGTCCAGGACGCGGCCCGTACGTCCGAGGGGTGCGCGTACGTCATCAGGTCCGCGTTCTTGAACCCGCTCGGCGAACCGTCCCAGTTGCCGATGCGCCAGATCGCGCTCGCGTTGGACGGGTCGTTCGAGGACGGGATCGCGATGCTGTTCAGCGTCGTCGTGCCGCCCGCCGTGACCGCCACCGAGCCGGTGTAGACGGCGAGTTCACCCTTGAAGACGGTCAGCGTGTACGTCCCCGGCAGGACTCCGGCGATGGAGAAGTAGCCGTCCGAGGCCCGCGCCGAACCCCAGTACTGCGCGGCCGAGTTGGCGAGCCCGACCGTGTACGCGTACGCCGTGTCCCGCCCGGTGATGCCCACGCCCGCGACCCGGCCCCGCGAACTCGCCGCCGTATAACCGGAGATGCCGAGCGCGTCGGCCCACGAGGTCGTGAGGTTGGCGTGGTAGAGCGACGAGGAGGGCGCGCCGCCGTCCGTGAGCGCGATGACGTACGGGCCCTGGAGACCGAACCGCTGTGCCTCCGTCTGGTTCTCGCCGTAGTACAGGATCTCGTACAACCCGCCGCCGTCCGCGCTCTGGTGGCGCAGCAGGGAGCGGTAGAACGGGCCGCCGGACGCCTTTTCGTGGTTGCTGCGCACGACCCACAGGCCGACGCTGCCGGTGGTCCAGCCGATGTAGTCGTAGTCGATGACCCGCTTCTTGGAGTAGTGCTTGGAGCGGGTCTGGCCGTCGGACTTCTCGAAGACGTCGGCGGACTCGATGGTGGTCGGCGCGTAAGTGTAGGAATCCGGCTCGTCGTTGAGGAACATGCCGGCCTTGACGCGCACGATGTAGCGGGTCGCGCTGACCGAGGTGTCGGCCTTGTTGGTCCACAGGTAGACGTTGTTCTCGCCGCTGCGGGCCGCGTAGTAGTGCTTCAGCGTGCCGTGCGTGACGGAGATCAGGATCGTCGTACCGGACTGCGCGATCGTCACTGTGGACGCGCCGAGCCCGGACTCGACATGGGAGTTCATGCCGCCGTAGCCCTGGTACTCGGTGCCCTTGTAGAGCAGCGAGGTCAGGTCGCCGTTCGTCTTGCTGACCTTGAAGACCAGGCTGGCGCCGGTGTCGACGACGTAGTTCGAGCCGTCGTCGGTGTAGCCGAAGCTCGCGGCGGACGCGCTCTCGGCGAGCGGCCCGGCGAGCGCCGCCGAACCGGCCGTGGCCGCTGCGCCGAGGACGAAGGTGCGGCGGCGAACCGGTCTGTTCACAGAGCCGGACATGGGGGTGCCTCCTTCGGGAGGTGGGGGTGCGGGTGCTTGGAGGGTGGCAGTTGAATCGATTTCGCGAAAGGGCTTTCGCAGCCTTGGAGTTGGTGATGAAGCGAAATCTGACGCAGGTCTAGAAAGCGCTTGTCCATAGCGGTACGGTCCACCGCCAGGCCTTGTCGTCGGACGGAGGAGCCACGCATGAGACGTTTCAACATCGCCCTGCTGGCCGCACTGACCCTGAGCACCGCCCTGTCGACCGCACCCGCCCAGGCGCACGACCGCACACCCCCGCTCGGCCTCGCCAACTGCACCGCCACCGCCTGCCACTTCGACGTCCCGCCCGGCACCTACGACGTGACGGTCCGCCTCGGCGGAGAGTCGGCCGCGAGTACGGCCGTCACGGGCGAGACCCGGCGCTCCCTGCTCCCGGAGACGGCAACTGCCGCCGGTCGAACGGTGATCCGCAGCTTCACGGTCAACGTCCGTACGCCGGAGGGCGAACCGACCGGCCCCGACGGCACCCCCGGCCTCGACCTCACGCTCGGCGGCAGTGCCCCAGCCCTCGCGGACATCAGCGTCAAGCCCGCTCACCACGCCCGCCAGATCTTCCTGATCGGCGACTCGACGGTCTGCGACCAACCGGGCGACCCGTACTCGGGTTGGGGTCAACAGCTCCCGCAGTTCCTGCGGAAGGGCGTGTCCGTCGCCAACTACGCGGATTCCGGGGAGAGTACGGTCACCTACCTGGAGAATCCCTTGCTGTGGGGGACGGTTCAGCCGCTGATCCACCCCGGCGACCTCGTCCTCGTCCAGCTCGCCCACAACGACAAGACGACCGACGAGGCCACGTATCGCGCGAATTTGGAAACGCTCGTTGCGGGTATCCGTGACAGAGGAGGACGTCCGGTGCTCGTGACACCGATCGTCCGACGCTGGTTCAATGCCGACGGCACACTGAACAACGACATCGCGCTGCTGGTGAACGGGCTCGGCGTGGACCTGCCGGGTGTCATCCGCTCGGTCGCCGCGACCGAGGGGGTAACGCTGATCGACCTCACGGCGCAGACCAAGGCGCTGGTGGAATCGCTGGGAGTGGAAGGCTCCAAGGCCCTCTACCTCTACAACGAGAAGAAGGACAACACGCATACTTCCGCGCACGGGGCCACCGTGTACGCGGGCCTGGTCCGCGACGCACTCGTCGCCCGGCATCTGCTGCCGGAGGACCGGGTACGAGTGGGGTGAGACCCGAAAGACCCCTGGGGCGTTCCGACCGGAACCGGGGCGCCCCAGGTTCCACTCTCCCGCCGTGCGTGTGAAAGCGAGCCGATGCAACTCCCTGCCGACGACCGCGCGTTGAGCCCCCGCACCGGCTACACCCGGGCCCACTGGGAGACGGCCGCCGACGCCCTCCTCGCGGCGGTGGAGCCGTACGCGACCGAGGATCGTGCGCTCTACCACCTCCCCGGCAGCCACACCAGCTGGTCCGGCAGGCTCTCCGACGGCCTGGAGGGCTACGCCCGCACCCTGCTGCTGGCCGCCTTCCGCCGCGACGAGACGGCCCTGGAGCGCTACGCGGAGGGCCTGGCGGCAGGAGTCGCGGGCGTCTGGCCGAGCATCGAGGACCGCAGCCAGCCGTTGGTCGAGTCGGCCTCCATCGCCCTCGCCCTGCGCCTGACCCGCCCCCTCCTCTGGGACCGCCTCGACGAACCCGTACGGCAACGCGCGGCGGCCTGGCTCGCCGACGCCCTCACCGCCGAACCCTGGCCCTGCAACTGGGAGTTGTTCCCCGTCACCGTGGGCGGCTTCCTCCAGGAGATCGGCCACGAGCCCGACACGTCCCGCAAGGCCGTCGACCGGGGCCTGTCGCGCATCGAGGACTGGTATGTCGGCGACGGCTGGTACACCGACGGCGACGGCCGCAAGTTCGACTACTACAACGGCTGGGCGATGCACCTCTACCCGGTCCTGCACGCCTGGCTCGCCGACGACCCCCGACTCCTCGACCTCTACGGCGGCCGCCTGGAACGCCATCTCACCGACTACGCCCGCCTGTTCGGCGCCGACGGCGCGCCGATGCTCCAGGGCCGGTCGTTGACGTATCGCTTCGCGACGACGACTCCGCTGTGGCTGGGTGCGCTGACGGGTCGTACGCCGCTGGCGGCAGGGGAGACGCGACGACTGGCCTCCGGGGCGCTGAAGTACTTCCTCGACCGGGGCGCGGTGGACGACCGGGGGCTGCTGAGTCTGGGCTGGCACGGCTCCAACGAGGCGCTCCTGCAAGGCTATTCGGGCCCCGCGTCCCCGTACTGGGCCAGCAAGGGCTTCCTCGGCCTGCTCCTCCCGCCGGACCACGAGGTGTGGACGGCGGCGGAGGAACCGGGCCCGGCGGAACGCGAGGACGCGGTCACTGCGATCGCTCCCGCCAACTGGCTTCTCCAGTCGACCAGTTCGGACGGTCTGGTCCGCCTCCACAACCACGGCAGCGAGGACGTCCGCTACGACCCGTACTACACGCGTCTCGGCTACTCGACGGTTACGGCGCCCTCGTCGTCGTACGACAACAGTGTGATCGTCGGCGGAGATCCGGGCCGTACGGGGATCGTGCCGTTGGGGGTGGGGGAGGGGTGGGCTGCTTCGCGGCACACGGCTGCTGACGGCGCCCACGTGGTCAGCCTGGTGGTGGTCGAGGGGGCGGTGGAGGTGCGGGCCCATCTGGTGGTGGGCGCGAATGCGGGGACGCCCGTGCGGGTCACGGGGTGGCAGGCGGAGGAGTCGACGTCCGCCGAACTCGCCTCCCTGCACGGCCTGTTGGACGGCGAGGGTGTCGTCGGTGACGGGCCCACCCTGTTCGTCGCCCTGGTCCGGCTCACGGCGGAGCCGGACCCCCGTCCCCTCGCGGAACTGGTGTCCGTGGAGGTCGACGGGGATCACGGCATCTCCGTTCAGTGGACCGGCGGCAAGCGGGTGGGGTTCCGGTTCACGGAGTCAGCCGGGCGATCCGGAGAGTCGTCGTGGTCGGTGACGCCCCGTTGAGCGGGGTCGCGTAGGTCGGGGTCACCGGGGCGTAGGCCCAGGTCAGGGTGCCGTTCTTCAGGACCGCTATGTCGCCGCTGATCCGGGCGGTCACCACCTTGTCCGCGCCCTGGGCCTTGCCGTTCCAGTCGATGAGACGCAGGTGGGTGCCCGTGAAGGTGCCGGTGCAGGTGCCGGCGGCGCACTTGGCGCCCTTCAGGGACTCCCAGGAGACGAGGAGGCGGTCCTTGCCGTACGGGGCGACGTGCACGTTGACGTTCTCGGTGCCGGTCGCGCTGGTGAGGTAAATCGCCTTGCCGGGGCCGGAGTTGCGGTTCGCCATGAAGGCGACGGCGACCTGGTGCGTGCTCGTCTTGGGGGTGACGGTCCAGCCGCGTCCGCTGGAGTCGGCGGCGTTCTTCTTGGCCGAGGCGGCACCCCGGGAGGCGAAGGCGGTGGCGTAGCGGCCGGTCGCCGACTTCACCAGGTCACCGGTGCGGCCGGGGAAGGTACCACCGCAGTACCCTGCCCAGCACTGTTCGCGCTGCACGACCGGCGCGACGTCCGGGGCGCCGATCCCGGTGGAGACGAACAGGCCCGAGCGCCAGTCGTCGAAGCACAGCGAGGTGAAGGCGCCGGAGGTCTCCGCGTGCAGCGCGATGCCCTCGTTGTGGCTGCAGCCCCAGCTCCAACCACCGCTCAGCTTGGCGCCCTTGGCGCTGATGTACGCCAACTTGTCGCCGAAATGGCCGTCCGCGAAGCCGCCCGCGCCGTGCACGACGAAGTACGCGCCGTACTTGGTGCCGTTCCAGGTGAATTGGCCGTCGAGCCCGGGGGAGGTGTCGTTGGAGGCGGTGCCGGTGAGCTTGGTCAGGAAGGTCTGCTTGCCGTTGGTGTAGCGGACGATCGCGGCGGCCGTCTCCTTCCACTTGTTCGTGTCGGCGACTCGGGTGAGCAGCGCGAAGCCGTCGTTGTGCGAGACGAGACCGCCGACTTCCTTGGCGCCCTTGACGATTGTGTCGGCGCCCGAGCGCAGTCCGGCGGCGTTGAGCGGGGTCACGTGCACGCCGTCGGCGGCGGGCCAGGCCACGCGCAGGGTGCCGTCGGGGGCAACGGCCGTGGTCGTACGCGTCCACTGCCGGGTGTTGTTGTAACCGGCCGTCAAATAAGGGAACTTGGCGGCGAGCGCCACCGTGGTGCTGGTCGGGGTGAGTGTGCCGGTCGCGGCCTTGGCGGCCGTCGAGGTCTTCGCGGCGGCCTTCGGGGACGTCTTCGCGGAGGCGGTCGGAGAGGTGGCCGTCGTAGCCGACGGAGTGCCGTTCGCGGCGGCCTTCGCGCCGGCGCCGGTGGATGCGGACGCGGCGGCGGTCGTGGACGTCCCGGCGGCCGAGTCGCCGCTCCCGGAGCCGTTCGTCGCCGCGGTCGCGTACCAGGCACCGCCGAGCAGGGCCGCGACGGCGAGCGAGCCCGCGAGCGGCTTACGGGCGATACGGCGCGGGGAGCGGCGACGGTGCGTCGTGGTGCGTCTTGCGTTGGTCATGTCCCCAAGTCGCCGCCCGGGCGGGGGAGGTTGCCGTCGCACCGCGCGAAATATTTCGGTGGGGGGAAGGATTCGGAGGCGTCCGGAGGTGAGACCGGCTCCACAGCCGGAGTAGGCCGATCCTGGTACGTTGGAGGCTTTCCTGGGTATCACACCCTTTGGACTCATCACCGGCGAGGGACCGAGGAACCATGGCCATGGACCCCGGCGACAAGCGACTGGCGGCGGCCGTCGTCATGGACGACGACGGGCGTGTGCTTCTGGTGCGCCGCAGCGCGACCGAGCGGTTTCTGCCGCGTGTGTGGGGTGTGCCGTGCGGGAAACTGGAGCCGGACGAGCGGTCCGAGGACGGGGCGCTGCGGGAGCTGAAGGAAGAGACCGGGCTTCGCGGTGAGATCGTCCGCAGGATCGGTGAGTCGTCCTTCGTGAGCGAGTACCGGGGCCGCGAGATCAAGAACTGGCAGGACAACTTCCTGGTCAGGCCGCTGTCCCTGGAGATCACCCTCCCCGAGCCCGACCAGGCCTATCTGTGGCTCCCGCCGTCCGACATCACGAGCGCCGGCATCGACATCGACGCGTACAACCTGGACGTCGTACGACAGGCCCTCACGAGCTTCTGAGCGACTCCGCCAGACCGTTCAACGCCCCCAGATACTCCCGCACTTCGAGCGGTACCTTCGCCACCGCTCCCGGATGCGGGCCCGCCGCCGTGAACACATCGGTGTGGCGCCGCCGTTCGGCACCCGTCTCCAGGAACAGGGTCACGGTCGGTCCGTCCGTGTCGCACCAGGCCCGGTGCAGGGTGTGCGCGGGCAGGGCGTAGGCGCTGCCCGCCGCGTACTGGCCCGTGTGGGTCAGCCGCAGCCGCGCCGGTCCCGTCGGCCGCAGGCGCCAGTCGGAGCTGCGGTCGGCCAGTGACTCCTCGTACCGGTCCGCCGTGATGCCGCCGTCGCCACGCGCCTCGTACAACTCCATGGCGAGCCGGCCCCGGACCACGTAAGAGGCAAGCGGGGAACGGTGGTTGTGGATGTCGTCCGCGCCGACCGCCGTCGCGCCCGGGTGCCAGAAGTGGGCGCGCAGCATGTGACGGGGACCGCCGTCGATCAGCAACAGCTTGTCGAAGCCCAGGACATGACGGTACGACAGCTCGGCGCAGGCCTCCGGATCGCCCTCGCCGGAGGCGAGTTCGGCGATCAGCTCCAACAGGCGGTCGGGGGAGCCCAGTTCGGCGACGACCGTACGGGCGGCGGTCACCGTCTCGTGGTCGGACAGGTCGCCGTCCAGCGCCTCGGTCAGCAGCCGCCGCGCCGCCAGGATCTGCCGACCACCCATGCACTCACTCCCCGACTCGGGCTCACACCGGCCTCGTTCGAGGATCCGGCTGATACATCCATACGGCATGTGCGCGCAGCGCCGAAAGGCCTTGATAGGTCATCCAGATCGGCTGGCGCAGTTCCTCCGTCGTCGTGAACGCCGACCCGTCCCGGCTCCAGGACCAGATGCCGTCGGTCTGCGCCGCCCACACCGCGGCCGCCGCGCCGTTCAGCCGCTCGCGCCACGCGTCCTCGATGCCGTCCTCGCGCGCGATCTCCTGGGCGCCCGGGGTCAGCAGCGCGCGCACGATCCAACTCGCGGTGAAATGGCGGACGTTGAGCACCTCGTGGTGCGAGGAGTCGTCCGGGTGGCGTCGGCGCACCTCCTCCCGCAGGTTCGCCAGGTCGGCGCAGCTGTCGTGCGCGGTCGCCGGGCAGGCCAGCAGCCAGCGCACCCCGTCCTCGCGCGCCGAACGCTCCACGGGCCCCTCGCCCAGCACCCGGGCCGCCCGGTCCAGGGCGACCACGGCCTGTGCGGTATGCAGCGCGGAGGGCTGGGCGGGGTGCCCGACCCAGGGCAGCGGGGAGAGCCGGTGGCTCCAGCAACGGCGGTGCTGGCGCTGCGGATCGGAGAGCGCGCCGTCGATCAGGGCGCCGCGCAGCACGGGCAGCGTCGGCGCGTCCGGTGCCGCGCGCAGCAGCCCCCGCATCACCGTGGTGACGACATGGGTCAACGCCCGCCCCGTACCGTCGAGTTCACGGGTGAAGCCCGCCTCGCAGCGCGCCACCTCGTCCGCCAGCCGCTCCCGCGAGGCCCCCGCCCGGGCCAGGGCGCCCAACACCATCGCGGTGACCTCCGGACGGGCCACCGACCCCTGCGAACGGGCCGACCAGCCGCCGCCCTGCAGCCGTAGCCGCCACAGGGTGTCGACGAGATCGGCGGTGTGCAGGCGTCCGTCCGGTACGCCGAGGTCCAGCACGATGTGCAGGCCGTACGCCGTGGCCAGCGAGGTCGGGCGGGCCGGGCCGTCCAACTCCCGGAGGGAGTGCGGCCATCCGACGAGCCGGCCGCGCACCGGGTCGTCCACCACGGCGACCTGGGCGGCGAGCGTGTCGTAGGCCGAAGTGAACACCTGCGGCAGCGGGCCGGGAGCGTTCGACGAGAGGGGAGCGGGCGCGGTGAGCTGCGCGGGTCCGGCCGTGCGGGCGCGGAGCAGGGCCGCCGCCAGCCAGGTCATCCCGACCGTGGCGACCCCGCTCAGCCCGGAGATCAGATACTTGGCCGGTTCTCCGTCGATCGAGTCGGGCAGCACGCCGAACAGGAACTGGAACACCGCGTATCCGGCGGCCACACACCCGAACCGGCCGAGCCAGCTCACGAAGCGGGTCGGAGTGCTCCCGCCGGGAGCCGCCGGACCGGGCGCCCCCGGCGCTCTCAAGGGACCGCGTCCCAGCTGCTGTTGAGACAAGGCGCGCTCCCTTCCCCCTGGGTGGCACGTGACGTTCGCGAAGTTTCCAGTCTAAGTGGTCAGCGATACACCTGGGGCGCGGACCGGAACCGCCGTCTCCGTCACCCCACTTCAGCCTCGCGCGGCCAGTGCGTCAGCGCCACATGCAGCGCGTCCACCGCACGCTCCCACGACCGCTCCACATCCCTCGGCGCACCGAACCCACCGCTCGACTCCAGCGCGCAGAAACCGTGGAACGTACTCCTCAACAGCCGTACGGCGTCGGTGAGATCGGGTTCCTCCAGGCCGTACGCGCGCAGCATGCCGTAGGTGATCTCGGCGGTGCGGCGCAGCGCGGGGGAGCCGGCGAGCAGGGACTGGTCGATGCGGATCTGGGTCGCCGCGTACCGGCCCGGGTGCTCCAGGGCGTACGCCCGGTACGCGTCCGCGAACGCGCCCAGCGCGGCCCGGCCCGTGCGGCCGGCGACCGCGACGGCGATCCGGTCGACCATCTCACCGCCCGCGAGGAACGCGACCCGGGTGCGCAGGTCCTGGAGGTTCCGGACGTGCGAGTACAGGCTCGCGTCCTTCACGCCGAAGCCGCGGGCCAGCGCGGACAGGCTGACGTTCTCGAAGCCGACCTCGTCGGCGAGATCGGCGGCGGCCGCCACGACCCGGTCGGCGGTGAGTCCCGCACGCGCCACGGCCCACCACCTCTCCTCTGACCTGCGACGACCGGAACCCCTAGGACAATAGCCAATAACAAGAGGGGCACTCGGCGTGTTTCACCACGGCCGACACCGGACTCCGGCAGCAGACTTCCCACCATGGACGACGACTCCGGCACCCCCGCCCCCACCGGCCTCCGCGCCACCGCACTCCTCGGCCGCCCCAAACTGTGGCTCATCCCCACCGTGCTCACCGGCCTGCTCGCATTCCTGCTGTCCCTCCTCTACATGGGCGGCATCGTCAACCCCAACCGCGAACTCCACGACCTCCCCATCGCCCTCGTCAACAGCGACACCGGCAAACCGCTCACCGGCCAGCAGCAGAACCTGGGCACCCAGATCGCCCACGCCATCGTGACCAACTCCAGCAGCCGCGCGGCCGGTTGGCGCCAACTGAGCAGGGCCGAGGCCCAGAACGAACTGGACGCCGGCAAGGTCTACGGCGCCCTGGTCATCCCCGCCGACTTCACGAACTCCGTCGCCGCGCTCACGACCACGAACGCCACCGCCCGCCCGACCATCACCGTGCTGACCAACCCCGGCAAGGGCAGCCTCGGCTCCTCCCTCGCCAGCAAGATCTCCACCACGGCGGCCCAGCAGGCCTCGCTCACCATCGGCAAGCAGCTCGGCGCGGCGGCCACGAAGGCGGACGCCACGCAGAAACTGTTTCTCGCGGACCCGGTGCGGATCGCCACCCAGGTCGGCCACCCCATCGGCGGCAACAGCGGCATCGGCCTGACCGCGTTCTACTACACCCTGCTGCTGGTCCTGGCCGGTTTCATGGGCGGCAATGTCATCAGCAACGGCGTCGACACCGCCCTCGGTTACGCGGACAACGAGATCGGCCCCTGGCACACCCGCCGCCCCACCGTCCCGATCAACCGCACCCAGACGCTGCTCCTGAAGATGGCCATGACGGCCGGAATCACCCTCCTCAGCGTCTCCCTGATCATGCTCGCCAGCGTCAGCATCCTCGGTATGGACGCGACCCACATCCCGCTCCTGTGGATCTACTCCTACTGCGCGGCCCTCGCCGTCGGCCTCGGCGTCCAGGCCATCAACGCCGCGTTCGGCGGGATCGGCCAGCTCATCTCCATGTTCGTGTTCATCGTCCTGGGCCTGCCGTCCTCCGGCGCGACCGTTCCCCTCCAGGCCGTCCCCGGCTTCTACCGCTTCCTCTCCCACTTCGAGCCCATGCGCCAACTCAGCGACGGCGTAAGGGCGATCCTCTACTTCGACGCCCGCGGCGACGCGGGCCTCACGCGCGCGTGGACGATGATCGTGATCGGCGCGGCGATCGGTCTGCTCTTCGGTTTCGCGATGGTCCGGTACTACGACAGGAAGGGCCACAAGCGCCTGACGCCGCAGCCGGCCTGAGTCGATCAACGGGTGCGGGAAGTCTGTGAGTTGACTCTCAGGCTTTGACCGCCGCCACCGCCTCCCGCCTCTCACCGCAGGTGACCGGCTAGCATCTGCGTCATCTCGCCGGTCTCGGTCTGGTCCGCGATGCCGAGGGCGGGACGGACCGGCGGGAGCGGCGGTCGGCGGCGCAGGTGCTGACCGGTGAGATGTTCGCGCGCAACGCTGAACTGCCCCTGCGCCGGCTCATGGACACGGCACCCGGACCGGAACCGGAGTGGATCAGGCTCGCCCGGGCGAACAACACGCGGATCGTGGTGACGGCGGGTGAACTCGCCGCGCTGAACGACGCGTTGGAGGAACTGATGGCGCCGTACGTCGTCCGCGAACCGGACTGCCGACCGCCCAAGGGCAGGGAAGTCCGCCTGCTGATGTACACGCTGCCGGAGTGCCCCGGGAGCGCGGACGTCGCGACGGGCACGGGCACGGGCACAGACACGGGCATACCGGAGTGAAGGGTCGATGGATCACTCGGCACTCTCCGCGTCCCGAACTCTCCGCGCCCGCACGGGACTCGCTGTGGCGGGACCGGCGCTTCGTACGGTTCTGGTGCGGCCAATCCGTCTCGCAGTTCGGCGACCGGATCTCCGAACTGGCCTTGCCCCTCATGGCGGTTGGCGCGCTGCACGCCTCCGCGAACCAGGTCGCCCTGCTGACCGCCCTGGTCTGGACGCCGAATCTCCTGGGCCTGTTCCTGGGCGCCTGGGTGGACCACCGCCCCGCCAAACGGCGGCTCATGCTGCTCGCGGACGTGTTCCGGGCCGCCGTCCTGCTGTCGCTCCCGATCGCCTACGCCCTCGACACGGTGACGCTCGGCCAGCTGTACACGGTGGCCCTGCTGACCGGCACGGCGGCGGTCGTCTTCAACACGGCGTACTCGTCCTTCTTCGCCCACCTCGTACCGCCCGAGTCGTACATCGAGGCGAACAGCAAGCTCAGCGCGAGCAGATCGGTGTCCTTCATCGCCGGCCCGGCGGTCGGCGGCGGCCTGGTCCAGGCGCTGACGGCACCGGTCGCGGTGATCGCGGACGCGCTGTCGTTCGTGGCGTCGGCAATTCTGGTCGGACGTATACGAATTGACGAACCATCAGTTCCTACGACCTCATCCGGCCCCTCGCTGTTACGACGCGCCCGAGAGGGCCTGACCTTCGTGATCCACGAGCCCGTCATGCGCGCGGGCCTCCTCTGCGCCACGACCCTCAACTTCTTCACGTTCCTGTCGAGCGCCGGCCTGCTCGTCCTGTTCGCCGACCGGGTCCTCCACCTGTCGCCCGGCGCCATCGGGTTGGCGTTCGGGATGGGTGCGACCGGCGCTCTCCTGAGCGCGGTGGTGTCTCCCGCGATCGCCCGCCGGATCGGCGTCGGCCGCAGCATCGTCGCCGGGGCCGTGCTCTTCCCGGCCCCCTACGCCCTCATCGCGGCGGCAACCGGCCCTGTCTGGACCCGCCTTGGGGTTCTCGGCGCGGCCCAGTTCCTCTCCGCCTTCGGTGTCATGCTTCTCGACGTCAACCTCAACTCCCTCCAGACGTCGGTGGTCCCGGACGGCCTCCGCAGCCGCGTGGCGGGCGCGTACAGCACGGTCAATTACGGGGTACGTCCACTGGGGGCGCTGATCGGGGGCGAGTTGGCGACGCTGGCGGGCCTGAGGGCGACGCTGATTGTCGCGGCGGTCGGGGGTGCGATGGCGGTGCTGTGGTTGCTGGCTTCGCCGATACCGGGGATACGGGAGTTGGCGCGGACGCCGGTGGAATCAGGGCAGGAGTGATCGAGGTTCCGGGATGGATCGAGAAGAACCCGAGTTGGAGAGATGGTGGGCCGCTTTGACGACCGGTCCGGTCGGCCTCGGTCAGTTCGACGGGCTTGCGCAGAGCTTCAGTTCGATCGTGTCCCCCGTCTCCACGACCTTCGGGGCGTGGGGAGTCACCTCGACCACCGAATCCGGCTCGCAGCCCGGGCTGTTCACCCTCGTCACCGCGCCGAGCTTGACGCCGGCCTTGAGGAACTGGCCCTTGGCGGTGGCGAGGTCCATGCCTGTGAGGTCGATCGCCACGGGGCCCTCCTTGCTGTAGGACAGCAGCAGGATGGCCTTCTTGTAGCCCGAACCGGGGGCGGTGGCCGTGGTGTCGGGTTTCGCCGGCTCCGTGTGCGAGGTGCCGCCGGTCATGGAGGCCAGGGCCGTGCCGCCGCCCGCCACGATCAGGGCGGTGGCGACACCGGCGATGAGTGTGGCCCGCCTGCGTCGGGTGCGGTGGACCATGCCGGTCGTGTCGAAGGCCGGAGTGGGGGTGGAGTGCGCGAAGTCGTTCATGGCGTTGATCAGTTCCTCTTCGAAAGGTGTGCGGCCGGAGGACCGCGGGTCGTACGAACTCATCGCTTGCCTTCCGTGAGCCGCTGCGCCGAAGGGGTGGGGAGTGCCGGAAACTGGCTTCTCAACCGGTCGATTCCTCGGGCCAGTTGGGAACGGACGGTGCTCTGCGAGATCTTCAGGTCGGCCGCTATCTCGGCGTCGGACAGATCGTGGAAGTACCGCAGCACCACCACCGTCCGCATCCGCATGGGCAGTTGCTGAAGAGCGCGCACCAACTGGTCCCGGCTGTCGATCCGTCCGTACTCGTCACCCGGCGCGGCCGGCTCGCCGTCCACCGGGTGCTGAGCCGTACGGCGGAATCTTCGCCAGCGGTCGTTGGCGAGGTTGACCATGATCCGCCGTACGTACGCGTCCGGGGCGTCCTTGGTGCTGATGGTGCGCCACTTGCGGCAGGTCCGTTCCAGGGTCTCCTGGACCAGATCCTCCGCCGCGTCGCGGCTGCCCGTGAGGACGAGTGCGCCCCGGAACAGCGCGGCCGACCGGGCGGCGACGAATCCATGAAAGTCACCTTCCGTGGTTCCAACTCCGTTGTGCCCGGCGTCCGTTGCCCACTTGGCTGCCAGATCCACACGCCCCTCCCTTCCTGTCACCCCTCCTCGACGGGGAAACAGGCGGATCTGCTGCACGGCTCTGCTGAGACCTGGGTCACAACTCCCCGAGGCGAGTGATGATCTCGTCCTCCAGCGGACCGGGTGGCGGCCACGGGAATCGGGGAATCTGGGCGCGGAGCAGAATGAGGCCGTGCAGGGCCGCCCAAAGAGAGGTCGCCGTGGAGAGGGCGTCCTTCGCACGGGACGAGCCGTCCCGCATCGCGTCGGCGACGTCGCGCAGCAGTATCGAGAATGCCTCGGCGGGCGCGAGCTGCGTCGCGACGGTCTCGCCGACAATGGGCGCGAGTTGGCGTACCGCCTGGTCGACGCGTTCTTCCGTGGTGCTGCTGCCCCTGGGGCGCGGCCGGGAGAACAGCAGGGCGTAGAGCTCGGGCCGCTCGGCACCGAAGACGAGATAGGCGCGGCAGTCGGCCAGAAGTCGTTCGCGCGCGCTTTCCGCCCCCTCCCGGGCGGCCTCAAGACGACGCACCAGCAGTGAGCGGGTCTCCGTGACCACGGCCTCCACGATCTGGTCGGGCGTGTCGAAGTGCGCGTAGATCGACGGCGGCGCGATGCCGACCTTGCGGGCGATCGCCCGCAAGGTCACCGCGCTGTCCGATCCGGTCTCGATCAGCAGCTCGCGGGCTGCGGTCACGATCTCGTCGCGGAGTTGTCCTCCCTGACCTCGGGGATTGCGTCGCCGTGCTGCCGGTGGAGCCATGGCGATGACTTTACAGCCGTAAGTTCCCATGCTCTACTTACGGCCGTAAGGTTACAGGCGTAACGCGAAAGAGGATGGTCATGGACGTTTCCGTTCGTATATCCACAGCCGACGGCCGCACGAACGTCGGTGTCGGCGCCGAGGCATCGCGGTGCGCGGCATGAGCGCCACGACCGTCACCCCGCTTTCCATGGGCAACAGCAACGCCTACCTCCTGCGGGGCGAACAGGCGGTCCTCGTGGACGCGGGCGGACCGGAGGACGGCGACCGCATGCGCGACGCGCTCTCCGCGCGGGGCCTTCAGCTCCGCGACATCGCCCTGGTCCTGCTGACCCACGGCCACAACGACCACGGCGGCACAGCGGCGTCGTTCGCGGACGCCGGCGTTCCGATCGCGGTCGGCCTGGGCGACGAAGGGCTCCTGCGGACCGGACGCATCGGCGCACTCTCGATCAGTCATCCGGCCGGCGCGCTGCTCAAGCCCATGGTCCTCCGCGCCAAGGCCCGGCCGGTCGAGGCCGACATCCTGGTGGAGGACAAGTTCGACCTGAGTCCCTACGGCGTCGACGCGCACGCCGAGCGGTTCGGCGGCCACACCCCCGGCTCGCTCGTCGTCCGCGTCGGCGACGACACACTCGTCGGCGACCTGGTCCGCGGTGGCGTGCTGCGCCCCCGGAGCCCGAAGCGCCATTTCTTCACCGAGGACGCCGCCGGAGTGCGCAGGGCGCTCACGACCGAACTCGACCGCCGTCCGCAACGCCTGCTCCCCGGCCACGGCGGCCCCCTCGACGCGGACGAGACCCGACGACGCCTCGACAAGGTCGCTCCGGTACCCAGCGGGTCGGCGGCAACCGGGCCGAGCGCGTGATCAGCCTCGGGTCAGTCTGATGAGGTGAACGGTCGCCAGCAGTGACGCGCCCGACAACAGGGTCAACAGCCAGGGCACCGCGTGGATCCCGGAAGCTTCGATCCCGACGCCGATCAGCGGCGGAGCCGCCACCCCGCCGACATTCGAGGCCGCGATCACCCACGCCCCGGCGCGTCTGGCCTGGGGGAGCGCCGAGTTGAGCCACGAAAGGCCCGTCGGGAAAACCGGCGCGATGAACAGGCCGACACCGGCGTACGCCACCGGTGCCACTCCTTCGACCAGCGTCAGCAGCAGGCACACCGTCATCCCGGCCGCGCACACCGCGAGGATGCGCTCGGGGGCGTAGCGCATCGTGATCGGTACGACGAGGAAGCGGCCCGCCGTCATCATCAGCCAGTAGACCGAGGTCGCGGAGGCGGCCACGGTGGCGGTGTAACCGACCGTCTCCAGGTGTGTTGGCTCCCAGCCGCCGACGCCCGCCTCCACGGCCACGTTGAGGATGTAGAGGACGAGGAAGCCGACGAGGACACGGGACAGCCCAAGGGGCCCGGTCTTCGCCGTTGCTGGTGGAGCGTCAGATACGTGTGTAAGTACGCCGGTTGAGCCCGCGAACACCAGTACCGCCGCCAGCACCGCGCACGCGCCGAACGCGTACGGGTAGTCGTCCGGGCCGAGCCACGCGATGACCGCCGGGCCGAGCACCGCGCCGATGCCGAAGTGCGCGTTGAGCACGTTCAGCATGGCGGTGGAACGGTCGCCGAAGCCGACGGCGAAGAGCTGGTTGAGGCCGTAGTCGACCCCGCCGAAGCCGAGGCCGCCGAGGAACGCGGCGGCGAGTGCGAGGGGCCAGTTCGGGGCCAGCGCGAAACCCGTGCCGCCGGCCGCCATCAGGCCGTAACCCCACGCCAGCAGTGCCCTGTTGCTGATCCGGGAGTGGATCGCGTTGAAGGCGAGGACACCGGCGACCCCGCCCGTGAAGTGCAGGCTCAGGCCGAGGCCGGCGCCGGACGGGGAGAGTCCGAACTCGTGGCGCAGGCCCGGGACCGCCGGGCCGTAGAGGGCCTGGAGCATGCCGATGAGGATGAAGCCGACGCAGGACGCGACCGCGGCCGACCGGGCGAAGAGCCGGTCGGCCGCAGGCGATGTGGTGACTGTGTCACTCAACTGGTCTCCGGGTTTTCCGTGAACACGAAGGAGAACTCGGTGGGTTGGGCGTTCAGGAAGTACTGCGGGAGCGGGCCCGGGCCGCAGGACTGCGAGCCGATGCCGTGCTGTCCGTGGTCGAGGTTCACCCAGACAGTGTCGCCGGGGACCAGATCGGTGCGGTGAGTGGCCGCGTCCAGTTCTTCCGTCGTCCAGCGGCGGGCCGTGAACCAGAACTCCGGGTCGCCGTCGATGCGCAGCCCGCCGATCTCCGCCCAACGGACGTCCGCGCGGGCGCCGTTCTCCTGCGGGCGGAGGTAAGGGGTCTGGAGGTCGTCGACCGTGGATTCCCAACGGCCCAGCAGCGAGGCCGACTTGGTGTCGGGGTATCCCTCACCGGGACCGCCACCGAACCACCGTACCCGGTCGGCGCTCGCGTCGATGCCGAAGCGGATACCCAACCTGGGTAGCGGGAAGGTCCAGTTGCCCTCGGGTCCCACGGACACCGTCAGCCGCAGCCGCGAACCGTCCGAGGTCCAGCGGTACACCGTGGCGAGCCCGATCTCCCAGGCGGCGGGGGCCACCCGGGTGCGGACGGTCAGCGCGTCCTCGCCCAACTCCACGCCGTCCAGGCGGTGTCGCATGCGGTGCAGGCCGAACTTGCGCCAGAGCAGGCCGAATCGGGTGTCCGTCTGCCAGGACGCGCCGTCGTCGTTGTCGGTGGGCGCCCGCCATACGTCGAGACGGAGTCCGGTGACGTCGACCGCGCCGATGGACTTCAATGCGCCGGTGCGGGCGTCGAAGGTAGCCGGGCCGAGGGTGATCAGCCGCTCCCCGAGCACGGGTCCGGAGACCGCCGAAACGGACGGCAACGGACGTGCCGTGACCGGGAATTGGCCCCAGCCGACGACATGCCCGGCGGGACCCCATGCGGTGTCGGCCGCGAGCAACGCCCGTACGGTCCACTGGGATTCGGCGCCGTCGGACCCCGTGGGCGGTGCGGGGAGCTTCACGTCGGCGGACTCGCCGGGGGCGAGTGACGGTACGGCGAGGGTGCCCGACTCGACTGTCTCGCCGTCCACTTGGTAGGACCAGGTGAAGGACAGGGCGGAGAGGTCGGCGAAGTCGTACGTGTTGGTGACGCGTACGGTGCCGTCCGCGCCGTCGCCCGTGATCCGGACCGGCTCGATGACCTTCTTGTACTCGATCAGGCCGGGGGAGGGCGTGCGGTCCGGGAAGATCAGGCCGTCGCAGACGAAGTTCCCGTCGTGCAGCTCCTCGCCGAAGTCACCGCCGTACGCGAAGCCGAAGCGTTCGTCCTTGATGCCGTGGTCGATCCACTCCCAGACGAAACCGCCCTGGAGCCGGTCGTACGACTCGAAGAGACGCTGGTAGTCGGCCAGTCCGCCCGGGCCGTTGCCCATGGCGTGGGCGTACTCGCAGAGGATGAAGGGGAGTTGGCGGCGCTTGTGGGTGCCGCCGTCCAGGCCCCGGCCGATGTGCTCGACCTCGGCGTGGTCGGCGTACATCCGTGAATAGACGTCCGTGTCACGGCAGTTGATGTCGCCCTCGTAGTGCACGAGGCGGGAGTCGTCGCGGGCGTGGATCCACTCGGACATGGCTGTCAGGCCGCGCCCGGTGCCGGCCTCGTTGCCCAGGGACCAGATGACGATCGACGGGTGGTTCTTGTCGCGCTCCACCATGCGGGCCGCGCGGTCCAGGAGGGCCGGGGTCCAGCGGTCGTCGTCAACGGGGTTGTCGCGCCAGGCCTGTTCGGTGAAACCGTGGGTCTCCAGGTCGCATTCGTCGATGACCCAGAGGCCGTACTCGTCGCACAGGTCCAGGAAGTCGGGGTGCGGCGGGTAGTGCGAGGTGCGGACGGCGTTGATGTTGTGCCGCTTCATTAGCAGCACGTCCTCGCGCATGGTGTCCAGGTCGAGGGCTCGGCCCTTCTCCGGGTGCCATTCGTGGCGGTTGACGCCCTTGAAGAGGATCGCCTTGCCGTTGACCTTGATCAGGCCGTCGGAGAGTTCGACGGTCCGGAAGCCGATGCGGAGGGGGACGCGTTCGCCTTCGGTGGTGAGCAACCCCTCGTACAGGGAAGGGAGTTCGGCCGTCCACGGCTGCACCGGCACGGTGACCGATTCGCCCGTCGCGACATCGATGTCCAGGGCGGGCACGGTGACGCGGCCGTCGACGTCGGAGTCGACGCGGAGGGTGCCCGCGCCGCCGAGGTGGTCGTAGGAGGCGTGCACGAAGAAGTCGAGGGCGCTGCCCGGCGGGCGGTGCAGCAGGGTGACGTCACGGAAGATGCCGGGCAGCCACCACTGGTCCTGGTCCTCCAGGTAGGAGCCCGCCGACCACTGGTGGACGCGGACGGCGAGGACGTTGCCGGTGGACTTGAGCAGATGCCCGACCGCGAACTCGTGCGGCAGCCTCGACCCCTTGAACTCGCCGATGTCCGTGCCGTTCAGCCAGACGCGGGCGCAGGACTCGACCCCGTCGAAGCGCAGCACGGCCCCGCCGTCCGAGGGCCACTCGGACGGCAGGTCGAACGTGCGGAGGTGGTCGCCGGTCGGGTTCTCGGTCGGGACGCGGGGCGGGTCGACCGGGAAGGGGTAGAGGTGGTTGGTGTAGATGGGGGAGCCGTGCCCTTGCAGGACCCAGTGGCCGGGGACCGTGACCTCGGCCCAGTCCCCGGCGTCGTAGCCCTCCTCGGCGAACGAGTCGTCCTCGGCGTCGGCCGTCGCCGACACACGGAGACGCCAACTGCCTTTCAGTGACAGTGACTTGGCGTCCGAGGACGCGTAACGGGCGCGGGGTGGGAGGGCTCCGCTGCCCGGGGAGACGTCTTCGAGGTAGTCGGCGGCGGTGCTGGAAGTCATCGGTCTCCAGGTCGTGAGATGCGGGTGTCAGCCCTTGATGCCGGTCTGGGCGATCCCCTGGACCAGCCAGCGCTGGAGGAAGAGGAACACGAAGATCAGGGGCAGGATGGAAATCGCGGTGGCCATGAAGATGAGGTGGAAGTTGACGGTCTGGTTCGTCATGAACGACGACAGCGCGATCTGGACCGTCCAGGAGTCCGGGTCCTGGCCGATGACCAGCGGCCAGAGGAACGCGTTCCAGCCGCTGATGAAGGTGATCGTGGCGATCGCCGCGAAGAAGTTCAGCGAGTTGGGCACGACGATCCGCCAGTACGCGCCCCAGTAACCGAGCCCGTCCACGCGCGCCGCCTCCTCCAACTCCTTGGGGAACCCCAGGAAGTACTGCCGGAAGAGGAAGCAGGTGAAACCACTGAAGAGGCCCGGGATGATGAGGCCCCGGTAGGTGTCGACCCAGCCGAGCGACGAGACGAGCACGAAACTCGGCACGAAGGTCACGGCTGTGGGGACCATCAGGGTCGCCAGGACGGCGTAGAAGACCTTGTTGGAGTGCTTGTACGGGATGCGGGCCAGGCCGTAGCCGGCCAGCGAGCAGACCAGGAGCGTGCCTACGGTCATCAGGACGGCGACGACCGTGGAGTTCCACAGGGCGCGGCCGAACTGGGCGGTCTGGTCGTCGAAGAGTTCGGAGATGTTGCCCCACTGGAAGGAGGGGAGCAGTTTCCAGTTCTCGCCGGTGATCTCCGGGTCCGTGGAGAGGGCGTTGCGGAGGATCAGGTAGAAGGGGATCAGGAAGAGCAGGGCGGCGACGCTGACGGCCAGGTACAGGCCGGTGTTGCCGAGGACGCTGCCGCGCTTCTTCCGCTTCTTGCCCAACTGGGGTGCGGTGGTGGTCACTTGGCCTCCTCCCCCCTTCCGAAGCCCATGATCTTGCCCTGGGCGAGGGTGACGATGCAGATCAGCAGGGACAGGATGACCGCGCCCGCGCTGCCGGCGCCGTAGTCCTGGCTGGTGCCGAGGGCCGCCTTGTACAGCTCCATCAGCGGGGTCTGGGCCCAAGTCGCCTTGGTCGTGATGAGGTTGAAGAACTCGTCGAACGCCTGGTACGCGGCGATGAGCAGCAGCAGGATCACCGCCGTTGACGTGGCCCGGAGTTGGGGCAGGGTGATGTACCAGAACGTCTGCCAGCCCCGTTTGGCGCCGTCGATCTCGGCTGCCTCGTACAACTCGGCCGGGATGTTCTGCAGCGCCGCCAGGAACAGGATCATGTAGAAGCCGGCCTGGATCCACAGGCGCAGGCTCACGATGACCACCCAGTACCAGGGAGGGCTCGGGTTGGACAGATAGGCGATGTTGTCGACGCCGAACCAGCCGAGGACGGTGTTCGCCAGGCCGAAGCGGACACCGGTGAAGATGGACATCTTCCAGATGAGCGCGGCGGCGACGTACGAGACGGCGGTCGGCAGGAAGAACACCGACCGGAAGAACGCCCGCATGAACCGGAGTCGGTTCACCAGCAGCGCCAGACCCAGCGACAGCGCCCATGTGGTCGGCACGATGAACGCGGCGAAGACCGTGAACGTCAGCAGCGAATCAGGGAAGTTGCTGTTGGTCAGGATCTGCCGGTAGTTGTCGAAGCCGACGAAGTTGCTCGGCGTGACGGTGTAGCGGGCGTCGAAGAAGCTGAGCCAGATGCTCCATCCGATGGGGACGAAGACGAAGATCACCAGGCCGATGAGGAACGGGCCGGTGAAGAGCCAGAAGTTCAGGGTGGCGTTGGACCGCAGACCCCGCCGCGGCCGGGCCTGGGAGGCCTTGGCCGGGGCGGGTTGGGCGACCCCGCGCGTGGTGGTGGTCGACATGTCCTGTTCTCTCCGCCGGCCTATCCGAAGAGCTTCTTGAGCTCGACGTTGACCTTCTTGTCGCAGGCGTCGAGCGCGGCTTCCGGATTGCCGTTCTTGCGGACCGAGTTGGCGATCACGTCGGCGAACGCGGTGAGCATGGTCTGGTCGAAGCCGATGTTGTCGAAGTGGCCGTAGTCGGTGAAGAGCTTGACGCCCTCGGCGGGCAGACCGGACTTGAGCTTCGTGGCCTCGTTGGCGATCGAGGTGCGTGGCGGGATGTGGAAGCCGTAGGACAGCGCCCAGTCCTCCTGGTACTTCTTCTGGTCGATCCACAGCCACTTGACGTATTCCTTGGCCGCCTCGACGTTGTTGCCCTTGGCGTTGACGAACATCGACCAACCGCCGTTGTACACCGACTGCTTGCCGCTGCTGCCGACGCTCGGGAAGGGGAAGATTCCCAGGTCGTCGCCGAGCGCCTTCTGCATCGCCGGCATGGACCACATGCCGCCCCACTGGATGGCACACAGTCCCTGGTTGAGTGAGGACGGGTCCCAGAAGTCGGTCGGGGCGTCGAGCAGCACATGGCCGCTGGTGAACAACTGGCGGAGCTTCTTGAGGCCTTCGACGACCCCGTCCGTGTGGTACGCGATCTGGTTGTTGGCGTCGAGTGTGTCGGCGCCGGACGACCAGATGATCGGGTTCTGGACCGCGGTGAAGTCGTTGCCGAGGTAGGCGCCCTTGACCTTGCTCGTGGTGAGCTTGGCGGCGGCCTCCAGCAACTCGTCGAGGGTGGTGGGGACTTCGACCTTGGCCTTCTCCAGCATCGACTTGCGGTAGTAGAAGAACTGCGGGTCGTCGATCATCCGGATGCCGTAGACCTTGCCGTCCACTGTGTGCGACTTGATGTCGGCCGGATTGAAGTCGGACTTCACCGGGTCGATGATGTCGCTCAGGTCGGCCACCTGACCGCTCTTGACCAGCTGCAACTGCGGGTGGAACTCGAAGACGTCGGGCGCCTGCTTGGTGAGCAGGGACGAGAAGAGCTTGGCCTCGAAGTTGGTGCCGGTGATCCAGTTGGTGGTCACGTTGGCCTTCGAGTACGCCTTCGCGTACCGCTTGATCGCCTGCTCGGTCCCCGCCTCGCCGTAGGCGTGGAAGTACTGGACGAGCTGCTTGCCCGAACCGGAGCCCCCGCCCCGCCCGTTGTTGCCGCCACACGCGGCCAGCGTGCCCGCCGCGGCCATCCCCGCGGCCGCCCGGAATATCGATCGGCGGGACCAGTTGCTGTTGCTCATTGCCGACATGGTGACGTCCTTGTCTCTCGCGCGGCTGCGGCTCCACGGCTCCACGACTGAGTGGCGGCCAGTGGCTCAATTCGAGGTGCGGTGCGGGACGTTAACCTTCGCCTAAGCCTTCGGCAAGGGGTTGGACGAAGTCTGTTCGAAGCGTTGTGTAGCGTTCGGAATACCGGACGTGACAAAGGCGCGGGTCGCCGTGGAGGCGACCCGCACCCTGCACTCAGGTGGTCATTACACCTTTGACCAGGCCTCGTTGGCCCCGCCGTTGCAGCTGTAGAGGATCACCTTGCTGCCGTCTGCGGTCGCCTGCCCGCTCACGTCCAGGCACTTCCCGGACGCCTCGCTGAGGATCTGACCGTTGGCGTTCAGGAGCCATCGTTGGCCTGGGTCGCCCGTGAAGTCGGCGGCGGTCGTCAGTCCCGAACTCCCCGCCGTCAGATACCCGTTGGCGGTTTTCAGGCCGCCCTTCGCGTCGTACGACCACGCCTGCCCGGCCCCGCCGGTGCAGGTGGCGAGCGCGGCTCCCGAGGTGTCGGCGGTCAGGCACTTGCCGGACTGGTTGCCCTGGAGGGCGCCGGTGATCGCCGTCGAACTCCCGTGTCCCTTAACGCCGTTGACGCCCTTGCGGTCCTTCTGGTCGAAGACGTACGTCGTGATCGAGCGGGCGGCGAGCGACGCGGACACCGTCGAGCCGCTCACGTCCGGCGCGGCGACCTTCGCCCAGTTCTCCGTGGCCGAGGTGCGGACCGCCTGCGTCGCGCGCACCGGCACCTTGCTGTTGAAGTGCAGATTCAGCGAAGTGGCCGTCGTGTTCTGGTTGTTGACCACGACGACCCACTTGCCGTCCCGGTCGTAGGAGCTGACCTCGACACCGCTCGGCGCGCCCGTCACGTTGTGCGCGACCGAACCCGGGGTCACGAACTTGCTGTACTGGCCGAGCGCGTAGTACCGCTTGGTGAAGTACAGGGTCTGGTTGCCGTTCGTCGCGTAGTCGGGGTCGTAGTAGATCAGCCCGTCGTTCCAGCCGGTGTCGTTGCGCGCGGTCGGGTCCGTGCCGTAGCCGCTGGCCAGGGCCACCCACCACTGGAACGCCGAGTCGTGCGAGGTCGCGAAGTCCTTGTAGATGATCCGGGACATCAACAGGGCGTTGTCGATGGTCGGGTCGTACTCCTGGTTCCAGCCCGTGGTGCCCTTGCCGAAGCAGCAGATCTCGGTCGCCCAGGAGGGCTTGCCGACCGTCTTCGCCGTCTCGTAGACGTTGCCCAACTGGCCGTCGTTCGGGTTGTTGTACGTGTGGTGCGCGAGCTTCGACACGTACTGCGCGGTGTCCGGCTGCGAGATCCACTGCGGGACCTCCGTGCTGAAGCTGACCGTGCTGCTCGACTCGTCGGCGATGATCGAGGTCTTCTGGTGCCGGGCCCGCTGCTCGGCGCCCAACGCCCGCACGATGTCGTCGCGTTGGTCGACGGTGACCTGCATGCCCTCCTGGCCGCAGTCGCCGAAATTGTTGTTCGGCTCGTTGAAGGGGCTGATGTAGTCGAACTTCGCGCCCTGCTTCGCGAAGTGGGCGGTGACATCGGCGATGTACTTCGCGTAGTCGCCCTCGTTCTCCGGCTTCAACTGCCCGCCGCAGCTCTGCCCGTTGGTCGTCCACTGCGAGGGCGCGCTGTTGACGAACCCGATCAGGTCCTGGACGCCGTACTGCGCGGCGTACTTGAGGAACGCCCGCCCGCCCTTGTCCTTGCTCCAGTCGTACGTGCCGTCGGCGTTCAGGAAGTCCTGCGCGGCGCGGGCCGGGGTGGTGACCGCGGTGCCGCCACCGCCGATGTTGTAGCGGTACGAGGAGAGGTCCAACCCCTTGGAGGAGAACAGGAGTTGGGCCACCCGGGCCTGGACGGCCGGCGTGAAGTGCTGGAGGTCGTTGACCCACCAGGCGCCGGACGCGCCGATGTTGTCGATGGTCTGGGCCGCGTGGGGGGAGACTTCGGCCGGTGCGACGCCGTCGGCGGTCGCGGGCGGCGCGGAGAGCAGGGCCCCGGTGACGGCGAGCGCGGCTGCCGCTGTCGCGAGGATCGTTCTCCTGGGGTGGGGGTGAGTCACGTGCATCCCTTCCGTCGTCATGAAGGTGGTGCGATACGGCTCCTTGCGGGGGTGGTGCGCTTGCCTGCCCTCTGTCCGGCCGACTGAAGTGCCCCTTCCAGCGCGAACGTTGCCGCGCCCAGGCACGCCGGGTCGGTGAGAATGGGGGAGAGGACGATCCGGGTGGCGGCGAACGGCCGCCTGAGCGCGTGCCGTTGGACGGCCTCGCGCACCTCGTGCAGCAGGGGTTCGCCGAGCGTGCGGGCGACCCAGCTGCTGAGCACGACGACTTCGGGGTTGAGGATGTTGACCAGGTTGGCGATGCCCGCGCCGACGTAACGGGCCGTCTCCCGCACGACTTTGAGGGCGACGGGGTCGTTCGTGGTCACGCCGTGGGCCAGGGCGTCGATGGTGGCCGTCTGGTCCTCCGGGTGCAGCAGCGGGCTGCGCGGGCTCAACTCCCTTAGGTTCAGCATGATTCCGGGCGCTCCGACGTACGCCTCCACGCACCCGTGGTTGCCGCAGCGGCACAGGCGTCCGTCCAGGACGAGCGTCGTATGGCCCCACTCGCCGGCACTGTTGCTCACGCCCCGGTACAGCGCCCCGCCGAGCGCGAGCCCCGCGCCGACCCCGGTCCCGAGGTTGACCACCACCGCGTCCCCGCGCCCGCGTGCCGCCCCGAACCACATCTCCGCGACCGCGCAGGCGCGCAGCGGATTGTCCAAGTACAGGGGGTAGGCGATGACTTCGGACAGCAGGTCGAGCAACGGCACGTCGTGCCAGTCCCAGTTGGGCGCGTACTCCGAGACACCGGTGTCGCGGTCCACCTGCCCCGGCACGCTCACCCCGACTCCGAGCACCCGCGCGCCCTCGATGCCGGCCTGCGCGACCACCGAGCCGACGGCGGCGGCCACATGGCTCACCACCTGCTCCGGCAGACTCTCGCCGGGGCGCATGTCCTCGTCGGCGCGGGCCAGCACGTTCAGTCCCAGGTCGAAGAGTTCGACATGGACGTACGTCTCCGCGATGTCGACGCCGATCAGCGCGCCCCCCGACGCGTTGACCGCCACGAGCCCCCGGGGGCGGCCGCCCGCCGAGTCCTCGAAACCGACCTCGGTGATCATGTGGAGGTCGAGCAGCTCCCCGACGAGCGTGGCCACCGTGGCCAGGCTCAGCCCGGTGGCTGCCGCCAACTCCTGCCGGGACGTGGGTGATTCGGCGATG
The DNA here is from genome assembly GCF_044457795.1 of Streptomyces sp. NPDC050528. NCBI lineage: Bacteria > Bacillati > Actinomycetota > Actinomycetes > Kitasatosporales > Streptomycetaceae > Streptomyces > Streptomyces sp. NPDC050528. The sequence goes on from NZ_JBITHH010000025.1 coordinate 62,880, forward strand.
ATCTGGCGCAGTACCTCGTAACGGTTCGCGGTTCGGATGTCGCGTGATGTGCGCTTCACCGGAGTGACCGCCATCCCTCCCCCTCGCATCATGCCGAGGCACGACGGCACCGGCGCGCGGCAAGGCTATGGGCAGCGGGTGACGTTCGACAAGGGGTTAGGAAAGGGGCTGTACAAAGTCGCCGCCCGGCCGGTCGCGTGGTCAGTCGCCGATGACGTCCCGGACGAAGGAGTTGGCGAATTTGCCCTCCGGGTCGAGGCCCCGCGCCAGCGCCGAGAAGTCCCCGAGTCGCGGATAGCGCCCGCGCAGCACCTCCGCCGGAGTGGTGAACACCTTGCCCCAGTGCGGCCGCGCGTCGAAGGCGTCGAGTGCCTCCTCCAGCCGGCGCACCACGGGCAGTACCGTCTCGGTGTCCTCGATCCAGGTGAAGTGCAGGGCGACCGTGTCCCGCCCGTACGAGGGGCTCAGCCACTGCGCGTCGGCGGCGACCGTACGCACTTCGCAGGTCTGCAGTACACCCGCGACGGTCTCCCGGATGCCGTCGACCGCATACAGCGCGTCGAGTGCCGTCGACCGCGGCAGCAGATACTCCGACTGCAGCTCCGCCCCGCTGCTCGGCGTGAACTCCGCCCGGAAGTGCGGCAGTCGCTCGTGCCACGGCCCCGCCACCCCGAGCTGCTCGGTGGTGTTGACCGCCGGCATCCCCGGCACCGGGTGCAGCGCCACCGTCGCGGGCGCGGCCCACGGGAAGTCGGGCAGCGGCTGATCGGTGCGCCGCTTCAGCCACACCTGCCGGAAGCCCGGCTCCCGCCAGTCGGTGAACAGACTCACGCTGTACGCCGACGCCGCCACCGTCTCGAAGTCCAGCCCGGCGAGGGGGAGTTCGGTGAAGACGTGCTGCTCGACCTCGAAGGCCGGCTCCAGGTCGAGCGTGAGCGAGGTGACGACACCGAGCGCGCCGAGCGAGGTCACGGCGCCGTCGAAGCGGTCGTCGCCGCGCGCGATCGTGACCGTGGAGCCGTCCGCCGTGACGATCTCGACCTCGCGGACGGCCGACGCGAGCGAGCCGTTGCGGACGCCCGAACCGTGCGTGCCGGTCGCCACCGAACCGGCCACCGAAATGTGCGGCAGGGACGCCATGTTGGGCAGCGCGAGCCCGTGCGCGTCCACCCGGCGGGCCAGCTCCGCGTACCGGACGCCGCCCGAGACCCGTACCGTACGGGCCGTGGTGTCCACGTCGAACTCCGGCGGCAGCGCGGCGATCGACAGCAAGGTGCCGTCGGGGCCCGGCTCGGCGATGTCGTTGAAGGAGTGGCCGCTGCCCAGCACCCGTACCCGCGCGCTCTCGGCCACGAGGGCCCTGAGGGCGTCGAGTGTGCGCGGGCGGTGGAGTTCCTTCGCCACGTAGGTGATGTTGCCGGCCCAGTTGGTGAGCGTCTCCGTCATGCCTGCCGTCCCTCCGGGAGCGTGCGTTCGCGTGTTCTGCCCCAGGGGTCGGTGTGCCACAGCCGGGCGTGGATCAGCCCGACGAGGAGGACTCCTGCTGCTGCCGCAGCATAAGTCGGCAGCGGTTGTGCCTGCGTATCGGTGTAGTGCCAGCAGACGGCGGCGGCGACGATCAGCACCCAGCCGGAGAGGACGTTGGCGGTGGCGGAGGGCCGGAACGGGCCCGGGCTGATCGCCTCGCCGGTGCTGCCCATGACGTAGTACGGCAGGCCGTCCCCCGCGCAGAAACCGGCGGCGAAACCGAGGGCGATGGTACCGATCATGGTGCTCAACTCCTGTGTGGCGGCGGGGTGTTCCTTCGGTCCGGTGCGCTGTTCTTTGGGCCCGACGCGCTGTCGAGGCCGCTCATGACGAGGTCGACGAGTCGGCGCAGCCGGCCCCGGAGCACCTCCGGGGTGCCGTCGGACTGGCCGATGCCGACGGTCGAGGCGAGCAGGAGCGCGGCGGTCTCGCGGGGTTCGGGAGTTCCGGCGAGCAGTTCCCCCAGCGCGTCGACCAGCCCGTCCTCGACCGAGGTCAGCCCCATCCCGGCGGCCTCCACGATCAGCTCCTGCCGGAACCGCGCCTCGGTGACCCCGATCGCCGTCTCCAGCTTCACCGCGAGCACGCCGCAGACCTGGTCGGCCGGTGTCCCCTCGGCGTCGCGGGCGCGGTGGGCGGCGGCCGTCATGAGGTCGGTGACCCGGGCGGCGACGGCGGCGAAGACGTCCTGCTTGTTCGCGAAGTGCAGGTACAGCGCGGGCCGGGACACGCCCGCGGCCCGCGCGAGGAGTTCCATCGAGGTCTGCCGGAACCCGTACCGGCTGAACACGTCGACGGCCGCCGTGACGATGTCGTCCCGCTTGCTCATGCTGACAATTCTGACGAGAAATGTCAGAGACGTCAATGCTTCGGATTTCGTCGCGGTGGTGCCGCGCAGATGCGCTATCCGATAGAGATATGGCGTTTCATGTACGTCATCGGTAGCCTCCGTGGGTATGACCGATCGCCTCCCGCAGACCGACCTGACCCGGCACCGCCGCCTCGCCGAACAGGGCAGCCTCGACCGTGCCGACCTGGACGCGATCCTCGACGCGGGTTTCGTCTGTCACCTGGGGGTCGTGATCGAGGGACGGCCGGTCGTAGTCCCCACGGTGTACGGGAGGTACGGGAGGGAGCTGTACTTCCACGGGTCCGTCGCGAGTCGTAGCCTCACGGGCGGTACCCCCGTCTGCGTCACGGTCACCCACGTCGACGGCCTGGTCCTGGCCCGGTCGGTCTTCGAACACGGGGTCAACTACCGCAGCGCGATGATCCACGGGGTACCCCGCAAGGTCACCGACCCGGAGGAAAAACTGGCCGGCCTGCGCCGCCTCACCGAACACGCGACGCCCGGCCAGTGGTCGTACGCCCGACAGCCGAACCGCAAGGAACTCGCGGCCACCACCCTGCTGGCCCTCTCCTTGGAGGAGGCCTCCGTCAAGATCCGCACCGGCGCCCCCGACGACGCCGACGGCCCCGACGCCGAGCTGAACCTGTGGGCGGGAACCCTCCCCCTGACCTCGACCTGGGGCACCCCCGTACCGGACCCGGCCCTGCCCCCGGGCACCCCGGTGCCGGACCACATAGCGACCCGCGAGGGAACCAGCCAGGCCTGACCAGGCAAGGATCTCCGCCTGCGCCTGTGATATTCCGCCCCACCCCCACTCCCTAAGGGGCGCGGGGAACTGCGCACCCAGCCGCAACGCACCCGCAGCCCGCAAACAACCAGAGCTCCCACCCCCGACCCGGCCACCCAGCCGCAACGCACCCGCACTCTGCAAGCACCCCGAGCCTCCACCCCGACCCGGACGCCCAGCCAAACCCACCCGAACCGCACCACACCGACCCCCGCTCCTTCCGCCCAACCGCCGGAGGCATACCGTGAGGAGTCGGTACGCCTGAGCAGGGCGCCTGAGCCGGGAGGAGATACGGGATGGGCAGCCGCACCGCGCTGGTCGAGGATCTGATGGAGCGCTTTCCGCATGTGCCGCGGGAGGCCGTCTTCAAGGAGGACCTGCTGCGCGGGGGTGTCGCCTTCGACCCGTCCGCGCTGAGCGACAACGAGGGCGGTGAGGTGAAGCCGAAGTCGTACTTCATCTTCTCCTTCGACCACGGCACCCTCCCCGAGCTGGGCGAGGCCGCGCTGCGGCGCCCGCCGGAGGAGATCATCCTTACGGGTGGCCCGTACGACCTGCGACGGACCGTCGTCTCCGTGCGCGTGAACCCGACCTCGCCGTACCGCGTGGCCTCCGACGACGACGGAGTCCTCGGGCTGTACCTCGACGGCAAGCGCATCGCCGACGTCGGGGTGCCGCCGATGCCGGAGTACTACAAGCACAAGCTCGCCAACGGGAAGTCCGTCATGGAGGTCGCCCCGACCATCCAGTGGGGCTACCTGATCTACCTGACCGTCTTCCGCGTGTGCCAGTACTTCGGCGCCAAGGAGGAGTGCCAGTACTGCGACATCAACCACAACTGGCGCCAGCACAAGGCCGCCGGGCGGCCGTACACGGGCGTCAAGGACGTGGAAGAGGTCCTCGAAGCGCTGGAGATCATCGACCGGTACGACACCGCGAAGACCTCGACCGCCTACACCCTCACCGGCGGTGCGATCACCAAGACCGTCGCCGGGCGCGACGAGGCCGACTTCTACGGCCACTACGCCAAGGCCATCGAGGAGCGGTTCCCGGGGCGGTGGATCGGCAAGGTCGTCGCCCAGGCGCTGCCCAAGGACGACGTGCAGCGGTTCAAGGACTACGGCGTGCAGATCTACCACCCCAACTACGAGGTGTGGGACGAGTATCTGTTCAAGCTGCACTGCCCGGGCAAGGAGCGGTACGTCGGCCGCGCCGAGTGGCACAAGCGGATTCTCGACTCCGCCGAGATCTTCGGCGCACGCAATGTGATCCCCAACTTCGTTGCCGGCGTGGAGATGGCGGAGCCGTTCGGCTTCAAGACCGTCGACGAGGCGATCGCGTCGACGACCGAGGGGCTGCGCTTCTTCATGTCGCAGGGCATCACGCCCCGCTTCACCACCTGGTGCCCCGAGCCCACCACCCCGCTGGGCAAGGCCAATCCGCAGGGCGCTCCGCTGGAGTACCACATCCGGCTGCTGGAGGCCTACCGCGCGACGATGGAGGACTTCGGCCTCAAGTCCCCGCCCGGATACGGCGAACCGGGTCCCGGCCGCGCCGTTTTCTCCGTCAGCTCTTTCATGGACAGTCTCCCGGCGGAGGAGCCCGCGTCTTTGTAAGGTAACGGTGTGGCCAACTCCTGCGACGGGTGAGCCGGAAGGGGCTCGGACACGTACAACTGCACAGAGGCGACGGACAGTCACCGCAATTGAATACGCGGCTTGTCAGTTGTGTGGGATGCGTGAAAGGCTCTGGCCCTGTCACGAGGCAGCCCCCCTCCAACTCGCTTACTGTCAGAGCTAGTTGGCCGTCATTCGTGGATGCAGGAGACCCATGCCCGACCTGCCGACTCCTCAGGACGCCGCTGAGGCAGCGCTCTTCACCGAGAGCTGGGACGCCGTGCTGTCCTACGCCGACCTGTGCACGTCCGGTGCCGCCTCGGCCACCGAACTGGCCGGCGAGGCCTTCGCACTTGGCATCCAGGAGGCCCGTTCCGCCGGGTCCGGTCCGATGCGCGGACCGGCCCGCCGGGTGCTGCCGGTGATACCGCTGCTGCTCACCGCCGTACGCACCACGGCGGCCACCTGGGAACTCGCCGGGCGGGGGCACCGGCTCGACCCGGACCTGCGGCTGTGGCTCAACTCCGAGAAGGCCGCCCGGTATCACGGCATGCCGTTGCAGCGGCCGATCGCCCTGCGCGGGCTGCGGGACCTCCAGGAGGCGGACGCGGCGCTGCTGTGGCTGGCCGAGGTGGAGGCGCTGCCGCTGACCGTCGTGGCCCGCCGGCTCAGCCTCGACCCGGCCGTCGTCTCCAGTGAACTCGCCCAGGTACGGGCCCTGTTCAGGGACCGCTGCCACCGCAACCACCTCGACACCCCGATGGACGCGGAGTGCCGCAGCTACGCCCGGCTGCTGGACGCGGTGACCCGTTCACCGGCCGCCGACACCCCCGAGGACCTCTCCCGGCACCTCGCCACCTGTGTGCAGTGCGCGGAGGCGGCCGCCTGTCTGCGGCTGGCCGGCGGCGGACTGCCCGCGGCCCTCGCCGGTGGGGTGATCGGCTGGGGCGGGCTCGCCTATCTGGAGCGCCGCCGCCGGGCCGCCGAGGTGCGGCTGGGCGCGGGGCGTCCGGTGGCCGAACTGGAGGCGGGGGAGCCGAAGGAGGGCGCGAGCAAGGCGCGCCTCGTCCGCAACAGTCTGCTCGCCGCGGCCGTCCTGCTGTCCCTGGTGGCGCTCGGGGTGTCGATGATGCCGATGGGCGGCTCCGGGCACGACAACGTGGCCGGCGACGACACCGGCACCCAGCCGGTGGGGGATCCCGCGCCCACCCTGTCGTCGATCGGCGCCCACCCCTCGGGCACGGCCTCGTCGTCGACGCGGCCCACGACGAGCAGCACGGCGACGGACTCCGGCGACAAGAACCCGGACACGGAACCCCAGGGCACCGCGTCGGCCACGGCGAGCAACTCGCCTGATCCGACGAAGAGTTCGGGCTCCGGGTCAGGTTCCGGATCGGGTACGACCACGCCGGCCACCTGCGACGTCACCTACGACCTGGTGAACCAGTGGCCCGACGGCTTCCAGGCCGCCATCACCGTCACCACCACCAAGGCCCTCGACACCTGGCGCGTCGCCTGGTCCTACCGCGACGGCCAGCAGGTCACCCAGATGTGGGACGCGAGCGTCGCCCAGGACGGCTCCCGGGTCACCGCCACCGCCGCCGACTACAACAAGAACGTCGCCGCGGACGGCAGCTTCACCTTCGGCTTCCTCGGCACGTGGAACAACAGCAAGAACTCGGCGCCGTCCGGCTTCACGCTCAACGGGGCCTCCTGCAGCAAGTAGCCCCGTCCGCCCGGCTGTTCATGCCGCCGCTCGTCCGACTGTCACCCGCCCCGGTACGTTCTCCGGGGCGGGTGACGGCCGTAGAGGACGAACTACGCGCTCATGAACCGGTGTTGGTGCGCTTGCCGATCAAGTCCCGGTACAGGGCCGCGCGTTCCTCGTCCGTCTTGGCCTTGGCGAGTTCGGCCTTCCAGTCCTTCTCCAGGTTCTTCAGCTTCTGCACCCAGTCGCCGAACTTCTCCAGGTCGACATGGCGTTGGCTCGAACCGAGGGAGGCGTTGCCGCCCGGCTTGTCGTCCTTGTGGCCGCCGAACTGGCTCACCGGGTTGCTGTTCTTTTCGCTGCTGGTGATGCCGTGCTTGTAGCCGTCGGGAGTCCTGCCCCCGGGCCCGGCGGTCTCCAGGCCGACCTGAAGTCCGCCGTCGCGCTCGTCCGTCGGGTGCTTGTACCCCATGAACATGTGCCCGTAAGACTCGTTCGGGAGGATGGTGTCGCCGTGGTAGTCGGCGTTGCCCATGCCTCCCGCAGCCATGGGCAGACCGTAGAGGTGGGTGCTGGGATCGAACCAGTTCTGGACGGTGGCCCCGATCTCCCCCTTCTCCACGAACTCGCCCCGCGTTCCGTCCGCCTGGTTGTTGTCGCCGATGTTCAGGTGATGCGTGCCGAACCTGCGCCGGTACACCGGCTTCTCGGGCGTCGATGTGGACTCCCAGGGCTTCCGGTTCTCCTTGGTGATGTGGAGCCACTGGGGCAGCTCGTATCCGTGCTGACCGTCGGCCAGTTGGGGAATGCGGATGTTGACGCGGCCGCCGTAGGCCAGCGCGTGGGCGACGTCGTCCTTGAAGTCCTCGTGCATGCCGGTCTCCGGGTTGAAGACCTGCAGCCCCTCCTTCAGGATCAGGAAGATCTTGGTCAGCACCTCGGTGCCGCGCGCGACCCGGTCCCGGTGCTTGGCGGCGTCCGGTACGTCGTCGCTGATACCGGGCGGGAGCATGGTCGTCACGAAGGTCTGGAAGATCTGCTCGTTCCGTTCCCCCGTGAGCTGTGCCTTCTCGGTCTCCGGGGTCTCCGCGTCGTGCATGGCGTGGTGGCGGGCGAGTTGGTAGTCCGAGCGGGTGGGTTTGTCCGTCGACTTCCCCTCGGCGCGGTCCGCGACCTCCTGCCGCCAGCGCAGGCTGGCGATGAGGAGGCGCTTACCCTCCGGCTGCTGGAGCCAGTTGTGGAAATCGCCGGCCTTGAGGTACGCGTCGGCCTCGACGGTGCTGCACATCCCCACGGTCTTCAGCCACTTGGGGTCCTCGGACTCCACGGCCCTGATCGCGTCGAGCTCCTGGTCCGTGAAACTCGGGCCGCTGCGCACCCGCGTGTGGATGACCGCCCGCACGTCCTTGTTCCTGATCGCTTCCTTGTCCCTGACGAGCAGCCCCGCCAGCCGGGCGATGGCCGGCTGCGAGTCCTGGATCGGGGGTGAGGACGAGGCCGGGGGCGGAGTCGTGCTCTGGGCCGGCGGCGTGGTCGACGGTCCGGGCCGGTCCGCCCGCTGGACGGAGACGTCCCCGGCCACACTGCGCTGCACCGCCCCACCGGGTAACTCGGCGCCGGGCAACGACAGTTCGGGGGCGGCACCCCGGGCCAGCTTTCGGCCGTTGGCGCCGGCGCTCCGCTCGAACGGGTCGTCCGGGTGGGAGACCTTCTCGCCCCGGCCGTTGTCCTTGCCGGGCACGGGCCCCAGGGCCTGCTGACGTACGTGGTCGACCTCTTCGTACATCACCTCGTCCTCGACGCGCCGGTCGCCGAGCACGATGTGCGAACCGGTGGTGTAGGCCAGCGCGCCGAGTTCCTCGGCGGAGCGCTGGGCGACGGGGTTGTCGTGCACGCGCACATGCCCGAAGTCCATGTCGTAGGCCCGCTCGGCCCGTTGGAGGATGCGGGGCTCCAGGGGGCGCCCCGGGGAGCCGACGGCATCGACGACGGACGCCCGGCGCTGCACGGGAACGGCCCCCTCGCCGGCACGCACCTCGCTCCCACCGTCCTGCTCTTCGCCGCGCTGCTCGTCCCGGGCCCGCTGGATCGCGCGGGTCACCGCGGCGTTCCCGGCGGCCTGTTGGAGGGCGGCGAGCGGGGGGAGGGCGGCGGCGGGGCGAGGCGCGGGGCGTTTGCCGGTGCGGTCACCGCTCGGGCGGTTCTCTCCCTGGATGCGCATGTGCGGTTCCCCTTTGGTCGGCGGGTGCCCTTGCCTGATACGGGTGCTCTTCCCTCCTACCTGATGGGCGGGCGGGGGTGGGCAGTCCGTAGGGGCAGAATCGGGGGCAGACTTGCCGTCGACCGAACAGGGCCCTGGCCGGCGCACCGTCGGCGCCCAGGAGGCGGCCGTTGCGGTGCGCGTGGCCAGGGCCCCGGTGTCAGGCCTGGTTACGGCGGCGGCGCAGCGCGGTGAAGGCCAGTGCGCCGGTGCCGGCGGTGATGAGGCCCGTCGCGGCCAGGGCGGTGGCCGAGACGCCGCCGCTTCCGGTCTTGGCGAGCTGGGTGGTCGCGCCCGAGGTCGTCCCGGAGACGGTTCCGGAGGAGGTCGTGGTGGCGGCGGGGGTGGTGGTCGAGGTGGGCGAAGCGGACGGGGTGGCCGAAGTGCTCGGGGTGGCCGACGGTGTCGGGCTGGTGGTGCCGGTGCCGGCCGCCTTCACGGTGATCGACGCCGACGCTCCGCAGAACGTGGTGCCGGTGAACGGCGTCGAGCCCTGGTTGACGAACGCGCAGGGGTGCACGGTGGTCTTCCCGGCGGGCGTGTTCTTGAGATAGCTCACGCGGAACTTGGCGGCCGAGTCGCCGTGTGCCGCCAGGGCGGAGTCCCTGCCGGTGATGGCGAAGCCGTACACGTCCGGTTCGGCGGGGGCGGTGATGGGCTTGAGCGTCTTCCAGGTGCCGGAGCTCAGCACCTGCACGGTGGCGTAGCGGCTGGTGAACAGGACGCCCGTCACGTTCTCGTACGCCGAGGCCGTGGGGTTGGACACCGTGGCGCCGAAGGTCACCCCGGGGCCGCCCGCGGTGGCGGTGGCGGGCACACCGGACAGGCCGGCGGTGAGTCCGTCGACCTTGACGGTGTCCTCGTCGGTGTCGTTGGCGGCGCCCGAAGTGCCGTAGGAGATGAGGGTGTTGAGCTTGAGGTGGTCGGTGCCGCCGTTGCTGTCGCCGTGGTGCGGGGTGCCCATGGGCAGGCCGAGGCGCAGGTCCACGGTCCGCGACTGGGCGGCGGCCAGGGCGAAGGACTCCGGCAGTTCGCCGGAGAACCGCGTCCCGGTCAGTGTGAGCGGCACCGTCTTCCATGCCGTTCCGCTGAGCCGGTACTGCAGGCTGAGGGCGTTCGGCGGCAGGCCCGCGCCGCCGTCGATGTGGTAGATCAACCGGGCCGAAGTGGTGTCCTCCGTACCGACGTTGGAGGCGGTGGTGGTGAACGCGACCGGTTGACCCCCCAGTCCGATCTCCGCCGGTGCCGCGGTCGAGACGGCGAGTGCCGGCGGCTGCGAGTCCGCCGTCGCGGCGGTGGCCGCCGGCGCCAGGACGGCCCCGGCACCGGCCAGCAGCAGGCCGGCCCCCGTGACCGTCACGGACGAACGCAGCGTGCGTGCAGTGCTGTTCAACGTTTCCCCCAGGATGCGTATGCGGCGCGGCCAACGGCCACGCCCCGGACGGCGAGCCGAACAGCCCCCCGTTCCCGCACAGTTGGACATGTTGATCCGGCATCCCGTTGTGGCGCCTTGTGCGACGGTTCTGTCACCGAACGGTTGGGGTTTCGTGCGGGGGGGTGCCTCTATGTCTTTCGTCAAGCGAGGCGTGGGGTTCTGGGTTCGTAGAAGGTGCCGTCGCGGAGCATCGCGAACAGGACGTTGATGC
>NZ_JBITHH010000026.1:0-56616 GCF_044457795.1 Streptomyces sp. NPDC050528
ATCTTCATCACCCACAACCCGCACCACGCCTACATGGTCGGCGACCACTTCAGCGTGCTGCGCCTGGGCACCATGGAACTCTCCGCCGAACGCAGTGAGATCACGCTGGAGGAGCTGACCAACCACATGGCCGGCGGCACCGAACTCGCCGCGCTCAAGCACGAGTTGTCACAGGTCCGCGGCGTCGACGTCCAGGAACTCCCCGGAGAAGTCACCTTGAAGGCCGGCTGACCCGGTCGGGTCTCGAACCAGGAGGCCGTACACAGCAGTTGGGGGCGGTACCGAATCGGTACCGCCCCCAACTGCTGTTTGTCAGCCGACCGGAAGAACCGTGCGCGGCCGGATCGGGAACCCTGCCGCCTGGTAGCAGTCGTCGATGAGGCGCATCGTGGTCAGCGCGTCGTCGACGTCGAGTGCCAGCGGCTCGCCGTGCCTCAAGTGGGCGGCGAAGGCCTCCAGTTGATACGTGTACGAGGAGCGGCGACCGAGTTCCTCGGTGCGTTCACCGGTCGCCGTACGCACGACGACCCGGTCGTCGAGGTGGGGCTGCACGAAGTTGACCACCGTGGCCTCGCCGCGTGAACCCACGACGCGGCAGCTCATCTGCCAGGTGTCGTGGGCCATGTGGCAGCGGGCGCTGCCCGTGGCGCCGCCAGGGAACTCCAGGTCCGCGTCCAGCCATTCGTCGATCCCCGGGGCGTCGGCCTTCTCGCCGCCGCGTGCGGCGACCAGTCGGGGTGCCCCGCCCGCCCAAGGGGCGAGCATGCGCTGGGCGTGCAGGCTGTAGCAGCCGAGGTCCATCAGTGCGCCGCCCGCCAGCGGGAGCGACCACCGTACGTCGCTGTCCGGGGGCGCGGGCATCGCGACCATGGTGTCGACGTGCCGGAGTTCGCCCAACTCCCCGCTGTCCAGCAGCTCGTGGAGCCGCAGGATCACCGGGTGGAACAGGTAGTGGAAGCCCTCCATGAACACCGTGCCCGCCTTGGCGACGGCCTCGTGGACCTCGGCCGCCTCAGCCGCGTTGCTCGCCGACGGCTTCTCGGTGAGGACGTGTTTGCCGGCCCGGAGCGCGGCCAGGTTCCACGGCGCGTGGAGGCTGTTGGCCAGCGGGTTGTAGACGACCTCGATCTCGGGGTCGGCGACGAGGTCGGCGTAGGAGTCGACCACCCGCTCCACTCCGTGCGTGGAGGCGAAGGTCTCGGCGCGGGCGCGGTCGCGGGCGGCCACCGCGACCAGGCGATGCCCGCCCGCCCTGGCCGGGCCGACGATCGACAGTTCGGCGATCCGGGCCGCGCCCAGCACGCCGATCCGCAGGGGTTCGTCCGTTGTCACTTGCGCACCTCGTCGAGTCGTACGGGACGGTTTTCGTGGAGCGAGAGGGTGCACGCGTCGGCGATCCGGCTCGCCTCGATGGCGTCGGCGACCGTGCAGGGGGAGGGGCGGGTGCCGGCCACGACCTCGGTGAACGCGGTGAGTTCGGCGCGGTAGGCGTCGGCGAACCGGTCCATGAAGAAGGTGTGCGGCACTCCCGCCGGGAAGGTCGCGCCCGGTTCGACGGAGCGCAGCGGGAGCTTGTCCTCCAGGCCGACCGCGATGCTGTCCTTCATACCGTGGAGTTCCAGGCGGACGTCGTGACCGCGGGCGTTGTGGCGGGAGTTGGAGATGACGGCGATGGAGCCGTCGTCGAGGGTGAGCAGCGAGGACGCGGTGTCGACGTCGCCCGCCGCACGGATGTACTCCGCGCCCCGGTTGCCACCCGTTGCGTACACCTCGACGACCTCGCGGCCGGTCACCCAGCGCACGATGTCGAAGTCGTGCACGCTGCAGTCGCGGAAGATGCCGCCGGAGGCGGCCACGTAGGCGGCCGGTGGCGGTGCGGGGTCGAGGGTGGTGGACCGCACGGTGTGCAGGTCGCCGAGTTCGCCGCTGACCACGGCCCGGCGCGCGGCGACGCAGCCCGCGTCGAAACGCCGGTTGTAGCCGATCTGCACCTCGACGCCGCTGCCCTCCACCGCGCGCAGCACCTCCAGGCTCTCCTCGACGCCGCGCGCGACGGGCTTCTCGCAGAACACGGGAACGCCCGCCTTCACGGCGGCGACGATGAGCTGGGGGTGCACGTCGGTCGCGGCGGCGATCACGACGCCGTCGACCCCGGCGGCCAGCAGGGCCTCGGGGGAGTCGGCGGGGACGGCCCCGAAACGTTCGGTGGCCGAGGCCACGGCCCCGGCCACCGGGTCGGCGACCACCAGGGAGTCCACGGCGTCGAGACCGACGAGGGTCTCCGCGTGGAAGGCGCCGATGCGCCCCAGTCCCAGGATGCCTATACGCATGAGCATCGAACTCCTTCTGCCGGCGTGCGGCTCAGTCCTGGCCGCCGAAGACGTTCTGGTCCCAGTCGACGACCGAGCCGGTCACCACACCGCTGCGGTCCGAGAGCAGGAACACGACGAACTCGGCGATCTCGTCGACCTGCCCGAGCTTGCCCATCGGCTGGGACTTGGCGGCCTGCTCCCGCCAGTCGTCGCCCGCGCCGTGGAAGGCGCGCTGCGTGGCGTCCTCGCCCTCGGTGTCCGTCCACCCGATGTTGACGGTGTTGATCCGGATCCGGTCGAAGCGGTGCGCGTGCGCCGCATTGCGGGTCAGGCCCGCGAGACCGGCCTTGGCCGCGGAGTACGGGGCCAGATAAGGCGGCCCGCCGTGGGCGCAGTTGGAGCCGATGTTGACGATCGTGCCCGGTGCCTTGCGTGCCGTCATGTCGGCCACGGCCGCCTGCATCGCGAAGAACGGCGCCTTCAGGTTGATCGCCATGTGCTGGTCGAACAGTTCCGGCGTGGTGTCCAACAGCGAGCCGCGTGACGTCAGCCCCGCCGCGTTGACGAGACAGTCGACGCGCCCGTGCGCCTCGACCGCATGGACAACGCTGTCGCGTGCCTGCGCCGGATCGGAGAGGTCCGCGCGCACGAAGAGCGCGCCGGTGTCCGCGGCCAGCTTCTCGCCGACCTCGGCCCGCCGCCCGGTGAAGACGACGGTCGCGCCTTCGGCTACGGCGGCCCGTACGACACCGGCTCCGACGCCTTGGCTGCCGCCGTTGACGAGGACGACTCTGTCCTCAAGCAGTCCCATGAGTGTGATGTGTCCTTTTCAGCTCTGGCGGCGCTTGGCTGCGGCCTGCAGTTCGTCGCGCAGTTTCTCGGGGGCCCACTCCTCGGCGACGGCCTGGCGCAGGGTGTCCGCCTGCGAGGGCGGGGCGAGACCGGCCACCGGCGGGTCGAGGTCGAGGTTCGTGGGGAAGGGGTAGCCCTCGGCGGTCGCGGCGATCACCCGGCGCAGCCAGTCCTCGGTCACGCCCTCGGCCTTGCGGCTCAGCAGCACCGGGAACAGCGCGTTCGACATCGCCTCGCGGTCCACCGTCTCCATGGCACGGCCGAAGGCGGAGGAGATCTGCAGCAGATTGGCCATGCGCTTGATGTCGGCCGAGCGGTTGTGGCCGGCGGCGTGGAACAGCGCCGGGTTGAAGAACACCGCGTCGCCCTTCTCCAACGGCAGCTGCACGTGGTGCGTCTCGAAGTACTCGACGAACTGCGGGAGCCGCCAGGCGAGATAGCCGGGCTCGAACTTCTGCGAGTGCGGCAGATAGAGGGTCGGACCGGACTCGACGGGCATGTCGACGTGGGCCACCGCGCCCTGCAGGGTCAGCGTCGGCGAGAGCCGGTGGACGTGCGCCGGATAGGCCGCCGCCTGCTCCTGGGTGAGGAAACCGAGGTGGTAGTCGCGGTGCACGCTCTGCGCCGCGCCGCCCGGGTTGACCACGTTGAGCTGCGAGGTGACCTGGTAGGCGGGGCCGAGCCAGGCCTCCGAGATCAGCTCCAGGACGTCGTTGGCGTAGTAGTCGGCGAACGCCTCGGGCGCCCGTACGGCAATCTTGTCCAAGGCGTTCCACACGCGGTCGTTCGCGCCGGGCTTGGCGAAGTGGTCGCCGCGGGCCGCGCCGCTCGCGCGCTCCTCCTCGATCAGCGCGCGGAAGGCGTCGGACGCCCGGTCCACGACCGCCTCGTCCGGGAAGGCGCCCTTGAGGACGACGATGCCGGGTCCGTCGAGCAGCGCGCGCACCAGTTCGCTCTGTACGTCCCGGCGGCCCTCGGCGGTGGCCGCGAGTTCGCGGAGCCGGGCGCTGTCGTAGAGCGGGACGTTCTGCTCGATCCGCTCGGCCGAGGGATGGTCGGCGGGGTCGGTGCTCTGCTCCACGAGTGAGCGGAACGCGTCGAGGTCGCAGTCCGCCTCGGTCAACCAAGTCCGCGTCCCTGCGGTTATGGGAGACATCCGGGTCCTTTCGCTGTCACGGCGTTTCTGCCAGTCTTGATAACCCAAACCCATCATTCAATGCTTACCGCTACATCAAAAGTGCATCATCGGTCTGGGGGATCACTCATGCGACATCAGTACCCGATCAGGGAAATCGCCCGTCAGGCCGGGCTGAGCACGGCCACCGTCGACCGCGTCCTCAATCAGCGGGGCAACGTCACGGAGAGCACCATCAGGGAGGTGCAGGAAGCCATCAAGGACCTGGACCGCCAGCAGAGCCAGGTCCGGCTCGGCGGCCGCACCTTCATGATCGACATCGTGATGCAGACGCCGGAGCGGTTCTCCACCGCCGTACGGGACGCACTCGAAGCCGAACTGCCGTCCCTGCACCCCGCGTTGGTCCGCTCACGCTTCCACTTCCGTGAGACCTGTCCGCCCGCCGAACTCATCGGCACCCTGGACCGGATCGCGAAGCGCGGCACGCAGGGCGTGATCCTCAAGGCCCCCGACGAACCGGAGATCGCCGCCGCCGTCGGCCGGATGGTCGCGGCCGGCATCCCCGTCGTCACCCTCGTGACCGACCTGCCGCACAGCGCCCGCCTGGCCTACGTCGGCATCGACAACCGCGCGGCCGGCGGCACCGCCGCCTACCTCCTCGGCCAGTGGCTGGGCAAGCGGCCCGGCAATGTGCTGACGACCATCAGCCGGGGCTCCTTCCGCGGCGAGGAGGAGCGCGAGATGGGGTTCCGCAGCGCGATGCGGCTTGCCGACCCGAGGCGCTCCCTCGTGGAGGTCACCGACAGCGACGGCCTGGACGCCACCCAGCACGACCTCGTCCTGGAGGCGCTCAAGCGGGACGAGGACATCATCGCCGTCTACTCCGCGGGCGGCGGCAACCTCGCCACCCTCGACGCCTTCGACGCGCTGGGCCGGGAGTGCGCGGTGTTCATCGCCCACGACCTCGACCACGACAACACCCGCCTGCTGCGCGAGCGCCGCCTGTCCGCGGTCCTCCACCACGACCTCCGCCAGGACATGCGCCGCGCCTGCCAGATCATCATGCGCGCCCACAAGGCCCTCCCCGACGACGGCCCGTCACTGCCCTCGGCGATCCAGGTGGTCACCCCGTTCAACATGCCGCCCGACGCGCCGTCCGTACCGGTCGTCGACTGATACGGCCACGGGTCGCGCCCGAAGTCAGCGTTCGTAGACGCCGGTCAGCCGGCCGCGGCCGAGGACGGACGCCGTGATGGTGGGCAGCAGGGCGCGGGGCCTGGCCCGGTCCAAGGGCGTGGCACCGGAGGCACTGTCGACGGCAGCCGAGAGGGCGAACAGCTCGAAGACGTAGCGGTGCGGTCCGTGGCCCTTGATGGGCGCGGGACCGTGATAGCCCCGGCCGACGGTGGACCGGAGCACCCGCACCCCGGGACCGGGCTGCCGCGCGGACAGGGCGCCGGGCTCCAGCTGTCCGGCGGCCGGGTCGATCAGGGCGAGGCAGTGCACGGCGGGCTTGGGGATGGGGACGTCGATGTCCTCGACGACCAGGAGGAGTTGTGCGGTACCGGGCGGGAGCGCGGACCAGGCCAGCTCGGGGGAGAGGTCGTCGCCGCCGATCTGCTTCGCGCAGTTCTTCAGCGGCATGGTGTCGCCGTCGCCGAAGTCCCGGCTGGTGAGGGTGAGTTGGTCGGGGCCCTGGAGGTTGGGCAGGTTCCAGGCCGTGTGGGTCTCGCCTGCCCTGCGGTTGTGCAGAAGTCGGCCGAGCAGGGTCATCGCGTCGCCTCCATCATGTCGACGACCTCGGCGGTGGTCGCGGTCTCACCGAGCTTGGGGAAGACACGCTCGACGCTGTGCCGATGCGCCTCGGCGTCGGGATCGCCCATGGCGTCGGTGGCCAGGACGACGTGATAGCCGTGGTCGGAGGCCGAGCGCGCCGTCGACTCGACGCCCGAGCTGGTCGCGATCCCGGCGAGCACGACCTGCGTGACTCCCAAGTCCCGCAGGAGCGTGTCGAGTCCGGTGTCGTGGAACGCGCTGCGCCGCCGCTTGGTGATCAGGTGATCGGTCGGCCGCACGTCGAGTTCGTCGATGAGGTCGGCCCAACCGGCGGGCAGCGCAAGGGCGTTGGCGGACCGTCCGGTGTCGGTACGTCCCGGCGCGCGTGCGGTGACGTTGACCAGGACCACGGGGAGGCCGTGCCGCCGGAACTCGGTGACCAGGTGGGTCGCCTGCTGGACGGCGGTGGTGACCGGGGTGTCGGTGAGGGCCGAGACGATGCCCTTCTGGAGGTCGACCACGACAAGCGCGGCTGTGGGGTCGACGGTGCTGAGTGGCATGGAAGTTGGCGCTCCTATGGGCGGCTTGTGATGTCGTGGACGGTGGCTGGTCGCCAGGCTCGGGATGAGGTGATCTCAGCCGTCGGCGTACTTGTCCGGTCGTGCGAGGGCGTTGCCGGGGGTGGTCCTGCGCGGTCCCGGCGTCTTGACCGTGGGGCGGGTGCCGGTGCCGCGCAGCAGGGACGCGATCGCGGCGAGGAAGGCGAGAGCGGCGCCGAAGGCGAACACGACGACCAGACCCGAGTGGAACGGCCCGGATATCAGGCTCGGGAAGAACTCGCTGCCGGTGAGCGTGCGTTGCTGCGCCCCCGTCAGACGGGTCAGGACGCCGCTGGGCTGGAGCAGATGCTGGATCGGGTTGACGCCCAACTGCGCGGCGAACAGCGAGGAGACCGGGGGCAGTCCGGCCACCTGGGTCGCCAAGTGGGCCGGTACGCCCTGCTGTTGGAGCCCGGTGGTGAGGCTGGCCGGGAGGGTTCTGGCCAGCCCGGCGATCATCAGGGAGAAGAACACGCCGATGGAGACGGCGGTGCCGGAGTTCTGGAAGGTGGCGCGCATGCCGGAGGCGACACCGCGCAGCCGTGCGGGCACACTGCCCATGATCGAGGAGGAGTTGGGGGAGGCGAACATCCCGCTGGCTATCCCGTTGAGCGCGATCAGCAGGGCGAAGATCCAGTAACTGAAGTCGATCGGCAGGCACATCAGGCCCAGGAAGCTGGCGCCGAACAGTGCCGCGCCGCCGGTGGCGAGACCCCGCGAACCGAGGCGGTCCGACAGATACCCGGAGACCGGGCCCGCCGCAAGGAAGCCCGCGGTCAGCGGGAGCATGAAGATGCCGGCCCACAGCGGGGTGTCGCCGTAGTCGTAGCCGTGCAGCGGGAGCCAGATGCCCTGTAGCCAGATGATCAGCACGAACTGCATGCCGCCCCGGCCGATCGAGATGGCCAGGCCCGCCAAGTTGCCGAAGGTGAAGGCCCGTTGACGGAACAGGCTCAGCTGGATCATCGGCGCGGAGACGCGGTTCTCGATGACGACGAACGCGGCCAGGAGGAGCAGCCCGCCGGCGATCAGTACGTCGACCAGGGGATTGGTCCAGCCCATGGTGTGACCGCCGTAGGGCTGGAGGCCCGCGGTGATCGCGATCAGGGACGCGCTGAGGCCCACCGCGAAGGTGATGTTGCCCCACCAGTCGATGCGGCCGCCGTCGCGCTTGGCGGTCTCGCGCAGGGTGCGGTAGGCCCACACCGTGAAGAACACGCCGACGGGCACGTTGACCCAGAACACCGCGCGCCAGTCCCAGGCCGACAGCAGACCACCGGCGACGAGACCGATGAACATGCCGCCCAGCGCGGCGACTTGGTTGATGCCGAGGGCGAAGCCGCGCTGTTCCTCGGGGAAGGCGTCGGTCAGGATCGCGGCGGAGTTCGCGGTCAGCATCGAGCCGCCGACGGCCTGGAGCAACCGCCAGGCGATCAGCCACATCGCGCCGTGGCCGCCGTCGAAGGGGTCGAAGGAGAGCAGGATCGAGGCGAAAGTGAAGACCGCGAACCCGGAGTTGTAGATCCGGACCCGGCCGTACATGTCGCCGAGGCGCCCCACCGTGACCACCAGGACGGCCTGGACCAGCCGGTACCCCATGATCATCCACAGCAGATACGCGATGTTGCCCGGCGCGAGCGGATCCAGGTGGACGCCCCGGAAGATCGCCGGCAGCGCGATCAGCACGATGGAACCGTCCAGCGCGGACATGAAGACCGCGGCGGTCGTGTTCGTCAGCGCGGTCCACTTGTATCGGTCGTCGGCGGTCGCACGGCGCGGGGCGCGTTCCTTGGGAGGGTCTGTCATCGGCCTGCTTCCTCGTGGCTCCGTCGCCGTCAGATGTTCTGGGCCAAGCGCTCCAACAGCGGTGCGGCTGCCGCGAGTTGCTCCAGTTCCCTCGGGGTGAACGCCCCGCCGGTCAGGGCCCGGGCGAGGAGTTCGACCCGCCCGTTGCGCTTGTCCTTCAGCGCCTGCCGTCCGGCGTCGGTCACCGTCAGCACCACGCGCCGCCCGTCGTCCGGGTCCGGCCGCCGCTCGACCAGACCACGGGTCCGCAGCGTGTTGAGCGTCGCCCCCATGGCCTGCGCGGTGATCTGCGCCTCCCGGGCCAACGCGGACGAGGTCGTGGGACCCGCACGGTCCAGCCGCGCCAGGGCACTCCGCTCGGGCATCGTCAGCCCACCCTCGACGGGCACCTGCCGGGCCCGCCGCACCAGCACACCGATCCCCGCGAGCAGGGCTGAGGCGACCGCCTCGGGGTCCAGATCGTCGTTCATGTACTAAGGCTACTTTATAAAGCTGCCTTAGTAAATCCGCATCGTTGCGGAGCTCGGGGGAGGGGTGCGATGCCGTACGACGCCGCGAGCGGGCGAGCTTCCAGCCGGGCTACTTGACCAGCCTGAAGGCGGGGTGCCGGACCCAGGCCCGCAGGAATTCCGCCGACCCCAGCGCGATCCGCCGGTCGTCCACGACCCCCAACACCCCCGGAAGACCGGCGACCACTGACGCCTGTCCGTCCAGCAGCTCGGCGTTGGCCACGCCCCCGATGACGTCCATGACGGCGGCGGTCAGCAAGGCCGTGGTCACATGGTCGAGCCCGCGATCGCAGCCGGCGCTGACATCGACGGCATGGGTCGGCCTGAAGCCGAGGAGGGCCTCCACCTCGGGCTCATCCGCGTGCGAGTGGCTCCGCCAACTCGATCACCAACGTTGGACCAGGCATGCCAGGGAGCCTAGTTCGGCAATTGCGGCGGCAGTGCGCGCAGGGCATTCCGTGCCACCGCCGTGCACAGTGCGGCGAGCGGCAGTTCGAGGCATGCAGCCATCAGGACCGCCGCGAGGACCGCGCCGGGGTCGGCGGTCAGTATGTCGAACCAGGCGTCGACCGCCAGCAGGACCGCCGTCGCCGGAGCCACGGCGACCCGCCGTCGGTCGCGGCGGGCCAGTAACAGGCCCGTGCCGACCAGGCCTATCGCCTCCATCGTGTCCAGGCCGATCCATGCGACGGGGTGGGCGCCCGCCACCCGTGACAGCACGAAGAGCCAGGGGATCAGCGCCAGTCCGGCGGCCGTGAGCACACGGGCGGACCAGGTCCAGCAGGGTGTCGTTGTCATGCGGACAAGGCTTCTCGGGATGAACTCCCAGGTCAGTAGCGTGGATTTCCGACCTGGGGGTGGTGCTGGGTACAGCCCGAAGCGGAAGCCAGCTGTATGTTCCGCAGGTCCGCCCGCGTTCTACGGTGTGCTCATGGGCCTTCTCACCGCGCTGCGCGGCGCCTTCGCACGCGTGGGCCGCGCGACGGTCTTCAACCTCGCCGGCGCACCGCTGCAGTTGCTGCCACTCGTGCTGATGACGGAACCGTGGCTGTTCATCCGCGACCCCAATGGCGTACTGGAGATCCAACTGGCCGTCTACGCACCGCTGTTGGTGATCGTCTACGTCGCCGGGGCGCTGACCGCCGTCCAGCGCCGCAGGTTCGCCTCGCTGGCGGGGGTCGACATACCGCGGCTCCCCGTCGCGCAGCGCAGGCCCACGTTCCGTCGAGCGGTGAACTGGCTTCGTGTCGGGGCGACTTGGCGACAGGTCACCTATCACCTGCTGGTCGGACCGTCGATGTTGTGCGGGACGGCCGTCACCGCCGCGCTGTGGGGCTGGGGCGCCTTCGCGGGGACCGCCCTGGTGTGGATGTGGGGTCTGCCGCCGGGGCAGCAGCTGAAGTTTCTGGAGACTTCCACGGAGGCGGTGTACATCAACATGTCCGGAATCGCTGCCCTGTTGATCGCCGCGTGGTTCACTCCCGTCCTCGTCCGCCTCGACACCCGCGCCGCCGTGGCCCTGCTGGGCCCCAGCCGCACCGAACAACTCGCGCGTCGGGTCGAGGACCTCACCGAGAGCCGGGCCGGAGCGGTGGACGCGGCCGACGCCGAACGCAGGCGCATAGAACGGGACTTGCACGACGGGGCACAACAACGCCTGGTCTCCCTCGCCGTGAACCTCGGTATCGCCAGAGCCACACTCACCGACCTGCCCGACGAGGCACGACAGGTCATCGACGAGGCCCATCGGGAGGCCAAGGAAGCGATCGACGAGCTCAACAACCTTGTACGGGGCCTGCATCCGGCCGTCCTGGACGACCGGGGTCTCGACGCGGCGCTGTCCGGTATCGCCGCGCGCGGCCCGCTCCCGGTGCGGCTGCGCGTCGACGTGCCCCGGCGCCTCGCCCCGACCGTCGAGGCGGTCGCCTACTTCACCGTCTCCGAGGCGCTGGCCAACATCACCAAGCACGCCCCCGAGGCCACCCGGGCGGACGTCACCGTCGAGATCCACGACGGTAGGCTCCGGGTCACCGTCGCGGACGACGGTCCCGGCGGTGCCGACCCCGCCCACGGCTCCGGCCTGGCCGGACTCGCCCGCAGGGCGGCTTCCGTGGACGGCGCGTTCGCGATCAGCAGCCCTGTCGGAGGTCCGACCGTCATCACCGTGGAGTTGCCGTGCGCCGTCTCGCCGTGATCGCCGAGGACTCGGTCCTGCTCAGGATCGGCCTGGTCAAAGTGGTGGAGATGGCGGGCTACGAGGTCGCCGCCGAAGCCGGTGACGCCGGCGCCCTGCTCGCCGCCGTCGCCGAACACCGCCCCGCCGTCGCCGTCGTGGACGTCCGTATGCCACCCGCCCAGTCCGACGAGGGTGTGCGCGCGGCCCTGGTGATCCGCCGCGAGTGGCCCGCCACAGCCGTGCTGCTGCTCTCCCAGTACGTCGAAGAGCGGTACGCGGCCGACCTGTTGACGACGAACACCGGCGGCGTCGGCTATCTGCTCAAGCAACGCGTCGCCGACGTCGAGGACTTCATCGACGCGCTCCGACGCGTCGAGGCGGGCGGCACGGTCCTGGATCCCGAAGTCGTGGCCCAACTCCTGCTACGACGCGCCAGCGACCCACTCGACCGGCTGACCCCGCGCGAGCACGAGGTGCTGGCCCTGATGGCCGAGGGACGCTCCAACTCCGGCATCGCCCGCCAACTCGTCGTCAGCGACAGCGCGGTGGCCAAGCACATCAACAGCATCTTCACGAAACTCGATCTGCCGTCGGTCGACAGCGACCACCGCCGGGTGCTGGCGGTACTGCGGTTCCTGAGCGCCGGGTGAGCGATGTGCTCCGCGGCGGACGGCAATTGGCTTTCGCGCCAGGCCCCCAAAAGCTACTGTCCCAACCGCCAGTGACCGCCCAGAAGTTGGAGCCCAGAGATGCCCGGTCGCCCGGGCGCGCGTTGACGGCATAGGCCGAGATCGGCCCGTCATCGCGTGCCGCCTTTGATGATGCTGCGGCACAGCGAGCCTTCCTCTCCCCGCTCGAACCACGGGCGCGTCCTTCGCGCGCCGGTTCGCGGGTCTCGTTGTCGGCGACTCAAAGGGTTCCCGTGCCGTCCACTTCCTCCTCTGTACCCGTTCCGCCGAGCCTGTGGCGCGACCGCGACTTCCGCAGGCTCTGGCTGGGGCAGACCGCCTCCCAACTCGGCGAACAGGCAAGCCTGGTGGTCCTGCCGCTCTTCGCCGTTCTGACGCTCGGTATCGGTGCCGGACAGCTGGGCGTCCTGCGCGCCGTGGAGCAGGCGCCGATCCTGCTGCTCTCGCTCTTCGTCGGCGCGTGGGTGGACAAACGGCGGACGCGCACCGTGATGGTGGTGGCGGACGCCGGCCGGACCCTGGTGCTGGGCGCCGCCGTCGTCGCCGGAGTGCTCAACTGGCTCGGTCTGCCCGCCCTGTTCGTGGTGGTCTTCGCCGCCGGAGTCCTCTCCGTGTTCTTCGACATGGCCTACCAGGCCTCTCTCGTACGGCTGGTGACACAGGATCAGCTGGTACGGGGCAACAGCGTGTTGGAGGGCAGCCGGTCCGCCGCGCAGATCGGTGGGCCCGCCCTCGGCGGCGCGCTGGTGACCCTGCTGTCGGCGCCGGTCGCCGTCGCCTCCAGCGCGTTGTTCTTCGCGCTGTCGTTCCTGTCGGTCCGACGTATCCGCCACACCGAAACCGTCCCGGCGCGCCCGGAAGATTCCCCTCGCGTAGGACGGCGGATCCTCGACGGACTGCGTTTCGTCGTCGGCGACTCCCTGCTGCGGGCCGTATGTCTTGCCGCTGCCGCCTTCCAGTTCTTCTTCGCGGCGATGATGACCGTCTATCTGCTCTTTCTCCCACGGGAGTTGCAGCTGTCCGGCACTGCCGTCGGCCTGGCACTCGCGGCGACCGGTCCCGGTGCGCTCGTCGGCGCGCTGCTGGCCGCGCGGCTGCCGGGCCGGTTCGGATACGGCAGGGTGATCGTGGGCGCGGCGGCACTCGGCGACGGTGTGTTCCTGTGTGTGCCCACGCTGCACGGATCGTCCGCGGCGACGATGCCCGTACTTCTGGCGGTCAACTTCGTGTTCGGGGTCAGCGGACAGCTGGTGAACGTCACGGTCATGGCCGTCCGGCAGGCCGTAACTCCCCACGGAATGCAGGGGCGTTCGGCCGCGACGATCAATGTCGCCGGCATGGGGACGGCGCCGCTGGGCTCACTGTTCGGCGGACTCCTCGCGCAGGAGTGGGGACTGCGCACCAGCCTCCTGGTGGCGGCCGGGGGCATGGTGCTGTCCCCGGTGGTGATGGCACTGTCCCCGCTCGCGCGTCTGGGAAGGGATCTTCACGCCCTCGCACGTGATCGATCTGCTGCCGAGTAGGGAAGCGGCGGCGGGACCTTGGTTAATCTGCACGGGTGACTGTTGACCTGACCCTGCTGCCGCGTGTCGCCCATCGAAGACAGGAGGTCACCGCGCCGCGTCTCCGCGGTCTCCTCGCCCTGCTCGCGGGCGACCTGCGCACCGGCTGCAGCACCGAGCGGCTGGTGGAAGGGCTGTGGCCGGACGAGCTGCCGGAGCGGCCGGGGAAGGCGCTCCAGGTCCTCGTGTCCAGGGCACGGTCGCAGCTCGGCGCGGACCTCATCGTCAGCACGCCGACCGGATACCGGCTCGCCCTCGCCGCGGACCAGGTCGACAGCTCCGCCCTGCTGCTGCACGCCGCCGCGAGCGCGGACCGGGCCAGGGCCGGCGATCACGCGGGATCACTCGCCGAGGCCGAGGCCGGGCTCGCGCTGTGGGAAGGCACCCCCGACCAGGGCGTCGACACCGACGACCCGGTGGCCGCGCTGCGCGCCGAACGCGCCCCCGTCCGCGACACGCTCGTCCGCGCGCAGGCCCTCGCGCTCGCCCGCCTCGGACGGCACGCGGAGGCCGCCGCGCCGCTGGCCGCCGCCGCCGAAGCGCATCCGCGCGACGAGGAGGTGCTCGGTGAGCTGCTGCGCGGTGAGGCGGCGACGGCCGGTCCGTCCGCCGCGCTGACCCGGTACGAGGCGTACCGCCGTGAGCTGCGCGACGAACTCGGCACCGACCCGGGTCCCGGACTCAAGGCCGTACAACAGGAGTTGCTGCGCGGCGAGGCGCCGGTGGCCCGGCACGGGGTGCCGCACGAGCCGAACCCGTTGCTCGGCCGGGACGAGGACGTCGCGGCGGTCGAAGGGCTGCTCCGCTCCTCGCGCGCCGTCACCGTCGTAGGACCCGGAGGTCTCGGCAAGACCCGGCTCGCGTACGCCGTCAGCCGCCGGGCCGAGCAGCGCCTGGTGTACTTCGTGCCGCTCGCCGGTGTCACCGAGGACGCGGACGTGGTCGCGGAGGTCGCGTCCGCGCTCGGCGCCGGTGCCATGAACGGGCCCGCGACGGGCGACCCGGTGGCCGGCATCCTCGGCGTGCTCGGCTCGGGGCCCGCGCTGTTGGTCCTCGACAACTGCGAGCAGGTCATCCGGGGCGCCGCCGACCTCGTCCAGGCCCTGGTCTCCTCCTCCAAGGACCTGCGGGTGCTCGCCACCAGCCGGTCCCCGCTGGGTCTCAGCTCGGAGGCGGTCTACGCACTGCCCGAGCTCCAACTCGCCACCTCCGTCGAGCTGTTCACACAGCGGGCTCGCGCCGCCCGGAGCGGGGTGGAGCTGCCGTCGGACGCGGTGGCCGAGCTGTGCCGGCACCTCGACGGGCTGCCGCTCGCCGTGGAGCTGGCGGCGGCACGGGTGCGGGTGTTGTCGGTTCCGGACATTGCCCGCCGCCTCGGCGACCGGTTCGCGCTGCTGCGCGGCGGGGCCCGGGACGTACCGGAGCGGCACCGCACCCTGCACGCGGTCGTCGAGTGGAGCTGGAATCTGCTGGCCGAGGACGCCAGGACCGCCCTGCGCACCCTGTCCGTCTTCCCCGGCGGCTTCTCCGGCGAGGCGGCCGAACAGGTCCTCGGCGAGGACGCGTTGCTCCTGCTGGAGCAGCTGGCCGACCAGTCGCTGCTCACCGTCGCCGACACCGCGGCCGGTGTGCGGTTCCGAATGCTGGAGACCGTACGGGAGTTCAGCGCGGCCCGCCGCACGGAGGCGGGCGAGGACGAGGCGGCCGTAGACCAATTCCTCCTGTGGGCGCGGGAGTTCGGGGTCGTGCATCACGACTGGTTCTTCGGGTCGGAGCCTCGGGCCGCGTGGGAGCGGATCCGGGGGGAGCAGGACAACCTTGTACTGGCGTTGCGGTATGCCCTGGCCCGGACGGACTGTCCCACCATCGCCGCTCTCACCGCCGTGCTCGCCGCCCTGTGGTCCACCGGCTCCAGCTATCCCCGGCTCACCGCCCTCGCCGCGGACACCGGCCCGCCGTTGTCGCACTACTACCCCGAGCCCGAGTACGTCGAAGTCGCCCGCGCCGCCGCGGTGTTGTGCACGGCGAGCCTGTTCATGGGCTACGGCCCGCAGGTCGTACGCCAGCTCGTCACCCTCCGGCGGCTGCCCGCGGCGCCGCCGGACACCCTGCTGCGCGCCATCTCGGCAGTGCTCGGCGCAGTGCCCGAGATGCTGCCTCCGGACTACGAAGTGCTGCGGAAGCTCTGCGACAGTGGGCAGCCGCTGCTCGCCGGCATCGCCGAGTGCGTCGCCACCTATGTCTGGGAGTTCGAGCACGACATCGACCGCTCGCTCGCCTCGGCACGGCGGAGCATCGAGGCGCTGGCGCCGGTCGACCACCCCTTCCTGCAGGTCATGGGGCATGCCCGGATGAGCGAGCTGTGCCTGCAGACGGAGCAGGGCGAGGCGGCGTACGAGCACCTCACGGCGGCGCTCGCGGCGCTGCCGCGGCTCGGCGACGAGCACGACTCCATCGGCGTCCGCTGGGGTCTGGTCCTCGCGTGTCTGCAGCGCGGTGACCCGGACGAGGCCGAGTCCTGGCTGCGGCAGGCGGAGAGCCGCAACCCCGTGCAGAAGGACGACCTCTACAGCCCCGACTTCGGCGGCCGCGCCGAGATCGCGCTCTCGCGCGGGCTGACGGAGGTCGGGCTCGGTCTGTGGCGGCGCAACGTGGAGCGGATGCACGAGGCCGGTTCGCCGGACAGCGACGACCCCTTCTACGACCGGTGGCTGCTGCAGGTCCAGTCGGCGGCGGTGACGGCACACGCGTACGCCGGCCGGCTCGGGCTGGTCGCGGAGGTGGTAGACCGCCTGCGACAGCGGCTGCGGGCCCTGCTCTCCGGCCCGGAGCGGTCGCCGATGGAACTCCCCGTGTTCGGGACGGCGTTGCACGCCCTCGGCGTGGCGGGGCTCGTGTCCGGCGACGCCTCCGCCGTACGGATGATCGCGCTGGCCGAACGGCTGCGGGTGCTGCGCGACTTCCAGCCGACCATGTCGGCGGACCGCGCCCGGCGGGCGGCCCAGGACGCCGACAGGGCGGCGTACGCCGACGCGGTGTCGGAGTACGCCGCCCTGGAGCGGGACGAGTTGCGGGAGGCGGCACGTGTTGCCATGGCGCTTACTTCAGGGCGCGGTTGAACTGTGAGGTCGACCAGCGGTAGCCGAGCACGGTGAGGCCGACGCACCAGGCGAGCGCGATCCACCCGTTGTTGCCGATCTCGGTGCCGAGGAGCAGGCCGCGCAGGGTCTCGATGACCGGAGTGAAGGGCTGGTACTCGGCGATCGGCCGGAACCAGCCCGGCATGGTGTCCGCCGGAGTGAACGCGCTCGAAATCAGCGGGAGGAGGATCAGCGGCGTCGCCATGTTGCTCGCGGCCTCGGGGTTCGGGCTCGCCATGCCCATCCCGACCGCGATCCAGGTGAGCGCCAGGGCGAACAGCACGAGCAGTCCGAACGCCGCCAGCCACTCCAGGACCGTGGCGTCCGTGGACCGGAAACCGATGGCCACGGCGACGGCACCGACGAGGACCAGGCTGGCCAGCACCTGCAGCACACTGCCGACGACGTGCCCGATGAGGACGGAACCCCGGTAGACCGCCATCGTGCGGAAGCGGGCGATCAGGCCCTCGGTCATGTCCATGGAGACGGAGATCGCCGCTCCGATCACGGTGCTGCCGATGGTCATCACCAGGAGGCCCGGGACGAGATAGGCGATGTAGTCGGAGCGGTCGGCGCCACCGCCACCGATGCCCGCGCTCATCACGTTGCCGAAGACGTAGACGAAGAGCAGCAACAGCATGATCGGCGTGAGCAGCAGGTTCAGGGTCATGGAGGGGTAGCGCCGGACGTGCAGCAGGTTGCGGCGCAGCATCGTGGACGAGTCGCGCACGGCGAGGGAGAGGGTGCTCATCGGACGTTCTCCTTGGGCTGGTTGGACTCGCTGGACTGGTGGGGGACCTTCGCGCCGCCGGTGAGGGCGAAGAACACGTCGTCGAGGTCGGGGGTGTGCACGGTCAGCTCGTCCGCCTCGATGTCGGCGGCGTCCAACCAGTCGAGAATGGCGCGCAGTTCACGCTGGCTGCCGCCGCTGGGGACCTGCAGCGAGAGCGTCTCGTCGAACCGGGTGACCTCACGCAGGGCCGCCGCGGCGAACTGGTAGGCGTCCGGGTCGGTGAAGCGGAGCCGTACGTGTCCACCGGGCACCAGTCGCTTCAACTCCTCGGCGCTGCCCTCGGCGACGAGCTTGCCGTCGTTCAACACCGCGATGTGGTCCGCGAGTTCATCGGCCTCGTCCAGGTACTGGGTGGTGAGGAAGACGGTCGTACCGCCGGAGACCAACTGCCGGATGATGCCCCACATGTTGTGGCGGCTGCGGGGGTCGAGACCGGTGGTCGGTTCGTCGAGGAAGATGATCCGCGGGTCGCCGACCAGGGTCATGGCGAGGTCGAGGCGGCGCTTCATACCGCCGGAGTAGGTGGAGGCGGGCTTCTTCGCCGCGTCGGTGAGGTCGAAGCGCTCCAGGAGTTCGGCGGCGACCCGCCGTCCCTCCTGCTTGGACAGGTGGTGCAGGTCCGCCATGAGGAGCATGTTCTCCTCGCCGGTGATCAGGCCGTCGACGGCGGAGAACTGCCCGGTGACACCGATCGCGGCCCGTACGGCGTGCGCGTCGGTGGCCAGGTCGTGACCGCCGACCCGCAGCTCGCCGGCGTCGGAGGAGATGAGCGTCGAGAGGATCTTGACGGCGGTGGTCTTGCCGGCGCCGTTCGGACCGAGCAGGGAGAAGACGCTGCCGGCCGGCACGGCCAGGTCGATGCCGTCGAGCACCGTCTTGTCCCCGTAGGCCTTGCGCAGCCCGGTGGCCGAGATCGCGAGTTCATGGGTCGTTGTCGTCATGCCGCAGAGCTTGTGGCAGGGCGCATTCAGCACGGTTTCACAGCGGTTTCAGTGCCCTGGAACCGGCGAGATCTCCGACAGGGAGCACGGACGGAGCCGCGCCGATAGGCTGACGATGCTCGGCACATCAGCACGCATCCAGCCAAAACTCCAACCGCAGCGCAGGAGGAATCATGGCCGGTCAGTTCGAGACGACAGCCGAGATCAACCGCCCCGTCGAGGAGGTCTTCGCCTTCCTCGCGGAGGGCACGAACGACCCCAAGTTCAGCCCGAGGGTCCAGGAGATCACCAAGACTCCGGCGGGCCCGACGGCCGTGGGCACCATCTTCACGAGCACGGTCAAGGACGCCGGCATGAAGACGGGCCGGAAATTCCGGATCACCGAATACGACGCCCCGCACCGCATCCGCTGGACCGAGGCCTCCAAGAACATCGTGACGGCGACCGAGGGCGGCTACGACCTCGAATCCACCGGCCCGGGCACGACCCGGGTACGGATCTTCAACGTCCTGGAAGGCCACGGCGTCGGCAAGCTCCTGGTGGGCTTCGCCCTGGGCGCGGCCCGCAAGGACGCGCCCGCGTTCGGGCAACGCATCAAGACGGCGGTGGAGGCGTCCTGACGGACCGATACCTGGAAATCCCGGGACTAACTCGCCGTTGCGGGGCGGCTGTTGTACGCCTCCACCTCCAAGAGCGGACGTCCTGAGGTCAGGACCCGGCTCGGCCACGACAAGGTGACGCTCTGGGATTCGCCGGGCAGCAGCCACAGGTAGTTGTGGCTGTACAGCGTCGGCAGCACGCGATGACCGGTCGCGCCGTTCTTCAGCGAGAGACGGACCATCGCGGCGACGGCCGGACCGTCATTGCGGACGGTGGCGGTCAGTTCGGTCCGGGTCCCGGAACGGGACACGCGCCCGAGCGTCGCGGAGACCTTCGTCCGCGGCGCCTTGCCCAGTCCCTGCATGGCGGCCGGCGTGCGATAGCGCCAGTACGTGTTGCGCGACAGGACCCGGCCGTCGCCGCCGGTCAGCGTCAGGCGCAGGAGATGCAGGTCCGGCAGGTCGTCGGTCCAGGCGGCGGTGAACGCCTTCGTGGTCGCGGCCGGCGCCACGTCCAGCCGGGCGCTCTTGTCCCGACTGAGCCGACGACCCGTCAGATCGATCAACTGCGCCGATATCACGGCATTCTTGAGGCCGTCGCGCGTGTGGTTGACCGCGATGACCTGCCCCTCGGGATCGGCCTGGACATGCAGGGGCTCACAGGCCGAACGGGCGCCGTAATACGTGCCGTTGACGTCGAAGTCGTAGTCGTAGGTCTGCCAGACCGTGCTGTGCCACGCGGGGTGGGACATCCACAGCATCAGACCGCTGGCGTTGTCCCAGAGGTTCGCGTTCCACGCCTCGAACATGGCGCGCGTGTTCTCGTAGTTGACGAACTGCGCCTTGAGCGCGAAGTCATCGAGACCGGTGGCCGTTCCGAGACGCGCTTCTACGGCCGCCTTGTACGTCTGCGGTGCCTGGTTCCCGCGCTCGCTCCAGTCGTGGTAGTACCAGGCACCGCGAATGGGCCACTCGGGCTCGTCGCCCGTCATGTTCCGCATACTGGCGGCGGTGGAGACGACGGGCATGCCGATCTCCGTGTGGAAGCCAAAGTCCTTGCTGCCGTAGGTGGTTGGGTCGAAGTACTTCTCCGGTTCCACCCAGCCGTACGGTCCGCCGCCGGTGATGATGCCGCCGGCCGAGTTGTTCTGGTAGAGGATGCCGGGGGCCTGTCCCTCCACGGCCTCGCGCATGCCCTGGTCGATGGCGGCGGGCGGGTTCCCCTCGTTGGCGCCGCACCAGATGACCACGCTGGGGTGGATGCGGGAGCGCAGCACGGTGTCCCGGGCGATCGAGTTGAAGGCGTCGTGGTCCGGCGGGTCCATGCCCCACGCGTTGGGGAAATCGTTCCACACCAGGATCCCGTGCTCGTCGCACGCGGCGAAGAACTCCTCCCGGTCGGACGTGCCCACCCAGTTGCGGATCATGGTGAAGTTCATGTCGCGGTGCATCCGCACGGCCGCGTCCATCCGCTCCGGCGGCATCCGGCGCAACAGCTCGTCCCAGCCCCAGTTACCGCCCCGGGCCAGCACCCGCACCCCGTTCACGCTGATCTGCAACGGGTCGGGGGTGTTGGACACCGACTTCACATCGGTCCACGTGTCCGCGTCGTCCGACACCTGGATCACATAGGTCTTCGGGTACGCCGACTCCCAGAGGATGGCGACCCGGTCGAAACGTTTCGAGGCTCCGAGGTCGACCTGGATCCACTGGTGATCCTCGTACTCGGAGGACCAACGGGTGTTCGTGTCACCGTCGGTGGCGTGTGCGGCCGGGTGGTCGGGGTCCTCGGTGGATGCGGTGGTCTTCTGGTGCAGGGCCAGGTCGGTCGCGGGCGCGGTGCTGTCGACGACGCCGAGGGACCACAAGGAGTTGCCCCAACTGGTATTGCGCAAACCGCAGTTGATACGGAGGTAGCGCGCGGTCCGGGCGGCGAAATCCTCGACTTGCAGGCTCGCGTTGCCGTTGTTGAAGGGCAGCGGAACCGCGCTGTTGTCCACCGACGCGGCATCGGTCCAGGTGGCGTTGTCGGAGGAGACCTGCACCAAGTAGCTCTTCGCATACGCTTGTTCCCAGACCAGGTCGACCCCGTCGAAGGACTGGACCGACCCCAGGTCGACCCGGATCCACTGGTCGTCCTCGTAGGCGGAGGACCAGCGCGTGCCGGGATCACCGTCGGTCACATTGCCGGCGGCGTGGTCGTCCCCATCCGTACTCGAAGCGTCGGCCTGCGCGTGCAGGGCCAGGTCGGTGGCGGTCCGCGTGCTGTCGCGTACGGCGAGGGTCCACAGGGAGTAGCCCCAACCGGAGGCCCTGGTAAGGCATTTGATGCGAACGTACCGAGCCTGTTGCCGGTCGAAGGTCACCGACTGGGTATACGCGTCACCGGAGTTGGCGAACGGCAGCGGCACTTCGTACGCGTAGCCGAACTGCCGGATGCCGAACCGAGTGGTGCGGCGGTCGCTCTCGGAACCGTCGACCGCTGCGGTGATCGTGAGCTTGTGCAGGGCGGGATCACCCAATCCGTTGGGCCACCACAACTCCGGCTCGTGCAGCCGCAGTTGACCGAAGGCGTCCGGCGTGAACGTGACGTCGACGCTCTCGCCCGCCGGGACGGTGACGACCTTGCTGACCCGCACGTTGTCGAAGGCCGCCGAGACGGTCGTCCTGTGGTCGGCGGTGTCGGCGTTGCGGACCGGGACGACGATCGTCAGCTCGGCGACCGACACCTGGGGCAGGTTCGGCAGCACGGTGTCGACCCGCGGATCGCCGATCACGACCTGGCCGGTCGTTCTCAGCCGGACGTGGTTCCAGATGCCGGCGGCCCGGTCGCGTACCGCCGGCATCCAGTCCCAGCCCGAAGAGGCCAGGTAGGTGGGGGAGTTGAGGTTCATCTGGTTGGCACCGGCGTCCACCCAGGACTCGCCGGCGGGGCCCTTGTCGCCGGGGCTGCCGGGTACCGGCATGGGCGTGATCTTCACGGCGAGCGCGTTCGCTCCGCCCGTGGAGAGCAACTCGGTGACGTCGTGGGCCGAGCGGGCGAACGGGTAGGTGAGACTGCCCACTCGGTGACCGTTGAGCCAGATGTCGGCCGTGTGGTTGATGCCGTCGAACTCCAACCAGGTCCGCCGCCCGGCACCGGTGCGCAGACCGCGCGGCAGCTCGAACTCCCGCCTGTACCACCACGAATGACGTGACAGGGCCTCGGGGATGTGGAGGTTGTTCAGTCCGACCACGGGGTCGGGCAGCTTGCCCTGGTCCACGAGTGAGCCAAGTACCGTGCCGGGGACGGTCGCAGGCAGCCAACCGCTTGCGTCGACGTCTGCCGTCGACAACTTCGCGCCGTCGGCGCCGGCCCAGTCGTCGAGCGTCAGCCGCCACCCCGACTCCACCGGAACCGTGCCGTCCCCGGCCACCGTCAGCTTGGGTGCCGGCCCGGAGTGAGTGCCCCAGTCCGTCCAGCCCGTGGCCGACGGGCGGTGTCCCCGGGCGGTGCCGTAGACCTCGAAGCCGTTGAGGCTGAGGGGGTTGGGGTTGGAGCGCCGGGTCGAGGTCAGCCGGACCCAGCGTGCGGTGACCGGGCGCGCGGGCTGGATGTTCACGACGCCGCCCGTGCCCGCCGTGGTGCGGTACACGCTGGTCCAGGTCGTGTGGTCGGTCGACGTCTCGACGACGTACTCGACCGAGTAACTGGACTGGATCTCCTTGCCTGTTGTGCCGTCGGCCGGGTTGCCCGTGGTGGGCGGCGTGAACACCGGGTCGCTCGCGTCGGCCTCGAAGGTGAGGCGGATCGACGTGACCTCGCACGCGGCTTGCAGGTCGATCGCGATCCACTGCGGGTCGCCCGCCGCCGCTCGCCAACCGCTGCCGCGCACACCGGGCGAGCCGAGCCGGTCCACCACGAACGAACCCGGGGTCGGCGCGTAGGCCGTCGAGGAGACGGACACGGGGCGGTGCAGCGCGAGTTCACCGGGTGTGGCGGGGGAGGAAGCCGCGGTGGCCGACGTGGGCAACGGGAGTCCGAGGCCGAACCCCGCCAGCAAGGTGGAACCCGTGGTGACCACGGAGCGGCGCGACGGGCGTGGCGAACCCGATTGATCTGTCATGAGCGTGATGTCCCATCAAACGTCGGCGGCACTGACAACGTTGCCAAAGGCTGTGACGCGAGGGATGCTGTGTCAACCCCTGATGCGGCGTTCTAATAAATTAGGAATTAATATTGACAGGGTTTCGGTCGCGCGCCACAGTCGTCGCCGTGACGCCGGAAGCCCCTGTCGCAGTGCGGCCCGCGTCACGTCCTCCTGCTTCCCAACCCTCGGGAGAGGCAAGTGACTTCACATCCGCAGGTCCGCACACCCGCGGCTTCGAGACGGACGCGCCGTGCCACCGTCGTCGCCATCGCGACCGTACTGGCGGCGACCGCCGCTCCGGTGGCCACGGCGCAGACCGGCGCCGACCAGGGCGCACCCGCCTCCTACGACAGCGGTCTCGCGCCGACGCCGTACATGGGCTGGAACACCTACTACGGCCTGGGCGCGCCCACCGAGCAACAAGTGCGCTCCGTCGCGGACAAGCTGGTCAACAGCGGTCTGCGGGACGCCGGTTACGACATCGTGTGGCTCGACGGCGGCTGGCAGGCCGACAACCCGCGTGATGCACAAGGGCGGTTGGTCGCCAACCCGGACCGATTCCCGTCCGGCATCCCCGCGTTGGTCTCCTACCTGCACAAGCGCGGCCTCAAGGCGGGCATCTACACCGACGCCGGCACCTACGACGGCGGCAAGAGCTGTGGGCTCGGCAGCAGGGGCCACTACGAGGCGGACGCACGGCAGTTCGCCGGCTGGAAGATCGACGCCGTCAAGGTCGACTTCCTGTGCGGGATCGGGGCCAAGCTCGATCCGGGCCCGGCGTTCAAGGAGTTCAGCGACGCGGTCGCCAAGTCCGGCCGCAAGATGCTGCTCAACCTCTGCAACCCGCTCACCGACGACTGGGGCCTGCCGCACACCCCCGAGCAGGACGCGCACAACACCTACGTCTACGGCCCGACGATCGCCGACTCCTGGCGCACCGGCACGGACATCGCCTGGGGCACCCCGAGCCCAGGCCAGTGGCCCAACATCCTGCGCAACATGGACGCGAACGCCTGGCACCCCGAGGCGCAGGGACCCGGGCACTACAACGACCCGGACTACCTCATCCCCATGCGTCAAATGACCGACGGCACGCTGGAGTTGACGCAGGAGGAGTCCACCACGCAGTACGTGATGTGGGCCGAGATGGGCTCGCCGCTCGTCCTGGGTTCCGACCCGCGCACCCTGTCGGACTCGATGCTCGCCACCCTGCGCAACCCGGAGATCATCGCCGTCGACCAGGATCCGCTCGCCGTCCAGGGCGTACGCGTGGCCAGCGATTCGGTCGGCGATGTCTACAGCAAGGTCCTCGCCGGTGACGGCCGACGCGCGGTCGTCCTGCTCAACCGGTCCGACCAACCCGCCCTGCGCACCGTGCAGTTCGCGGATGCCGGGCTCGGCGGGTCGGTCAAGGTCCGGGACCTGCGGGCTCGTACCGACCGGGGCGCGTACACGGGGTCGTACACCGTAGAGGTCCCCGCGCACGGCACCGCGCTCCTGAAGCTGACCGGGGCGGACGCCCTGCCCGGTACGAATCTGGGGCAGAAGGCCACGGCAAGTCCGGCTGTCGTACGGGACGGTGACTCGCTGAGCACCTTCCTGCGCGGCGCGCACGGCTCGCTCGTCCAGCAATCCGACGGCAGGACGCGGGACCTCGGCGGTCCCACGCAGGGCGAGATTCTCGGCCAGCCCGCCGCCTACGCCTCGGCCGGCGGCCGGATCGATGTCTTCGTGCGCGGCGCCGACTCCCGGGTGTACCGGCGGGTCTACGTCGGCGGTCGCTGGGGCGCGTGGCAGAGCCTGGGCGGCCGGGTGGCCGACGCGCCGTCGGTGGCGTTCACCGACGCCGCGCACTGGACGCTGTTCGCCACGGGTACCGACGGGCAGGTCGTGCAGCGCGGTCCGTCGACCGGCTGGACCTCGCTCGGCGCACCCGGCAGCAAGGCGGTGTACGGGCGGCCCTCCGCCGCCGTGGACGCTCAAGGGCGAGTGACGATCGCCGTGCGCAGCGCGGCCGACGACGTGTGGACGCGATCCCGGGACGCGTCGGGGGAGTGGTCGCCGTGGGCGTCGGTCGGCGGGACCGTCAGCGGGAGTCCGACTCTGGTCGCCGTAGGGGACGCCGTGGTGCTGTACGCGCGGGCCGCCGACTACACGCTCTGGCAGCAGCGGTACGAGAACGGTGCGTGGCAGGGCTGGACCAAGCAACTCGCTTTCCCCAGCGCGGCGTTCGACGGTGCGCTCGGGGCGGTGGCCGGGCCGGACGGGGCGGTCGACGCGGTGTTCCGCGGAGTCGACGGTTACGTGCACCTGACCCAGTTCAACTAAATTAGTAATTATTCTTGACGTGGTGGGGACGCCACGTGAATCTGGAACCGCGTGCATCTGGATCCGCGCGGGATCCACAGGGAGCCATCCATGACGAACCACCAGCCAGACCGACGCCGCTTCCTCGCGGGACTCGGTGCCGCGGGGACGGCGGCGCTGCTCAGCGGCTGTGTCACCTCGACCTCATCGAGCAAGAGTTCCTCGAAGGGAGCGGTGACCCTCCAGTCCAACCTCTCAGCCCCGCAGGCCAAGGCCGCGATGGAGGACCTCGTCGCCGCCTACGCCAAGAAGGGCTCCGACCGGGCGAGCCTCAACACGGTCGCCGCGGAGACCTTCCGCACCCAGCTGCCGACGTACCTCACCTCGGCCAACCCGCCGGACGTGTACACCTGGTACCCCGGCTCGGTCGCGGACGCGTACGCCAAGAAGAACCTGCTGCTCGACCTCGACGAGGCATGGACCTCGTCGCCCGACCTCAAGCACTACTCCAAGGCCCTCAACTCGCTGTGCACGTCCACGAGTTCGGGCAAGAAGGTCTTCGTGCCCACCACCTACTACTGGTGGGGCATGTTCTACCGGAAGTCCAACTTCGCCAAGTGGGGCGTGAGCGAGCCCAAGAGCTGGGACGAGTTCCTCGACCTGTGCGACAAGCTCAAGAGCAAGGGCGTCAACCCGATCGGGCTCGGAGCCGGCGGCGGCACGGCTTGGGTGGCGTCGGCGTGGTTCGACTACCTCGACATCCGCATCAACGGCGCCGAGTACCACCGTCAACTCCTCGCAGGGAAGCACCGGTTCGACGACCCCGAGGTGCGCAAGGTCTTCGACCGCTGGCAGGAGGTGCTCCCGTACTTCGACCCGAACGGCGCCGCCGTCGCCTTCCAGGACGCGTCGACCTCCCTGCTCAACGGCCGCAGCGCCATGATGCTCATCGGCACCTTCTTCGCCGACGCGACCCCCAAGAGCGCCCTCGCCGACGTCGACTTCTTCCGCTTCCCGATCATCGACCCGAAGGTCCCGCTCGCCGAAGAGGCGCCCACGGACGGCTACTTCGCCAGCGCCCGCACCGGCCGGCGCGACCAGGTGATCGACCTGATGAAGTACCTCGCGACCGCCGAGGCCCAGGAGATCTACATCAAGGGCTCCTCCGGCACCGTCCTGCCCTGCAACCCCGCCGCGAAGGACGCCGGTACGGCCCTGGTCACCAAGGGCCGCGAGCACATCGCGGCGGCCACCGAGATCACCCAGTTCTTCAACCGGGACTCCAGCGACGCCCTCCAGCCCACCGCCGACAACGCGTTGACCAAGTTCCTGGCCAAGCCCAAGTCGATCGGGAGCATCCTCACCGACTGGCAGCGCGACGCCGCGAAGATCTGGAACGCCTGACATGGCCGTCCTGACCGCGCCCGACCGGAAGTCCCCGACCCGAACGCCCGCCCCGGGCAAGCGGGTTCGGGGCCCCCGGCGCACACCCCCGCTGGTGCTCGCCTTCGTCCTGATCCCGTTGCTCGCCGAGTCGGTGTGGGTGTTCTGGCCCGCCGTGCAGGGCTTCTACCTCGCCCTGACCAAATGGGACGGCGTCTCCCCACCGCAGTTCGTGGGCCTGGACAACTTCCGGGAGATGGCCCACGACGACGTTTTCCGCAGCGCGGCCGGCCACACCGTCCTCTGGCTCGTGCTCTTCGGCGGCCTGTCCGCCGTGCTCGGCCTCGCTGCCGCACTCCTCCTCCAACAGGAGCGCCGCGGCGTCGGCTTCTACCGCGCGGCCCTGTTCCTGCCGGTCGTCTTCTCCCTGGTCGCCACCGCCCTGGTCTGGCAGGCGATCTACCAGCCCGACGGCGTCCTCAACCAACTCCTGCAATCCGTAGGCCTCGGCAGCCTCCGCCACGCCTGGCTCGCCGACCAGGACACCGCCCTCTACGCGGTGATCGTGCCCGCGCTCTGGCGCCAGATCGGCTACGTCATGGTCCTCTATTTGGCCGGCCTCAAGGGCATCGACCCCGCCCTCTACGAGGCCGCCAAGGTCGACGGCGCCAGCGCCTGGCAGCGCCTCCGGCACGTCACGCTGCCTCAACTGCGCAGTGTCAACGCGGTAGTTCTATCGGTCATCGTCATCGACTCCCTGCGCTCCTTCGACGTCGTGTGGTCGCTGACCCGAGGCGGCCCCTACCACTCCTCCGAGCTGCTGAGCACCTACATGTACTCAACCGCCTTCCAGTCCCTGCGACTCGGCTACGGCTCCGCACTCGCCGTCGTCATCTTCGTGCTGGCCTTCGGCGTCATCTGCTCCTACCTCGTCCGCGCGTTCCGGGAGGCCGACTGATGTCCGCCAACTCCACGGCACTGCGCCGCAAGCGCGCCGCGACCGCCGGATTCCACCTGGGCGCGGGCGCGTTGGCGATCCTCTGGCTGCTGCCCATCGCCCTGGTCCTGGTGACCAGCCTGCGTTCCTTCGACGACATCGCCGCCCACGGTCTGGGCAGTTGGCCGCACTCCTTCACCTTCGGCAACTTCCATCAGGCCTGGGTCGACGGCGGCCAACAGCGCGCCCTCATCAACAGCCTGATCGTCACCATCCCCTGCGTCCTGATCACGCTGGCCCTCGCCGCGATGGCCGCCTTCGCCCTCAGCCGCTACGAAGTCCCCTTCCGCCGCTCCCTGTTGCTCCTCATGCTCGGCGGCAACCTCCTCCCACCGCAGATCCTCCTCATCCCGGTGTCCAAGCTCAGCGAAGTGATGGGCGTCTTCGACACCCTGCCCGCGCTCATCGGCGTGCAGATCGGCTTCGGCGTCGGCTTCTACGTCTTCGTCCTGCACGGATTCATGCGGTCGATCCCGACGGAGATCCAACAGGCGGCGGTCGTCGACGGCGCCGGCCCCTGGCAGATCTTCTGGCGCATCATCCTCCCGCTGACCCGCCCCGCCCTGGCCGCGCTCAGCGCCCTGTCCTTCACCTGGATCTTCAACGACCTTCTCTGGGCGATCACCGTGCTGCGCAGCGACACCAAGATGCCGATCACCGCCGCCCTCATCGGACTTCAGGGACAGTTCGTCTCGATGTGGAACGTCATCGCGGCCGGTTCCGTCATCGCCGCCGCCCCCACGGTCGCGGTGTTCCTCCGCTTCCAGCGGCACTTCGTGGCCGGGCTCAACCTCGGGGCGGTCAAGTGACGTACCAGCGCTGGACCTTGCGCACGGAGAACACCAGCTACACCGTGCGCCTGTCCCCGGACGGCCCCTGGGCCGAACTCGACGCCTGGGGCCCGCTCGGCGTCGAGGACGGTCCCTCCGCCCTGGACTGGTCGAGGTGCACACACTTCATCACCCCCGCCGACGCGGCCCCGGCCGAGTATCTGCCCTACGGGCTACGGCCGTTCACCGGATCGGAGCTGGTGGCGTCCCGTCCGGACGGCGAAGACCGGGGCGTGTGGTGGGAGTTCGCCGGGACTGAAGAGGACGAGGGCAAGCTACGACTCGCCTTCCACGACGAGCAGTTGGGCTTCCGCACCGTCCTTCACTACGAGACCGTGCCGGGCACGGACGTGATCCTCCGCTGGACGGAGTTCACCGCCACCGACGAACTCCGCCTGGAGCGCCTCGACTCGGCCGCCGTGAACATCCCCGTCACCGGCGTTGCCCGCCTGACGTACCTCACGGGCCAGTGGTCGCAGGAGTTCCAGCGTACCCAACTCGACCTTCCCAGAGGCACGTTCACCATCGGCAGCCTGCAAGGCGCACCGGGACACGCGTACGCGCCCTGGCTCGCGATACAGGACGGCGAGTCGCCGGCCGCGTACGGCATCGCCCTCGCCTGGCCCGGCAACTGGCACATCACCGCGGAGGCCGAACCCGGCGGCGCCCTGCGGGTACGAGCGGGCCGCGTCCCCCACGAGGGAGCGGTACTCCTCGAACCCGGCGAAACCCTCGCCACCCCCCAACTCGCCTGCGCCTTCAGCCCGGAGGGCCTCGACGGACTCTCCCGCGTCTGGCACCGCTACGAACGGCACCTCACCGGCGAACGCCTGCACCGCCCCCGCAAGGTCCTCTACAACTCCTGGGAAGCCACCGGCTTCGACGTCGACGCCGACGGCCAACTGGAGCTGGCGAAGACGGCCGCCGACATCGGGGTCGAGCTGTTCGTCGTGGACGACGGCTGGTTCACCGGGCGCGCCGACGACACCGGGGGACTCGGCGACTGGCGGCCGGACCCGGCGGCCTTCCCGCAGGGCTTCGACCAATTCATCGCGGACGTAAGGACGTTGGGCCTGGACGTCGGTCTGTGGATAGAGCCCGAGGCCGTCAGCCCGGGGAGCCGTCTGCACGCGGAACACCCCGAGTGGGTCTACCGGATCGAGGGCCGCCCCGGTCGACTCGTCCGCAACCAGCTCCTCCTCGACCTCGGCCGGACCGACGTCCAGGACTTCGTGATCGAGACGCTCGACCGGCTCCTCGGCGCGTACGACATCAGCTACCTCAAGTGGGACATGAACCGCCCGCCCACCGAGCGGGGCCGTCCCGGTGCCGGCCGCGTCGATCTCGACGCCGAGCATGTCGCCGGATACCTCCGCGTTCTCGACCACCTCCGTTCCGCCCACCCGGACGTCACCGTCGAGGGCTGCGCGGGCGGCGGCGGGCGGATCGAGCATGCGACGATCGCGCGTACGGACGTGGTGTGGCCCAGCGACAACACCGCACCCCTGGACCGGCTTTCGACCCAGTACGGCTTCCTGCACGCGCACGCCCCGCACGTCATGAGCTCGTGGGTCACCGACGCACCCGGCGTCTTCGATCCGCGCCCGCGCAGTCTCGCCTTCCGGTTCGTCAACGCCATGTGCGGGGTGCTGGGCATCGGCGCCGACCTGCGCGCGTGGACGCCGGAGCAGCGGGCCGAGGCGGCCTGGTGGATCAGCCGGTACAAGGAGGCGCGGGACGTGATCCACCATGGTGAGGCGCGGCTCCTCGGTACGCCGGAGGAGCCGAGCTGCGGGGTGCAGTACGACGCCGGGGACCGGACCGTCGTCGCCGCGCTGAGCACCGGGCGTCTCGACGGGGCGCCGCTCGTGCCGGGGCGGATGGACCGGCTTCGGCTGCGGGGACTGGACGCGACGGCGCGTTACCGGGACGCGGCGACCGGGACGTCGTACAGCGGAGCGCATCTGCTGCACTACGGGCTGCCGTTCGCGTGGAGTGTCGATCATGACGCGGACCTGGTCGTGCTGATACGCGAGTGAGCCCCTTATGTTTCCAGCAGGCCTCTCCAGCGAGCCCTTGCCCGTGAGAGACGCGAAGGACGCGAGACCCGAAGGAGTCGAACCTCGATGGACCAGTCCGTACGACGGCACGGCGCCCGTTTCACCGGGCGCACGGCCGTGGTCACCGGAGCGGCCTCCGGCATCGGAGC
This sequence comes from Streptomyces sp. NPDC050528, assembly GCF_044457795.1. Taxonomy (NCBI): domain Bacteria; kingdom Bacillati; phylum Actinomycetota; class Actinomycetes; order Kitasatosporales; family Streptomycetaceae; genus Streptomyces; species Streptomyces sp. NPDC050528. The sequence goes on from NZ_JBITHH010000026.1 coordinate 30,746, forward strand.
CGCCACGGCCGTACGCCTCGCCGAGGAGGGAGCCGCCGTCGTGCTCGCCGATGTCGCCGAGGAGCGGGGCGAGTTGGTGGCCGAACGGATCGGCAAGGACGGCGGGCGGGCGCGGTTCGTGGCCGCCGATGTCGCCGTCGAGGAGGACTGGGCGCGGATCGTCACCGCCGCGCACGCCTTCGGGCCCGTCGACGTCCTCGTCAGCAACGCCTTCACCGTCGATGTCACACCGGCCCACGAGATGACCCTGCCGTCCTGGCAACGGCAACTCGACGTCAATCTGACCGGCAGTTTTCTCGGGTTCCGGGCGGTGCTGCCCGACTTGGAGGAGCGGCGGGGTTCGGTGGTGCTGACCTCGTCCGTGCACGCCCACAAGGGCATCCCCGGGCATCCCGCCTACGCCGCCGCCAAGGGCGCGCTGCTTTCCCTCTGCAGCCAACTCGCCGTCGAATACGGGCCGGTTGTGCGTGTCAACGCCGTCCTGCCGGGACCGATACTGACCGCCGCCTGGGACAGAGTGCCGCCCGAGGAACGGGAAGCCAGCATCGCCGAGACGGCCGCACGCCGCTTCGGTACGCCCGAGGAAGTGGCCGCGGCCATCGCGTTCCTCAGCGCCGACGAAGCCTCCTACATCACCGGGACGAGTCTCGTGGTGGACGGCGGCTGGAGCGTCGTCAAGGCCTCCGCATGACCACGCTCCCCAACCAGCAGAAAGGCTGTACGACATGACGCCCTATGCCCGTCGAGGCGTCCACGGCCAGACCGTGGAACTCCTCGCCCGCCGCATCCTGGGCGGTGAGATCGCCGAAGGGGCCACGCTCGATCTCGTGGCGCTGCAGAGCGAGTTGGACGTGAGCCTGACCGCGCTGCGCGAGTCGCTCAAGGTGCTCGCGGCCAAGGGGATGGTCGACGCCCGGCAGCGGCGCGGCACCTTCGTGCGCCCCCGCGCCGAGTGGAACCTGCTCGACGCCGACGTACTGCGCTGGCAGTTCGAGGGCGCCTCCACCAGCGAGTCGGACCGGGCGTTGCTGCACAACCTCGCCGAGGTGCGCGCCATCATCGAACCCGCCGCCGTACGCCTCGCCGCCCAGCGCCGAACCGACGCTGACCTGGCGGCACTTGACGGTGCCCTCGACGCGATGGGGGAGCAGGGCGGCGACGCAGCCCACGCCGTCGAGGCCGACCTCGCCTTCCATCGCGCCCTGCTCGCCGCCACCCACAACGAACTCCTCGAACGCATGGAGATGGTGATCGAGTCCGGCCTCGCGCACCGCGACCGCATCGTGCACAGCGCCCCGCACAGCGAGGACCCCGTCCCGGCCCACCGCGCCGTACTGGACGCCGTACGCGACCGGGACCCGCAGGCCGCCGAGGCAGCGATGCGCGCCCTGCTCGACCAGGCCGGTCGCGACCTGGACCGCCTGGACGACTCCGAAGAGGAGGGTTCCCACGTGGACTCCGCACAGGACTCCGAAGAAACGGAAGGCTCCCGGTCTCAGTGAAGATCACCCGTGTCGAGACCTTCCTCGTCCCGCCCCGCTGGCTGTTCTGCCGTGTCGAGACTGACGAGGGCGTGGTCGGCTGGGGCGAACCGGTCGTCGAAGGACGCGCCGAGGTCGTCCGCGCCGCCGTCGACGTGCTGGCCGAACACCTCGTCGGCCAGGACCCGTTGCGCATCCAGGACCACTGGCAGGTCATGTCCAAGGGCGGCTTCTACCGGGGCGGCCCGATCCTCTCCAGCGCCGTCGCCGGCCTCGACCAGGCGTTGTGGGACATCGCCGGGAAGACCTACGGCGCCCCCGTGCACGCCCTGTTGGGCGGCCCCGTGCGTGACCGCGTCCGGGTCTACGCCTGGGTCGGCGGCGACGAACCCGCCCAGCTGAGCGAGCAGATAGCAGCCCAGGTCGAGGCCGGTTTCACGGCCGTGAAGATGAACGCTGCCGGAGCCACCTCACCCATCCCCACCCCCGCCGAGACCGCCGCGATCGTCGCCCGCGTGGCCGCCGCCCGCGAGGCACTCGGCCCCGACCGCGATGTCGCCGTCGACTTCCACGGCCGCCTCACCGCCGCCGGCGCCCGCCGCGTCCTCGCCGAACTCGCCCCGCTGCACCCGCTGTTCGTCGAGGAACCCGTCCTGCCCGAGCACGGCCGTCAACTCGCCGGCCTGGTCGAATCGAGTCCCGTACCGCTCGCCACCGGTGAACGCCTTTACGGACGCGGCGAGTTCCTGCCCCCGCTCACCGCGGGCATCGCCGTCGTCCAACCCGACCTCTCGCACGCCGGCGGCATCTCGGAGGTCCACCGCATCGCCTCCCTCGCGGAGGCCTACGGCGCCCAGCTCGCCCCGCACTGCCCGCTCGGCCCGATCGCGCTGGCGGCCAGTCTCCAGGTCGCCTTCGCCACCCCCAACTTCCTTATCCAGGAACAGAGTCGGGGCATCCACTACAACAAGGACGCCGACCTGCTCTCCTACCTCGTCGACCCGGCGCCGTTCCGGTTCGTGGACGGCCATGCGGTGCGCGGTGACGCCCCCGGCCTCGGTATCACCATCGACGAGGCCGCTGTACGCGCCGCCGACCGCACCGGGCACGCCTGGCGCAACCCCGTGTGGCGACACCCCGACGGATCCTTCGCGGAGTGGTGACCGTGACACTCGACATCGTCACCGACCTTGCCCGCGGAGGGCGTTGGACCTCGTTGCGCACGACGGCAACGGGACGTGAGTGGCTGTGGCGACGTGCCGCGCCCGAGCGCGACAACGTTTCCCCCGGCGACGCCTTCGTGGACGCGGGCGGGCTGGAGGAGTGCATACCGACTGTGCGGGGTGCTCCCGACCATGGTGACGCCTGGTCAAGACCCTGGACACGAGAGGGAGTTGCGGACGTTCTCCACTGCGACCGCTTCGCCTTGGCGCGGACGGTACGTGCGACCGCCGACGGGGCTGTGGCCGACTACGTCCTGACGGCCGATGCGGGCTTCCGCTTCGTATGGGCCGCCCATGCTCTGCTCGACCTCTCCGACCGTGCGGGGCTGCACATCCGCGAGGGTGCGCGTACCCGGCTATTCCCCGAGGCAGCGCGGCAGTTGGACCGGGCGTGGCCGGACGGTGCCTCCTGGGTGGAGGGTGACTGGCCCGTGCCGTGCGGACTGCGCCTGGACCGGTTCGGTCCGGACGACGGCACCGCCGTAGGAGCCGTCATCGACGCTTCGCACTGCTGCGTCCATGACCAGACCGACCGTCTCTCGTTCGCCCTCGAAGCCGACGGGCAGCCGGTGTCCGTCGCGCTGTGGCGCAATCTGGGCGGCTATCCCGCCCAACACCCCTACCGCAGCACGGGCGTTGAACCCATGCTCGGCCGCGTCTTCGACCTCGCGGAGGCCGGCCCCGGTGATGCCGCCCGGGTACCCGCCTCGGGTGAGGTGCGGTGGCGGCTGACGCTGACCCCGAACTGCCGTTGTGCCTGAACCGACCTGTACAGGAAGGGAATTCGTCACATGGATCTGCGAGCGGCCCTGGCCGCCCACCGCCTCGTCGCGATCATCCGCGGCACCGACCCGGAAGCCGCGCTGCGCACCGTGCTGACCCTCGCCGAGGAGGGCGTCGAACTGATCGAGGTGTCTCTTACTGGCACAGATGCCCTGTCCGTCATCGCGCGGGCACGCAATGAGCTCGGTCCCGACCGACCGCTCGGCGCTGGTACGGTCCTGACCGCCGACGACGCCCGCGCCGCCCATCGAGCCGGCGCGAACTTCGCCGTCACCCCCGCACTCGGGGACGGTATCCGCGAGGCGCAGCGGCTCGAACTGCCGGTCATCGCCGGGGTGTTGACCCCCACCGAGATCCTCGCCGCCCGCCCCCTAGGTGTCGCCGCGCTGAAGATCTTCCCGGCCGCCGAGGCCGGCGGCCCCGCCTATCTCAAGGCATTGCGCGGACCGTTCCCGCACGAGGTGTTCGTACCGGTGGGCGGCGTCGACGCGTTGGCCGCGCGGGAGTATCTGAACGCCGGAGCGACCGCCGTCGGTGTCGGCTCACCCCTCGTCGGCGACGCGGCCGACGGCGGCAGTCTGACCGCGCTGCGCGCCCGAACTCGCGCGCTGCTCACCGTCGTAGAGAAAGCCTCGTTCGCGCGGGAGGGGTCATGACGAACGGATGGGAGTCGGCGGAAGGCGCGGTTGTCTGTATCGGGGAGACCATGGCGGCACTCGCTCCCGCTCCGTCCTCGTCGCTGGAGTGTGCCGACGATCTGCGGGTGTCGGTGGCCGGGGCGGAGTCGAATGTGGCCATGTATCTGGCGGATCTCGGGGTTCCCGTCGCGTGGCTTTCGGCGGTGGGCGACGACCCGTTGGGGCGGCGCGTGCTCGCGGAGGTCGGGGCCGCCGGGGTCGATGTCAGCGGGGTGCGGCGCGATCCGGAGCGGCCCACGGGGCTGCTCGTGAAGGAGCCGAACGGTTCGCGGACCCGGGTCCACTACTACCGGGGCAACTCGGCGGCCTCGGCGATGGGCCCCGACGTACTCGCCGACGACAGGCTGAAATCGGCCGCCGTCCTCCATCTCACGGGCGTGACACCGGCGTTGTCCCCGTCCTGCCGGAACCTGGTGACCACCGCGCTCACCGTCCCGGCCGCCGAACGCCCTTACGCCATCAGCTTCGACGTCAACCACCGCCCCGCGCTGTGGCCGCCCGGTACGGCCGCCACCGTGCTGCGCGACCTGGCCGAGCTCGCCGACATCACCTTCGTCGGGCTCGACGAGGCACGGGAGTTGTGGGGCGCGGACCTCGAACCGGCCGACGTACGGCGGCTGTTGCCGCAGCCGCGCCTGCTGGTCGTCAAGGACGGTGGCCATTCCGCCATCGCCTTCAGCGACGAAGGGGTACGGATCGTGCCCGCGCTGGACACGGATGTGGTGGAACCCGTCGGCGCGGGCGACGCGTTCGCGGCCGGGGTTCTGGCCGGGCTGTTGCGCGGGGACGGCATAGAGCGTGCGTTGCGGCTGGGGCACATCACGGCCGCCTCGGCGCTCCAAGTGACGGCCGATCATGGCCCGTTGCCGGACAGCGCGCGGATCGAGTGGCTCCTTGAGCTGCCGGCGAGCGAGTGGGGGGCCGGGGCCGGGAGCGGTTTCCGCGGTTGACCAGGTGCGTCCTCGTGCTCGGTCAACGATGGGGTGACGCGTCGACGTCGCCCGACTCAGGAGGACCGGGTACGGCATCCATGGTGCTGGGAGTGGGGGACACCGAGGGGCGGTTCGCGGGACCGACCGGTGGTTCCCGGACCTCGTGGATCGCGATGAACAGAACGCCGATCACCGCGGCGGCCACGACGAGCACCGCGACGGCCGTGCGACGGACGGGGTGGAGGGCCGGGAGCCGGAACAGCCGGGCCTGGCTGCTCGGCGGGGCGGCGGGACGCAGCGCGTGCAGGTCGACGGAGTCGGCCCGGGCGCGCAGGGCGTTGCGCAGCCGTTCTTCGAGGGGATCCGGTGGGAGTCCGGAACCGTGGTCCTGCTCGATCATCGGGACGCCTCCGGGGTCACGCGTGTTGTCATCGGGACGCCTCCAACTCTCGGCGCAGGGCGGCCAGCGCACGGCTCGCGGTGGACTTGACCGCGCCGCGCGACAGGCTCAGGGTGTCGGCGATCTGGGCCTCGCTGAGATGGGACCAGTACCGCAGGACCAGCACTTCACGTTGCCGCCGGGTCAGCCGGTGCAGGGCGGCGATCACTTCTCCGTGCTCCTCGCGCAGCAGCACGGGTTCCTCGGCGGACGGGGCGTACCCTTCGCGTTCGGGGACGTGCGCCCGTACCGTACGGCGGCGGCGCAGGACCGAGCGCGAGGTGTTGACCACGCTGGTGCGCAGATACGCGTCGGGGTTGTCGAGGCCGGTCAGCCGCCCGCCGTGGCGGCGGTACAGCGCGGCGAACACGTCCTGCACCACGTCCTCCGCCGTGGGGAGGTCGTCCACCAGGAGCAGCGCCAGGCGGACCAGGGGCAGTCGGCGGTGGGCGTACAGCTCGTCGATACCGGGTTCGCCGAGGTCGGCCGGGACGGCCGCTGCGTCCGGCGCCATCGGGAGGTCCTCGCGCGGCCGCGACACCCCGCGCACCAGGTGCCGTAGCGCCCGTCGCAGTGCGTCCGCCCAGGTGGGCGCCGGGAAACGTAGGGGCCGGTGTCCGCCCGTCGGTATGCCGTAGGCCGGGGTCGTCGCCGCGTTCATGGATCTCCAGGACAGCAAGGTCTTCGTGCATGGGCCCGGTGTCGCCGGGCGGGCGGTGGGACCGCCGGGCAGATACCCGGCGGCCCCACCTCGGCTACGGGCCGCCGAATGGCCCGTGGCCGATCAGCGGCGGTTCGCCGCGCGTGTCACCGCTTGGCGGGAGCGGGCTTGGCGTCCCGGGCGGTGTCCTTGCCGCCGGGCACGGCGTCGACCGGGGTGCCCTTGCTCGGGTCCGGGGCGGTGCAGTCGTCGCCGGGCACCGCGTCGACCGGGTCGTCGCCGAGGAGGGTGTACGACACCGTCTTTCCCTTGTAGGGGCCGTCGACCCCGTTCGGCACCGCCTCGACCTCGTCGCCGCTGAGGGTGGTGTACGACACCTGGCCTCCCTTGACGGGGACGGCACCCCCACCCGGCACCGCCTCGACCGGCTCCGGGCACTGGTCGGCGGGCGTGCCCTTGGCGGGCACCGGCTTCGGGGCGGGCGCGGAGTTGTCGGCGTGGGCGGTGAACGAGCCGCCGATGGCGAGCGCGGCGGCGGCGCCGGTGACGCCCAGGGCGATCCGTACCCGGCCCGCGCGGAGGCTGTGGCGGACGGTCTGACCTGCGGACATGTGAATCCTCGAATCGTCGATGCTGACGGGACTGTCGGGCCGCCGCCACGGCTGGCTTCCCGTGGCGAAGACCCTGGCTCGGAGGCGCCTCCACCCGGACAGACGTTCCGGGGGCATCGAGGTTGCAGGTCGGAAGAATCTTTTCTACGGCGAGTGCGCGACGGCCCTTGGAGGAGTGCGCGACGGCCCCTACATGTCCAGGACGATGTCCGTGCCGGGGCGCGCGCAGCAGATCAGGATCTCGCCGTCCGCCGGTGCCTCCAGCGGATCGGGGGAGTACGCGATCGTGCCGGACAGCAGAGGCGTGACGCAGGTGTGGCAGACACCGGTGCGGCAGCTCCAGCGGGTGGGTACGTCGCAGGCGTCGGCGAGGTCGAGCACACTGCCGGTGTTGTCGTCGTCGAACGGGACGGCGATGCCGCTGCGGGCGAAGGTCACCAGCGGACCGGTGCCGGGCGAGCCCGGGGGCTGGTGGGGTGCGCGGGTCGGGTGGTCGGTGAGGCCGGGGTTGATGGCGCCCAGCGCTCCGAACAACTCGGTGTGGATACGCGTCGGTTGGATGCCGGCCTCGATGAGGGCCTGCCGCATGTCGGTCATGAAGGGGGCGGGGCCGCAGATGTAGGCGGTCGCGTCGGCCGGGACCGACAGTGCGAGCAGCTTGTCCTTCGTGAGGCGTCCCGGTGCTGCGTGGGCGCGCTGCCGTTCCTCGGGCGTGGCCGCGCTGTAGAAGACGTGCTCGTGCGCGTCCGGCAGTGAGGCGATCAGGTCGTGTGCCTCGGCGGCGAGAGGGTGTTCGCGGGGACCGCGGGCGCCGTGGATCCACCAGACCTCACGCTTGCTGCCCCGCGCGGCCAGCTCGTGCAGCATCGCCAGCACCGGCGTGAGGCCGATACCGGCGGAGACGAGGAGCACCGGTCCGCTGTCCTCGGCGTACACGAACTCCCCACGGGGCGCGGCGACTTCGAGTTCGGCGCCCGGTCGTAGCCGCGTGGTCAGGTAGCCGCTCGCCGTGCCGTGGGGCTCGTGTTTGACGCTGATCCGGTAATCGCCGGCGTCGGGTGCGGCCGAGAGCGAGTAGCTGCGCACCGGGGCGGGTCCGGTCGTAGAGGGGACGCGCAGGGTCAGGTACTGGCCCGCGCGGGCGGTCGGGAGCGGGCTGTCGTCCGGGGCTGCCAGCCGGATCGAGGTGACCGTCGTGCTCTCGGGGACCACCTCCGTCACCCGCAGCGCGCGGAAACCGGCCCAGGCCGGGCGGGCGGCGGTCGTCAAGTCATCGGCGGCGGCGAGCAGTTCACGGAACGACCCCTGCCAGCCGGGGCTCAGCGCGGGCACGTCCAGGGCGAGGCGCAGCTTGGCGGGATCGCGGCCGGGGAGATACAGCAGCGCGTCGGTCTCGGCGACACTCAGCTCACCCGGACCGGTCCTGGTCCGTACGATCGGGTCGCCGGCCTGCACACGGCCCTCCCGTACGACCCGCATGTAGAACCCGGGCCGGTGATGGCTCACCAGCAGCGCGGCCAGCTCGGGCTCGCCGAAGCGCATGCCGACGCGGTAGCAGGTGACGCGCGGCTGGGTGACCTCGAACTCGGCCTCGCCGATGCGGTACCGGTCGCCGATGCAGACCTCGTCGTCGAGCAGGCCCTCCACGGTGAGGTTCTCGCCGAACTGGCCGTAGCCGAGATCGTCGCGCCCGAAGTGCCGCTGCCAGTGCCGGTACGACTGGATCTGGTAGACGAGGACCGCCCGCTGCTCGCCGCCGTGCCCGGCCGTGTCGCCCTGGCCGTCGCCGTCGATGTTCAGGCGGCGCACCATCGCCGGGCCGACCACCGGGTACTTCCATACACCCGTATAAACGGTCTTGCCCTGCCAGGGAACGTCCTTCGGCATGCCGACATTCACCGACAGCAGGGTGGGCATCGGAGCGCTCCTTCCCACGGGGACGGCCGGATACGCGCGCGGCCGGGGCAGTCGTCTCCTCCCATACTGAGGGTGCGGCCGTCGCCGTGCGAGACCGCACCCTCTCCGTATCGGTCTAGTTCGGTGCCGTGATCCGGAGCCTGATCGTGCGGGCCTCCGGGCGCAGCGCGAACTCCGGCCACACATCCGGACCACAGGCTCGTGAGCCGAGCCCGTGCTGGGCCGCGTCGACGAACAGGCGGCTCGTCGTCGAATCCGGCAGCTCGTACGGGTGCCCGGCCTTGGAGATCTCCTGCGGGGTGTGCCGGCTGAGCGTGAAGCCGGGACGGCGACCGTGCGTGTCGGGGAGTGCCTCGATGCGCAGCACTTCGGTGTCGCCGCTGGTCAGGGCCAGTCGGCGGAGTTCGGAGCGGTGACCGGTCTCCTGGGGGCGCGCGTAGTCGACCGAGAGGTCGCCGATGGAGGCGGCGAAGAGCCCGGTGCGGGCCGCGCGCACGCTGTCCGGGTAGGACTCCAGCGGGCCGAGGCCGAACCACTCGGCACCGTCGACCGGAGCCGTGCCGTCGGGCAGGTCGAAACGCACCCCGATCCGCGGCCACACCGTCTGCCAGCCGTGCGAGGGCTGGATCTCCACCCGCAGCTCGACTTCGCCGTCGCTCTCGCGCGACCAGACGGATTCCACCAGCACCGACAGACCGGAGTCGGCGGCCGAGACCTTGTCGACCGTGCGCAGTGCGTCCGCGCTCTGCTCCACCGACACCCGGCGCGAGGTCAGCCGGTCGAGCCCGTCGCGAAGCCACAGCTCGGCGTTGGACACCCCGGAGACGCTCGCGTCACTCTCGTCTACCTCGCCCCAAGCGCCCTTGTCGTTGTCCGTCGGCGCGCGGAACAGCTCCAACCGAGGCCCCGCTACGGCGCGTTCGCCCAGCCTGACGAGAGACCCGCCGACGAACTCGGCGACGCCGAGCGTGAGTGTCCCGGCGCCGGGCTGCCAGTCGAACCGCCCGCGGCCGGCGGGGACGGGACGGCGAAGCGAGCGGTCCAGCTGGGCAGTTGCGACGACATGACCCTCGGGCGCCCAAGGCGTTGCCGTGGCCAGCACCGCGTCGATCGTCAGCCAGGTCTCGGCGTCCGGCGACACCGGAACCGACGGCAGCGAGACCCGGCCCGAGTCGCCCGCCGCGACGGACGGGACCTCCAACTCCCCTGATTCCACGGGGACTCCGTCGTGCTCGACCCGCCAGTGGAAGCGCAGGTCGGCCGTGTCGGTCGTATGCCGGAGGTTGGTGATCGCGACCTTGTCACCGTCGAAGGCGAAGTGCACCGGCGCCACGACCGCCTTGAACTCGTGCAGGCTCGGCGTCGGCACGTCGTCGCTCAACACCATGCCGTCCATCACGAAGTTGCCGTCATGGATGACCTCGCCGAAGTCGCCGCCGTAGGCGTAGTACGGCGTCCCGTCCGGGGTCGTGGTCAGGATGCCGTGGTCGCGCCACTCCCACACGAACCCGCCGTGCAGGCGCGGGTGTTGGCGCACCAGCGCCTCGTACTGGTCGAACGCGCCAGGCCCGTTGCCCATCGCGTGCGCGTACTCGCAGAGCAGGAACGGCTTGGTGCGCTGCCGGGCGCCTTGTGCGGGCGTGCAGTTGAGCAGCGGGGCGCGGGAGCCGTCGGTGCCGATCTGCTCGGTCTCCAGCACGGACGCGTACATGCGCGAGTAGACGTCGGTGTACTCGCCGGTGTAGTCGCCCTCGTAGTGCACGGGACGTTCGGCGTCGCGGGCGTGGACCCAGGCCGACATGGCGGCGAGATTGCTGCCGGTGTCCGCCTCGTTGCCGAGGGACCAGATGACGATGCTGGGGTGGTTCTTGTCCCGCTCGACGGTGCGCTCGATCCGGTCGAGGTACGCCGTGCGCCAGGCCGGGTCGTCACTGGGATTGCCGACCCAGTCGACCTTGCCGAAGCCGTGCGTCTCCAGATCGCACTCCAGGATCACCCAGAAGCCGAGTTCGTCGGCGAGGTCGAGCAGCCGGGGGTGCGGCGGGTAGTGGCTGGTGCGGATCGCGTTCACGTTGAACCGCTTCATGAGGGCCAGGTCCTCGCGCGCGTGCTCTTCGTTGAAGACACGGCCGCGCTCCGGGTGGGTCTCGTGCCGGTTCACGCCGTGGAACACCACCCGGCGCCCGTTCACCAGGAACTGGTCCCCGCGGATCTCGACCGTACGGAAACCCACCCGCAGGGCGATGGTCTCGGCGGCCGTGGACACCGTGGCGTCGTACAGGCGCGGCAACTCGGCCGACCAGGGCTCGACTTCGGCGATGTCCACGGGCGCCACGTCGTCCGGCGTCGCCCAGACCTGCTCGACACCGAGCTCGGGAATGCGCAGGGTGACCGGGAATGCCGTAGCCTCGGCGACGACCTCAGCCTCGACCCGCCCGCGCCCGTTGTCGAAACCGGCCCGCAGCCAGACGTCCTCGATGCCTCCGGCCGGACGGGCGGTCAGGGTGACATCGCGGAAGATGCCCGGCAGCCACCACTGGTCCTGGTCCTCGACATAACTGGCCGCCGACCACTGGTGCACTCGCACGGCGACGACGTTCTCACCAGGGCGTACGGCGTCCGTGACATCGAATTCGTGGGCGAGCCGGCTGCCGCTCGCGCTGCCGATCCCGACGCCGTTGACCCAGACGCGGAACAGCGACTCGACACCGTCGAAGCGCAGGACGACGCGCTCGGTGTCCGACCAGTCGGCGGGGAGGTCGAAGGTGCGGCGGTAGTCACCGGTCGGGTTCTCGTCCGGGACGTACGGCGGGTCGATCGGGAACGGGAACTGGATGTTCGTGTAGATCGGGCGGCCGTAGGCACCGTCGCCCTCCAGTACCCAGTGGGCGGGCACGGGGATGTTGTCCCAGGCGTTGTCGTCGAAGCCCTCGGCCGCGAAGTCCGCCGCCGACGCCGTGGGGGACAGGCGGAAACGCCAGGACCCGTTCAGGGAAAGGGACTTCGCGTCGGAGTGCAGCCACGAGCGCGCCGGACGCAGGGCGCCACGCCCGGGAGCGAGGTCGGAAACATGGGGGGAGAACTCGGGAAGCAAGAGGTCACAACGCTTTCGTGAGAGCAGAACGGGTGCATTGCATTCGATCATGGCGGCCTACCGGAGCACGACGGTGCGGATCTCCCACGGCCCGAGGGCGAGGTCCAGCTCGTCCTGGACCTGCCTGCGGGAGATCGGCCGGCCCAGCAGATCGACGGTGGCGGCCTCCGCGAACGTGCCCGTCACGCGGACCGTCGACGCGGTGTCGCTCATCGCCGTCAGGCGTACCTCCGTGCCGGGTCCGTGCTCGGCGTCGGTGACCCGGCGGACGGCCGAGACGAGGACGTCCTTGCCGTCGACGCGCAACCCGGCCCGGTCGGGCGGCAGTTGATGCCCGGCGGGGGCGGTTCCGCGAGTGACCAGGACGTCGTTGCGGAACTCCTCGGCGAGAGCCACCGCGTTCGCCCCGCGCCAGCCGGTCGCCGACGGCACGACGGCGAACCGGTTCTCGATCCGCATCCCGAGATCCTGCGCACCGGGTACGGGGATCTCGCTCGCCGCCGGTTCGTCGCGCAGGGGGTGGATGTTGACGCTGATCGAGCCGATCGCGCGCAGCAGGGTGACGGCGAGTTCGGAGCCGTCGCCGACGAGTTCGTACTCGCTGGAGTGGTCGAGCAGGACGGTGGCGGCCCCGGCCGACACGAACGAACCGGCCGGGAAGGTCGGCAGCGGGAACTCGCCCCAGCCGCCCTCGGCGGTCAACCCGCGCTCGGTGACGGCGAATTGCCCGGCCGACGCGGAGGTCGCGACCGGCTCGGGCAGCGGTACGTGGAAGCGCAGCCGGTGGTCGGCGGACTGGTTCAGGAAGGACGTGGAGATCCGCACGAAGGGCTCGCCCGCGCGGACTTCCACCAGCGTCTCCACGGGGGTCGGTACGGTCCGTTCGCTGCGGAGATCGTGGTCGGAGGAGAGCGCGGCGGGCCACTCGTAGACGCGGGTGACACGCAGCCGTGAACGCAACGGGCCCGTTTCGAGGAGCTCGACGGTGATCTCCGTCGGCTCGGAGACGAGGACGTCCTGCGCCGGGGGCGCGTAGTTGTAACTGTCGCCCCGGTCACCGCCGTCCACGAGGCGCCCGACGCCGTACAGCACGGTGCCGTCGGCCCCGGTCATGTCCAGGGTGCCGTCGGCGGCGACGGTGACCTCGACCAGCCCGTTGGCGAGCGTGCGGTGCGTCGCCGTCGCGGGTGCGTACGCGGTCGGAGCGGCGGAGTCGGTCTCGCTCGGCTCGACGCGGAAGGCGGCCAGTCCGGAGGCCGGAACGTTCACCGGCACGAGCGCGGTGGCCCGAGCCTCCTCCAGCGTCAACACCCGCCACTCACCGGGGTGTTCGGCCGCTGCCTCGGCGACCTCGCGACGCAGGATCAGCAGGTCGAAGGGCCCGGAGGTGGGCACCTCCGCGAGGTGGAACACCAGGGCGCCGGGGGTGAGTTCGTAGTGGTCGATCTGGCGGCCGAAGAGTTCACGGCGGTGGATACGGCGCAGGACGCGTTCGAGTTGGGAGGCGTCCATGCGCTCGTCGCTGAGGACGGTCGGGGCCTCGGAGATCAGTTGTACGGGGGCCGTCGAGCCGTCGGCGGTGGTCGCGAGCAGAGCCGTTCCGTCGGGCGGGGCTACGACGTCCACCTCGACCAGCACCGAGCGGTCGAACGGCAGCGGGTTGGCGACCAAGTAGCCGTCGTTCGGGACCAGTTCGGCGGGCTCGGTGAGCGCCGCGTCCCGTACGGCCCGCGCTGTCTGTGCGGCTTCGGCGAGGCGGGCGGCGACCTGGTCGCAGGTCTCGTCGGTGCCGGAGCCGACGACCGAGTCGTGCGCGGTCGACTCGATGATCTTGTGCCAGGCGAGGTCCAGGAAGGGCGAGTCGTCGCGCCGGGACCACAGGGCGTTCACGCGCTCGGCGTGGTCGATCGTGCGCTCGGCGACGGCCATGCGCTGCTTGAGTCCGAGCCGTACCGAGAGCACGCCCGGGAGGATGTTGCCGCGCACATGGCTGCGCAGCTCGCCGGTGACGGTGGCGGACACCTCGTCGCGGACATGCTTGCGGAGGTATTCGTCGAGGGTGGCGATGGTGATCGGGCGCCCCTCGGCGGCGGCTTGCCGTAGCCAGGAGGCCAGTTGGGGGTCGGGCGCGTTGTGGTCGGTGCCGGCCATCGCCAACACCGGGTCGTCGCCCCAGCGTTCGGCCGTCATCTCGGCGTAGTCGCCGAGCGCGCGGCCGATCCGGTCCGGTACCAGCAGGACGTCGAGGCCGTTGTCGTAGCCGTCGAAGAGGAACTCGGTGTGGACCTGGGAGCCGTCCGGCGCACGCCAGTTGAAGGCGTGGCCGTCGATGGAGCCGGGCACTCCGCGCCACAGAGCCGCGTGTTCGATGCCGGCGCGCGCGAGGATCTGCGGCATCTGCGCGACGTGGCCGAACATGTCCGGCAGATAGCCGATCGGCATCGCGCCGCCCAGCTCGGTCGCCGCCGCCCACCCCATCTGGAGGTTGCGGACGATGGTCTCGCCGGAGCAGAGGAACTCGTCGAGCAGGATCAGCCAGGGCCCGACCGCGAGCCGGCCCTCGGCGACCAGGGCCGCGACACGGTCGCGGTTCTCCGGGCGCATCTCCAAGTAGTCCTCGATCGCGGCCATTTGACCGTCGACGGTGAACCGGAACTCCGGGTCCGTTTCCGCCGTCTCCAGCACGGTGTCGAGGGCGGCGACCAGCCGGTGCCGGAACACCTGGAAGGGCTCGTACCACTCGCGGTCCCAGTGGAAGTGGGGCACGAAGACAGCGGGGTTGGGCATGGCGTGGGGCACCTTCTGTGCGGGGACGGTCACTTGAGGGAACCGGCGGCGAGTCCGGTGCGCCAGAACCGCTGGAGCAGGATGAACACGATGATCACGGGCACGATCGACACCAACGAGCCGGTGATCACAGACTCTTGGAGGAGCGGGGCGCGGGCGGTCTGGCCGTTCCACTCGTACAGGCCGAGCGTGATCGGGAAGAGGGACTCCTTCTGGAGCATCACCATCGGCAGGAAGAAGTTGTTCCAGATCGCCACGAACTGGAACAGGAAGATCGTCACCAGCGACGGCGTCATCAGCTTGAACGCGACCGAGAAGAACGTGCGGAACTCGCCGGCGCCGTCGAGCCGCGCCGACTCCAACAGCTCTTGCGGGACAGCCGCGTTGGCGAAGATCCGCGCGAGATAGACGCCGAACGGGCTGACGATGCTCGGCAGGAACACCGCGAAGTACGTGTTGACGATGCCCGTCGCCGAGAACAGCAGGAACAGCGGGAGCGCCAGCGCGGTGGTCGGGACGAGGACACCGCCGAGGATGACCGAGAACAGGAACTCCCGGCCCCGGAAACGGAACTTGGCGAGCGCGTAGCCGCACAACGCCGAGATCAGCGTGCCGACGGCCGCGCCCAGCACCGCGTAGATCACGGTGTTGAGGGCCCACCGGCCGAAGATGCCGTCGCTGCGGGTGAACAGGACATGCAGGTTGTCGAACAGGTTGAAGTGCGAGAACGCCAGGCCGTTGGTGGCGGCGAGGTCGCCCTGCGGCTTGGTGGCGGCGACGATCAGGAAGTAGATCGGCAGCAGGAAGTAGATCGCCAGGAGCAGCATCAAGGCCATCGCGGCCGTACGGCTGACCTGGCTCTCGCGGTTCACGGAACGGTTGTTCATGGTGCGGTCGCTCACCGATCGGTTGCTCACAGGCCGGCCCTCTTCGACGTCAGTCGCATGAACCCGAAGCTCAGGACGAAGGTGATGACGGCGATGACCACGGAAATCGCCGCGGCCTGCTGGTAGTTGTTCCCGGAGGCCACCGCGTAGGCGAGCATGTTCGGCGTGAACGTGCTGGAGATGTTCGAGGAGATCTGCCGCAGCACGGCCGGTTCGGCGTAGAGCTGGAGCGTGCCGATGATCGAGAACACCGTGGTGAGGACGATCGACGGGGCGATGATCGGGACCTTGATCCGCCAGGCGATGGCCCAGTTGCTCGCACCGTCGAGCTTCGCGGCCTCGTACAGCTCCTGCGGGATCGACTGCAGCGCCGAGAACATGATCAGCATGTTGTAGCCGGTCCACAGCCACGTCGAGATGTTCGCCGCCGACCACAGCACGGCACCCGGGCCGAGGAAGTCGGGGTGGAGCCCGATGTTGTTCAACAGGTCCACGACGGGGCTGAGTTGGGGCGAGTAGAGGTACGACCACATGATCGCGGCGATCACGCCGGGCACGGCGTACGGCATGAACGCGGTGATGCGGAAGACCGACTTGAGCTTCAGCAGGGGAGTGTCGAGGAGCAGCGCGATGACCAGCGCGACGAACAGCATGACCGGCACCTGCACGATGCCGAACAGGCCGATGCGCCCGACGCTGGACCAGAACTCGCTGTTCTGGAGCACCTTTTCGTACTGGTCGAAGCCGCCGAAGGTCGTGTACGAGGTGCCGTACTGGCCGCCGGTGCGGCGGACCACGCGGACGCTCTGCCACAGGGCATAGCCGACCGGGACCAGGTAAAAGAGCACGAACGGGAGGAAGAACGGGGTCACGAACGCGACGATGGTGCCCGCCCGGGGGCCGCCGCCGTTGAGACGGCGACGGCCCCCGGGTGACTGCACCACGCGCGACGCGCGCGTTGCGATGTCGGTCATTGCGCGGTCACTTGCCCGCCGCGGCCGGGATCGCCTGGTCCTTCATGGACTTCAGCGCGGCCGCCTGCGCCTTCGCCAGCGCGTCGGAGAGCGTGCCGTCACCGGCCGCCGCCTTGGCCATCGCGTCCTGCAGCGCCAGGTTCACCGTCTTCTGGGTGGGGCCCCAGGCGAAGCTGGTGTTGATCTTCTTGGACGAGTCGGCGAACACGTCGAAGATCTTCTCGTTGTTGTAGTACGGAACTCCCTTGGACAGCGCGGGCAGTTGGAGCCCCGCGTTGGCCGCCGGGTAGAGGCCGCCCAGCTGGTTCTCCAGCGCGAGGGCCTCCGGGTCGGTGTTCAGCCAGGCGTTGAACTCGGCCGACTCGTAGAGGTGCTTGCTGCCCTTCATGAACGCGACGGTCGAGCCGCCCCAGTCGCCGGAGGCGCCGTTCGCACCCCACGTCGGCATCGGGACGATCGTCCATTTCCCGGCCTGCTTGGGCAGGTTGTCGCGGAACATGCTGTAGCCCCAGGCGGCGCCGACGTAACTGGCGATCTGGTCCTGCTGGTACGCGGCGTACATCTGCGTCGAACCGTTGGCGAGGTCGGTGCGCACGAGCTTGCCGGCGATCAGCTTCTGCCAGTAGTCGGCGACCTGCTTGCTCTGCGCCGAGGCGACCGTGACCTGCCACTTGTCGCCGGAGTAGCTGTACATCTGGGAGTTGTTCTGCCAGAGCAGGCCGTTGAACCACTCGGCGTTGTTCGGGTCGAAGAACGTGATGTCGAGCTTGGAGTCCGCCTTGTGCAGCTTGGCCGCGGCGGCCGCGTACTCGTCCCAGGTCGTGGGGATCGCGATCTTGTACTTCTTGAAGATGTCGCTGCGGACGAAGAGGGCCATCGGGCCGGTGTCCTGCGGCAGGGCGAAGACGCCGGTGTTGCCGAAGCTGGTCTGCGACCAGGTCCACGGCACGAACTTCGACTTGGCCGCGGTGGCCGCCGAGCAGGCCGAGGCGTCCACGAACGCGCTCTGGGTGCGCAGGTTGGGCAACTCGTCGTAGCCGACCTGGGCCAGGTCCGGCGCCTTGCCCGCCTTGAGGGCGTTGCCGAGGGTGCCGTACTGGTCGTTGGAGATGTTCTTCGTCTCGACCTGGATGTTCGGGTTCTTCTTGTTCCACAGGGCGACCACCTTGTCCATGCCCGGAACCGTGTTCCAGTACTGGAGGGTGACCTTGCCCTTGGCGGGTGCGCAGGAGGCCGCGGATGTCTTCGTCGACGGCGAGGACGACGAGCATCCGGCGAGTACGGCGACACTGGCGGCCACGGCTACGGCGCCGAGGCGGATGCGCGTGATTGTGCTGCTCATGGTTTCCGTTCCAGACAACGACTAGCGGCGGTGCTAGGCGGCTCGATGCTGATCCCGAGGGCGGGATGCCTTCTGGGTGGAAGGGACGTGGGCACACCGTTTCCCAGAGGCCCAAAAGCGTCCCGTGAGCGCTCCCGTGAGCGCTCACGGGGCTGCCTGCAGATGGACCTCGACATGCAATTTGGAATGTTCGGAAGTCTGCGCTTCGGCCTGGGCGAGTGTCAAGACATTCGGACCGGATGCGCACGCGTGGCGGTCAGGCGGAGCCGCTCAACCGCAGTTCACCCCGTACGACGAGGTCGTCGCCCGCGAGCGCTTCCTCTCCCGAGAGCAGCCGCGCGACCTGCTCGATGGCGAGTGCGCCGAGCCGGCGGGTGTCGAGGGCGACGCTGGTGAGCGGGGGCTCGACGAGCGCCCCGAGCTGCAGACCGTCGAAGCCGATGACCGCCAGCTCCCGCGGGATGCTCCGGCCGAGGCGGCGGCCCTCGCGCAGGGCGCCGATCGCGATGATGTCGTTGAACGTGAGGACCGCGGTGACGTCGGGATGGTCGGCGAGCAGGGTCCTGAGCGCCGATCCGCCGCCGTCGGCCGTCTGGTCCGCGGGGACCATCAGGCCGGCCTCGATCCCGTGGGCGGTCGCGGCGGTCGTGAACCACGCGTGCCGGATGCTCGGTTCGGCCCGGGTGTGGTGGTCGAGCATGCCGATCCGGGTGTGCCCCCGCGCGACCAGGTGCGCCACGGCGGCGTGCACACCCGCCGCGCCGTCGATCTGGATCGCGCTGAACCGCGTGCGCTGTTCCCGGCCGATCAGCACCACCGGCATACCGCGCGTGAACTTCTCCAACTCGCTCTCGGGACAGCTGAAGTAGCCGATGACCGCGTCCACTTGGGAGCTGATCACCTGGAGCGTGCCGAGCTCCTCCTCCGCCCGGTCCCCGGTGTCGTACACGACGACCTGCCAGCCACGGGTCCTGGCCGCCTCCAGCGCCGCGGCGGCGACCTCGGTGAAGAACGGGTTGAGCAGATCGGGGATCACCAGCCCGATCGTCATCGTGTCCTGCCGGACCAGACCCCGGGCGAACCGGCTCGGCCGGTAGCCGAGCGCGCGGGCCGCGTCGAGCACCCGCTGTTTGGTGACGCTGTCGATCTCGTCCTTGTCGTTCAGCGCCCGTGACACCGTCTGCCGGGACACCCCGGCCGACTTGGCGACGTCATTGATCGTGATTTTCCGGGGTTCCGTCCCCGTTGCCGACGGCACCACCATCGCCCACCTCCCGCTTCTCGCGAACGCCGGTGCGCGCGCAGAGCCCGAGTATGCATGTACGAGGGCGGACGTACGAAGCCACGGCCGGAAGCCGGGAGGGTGACGGCGAGGGCGACGGGCTACTCGGACGGCACGGTGACCGCAGTCCGGGGGAGCGCCGGAACACTGGTGGGATCGTCGAGCAGGGCGTCCCGGCAGGCCTGGAACGCACCGCGCAGCGTCGCCTCCCCGCCGAGGATGCCGAAGGTGATCACCGGCTGCATGTCGGGCGCCAGCGCACGCCGTCCGGCCAGCCGTGCGTCCAGGCCGGGCAGCAGCCAGTCGGCCCAGGTGGCGAGATACCCGCCGAGGATGATCTCGCCCGCGTCGGTCACACCGGACACACCGAGGACCGCAACTCCCAGCGCCTGCCCGGCCGTTGCGAGCGCGGCGACCGCGTCCGGATCCCCCGCACGCAGCCGACGGTCCAGCTCGGCCAGCGCCGCCTCACCACCGTCCGACTCGGCTACGGCGGCCAACCCGGCCGCGTGGAGGAGGGGTTCGGGCCCGATGTACGTCGCCAGGCAACCCCGCGTCCCACACCGGCAGTCGGGACCGTCGAGGGAGATCGGCAGATGCCCGATCTCACCCGCCATGCCGTGACTCCCGCTGTGCACACGGCCGTTGACGAGCAGCCCGCCGCCCACGCCGGTGTCGGCCTTGATGTAGGCCACCGTGTCGGGGTGCTCCACACCGTCGGCCGCGAGGGCGTGGTACTCGGCCAGCGCCGCCATGTTCGCGTCGTTCACGACATCAACCGGGCACTCCAGCAAGGGGAGTTCGGCGACGACGAGGGCGCGCAGATCGGTGCTGTGCCAGCCGAAGTCGATGGCGGCGGCGACCAGTTGGGACGAGCCGACGACTGGTCCCGCCATCGCCACGGCGAGTTGGGCAAGATGAGCGTCTGGTGTCGCGTCCCGCACCGCCGCCTCGGCCGACCGCACCACACAGCCGATGACCGCGGCCAGGGCGCGCGGATCACCGTACGGCGCGTGGTGGGGAGCCGACTCGCGGTGCAGGACGCGGCCCCGGAAGTCCGCCGCCATGACGTGCACGGACTCCAGACTCACCTGGGCGGCGAGGATCACCACGCGCTCGGGGACCAGCCGCAGGAGGCGCCGGGGACGGCCTCGCCCGCCCGACGGCACGGAACCCGCCTCACGGACCAGCCCGCGGTCGATCAGCTCCGTGACCAGCGCGGTGACGGTGGCGTGCACCAGCCCGGTGCCGACGGCGACCTCGGTACGGGCGCACGGACCGTGGGCGTCGAGGTACCGCAGTACGAGGCCCAGATTGCGGCGTCGTACGTCGGCGGAGTCGGCGGGGGCGTTCACGCAGACGATTGTGCCCCCGCGAGAAGGGATCCGGTCAAGGTGGCCAAGATATTATTTTTCGAGCCTTGAAATAAATAAATCCACGTGGCCATACTCCCGGCACCGGCAACGGTGCCGGTCCGTCCCCGTGGAGGCGTCCTTGTCCGCTTCGACCTCTTCCGCCCCCGCCACCGCCCGAACGGACGACACCCTGGGCAGCTCCCAGGTGAACGTCCTGATGTGGTCGATGGGCGCGGGATTCGCCGCTCTCTACACCGCGTACGCCGGCCTCGTCGTGGTTCTGCTCCCCGCTCAGATCCAGAACCTCGACGCCGCCGCGAAGGAATCGAACCTCGCCCTGGTGACGATGACCTCCTCCATCGTCACGCTCTTCGCCCAGCCGATCATCGGCGCCATCTCGGACCGCACCCGAGGCCGCCTGGGCCGCCGTACCCCCTGGATGCTGTTCGGCGCCGTCGCCTCGACCCTCTCCCTGCTGGCCATCTCGCACGCGACCACCCTGTTCTGGCTCACGCTGATGTGGGTCACCGTCCAGGTGCTGCTCAACGTCATCCAGGCCCCGCTCACCGCCGTCATGGCCGACCGCGTCGCCCCGCGCCGGTTCGGCATCGTCTCCGCCTTCGTCGGCCTCGGCTCCAACCTCGGCGCGACGCTCGGCGTGATCATCGCCGCCCGCTACGCCGGTCGACTCGGCCTGGGCTACGGCGTGATCGCCGCGATCGTCCTGGTGGTCGTGCTCGCGTTCGTCCTCCTCAACCGCGACCGGACCCGCCCCGAGCCGCCGGAGCCCTTCTCCTGGCGGGAGTTCCTGACCGGCTTCTGGGTCTCACCGCGCCAACACCCGGACTTCGCCTGGGCGTTCGTGGCCCGCATGACGTTCATCCTCGGCTACTGGGGTGTCGCCACCTACCAGCGCTACGCCCTCCAGGACTACGTCGGCCTCGACGCCGACGCCGTGGACAGCGCCCAGCAACTGATGTCCGTGCTCGCCCTCGTCGGCACCCTCGCCGGTGCGATCCCGGCGGCGAAGATCTCCGACCGCACCGGCCGCCGCAAGATCTTCGTGATCGGCGCGTCCGTCCTCCTCGCGCTGTCCATGGCGATCCCGCTGGTCAGCCCGACCCTGCCCGCGATGTACGCCTACGCGCTGGTCAGCGGTATGGGCTTCGGTACGTACATGTCGCTGGACATGGCGTTGATGACCGAGGTCCTGCCCAAGGGCGCGGCGGCCGGCAAGGACCTGGGCATCCTCAACATCGCCACCAACGTCCCGCAGGCGCTGGGACCGATCATCGCCTCCGTGCTCATTACCTCGTTCGCCGCGGGCTCCGACAAACTCCCCGGCTACCGCGTCCTGTTCGCCTTCGCCATGGCCGTCGTACTGATCAGCGCGCTGGCCATCCGGCCGATCAAGGGCGTCAAATAGCGGACCGAGTATCGACCCCCTATCTCGAGCCTGTCACCTCCACAAGGAAGTTGCTCCGTGCCCCAGTCCGTACTCGCTGTCACGTCCCAGGGCCCCGTCCTCGGGACGTGGCAGCACACCACCGCCCGCTTCCTCGGCATCCCCTACGCCGAGGCCCCCGTCGGCGACCTCCGCTTCGCCGCCCCCGCCCCGACCAGGCCGTGGACCGAACCGCTCGACGCCACCCGGTACGGACCCACCGCACAGCGCCGCCCCTTCATCCTCGACGGCCCCACCATCATCCCCGAACCCTCGGTACCGGGCGACGGCGTACTCAACCTCAACGTCTTCACCCCGGACCCGACCCCGGGCGCCGGCCTGCCGGTCCTCGTCTGGATCCACGGCGGGGGCTACGTCGCCGGATCGGCCGCCAGCCCCTGGTACGACGGTTCCTCCTTCGCCCGGGACGGCATCGTCCTCGTGTCCATCGGCTACCGGCTCGGCATCCAGGGCTTCCTCCACCTCGACGACGCCCCCGACAACCGCGGTGTGCTCGACTGGATCGCCGCGCTGACCTGGGTACGCGACAACATCGACGCGTTCGGCGGCGACCCCGGAAAGGTCACCATCGCCGGTCAGTCGGCGGGCGGCGGCGCGACCCAGACCCTGATGGCGACGCCCTCCGCGCACGGGCTCTTCCGCGCCGCGATCTCCCAGTCCGGTGCGGTCAGGTCGCCCCAGCACCGCAGCGACGCCCTCGCCGACTCGGCCCGCCTCACCGAACGCACCGGCGTCCCCGCCCTTGCCTCCGCCCTCCGCGACCTCACCGACGACGAACTCCTCGCCCTCCAGGACGCGTTGTCCACACCCGAGGCAGGCCTGACGCTGGCGCCTTTCGCGGACGGGGAGTTGATCCCGGTCCCCGTGCCCGACGCCTTCGCGGAGGGCAGCGCCGCCCCCGTACCGCTCCTGCTCGGCTTCACCCAGCGCGAGTTCTACCCCCCGCCCGGCACCACCCCAACACCCGTACCGACAGCGGCCGTTGACGCCATGCTGACCGGTTACGGCCTCGGGCCCGATGCCGTGACCGTGTACACCGCCCTCAGTGACCGGGTGGCCCCGGAGTTCCGCATGGGCCAGGCCCTCACCGACGCCATCTTCCGAGGCCCGTCACTCGCCCTGGCCGAGTCCCACGCCCACCACGAACTCCCCACCTGGATCTACCACTTCACCTGGGGCGGCGCGGCCCACTGCACCGAGATCCCCTTCACCTTCGACCTCCTGAACGCGGAACGCGTCACAGCGGCGACGGGCCCGAACCCGCCTCAGTCCCTGGCGGACGCGATGCACAGCGCCTGGGTCGCGTTCGTCCGCGATCTGGACCCGGGCCCTCAGTGGCCCCGCTACACCAACAAGCGGCGTACGACGATGACTTGGGACACGGTCCCGGAGGCGCTGGACGACCCGCTGAGCGCCGAACGGCGTATCTGGACCACGCCATGAATCGCCGGGAAGCCCTGTGGCCGCGTGTTCTTCTGCCGACCTGACCAGCGGCACGCCGGTGTGGGCACCCTGAAAACCGGGTGGCGGTACGGCCACCTGGGCGTGACACGATCGGCCTCCTGCCAGGTGAACGGAGGCCGGGGACATGACCAAGGAAGAGGCCAAGGCGCAACTCGGGCGACTCGCCAGGGCTCGCGCCTTCGGCTGCCACGTGGGGTCCGACCGGCTCATCCAGGCGGGCCTGGACGCACTCCTCGCGGACGTGGACAGCCCGTCCCTCCCCCTCCTGGCCGGCCTCGCACGGAGAGACGAACCCGAAGCACCCGAGCTCTTCGACCAAGTCCTCGACGAACTGGGGCTGTCCTTCGCACCACCGGCAGACCCTACGGCCGCGAAATGGGCCCACACCTACTGGCTGGCCGAGGAGATCACTGACGGCAGCCTCGATCCGGCCACCGGCGCCGACCTGATCTGGACCGAGGTCGCCGAGGCGCTCGACCACCCGGACGCACTCCGGCCGATCGTCCACTGCGCGATCTCGCTCGCCGGCCAGGACGACGACCGGACCGCGTCCTTCGAAGCGCTCCGACTCGATGCCCTGCAAGCCGCCAGGGACCTGCTGGGCCACCGCCCTCCATCGTGAACAGCTGGCTCGTGCCTATGCTGCGCTGAGGTAGGGCGACGGGGAGGCGTGTATGTACAAGCCCGGCATCCAGGTGCTGGTCAGGGCGATGGCAGCGGTGTCGGTGATCATCGCTGCCGTGGCATGCGGAGGTCATCAGGACCCGGCGACGACAGCCCCCTCCGCGACCGCCTCCCCGAACTCCTCCGTGTACACCGCCCAGTTGGAGAAGAGCGACCTCCCCTGGAGCGGCAGCCCCAGCCCGTACAACGCCGTGGCGAAACTCGACGACGGCCGCCGCGTAGCCCTGCATTACCTGCGCGGCAAGGGCCTCGTCGAGCAGCACTACAGCCCCGGCGCGAAAGCCTGGACCGCACCGAAGGTCATCTACCGCACCAAGACCGACGCATGCCAGGGCATCCAGCTGCGCACCAGGAACGGAACCGTCGCCGCGATCGCCGACTTCGGTTCCTACTGCTACGACGGTGAACCGCCGACCGAGTCCATCGCGGCCGTCGGCACCGGCGGGTTGAGCGATTGGAGCGTCAACGTCACGAAGGACTTTGACGGTTGGGAGCGGGCCACCGTCTCCAGCGACGGGCAACAGGTCGTCTTCGGGAGTGACACCACTCTGCGGTGGAGCCGGGCCGACGGGTTCGAGGGTCGGTAACCGGACTTCGGGCAGGTCGGTTTCGGTGGCGCGGCCGACGGGGCGCATCAGGAACCCCGCCAGCACGGTGAAGTCACATCTGTCCCCAACTACGCTCCCGGAGAAAGGGCTTGCCGTCGTCACCGCGAGGCTGCCAGGATCGCTGCCTTCCTCACCCCGAGCCACGGGTGGCGGCCATCTAGGAGGTCCGGTGTCCAAGCGGTGGCTGTTCCTGTCGGCGGCCGCGGTACTCATCGTCGTCTCCCTGGCGCTGGTGCTGCTGCCCGGCGACAAGAACGGCGAGGAGGTGAAGACCGCGGCCGGAAGCGTCGCGACCGAGCCCTCCGCGACCAGCTCCGGTCCGGTCAACTCACCGTCCGCGAGCGCCACTTCGAGCCCCTCCGCGCGGGCGACCGCCGCATCGAAGAAGCCGTCGGCGACCCCGTCCGCCCGCGCTACCTCCAAGCCTGCCGCCACGCCGGCCACGAAGACCCGCCAACAGGCGTCCGGTACCGCCTCGTTGGCCGGACGCATCCGCCCCGGCGTCACCTACACCGGAGTCGCCACCTTCTACGACGCGGACGGCGGCGGCGCCTGCATGTACGACCCGAGCGGTGACGTCATGACCGGCGCGATGAACACCGCGGATTACGAGTCGTCCAAGGCGTGCGGGGCGTACGTGCTCGTGCACGCGGCCAACGGCGCGAGCATCACGGTCCGCATCACCAACGAGTGCCCGGGGGACTGTGCCCCCGGCCAGATCGACCTCAGCGCACAGGCCTTCGCCAAGCTCGCCGCCCCTTCGGCCGGCCGGATCCCGATCACCTGGAACCTGGCGAGCCCCAGCACCTCGGACACGATCTCGATCCGCTACAAGACCGGTTCCACCCGCTACTGGTGCGGCATCCAGGCGATCGGCCACCGAAATCCCTTGGCCCGCCTCGAAGTCGAGACGAGCAGCGGCTGGCGTCAGTTGCAGCGCGCCGACTACAACTACTTCCTCTCCGAGGACGGCGGCGGCTGCGGCGGCGCACTCAGGCTCACCGACATCTACGGCGAACAACTCACCGTCCCCGCACTCGCGGTGCGGGCGAACGTCACGCAGTCCACGGGGCTCCAGTTCGCCAAGCACTAGGTTCTGTCCGGCGGATCATGTGACTGTCGGGTTGCCGGCTCGTTGGTCTCGGCATGGGGCGGGGTGATCTGACGAGCGCGGAGTGGGTGCG
>NZ_JBITHH010000027.1:0-22551 GCF_044457795.1 Streptomyces sp. NPDC050528
TTCACCAACCCACCCTGCGTCACCCCCACACCCTTCGCCACCCCACTCGACCCCGACGTATACATCACATACGCCAACCCACCCTGATCCACCACAACCGACGGCCGACCATCCGGACAAGCAGCCACCTGCGCGGCGGTCACCCGCTCGTCCATAGCCACCGCACGAATCCGCACCTCCGGGAGATCGTCCAGCGTCTCCTCGGTGGTCAGCAACAACACCGCTTCACTGTCGGCCAACGCGAACGCGATGCGCTCCGTCGGGTGCTGAGGGTCGATCGGCAGATACGCCGCTCCCGCCTTCCACACCGCGAAAATCGCGGTGATCACGTCCACCCCACGCGGCAGACACAACCCCACCACCGACTCCGCGCCAACACCCTGATCCACCAGATAATGCGCCAGCCGGTTCGCCGCCGCATCCAACTCCCGGTACGACACCTCCACCCCGTCGGCCACCACCGCCGTAGCGTCCGGAGTCCGCTCCACCTGCCGCTCGAACAGCTCGGCCACCGTGCCGTCGACACCTTCCACCGCCGTGTCGTTCCACTCCACCAGCAGCTGATCCCGCTGCCGGTCATCCAGCAGGTCGACCTCGTGCAACCGCACGCCGACGGCCGCGGTCACCGTCTCCAACACCCGCACGAACCAATCCGCCATCCGCAACGTGGTCGACTCGTCGAACAGGTCCGCCGCCGCGACGACCAAGCCCCGCAGGCCCGCCGGGCGACCCTGGTCGTCGAACTCCTCCTCGACCATCACATCCAGGTCTATCGTCGCCTGCGGCGCCGCCGGGCTGTCCACCAGCGGGTCTCCGCTCGTGGTGCGCACCCCGGCCAGTTCCAATGTGGTGTTTTCCGTGTTCTGCACGGTCAACCGCACCTGGAAGAGCGGATGCCGCCCCAACGACCGCGCCGGAGCCAACTCCTCCACCAACCGCTCGAACGGCACCTCCTGATGCTCCAACGCACCCAAACTCGCCCCCCGCACCCGACCCAACACCTCAGCAAACGTCGGATCCCCCGACAAGTCGGTACGAACCACCAACGTATTGACGAAGAACCCGACCAGATCATCCAACGCCTCGTCATTACGCCCCGCCACCGGGAACCCGATCGGGATGTCCATGCCAGCGCCCAGCCGCGACAACGTGACCGCCAACGCCGCCTGCAACACCATGAACACCGTCACACCCTCAGCACGAGCCACCCCCACCAACCGCTCATGCACCCCAGCCGACACCCGCAACGACACCGCATGCCCACGATGACTCGCCACCACCGGACGCAACCGGTCATACGGCAACGCCAACTCCTCCGGCACCCCCTCCAACACCCCCCGCCAATAACCCACCTGCACCGACAACAAACTCCCCGGATCACACCCCTCCCCCAACAACTCCCGCTGCCACAACGCATAATCGGCATACTGCACCCCCAACACACCCCACCCCGGCGCCCCACCACCCACCCGCGCCCCATACGCCTCGGACAAATCCCGCCCCAACGGGGTCATCGACCAAGCGTCACTGGCGATGTGGTGCATCACGAGCACCAGCACGTACTCGTCCGCGCCGGTCTGGAACAGGCTTGCCCGGATGGGCACTTCCGTCGCCAGGTCGAATGTGTACCGGGCCGCATCGGCCACCTCTTCGGACAGCTGATCCGGGCTCACCCGGCGCACCCGCAGCTGCCAGTCCAGGTCTTGGACGTCCAGGATCCGCTGGTACGGCGTGCCGTCCGCGGCGGGGAACACGGTCCGCAGTGACTCGTGCCGCCCGATCACATCCCGCAACGCCGCATCCAGTGCCCCGACATCCAAGTCGCCGTTGAACCGCACGACCCAGGGAATGCTGTAGAGCGGGCTCGGCCCCTCCAACTCCCCCAGGAACCACAGCCGTTGCTGAGCGAACGACAGCTCCGGCCGTTGTGGACGCGCCCCCGCCCGCAGCGCCGGCCGCGCCCCGCCCTCGTCCTGCTGGGCCAGCCACACGGCCAGCCCCGCCACCGTCGGCACATCGAACAGCAGCGACAGGGGCAACTCCACACCCAACAACGCCCGTACCCGGGAAACCAGCCGCACCGCGAGCAGAGAGTGCCCGCCCAGCCGGAAGAAGTCGTCGTCCACCCCGACCTGCTCCAGGCCCAGCACCTGGGCGAACGCCCCGAGCAGGATCTCCTCGTGCGCCGTGGCCGCCGCCCGGCTCTCGTGCACGCCGGCGCCGAAGTGCGGGGCGGGCAGCGCCCTGCGATCCAGCTTTCCGCTGGTGGTCAGCGGCAACTGCGCCAGCGTCACCACGGCCGCCGGGACCATGTAGTCGGGTATCAATTGCCCGGCGTACTCGCGCAGTTCGTCCGCCAACCCGTCCTCGGCGACGTCGGTATCGGCCGGCACCACGTAGGCCACCAGCCGCTTGTCGCCGGGCAGGTCCTCCCGCACCAGCACCGCGGCCCGGGCGACCCGCGGGTGGGTCCGCAGGACCGCTTCGACCTCGCCGGGTTCGATCCGGAAGCCGCGGATCTGTACCTGCTCATCGGCCCGGCCGACGAACACCAGCTGTCCGTCGGGCGTCCACTTGACCAGGTCCCCGGTCCGGTACATCCGCTCCCTCGCCCCGAACGGGCAGGCCACGAACCGCTCCGCGGTCAGCCCGGCCCGACCCATGTACCCACGGGTCAGCTGGGCGCCGGCGACGTACGCTTCGCCGACCACACCGGGCGGTACCGGCCTCAACGCGCTGTCCAGCACGAACACCCGGGTGTTGCAGAGCGGCACACCGATCACCGGGGCCTCGTCCGCTCCCAGCGGTGACGAAATGGCCGAGCCGACGGTTGTCTCGGTCGGTCCGTACCCGTTGTGGAAACGCCGGCCGGGCGCCCATCGACGGACGAGTTCCCCGTCCAGGGCTTCACCGGCGGAGACGAGCGTGGTCACCGAACGCATGTCTTCGGGCCGCAGCGTGGCCAGCACCGCCGGCGGCAACCCCGCATACGTCACCCCGTGGCGGGCGACCACCTCGGCCAGCCCCGCACCCGGCAGGAGCTCGTCGGCTGCCGCCACCACGAGGGTGGCACCCGAACACAGTGCGGAGACCACTTCCCACGTGGCCGCGTCGAACCCGATCGAGGCGAACTGCAGCACGCGTTCTCCGGCACCCACGCTCAACCGATGACGGAAGGTCGCCGCGAGATTGACCACGCCCGAGTGAGTGACTGCCACACCCTTCGGAGTGCCGGTCGAGCCCGAGGTGTAGATGACGTACGCCAGCCCGTACGGCGCCACACTCACCGGCGGTGCCGTCGGGGCGTACTCGGCGAGCCGGACACGTACGTCGGGATCGTCCAGCACCAGCAACGGCACACCGGACGCCCGGTACATGTCGAGGGGCTCGGACGAGGTCACCAGGACGGTCGCGGCGCTGTCCTCAAGCATGAATGCCACGCGATCCGCCGGATGACGCGGATCCACCGGAAGGTAGGCCGCACCCGCCTTCCAGACGCCGAGCACGGACACCACGAAATCGACGCCGCGGTCCACCAACAGCGCCACCACCGACTCCGCACCCACACCGGCCGCACGCAGGTACCGAGCCAGTCTGTTCGCCCGCGCGTCCAGTTCGGCATACGTCAGCTCGACGCCGTCGCCCACCACCGCGGTGGCGTCCGGCGCCGCTGCGACCTGCGCCTCGAACAGCGCATGCGCCGTCGTACCGATGCCCTCCAACGCGGTGTCGTTCCACTCGACCAAGACCTGATCGAGCTGTTCGGCGCCAAGCACATCGACCGCGTGCACCGAAGTGTCGGGGCCGTCCCGCAGTGTGTCGCCCAGCGCGGTGACGAGGCTCTCCACCGCGGTGCGCAAGAGCCGCGCCACCGCGCGCGGGTCCACCGGGTCGGCCGCCTGCACGCGCAGGTTCAGCCCGTCGGCACCGAGATCGTTGGCCTCCACGGCCAGCGGATAGTTGGTCCGGTCCTGGACGTGGAGCGTCCGGAGGCCGACTACCGCTTCTTCCCACACACCCCCTGGCCGATCGGCGTCCGCACCGATGCCGTGGCGGTAGTTGAACAGCGAGGTGAACAGGGGTGTGTTCTCCGCGATGCCGCTGACCTGCTGTGCCACCGCCAGCGGCGCGTGCTCGTGTTCCAGCAGCGCCGCGAGCTGGGACCGCATCTGCTCCACCGCGGCGCGGACGCCGACGCGGTTGGTCCGCATCCGCACCGGCAGCGTGTTGATGAACGGACCCACCACCCGGTCGGCACCGGTATGCATCCGCCCGAACAACACCGTGCCGAACACCACGTCGTCACGGCCCGAGACCGCTGCCAGTACCCGCGCCCACGCGACGTGCAACACCGTGGCCACGCTCACGCCCAACTGCCGTGCCACATCCCGCAGTTGGTCTACGACCTCTTGCGGCACCGGCAACTCGGCGGTCACCGTCTCCGTGCCGTCGCCGCGGACGTCCAGCAGTCCGTACGGTGCGGTCGGCTCGGTCACATCCCCCAGCAGCTCGGCGAAGAACCGCTCATGCTCCTCACGCGGAACGCTCCGAGCCTGAGCGACGAAGTTGCGCAGCGGCAGCGCCGGCGCCAGCTCGTCGTCCCGCCCGGTCAGGATCGCCCGCAGCTCCTGCACAAGCATGTCCGTGCCCTCGTGGTCCTGCACCATGTGATGCGTGCGCAGCAACCCGAGCCATCGCCCGTCTTCGACCTGGGCGATGTGCAGATCCATCAGCGGCGGCCGCCCCAGATCCATCCCAGAGCCGACCAACTCGACCAATGCCGCGGCCGGATCAGCCTCGGCACCGTCGAGGACATGGGTCACCACCGGCAGTTCCACGTCCCGCAACACCACCTGTACCGGCTCGCTCAGCCCTTCCCACACCACCGCCGTGCGATAGATGTCATGCCGATCCACCACCCGCTGCAACGCCTCAGCAAACCCGTCAAGCCGCGCCCGCGCATCGAACTCGAATGCCCACACGGTCACGTACGGGTCTTTGCCCCCGTCGGCTATGAGGTGGTGGAAGAGCAGGCCTTCCTGTAGCGGGGCCAGCGGGTACACGTCCGCGATGTTCGCCGCGCCACCCTCGACCCCGGCAACGATCCGCTCCACATCAGCGTCGGACAACTCCACCAACGGCAGCATGTCGGCCGTGATCCGCTCCGCCCCCGCCGGGATCAGGTTCTCCGGCACCATTACGGGCTCGGCTGCCGCCGCCTCGGCCAACCCCGCCGGCGTCGGCGCCTCGAACAACGTCAGAACCCTGAGTTCCACACCGAGTCTGGCCCGCACCCGGGAGAGCAGATCGACCGCCAGCAGTGAGTGCCCGCCCAGCCGGAAGAAGTCGTCGTCCACCCCGACCTGGTCGAGTCCCAAGACCTCGGCGAACAGCTCGCACAGGATCTCCTCCTGCACCGTGACCGGACCCCGACCACCACCGGTACCGACCGTGTAATCCGGTGCCGGCAACGCCCGCCGATCCAGCTTCCCGTTCACCGTCAACGGCAGCCCATCAAGCACCACCACAGCAGAGGGCACCATGTACTCCGGCAACCGCAACCCCGCCAACTCCCGCACCAGAGCAGGCAGATCACCCACAACGGCCTCACCCGCAGCCGGCACCACATACGCGACGAGCCGCTTGTCACCAGGCGTGTCCTCCCGGACGATCACCGCAGCCTGAGCAACCCCAGGCTGGGCCCGCAGAACCGCCTCGACCTCACCCGGCTCAATCCGGAACCCACGGACCTTCACCTGCTCATCCACACGCCCGACGAACACCAACTGCCCATCGGGATTCCACTTGACCAGGTCACCGGTCCGATACATCCGCTCACCCGACCCGAACGGGCAGGCCACGAACCGCTCCGCGGTCAGCGCCACCCGCCCCACATAACCCCGCGCCACCCCAGCACCCGCCACGTACAACTCGCCGACGGCACCGGGCGGCACCGGCCCCAGACCCTCATCCAGCACAAACAGCCGGGTATTCGCGATCGGCCCACCAATCACCGGCTGATCACCCACACCCAACGCCACCGACATCGACGCACACACCGTCACCTCCGTCGGCCCATACGCATTCACCAACCGACGCCCCACCCCCCACCGATCCACCAACCCCGCATCCAACGCCTCACCCGCCGACACCAACGTCCCCACCGAACCCAAATCCCCCACACCCAACACACCCAACACCGCCGGCGGCAACGTCACATGCGTCACCCCAAAACGCCCAACCACCTCAGCCAACCCCGACCCAGGCAACAACTCCCCCGCCCCAGCCACCACCAACACCGCACCCCAACACAACGCCATCAGCAATTCCCAGCTCGCGGCATCGAAACCGAGCGACGCGAACTGCAACACCCGGGCACCGGGCCCCGCGCCCAGCTGCTCCGCCTGCGCCACCGCCAGATTCACCGCACCCGCATGCGTCACCCCCACGCCCTTCGGCACCCCGGTCGACCCCGACGTATAGATCACGTACGCCAGCCCCGCCGCACCCACGAACGCCGACGGCCGGGTATCGGGACAAGCGGCGATCACCGCGGCGACGGACGGGTCGTCGACGGCCACCGTCCGCACCCGCCCGGCCGGCAGGTCGTCGAGCACATCCAGCGTGCCCAGCACCACGGCCGCCCGGCTGTCGGCGAGCATCAGCGCGATCCGGTCCGCCGGATACTGCGGATCGACCGGCAGATACGCGGCTCCCGCCTTGAGCACCCCCAACAACGCCACCACCACATCCACACCACGCTCCATCACCACCGCCACCACGGACTCCGCACCCACGCCGATCCCGCGCAGATATTGGGCCACCCGGTTCGCGCGCGCGTCCAGCTCCGCGTAGGTCAGCTCGGCTCCGTCGGCCACCACCGCCGGGGCATCCGGCGTCCGTAGGACCTGAGCCTCGAACAACCCGTGCGCGGTCGCCGACCGGTCCGGTGTCGGTCGGGTCGTGGCGTTCCAGTCCACCAGGATCCGGCGGCGTTCTTCGTCGTCGAGCAGGCTGCCACGACCGACGGGCTCGTCCGGCTCCGCGTCCGTCAATTCCCGCAGCGCCATGACGTAGCGGCGTGCCAGGTTCTCGGCAGTGGAGTCGTCGTGAAGATCCCGGTTGACCTCGGTCTCGACCGTGAGCCCGGCGACGCCGAGCCGGTCGTAGAGGTTGACCTGTTGGTCGTAGGTCGGACCGGAGCTGACGATCCGGGCGACGGCGGAGCAGTCTCCGAAGCGGACCGGGTACTCGAACGACATGACGTTGACGCTCAGTTGGAACAGCTGCGGGCGGTCGACGGCCTTCAGGTCCCGGAGTACGTCCTCGTACCGGTACCGCTGGTGCCGCGCCGCCGTGTGCACGGTCCGCGCGATCCGCCGCACGTAGTCTCCCCGCGACTCTCGCGGGTCGATGCGGACCCGGACCGGAAGCACATTGGTCGCCATGCCCGTCGCGGCCAGCTCACTCTCGCTCTCCCGGCCGAGCGCGGACACACCGAGCACGAGGTCCCGCTCTCCGGTCATGCGGTACTGATGCAGGCCGCCGGCGGCGACCGCCAGACCACCGAGACTGGTGCCGAACCCCGCTGCGGCTGCCCGCAGGGAGGCCGCACCATGGGCCTCGATCGGCCGCAGGTGGCGTAGCACCGCGCTCGGCAGCCGTTGGGGGTGCGGTCCCGACCGGCCGGCGTCCGGCAGATCCGACAGCATGGCCGACCAGAATGCGCGGTCCCGGCGCTGCCGCTCCGAGCCCCGGTAGTCGCGATCCGCGTCGATCAGGACCGAGACGGGTTCGCGCTCGCCGGTGTTCGGCCGCCGTCCCGCGGACAGCGCGTCGTAGTTGTCGGCCACCGCGAGGGCGAACAGCGAAAGGCTGTAGGCGTCGACGACGAGATGGTGCAGCTGTTGGTACCAGAAGAAGCGCCGCTGCCCGAGTACGAACAGGGTGTGGCTGGAGAGCGGGGCGTCGGTCAGCTCCATCCGTCGACCGATGCTCGAACGCATCGCGTCCTGCGCCGCTGCCTCCGGGTCGGGTTCGGCACTGAGGTCGACGACCTGGAGCGCCGGATCCAAGGGCGGGGCGACGTACTGCCGCGGTACCCCGTCCACCACGGTGAAGCGCAGTCGGTAGGCGTCGGCCTCGGCCAGCGCGCGCCGCAGTGCTTCCGCGAAAGTGCCGACGTCCAGGGCGCCACGGATGTCGACGTACTCGCCGACGTTGAAGATGGCGCTGTCCGGCTCCAGCTGTTGGGCGTTCCACACGCCCGACTGGCCGGCCATCAGCTCCCGCAGCTCGCCCCCGGACACAACCATCACCGCTCCCCGAGTCGGTCGTCCACCTGCAGTCATCGGCGGGGCACAGGACGTCCGCCGGGCACTCCGCGATCGTGTGGGTACTTCGTCCGGCGAACACACCGTTGGGCACCACGTGTGCGGCGGCGGGCCGGTCGAGCGCAGGCAGACTAACAGCGCCTGCCTTGGCGGACAGTGTCCTGATCGCGGGGGTACGACACCCCCGCCGCGTCACCTCGGATCCGGGACGGGCAGACCGTGCGTGAGCAGATACTCCCGGCCGGCGCGGTCCACTTCTGGCGTGGCGAAGCCGGAATCGCGCAGGCCCTGTGCCAACGCGGCGACGGTTGGGCGTTCCAGCACCATGACGTAGTCCACCGGAACACCGAAGGTTCGCCGTAGCCGATGCGCGACCCTCATCGCGACAAGCGAGTGGCCGCCCATGGCGAAGAAGTTGTCGTGCACATCGATGGGTTGGTGGCGCAACGCCGACTCCCAACAGTGCACCAGCACTGTCTCCAGCACGTCGCGCTGCGCACCGTTCTGTGAGACGGACACGGTCCCCTCCTTCCTGCGAGAACGGTGTCAGTGTCGCGCGATGCGCCGAGTGTCGTCGGATGTCCAACTGAGCAATGCGCGTCAGTTGCACAAGTGCCGTGACCATTCGCGACGTTCTACCCTCGCCTACCGGGAAGGCCACGATGGGGAAGAGGTCAGATGTCTGGGGATCACTACACACATGTGCTGGAAGTCCTGACGAAGTACGTTTCCGAGCGGCTGCTCGGCGAAGACAGCGCATCCGATCTCACCGACCGCACTCCGCTGCTGGAACTCGGGGTGCTCAACTCGCTGGAGACGTCCCGTCTGGTCGCCTATATCCGCGAGACGTTCGGAGTGCGGCTGGGGCCGACCTCGATGACGGCCGGCAACTTCAGGGACCTGGCGACGATCGCCGGACTCGTCGTCCGTCACCAGCCCGGCCCGGCCGCCGAGGGAGCGCCTTTGGCCGGCACGAATGGAGGCCTCGGTGCCTGAGGACGTCCGGTACGACGTGGGCGTGATCGGGGGCGGTCCGGCGGGCTCGACGATCGCCTCCTACCTGGCCCGGGCCGGTCTCGACGTCGCGGTGTTCGAGTCGTCGGTCTTCCCGCGGGAGCACGTCGGGGAGTCCCTCGTCCCGGCGGTGATTCCGGTCATGCACGACATCGGGGTGACCGCGAAGATCGAGGCTGCCGGGTTCCCGCGGAAGTACGGCGCGGCGTGGACCTCGTCCGACAACCGGCCGACGAGCCCCTTGGACTTCCACGCCGGCTCGCACGGATGGGGTGTCGCCGAAGTCAGCTATCACGAGCGTGACCAGGCCGGTGTCGACCGCGTCTACGCCTGGCACGTCGACCGGGGGCGGTTCGACCTCATCCTGCTCAAACACGCCGAGGAACTCGGCGCGTCGGTCTTCAGCGGCGTACGGGTGAACCGCGTCGACTTCAGCGAACCGGACCGGCCGGTGCTGCAGGTGAACATGGGGCGCACGACGACGCCGGTCCCGGTGCGGATGGTGGTCGACGCCAGCGGCCGGCAGACCCAACTCGGCAACCAGCTCAAGCTGAAGGTGCCCGACCCGGTCTTCAACCAGTACGCCATCCACTCGTGGTTCGAGGGGCTGGATCGGGCGAGCCTGGCTCGCGACCCCGCGCAGGCCGACTACATCCATGTGCATTTCCTGCCGCTGGAGTCGACCTGGGTGTGGCAGATCCCGATCACCGACACCATCACCTCCGTCGGCGTGGTGACCCAGAAGGCACGGTTCAAGGCCGCCAAGGACGATCTGGAGACGTTCTTCTGGGACTCGGTCGGAAGCCGCCCGGACCTGCTCGGCGCGCTGCGCGCTTCCGATCGGCTGCGGCCGTTCAAGTCGGAGGGCGACTACAGCTACGGCATGCGCCAGATCGCCGACGACAGCATGGTGCTCATCGGCGACGCGGCCCGGTTCGTCGACCCGATCTTCTCCAGCGGCGTGAGCGTCGCGATGAACAGTGCGCGGTTCGCCGCCGCGGACATCATCGCCGCCGCCGAAGCCGGCGACTTCCGCCGAGAGCGGTTCGAGAACTACGTGAACGTGCTCCGCCGCGGAGTGAACAGCTGGTACGACTTCATCTCGATCTACTACCGGCTCAACATCCTCTTCACCGCGTTCATCGACGACCCGCGGTACCGCCAGGACGTCATCCGGATGCTGCAGGGCGATGTGTACGACGGCGAGGAGCCGCCCGCGCTCGGCGCGATGAGGGAATTCGTCGCCGCGGTCGAGGCGGACCCCCACCACCTGTGGCACAACCGTCTCGGCGACCTCAAGGCGCCCGCGACCGCGGCTCTGTTCTGAGCCCGTGCGCACAGCGTCGGGCCGGCTCGGGAAGCGGTCGGCCGGACCGGTCCTAAAGTCCCAGTTCTCTGGCCACTATCTGGCGCTGGATGTCGGACGTGCCGGAGAAGATGGTGCCGCCCAGCGCGTCGCGCACGGCGGCCTCGACGCCGTACTCGGTCAGATAGCCACGACCGGCGAGGATCTGGACCGCGTCGATCGCACTGGCCATCGCGGACTCCGACACGGCCAGCTTGGACAGCGCGGAGCCCAGTGGATCGGGCTCCGCGCTGTCGAGCGACCAGCAGGCGCGGTACAGCAGGAGGCGACCGCTCTCCAGACGCAGCTTCATCTCCACGATCCGGTTGGACACCGACTGGAACTCGCGCAACGGGTGCCCGAACTGGCTGCGTTCCTTCGCGTGTGCGACGACCTGGTCGATCAGGCGGTCCTGGAGCCCGACGTACAGGGCGAAGAGGCAGGTGCGCTCCCACAGCATCGACTCCTGGAACACGACCGAGCCCTGACCGCGTTCACCGAGAACGCTCTCGTGCGGCACGAAGCAGTCGACGAACTCGACCTCGCTCGCCGGGCACGACGTCATGCCGAGCTTCCGGAACGGTTCGCCGACCTTTATCCCCGCGGCGCCGCGCTCCACGGCGAAGGCGGTGAGCGCGAAGTGACCAGCGGCAGGGTCGGTGGTGGCGTAGGTGACGAACACGTCGGCGGCGGGGCCGTTGCTGACGAAGCTCTTGATGCCGTTCAGGAGGTATCCGCCGTCGACCGGTGTGGCCGTCGTGGCCAGTGTCGAGACGTCGGAGCCGGCACCCGGCTCGGTCATCGCGTTCGCCGCGACGGACCTGCCTGCGCACATGTCGGGCAGCAGCCGCTCCCGCAGTACCGGTGGCCCGAACCCGGCGATGGGCATGGCACAGGCGAACAGGTGGGCGGCGGCCGCGAAGACCAGGCCGGTGTCCGGGCAGCCGCGGCCGAACGCCTCGAACAGCAGGGCGGTGTCGAGGGCGCCGAGGCCGGCGCCGCGGTACTTCGGATCGACGCTGGCGCCCAGCAGCCCGTGCTCACCCAGCGTCCGCCAGGCCTCGGGCGCGATACCCGGCGTACCGGTCTCCGGCGCCGCCTGCCGACGTGCGGTGGCGAGCGCGGCGTCGTACCGCGCCCGCTGCTGTGGCGTCCAGCCGAACTCCATGGAGCCTCCAACGATCGGTCCTGTCGGTCGGCAAGGCCCGACCGGTTACGACAGCCAGGGCGGCGCGGCGACCAGGCGAATCACCGCGCCGACGATGGTGACACCGGGGCCGACGCCGAGCAGGAGCAGATGCGAACCGGGGCCGACCTCGCCGCTTTCCATCAGATGGTCGAACGCGATGACCTGATCGCCGGCGCCGGCATGACCGACCGTGCTGCCGAACTCCCATGTGGTGTGTTTCAACGGCACGCCCAGCGGCCCCAGCCGATCCTCGACCACTTCGCGGCCGGCGTGGTTGAACGCGACGCGCGTGATCTGATCCAGCTCGACGCCGGCTTCGTGCAGCAACCGGTCGACGAGCCCGACGAAGCGCTGGACGAACTCCAGCCCGCTGCCCGGGCCGAATCCGCCGGCTCCGGCGAACTCCGCGAACCGCGCGCCGAAGTCCAGCTGCCGCCCGAGCGTCGTGTCGGCCGGATGAAGGGGTGTGTCGCCCCGGTGCAGGGCCTCCAGCTCGGTCAGTGTCACCGACGCGACGGACAGCACCTCCGCGAAGCCGGGTGTCCGGCCGAGCACCAGCGCCGCGCCACCGTCCGCCATGACCATGCCGGGGTTGCACCGCCAACGGTCGAGCAACGGCGAGTCGAAGGTGTCGGCGGACACGAGCAGCGCCGCGCTGCCGGCGGGGGCGGTGCGCAGGGCGGCGTCGGCCAGCACCAGCGCGCCGAACATGCCGTTGCACCCCTGCCGGACACCGGTGCCGAACGCGTCGCCGGCCCCCAACTGCCGCTGCAGGTACGTGTACGGCAACCAGCCTTCCGGCCCGGAGTGGTAGACGTCGATGTGAAACAGGTGGCTCAGCGACCGGGCCGGCACCTCCGCGCGGTCGAGCGCCTGTCGCGCCGCGGCACACGCGAGGTCGAGCGCCGGTACGTCGCCGGCCACCGAGACGCTGACGTACCCCGTCGCCTCGGCCTCGTCGGATTCGTACCAACCGGCGGCCACGGCGTCGGCGACGGCGACCCGATCCGCCAGACACACACCTGTGCCGTGGATGAACAGTCCCGGCGTCCGCATGCGAAAACACTAGGTACTCCGCCCGGGCGCGGACAAGCACCATCGGTTTGGACAACCACCGATCGATCGGAGTCACGACATGAGCAATCGCCCTGCCGCGGTCCTGCTGCCCGCCCTGGTCCGCGACGCGGCGCGGCGGACTCCGCACGCCCCCGCCGTACGTGACGGCGACACCACCGCGACCTACGGAGAGCTGGACCGTCTCGCCGACACGTACGCGCACGCGTTGGCGGCCTCGGGGGTCGGCCGGGGTGACCGCGTGGTGCTGTGGACCTCGAAGAGTGTCGACACGGTCGCGGCCATGCAGGCGACGCTCCGGCTCGGCGCGATCTACGTGCCGGTGACACCGTCGAACCCGGCCTCGCGGGTGCGGCGCATCGCGAACGGCTGCGCGGCGAGCGTCATCCTCACCGACGAACTGCTCGACGGCGACCCGCGGTTCACGCCCCTCGCGCGGCTGCGCGCCGTGCCGGACCGGCCGGACGCTCCCGTCCCCGGCGTCGAGGCGGCGCCGGACGACTGCGCGTTCATCCTCTACACCTCCGGCTCGACCGGGGAGCCGAAGGGAGTCTGCATCAGCCACCGCAACGCGTTGGCGTTCGTGGACTGGGCCGTGGCCGAGACCGGGCTGGAGGCCGGCGACCGGCTCGCCAACCACGCACCGTTCAACTTCGACCTGTCGGTGTTCGACCTGTACGGCGCGTTCCACGCCGGCGCGTGCGTCGACCTGGTGCCCGCAGCGCTCGCGTACGCGCCGGAGGCGCTCACGCAATTTCTGTTCGAACGCGCAATCACCGTGTGGTACTCGGTGCCGTCGGCGCTTCAACTGATGGCCGACGACGGCGGGTTGCTCGACCAGGGGCCGCCGCCGTCCCTGCGGGTCTGTGTCTTCGCCGGCGAGGCCTTCCCGATCGCCGATGTGCTGCGCCTGCGCGCCGGCTGGCCCGCGGTGCGGATGTTCAACTGGTACGGCCCGACCGAGACGAATGTCTGCACGTCGTACGAGGTGACGGCGCGGGATCTGACCCGGACCCGGCCGCTGCCGATCGGCACGGCATGCAGCTCCGATCAGGTGCGGCTGGATCCGCCCGGCGCCGAACTCGGCGAGATCGTGGTGGACGGGCCGACCGTCATGCTGGGTTACTGGGGTGGTCCCCGCCAGGACGGGGCGTACCGCACCGGTGATCTCGGCCGGATCGGAGCCGACGGCAATTTGGAGTACGTGGGCCGCCGCGACCAGATGATCAAGGTGCGGGGCCACCGGGTGGAACCGAGCGAGATCGAGGCCGTGCTCGCCGCGCACCCCGCGGTGGACGCGGCGGTCGTCGTGGTCACCGGCACGGGGCTGGCCGCGAGAATCCATGCGGTCGTCGTCCCGGTGGACGGTCACCGGCCCACGACGCTCGGGCTGAAGGCGCACTGCGCCGCAGAGCTGCCGACGTACATGGTGATCGACGCGATGCGACTGGTCGCCGAGCTGCCCCGGACGACGAACGGAAAGGTCGACCGGGCGGCGCTCACGAAGCTGTGTGAAGACGGAAGCGGGGCCTCCTGAAGCGGAGGCCCCGCAGTCACCCGGTGGTGGTCCGGAGAATCAGTTGATCGATGCGAGGTACTCGTAGCAACTGGGCAGGCGCGAGACGCTGTTCTCCGCGTCGGCCCGTATCCGGGCGAGCTCCTCGGCCGCCCGCGTCCGGTCGATCAGCGCCAGCGCCGGCCGCGGATGGCTCGGTTCATGGCCGAGCCCCAGGAGCATCGTGTTCCACGAGTACGTCTCGAATCCGTGGTAATGGGGGTAGATGGTCTCTTCGTCCAGCAGGAAGCTGGAGGCCATCGCCAGGCGCTCACGGAGCCCGTCCGGGATCGGCCGCACCTTCGCCTCCTTCCAGTACTGGCTGTCGTCGCGCAGCGCGGCGCGGTAGTGCAGGACCAGGAACTCCTTGACGCCGTCGATGGCGTGGTTGATCCGCTCGTTGTACGCCGCCGCCCGCTGCGGGTCCCATCGCCGGTCGGGGAAGTGCCGCACCAACTGCTCGATCCCGTGCTGGATGAAGAAGATGCCGGTCGACTCCAACGGCTCCACGAACCCGCTGGACAGGCCGATGGCCACGCAATTGTTCACCCAGGAGCGCTCGTTGCGGCCGATCCGCATCTGGATGTGGTTGGCGGAGAGGTCCTCCCGCCCGGGTGCGGCAAAACCGCGCAGCGCCGCCTCGGCCTCGTCCGGCGAGCAGAACTCGTCGGAGTAGACGTATCCGGTGCCGTTCCGGCCGAACAACGGGATCGTCCAGATCCATCCCGCCGGCATCGCCGTCGCGGTCGTGTAGGGGTCGATGCCGTGCCGTTCCTGGTCCCGCGGCACCTGCAGGGCCACCGCACGGTTGTTGGGAAGGACGTCCTGGAACGACTGGAAGGTCTCCCCCAGCGTCTGGTTGATCAACAGGCCCCGGAAGCCGGTGCAGTCGATGAAGAGGTCACCGGCCACGTCGCCGTGCTCCCCGGTGGTCACATGGGTGATCCAACCCCGTTCGTCCTGGCCGACTTTGAGCACGTCGTCACGGATGTGGTGGACGCCGCGCTCGACACCGAACCGGGTGAGGAACAGCGCGAGTCTGGCCGCGTCGAAGTGGTACGCGTAGGGGAACTGCGCCCGCTGCTCGGCCAGTGTCGAACGCCCGAGTGACTGGTCCACGTCGCCGACGAAGAGCTGCCCGTCCAGCATCCGGGGCGACCTCCGGGCCTCGCACAGGGCCGGGGTGATGAAGCACTGGCGGTCGAAGCCCTGGTCGCGCTCACCGATGTGCAGCCACCAGTCGGCCATGGGGAACCCGTCCACCACCCGAAGGCGCTCGAACGGGTGGTAGAAGTGGTGTCCGGGCGCGGCCCAGTCCTGAAACCGGATGCCCAGCTTGAAGCTTCCACCGCACTCCGGCATCCAGGCCCGCTCGTCCAGGCCCAGGTACTCGAAGAAGTGGCGAACTGTGCTGAAGGTGGCTTCGCCCACACCGATGGTGGGAATGCGGTCGGATTCGACAACGGTGACTCGGAGTCGGTCGCCGAACGCCGCCTTCAGATAGTTGGCGCTCATCCAACCTGCCGTGCCACCGCCGACGACAACTACTGATCTGATCATCAGGCACTCCCGCGATCGGCCTGTATTTTCGCGCCGTAGATAGTTCCTCGTCCCATTCCAGACGCCCCCCAAGTCCCGGCACGCCCAGTGCCTCGCGATCCTTTGAGTGTCACTCCCGTGACCTGCGACGCTCCTGGTCGGCAGCCCTGTCGGGATATCGCACGAGGCGCACCGACAGCATCACGAGACACCGGCGCCGACCGCCGACGCGAGGTCGGTCAGTTCTTCTCCATCGCGGCGATCAAACTCTTGGGCCGCAGATCGGTCCACGACTTCTCGATGTGGTCCAGGCAATCCTGGCGGCCGGCTTCACCGAAAACCACATTCCAGCCGTCGGGTACATCAATGAAACTCGGCCACAGTGAGTGCTGACCCTCGTCGTTTACCAGGACCAGGTACATAGCGTCGGGATCCTCGAAAGGATTCACCACCGCACCACCTTTCATCACTGATCTGTGAACGCCGCATCCACGGCGCCCGACTCTCGGACCGCGCCGTCGGTGCCGTACAACCGACGCCGGGACCGCAGTTGGACAAGGCGACGACAGGTAACTCGTCGTGTCACCGACTTTATTCGGTCCTTCCGGAAGTCACCACAACCACATTGAACGAGTGGAATTCACGCTGGTCAGGCTCTGACGTATGAGAGACACTGACGACCGTTGACGGCCTTGTCCCGGGGAGCAGTTTTGGCTGCGTATTTCCATCACGGCGGCCATCGGGCAGCCCGTCCCGTCCCCTCCCTGGGCGTTCCAGGATGGGAGGACATGATGGACAGCACCGCGGAGGTCGGCCGGCCCTGGAGGCCGCAGGAGATCACCAGTGGGTCCGCCGGTACGCGGGATCTGGCCGGCTGGCTCGCCGACCTGGGCCCGGACCGGCTCACCTCGCTGCTCGTCTCGCAAAAGGCGCTGGTCTTCCGGGACTTCGGCGTCACGCCCGAGTCCGTCGACACGGTATTCGATCGGCTGGTCCCGGACCGGCTCCCCTACGTCCACGGCAACTCGCCGCGCACTCGGGTGGGCCGCAACCTCTACACGTCCACCGAATACCCGCCGCAGTTCACCATCTCGATGCACAACGAGCTCAGTTACGCCCACCGCTGGCCGGCACGGCTCGCCTTCTACTGCGAGAAGGCCGCGGCGAGCGGAGGCGCGACTCCCGTGCTCGACGGTGAACTGTGGCTCGACTCGCTCGACCCCGAGATCCGTGAGGCGTTCGCCGACGGCATCCTGTACATACAGAATCTGCACGACGGATTCGGCTTCGGAAAGAGCTGGCAGGACACCTTCGAGACGGACGACCGCAAAGCCGTCGAAGAGTTTCTCGCCCGGTCCGAGGCCGAATGGGAGTGGAGCCACGACGGCATCCGCATCGTCCAGCATCGCGCCGTGACCACGAAACACCCGGTCACCGGCGCCTCGGTCTGGTTCAACCAGGCGGATCAGTGGCACCCGGCGGGACTCGGCGACAAGGCCGCGTCCGACCTGTACGACATCCTTGAGCCGGACGAGTTCCCGCAGTACGTGACGTTCGCCGACGGCACCCCGATCCCGGACTCCTATGTCGAGCAGATCCAGCAGCGGGGGCTGCGGAACGCGGTCGACGTGGACTGGCGGGCCGGTGACGTGCTGTTGATCGACAACGTTCTCGCCGCGCACGGCCGGCGTCCGTTCGAGGGCACCCGCCGGGTCCTGGTCGCGATGGCCTAGTGAGCCGGCCCTGAGTCCACGTCGAAGCACGTGAGCCGTGGTGGGTTCCGGACCGCGGCTCAGGCGGTGCGGCATCCGCCACCGGCGTCCCCGGACAGGTCCTAGCCCGCGCCGCCCTCCTCCGTGGTGGCCGAGTGGCCGGGTACGGGATCCTCGGTCTGGTGGAAGAACTGGATGCTGTACAGGTCCGCGTACAACCCGCCGGCGGCCAGCAGATGCTCGTGGGTACCGCGTTCCTTGATCTGGCCGTCGTCGACGACCAGTATCTGGTCCGCCTGCCGAACCGTGGACAACCGGTGTGCGATCACCAGCGAGGTCCGGCCGGCCAGTGCCGTGTCGAGCACGCGCTGGATCGCTCGCTCGGACTCCGAGTCCAGATGCGCGGTGGCCTCGTCGAGCACGACGACCGGCGGTGACTTGAGCAGCAGCCGGGCCAGGGCGATCCGCTGCTTCTCCCCGCCGGACAGCCGGTAGCCGCGCTCACCGACGAGCGTGTCGAGGCCGTCGGGAAGCGAC
The DNA here is from genome assembly GCF_044457795.1 of Streptomyces sp. NPDC050528. NCBI lineage: Bacteria > Bacillati > Actinomycetota > Actinomycetes > Kitasatosporales > Streptomycetaceae > Streptomyces > Streptomyces sp. NPDC050528. The sequence goes on from NZ_JBITHH010000027.1 coordinate 18,299, forward strand.
GAGATCACCCCCCAGACCCGGGCCGCTTCGCACACGTCGATCAGCTCCCGCTCGGTCGCGTCCGGACTCGCGTACAGGAGATTGGCCCGGATCGTGTCGTGGAACAGGTGGGCGTCCTGGGTGACGACTCCGACGGCGTCGCCCAGGGAGCGCAGGGTCACGTCGCGGACGTCCTCGCCGCCGATCCGCACCATCCCCGACGTGGGGTCGTAGAGACGGGCCACCAGCTGACTGATCGTCGTCTTCCCCGCGCCGGACGGGCCGACCAGCGCGGTCAGCTGTCCGCCGGGTACCCGAAAGCTCACGTCCCGCAGGATCCGCGCGTCGTTGGGCCGCTCCAGCGAGGGCAAGGAGATCGACTCCAGCGAGGCGAGCGACACCTCCTCGGCGCTCGGGAAGCGGAAGGAGACCCGGTCGAACTCGATGTCCGGGGCCTTCCCCTCGTCGGCTCCGGTGACCCGCAACGGGCAGGCGCCGGCCCGCTCTTCGATGAGCGGCCGGCGGTCGAGCACCTCGAAGATGCGATCGAAGCTGACCAGCGCGGCCAGGACCTGGACGTGCATGCTGGACAGCTGGTTGATCGGACCGAACAGCCGCAGCAACAGGGTCGCCAGGGCGACGAGTGTGCCCACCTCGAGTTCGCCGTCGACGACGAGCTTGCCACCGAGTCCGTACACCATGGCGGACGTCACCGCTGTGAGCACGGTGAAGACCATGACGAGCATCTGTCCCCAGACCATCTGGGCGGTCGCGATGTCGCGCACGCCGGCCGCCCGGCCGGAGAACGCGTCGGCATCCCGCTCCAGGTTTCCGTAGAGCTTCGCGAGCATCGCCCCGGACACGTTGAACCGCTCGTTCATCAGGGAGGCCATCTCCGCATCGAGTTCCATGCGGCGTCGCGTCAGTCGCTGCAGCCTCCGCCCGATCGCCTTGGTCGGCAGCAGGAAGAGGGGAATCATCGCCAGCACGATGAGAGCGATCTGCCACGACAGATAGAACATCGTGAGGATCACGAGGATGAGCGTCAGTATGGTGGACGTCGCTTGGGACAGCAGTGTCGTCACCGCCTGCTGGGCGCCAATGACATCGCTGTTCAGCCGGCTGACCAGTGCGCCGGTCTGGGTTCGGGTGAAGAAGGCGAGCGGCTGCCGCTGTACATGGACGTACACCTCGGTACGCATGTCGTAGAGCACTCCCTGGCCCACACGGGCCGACAGCCAGGTCTGGCCGTAGATCGCCGCGGCGTCCACGAGTGCGAGTCCGACGAGGAGCAGCGACAGCATCGTGATGACCGTGGGCCGCCGGGGAGTGAGCCCGTCGTCGATGATGAATTTGAGAATGATCGGTCCCATGGCCGCGATGCCCGCGTGCAGTGCTGTCGTCACAAGCAGCAGCACCAGCGATCCGCGATATCCACGGGCGTACAGAACAGCTCGTCGCAGGGTTCCGGGACTTATCTTGTGACGCCTGACCGAGTCAAGGTCCAAGGGCATCCTCATGGAATTCGCGTTTGGGCCGCCTCTCATAGACACACTACGAGGCCCTTCGTCCCGTGCGGAAATATCCCGCTGTTGTGATCTCGCTCGCGACTTAATTGACTTGGCGCCCGTGGAAGAGCTGCGCCTAGTTCTTGTCCAGGAACTCGATGATTGCCGTGTTCACTTCGTGCGGGCGCTCAAGGTATCCGAGGTGCCCGGAGTCCGGGATTTCCATGTAGTCGCAGTCCGGAATGGCCTCGGCCACCTCGGCACAGAGATATGGCGGCGCTATGAGGTCGTCGGCGAACGCGATGACCCGGCACGGCACGGTGACGCCGCGAAGCAGCTCGCGCCGGTCGGTGAACGTGTCGATCCACACTTGACCGGTGGTGGTGTCGCCGGCCAACTCCAGGATTTCCAGCCATGAGGACGCTGCCGCGTCGTCGTTCAATGTCGCCGGCGACAGCATCTGAAGCGCCGTGGTGACGGCGTCATGGCTTCGAGGTATCCGGACGCCGCTCTCCAACAGCGCCCGCTGTGCCAGCACTTGCGCCCTCCGGATCGCGTCCGGCCTGGCCCGAGTGGCCATCAGGACGGCACATCGCACCAGGTGCGGCCATCCGATCGCCAGTTCCTGTGCGACGATCGCGCCCATGGAGGTGCCGACGATCCGGCAGGGTGCCAGGTCAAGCGCTTCGATGAGTTCCTTGGTGTCGGCGACCAGGTCTTCGAGCGCATACATGCCCTCGGGGGCGTCCGAGGGCGGAACACCCCGGTTGTTGAACGCGACGGTCTGATATCCCGCCCGGTGCAGCGCCGGCGTCTGGTGAAGCGTCCAGACATGGCCGGCCGCCCCCGAACCCATGATCAGCAGTACGTTGTCGCCCTGGCCCGAGCGCTGGTAGGAGAGCCGGATGCCGTTGGCGTGCAGGTAGGCCATGTCGGTGCCCTACCAGTTCCACTCTCGCTTGTTGAACAGATGCTCGGCGGTGACGCCGTGGTCGGAGCACCAGCCCAGGAACTCGTCGATCTGCTTCAGCTGGTAGGTGTCCTCGTTGTACGTCGTCGCCATGACGTGGCCCTGCCAGCTCTCCTCGCCCATGGCGTAGACGTACGCCTCGTCGGCGCCCAGCTCCGTCATGATCGCGGCAGCCTGCTGTGCGTTCGATCCCGACAGCTTGCGCGAGTCGCTCATCTTCTTGGTCACGGGTCGCGTCAGCAGACCCTTGTAGAGCCAGGTCAGCGGTGCTCCGTCGCACTCCATTCCGAGGAATGCCATGTCGACCTTGCCGAACTGGCCGCGGATGTACCGGTAGAGCACGGGGTCGATGCCGGAGGAGTCCGCTCCGATGAACACCGACGACCCGGCCAGCTGGACCACGTAGGTCGACTTGGCACGGATGTCCAGGTCGCAGTGCTCGCCGAGGAACGGCGTGGCCACCAACTTGACGCCACCGGGAAGGGGAACCTCGTCGAAGTCGTCCACCTCGATCACCGAGAAACCCTGGTGCCGCAGGTACAGCGCGATAGAAGGGTCGCAGAGGTTGCCTCGGGACGAGCGCGGCACGACCACCGCGTCGAGCCGCGAACGGAGTTGAAGCAGGGTCTCCAGGACGATGTGGTCCTGGTGTCCGTGAGTAATGACGGCGAGGTCGATGTGGTCCGGAAGATCGTCGAGGGTGTACCGGTCGCCGGCTCGGTTGTCGGTGCTGATGAAGGGGTCGGTCACGATGGCGGCTTCGGGTGTCTGCAGGACCAGGCACGCGTGCCCGAAGTAGCGGATCCGACCGCCGCGCTCGATGTGCCGGTCCGGGGCCAGGCTCGGCTCCGGGGCGAGCAGCCTGTCGAGCTGTACCGCCTGGGCGTCGTCGAACTCGAGCACTTCTCGGAGGTGAGCCGCCGTGGTGGCCCGCGTCCTGGCCTTGAAAAGCTCGTCCAGGCCCGGATGCGTGAACGCGTAGGGCAGGTCGATGACTTGCGGGGACGGCAGCCGGGGCGTGGCAAGGATGAACGGGCGCTCGACCCCGTCGTCAAGTGACAGTTGCACCGATTGGCGCCGCACGTCGTAGATCGGGCTGTGGTACGCCAATGGTTCGCTGTAGCGCATGGACGCCTGGTTATTGGTGTCGTAAGCCAGTTCCACCAGGCCGTTGAGCGCGGGCGGAAGTTTCGCGTAGAGCGGGGTGAGGTCGAATCCGGTCGCGCTCTGCCGCAGCAGTTCTTCGGCTTCGGCGACGGCGGCGGCGAAATCGAGCATGTCCGCCCGGTCTCGTTTGATGCTGTCGAGCAGCGCGGCTACCTCAGCGCTGCGTTCCTCCCCGATACCGATGAAGTATCCGCCCCGTAACTCAGGGTTGGTGCTGGCCGCAACATGCACTTTCGGGGAGTGCAGATATGACTCAAGCAGTGGGACTTGAACGTTTGCCAGGTTCATTGCTCCCTGGACGGGGGCAACAAGGTGTAACCACGCGTAAAACCGGTCAACGAGTGGCTCGATGATCGCATTCGAGCGGAGAAACACCGGCTCATTGCCATCCCCCATCTGCTTCCCTCTCTTGAAACAAATGTCGACGTCGCCGCTCGGGCAAAGCCTCGCATTGCCGGGTCCGTGCCTCCGGGCCGGACCATCACATCTCAGCCCGGGAAGTCCGTCAATGCCGGGGGGGGGCCCCCCCCCCGGGGGGGGGGGGGCCCGCGCGGGGGGGGGACAAGAGATACCCGGGGGGGCGCCCCCCCCCCCCCCCCGCGGGCAGACAGCCCAACGGAGATTCGGAC
>NZ_JBITHH010000027.1:22561-27789 GCF_044457795.1 Streptomyces sp. NPDC050528
CCGGCCCCGGCGCCCCGGCGCGCCCCCCCCCCCCCCCCCCCCCCCCCGGCCCCGCCCCCCCCCCCCCCCCCCCCCCCCCCCCCCCCCCCCCCCCCCCGACTCGGTGTGGAGTCACCTGTTTCACGGGGTGCCGAGCCTCCTGCCCGGCCGTGTCCAACTGACGTGAATGCGCATTTGCACGCGGGAGAACATCGCGGTCGTCGCCCGACCGACGACCTGGGCCCGGACCGGGGCGCTGTTTGGACAGCGCCCCGGTCCGGGCCCAGGGGTCGTGACCTTTCTCGAAGTCAAAAAGTGTCGGTCACCGGGCGACGACCGCCGAGGCGGGCGGGCACAGAGGTGAGCACCCCCACGACGACCAGGGTCGCCGCCACCAGGACGACCGCTTGCCACAACGAGGGAAGCGTCGCCCGGTCGCTGTTGCCGCCGGCGAACGAGTTGATCGCGCTGAAGAGCAGGATGCCTCCCGGGAAGACGCCCAGGACGGCGCTGACGATCGCGGGCAGCACCTGCGCGGCCGCCAGTGCCGTGCTCACCTCACCGGGTGTTGCGCCCAGGGCGCGGGCCAGCGCCGACGCGTGCCGGTTGTCGAGCACCGTCGCCCAGGTGATGACGATGGCGTTGACCGCCGCCAGCGAGAGCAGGATGACCGACCAGACGAGGAGCACGTGGCGCAGCACCCTCACCTGAGCATCGTCGTATCCCCCGGTGAGTGGTTGGGTGTTGAGGAAGGTGTTGAGGATCAGCAGGACGTAGATCCCGCTGACCGTGATCAAGATGATGGCCACGCCGAGCACCAGCCGTCGCGGCCGACGGGCGGCGATCCGCAACGCGAGAAGCAGCGAGACGGGCAGTCGCGCCGAGAACGCGATCAGCCAACCCATGCGGCGCGGTGGGCGGGGGGCGTCGGCCAGCGCGTTGACGGTGCTGGAACGAGCGGCACGCACAGCCGGCACGGCGGTGGCCACCACCGCGACCACGAGGGCCGCGGCCAGCACCCAAGCGGCCGTGGCCAGGGTCATCGGTGGTGTGCCCGCGCTGCCGACGAGGCCCGCACTGGACTCGGTCAGCAACGGAGCGGTCAGCGTACCGATCAGCAGCCCGGCCCCGGCGGCGACGATGGCCACGAGGACGTACTCCGCGAGCAGGACGGAGGCGACCAGACCCGGCGTGGCGCCCACCGCCTTGAGGAGCCCGACCCTCCTGGTCTGATCGGCCATCCGGCCGCCGACCAGCACCGAGAGGCTGGCCACGGCGAGCAGACCGAGCAGCCACGTGCCGATCAGCAGCAGGATCTGGGAATCCTTGGCCAGTTGTGTGGCGTCGTCGAGGATGCTCTCCCAGGGTTGCATGCGCACACCGCGAGGACCGTCACCGCCGTGGGCGGCGACGAACGACTGGGCCTCGTCGGGATGGGCCAGCTTCAGATTCAGCACGTAGGACAGGGAGTCGGCGTTCGAAGCGAGGCTCCGGACATTCGCCTGTGTGAGCCAGACCAGTCCGGGTTCCTGCAACACCCCCGCGGGTCCACCGTCGGTGGTGCCGTTCACGCAGCCCTGGGGGACCAGGCACGACGAACCGGGGTAGGGCGCCATGGCGGCGGTGACGGCGAGGCCGACGACCTTGAACGACCGGCCGTTCAGGGTGACTTGATCATTGACGCCCACGTCGAGCGCGTTGGCGAAGGCAGCTTCGAGCACCACTCCGCCGTCGCTGACCCAGCTGCCCTTGGTCACCTTGGGCTGGTCGACCGACGTGGTCCCGGTGTCACGCCCCACGACCTGTACATCCGACGATTTCGCGGATGTCTTGAACTTGGCCGACGTGACCGGGAACGGCCCGCTGTGCCCGACGACACCGGACCCGTCGGTCAGTGAATTCAGCATGGAAAGCTGGCCGTTGGCAACCACGTCGGGTCCGTTGGTGGCCGCCCTGGTGCTCTGGTACGGGTCGCTGGCCGCGTCGCGCAGGACGAGCGCGAGCGTCAACGTCGTGGTGGCCGCCAGGATGGCGAGCAGGAGAAGCGCGGCCTCGGTTCGGCGCCGCCGGAGGTCGCGCAGGGCCAGGCGGATCACAAGCAGGATGCGGCCCATCGCCTTCAGTCCCCCAGCCCGACGAAGGGGCGAAGCTGTCCGGTGGTGCCGCCGGTCAGCTTGGTCTCGTCGAGGAACGCGCCGTCGCGCATCGAGATCAGCCGGTCGGCAGTGGCCGCGATCCGTTCGTCGTGGGTGACGATGACCAGCGTCTGACCCGACTTGTGCAGCCCCTTGAAAAGCTGGAGTACGTCCAGGGTCGCGGCGCTGTCGAGGTTTCCGGTCGGTTCGTCGGCGAGGACTACGGCCGGTTCGTTGCTCAACGCCCGTGCGACCGCGACCCGCTGCCGCTGGCCACCGGAGAGCGCGGAGGGCAGGAAACGCGCTCGGCCGGAGAGCCCGACCTGTTCCAGCAGCTCTTCCGCACGCCGTCGGGCGTCCCGCGGCGAGCGGCCGGCCAGCAGTGCCGACAGCTCGACGTTCTCGACGGCGGTGAGCTCCTCCATCAGGTGAAAGGACTGGAAGACGAAGCTGATGTCAGTGCGTCGCAGCCGAGCCAGGGCCTTTTCGCTGATGTTGTCGATGCGGCGGCCGTTCAGCAGAACCTCTCCGCCCGACGGCCGGTCGAGCCCTCCGAGCAGGTGCAGCAGCGTGGATTTCCCGCAGCCGCTGGGGCCCATGATCGCCACCGTCTCGCCCGCCAGGATGTCGATATCGACTCCGTCGACGGCGCGCACTAATCCTTCCCCCTTGCCGTACTCCTTTCGCAGCCCGCAGGCGCGAAGCACTGGCATGTCGGCGGCGTCGCTCACAATCCACTCCTTCGGTGGGTCCAGTTCTTTTCACATGCCTCAAGCCAGCGCAGATCCGCCTGAAGGCGGAGCACGATGCCCTCCAACAACAACGCCGCTTCCGAGTACTCCGGTTCGGCCAGGGCGGCGCACTGGGCGTCACGCAGCCGACGCAGCAGCTCGCGGCGCTGGGCGTCGACGATGGAGAGCGGGTCGGCCAGCCGCGCGGACGCGACCGCGATCAGCTTGAGATGGAACACCGCGAGGTCCGGCCTCGGCCAGCTCACCTCGGTGATCCACTCGGCAACTCGCTGTTGGCCGGCGGGGGTGAGCGCGTAGACCTTGCGATCCGGCCGTTCGCCCCCGTCGGTGGACCGCTCGACCTCGACCAGGCCGGCCTTTTCGAGCCGGGTCAGCGTGACGTAGATCTGCCCGGCGTTCATCGCGTCGCCGAGCGGACCCAGCGCATCACGCATCCGTGCGCGCAGCTGGTAGCCCCGCGAGGGCTCCTTGGCCAGCATCGCGAGAACCACTTCCTGCTGCATTGGCCCTCCCCTCGTACACCACCCCGATATAACCGTTAGCCATCACATCTAACGGTTATACCTGTTGGGTGTCAAGCGGCTGCGGACAGGCGTCGGTAGGGAGGTGTCAGTGGGGTGGTGCCGATGGCCGGCTCAGGTGGCGCCGTCCGCGGATCGGGTCAGCTCCTGGCCTCAAGCCACGCTGCCGCCGCCGCCCAGACCTGGCCCAGCATGTCGGTGCGGACCATGTTCGTATGGGTGCAGGGAACGTGGACCTCCGTGATCCGCCCGCGCACATACGGCTCCCAGAGGTGGCCGCCGGATTCACGTTCGCTCGAATCCTCGGCAACGAAGAGCAGCACCTCGTCCTCGAACACGCCGGGTCGGTGGGTCCTCCTGATATGGGCGTTGTTCCTGCCGACCCGGACGCCGCGCCTGAGTTCCTCGTCCGACATCCCGCCGAGAAGGGCACCATTTTCCGCACGGAACTTGGCGGCCCAATGGTCCAGTTCGGCGTCCGAATCGTCGCCGGCCCCATCCTGATTCACGGGTCGCTCCGGCTGCCGGGGTCGCCCGGCGGATTCATCTTCGCCCTCGGGAACGGGATAGGTGTCCATGATGACCAAAGCGGCGACAGCTTCGCCGGCTTCCTCCAACTGCACGGCTATCTCGTGCGCGGCGATCCCGCCGAACGAAAAGCCGAGCAAATGGTAGGGGCCGCTCGGCTGCAGCGCGCGGATCTGTTCGACGTAGCTTGTCGCCATTTCCGTGACGGAGTCGAAGAGCGGGCTGGCACCGTCGAGGCCGGGAGATTGCAGCCCGTACAGCGGGATGTCCGCCGGAACGAACTGCGACAGCGGCATGTAGCACCAACTGAGGCCGCCTCCGGGATGGATACAGAAGAACGGCGGTCGACTTCCTTCGGCGCGAATCGGCAGCACGATGTTCACGGAGTCACGTACCGAGGCAAGGCTCATCTGAGAGATCAGGCCTGTGACGGTCGGCGCGGCAAACACCGCGCGCGCCGAAAGGGACACACCCCTCTTCCGCAACCGTGCGATGAGCGTGATGACAAGCAGGGAATTGCCGCCGAGTTGGAAGAAACTGTCGTCGGCGTGGACGGTCGGCACACCGAGTACGTCGGCGAACACCTCACAGAGCAGAAGCTCCAGGGCTGTGGTGGGGGTGGGCCGCTTGTCGGTCGCCAGGGCTTTCGCGGTCGCGGTCCGCCCCTTCTCGGACACCGGCAGGGCATTGCGGTCGAGCTTGCCGCCAACGGTCAGCGGCAGCCGAGTCAGCACCACCACCTCCGCCGGCACCATGTAGTCCGGCAACCGCTGCCTGGTGAACTCCTGGACCGCGCCCGGCAGTCCGTCGTGGGAGGTGTCGTCGGAGGGAACGACGTAGGCGACGAGTCGCTTGTCACCAGGCGTGTCTTCGCGGGCGATCACCGCAGCCTGAGCAACCCCAGGGTGGGCCTGCAGGACCGCTTCGACCTCGCCGGGTTCGATCCGGAACCCACGGACCTTCACCTGCTCATCGGCCCGGCCGACGAAGACGAGCTGCCCGTCCGCCATCCACTTCACCAGGTCACCGGTCCGATACATCCGCTCACCGGCACCGAACGGACAGGCCACGAACCGCTCCGCGGTCAGCGCCACCCGCCCCACATAACCCCGCGCCACCCCCGCGCCTGCCACATACAGCTCACCCACCACACCCACCGGAACCGGCGAGAGACCCCCATCCAGCACAAACAGGCGGGTATTGGCGATCGGCCGGCCGATCGGCACCACCCCACCAGCCACCACCTCCCCCGACAACCGACCCGTCGCCACCCCCACCGTCGTCTCCGTCGGCCCGTAATGATTGAACACCGG
>NZ_JBITHH010000028.1:0-26327 GCF_044457795.1 Streptomyces sp. NPDC050528
AGGAAGGAGCCGAGTTCGCCGATGGTGCTCATGAGGGGGGCGGGGAAGACGACGGTGGTGTTCTTGTCGACGCCGATCTCCACCAGGCTCTGCAGATTGCGCAGTTGGAGGGCCAGGGGGTGGGCCATCATCGTGTCGGAGGCGTCGCCGAGCGCGGCGGCGGCCAGCGACTCGCCCTCCGCGTTGATGATCTTCGCTCGCTTCTCCCGCTCGGCCTCGGCCTGGCGGGCCATGGCGCGCTTCATGGTGTCGGGCAGCTGGATGTCCTTCAACTCGACCAGCGTGACCTGAACACCCCAGTCCGCGGTGGTGACATCGAGGATCTGGCGGATGTCGAGGTTGATGCGGTCGGTCTCGGAGAGGGTCTCGTCAAGCGTGTGCTGTCCGACGACTTTCCGCAGGGTGGTCTGGGCGATCTGGTTGATCGCCGTGTGGACGTTCTCTACGGCGATGACCGACTTCACCGCGTCGACCACCCGGAAGTAGGCGACCGCGGACACGTCCACGCTCACGTTGTCCCGGGTGATGATGCCCTGGGACTGGATCGGCATGGTGACGATCCGTAGGGACACCCGGTGCAGGACGTCGACGAACGGGATGATGATCCGCAGTCCCGGGGACCGGGTTCCGACCAGGCGTCCGAAGCGGAACAGCACGCCGTTCTCGTACTGCTTGACGATTTTCACGGCCATCGCGAGTGCCAGGACGGCAAGCACCGCGACGACGATCAGAAGGAAGACCAGAACTCCCATGAGCTGCTCCTCAGAATGAGGACCACGTCGTTGCCGTGCGAGGTCCCGGGACGGGGGATGAGGCGGCGGCGCGTGAGCCACGAGGGCACCGGCACGTTGTCGGGGTGCCGGCTCCGTCGTGGAGAGCCGTGCTGTCACCTGGCCGGAGCGCGGTGCGGACCGCGGGCCCGCCATGTACCCAGCATCCCCCGCCATGTGCGTCTGCCGCTTGGGCCGAACGGCCCCCGGAGTGCCGGGATTTACCTGGGGAGGTTCAGCCGGTGCCGACGGGCAGCGGGAGGGTCCACTTCACAGTGGTGCCGACCTGCCGCATTTGAGCCCAAAAAGCAACGACCCACCAGACCGTGTGCGTTTTGACGTGAACGTAAAAACTCCTGACCTGTTTTTCTGCAGGTCAGGATTCTTTTCCGGAGTTCCCCCGGCAGGATTCGAACCTGCGCACACGGCTCCGGGGTCTCGACGAGAAACTTACTGCCGGTGACCGTCCCGACGCCGCCCAGGAACGTGAGCAGTGCGGGTCTGGTGCGGACTTCCGCGGGTGGTGCCGCTTGTGGGGCTTCCGTCGGGGTCATGGCCGCCTCCTCGTCGCACGAGTGCGCTCGGTCGTGTGCGCGGCCGGGGGCCCTGTCCCGGCCGCGCACACGGGGTGCGACACGGCGCGTGTGCGCGCGTTCAGCCGTGCTGCACCGGGATGGTCCGGGTGCCTGTCTTCGTCTCGGGCACCGGGACCGTGATCGTCAGGACACCGTCCTTGTACGCGGCGGTGGCCTCCTCGCCCTGCGCGCCGGCGGGGAGCCGGAGGGCGCGGGCGAACGTGCCGTAGCGGAATTCCGTGCGGTGCTTCTCCGTGGTCTCCTCACTGCGCTCCGCCCGCAGGGTCAGAACGCCTTCCGTGACCGTGATCTCGACGTCCTTGGCGGGGTCGATGCCCGGAAGTTCGGCCCGCACCACGTACGTGCCGTCCGTCAGTTGCTCCTCGATCCGGATGTGGTGCAGCCCTGCGACGGCGTGCGTGCCCGGGAACCCGGTCTCGACCCAGCCGAACAGGTCGGGAAGTGCCGGCCAGCCAGGCAGCCGCTCGATCATGCCGCTCATGTTCTCCCTCCCTTTCTTCTCCACTCCCAGCGTCCCGCGCGAAGACGTCGCGCGCGCGGGCCGACCGGGCCCGTGGTCGACCCGGTCGGGCCCTGGCAGCCGATCATCTTCCGGGTTTCAGAGGGGTTCGGTGTCCGGACGGCGGGGTGGTCCAAGGAGTGCGCAGTCCACGTCCACCACTCCCTCCACCGCGCGCACCAGACGGGTGGCGACGGGTACGAGGGCGGTGTCGGGGATGCGGCCCGTGAGCGTGGCGACGCCGTCGCGCACCTCCACCCGGATCGTTTCGGCCCGCTCCGGGAACAGCTGGGCGACGACCTCGCGGCGGATCTCGTCCGCGATGTCCTTGTCCTCCCGCAGAAATACCTTCAGCAGGTCGGAGCGGCTGACGATGCCCTTCAGCAGCCCCTGGTCGTCGACCACGGGGAGCCGCTTGGTCCGGGTCTGCGCCATGGTGCGCGCGGCCCGGGCGAGGGTGGCGTCGGCGCGGACGGTGAGGGCCGGCGCGGTCATCAGGTCGGCAGCGGTGACGGCCCCGGCCTTCACCAGGTCGGACAGTCGGCGCAGTTCGGAGTACCGGTCCGGGTCGCCGTCGTGGAACGCCTCTTTGGGCAGCAGGTCGGCCTCGGAGACGATGCCGATCACCCGTTCCTCGTCGTCCAGGACGGGAAGGGCGCTGACCTTCCACTGCTGCATGGTCTTGACGAGGTCCTTGAAAGCCGCATCGCGTCGAACGGCGACGACGGTGCGGGTCATCACATCGTTCACGATGTGCGGAGTGCCGTGCATGATGTCCTCCGATGTCGTCACGGGACACCGTCAGCCTCGGTCACGGCAGCATCCGGCGCATGGGCCAAGTGGTCCCCTTCTCGGTCCCGATAGGCACTCGTCCCCTCTGTGTAATCGCGACGAACCTGGTGGTAGAAGGCCCGCGGTCCAGCCCGCAGGCCACGATCCAGGGAGGTGTTGACCGTGCTGCGTCCTGTTGTCGTAGGACTGGACGGTTCACGCGAGAGCCTCGCCGCCGCCGACTGGGCGGCGAGGGAAGCACTGCGCCGCGGTGTGCCGCTGCGCCTGGTGCACGCGTGGGAGGCGGCGTCGCCCCAACCGTCGACGCTGCCCGAGTTGGAGGCTCCCCGGTTCTGGTCGCGGCGGATCCTCCGCGAAGCCATGGACCGGATCAACGAGCGTTATCCGCAGATCTATCTCAACGCCGAGCAGATCGCCCGGCCCGCGTCCGACGCCCTCGTGTCGGCGTGCGCGGAGGGCGAGTTGCTGGTGCTGGGCAGCCGCGCGTTCAGCGGACTCGGCGGATTCCTGGCCGGCTCCGTGGCGCTGGCCACAGTGGCTCGCGTGACGCGGCCGGTCGTGCTGGTCCGGGCCGACGAAATCCCCTCGAGCGAGCGGGTGCCCGGCTCCGACGGCAAACCGTCGGCCCGTGCGCCGTACCGCGAGGTGGTGGTGGGTGTCGACACGGCGCACAGGTGCGAGGAGGTTCTCGCGTTCGCCTTCGAGAGCGCTGCGCTGCGGTCCGCACCGCTACGTGTGGTGCACGCGTGGCAGCAGTCGATCTCTCCGGGGCCCGGCGCGAAGAACATGAGCGCGCAGGACGACGCCGAGCGGGAGCTGGCCAGGGTCCTCGGGCCGTGGCGCGAGAAGTACCCAACGGTGGAGGTCCACAAGGTCGTGGCGAACGACCATGCGGCGCACCTGATCCAGGGCGCGGCCACGGACGCCGGCCTGCTGGTCGTCGGCCGCCGCAACCGCCCGGCCAGGGTCGGTGCGCACACCGGCCGGGTCGACCACGCGGTGATGCACCACGTCCGCTGTCCGGTCGCGATCGTCCCGCACGAGTGAAGCACCGCCAGACATGAGTGAGGCCCACGCGGCCGGCGCGTGGGCCTCACTCATGTCTACCGCTCAGCCGACGAACTCGCCTACGGCCGCCTTCAGTTCGGTCAGTCCCTTCTTCGCGTCGGTGAAGAACATGCCGGTCTTCGGGTCGGTGTACAGCTCGTTGTCGACGCCCGCGTAGCCGTGCCCCATCGAGCGCTTGATGACGACCACGCTCTTCGCCTTGTCGACGTCGAGGATCGGCATGCCGGAGATCGCGTTGCCGGGGCGGCGGGCGATCGGGTTGGTCACGTCGTTGGCGCCGATCACCAACGCCACGTCCGCCTGCGGGAATTCGGGGTTGACCTCGTCCATCTCCTTGAGCTGCGTGTACGGCACGTTGGCCTCCGCCAGGAGCACGTTCATGTGTCCCGGCATACGGCCGGCCACCGGGTGGACGGCGTAGCTGACCTCGACGCCGTGCTCGGTCAACAACTTGGCCAGGTCGCCGAGTTCGTGCTGCGCCTGGGCGGCGGCGAGACCGTACCCGGGGACGAAGACGACCTTGCGCGCATACGCGAGCTGGATCGCCACGTCGTCCACGGAGACCGCGCGCACCTGGGCCGGGGCACCGGATCCGGTCCCTGCCGGAGCGCTGTCGCCGGTGCCGAAACCGCCGATCACGATGTTCAGGATGGACCGGTTCATCGCGTCGGCCATCAGCTTGGTGAGGATGCCGCCCGAGGAGCTGACGAGCATGCCCGCGATGATCAGCGCGGTCTCGTCGAGGACGAAGCCCGCCATCGCGACCGCCGACCCGGTGAACGCGTTCAGCAGGGCGATGACCACCGGCATGTCGGCGCCACCGATGGGCAGCACCATCGTCACGCCGAACAGCAGGGCGACAACGACCAGTCCATACAGGGCCGTTGTGGAGTCCGGGGCCAGCACCAGCCAGGCGGTGCCGACGGCGAAGGATGCCGGGAGCAGCACGTTGAGCAGGCGTGCCCCCGGGAACACCACCGGCGAGCCGGAGACGAGGCCCTGGAGCTTGCCCGCCGCGACCAGCGAGCCGGAGAAGGTGACCGCGCCGATGACGATGCTCAGGGCGCCCGGAACCGAGACACGTGCGCCCAGTGCGGCCGGGTGGTCTGCCTGGAGCAGGTCGTTGACCGCGATGACGGCGGCGGCGCCACCGCCAACGGCGTTGAAGATGCTGACCAGTTGAGGCATCGCGGTCATCTTGACCCCTCGCGCGGCCCCCAGGCCAAGTGCGGCGCCGACGAGACCGCCGCCGGCCAGGACGAGCCAGCCGGTGCCGGTGATCCGGCCCTCGTGGACGACGAGCCACACCGTCGCCGCGATCGCGACGGCCATGGCCCCGGCGGACAGGGTGTTGCCGCGGCGGGCCGTGCGCGGGTGGTTCATCAGGTGCAGGCCGATCACGAAGCAGGCGGCCGCAGCGAGGAAGACGTAGTGGACGGCATTGGAGACGGTGTCCATGGCAGTCACACCTCCTTGTCCCGTGTGCCGGCGGTGACCTTGTCCGGCATTCCGGTGGCCGGCCGGGCCTTGAACATCTCCAGCATCCGGTCGGTGACGACGTATCCGCCGACCACGTTCATGGCGCCGAACACCATGGCCACGAAGGCCAGCACGTATCCGAGCCAGGTGTGCGACTCGGCCGCGATGAGCATCGCGCCGATGACGACGATGCCGTGCACCGAGTTGGAGCCGGACATCAGCGGGGTGTGCAGGGTCGCCGGGACCTTGCTGATGACCTCGATGCCGACCAGGACGCTCAGCACGAAGACGGTGATCGCGGTGAGGAGGTCGAGGTTGTTCATGAGAATGCACCTCCTGTCTGGGACGCTCCGCCCGTCAGGGCGGCCGTGATCTCGTCGGTCGGGTCGAGGACGAGTTCGCCGTCGGGCGCCAAGTGACGCAGCACGGCGACGAGGTTGCGGGCGTAGGCGGTGGACGCGGCGGTCGCCATGGCGGACGGCAGCCGGCCGGCGCCGATCAGGGTCACGCCGTTGTCGAGAACGGTGGTCTTGTCGGCCTCGGTGCCCTCGACGTTGCCGCCGAACTCGCCCGCCGCGAGGTCGACGACGACCGAGCCGGGCTTCATCCGCCCGACGACCTCGGCGGTCACGAGCAACGGCGGTTTGCGGCCGGGTACTTGGGCGGTGGTGACGACGATGTCGGAGCGGGCGATGTGCTCGTCCAGCGCCGCCCGCTGCTCCTGCTGCTCCTCCTCGGTCAACTCCCTTGCGTAGCCGGTCTGTTCGGCGCCCGGTTCCGCTGCCTGGACGGTCTGTATGTCGAGGAACCGGGCGCCCAGCGACTCCACCTCCCCTCGGGACGCGGGACGTACGTCGTACGCCGAGACGACGGCGCCGAGGCGGCGGGCGGTGGCGATGGCCTGTAGCCCGGCCACTCCGGCGCCGAGGACGAGGACCTGCGCCGGGCGCATGGTGCCCGCCGCGGTGGTCAGCATCGGGAAGAACCGGTCGTAGGAGTCGGCGGCGAGGACCGCCGCCTTGTAGCCGGCGACGTTGGCCTGGGAGGTCAGCGCGTCCATGGACTGGGCGCGGCTGAGGGTGCGGGGCAGCAGGTCGAGGCTGACCGTGCGGACCCCGCGGCCGGTCAGTTCGTCGACGAGGGCGGGATGGCGGAGCGGTTCGAGCAGTCCGATCAGGGTCTGCCCGGTGCGCAGCGCCTCGGCGCTCTCCGGGTCCGGCGGTCCGACGCACAGCACGGCGTCCGCGCGCGCGTACAGCTCCTCCGGCGATACGACGGTCGCGCCGGCCTCGGTGTACTCCGCGTCGGCGAACCAGGCGCCGGACCCGGCACCGGCCTCGACGAGGACGTCGATTCCGGCCCGGCGCAGGAGGGTTACGGCCTCGGGGACGAGCGCGACCCGGCGTTCACCGGGCGCCCTCTCCCGTACGGCTCCTACGATGACGGTTCCCATGATCTGCTGCCTCTCCCTGTGACCCCGGGGTTGCCGGGCTCAGAATTCGAAGACGAGCCGCGCTTCGGCCCGTCCGCCGAGGACCTCGTCGAAGGAGTCGTTGACCTGGTCCAGGCGCCGCGTCTCGGCGATGACCCTGGTGCGGCCGGCCGCGTGCAGCGCGAACACCTCGGACAGGTCCTGCCGGGTGCCGACGATGGAGCCGATGACGGAGATCCCGCCGAGCACGGTCTCGAAGATCGGCACGTTGATCGCGGCGTCGTCGGCCGGCAGGGCGACCATGACGAGGCGTCCGCCACGGTTGAGCGACCGGTACGCCTGCTCGAACGCCTTGGGCGCGGCGGCCAGGACCACGGCCACGTCCGCGCCGCCGGCCTTCTTGATCTCCTCGACCGGGTCGTGCGTACGGGCGTTGACCGTCAGGTCGGCGCCGAGCTGGTGGGCGAGGCCGAGCTTGTCGGGTTCCAGGTCGACGGCGGTGACGAACCCGCCGACCAGGCGCGCGTACTGCACGGCCAGGTGGCCGAGGCCGCCGACGCCGAAGACGGCGACGCGCTCGGCCGGGGTCACCCGAGCGACCTTGATCGCCTTGTACGTGGTGACGCCCGCACAGGTCAGCGGTGCCGCGTCGAAGGACGACACGCCGTCGGGGACCCGGACGATCGCACCGGCACTGGCGACGGCGAACTCGGCATAGCAACCGTCCACGGAGTAGCCGGAGTTGACCTGGCTCTCGCAGAGAGTCTCCCAGCCGGAGACGCAGTAGCGGCAGGTGCCGCAGGACGAGCCGAGCCACGGCACGGCGACCCGCTTGCCGATCAGATCGGCGGAGACGCCCGCGCCCACGGCCTGTACGGGGCCGACGCCCTCGTGGCCGGGGACGAAGGGCGGTTGCGGCTTGACCGGCCAGTCGCCGTGGGCCGCGTGGATGTCGGTGTGGCAGAGGCCGGAGGCCTCCATCTTCACGAGCACCTGGCCGGGGCCGGGCTCGGGGACGGGAAGGTCCTGGATCTCCAGTGGCTTCCCGAAGTCGGTGACGACCGCTGCCTTCATGATCTGCTCCTCAAGTGGTCCTGAACCGGGTCGCCTTGACCCGGGTCACGAAATGCAGCCCTTCTCCGGCTGCGAGGGAGAAACCGCCCGGTGTGCCCGGTTCCACGTCCAGGACGTAGAAGGGGCGGCCGTGCGCCTCGTACTGGTCCGCGTTCACGTGGAAGGTGCAGCCGTCCACCACGCCGACGAGCATGTCGCCGTCTCCCAGGGCGAATTCGCCGCCGGGGAAGCACATCGGGTCGCTGCCGTCGCAGCAGCCGCCCGACTGGACGAACATCACGGGGCTGCCGTGGGCGGCGCGCAGGGCCGCGATGGCCTTGCGCGCCGCACTCGTTGCGGTGACGCGCCCGACGGTGCCGTACTCGACTGTTCCGGGCATGTCGCTGCACTCCTCCTAGAACAGCCCGAGCGGCTTGTCGCTGTAGCTGACCAGGAGGTTCTTGGTCTGGCTGTAGTGCTCGAGCATCATCTTGTGCGTCTCGCGGCCGATGCCGGAGACCTTGTAGCCACCGAACGCGGCACCCGCGGGGTACTGGTGGTAGCAGTTCGTCCAGACGCGGCCGGCCTTGATGGCTCGGCCCATCCGGTAGGTGCGGCCGGTGTCGCGGCTCCACACGCCGGCCCCGAGGCCGTAGAGCGTGTCGTTGGCGATCTCCAGGGCCTCGGCCTCGTCCTTGAAGGTGGTGACGGCGAGGACGGGTCCGAAGATCTCCTCCTGGAAGACCCGCATCTTGTTGTGGCCCTTGAGGACGGTCGGCTCGTAGAAGTAGCCGTTCGCGAACTCCCCTTCCATGGTGGGCCGGTGGCCGCCGACGAGCAGTTCCGCACCCTCCTTGAGGCCGATCTCGACGTACGACGCGATCTTCTCGATCTGCTGCTTGGAGACCTGCGGGCCGATCATGGTCGCGGTGTCGAGCGGGTCGCCCTGCTTGATGGCGCGGATGCGCTCCAGGCAACGGCCCATGAACTCCTCGTAGATGTCCTCCTGGATGAGGGCGCGCGAGGGTGCGGTGCAGACCTCGCCCTTGTTGAACGCGTACAGGACGAGTCCTTCGACGGCCTTGTCGAGGAAGTCGTCGTCGTGGGCGGCCACGTCGTTGAAGAAGATGTTCGGCGACTTGCCGCCCAGCTCCAGGGTGACCGGGATGATGTTCTGGGCCGCGTACTGCATGATCAGGCGGCCGGTGGTGGTCTCGCCGGTGAAGGCGACCTTGGCGATGCGCTTGTTGGTCGCGAGCGCCTTGCCGATCTCGGCGCCGGGGCCGTTGACGACGTTGAGGACGCCGGGCGGCAGGTGGTCGCCGATGACCTCCATCAGCTTGAGGATCGACCACGGGGTCGGGGAGGCGGGCTTGAGCACCGTGGCGTTGCCGGCGGCGAGCGCCGGGGCCAGCTTCCACGCGGCCATCAGCAGCGGGAAGTTGAACGGGATGATCTGGCCGACCACGCCCAGCGGCTCGTGGAAGTGGTAGGAGATCAGGTCCTTGTCGATCTCGGTGATCGAGCTCTCCTCGGCGCGGATCGCGGCCGCGAAGTAGCGGAAGTGGTCGGCTGCGAGGGGGATGTCGGCCGCGAGGGTCTCGCGGACCGGCTTGCCGTTCTCCCAGCTCTCGGCGATCGCCAGTTCCTCGCGATGGGCGTCGATGGCGTCGGCGACCGCGTTGAGGGCGGCGGCGCGCTGCGTGGTGGACGCCTCGCCCCACTTGGGCTGTGCGGAGTGCGCTGCGTCCAGGGCGAGTTCGATGTCCTCGGGTCCGGACTTCGGGACCTCGCAGATCGGCTTGGCGGTGGCGGGGCACAGGTTGGGCGAGTACTCGCCAGTGGTGGGTGCCTGCCACTTGCCGCCGATGAAGTTCTCGTAGCGGGGCGCGACATCCACGGGGCTGCCCGCCCGGCCCGGAGGCTGGTACTTCATGACCGTCCCCTTGTCCTCGGGTTCCTCATCACGACGATCGTGGTGATGCTCAACACGCTAGGAACGCGAACGCTGCAACACCGCTGCATGCCCTACGAGCTGCGGCGGAAGGGCCTCGGCGAAGTCCAGGCCGCGGGCCCGGGCCGCCGCCGCGGCGCGCTGCGGCGATCCGTTGGGCAGGGTGCGGGCGAGCGCCGACCAGGCGGCGGTGTCGTCGGTTCCCCAGTCGGCATCCACCCAACGGCGCAGCAGCGCGGGATCGCCGCTGCCCAGGACGGCTCCGCGCAACTGCTGTTCCAGGCAACGCCGTTGCTCCACCACGACCGGCGCGTCGGAGCGCGGCATCGGCGGACCGGGGTAACGGGCGAGGGCCTGCGCCACCTGCCCCTCGGCGAGCAGCGCGGAGACCTCGCCGAGGTCGGTCCGCACCGGGCACAGCAGCGCGTACGGCCGGGAGCCGAGCAGAGCGGGACCCAGTACGGCACGCAGCCGGGTCATCTCGGCCCGCAGCGTCGAGGGCGGCACCTCCCGGTCCGACAGCTCCACGGCAAGCCGGTCGCCCATCACTCCGTGGCCGGCCAGAGCGAGCGCCAGCACGATCTCGCTGTGCCGGGGACTCAGCCGCAGAACCCGCCCGCCGTGCTCCAGCAGGGCACTGTCCCGGCCAAGCACGCTGAGCCGTACGCCGTTTGGGTCGGGGGCCGACGTCGTCGTAGGCATTGCCGTCGTCCGGGCAAGGTGCGCCTCGGCGGCGAGAGCCGCTCCTCGTACGGCGGCCAGAGCGGGCGGTGTGGCGATGGTGGAGCCGCCGGAGAGGTCGATCACGCCGAGGACGCGTCCGGTGGACAGATCACGCACCGGAGCGGCGGCGCACGACCAGGCGTGCGCGGCGGAGCTGTAGTGCTCCCCCGTCATGATCTGGACCGGGCGCCCCAACTCCAGTGCGGTACCAGGGGCGTTGGTCCCCGCCCGTGCCTCGGACCACACGGCCCCTTCGGCGAAGTGCATCAGCTCGCCGCGTTCGATCGTCGCGGTGTCGCCCTCGACCCACAGCAGGGTGCCGTCGGCGTCGGCGACCGCGAAGACGTGCCCGTCGTCGGCGGCACCGTCCCCAAGTAGCTCCCGGAACAGGGGCAGGGCCGCGGCCAGTGGATGGGCGCGCCGGTACGCGGTCAGTTCTGCGGCGGTCGCGCGCAGCGGCGGGAGGTGGCTGCCGTCGGGGTGTACGCCGCGCACCGCACAGCGGCGCCATGAGTCGGCGACCAGGCCGCGTACCTGCGGCAACGCTCCGGGCGTGGTCACGAACTGCTCGTGTGCCGTCCGCAGGGTGTGAACCGAGGTGGTGACGGGAGCTTCCATCGCACCTCCCACGTGCCTTCTCCAGATCCGCCACACCCACCTCAGCTCTATAGCGGGCCGGGAGGCAGAGGCCGAACGGCCCTGGCGGCTGGGTCCCTCGGGCCCGTACAAGGGCTGACCGGCGGAGAAAGCGCTGGGCGGTCGCCGGTGCGCCGGGCATGGGGATGCAGCAACCGCATGACGTCCGGTGCTCGCGGCCCGGCCGGGGCTTGGGAGGGGCGATCTACGGTGGCGGAGAGGCGCCTACTTCCCGGACACCGGTACCTTCCACGCGAGCGCGGTGCCGCCCTCCGGCGGAGTGGTCCACTCCAGCGCTCCGCCGAGTTGCCGGGCCCGCTCCTCCATGTTCCGCAGCCCGCTGCGTCGGCCCTCGGCCGGTATGCCCACGCCGTTGTCGGTGACCGACAGGCGCACCTCGCGGCCGTCCGTCACCAGGGCCACATCGGCGCGGCCTGCCTCGGCATGCCGAGCGATGTTGGTCAGTGCCTCGGACAGCACGGCGATCACGTGGTCGGCGGTCTCCCGGGGCACGTCGGTGTCGACCAGGCCCTCCATCCGGACGCTGGGTGCGAAGCCGAGCACGGGAGCGGCCTCCCCGGCCGCGCGCACGACACGGGCCCGCAGTCCCGTCCCGGCACCGCCGTCACGGGCCCGCAGGCCGAAGATGGTCGACCTGATGATCTTGATCGTCTCGTCCAGGTCGTCCACCGCCCGCACCACGCGTTCGGCGGCCTCCTCGTGCTCGATGAAACGGCCGGCGCTCTGCAGGGTCATGCCCGTCGCGAACAGCCGTTGGATGGCCAGGTCGTGCAGGTCACGGGCGATACGGTCGCGGTCCTGGAGAACCGCGACCTCCTGCGCGTCCCGACGGTGGTCGGCCAGTTCCATGGCGACGGCCGCTTGGGCGGCGAAGTCCTGGAGAGTCTCGGTCTCCGTCACCGAGAAGGGCGGTCGCCCGGCCTCTCGCGCCAACAGGACGACGCCACGCACACCCGCCTCCGCCGTTCCGATGGGCACGGCCACGGCGGGACCGAGTCCCCCGAAGCGCGGTGGATCCAGCGAGATGCGACCGTCGTTGCCCACGTCCGCGCTGGTGACGGGAGCGGCACTGGAGAACGCCAGCCCCATCAGGGTGCGGTCCAGAGACAGCACGAGCCCCTGGTGCGCCTCCGCGTCCATGCCGACGGCGATCTCCACGGCCAGCGATCCGGTGTCCTCCATCGGCAGCGCGACGGCCGCGAGGGCCGATCCCGTGATCTCACCGGCCCGCTCGGCGATCAGGGCGAGGACATCGGTACGCGCGCCACCGGACATCAGCCCGTGGGTGATCTCGGCGTTGGCCTGAAGCCAGCGCTCACGCAGCCGGGACTCCTCGTAGAGGCGGGCGTTGTCGATCGCGACACCGGCCGCGACGGCCAGCGTGGACAGCACCGACTCGTCGTCCTCGTCGAACTGCGCTCCGCCGCGCTTCTCGGTCAGATACAGGTTGCCGAAGACCTGGTCACGCACCCGGATCGGGACACCGAGGAAGCTGTTCATCGGCGGGTGATTGGCCGGGAAACCATACGACGCGGAGTGCTCGGAGATCTTCGACAGCCGCAGCGGCTCCGGATGCCGGATCAACTCGCCCAGAATGCCGTGGCCCTGCGGATAGGGGCCGATCTCAGCGATCTGCTCCTCGGTGACACCGACCGTGTGGAATGCCGACAGCGCCTTCCCGTCCGGGGTGATCACACCGAGCGCGGCGTACTCGGCGTCCACCAGGACAGCCGACGCCTCCACGATGCTGTACAGGGCCTGTTCCAGATCCAGCTCCCGGCCGACCGAGAGGACCGCCTCCAGCAGACTGTGCACGCGGTCACGCGTACCCCGAGCCGTGTCCAGACGGGCCTGCAGCTCCTCCAGCAGCTCGTCCATCTTCAGCTGCGGCAGCCGGACCCGGGCCACCCGGGACTCCTCAGGGCTTCCCACCGGTGATCCTCCAGATCGCCTCAACACACCGCCGGCCGACCGCTCCGGTCATGTGCCACGGTATCCGCCCCGAGCCGGTGAGGATACGGGGATCAAGCACCTGGAGAGATGTTCCGGAACCTGAGGACTCGATCAGCGGCCCTCCTCTCCGGGCGGCACCAGTCCTGAGCGGCAACGCCCGCCTGACCACGCCGCTCGACGCCGTCCTTGACCAACTGGTCCGACGACACGGAAAGGGGACCCACTGGCCCGCATACAGGGCCGGGCGGCCCTGTATGCCCCCGCTCTACCAGGGCCAGTCTGGAACTGCTGACGAACGATCAAAGGAGTGGAGCAGATGACGCTCAAGGACACCGGCAGCCAGACCCCTTCGCCCGCCGCCCTACAGGTACGGACCGAGGGGGACGTGGACGAGGAAGCACTCACCTACCTGCGGGCCAAGCTGAGCGCGGTCCTCGACCGCCCGGGGCTCGCTCCCGTCGGCGGCGAGGTGCGGATCGCCAGGGCCGCGGCGCATCACGCCGAGCAGCCGTGGTCGGCCGGGGCCGAGATTCGGGTGGGGAGCGATCTCCTCGTCGTCCACGCGCGGGAAGCGAGCGCGCACGAACTCGCCGATCGGTTGCAGGACCGGCTGCGTACCCGCCTGGATCGGGTCGTTCACCGCGAGGACACGGCCCGCAGGTCGGCCACCCCGCCCCCGTGGCGCGGCGGCCCGGCGGACGGCCGGCAGGATCTGTGAGGCATGCTCCGGGCGACGGCCCGTCGCCCGGCACGAGTGGAACGGCTGCTCCCGGCACAGCAGTTGGGAGGCCGTTCCCCTCCGGCGCAGGTGAAGGAGGAAAGTGCCGTGAAAACCCGCACCGTCGGTGAAGTGATGACCAGTGACGTCATCCGGGCGCATCCCATGACACCGTTCAGGGAAGTGGTCCAGCTGCTGGACCGGCACCGGATCAGCGGGGTGCCCATAGTCAATGACGACGACAAGGTGATCGGAGTGATCTCCGGGACCGATCTGGTGCGTGAGCAGGCGCACCGGGCCGACGTCGGCGAGGGCCGTGCCGGCACCGCGGAAGAGTTGATGTCGACGCCCGCGGTCACCGTGCACCCGGAGCAACCCGTTCCGGACGCCGCTCGGGTGATGGAGCGTCATGGCATCGAGCGGCTGCCTGTGGTGGACGAGGAGGACCGCCTGATCGGCATCGCCACCCGCCGCGACCTGCTCCGGGTCTTCCTCCGCACGGACGAGGACGTCCGCCGTGAGGTGATCGACGACGTCCTGGTCGGCGCCCTCGGTCTGGCTCCCGACACCGTCACCGTGCTCGTCCGGGACGGTCTGGTCACGCTGACCGGGCCGGTGGAACGCCGTAGCGACGTCCCGAAGGCGATCAGGGCGGTGTGGCAGCTGGAGGGCGTCGCCGGAATGGTCAACGGTCTCACCCACCGCGTCGACGACTGACCTCCGCCCGCACGGAAACGTCAGGGGCAAAGGGCCGAGCGGACACAACGCAGGGCCGAACGGCCCTAGCCCGACGGGTACCGGTGCGGCTCAAATGGCCTGATCGAACACAGACACCCCATCTACCGACCGCCATCCGGGCGTCCCGGTGGAGCGTCGGCCGGAGACATCGACCAGTGAGTGACGAACTTACAGGGAGGCCTCCCGGGGCCCCGGACCGAGAGCAGCCGGTCCCCACGGAACCACCGCGCCGGACCGTCGAGATCGACGGCACGGAGGCCCTGCGGCTACTGGGCAGCGTGCCGATGGGGAGGATCGCCTTCACCCGGCAGGCACTGCCGACCATCCGCCCGGTGAACCACATCGTGGACGACGGCAACATCGTCATCCGTACGCATGAAGGCGCGGCCCTGACCTCACGCACCCTCCAAGCCGACGGCCCGGGGGTCGTCGTGGCCTACGAAGCGGACGCCATCGACCCCGACACGCGCCTCGGCTGGAGCGTGGTGGTCACGGGATACGCTCACCTGGTCACCGACGCCCGCGAACTGGCCCGCTATCAGGCGCTGTTGCATCCCTGGGTGCGGCAGCCGATGGACTACGCGGTCCGCATCCACCCGGACCTGGTCACCGGGCTCCTACTCGTCCCCGTCGACCAGCCGGCCGAAGCCTGACACCTGACTCTCCGGTGCCCGCCCGTCCGAAGCTCGGACGGGCGGGCACGGCCATGTACCTCGACCGCTCGCCGCCCCAGCCAAGTACGCGTCAGCCGTGAGGAACCACCGAATACGGGCGCATCAGCGCCGCGCAGGACCGCATGGGGCACCGGCCGACGAGCGCGCCAAGCGGGCAGCCCCAGTGTTTGTGGCCGATGACGAGCAGCGAGGCGTCACGTGCCACATCGGCCAGGCGTGAACCGGCCTGGCCGACCACGGCCTCCTCGATCACCTCGACACCCGGGAGCTTGTCCCGCCACGCCCTCAGTACGTCGATCAGCGGCTCCCCGCTTCGGCTCGGCAGCGGCATCGGGCGGACCGGACGGCTCCTTCCAGTCGTGCACGATCCGCAGGGCGGCGGCGCCACGCTCGGCCGCTTCGAGGACGAACTCGGTTACGGCCTCGTGGAGTTCTCACCGGTCGAGACGGAGTACGACGTCACAGTGCAAAGCCGTCACGCGGGCGGCCCAGTCCGCAGCGGCAAGGCGTTCGGTCGAGCCGTCCAGGCCGAAGGTGACGCGACGCGACGGCACATGAACGACCGGGGTGCCAGCGCCAGTTGGCGGTGGCACCCCGGTCGCGACGGGTAACCGGCCGTCTACTTCAGCCAGTTGTGGTCGCGGACGATGGGCAACGTGGCCCAGACCTTTCCGAGACCCCACGTGACACCGGCACCCGCCACCGCGAGGGCAATGAGGACTACGGCGTAGATGAGGTGGTAGTCGGCGAACGGGTTGGGCGACATGCTCAGCGTGCCGTCGGACAGGTGCTTGGCGGGCGGCCACTCGGCGATCCACATCAGCGCCATCATCGCCGTACCGGCCACGGCGGCGAGCCGCAGCGCGACACCGGAGACCAGCGCGATGCCGACGCCCAGCAGACCGAGCATGAACAGCCAGTTCGCCCAGCCCGCACCGGCCCAGTCATGGAACGTGGACTCCATCGGACCGGCCGCTACGGAACTCAGGAAGCCCTTGGTGGGCGAACCGCCGTCGATCCAGCCCTTACCGGACGGAGTGGCGTAACCGAACCCGAACGTCTTGTCCAGGAACGCCCACAGGAACACGAACCCCGTCAGCAGACGCAACGACGCGAACGCATAGGCACGCGCCGTGGTGGTCGCCGCTGTCGTGTCGGTGGTGGCCTGTGCCGTTCCGGTCCGGTGGAAGGACGGGAAGCGGAATCGCGGGTGGTGTTGGGGGTGGTTCTGGATTGCCATGATGCTCATCCCTTTCGAGGGAACGACGCTTGGGATCCGACGACTCTCGTTGCGCCCTCAATGTCTCGCGGTGGGCAGCGACGACGGAGGGGCTGCAGGTCCCCGGTCGAGGGCCCGAACGGCCCTGTCTGCCGGGTCACTTGGCGGTGGGCACCACTACGACAGGGCAGTGGGAGCGGTGCAGCAGAGTGTGCGCGACCGGACCGAGGCGCGGGCCGAACCGGTGGGTGCGGTGATGGGCACCGACGACCACGAGGGCGCAGTCGCGCGTGGCCTCCAGCAGGGCGTGCGCCGGCCCGGTGCGGACCGTACGGCTCTCGACCTGGATGCCGGGGTGCCGCTCGCTCAGCCGGGACAGGCTGAAGCGCGGTATGGAGTCCTCCGCCCTTGCCTGCCGGGCGAGTTGGTCCTGGCCCGGGCTCGTCGCCGGGACCAGTGAGGGCAGTTCGGGGGTGATGTGCCGGTGGGTCCAGGAGTGCACGACGTGCAGCGGGACAGCGCGGCGCCCGGCCTCCTGGAAGGCGTAGAGCGCCGTGTCCTCGTCCCTGTCGCCCTCCAGGCCGAGCAGCACGGGCCGGCCGTCGTCGCAGCGGTGGTCGCCGCGGACGACGAGCAACGGACTGCGCACCTGCGCGGCCAGGCGCAGGCTCACCGAGCCGAACAGCAGGCCGGCGATACCGCCCATGCCCCGAGTCCCCACGACGGTGAGATCCGCGCCCTCGCTCTCCCGCACAAGCGTGCGCACCGGACCACCGACCGCACCCCTGGTCACCACCGACAGTTCCGGGTGACGTGCCGTGAGGCGCGTGACCGCCGACGCCAGGACCGGCCCGGACTCGTCGCTGTCGGGCACGGCGTACACGACACGCAGTTCGGCGCCGCGGCGCGCGGCTTCGTCCGCGGCCCAGTCAAGTGCCCGGACCGAGACGAGCGAACCGTCCACTCCGACGACCACATGATGGAGAGTCATGTCCCTTTTCCCTTCTGGCTGTTGCGTGCTCACCGTGTTCGGCGGGAAGGGGCCGCCAAGACGCACAACGGCTCCGGTGGCGATGCTCGTCCTGCGCGGACGGGTCAGGTCAGGGGCCACGGGAACCTGATGACATGCCGTACGGCCCCTTCTATCCGGGCCGTACGGTCCAGGTGTCGTCCTCTCACGGACGAAGAGAAAGGGGGGAGATCTGACACACGTGGGCTCACCGATAGGAAACCTGCAAGCTGTTCACCCCGGCGAAGGCAAAAGACCTCTACTCTCTCGCAGTTACGCGGGCCGCACCGGCGTAGTGGGATCCGTTCCCTGTCCGATGGCTTCGGCACTGCCGCTGGCGGGTTGAGGGTCGGGATCCGGCAAAGCCCACTGCTGCGGACTGATCCGGTGTGCCAGTGCGTACCAGTCGGCGACCGTCTGCTTCGAGAGCGAGCGCAGGCCGCGGTGGCGGTCGAGCCGGGCAAGCAGGTCTGCGCCGGAGGGCAGGCCCGCCTCGGTGACAAGTCGGAGTGTGATCACCGCTTCCGTCAGGCGCAGCGCTCCCGCGAGCGCGCCAGGCTCTTCATGAACGCCGTCGGATGCCGCAAAACCGTGACTGAGCACGTTGCGGATGCGTGCGGTGACGAAGGCCCAGGGACGGACGGTCCCGGCGAACAGCCATGCGCAGACGTCTGGGCCGAGGCCCTCGGCCAGAGCGAGGAGACGTTGCTCCAACGTCACTTCCGTGAACTTGATCGCGTCGCGGACATTCCGTCGCTCACGGGACGTGAACGCGACCTGAGACTGTTCAAGGCCTTTTCGGACGCGCTCCGCGAAGGGGTACTCGGCCGGGTCGGCGTGCAGGGCACGGTGCAGGGTCTCAGCGGCGTTCACGACGTCCAGGAACTGCAGTTGCAGGGATCCCGATCGCGGACGGGGCTCCACCGCGTCCAACGGGACCGAGCAGCGGCGAGCCACTTCCAGCCACGAGGGCAGGAACGATGCCATGTCCTCTACAGCAGGTGACAGAGGGAAAGGAGGAGGCACGGTCGAAGGGAGAGTCTCGGGTTCCTCGCCTTCAGGAGGATCGACGTCGAAGGGCCGTACGGGTCTCCCCTCGGAAGGCGGGGCCTCGGGGCTGACGCGCAGGTTGAAGACGGTGACCGGTTCGTCGACCCCGATCGCCACCAGAGCTCTCATCGGCCCTGTGATGTCCTTGTCGAGGTCATCCAGGGTGAACCCCGGGGTTCGGGACACCCTGACAATCACCCGCTCACGCACCGACTTCATACGCCGTCCGGAATGGCGCTCATCCCGAACGCCGATGGCGATCGAGCCGTCGTCAAGGGAAGCGACCACGTCTTCGGGAGCGACGTAGGGCCCTGGGCGCACCTGCGGACCACGCAAGCCGCTCAAGGGCCACCACGCCGGAAGGCCGGTGATCTCGAAGAAAGCGCTGGAGAATCGTGTGGTGTCGGTGACATGGCCTCCGCGTACGAGGCTGCCGACGCGCCAGGTCGTCACCCACTGGTCGTTCGTGCTCTCGGTGGTGCCGGGCTCGTTGCCGACCGCTTCGTCGAGATAGCAGTGCAGAAGCGTGTAGGGGACGCCAACACAGGAGCCCCAGATGGTCGTCGGCGGGACGAGATGAAGCCCGTCGCCGCCCCAGTCCACCTGGAAACCGCCGATGAGGGTCAACCGCCAGGCGCCGCCGACACCGATCAGCGATCCCGACACACGTTCCGTCGGAGATTCGGGCGCCCACCAGGCACCGTGTCGCTGCTCGCTCACAGACTCTCCCTGAAGCATTGCTGTCACTGTACGAGTCGGCGACCATCCCGAAGCCGTTCAGGATCGCCCTCAGCAACGAGCTGACGAGCCCTCAGTGACATCCTTGCCGGTTCGCCACTGTGCCGCGTCCTGGGCGAATGCCTCCAAGCCGCTCCGGGGATGCATGTACACATAGCGGTCGGCTGCATGGATCTGCACCGTGTTGAGTTCGTAAACGACGGAACGGGGCACGGTGTCCATCACGTTCTCCGGCCCCAGCGCCAGCAAGTGCCCTGGACCGATGGGCAGTACGAGGGTGTGGGCGTCGCCGAAGGCCACGCCGTACGACGTGTTCGTCCCGTCCCGGCGGAGAGTCACCGCAGGGTTGTCCCCCATCAGGAACTGACCCGTCTCGGGCGTGAGCACCTCCAGCCGCCAAGTCGACGCCATGGCCCGCACCTTGTAGTACATGTCCTCGATGCTGGTGCGGAAGATCTTCCCGCTCTCATGGTCGCGGACGACGGCGGACCGGTCGATGAGTCGCTCGGCGAACGCGCCCAGCGATTCCGAGCCGGTCAGGTGCAGCCCCGTCTCGCGCAGCGCCTCGCGGCCCAACTGCGCCGGGTACTTCCTGACCAGCTGGCCGACCAAACCCACGCGTGCCCGAGCGAAGGCGTCGATGTGCACACGGCGGTAGTGGTACGACCGGACGTAGTGGAGCACGATCAGGTCATGAAGGGCGGCCACATGAAGCGGGTCGGCGAAGGGGGCGCCGGCGTGTACAGCGGACAACGCTGCCGGCACGCGCCGCTCCACAGCGCACCACAGCTCTTCGGCGGATACGGAGTCGAACGCGACGAAGTCCTTGGCCCAGCCGCATGCCCGTGTGCCTTTGAGCTTGTGCCGGCGTCCGGGGTTTCGCAGGTCAAACGGAAGCAGCTGCCAACCGCTGCCCTTTGGCCCAGGCATCGTGAACTGCCTGAGCAGGACCTGGGAAACGAGGTGCTGCCGCGATGTCTGCTGTGCCGTTCCCACACGTCGGATTGTGCCAAGTGCCCTTCGCCGGGGCTAAGGGTTTACGGACATGCCGCCGGAGGAACGGGCTCCGGTCGTCAGGCCGCGCCGGGGAGATCCACTCCGTACATCGAGCGCCCGCCGACGAGTTCACGTCCCGTCACCAGCTCGGGCTCGACGCGTACGAAGACCTCCTGGGGCGAGGGCACCCAGGAGGACGGCCCGGTTCGGGTCAGGCGTTCGTGTTCGGCCGGGTCGGTCACCACGGTGGCCGACCCGGTGACGACGACGCTCCAGCCGGAGTGCGCAACAGCATCGACCTCGTCGACCTCGAAGGCGACCACCGAGCCGTCGATCGCGCGCACCAACTCCGAGGCCGCGGAGGTGCACAGCAGCACCGCCCCGTCGTGGTCCAGGGAGAAGTTCACGGGCAGGACGGCAGGCATGGCCTGGCGGGTGTGGACGATACGGCCGACGGGCACCTTGGCCAGCCGGCGCAGGCACTCGTGTCGTTCCAGTTCGCGGAATCCGTCGTTGGAATACATCAGCCAGTCCGTCTCTCGCCGGGTCTGTGTGTGGGTGTCACTCCATGTTTCGCGCCGCGGGGTCGACGGGTGAGGGGCCATCAGTCCCGCTCGCTCCGGAGAAGGTCCCCTGCCGCGTGGTGATCCGACGGCCGGTGAGGCTCAGCGCGTCGATACGGACCCACTCCTCGCGTGGGCCGCCGGCCCACGGCGCGCTGAACGCGTGTTCCGTCAGCCGCCGTACGTCGTCCGGGTCGCTCACGGTCCGCGCCCGGCCGAGCGCCAGCACACTCCACCCTTCAGCGAACGCCTCGTCGATACGGTCGATCTCGAAGGTCACCTGGCAGCCCGCCGCCCGGGACGGCATCGCACCGGGAGCGGTCCGGTACACGATCGCCCCGTCGACCACGCTGTAGTTGACGGGGACGATGACGGGTCCCGAAACGGTGGGTATCGCAACCCTGCCCACCCCATGCGTCGACAGCAGCTCGCGGCACTCCTGAACGGTCAGCGCTGTGAACTCGGGGTCGGAGCCGGCCCGCCCCGCGCCGGGCGTCTGATCGCCGGTGCCTCCGGCGAGGTCGGTCACGGTGGTCTGCAGCACCTCGGCGAGCCTGAGCAGAACACTCCGGCCCGGCGCGGAACCGGGAAACTCCTCCAGGTACTGAAGGTAGCTCGCCGCCACGCCGGCCCGGTCGGCCGTCTCCTCGCGGGAGAGGTCAAGTGCCGTGCGGCGTACGGCGATCCGGCGCCCGAGGTCACCCGTGGGTGAGCCCTCTGCCACGTTCAGCGGGAACGGGTCAGGCATGGCTGGTCACGTCCTTTCGTCCTGCCGCCTGGACGGCGACTTCCTCGTGCTGCGCCCCGCCGAGCACGACCTTGAGGGCGCCGGTGTCGGCCGCCTTGGCGAAGACGTCGTACGCCTCCTCCATCTGGTCCAGCGGGAAGGTGTGGGTGACCAGCGCGCCGGTGGGCAGCCGGCCGGCCGCCGCCATGCGCAGCAGGGTGGGTGTGGAGTGGGTGTCGACCAGGCCGGTGGTGATGGTGATGTTCTTGATCCACAGGTCTTCGAGATGCAGGGTCGCGGGCTTGCCGTGCACACCGACGTTGGCGACGTGTCCTCCGGGGCGCACCATGCGCGTGCACAGTTCGAAGGTCTCCGGCACGCCGACCGCCTCGATGACGACGTCGGCACCGAGCCCGTCGGTGAGGTCGGCGACCAGTTGCTCCGGGGTCTCGCGGGCGTCCACGACCGCGTCGGCGCCGAACCGCTTCGCCGCGTCCAGCCGGGCGGGGGCCAGGTCCACGGCGACGACACGCTCGGGCGAGAACAGCCGGGCGGTGGCGATCGCCGCCAGTCCGACCGGACCGGCACCGACGACGGCGACGGTGTCGCCGGGGCGCACCTGTCCGTTGAGCACGCCCACCTCATATCCGGTGGGGAAGATGTCCGCCAGCAGGACGGCGTCCTTGGCGTCCAGCGTGCTGGGCAGCGGGTGGACGGAGAGATCGGCGTGCGGGACGCGCACGTACTCGGCCTGGGTGCCGTCGACGAGGTGGCCGAGGATCCAGCCTCCGCCTCCGCGGCACTGGCCGTACATGGCCTTGCGGCAGTAGGCGCAGCGTCCGCAGGCGGTGATGCAGGAGACCAGGACCCGGTCCCCGGGCCGTACGGTCCGCACGTCGGAGCCCGCTTCCACGACCTCGCCGACCGCCTCGTGGCCGAGGATCGTGCCGGGGCGCACCTCGGGCACGTCGCCCTTGAGGATGTGCAGATCGGTTCCGCAGATGGTGACGGCGTCGACGCGCACGATCACGTCGGTGGCGTCCTTGATACCGGGATCCGGGACGGTGTCCCAGGACGACTGGCCCGGGCCGTGGAAGACGAAGCCCTTCATGACGTTCCTTCCCCACTCGGTCGACTGCCCCCGCATGTCCAGAGTGTCCGGGTCCGTCGGTCCTGGCTTGGGCCGGTCGGCCCCCATCGCCCGGCCGGACGGGCTCGTTACGCCCCGGCGTCCGCGGGGTGGGCCGAACGGCCCAGATCGAACAGGTGGACGGGGCTGATCGGCCCTTCCGGGCGGGACCACCTGGCCGATTGGCTCGCACCATGACCGAGATCCACACCACCGCAGTCCTGCGCTCCTCGGAACGTGTGATCGCCGGGACGACCGTCGTGGCACTGTCCGGCGAGATCGACCTCCTCACGGCGCATCAGCTGTCGGCACGCCTGGACATGCTGACCGCCGGCCCCCGCCCCGATCTCGTACTGGACCTGCGCTCCGTGTCGTTCATCGACTGCGCCGGGCTGAGCGTGCTGCGCCGGGCACAGAACCGCGCAGCCGCCCGGGACGGACGGCTCCGGCTGCTCACCAGTGGCACAGGCTTCCTGCGGATCCTGCGCCACGCCCAACTCGGCGGCGTCTTCGAGATCCACGCACGACTGCCGAACGCCCTGGCCGCCAGGCCGGAGTCCGGCGACACCTCCGCCACAGCGGGCTGAACGGCCCACCCGGGTGCCGCATGCAGTGCCGATGGGGTACTCCACAGCCCCTGTTCGGCCCAAGCGACGCCATGGTCCCGACTGACATCTTCGAAGGGACGACCACGACGAGGAGGTGCGGCCTCATGGGCAGGAACAGGCATATGAAGAAGTGGCTGTGGCGGTTGCGGAGCAACCCGTTGCGCCGACACGACGACATCGTCGAGGCCTGGATCGTCCTGATCATGTGGGCGGTCGTCGCGGTGGGCGGCGCACTCGCCGGCCTGGTGACCTACCACGCCGCCGACGAGGTGTTCGCCGCGCAGCGCACCGAGCGGCACTCCGTGCAGGCCGTACTCCTCACGGACACCCCGCCCGCGAGTTCGACGCCCGGCGGGGCGCGCGACCTGATCAAGGCGAAGGTCCGCTGGACGACCGCCGACGGAACCAGCCATACGGGCAGCACGCTGGTGGACACGGGGCAGAAGGCCGGATCCACGGTCGTGGTCTGGCTGGACTCCGCGGGCAACTTCACCATCGAGCCGCCGAGTTCGAAGGAAGCGACGCTCGAATCCGCCGTCCTGGGTCTGACCGCCGCACTCGCCTTCGCCGGCCTGGCGTTCGGCACCGGGGCAGTCGCCCGGTACCGGCTGGACCAGCGCCGTATCAGCTCCTGGGGCACGGAGTGGAAGCTCGTGGGGCCGACTTGGGGGCGCAAGACCAGCTGACCGGGGTACGCACTCGCGCTCCCTGGTCCGGCACCTCAGTTCGGCGTTCCTCCCGCGCAGAGTTCACCGAGGTCCCGCACGACGATGTCGGCGCCGTGCCTGAGCAGCCTCTCGCTCGTGTCTCGTTGTGCCTCGCGATCCACGCCCACGACAAGGGCGAACCCACCGAGACGGCCCGCCTCCACACCGGCCACGGCATCCTCCACAACAGCCGCACGACCGGCGGGGACGCCGAGGCGGCGAACGGCCTCCAGGAAGAGGTCGGGCCGCGGCTTGCCCGGCAGGCCCAGTCGGGCCGCCTCGCCTCCGTCCACGAGCACGTCGAAGAGGTCCAGGACTCCCGCCCGGGCGAGCAGTTCGCCGGCGTGGCGGGACGCGGAGGCCGCGGCACGGGGGACCCCCGCCCGGCGCAGGGCCCGCACCAGCCGCACGGTTCCGGGATACGCGTCGACGCCGTGCCTGAGCAGTCGCTCGGTGAACAACTGCTCCTTGTTGTCGGCGACGGCGTGTACCGTCCGCGGCGACGGCTCGATGCCACGCGAGGCGAGGAAGGCGGCCGCACCGTCGAGGCGGGACCTGCCGTCCACGTGACGGAGGTAGTCGTCCCGTATGTCGAACGGCCCGCGCTGGGACGGATCCTCGGGTGGGTGTTCGCTCAGGAAGGCATCGAACGCCGTCTTCCAGGCCGCGGCATGCACCCGGGCCGAGT
The DNA here is from genome assembly GCF_044457795.1 of Streptomyces sp. NPDC050528. NCBI lineage: Bacteria > Bacillati > Actinomycetota > Actinomycetes > Kitasatosporales > Streptomycetaceae > Streptomyces > Streptomyces sp. NPDC050528. The sequence continues at coordinate 24,541 of NZ_JBITHH010000028.1, forward strand.
CGGTGATCACACCGTCGGTGTCGAAGACGACGGCCCCCACGTCCCTCAGCACGGGAGCGAGCAGGTCGCGGGACGTGGGCGTGGTGCGTCGACGGTCCACCGTCACACCGGCTGCGGTACAACGGCCACCGGGCAGTCCGCGTGGTGCAGCAGGGTGTGCGCCACACGGCCCAGCTGGAGGCCGAAGTGGCCGGTCCGGCGCCGGGCACCGACGACCACGAGGTCCGCGGCAGCCGTCCGGTTCAGCAGCACCCTGCGGGCCGGGCCCTCCACCGTGCTGCGGCGCACCCGCACACCGGGGTGGTCCGCCATGGGGTCGCGCAACAAGGCATCGAGCAGGGCGGACGCCCGCTCCTCGTGACGGTGCGCCGGATCCTCGGCCAGCAACGGGTCGTCGGCTGTCTCGTGCGCGGGGCAGCGCCAGGCGCGTACGGCGTCGAGGGTGCACTTGCGTGCCTCCGCCTCACGGAAGGCGAACCGCACCGCCTCCCCGCCCGCGGCGGGTTCACCGGCGCCGAGCAGGATCCGCTCGTGGGTGCCCATCCGACCGGCCTCGTCCCCACGGACGACGATCACCGGGCAGACTGCGCGGGCCGCCACGGCCAGGCTGACCGAGCCCAGGAGCAGACCTGTCAGTTCACCGCGGCCACGCACCCCGGTGACCAGTGCGTATGCGGTGGGACCCTCGCGCATCAGGGCGCTCACCGCTTCCTCGGGGACCACTTCAGTGGACATCTTCACCTCGGGGTGGCGCCGGTGGGCACGCTCCGCCGCCGATGCGACGGTGTTGTCCGCCATGACCTGTTCGGAGGGGCGCTCCCGGCTGCCTGACGGCACCGCGCCCTCGTAGCGCTCCCAAAGGGACGCGTACACCAGCCGCAGCGGCAGGCCCAGCCGGGCCGCTTCGTCCACCGCCCAGTCGACCGCGAGCAGACTCCCGTCCGATCCGTCGACACCCACGACCAGGGGCAGCTCCATCGTCCCCACCGCCTTTCGTCGTGCCGCGCAACCGCGCAGCGGGAGACTACTTCGCTCAGCGTCGCACTCCCCGCCTCGCCGTAGCAGGGGCGATTGGTCCCCGGCATGGGCCGTTCGGCCCATGGGAAGCGCCTGCTGGGAGAACGGCTGAGGCCAATGGCCACCGCGCTACGGATCGCGTCGAACGGAGGCCGGGAGTGAGGTCCGAACCCTGTCCCGCAGCGCGACTTCCATGAGCAACGCGGTGAACTCCGTCGTCAAGACACGTCTCCGTGTCCGGGCCGATCGACCCCTGGCTGGAGCCTGGCCGGTGGGTTCTCCTGAAGGTGACGGGAAGGGCTCGTCGAAAGACGCGGGGAAGCGGTCCTCGGGCCGCGCACCACACAATCAGGATCCGCGACGACACCGAACACTGAGCCGGACTGTGCGTGATCAGTACCGGTGGTCGGGCTGACGGGCGCGGCTTGAGGACGGCGCCGGTACCAGCGCCGTAGTTCGTCGGCTCCCCAGACGATGAAGGGGAACGGTGCGACGAGGGCCCATTGGCCTACGGACAACGCTTCCGTGCCCAGCACGGTGTGCGCGACGGGGACGTACACCCCGGCGAGGGCGAAGACCATGGCGAAGCCGAGGGCGGCCAGGAGGGGTTTGTTGGTGAACAGGCCGACACTGCGCAGAGAGGCGTGTTCGGTGCGGACCGCCATGGCCGTGCCTAGCTGGCAGGCCACGATCCCGACCCAGGTGATGGTGGTGGCCTGCCGGTAGGCGTGGTGGAGGGGGCTGCCGGCGCCGACGGCGTCGCCCGGGTG
>NZ_JBITHH010000029.1:0-23893 GCF_044457795.1 Streptomyces sp. NPDC050528
CTGCTTTACCTCGAGGGGGTTTTTGGGGTGGGTGGGGGGGAGCGTGTGGGGGGGGGGGGTCGCGGATCTGTGTTTGGTGGGGGGAGGTGTCGTGTTTCACGTGAAACACGACACCTCCCGCTGTCGGCAGGATGCCTCGCTTCCGTCTCGGAACGGGCCCTTCGAACGGGGTCTTCAAACGGACCCTTCAAACGGGCTCTTCAGAGGGCGAGCTTGAAGCCCACGTGTGAGGCGGTGAAGCCGAGCCGCTCGTAGAACCGGTGGGCGTCAGTGCGGCTGACGTCGGAGGTCAGCTGGACGAGTTGGCAGCCCTGACGGCGGGACTCGGAGATCGCCCACTCGATGAACTGTGTGCCCAGGCCGCTGCCCCGCTCGTCTGCGTGGATGCGTACGGCCTCGATGATCGAGCGCGTGGCGCCCTTGCGGGACAGCCCCGGAATGACCGTGAGCTGGAGGGTGCCGACGACACGGCCCTCGCGCACGGCGACGACGAGGTGCTGGTTCGGGTCGGCGGTCAGGCGCTCCAGCGCGGCCAGGTAGGGCGTCAGGTCGTCCGGTGACTCCCGCTGGGAGCCCAGGGGGTCGTCGGCGAACATGCCGACGATGGCGGGGACGTCCTCGGTGACTGCGGCTCGTATCTCAAGATCTCCCATGCCTCCACCTTAGGTAGAGGTGTAGGCAGAGACGTGCGTGCGGTGCGGGACGGGACCTACGCGGGCACGTTCATCGACTCCACGACTCGGACCAGCGGCGCCAGTTCGGGGTTCGTGGCGGCTGCGTCGAGTGCCTCGCGCAGTGCGGTGTCGTTGGTCGGGCGGGCCTCTTCGAGCAGCGCGAGGCCTGCCTCGGAGACGTTCGTGTAGATGCCCCGGCGGTCGGTCGGGCACAGGTAGCGCGCGAGCAGGCCGCGGTCCTCGAGCCGGGTGACCAGCCGGGTGGTGGCGCTCTGGCTGAGGACGACCGCGTCCGCGACCTGCCTCATCTGCAGATGGCCCCCGTCGCCGTCGTGCTGCCGGCTGAGCACGTCGAGCAGCGAGTACTCCCGCATGCTCAGGTCGTGCTTGGCCTGTAGGGCGCGCTCGATGTGCGCCTCGATCTTCCCGTGCAGCAAGGAGAGGGCGCACCAACCCTGGGCAAGGGCGGTGAGTGCGGGGTCCGTCGCTGTCATTGGCGTTTCCTCCGTCCCGGAGCGGCTGAACCCAGGATAGAGCACAGATGAAATAGTCCGCGCTTGCATATAGCCCGCGTCTGCAACTATTGTGAACGCACGTAAGGCGCTCCTGCAATCTTCTGGGAAGGGTACCTCCACATGCCTCTCGCGCTTCTGGCCCTCGCGATCGGGGCCTTCGGAATCGGCACGACCGAGTTCGTGATCATGGGCTTGCTGCCCCAGGTCGCGGGTGACTTCGGGGTCTCCATCCCCACCGCGGGACTGCTGGTCACCGGCTACGCGCTGGGTGTGGTGATCGGCGCCCCGCTGATGACCGTGCTCGGCACCAAGGTCCCCCGCAAGCGGATGCTGATGCTGCTGATGGGCCTGTTCATCCTCGGCAACCTGCTCTCCGCCGTCGCTCCCAGCTTCTCGGTGATGCTGATCGGCCGCGTGGTCGCCTCGCTCGCTCACGGTGCCTTCTTCGGCATCGGCTCGGTCGTCGCGGCCGAACTGGTCGCCCCGGACAAGAAGGCCGGAGCCATCGCGATGATGTTCACCGGGCTGACCGTCGCCAACGTCGTCGGCGTCCCGCTGGGCACCCTCGTCGGACAGTCCATCGGCTGGCGGGTCACCTTCGCCATCGTCGCGGGCCTCGGTGTGATCGGCCTGGCCGGTATCGCCAAGCTCGTACCCGACCTGCCCAAGGCCGAGGGCGTACGCCTGCGCCACGAACTCGCCGCCTTCAAGAACACCCAGGTCCTGCTCGCCATGGCGATGACCGTCCTCGGCTTCGGCGGCGTCTTCGCGGCCATCACCTACATCGCGCCGATGATGACCCACGTCGCCGGCTTCGCCGACGGCTCCGTCACCTGGCTGCTCGTCCTCTTCGGCCTCGGTATGGTCGGCGGCAACCTCGTCGGCGGCAAGTTCGCCGACCGCGCCCTGATGCCCATGCTGTATGTCTCGCTGGGTGCCCTGGCCGTCGTGCTCGCGCTCTTCACCGTCACCGCCCACAACAAGATCGCGGCAGCCGTCACCATCGCCCTCATCGGCGCCCTGGGCTTCGCCACCGTGCCGCCGCTGCAGAAGCGGGTCCTCGACCAGGCACACGGCGCCCCGACGCTGGCCTCGGCCGTGAACATCGGCGCCTTCAACCTCGGCAACGCGCTCTCCGCGTGGCTCGGCGGCATCGTCATCGCGGCCGGCTTCGGCTACACCGCCCCCAACTGGGTCGGTGCCGTCCTCGCCGCGGCCGCCCTGGTCCTCGCGATCATCTCGGCCGTCCTGGAACGCCACACCGGCGCCCGCGATGCCGTCGTGGCGGCCGGTGTGCCGAGCGAGCAGCGGACCGCCGTCCACCACTGACCCCGCCCGGCCGGAGCAGCGAGACACGGAGCCAGGGCCGTCCCCGTGCATCCACGCCGACCTCGGCCGTGCGACCAACAGCCGACCGTGCTGTACGACCACCACCAGAAACAGCAACACCCGCAAGGAGAAACACTGATGAGCACCACCACCGCCGTAGCCCCGCTGACCATCCAGGACGCCGAAGCGCTCGTCGCCGAGGCCCGCCGAGCCGGGGAGGCCGCCGGGGTCACCGTGAGCATCACCGTGCTGGACGCGGGCGGCCACCTGCTTGCCTTCCGCCGGGACGACCGGGCCGTGCTGATCTCCGGGGAGACCAGCACCCGCAAGGCGTACACCGCGCTTCAGCTGAACGCCCCCACCGCCGACCTCGTCGACGCCGTTCAGCCCGGAGGCCTCTTCCACACCCTGCCCACCGCGCTCGACCGGCCCCTGCTGTTCATCGCGGGTGGCATCCCGGTGCACCGTGATGGTCGGCTGGTCGGAGCGATCGGGGTCGGTGGCGGCGCCCCGACGCAGGACCACGGCTTCGCCCAGGCCGCCGTAGAGGCACTTGTCTGAGGTCTCAGGACGACGGAACGCCGGTTGCCGACGAGGTCGGGGGCCGGCGTTCTCCGTGCCCGGAGAGAGTCAGCCGGCGGCGACCGTCAGGGGAGCGAACCGCCGCGTCCAGTCGCCGGGCAGCTCCGCGATGCCGTAGGTCATGACGGTGTTGAACGCGACGGAGACCAGGCCACGTTCCTTCAGCCAGGACAGCAGGTCCTCGTGGCGTACGTCGATGTCGGTGCGCAGCGGACGGTCCGTGCGGGCGGCGAGGGAGGCGAGGAGGGCCTTCGCCGTCTCCGTGTCCTGGGCGATCAGCGGACCGACGACCTGGGTGTCCATGTTGGGCCACGCGGCCGCGTAGCCGATGATCCGGCCGTTCTCCTCCGCCACCCTCAACTGGTCGGAGAAGGCGGGCAGTCGTGTGATGAAGGGCGTGCGATCGCTGCCGAACACCGTCTCGTCGAGGCGCAGGATGCCGGCGAGGTCCTCGGCCGCGGCCGCACGGGTGGCGATTCGGGATTCAGGTCCATCAGGGGTGAAGTGCCCGAGCAGCATCTCGGCCCGGCCGGTCGCCTTGAAGCCGAGTTCCTCGTAGAGCGGGCGGCCGTACGGGGTCGCGTGCAGGGTCAATGGTGTGGTGCCCATCGCTGAGACCAGGTGCTGCATCAGCCGGCGTCCCACGCCCTGGCGGGCGTACCGCTCGGCGACCAGGACCATGCCGATGGCAACCAGATCCGGGCGTTCCTGCGGGCCGTACTCCGTGGTGACGCAGGCTGCGAGGAGGCCGCCCTCGAGGGCGTCGATGCCGTAGCCCTTCCCGGCGCTGAGGAGGAAGCCCCACTTGTGTTCCTCGCGTGGCCACCCCCGGTCCTCGGACAGGTCGGCGCAGGCGAGGCGATCGCGGAGCGTCAGCCGGCGGATGGGCAGAGCGGCGAGGGAAGGAGTCGGCACGCAGGTCAGGCTGTCTGACGTGCGTTGTCGGCGTCCACCTGTTTCCGGTGAGACGTACGTGCTTTTGGCCATGTCGTGATCAGCGGCACAACGTACCGACAGAAGCCGGATGTTTCACGTGAAACACCGGCGAACGGCGAGCGGCCGGCAGGCTCGCGGAAGATGCCACAGTTCCTCCGACTAGCCTCGTGGCTTATGGCGAGACTTCATCTCTTCGACCTCGACGGCACTCTGCTGCACGGAACCAGCGCGCCCCTGGAGATCTCCCGTCAACTCGGCCTGGAATCCGAGACGGTGGAGCTTGAACAGGCGATCTCGGCCGGTCTGATCGGACCGCCGGAGTATGCGACCCGGGTGTACACGCTGTGGGCGGAACTCACCGAGGCGCATGTGGCGGCGGCTTTCGAAGGCGCCCCTTGGCTGGCGCGGATCCGTGAGGTCTGGGCCGAGATCAGGAGTGCCGGCGAATACTGCGCCGTCGTATCGCTCTCGCCTTCTTTCTTTGTGGAACGACTCACGGGCTGGGGTGCCCATGCGGCACACGGATCGCTGTTCCCCGCCGTGCCGTTTACCGCGCCGTCCATGGACCTGGCCGGGGTCCTCAACTCCGCCGCCAAGGTGGTGATCGCGGATCGGCTGTGTGAGGAGTTCGGGGTGACGAGGGCGGACTGTGTCGCCTACGGCGACTCGATGTCGGACAAGGACCTGTTCGGCGTTGTGCCCATCTCTGTCGCGGTCAATGCGGATCGGCATCTGACGGGCCTCGCGACCCACTCCTATGAGGGGCGGGATCTGTGGGATGCCTACGAATTGGTGCGCGGCGCCCGGTAATTGAGGGAATCGATGGTTCGCCCCTCCCCCTGTTCGCGGGGGAGCGAGGCGGCACTTGTGTGCCGAGCGCGGGCCGGTAGGGTCGACTCCGGTTCTTGTCCGGAGCCGGACGCCGCGTGAGAGTACTGCGGGCAATGTCACACTCTCGCCTTACTTGTCCGTACGCAGTGGGAATGTGGGTTGGATATGGCTGTATCGGCAGCTTGACCGAACGGGGAGAAGCAAGCCGTCCGCGCGGAAAGCAGGCAGCTTCCGGCCGAGGAAGCCCGCAGACCGACCGAAAGATGTTCGAGGCGAGGCACACCATGGACGCTCCGACCACCACGTCGGCCGACAACGGCACGTCCGGCGGCAGCGGCGGGGGCGGCTGGTTCACTCCGCGCAAACAGCCGGAGGTGCCTCCGGGCGAAGAGCGTGGGGCGACGGAGGGACGGCGTCCGGCCGTGCTGCGTCCAGTCCGCAGGGGCGGGGCGGGGACCAATGAGCGTCCGCCCACGGAGAGTTCGGCTCCCTTGGCCCCGCCGGCCACAGCAGCCCCGCCCGCGCCGCCGGTCCCGTCGGCCCCAGCTGGGCCACCAGCCCCACCAACTCCGAGTGGTGACCGCGCCGCGTCCGATCCCGACGAGCACGCTGATCGGCAGGGCGTAGCACCCGGCCAGGAGCGAATACCGCCGGCCGCGACCGCCCCGCAGCCCTCAACTCCCACTCAGTTCCCAACTCCCGCGCCGCCGCCCATGGCTTCCGCACCCGCGCCGCCGCCCATGGCTTCCGCGCCCGCGTCGGCAGCACCCCCGCCTCACGCACCGCAGCCCGCCGCACCCGCTCCCGCCGTCGCCGAGATACCGCCGGCACCCCCCGCGCCCACCCCCGTGCGCGTACCCGCCCAGCGTTCGTCCGGCCCCACCACCGCCACCGACAAGGCCTCCCCGGACGCCGTGCTCATCCGCCGGACCATGTCCGAAGTCGGACCCGTGGCCGACAAGGTGACCTCGTACTTCTACGCGCTGCTCTTCGTGCGCCACCCCGAGTTGCGCTCGCTGTTCCCGGCGGCGATGGACACCCAACGGGACCGATTGCTCAAGGCGCTGCTCACCGCCGCCGAGCACATCGACAACACCGAGGTCCTCGTCGCGTATCTGCAGAACCTTGGCCGCGGGCACCGCAAGTACGGCACCCGGCCCGAGCACTACCCGGCCGTCGGCGAGTGCCTCATCGGCGCGCTGAACAAGTACGCCTCCGCCATCTGGGACGCCGAGACGGAGGCGGCCTGGGTGCGGGCGTACACGACGATCTCGCAGGTCATGATCGACGCGGCCGCCGCGGACGAACTGCGCGCCCCGGCCTGGTGGCACGCGGAGGTCGTCACCCATGACCTCAGGACCAGGGACGTCGCCGTCGTCACCGTCCGCCCGGACCAGCCGTATCCTTTCCTCGCCGGGCAGTACACGAGCCTGGAGACGCCCTGGTGGCCGCGGATCTGGCGGCACTACTCCTTCGCCTCGGCGCCCCGCTCGGACGGACTGCTGACCTTCCATGTGAAGGCCGTCCCCGCGGGCTGGGTCTCGAACGCGCTGGTGCACCGCGCCCGGCCCGGCGACGTCATCCGGCTCGGGCCGCCGGCCGGTTCGATGACCGTGGACCACAGCACCGACAGCGGACTGCTCTGCGTCGGCGGCGGCACCGGCATAGCGCCGATCAAGGCACTCGTCGAGGACGTCGCCGAGCGCGGCGAGCGGCGAGCGGTGGAGGTGTTCTACGGCGCCCGCACCGACCACGACCTCTATGACATCGACACGATGCTCAGGCTCCAGCAGTCGCACCCGTGGCTCGCGGTCCGGCCGATCGTCGACCGGCACGGACTCCTCCAACTCCCGGACGCCATCCGCACATACGGGCCCTGGAACGAGTACGACGCCTACGTCTCGGGCCCGCCCGGCATGATCCGCAGCGGTGTCCATGCCCTGCGGGACGCCGGCATCCCGTCGGACCGCATACGGCACGACTCGGTCGAGGAGCTGGTGACCACCGGGGACTGACCCGGTGCCAGCGGCGTCAGCCCAGGTCGGGGGCGTGCATCGCGAGGACCCCTTCGATGTTGCCGTCCAGATAGTGCCGTAGAGACAGGGGCACGAGGTGGACGGACGCGATGCCTACGCGAGTGAAGGGCACTCTGACGATCTCGTACTCACCGAGGGGCTCGTCCACTTCGGGGCCGTGGCGGAGCGCCGGGTCCATGGACTCCAGACGGCAGACGAAGAAGTGCTGCACCTTCACGCCGGTCGAGGCGGCGTCCGAGCCGATGTGCTCGACGGTGTCCACGAAGCAGGGCACCACATCGGTGATCTTGGCGCCGAGCTCCTCGTGCACCTCGCGGTGCAGGGCGTCGACGACGGTGGTGTCCTCGGGTTCGACGCCTCCACCGGGTGTGACCCAGTAGGGATCGACACCGGGCTTGGTGCGCTTGATCAGGATCAGGGCGTCGCCGTCGAGGAGGACGGCACGTGCGGTGCGCTTGACCACGGGTCGGACGGTCATGGGAGAAATGTGGCCCGGCTGGTTCCACGTGAAACATCGCGAAACGTCACCTTGACGGTTCGGAGCGTGATGTTTCACGTGGAACCAGCGGCCTCGCTGCGGAACGGCGACAAAGTGCCTGGTCAGCCCCAGTGGGCGGCCGCACGCTGGAGCCACTCGTGGGCCCGGGCGATGTGCGGCATCGCGAGAGTGCCGGTGCGGACCACCAGGAAATACGTCCGCAGCGGGGGTATCGCGGGTTCGTGGAGTGGGACGACCTCGCCGCGCTTCAGTGCCAGGGCACACAGATAGCGGGGCAGCACCGCGAGCCCGGCGCCCGCGATCGCGCAGGCGAGGACCGCGCGGAGGTCCGGCACGATCACGGTGCCCGGGGCGGCCGGACGGGAGTCGAAGACGGAGGCCCAGTACCGGGAGACGAAGGGCAGCGACTCGTGGACCTCGATCACGGGGAGGTCGTCCAGAGCGGGCGCGTCCTTGGTCTCGGGCTCCCCGGAGCGGATCTGCTCGGCCCGGTGCGGGGCGGCCACCAGGACGTGCTCCTCGTCGCAGAGCGTTGTCGCGGTGAGCAGAGCGCCTCGCGGACGGGCCGTACTGATGGCCAGATCATGATGTCCGGCGGCAAGTCCCTCCAGGGTTTCCTCGGCGTTCCCGAAGGACGCGCGCAAGGCGAAGCCCTGGCCGTCGTCGCCGGTCAGCTCCGTGAGCGCGGGCAGGGCCCGCTCGGCTGTGAACTCGGGGGGACCGGCGAGATGCAGGGTGCGCAGCGAGGAGTCGTTGTCGGGGCCCGTCTCGGCTATCTCCACGAGGGCGTCGAGATGCGGCGCGGCCTTGTGCGCGAGTTCGTCGCCCATGGTCGTAGGAGTGACCCCACGGGCCTGACGCAGGAAGAGGGGGCGGCCCAACTGCCGTTCCAGGGTGCGGATCTGGGACGTCACCGCCGGCTGGGAGAGGCCCAGCAGAGCCGCGGCGCGGGTGAAGGAACCGGCCCGGTGCACGGTCACGAAGGTGCGCAGCAAGGCCAGATCCATGGCACGCACACTCCTTTCCCCACCCTTCCTCCGGCCCCGGGCAGGGCCCAACTATAAATAAGTCGATAGGTCGCTGTCGCTACTGTGATTGGACACTGACACAGAGTCAACTAGCCTTGTGCGCGCGGTTCTTCGCGCGCAGAACCGAGGACGGTCCGAGCCACGAGGGGGGAGGCTCGGACCGTCCGTTGTGCGTAGCCGGACACCGACCGGCGGTCCGTAAAGCACTCACCGCGCCGACTCGTCCAGCGCACGCAGCACATCCGCCACCAGGTCCTCGGGGTCCTCGGCACCGACCGAGAGGCGAACGAAGCCCTCCGGTACCGCGTCCCCGCCCCAGCGCCCGCGCCGCTCGGCGGTCGACCGCACCCCTCCGAAGCTCGTCGCGTCGTCCACGAGCCGCAGCGCGTCCAGAAAACGCTCGGCACGCGCGCGCGTGGGCAACGTGAACGAAACCACACACCCGTAGCGCCGCATCTGCTGCGAGGCGATCTTGTACGAGGGGTCGTCGGGCAGTCCCGGGTAGCGCAGCCCCGTCACGTCGGCCCGTTCGCGCAGGGCCTGCGCGAGGGTCAGCGCGGTGGCGTTCTGCCGGTCGACGCGCAGCTGGAGCGTGGCGATCGAGCGGTGCGCGAGCCAGGCCTCCATGGGCCCGGGAATCGCGCCGACGACCTTGCGCCAGCGGCGTACGGCGGCCATCGCGGCGGCGTCGGTCCCCGCGACGTAGCCGAGGAGGACGTCCCCGTGCCCGGTGAGTTGCTTGGTGCCGCTCGCCACGGCGAAGTCGGCGCCGAGTTCCAGCGGGCGCTGTCCCAGGGGCGAGGCGAGGGTGTTGTCGACGGCCACGAGGGCGCCACGCGCGTGTGCCGCGTCGGCGAGCCGCCGTATGTCACACACGTCGAGCCCGGGGTTCGACGGCGTCTCGATCCACAGCAGCTTGGCGCCGTCGAGGAGGTCGAGCTGGGCGTCACCGCCGGTCGGCGCGGTGCGCACCTCGATGCCGAACGCCTCCAGCTGCTCGCGCACCAGGGGCAGCACCTGATAGCCGTCGTCGGGCAGGACGGCCACGTCGCCCGCGCGCAGCTGGGAGAAGAGCACCGACGAGATGGCGGCCATCCCCGAGGCGAACACCAGCGTCTCGACGTCGTCCCGTCCGGGCGCCTCCAGTTCGCCGATCGCGCGCTCCAGGTGGGTCCAGGTCGGGTTCTCGTCGCGGCCGTACTTGTACGGTCCCGTCGCCTCGCCCGGGAGATGGAAGTGCGCGGCGAACACCGGCCCGGGGAGCGTCGGTTCGTACTTCACCGGCTCGGGCAGGCCGGCGCGCACCGCGCGTGTGCCGTCCCCGGCGCCGTTCCCGATACCCCCGGCTGTCGCGGAATCACTCATACCGCTCGTCCCTCCACTTCCTCACGCACCACGGCGAGCAGGCCTTCGCTCGCCGCCTCCACCATCTCAAGACACTCCTCGAAGCCGTCCAGGCCCCCGTAGTACGGATCCGGTACGTCGAGGTCGTCGCCGGCGTCGGGATCGTAGGAGCGGAGCAGGTGGACCTTCTGGGCGTCCTGCTCGGTCGGGGCGAGGCGGCGCAGGGTTTTGCGGTGGCCGGAGTCGAGGGCGATGACGAGGTCCAGGCGGGCGAACCAGGAGGCCTGGAAGCGGCGGGCGGTGTGGTCGGTGCCGTATCCGTGCTCCTCCAGGACGGCGACGGCGCGCGGGTCGGCGCCGTCGCCCTCGTGCCAGCCGTCCGTGCCCGCGCTGTCGACCTCGACCAGGCCGTCGAGCCCGGCCTCCGCCACCCGCGCGCGGAAGACCGATTCGGCCATGGGCGAACGGCAGATGTTGCCGGTGCAGACGAAGCTGACCCGGTACGTCATCGCGCGCTCAGTCCCCCTCGGGCAGGACGACGTTGAGCGCCCAGGAGACGACCGAGATGATGAGGCCGCCCAGGACGGCGGTCCAGAAGCCCTCGACATGGAAACTCAGGTCGAGCTTGTCGGCCAGCCACGAAGTGAGCATCAGCATCAGAGCGTTGACCACCAGGGTGATCAGGCCGAGCGTCAGGATGAACAGCGGGAAGGTCAGCACCTTGACGATCGGCTTGACCAGGAAGTTCACCAGGCCGAAGACCAGGGCGACGAGGAGCAGTGTCCAGACCTTCTTGAAGGTGCTGTCACCGGTCAGGGTGATCTTGTCGAGGATCCATACGGCGACCGCCAGGGCACCCGCGTTGGCGATCGTCTTGACTAGGAAATTCTTCATGTGTCTGATCGTGACAGAAGAGATCGACTCCGAGCGTGGACGAGGGCGATGAAGGCATTCCGGTTGGATGAACTGGAGGCGGAGCGCGCCGCCAACGACGGCGCGTACCTGCAGTTCCTGCGCGAGAAGAACATGTCGGTCGGCCTGTACGCGCTCGATTCCGGTGAGCACGACCGGCAGCAGCCGCACAACCAGGACGAGGTGTACTTCGTGGTGAGCGGCCGGGCCGCGATCACCGTCGGCATGGAGACCACCCAGGTGGCGCGCGGCAGCGTCGTCTATGTGCCGGCCGGGGTGGCCCACAAGTTCCACCACATCAGCGAGGACCTGCGGGTGCTGGTGGTGTTCTCGCCTCCGGAGGCCTGAGCCTCCGCAGACCCGGCTCTCCACCCGAAGCCTGACCCGTGTCTCAGGGTTCCCTAGGGGAACGGTCAGGGGAGGACAAGGGATGCGAGGCCCCCGTTCGGCCTTCGCCCGCCCTAGCATCGAGTGCAGGACATCAGAGATCCGGCACGGGAGTGCCGGACACAGACCGGACCCGGTTCGAGCGACGGGCGGAGAGGTACAGGACGAGGACAATGCGAGAGATCTTCGCGGGACTGCCGTGGTGGGTGAAGTGGGTCGCGGTGCCGGTCATCGCCCTGGTCGTGTTCGGCGGGCTGATAACGGCCGTCCTGACCGTCGTCATCGGACTGCTCTTCAAGGCGCTGGTCTTCGTGGCGCTGGTCGGCGGACTGGTCTACGTCGTGCGGAAGTTCACGTCGAGCTCCTCCTCGCGCGGCGACTGGTGAGGTTCCCGCGGGGAGACCGGTGATCGGTAACAGGAATCACCGGTTCCCTCGGGCGGGGGAAGTTTTCCGGACGGGCCGTCTGCGGGCGGTGGTTGGCGGTTAAAGTCCGGAATTCGACGCGGGGACGAACCCCGCGGGCGGCGCACCCCCTCCCCGTGTTCCCCGCACGGGCTGCCCCCTCGCGCTCCGGGAGTGACCCTTGGCCACGGTTGACACCGCACCCGTAGAACCACACGCACCCCCCACCCAGCTCGTACCACCCAGTCGGCCGCGCTCAGTCTCGATCCCCGCGCAGCTACGACCCGTGCCGGCACCGGCGCAGCCACGCCCCGTGGCAACTCCCGCGCGGTCAGGCCCCGTTGCGACCCCGCCGCGACAGCGTTCCGCGGCGCCGGCCACCGAGGCCCCCGACCGGCGGCAGCCCGCCCCCGACCAGCAGCTACCCGCCCCTGACCGGCAGTCGTCCGCCGCCGACCAACACCAGTCCGCCGCCACCCTCATCGGCTCCGTGCAACGGGCCATGCGCCTGCTGGAGTCCGTCGCCGGACACGACCACGGAGCTCCCGCCAAGCAACTGGCCCGCGAGACCGGCCTCGCCCTTCCCACGGCGTACCACCTGCTGCGCACCCTGGTGTACGAGGGCTATCTCCGCCGTGACAAGGGGCTGTTCTTCCTCGGGGAGGCGGCTGAGCGGCTGAGCAGCAGCGGGGCGCAGGAGAAACGTCGCAGCACGATCGTCGACGCGTTGGCGCAGTGGCGGGATTTGATCGGTGTGCCGGTGTACTACGCGATGTACCGCGACGGCGAGATCGAGGTCCTGTGCGTCTCCGACACCGCCGGCAATCCGGCGGTCGAGGAGTGGGCGGACTTCCGCGAGACCGGGCACGCGCACGCGATCGGGCAGTGTCTGCTGGCCCAGTTGGGTGAGGACGTCCGCCGCGACCACCTCGACCGCTACCCCGTGCGGTCTCTCACGCCGTACACCGTGCGTGACGACCACTCACTGTTGCGGCGACTGGACCGGATGCGGCGGACGGAGCTGGTGGTGGAGCGTCAGGAGTACGCGCTGGGGACGGTCTGCGCGGCGATTCCGATCACACTCGGCGCCACGGCCGCCACGATGGCCATCTCGCTGCCCGCGCATCAGGCCGAGCGACTGCCGGTCGCGGCACGGCAGTTGCAGACCGAGGTCGACAGGCTTCTGGGGTCGCTCGCGCTCTCTATCAGTATCTGAAAACTTACTCCTTGTGATCTAACGTGTACGTTCAGCAATATTCCTTCAGTGTCACGGGGATCATTCCCGGCCAGGCGACGGCAGTTGACGGGATAGGCGATGCGCGAGTCCGTACAGGCAGAGGTCATGATGAGCTTCCTCGTTTCCGAGGAGCTCTCCTTCCGTATCCCGGTCGAGCTGGGCTACGAGACGTCCGATCCGTACGCCGTGCGGCTGACCTTCCATTTGCCGGGCGATGCCCCGGTGACCTGGACCTTCGGTCGCGAGCTGCTGATCGATGGGGTGGGCATGGCGTGCGGGGAGGGCGACGTGCGGATCGAGCCCGTCGACCCGGAGACGCTGGGCGAGGTGCTGATCCGGCTTCAGGTGGGCAGCGACCAGGCGCTGTTCCGCACCGGCGCGGCCCCGCTCGTGGCGTTCCTCGACCGCACCGACCGACTGGTGCCGCTCGGCCAGGAGGGCGCCCTCGCGGACTTCGACACCCACCTCGACGAGGCGCTGGACCGCATTCTGGCGGAGGAGCAGAGCGCGGGGTGACGTGGTCCGGCGGTAGGGGGTCGGGAAGTTGGCGTAACGCTTCGCCACGGACCCTGAACCGAAGCCGCTGGAGGCGCCGCGAGCCCTGAAGGGCCCTGTGGAGTTCTGAAGGCCCCGTGTGAGCTTGAAGGCTTGGGGGGCCCGAGGATCCGCAGTAACGCTTCTGCGTGGCCCTCTGGGGCGGTTCTCGCCGCCCACCGCAGTGCCGGTGGCGCTCAGTGCTTGCGGCGTCGGCCCTTCCCGCCGCGCGCCGCCGCGGGCTTGGCACTCGGCGCCGCCGTGGCCGCCGTAGCCCCACCCGCTGAAACCGCACCGCCTGCCGGTACCGCACCGGCCGGAGCCGCATCGGGTCCCGGTCGGTCCGCCGAGACGACCAGGGCCGCGAGGGCCGTGGTGACCGGTACCGATGCGACCAGGCCGATCGAACCCACCAGCGTGCGCACGATCTCCTCGGCGACCAACTCGCTGTTGGCGACCGCCCCGACGCTGCTCTGCGCGATGGAGAAGAGCAGGAGCAGTGGCAGAGCGGCGCCCGCGTAGGCGAGGACGAGGGTGTTGACGACGGATGCGATGTGGTCGCGGCCGATGCGGATGCCGGCGCGGTACAGCCCGCGCCAGCCCATCGACGGGTTGGCCTCGTGCAGTTCCCAGACCGCCGAGGTCTGGGTGACCGTCACGTCGTCGAGCACACCGAGCGAACCGATGATGACGCCGGCGAGGAGCAGACCGCTCATGTCGATCGACGGGTACAGCCCGTGGATCAGGCCGGTGTTGTCGTCCGTGTTGCCGGTCAGCGCGGCCCAGCCGATGAACACGGAGCCCAGGACGCCGATCAGCACCAGTGACATCAGGGTGCCGAGTACCGCCACGGACGTACGGGCCGACAGACCGTGGCACATGTAGAGGGCGATCAGCATGATGGCGCTCGAACCGACCACCGCCACGATCAGCGGGTTCGAGCCGTGCAGGATCGCGGGCAGGATGAAGAAGTTCAGGATCATGAAGCTGATGGCCAGCGCGATCAGCGCCATGACACCGCGCAGCCGGCCCACCACCACGACGGCCAGCGCGAAGATCCCGGCGAGCAGCGCCATCGGGAATTTACGGTTCACATCGGTGACGGAGTACTGCAGATCCTTGGGCGCGGAGGGCTCGTACGCGACCACGACCTTCTCGCCCTGATGCAACTGCCGTGACTGGTCGGGCTGCACGATCTCCGTGAACGTACGGCCCTTGTCCTTGCCGGTGGAGACCGTGACCGTGGCCTTCTTGCAGGTACCGGCCGCCTCCTGCGCCGCCGACGAGCCCTCGGCGGTGGAGGTGTCCCCGGTCGAGCCCCCGCCCGAGGCGTTCACCGACGAGCAGCTCACGCTGACGACCTTGGTGACCGTCGCCTGCTGGGTCTGCCGGTCGAAGCCGACGCCGGTGCGCTTGTGCGAGGGGGCGCCGCCGGGCCACAGCACCACCATGCCGACCACGACCGCCACGGTGAACGGGATCAGGATCGCCGCGATGACCTTGCGCAGGTGCCGGGAGACGGGGGCGGCGGGACCATGGCTGTGCGAATGACCGTGACCGCCTTCACCGGACCCGTGGTCGTCGCCGGATCCATGGTCGTGGCCATGCGGCGGCCCGGTCGGCGGGTACGGGGGCTGCTGTGTCGTGGTCACCGCCCGATCATCGCAAGAACGCCGGAGGCCCACTGTTCACCGCGCCACTTATGACGCTAGCGTGGAGGCACCTTTGCACACGCGGGAGCTCGGAGCACCGGGCTGAGAGGGCGCTGACCTTCGTCTCTGCGATGTTTCACGGGAAACGTCACCTGAATCGAGTGATGTTTCACATGAAACATCGGCTGACGGAAGCCGCTGCGTCGACCGCCGAACCTGTTACCGGGTAATGCCGGCGTAGGGAGTAGGTCTCATGACCAACAAGGATGTACGCACGCCTGCCTCCAGCCAGGACGAACAGCCCATTCCGGGTGAGGAGTCCGCACGGGCCGAGCAGCCCACGGAGGCCGGGAAGTCCATCGGCTGGCACAAGGGGTACGTCGCGGGCTCGCGCCCCGATCTGCGGGTGCCGGTCCGTCAGGTGCACCTCACCAACGGGCAGTCCGTGACGCTGTACGACACCTCCGGCCCGTACACCGATCCGCTCGTCGACACCGATGTCCGCAGGGGGCTGGCGCCGCTGCGGGAGAACTGGATCATCGCCCGCGGCGACACCGAGGAGTACGCGGGCCGGCCCGTCCGCCCCGAGGACGACGGGATCAAGCACACCTCACCGCGCGGCGGACTGCGCAACCTGGACGCGGTCTTCCCCGGGCGGCCGCGTCAGCCGCGCCGAGGCCGCGACGGTACGGCGGTCACGCAACTCGCCTATGCGCGGCGGGGCGAGATCACGCCCGAGATGGAGTTCGTGGCCGTACGCGAGAACGTCGAGGCCGAGATCGTCCGGGAGGAGATCGCGGCCGGGCGGGCGGTGCTGCCCGCCAACGTGAACCATCCCGAGATCGAGCCGATGATCATCGGCAAGCGGTTCCTGGTGAAGGTCAACGCCAACATCGGCAATTCCGCGGTCACTTCCTCCATCGAGGAGGAGGTCGAGAAGATGACCTGGGCGACGCGGTGGGGCGCCGACACGGTCATGGACCTGTCCACCGGCCGCAATATCCACACCACGCGCGAGTGGGTGCTGCGCAACTCCCCCGTCCCCATCGGCACGGTGCCGCTCTACCAAGCGCTTGAAAAGGTCGACGGCCGCGCCGAGGAGCTGACCTGGGAGATCTACAAGGACACGGTCGTCGAACAGGCCGAACAGGGCGTGGACTACATGACCGTCCACGCGGGCGTACGGCTGCCGTTCGTACCGCTGACGGCGAACCGCAAGACCGGCATCGTCTCGCGCGGCGGCTCGATCATGGCGGCCTGGTGCCTCGCGCACCACAAGGAATCGTTCCTCTACGAGAACTTCGAGGAACTGTGCGAGATCCTCGCCGCCTACGACGTCACGTACTCGCTCGGCGACGGCCTGCGGCCCGGTTCGATCGCGGACGCCAACGACGAGGCGCAGTTCGCGGAGTTGAGGACGCTCGGGGAACTCAACACGATCGCGAAGCGTTTCAACGTACAGACCATGATCGAGGGCCCGGGACATGTCCCGATGCACAAGATCAAGGAGAACATCGACCTTCAGCAGGAGATCTGTGATGAAGCTCCGTTCTATACGCTCGGCCCGCTGACGACGGACGTCGCGCCTGCGTACGACCACATCACTTCCGGCATCGGTGCCGCGATGATCGCCTGGTGGGGCACGGCCATGCTCTGCTATGTCACGCCCAAGGAGCACTTGGGCCTGCCCAATCGTGACGACGTCAAGACCGGCGTCATCACCTACAAGATCGCCGCCCACGCAGCCGACCTCGCCAAGGGGCACCCAGGTGCACAGGAGTGGGACGACGCGCTGTCCGACGCCCGCTTCGAATTCCGCTGGGAGGACCAGTTCAACCTGGCCCTCGACCCGGACACGGCACGGGAGTTCCACGACGAGACACTTCCGGCCGAGCCCGCCAAGACGGCCCACTTCTGCTCGATGTGCGGGCCGAAGTTCTGCAGCATGAAGATCTCCCAGGACATCCGCCGTGAGCACGGCGGGAGTCGGGAGGAGATCGAGGTCGGGATGGAGCAGAAGTCGAAGGAGTTCGCCGCGGCGGGCGACCGGGTGTACCTGCCGATCGCCGACTGACGACGACCGGCGGGCTCACCGTCCAGCGGCTACCGGCCGGCTCTGGCCTCTAGCTCTTCGGCGTTCGGCACAGCGCATGGTCGACAAGCGCGCCCGTCGCGCGGTTCAGGGCGGCCAGGTCCGGCGGCGCGGTGGTGGTCGTGATGGAGACCGTCACCGCTCGCCTGCCGTCCGCGCTCACCGCGGGCCGGGTGTTGACGCCCGCGCCGTCGCCCTCGTGGGTGTAGTAGAAACCGCCGCAGGAGAGCGGGATCTTGCGCAGGCCGAGGCCGTAGGTGCCCTCGGGCATCTCGGCCACGTCCTCCGGGTCGTCGTTCCGCGCGACGGTCTGCCGCATCTCGCGCCACTGCTCGGCGGGGAGCAACCGGCCGTCGGCCAGGGCGCGGAAGAAGGTGTTCAGGTCGGCGGTGGTGCTCACCACACCGGAGTCCGCGGTGTGCTGGAAGCTGTGGTCGGTGACGTCGAGGCGCTTGCCGTCGGAGGTCGTCAGATAGGCGTTCACGTGCGGGTCGGGCAGGAAGGGGTCCAGCCCGGGGATGGAGGTGTTCCGCAGTCCGAGTTTCGCGATGATCCGGTGTGCGACCAGGTCCTGCCAGCTCGCGCCGCCGGCCTTCTCGGCGATCATCCCGGCCAGCAGGTAGTTGGTGTTGGAGTACGCCCAGCGAGTGGGCCCGCCCGGCTGGGGGACGAACAGCGGCCGGTGCTTCATCGCCACCGCGACCAGGTCGGCCGTGGGGGTGGCGTCGTAGCGGTTCTCGTCGAAGTGGTTGATCAGCCGGTCCTGGATCTCCGGGTCGTCGACGTAGTCGTACAGGCCGCTGGTCTGGCGGAGCAGGTCGCGGACGGTGATGCGGCTGCCGTCGTTGCCGTTGCCCGAGACGACGCCCGGCAGCCAGTGTTCGACGGTGTCGTCGAGCGACAGCCGCTTCTCCGCGACGAGTTGGAGGACGACGGTCGCCACGAACGTCTTCGTGGTGCTCGCCACACGGAAGTGGGCGTTCCAGGGGATCGGGGCGGTGGAGTCGACGGTTCGGGTGCCGATACGGGCCATGAGCGGTGGGCCGTTCGGTCCGTCGACCCTGGCCAGCACGTTCACGTCACCGCCGCCGGCCTTCCGTACGGCTGCGAGGTCATGCTGGAGGGTGTGTTCGGTGTACGACGACGGCTTCGGCGCCGGGTGCCCGGCGGGGGTAGTGGTAGTGGCGGCGGTCGCGGCCAGGGGTGAGCCCAGCGCGAGCAGCGTTGCGGCCAGCACGGTGGCGCCGGCCCTCTTCGACGACGGCATCTGCATGTTCGTATCCCCCGGTGTTCCGTTCCCGATCAGCGACGATCACCAGCCAACCGGATCCGCCGGCGCGAGGGGATGGGACTGCCCTCCGGATGAGGGGTGCGCCTGGCCCCCGTACGAACTACGGGTTGACCCCCTGTTGATCGGCTCTGCGCCAGGAGGTTGAGTGGCTTCGGAGCTGTGTTGTCGTGGGTTGGGGGACTGGGGGATGGGGACCGTGATTCTTTTTCAGGTGACGGACGAGGCGCAGTCGCTGGCGTGGGACGGCGAGGATCTGGTCGATGTCGTGGGTGGTCGGCGGTGGGGTCCCGATGGGGTGGAGCGTCAGGTCTCGGTCGATCACGGGTATTCCTTCGACCGGAGCGTCAGTTCTCCGACCGGCCGGTTCACCGTGGTCTACCACGAGCGGGGCACCGGGGCACTGCTGCTGGAGGGCGATCGGCCGGTCCGTGAGCTGGGCCGCAGTGACGACCACGCCGGGGACTTCGACCATCCGGTCGCCCTCGGGGTGCTGCGGGACGGCCGTGAGGTACTGGTGCACTGCCCGGACGAGTACGACCTGCTGGAGATCGAGGACGCGGAGACGGGCGAACGGCTCACCGGCGGCGACCGTACTCGGAACGAGGTCTTGCACTCGCGGCTGGTGGTGTCCCCGAGTGGGACGCATCTGCTGTCGGCGGGCTGGCTGTGGCATCCGCACGGGATCGTCGAAGTCTTCGACCTGGACCGGGCGTTGACGGATTCCGCGGTGCTCGACGGCCGTGGCGTGCTGTCCGTGTACCCGGGCGACAGTTCCGAGGTGATCTCGGCCTGCTGGCTCGACGGTGACCGGGTGGCCGTGGCGACCGGGGAGGAGTTCGCCGACGAGGACGACACCGAGGAGACCGCGGCGAGCGCGGAGACTGCGGGCCTGGGCCGACGGCGGTTGGGCGTGTGGTCGCTCTCCGAGAAGCGGTGGGTTCATCGCAACCGGGTCGACTTCCACATCGGCACGTTGATCCCGCGGGGTGACACGCTCGTCTCGCTGTACGGGCATCCGCGGCTGATCGACGTCACGACCGGGGCGTCGCTCGCGGAGTGGCCGGCCGTGGAGGTGCCGTGCAGGGAGGGGAGTTACGGGGCCACTTACATCCCGACGCCCGTCGCGGCCCTGCATCCGGACGGCAACCGACTGGCCGTCGCCCAGCCGGACAGCATCGCGATCATCGCCCTCTCCGAGAAGGGGTGACCGGACGTTCGGCTTGCGCTCCCCTGGTTGGGGGCGCAAGCCGAGGGGCTACTCCGGCTGGTGTTCGGGCCCCCCGAAGTCCGGGCTGCTGAAGTCCGGGCTGCTGAAGCTCGGGCGGTGACCCGGTTCGGGGCCGTCGTCCGGGCTGGAGAAGCCGGGGCGGTCGTAGCCGAGGTGCGGCATACGACTCGGTGCCGTGGGTGTCGTACGGCGGAGTGTCGCCGTGCCCGGAGCCGCGAGTGCCTCCTGGAGGAACGGTAGGATGCCGCGTTCCAGGAGGGCGTCGTGCCAGGCATCCCTGGCGCGGGCGACCTCCCCGCCCGACTCGCCGTAGGGGCCGGTGTCGAGCGAGGGCCTGTTGCGCAGAGCGGTGAGCAGCAGGCCGACGGCGGCGACGAGGATCGCCGCGGCGGTCATGGCGCCGAACACCCAGCCGGCGGTGAGCATGGTCTTGGCGAAGGCCGGCTCGGGGGTCAGCATCTTGAGGATGTAGCCCACGAGCAGGAATATCGCCGCGGCCGTGCCGGCCAGGACAGGGGTGAGGACGGCGGCGACGGCGATGGCGCCCGCACCCTCGGCCGCCTCCCCCAGGGTGGTGGCGAGCCCCATCGCGCCCACGCCGCCCGGCTCCGCGGAGTCGGGCTCGTGGACGGTCGACGGGGTGGACGACGCCGGCTGGCGCAGTTCCTCGCGGACCTTCACGTAGTGCTGGTACTCGGTCGCCGCGGCCGCCGTGATGAGCGCGGTGGCGTTCAGCGCCATGGTGCGCAGCTGTTCGGGGTTGAGCCGCTTACCGACAGCGGCCAGTTCCGGGCGGGTAGGGGCGGAGCGCAGCGCCTCGTCGAGGATCCGCTCGTACTCCTGGCGGTCCTCGCTGTGCAGGTGCTGCGGAACGCTGTTCATGTGCATCCCCCGATGCTCCGTAGGGCTTGGGGCTCGCATGCCAACGAGCCGTCGGGCAGAAACGGAGGGGAGCCTGCTACGGATAAGCCGATGGTAGAGCGGCGACGGCACACGGTGACAGGGGGTTTCCAGAAATTGGCCCCTGGCCAGCCCAGTCGTCCGCCTGTCGTCCGCCGCTCCTCCGGAGGGGACGCCTGCCCGATAAACGCTCAGATATCCAGGGGCAGTTGCTGGACCAGCAGTTTTCCGGCCATGGTCACTCCGCCGTCCATCGCGATGGCCAGTCCCTCGGCGTAGACGTGCGGTCCCTCGACCACGGGACCGGCGCTGTCCTCGCCGTCCTCGGAGCCCACGTCGCCCAGGAGATAGGGAATCGGGCTGTGGCCGTGCACGATCCGGGTCCCGCCGTACATGTCGAGCAGGGAGCGGACATGTTCGGCGCCGCCCTCGTCGCGGAAGGAGAAGCGCTTGGTGAACTTGCGGAACACGTCCCAGACCTCGTCCGCGTCGTTGCGCGTGAGGGTCTCGCGGACGTTGTCGTTGACGGCCTCGATCGAGTCGCCGTAGTCGAGGTAGGCGGTGGTGTCGGAGTGGACGAGCAGATGCCCGTCGACCTGCTCCATGGCGTCCAGTCGGGACATCCACTGCAGGTGGACGTCCTGGAGGCGGTCCATGTCGGTCTTCTGGCCGCCGTTGAGCAGCCAGGCCGCCTGGAAGGTGGCGGTGCCGGCGCCGGAGTTGACGGGGGTGTCGCCGAACCGCTTCGCGCCGAGCAGCAGCAGCTCGTGGTTGCCCATGAGCGCCTTGCAATACCCGCCGGCCGCGGCGGCCTCGGCGGACAGCCGCATCACCAGGTCGATGACGCCGATGCCGTCGGGTCCGCGGTCGGTGAAGTCACCCAGGAACCAGAGCCGCGCGGTGCCCGCGCACCAGCTGCCCTCGGCATCGATCAGGCCCTTCTCCCGCAGGGCGGCCACCAGTTCGTCGAGATAGCCGTGCACATCCCCTACGACGAACAGCGGACCGGGGCCCTCCGTCTGCTGCGGGACGGCCACCGCCGCCGGGTCCACCGCGACCTGAACCGTGTCACCCCGATTGATGACGGGCAGATCGCGCTGCGTGGGCGTGTAGCCCTCCGGATAGACCCCGTCGAAGGCCTCGTCAAAGGCCTCCTCGTCGGGTCGTACGGCGTCGCCGGGCTGCGCGCTGTCGGCGTACGGACCGGTCTCGTGGACGTACGCGGGTACCCGGAAGTCGCGCAACGTCGCCGTCCGCTCCATCTCGGGTCCCTGACCGGCCCCCTGAGTCATCGACCCCTCCACCATCACGCCGCGTCTGCACCGCGTCGGACTGCCTGGTCGCAGCGGCCCGCGGTGTCGTGGGCCCATCATAGGAATGCGGATCGCGCCATGTGATGACCCAGGGGTGGTGAATCAGAGCAGGACTCCACTTCACCGCGGCTTTCGCCCCGATTGGGCAGGTCTTCGCCTCCTGGTCGTCCGCTTGACGGGGGTCGGTTCACGCCGCGAGGGCGGCTGGATTTCGCCGGTGGGGGGTGCGGGGGTGGGGTGGGTGGGGCGCGGGTGAGTCCGACGCGAGGCTGACACGGACCGGCTGTCCGGTTTGATACGGGACGCCTGTCCGGCGGGGTAGCGGGCGCTTACCCCGGTGGCGGTGGGGGGCGCTTGGCGGGGAGTGGGTGGCGGTTGCTTGCTCTGGGGGTGGTGTTGGGGGCCTGCGTTGGGGTTGGGGGCTTGACCGGGTGGTGATGTTGGTGGCCTGCGTTGAGGTTGGGTGCTTGCCCTGGGGGCGACGTTGGTGGCCCGCGTTGGGGTTGGGTGCTTGCCCTGGGGGCGATGTTCGTGGCCCGCGCTGAGGTTGGGTGCTTGCCCTGGTAGCGGTACTGGATTTCTTATCCGGGTGTGGGTACCGGTGCGTGCCTTGGTACCGGTACTCGTTCCTTTTTCCGGCGCCGGGGGCGGTTGCTTACCTCGGTGGCGGGATGGGTGGCTTACCCCGGTGGCGGTGTTGGTGGCCTGCGCTGGGGCCGGGTGCTTGTTCTGGGTCGGCCTTCGCTTCCGCTGGCTGCGCTTGATTGGCAGGGCTGCGCTACTCGGTGCGGGTTCCTCCGGGAGGCCTTGGCGGATACGGCTCCGGGGCCGACGCTGACGCCACCGCTGGCGGGGCTTCATGATGCCGGGTCCTCCAGGAGGCCTTGGCGGTCACGGTCACCGCTCCGGGGCCCGGTGCCGACGTCGACCGGCCTGCACAGCGCGGGGTCCTCCAAGAAGCCTTGGCCGTCCCGGCGCTGGGGCTGACCGGCTGCTTCATGGTGCCGGATCCCGGGTGCCCTCCTGCCAGGCCCTCGCGTCCGTGCCGACCGGCCTGCACGATGCCGGTTCTACGTCCCTGTCGGGCCCCGGCGCCGGGTGGGAGTCCTGGCACCGGGGCCCGACGCGGGCACCTGAGGGGGTTCTGCACGGCGCGGGCCGAGGGAACTCCCTCGTTACCGCTCCGGCTGCCCCATGGCGCTTGGCGGCACCGCCTCCGCCGCCCCTGCCGTGACCGTGGCCCCCTTGGCACCTGGCACGGCAGGCACCGCCTGGGCCGAGCCGAGCCTGGGTGGCGAGTGGGAGTTCCGCCACCGTTCCGCTCGCCGTGGGACCCGAGGTGAGCCTCGGCACCGCGCCCGGCGGCACCGCACGGGAGCCCGGGCACCGAGCCGAACTTCGGACCAAGCCAGGCCTCAGGATCCGCCCCACCGCAGCACCCGGTGGGCCCATTCCGGCACCAGACGGGCCCACCGCAGCACCCGGTGGGAGTCCAGACACACCACGCCTGTCACCAGACCTCGGATGCACCCCGTACTGCGACCCGCTCGGCGTATTGCGGCCCGCTCGTCCATGGCACCCGGAGACTCCCACCCCCCCGCCACAGCACCCGGAGCGAACCAGCCCCCGTCCGCCCCCCTCCGCCGAACTCTGCGCGAACCCGGCACCCGCCCTCGCCGAACCCCGGTGTCCGGTGGGAGTCCGGACACTGCCCCGTCTGAAACCAAGTCCCGGGTATGCCCCGCACCCCGGCCCACTCGTCCACGGAACCGGCGCCAGTCCACCCCCGCCAAGGCGCCCGGAGCGAATGAGACCCCCGCCGAGCCCCGAGCACCCCCGACCCGGGCCCGCCGAACTCCAGCACTCGACAGCAGCCCACCCCGCCAAGGCGCCGGAGCGAACCAGACCCCGCCCGCCCTCGTCCACGAAACCCCGAGCGAGCCCGGCCCCAGCGAACCCCGGCACCCAACCCAAGCCCGGACACCGCCCAAGCCCCCCACTCCACCCCGAGCCCCCACCCGAACGGCACCGACACCAGCCAGCCCAGCCCAGCCCCCCCCACGGGACCCCGGCTCCCCCGTTATGTTTTCTGCGGTCCTGCAAGAGGGCCGCTGGCCTCCGGGCCCGGCATGGCTGTTCCCCCCTGTCGAACCGATGACCTGGGGGGTG
>NZ_JBITHH010000030.1:0-6412 GCF_044457795.1 Streptomyces sp. NPDC050528
TGGTGGCGGGTGAGGAGGAGCGGGTTCAGCCGCGTTTGTTGGGTGGGTTGTTGGGGGTGAGGGCGGCGAGTGTGGTGCCGTCGTTGTTGGAGGTGCTGGAGCCGGGGGATTTGGCGGGGGTGGAGTCGTTGGTGGTGGGTGCGGAGGCGGTGAGTGAGGTGGTGGCCCGGGCTTGGTCGCCGGGGCGCCGGATGGTCAACACCTATGGGCCGACGGAGTCCACGGTGATCGTGACTACAGGGGTGGTGGATACGGACCGGCCGGGTCCGGTGCCGGTGGGTGGGCCGACGGCGAACAACCGTCTGTATGTGTTGGATGACGGTCTCTCGCCGGTTCCGGTGGGTGTGGTGGGTGAGTTGTATGTGGCGGGTGTTCAGCTGGCGCGGGGTTACGTGGGGCGCGCTGGGCTGACGGCGGAGCGGTTCGTGGCCTGCCCCTTCGGGTCGGGTGAGCGGATGTATCGGACCGGTGACCTGATGAGGTGGACGGCGGACGGGCAGTTGGTGTTCGTCGGCCGGGCTGATGAGCAGGTGAAGGTCCGTGGGTTCCGGATCGAACCCGGCGAGGTCGAGACGGTTCTGCGGGCTCACCCGGAGATCGCCCAGGCCGCGGTGATCGCCCGCGAGGACATTCCCGGTGACAAACGACTCGTCGCCTATGTCGTCTCCTCTGACATTCCCTCCGACACGCCCCATGACGAACTGTTGAGCGCGGTCCGGGAGTACACCAGGCATCGGTTGCCGGAGTACATGGTGCCGTCGGCTGTGGTGGTCCTGGATGGGCTGCCGTTGACGGTGAACGGGAAGCTGGACCGGCGGGCGCTGCCGGCACCGGATTACGCCGCGGGTGCGGGCGGGGGCCGGGCTCCGGCCAATGCGACCGAGGCCATTTTGTGCGAGGTGTTTGCCGAGGTCCTGGGGCTCGACCAGGTGGGGGTGGATGACGACTTCTTCCGGTTGGGTGGGCATTCGTTGTTGGCGGTGCGGTTGGTGGAGCGGCTTCGTGGGCGGGGTGTGTCGGTGTCGGTGCGGGCGTTGTTCGAGGCGCCGACGCCGGCGGGGTTGGCTGGGGCGGTGGCGGTTGAGTCGGTGGTGGTGCCGGAGAATCTGATTCCGGTGGGGGCGGAGCGGATCACGGCCGACATGCTGCCGTTGGTGGAGTTGTCCGATGCTGATGTGGAGCGGATCGTTGCCGGGGTCGAGGGCGGCGCGGCGAACATCGCGGACGTGTACCCGCTGGCCCCGCTGCAGGAAGGCCTGCTCTTCCACCATTTGATGGCTGCCGACGGACGTCAGGACCCGTACGTCACGGTGATGGTGTTGCAGTTCGATGCCCGAGCACTGCTTGACCGGTTCGTGCAGGCCTGGCAGCAGGTGGTGGACCGGCACGACATCTATCGCACGGCGGTGGTGTGGGAAGGGCTGAGCGAGCCGGTACAGGTGGTGTGGCGGCAGACCGTGCTGCCGGTGGTGACCCATGTCCTCGACGGTGCCGAGGCTGATCCGGCGGCGGCGTTGGTCGAGTTGGTGGGCTCGGGGATGGATCTGGGGCGGCCGCCGCTGATGGATCTGCACATCGCCCAGGTCGAGGGCGGGCGTTGGCTGGGACTCCTGCGAATGCACCACATGGTGCAGGACCAGCAGGGCATGGATGTGCTGCTCGGGGAGTTGCGGGCGATTCTCACCGGACGGGACGCCGAACTGGCGCCGCCGTTGCCGTTCCGGAACTTCATTGCTCAGGCTCGGAGTGTTTCCCGTGAGGAGCATGAGCGGTTCTTCGCCGAGCTGCTGGGGGATGTGACCGAGCCGACCGCGCCGTACGGACTGATGGACGTCCGCGGTGACGGAGCGAAGACGGTGAGCGGGCTGGTGCCGGTGCCGCAAGAGCTGGTCGACCAACTACGGGATGTGGCGCGGCAGTTGGGCGTGAGCGTGGCCACGGTGTTGCACGTCGCGTGGGCGCGGGTGCTGGCAGCGGTCTCGGGTCGTGATGACGTGGTGTTCGGCACGGTGTTGTTCGGGCGGATGAACGCTGGTGCTGGTGCCGACCGGGTGGTGGGTCCGTTCATCAATACGTTGCCGGTGCGGGTGCGGACTGATCAGGTCGGGGTTCGCGCTGCGGTGGAGCAGATGCGGTCCCAGCTCGCGGCATTGCTGGAGCACGAGCACGCACCGCTGGTGCTGGCGCAGCAGGCCAGCGGCATCGCGGAGAACACGCCCCTGTTCACGTCATTGTTCAACTACCGCCACGTAGAGCGGGATCGCGCGGGGCAGGCCGAAGATGCCGTTCCGGACCGGGAGGCCGGCATCCGGAGTGTCTTCTCCCAGGAGCGGACCCACTATCCGCTGACCATGTCCGTCGACGATCTGGGCACTCGCGGCTTGAGCCTGAGCGTCCAAGCGGTCGACGCGGTCGATCCGTACGCGGTGGGACGGTTGCTGTGCACCACGCTGGAAAACCTCGTCACCGCGCTGGGTGACACCCCGGACGAAGGCCTCGACACTCCACTGCAGGCAATAGACATCCTGGACTCCCAGCAGCTGGACCAGGTGCTGCATCAGTGGAACGACACCGCTCTGGAGACATCCGGCGAGACCTTTCCTGGTGTGTTCGAGGCTCAGGTCAGGAGCACCCCGGATGCGGTGGCGGTGGTGGCTGACGGGGTGGAGGTGTCGTACCGGGAGTTGGACGCCCGCGCAAATCGCTTGGCGCGGTATCTGATCGAGAGGGGTGTCGGGCCCGAGCGGGTGGTGGCGCTGGCGTTGCCTCGCTCGGTGGAGATCTTCGTGGCGATCCTGGCGGTGTGGAAGGCGGGTGGAACGTATCTGCCCGTTGATCCGGAGCTGCCGGCAGCACGGGCCGAGTTCCTGTTACGCGATGTCGGTGCCGTACTGGTGGTGACCACGCAGGCCAGTGGGGACGCGTGTGGCGTGTTGCGGGGTGGCGTCGAGTGTCTTGTCCTCGACGAGCCGGAGACTGTCGCCGCCTTGGCGCGGTTCTCCGAGTCCGATGTGACCGACGCTGATCGAGCCGGCGTGCTCCTTGGGGACAGCCCGGCGTACGTGATCTACACCTCGGGCACCACGGGAACGCCCAAGGGCGTGATGGTCACCCACACCGGGATCGCAAATCTCGTGATGTGGACGGTGCGCCAGTGCGGGCTGGGCGGGAACGACCGGGTCCTGCAGCGAACGTCGTTGAACTTCGACGCCGCCGCGTGGGAGGTCTTTGCCGCGCTGGGCAGCGGCGCCGGTCTGGTGCTGGCGCCCAAGGCCGCCGACCGGGACCCGGCCGCGCTGGTCCGGTTCGTGGCCGAGCAGCGGGTCACGGTTCTCCAGGTCGTACCTACGCTGTTGCAGTTGCTCGTGGACGAGCCGGGCTGGAGCGATTGCGACGCCCTGCGACTGCTGTTCTGCGGCGGTGAGGCGTTGTCCGCGGAGCTGTCCCAACGTCTGTGGGAGCGGCTGCCGCGGCAGAGTGCTGGTGCCGAAACGGGGCCGGCCGGCCCGATCCCGGTGTGGAACGTCTACGGTCCGACCGAATGCGCCGTCGACGCGACCGCCGGCCGGTTGGACCCCGCACAACGAAGCGGTCCCGTGCCGATAGGGACACCGCTCGCCAACACTCGCCTGTTCGTGCTCGACGACGGCCTTGACCCGGTGCCGCCCGGTGCCGTCGGCGAGTTGTATGTGGCGGGTGCTGGGGTGGCGCGGGGTTATGTGGGGCGGGTGGGGTTGACGGCGGAGCGGTTTGTGGCGTGTCCGTTCGGTGCCGGTGAGCGGATGTATCGGACCGGTGACCTGGTCAGGTGGATGGCGGACGGGCAGTTGGTGTTCGTCGGTCGTGTGGATGAGCAGGTGAAGGTTCGTGGGTTCCGGATCGAACCCGGTGAGGTTGAGGCGGTGTTGCAGGCTCATCCGGGGGTGGGCCAGGCTGCGGTGATCGTCCGGGAGGACACGGCTGGTGACAAGCGGCTCGTCGCCTATGTGGTGCCGGTCGAAGGCGCGGTTCGTGAGGGGTTGCCCGGTGTGCTTCGCATGCATGCTGAGCAGCGGTTGCCGAAGTACATGGTGCCGTCGGCTGTGGTGGTCCTGGATGGGCTGCCGTTGACGGTGAACGGCAAGTTGGATCACCGGGCTTTGCCGGTGCCGGACCAGGCCGGGGGCACGGGGCGGGGTCCGGTCACGGTGCAGGAGGAGATCCTGTGCGCGGTGTTCGCGCAGGTGCTGCACCTGGAGTCGGTGGGGGTGGACGACGACTTCTTCGAGCTGGGTGGGCATTCGCTGTTGGCGGTGCGGCTGGTGTCGCGGGTACGGGCGGTTTTGGGTGTGGAGCTGCCGCTGCGGGCGCTGTTCGAGGCTCCTACGGTGGCGGGGTTGGCGGGTTGGCTGGCTGGCCCGGGTGTGGGTGGGGCGCGGTTGGCGTTGCGGGCGGGGGTGCGTCCGGAGCGTGTTGGGTTGTCGTTCGCGCAGCAACGGCTCTGGTTCCTGGGGCAGTTGGAGGGGCCCAGCCCGCTGTACAACATCCCGGTGATGGGTCGCCTCAGCGGCGACTTGGATGTGGCGGCGTTGGATGCGGCGTTGCGGGATGTGATTGGTCGGCATGAGTCGTTGCGGACGGTTTTCGCGACGGTTGACGGTGAGCCGTATCAGCGGATTCTTGAGCTTGGGGAGTTGGACTGGGGGTTGCAGGTTTCTCGGGTGAGCCCGGAGCGGCTGCCTGAGGTGGTGGCCGAGGCGAACGGGTATGTGTTCGACCTGTCGGCGGAGGTCCCGATCCGGGCGTGGCTGTTCGGGGTTGGTGCCGATGGGGACGTGTCCGGTGGGGTTGACGAGTATGTGCTGGTGGTGGTGACGCATCACATCGCCAGTGACGCCTGGTCGATGAACCCGTTGGGACGGGATCTTTCAGCGGCGTACGCGGCACGCCTGCGGGGCGAATCACCGCGGTGGAGCCCTCTGCCCGTACAGCATGCCGATTATGCGTTGTGGCAGCGGGAGTTGTTGGGGGAGGGGTCTGATCCGGGGAGTTTGTTGTCGGTGCAGGTGGGTTATTGGCGGGGGGTGTTGGAGGGGGTGCCGGAGGAGTTGGCGTTGCCGTATGACCGGTCGCGTCCGGTGGTGGCGAGTCATCGTGGGCATGCGGTGTCGTTGCGGGTGTCGGCTGGGGTGCATGAGCGGTTGGTGGGGGTGGCTCGTGCTGAGGGTGTGACGGTGTTCATGGTGTTGCAGGCGGCGTTGGCGGTCACGTTGTCGCGGCTGGGCGCTGGCATGGACATCCCGATCGGGTTCCCGGTGGCGGGGCGTAATGACGAGGCGTTGGATGATCTGGTCGGGTTCTTCGTCAATACGTTGGTGGTCCGTACGGACTTGTCGGGGGATCCGACGTTTGCTGAGGTGTTGGGTCGGGTGCGGGGGGCGAGTTTGGGTGCGTTGGAGCATCAGGACGTGCCGTTCGAGCGGTTGGTGGAGGAGTTGGCTCCGGCGCGGTCGTTGGGGCGGCATCCGCTCTTCCAGGTGATGCTGACGGTGCAGAACACCGAGCGCGGCATGGTCGATCTTCCCGAGGCACACACCGGAAGCCGGCCTGCGTCACCGACCGGCTTCACCACCATGGCGAACGCCAGGTTCGATCTGGAAGTGACCGCGGAGGAGACGTTCGACGCCCATGGCCGCCCCGCCGGGCTGCGCGGGTCGGTGATCGTCGCGGCGGACCTGTTCGACGAATCGACCGCGTCCCGGATGGCGGGTTGGTTCCTGAAGGTGCTGGAGACGGTGACTGCGGCCGCGCAGGTGCGGCTGCACGAGGTCGACCTGCTTGACGACCAGCAGCGGGAGCAGCTGCTGGTGCGGTGGAACGACACTGCCGTGGAGAGTACGGCAGCGACTGTTCTTGAATTGTTCGAACGTCAGGTTGCCGCGGCCCCGGATGCGGTGGCGGTGATCGTCGGCGAGGAAGAGGTGTCGTATCGGGAGTTGGATGCGGCGGCGGATCGGCTGGCTCGGTGTCTGGTGGGTCGGGGTGTTGGCGCGGAGTCGGTGGTGGGGTTGTGTCTGCCGCGTGGGGTGGACGTGATCACCGCGATTTTCGCGGTGTGGAAGGCGGGGGCGGCATACCTGCCGATCGACCCGCAACTTCCGGCGCAGCGGATCGCGTTCATGCTGGCGGATGCCGGCGCCGATGTGGTGCTTGCCCGCCGGGACGGGCTGGAGGACTCGGCCGATGGTCTGGCTGACGCCTTGGCGGGTGTGTCGGTGGTGTGGCTGGACGATCCGCAGTCGTTGGGCGAGGACTCCGCGGTCGAGTTGCCGGTGGTGGTGGTGGATCAGGGTGGGTTGGCGTATGTGATGTATACGTCGGGGTCGAGTGGGGTGGCGAAGGGTGTGGGGGTGACGCAGGGTGGGTTGGTGAA
>NZ_JBITHH010000031.1:0-3270 GCF_044457795.1 Streptomyces sp. NPDC050528
ATGAACATGCATGATGAATCTATCCGTTCATCGAGACTCGCTGGGCATGAGGTAGAAGGTCGGATCGGCTCCCGCCAACGCCAACCTCCGAGAGGCCTCCGGCTACAAGGCTCAATCCTTATCCTTCCATCGCCGCCCCAGCAGGCAAGGCCCTAAGATGGCTCCGGTTCCTGCACTGCCGATGTTCGCGGGATCCAATAGGGAACAAAAACGAAAAAACGGGGACTCATGACAAGCCCAAACACCACGAGTAACGAAGAGGGCACTGAACGTAACCACCGTCACACTGCTCCGCCCACCGGTCTGACGAAGTCGGAAGAGTTCGTCCAAGGAATGGCAAAACACCTGACGGGCCTGAGTCGACTCGTCGATGAGCAGGCCAGCCGACTGCACGACCTGTCGTTCGCGGCCACCGGCGAGAACTCGGATATCCGCAAAATTCACGGCCTGTCCACCATCGGTCAGGCCATTGATGACGCCCTGTCGGGCTCCAGGCGGGAAATTCTCACCGCGCAGCCGGACGGTCCTCGCCCGAGGGAAGTTCTTGACGACGCCCTGGAAGGCGTGCGGCGCCATATAGCCGCAGGTGTCGCAATGCGGACTCTCTATCAGCACACGACGCGTTTCGACGAGGC
Organism: Streptomyces sp. NPDC050528; assembly: GCF_044457795.1. Taxonomy (NCBI): domain Bacteria; kingdom Bacillati; phylum Actinomycetota; class Actinomycetes; order Kitasatosporales; family Streptomycetaceae; genus Streptomyces; species Streptomyces sp. NPDC050528. The sequence continues at coordinate 636 of NZ_JBITHH010000031.1, forward strand.
GACAAAAGAATATGTCCAGGAGGTGACGAAACTCGGAGCTTCGGTCCGTACGCTCGATGAATTCTTCGACCGCCTCATCATCGTGGACGACGTCGCCTTCATCGCCGCGAATGCCGACCGTACCTCTGCGGTCGCGGTGAGCGAGCCGGCCGTCGTCAGCTTTCTCCGCGACATGTTCAACAGGTCGTGGGACCGGGCACAGCCCTTCCCGTTCGTCCCCAATCATGCGGCGATGGCGGCAAGAGAGGTCATGCCCGCCATGCGCGACTCGATCAAGCGCCTGCTGATCAAGGGCTACCCGGACAAGCAGATAGCCCGGCGGCTCGGCATCAGCGAGCGGTCGTTGCGGAGCCACATCGCCGGTATGAAGCAAGAGCTTGAGGCACACAACCGGATACAGATGGGCTACCTCTGGGGCAGAGCCGAAAGCACGTGACCCCGCGGGTCCAACAGCCGGCCGGGCCTGATGTCGACGCTTCGGCGGGGTCGGGGCGCCGCGTCGTGGCTGACCGCGACACACGCTTAGGGCACGTAGATAGGCGTGATCATTGGGGCCGGGCGAGGTCCTTCATCCAGGTCAGAGGGCCACGGAGGTGGAGGCCGGCGAGGTGGCTTTCCGGGGTCCTGTCATACCGGGTGGCGATGCCTCGCCGGGCTCTCAGCTTGTCGATCAGGCGCTCGACGGTGTTTCGCTCCTTGTAGAGGCCGGCGTCGTGGCCGACGGGTCGGCCGCCCTGGCCCCTCCTCTCCGGGATGACGGCCTTGATGCGGCGCTTTCGCACGTGGGCGCGGTTGCCGGGGGACGAGTAGGCCTTGTCCCGGCTACCGCGTCGGGCCGGGTGCGGGGACGGCCGACCGGCCCGCGAACCCGTCATTTCTTGAACACGGGGATGAACTGTGGGCTGTCGGCGGCCTGCCCCTCGGTCAGCACGAAGACCACACGAAGACCAGCGGGTGGCACGAACCCCGGCGGGCGGCACGAAGACGATCAAAACGACAGGCGACGGGATCAACGGTCCCGTCGCCTGTCGTTGCCTCCCCCGCCCCCCCCCGAACGAGGTCAGTTGACCTGGCCGGCAGGTCGCACGGTGAGGTGGTTGATGTCCACGCTTCCAGGTTGGTTGACGGCGAAGAGGATCGTCTCGGCGACCTGTTCGGCGGTCAGTGCCGGTGCCGCCTCGGGGCAGCCGCCACGCTCGTCCCAGAACGGGGTGTCCACCACTCCCGGGGCGACGAGGGTGACGCCGACCCTGTCCTTGGCGACCAGGAGCCGGACGTTCTCGACCAGGGCGTGCGTGGCCCACTTGGTGACGGAGTACAGGTTGCCGGGCGTGTTCCTGGTCCCCGCGACCGAACCGACGATCACGATCCGGCCCTTGGACTCCCTGAGGTGCGGCAGCGTCTCACGCACCAGCAGAGCGGGGCCGAGGACGTTGGTGAGAACCATGGCACGCATCGCCTGCGGGTCGTGGTCCTCCAGGGTGCCGGGCAGGGAGAACCCGGCGTTGGCGATCACCGTGTCCAACCGGCCCCAGGCGCCCACGACTTGACTCACGGCGGAGGCGACATGGTTCTCGTCACTGGCGTCACCGCTGATGGTCAACAGCCGTTCCCCCGCTCCGGCCGAGGCGGCGAATGCGGCCAGCCGATCGGCATCGCGGCCGGTGATCGCCACGAAGTGACCTTGCTTGAGCAGGGCGCGGGCAGTGGCCGCACCGATTCCGCTCGAACCACCTGTGATCAACGTGACGGGTTCCATGGGGCGGCCTCCTGAGTGATGGCGGCATCGACGACGTGTCAGGGCTCCGGGCGCCGTTCGGCCGACCGACGCGTGATCCGCGAATCACGCCAAGTTTCCGCCGAGTTCCGGGACGCCGTGACAGACGAAAGGGCGGTTGTGCGGTCGGTCGGAGGACGCCTCGGCTGTCCCGGCGACGATCAACTGCTGTAGTCGACCGCGATGTTACTAGGCCGTGTGTGCAGATGACGTGGAGTGAGCACGTTCTCGCCACCCACGTTGACCTGCGGAATCCGAACCGAGCTGTCCCAGGCCGCGAAGCGGTACGACCAAGGCCGCCCTGGTCCTGCTCCACTTTGAGTACGACCGCCCTCCGCCCCGGCAGCCCGTCACGCACCGTGACGATTCGTGCAGGAACCGGAGCCATCTGGGGCCCTTGTCTGCTGGGGTGGCGGTGGAAAAGATTGAGCCTAGGAGCCGGGGGGCCTCTCGGAGGTTCGAGATGGCAGGAGCCGAGCCGACCTTCCATCTCATGTCCAGTGAACCTCAGTGAATGGGTAGATTCATCATGCATGTTCGTTCAGCGTTGACCCGTATGACCCGCACCGTACGTGTCGCATTCATTGGCGGATTCGTCGGTGTGGCAGTGGCGATAGCCATCGGGCACGGGTCGTTCTCTCCCTCCGTCACTGCGGCGTCTACGGCCGGTTCGAGCGCGGTGCAGGCCGGCGATGGCGATATCGGCTGGAATTAGCGTGGAACTCCTCGCATCCTGACCGCACGGAGAGCGCGGCGGGTTCCCGCAGCTCACTGCCCGCTGCCCACTGCCATCGACTTCGAGAGACTGCTCGGAGTACGCGTGCTGGTCCGCTTCCAGTTCGTCACGTGAACGTTCGC
>NZ_JBITHH010000032.1:0-2978 GCF_044457795.1 Streptomyces sp. NPDC050528
AAATCAGTCACCTGCGGCTGCAACAACCCATACCGAGCACCCACCCCACCCCAACCCAAACGCGACAACACCGACACCACATAATTCACCAACCCCCCCTGCGTCACCCCCACACCCTTCGCCACCCCACTCGACCCCGACGTATACATCACATACGCCAACCCACCCTGATCCACCACCGGCAGAGGCCCGGCCACGGAGCTCTCACTCAACGACTGCGGATCGTCCAGCCACACGACCGAGACACCCGCGAACGCATCCGCCATGCCTTCGGACGCCTCGTCCGGGGCGTCCCGGCGGGCAAGCACCACATCGGCGCCGGCGTCCGCCAGCATGAACGCGATCCGCCGCGCCGGAAGTTGCGCATCGATCGGCAGATACGCCGCCCCCGCCTTCCACACCGCGAAGATCGCGGTGATCATCTCCACCCCACGCGGCAGACACAACGCGACCACCGACTCCACACCCACACCCTGATCCACCAGATACCGCGCCAGACGATTCGCACGGTCGTCCAACTCCCGATACGACACCTCCACCCCGCCGGCCACCACCGCCGTAGCCTCCGGAGTCCGCACCACCTGCCGCTCGAACAACTCGACAACCGTGGCACCCGGACCCTCGACCGCCGTGTCGTTCCACTCCACCAACACCTGGTGGCGCTGTTCGGGATCGAGCACGTCGATCGTGTGGATGGGGATGTCGGGGCCGCCGCTCAAGGTGTCGCTCAGCGCGGTGACGACGTTCTCCACCGCGGTGCGCAAGAACCGCCCCACCGCGCACGGGTCGACGGAGTTGACCACCAGTGTCGTCAGGCTCAACTCGCCGGTGTCCAGATCGTTGACGGACATGGTCAACGGATAGTTGTTCTGGACCCTGTTGTAGATGGTCCGGATGCCGTCTACCGCTTGCCCCCGCGCGCCGTCCCTGTCGCGAGCCGCGGGCGCGCCCGCGCTGTGCCGGTAGTTGAACAGCGAGGTGAACAAAGGCGCGTTCTCCTCAATGCCACTGGCCTGCTGCGCCACCGCCAGCGGCGCATGCTCATGCTCCAACAGCGCCGCGAGCTGAGACCTCATCTGCTCCACCGCGGCGCGGACGCCGACCTGATCGGTCCGCACCCGCACCGGCAACGTATTGATGAACGGACCCACCACCCGGTCGGCACCCGCACCGGCATTCATCCGCCCGAACAACACCGTGCCGAACACCACGTCATCACGACCCGACAACACACCAAGCACCCGCGCCCACGCCACATGCAACACCGTGGCCACACTCACACCCAACTGCCGCGCCACATCCCGCAGTTGGTCTACGACCTCCTGCGGTATCGTCACCAGCCCACTTACCGTCTCCGTGCCGTCGCCGCGGACGTCCATCAGTCCGTACGGCGCGGTCGGCTCGCTCACATCCCCCAGCAGCTCGGCGAAGAACCGCTCATGCTCCTCACGCGGAACACTCCGAGCCTGAGCAACGAAATTCCGGAACGGCAACGCCGGCGCCAGCTCATCCTCCCGCCCGCCCAGAATCGCCTGCAGTTCGTGCATGAGCACGTCCAAGCCCTGGTGATCCAGCACCATGTGGTGCATCCGCAGCAACCCCAGCCAACGCCCACCTTCGACCTGGGCGATGTGCAGATCCATCAACGGCGGCCGCCCCAGATCCATCCCAGAGCCGACCAACTCGACCAATGCCGCGGCCGGATCAGCCTCGGCACCGTCGAGGACATGGGTCACCACCGGCAGTTCCACGTCCCGCAGCACCACCTGTACCGGCTCGCTCAGCCCTTCCCACACCACCGCCGTGCGATAGATGTCATGCCGGTCCACCACCCGCTGCAACGCCTCAGCAAACCCGTCAAGCCGCGCCCGCGCATCGAACCGGAACACCCACACAGTGACGTATGGGTCCTTGCCTCCGTCGGCGGCTATGAGGTGGTGGAAGAGCAGGCCTTCCTGCAGCGGCGCCAGCGGATACACGTCCGCGATGTTCGCCGCGCCACCCTCGACCCCGGCAACGATCCGCTCGACGTCGGTGTCGGACAACTCCACCAACGGCAGCATGTCGGCCGTGATCCGCTCCGCGCCCACCGGAATCAGATTCTCCGGCACCACCACCGACTCAACCGCCACCGCCCCAGCCAACCCCGCCGGCGTCGGCGCCTCGAACAACGCCCGCACCGACACCGACACACCCCGCCCACGAAGCCGCTCCACCAACCGCACCGCCAACAACGAATGCCCACCCAGCCGGAAGAAGTCGTCATCCACCCCCACCTGGTCGAGCCCCAGGACCTCGGCAAACACCGCGCACAGGATCTCCTCCTGCACCGACACCGGACCCCGACCCATGCCCGCACCCGCGGCGTAGTCCGGCGCCGGCAACGCCCGCCGGTCCAACTTCCCACTCGCCGCAAGCGGCAACTCGTCCAACACCACCACAACCGACGGCACCATGTACTCCGGCAACCGCAACCCCGCCAACTCCCGCACCCGCTCCGCCAGATCACCCACAACAACATCCACACCAGACGGAACGACGTAACCCACCAACCGCTTATCACCAGGAATATCTTCGCGAGCGATCACCGCAGCCTGAGCAACCCCAGGATGAGCCTGCAACACCGCCTCCACCTCACCCGGCTCGATCCGGAACCCACGAACCTTCACCTGCTCATCCGCACGACCGACAAAAACAAGCTGCCCGTCCGCCATCCACTTCACCAGATCCCCGGTCCGATACATCCGCTCACCCGAACCAAACGGACACGCCACAAACCGCTCCGCCGTCAACCCAGCCCGACCCACATACCCCCGCGCCAACTGAACACCCGCCACATACAACTCACCCACCACACCCACCGGCACCAACGACAAACCGCCGTCCAGCACAAACAGGCGCGTATTCGCAACCGGCCGCCCAATCGGCACCACCCCACCCACCACATCACCCAACGACACCTCACACACACAACACCC
>NZ_JBITHH010000033.1:0-2759 GCF_044457795.1 Streptomyces sp. NPDC050528
CCCACACCCTTCGCCACCCCACTCGACCCCGACGTATACATCACATACGCCAACCCACCCTGATCCACCACAACCGACGGCCGACCATCCGGACACCCAGCCACCTGCGCGGCGACAGACGGCTCATCCACCACCACCACGGGCACCCGCTCCGACACCGACTCCGCCACCAACGACGCACACGCCACCGACGTCAACACACACTCAGCACCACTGTCCGCCAACATGAACGCCACCCGCCGCACCGGATACTGGGGATCAACCGGCACATACGCAGCCCCCGCCTTCAGCACCCCCAACAACGCCACCAACACATCCACACCACGCTCCATCACCACCGCCACCACAGACTCCGCACCCACGCCAACCCCACGCAGATACCAAGCCACCCGATTCGCACGCGCATCCAACTCCGCATACGTCAACTCAGCACCATCACCCACCACCGCCATCGCATCCGGAGCCACCGACACCTGCGCCTCAAACAAGCCCACCACCGTGCCGCCGACACCCTCCACCGCGGTGTCATTCCACTCGACCAGCAACTGCTCCCGCTGCCGGTCATCAAGCACATCAACCGCCCGCACCGGAAGATCAGCACCATCGTGCAGAGCCTCACTCAACGCGGCGACAAGGTTCTCCACCGCGGTACCAAACAACCGCGCCACCTCATACGGGTCGACAGAATCGACCGCCTGAACACTCAAGCTCAACGCACCGGTAGTGAGGTCGTCGACGGACATGGTGAGCGGATAGTTGGTCCGCTCCTTGGCAAGGACACTCCGAATGCCGGTCGCCTGGTCCTGGCTGATCTCGTCGTTCTGATCCACACGTCGGCGTGTGCTGTATCGGTAGTTGAAGAGCGAGGTGAACAGGGGGGTGTTCTCCGCGATGCCGCTGGCCTGCTGCGCCACCGCCAACGGCGCATGCTCATGCTCCAACAACGCCGCCAACTGAGACCGCATCTGCTCCACCGCAGCACGAACCCCGACCTGATCAGTACGCACCCGCACCGGCAACGTATTGATGAACGGACCCACCACCCTGTCGGCACCCGCACCGGCATTCATCCGCCCGAACAACACCGTGCCGAACACCACGTCATCACGACCCGAGACCGCTGCCAGCACCCGCGCCCACGCGACGTGCAACACCGTGGCCACACTCACACCCAACTGCCGCGCCACATCCCGCAGTTGGTCTACGACCTCCTGCGGCACCGGCTGCACCCCCGTCACCGTCTCCGTGCCGTCGCCGCGGACATCCATCAGTCCATACGGCGCGGTCGGCTCAGTCACATCCCCCAGCAACTCGGCGAAGAACCGCTCATGCTCCTCACGCGGAACACTCCGAGCCTGAGCGACGAAATTCCGGAACGGCAACGCCGGCGCCAGCTCATCCTCCCGCCCGGTCGCGATCGCCCGCATCTCCCCCATGAGCACGTCGAGCCCTTGGTGGTCCTGCACCATGTGGTGCATCCGCAGCAACGCCAGCCAGCGGCCATCCCCGACTTGGGCGATGTGCAGATCCATCAGCGGCGGCCGCCCCAGATCCATCCCCGAACCCACCAACTCCACCAACGCCGCGGCCGGATCAGCCTCGGCACTGTCAAGGACATGGGTCACCACCGGCAGTTCCACGTCCCGCAACACCACCTGCACCGGCTCCGGCAACCCTTCCCACACCACCGCCGTGCGATAGATGTCATGCCGATCCACCACCCGCTGCAACGCCTCAGCGAACTCCCCCAACCGCACCCGGGAGCCGAACTCCAGCACCAGCACCGTGACGTACGGGTCCTGACGTCCGTCGGCGGCTATCAGGTGGTGGAAGAGCAGGCCTTCCTGCAACGGCGCCAGCGGATACACGTCCGCCACGTTCGCCGCGCCACCCTCGACACCGGCAACGATCCGCTCGACGTCGGTGTCGGACAGGTCCACCAACGGCAGCATGTCGGCCGTGATCCGCTCCGCCCCCACCGGGATCAGGTTCTCCGGCACCACCACCGGCTCGGCCGCCGCCGCCTCGGCCAACCCCGCCGGCGTCGGCGCCTCGAACAACGCCCGCACCGACACCGACACACCCCGCCCACGAAGCCGCTCCACCAGCGACACGGCCAACAGCGAATGCCCACCCAGCCGGAAGAAGTCCTCATCCACCCCGACCGAGTCCACACCGAGCACCTCGGCGAAGACGGCACACAGGATCTCCTCCTGCACCGACACCGGACCCCGACCACCACCGATACCGACCGTGTAATCCGGTGCCGGCAACGCCCGCCGATCCAGCTTCCCGTTCACCGTCAGCGGCAACCCGTCCAACACCACCACGGCAGAGGGCACCATGTACTCCGGCAACCGCGCCCCCGCCAACTCCCGCACCAGAGCAGGCAGATCCTCTTCACCCGCGCCTTCGCCAGCCGGCACCACATACGCGACGAGCCGCTTGTCACCAGGCGTGTCCTCCCGGACGATCACCGCCGCCTGAGCAACCCCAGGGTGAGCCCGCACAACCGCCTCGACCTCACCCGGCTCGATCCGGAACCCACGAACCTTCACCTGCTCATCAGCCCGGCCGACGAAGACGAGTTGCCCATCCTCCGTCCACCTCATCAGGTCACCGGTCCGATACATCCGCTCACCCGACCCGAACGGGCAGGCCACAAACCGCTCCGCCGTCAACCCAGCCCGACCCACATAACCCCGCGCCAGCTGAACACCCGCCACATACAACTCACCCACCACACCAGGCGGCACCGG
>NZ_JBITHH010000034.1:0-2759 GCF_044457795.1 Streptomyces sp. NPDC050528
CCGGTTCCGGTGGGTGTGGTGGGTGAGTTGTATGTGGCGGGTGCTGGGGTGGCGCGGGGTTATGTGGGGCGGGTGGCGCTGACGGCGGAGCGGTTTGTGGCGTGTCCGTTCGGTGTGGGTGAGCGGATGTATCGGACCGGTGACCTGGTCAGGTGGAATCCCGATGGGCAGTTGGTGTTCGTCGGTCGTGTGGATGAGCAGGTGAAGGTTCGTGGGTTCCGGATTGAGCCGGGTGAGGTGGAGGCGGTTCTGCGGGCCCAGCCTGGGGTTGCTCAGGCGGCGGTGATCGTCCGGGAGGACACCCCTGGTGACAAGCGGCTCGTCGCCTACATCGTTCCGTCTGATGTGGATGTCCTTGTTGGTGATCTGCCTGCTCTGGTGCGGGAGTTGGCGGGGGCGCGGTTGCCGGACTACATGGTGCCCTCCGCTGTGGTGGTGCTTGATGAGTTGCCGTTGACGGTGAACGGGAAGCTGGATCGGCGGGCGTTGCCGGCACCGGATTACGCCGAGGGCGCGGGCGGAGGCCGGGGTCCGGTCACGGTGCAGGAGGAGATCCTGTGCGAGCTGTTCGCGCAGGTCCTCGGTGTGGACTCGGTCGGGGTGGATGACGACTTCTTCCGGTTGGGTGGGCATTCGTTGTTGGCGGTGCGGTTGGTGGAGCGGCTTCGTGGGCGGGGTGTGTCGGTGTCGGTGCGGGCGTTGTTCGAGGCGCCGACGCCGGCGGGGTTGGCCGAGGCGGCGGCAGCCGAGCCGGTGGTGGTGCCGGAGAACCTGATCCCGGTGGGCGCGGAGCGGATCACGGCCGACATGCTGCCGTTGGTGGACCTGTCCGACACCGACGTCGAGCGGATCGTTGCCGGGGTCGAGGGTGGCGCGGCGAACGTGGCGGACGTGTACCCGCTGGCCCCGCTGCAGGAAGGCCTGCTCTTCCACCACCTCATAGCCGACGGGGGCAAGGACCCGTACGTGACGATGATGGTGTTGCAGTTCGATGCGCGGGCGCGGCTTGATGGGTTTGCTGAGGCGTTGCAGCGGGTGGTGGATCGGCATGACATCTATCGCACGGCGGTGGTGTGGGAAGGGTTGAGCGAGCCGGTACAGGTGGTGCTGCGGGACGTGGAACTGCCGGTGGTGACCCATGTCCTCGACGGTGCCGAGGCTGATCCGGCGGCGGCGTTGGTCGAGTTGGTCGGCTCGGGGATGGATCTGGGGCGGCCGCCGTTGATGGATCTGCACATCGCCCAGGTCGAAGACGGGCGTTGGCTGGGGTTGCTGCGGATGCACCACATGGTGCTCGATCACCAGGGCATGGATGTGCTGCTCGGGGAGTTGCGGGCGATTCTCACCGGGCAGGACGGCGAGCTGGCGCCGGCGTTGCCGTTCCGGAACTTCGTTGCTCAGGCTCAGAGTGTTTCCCGTGAGGAGCATGAGCGGTTCTTCGCCGAGCTGTTGGGGGATGTGACCGAGCCGACCGCGCCGTATGGACTGATGGACGTCCGCGGCGACGGAGCGAAGACCGTGATCGCGGACGTGCCGGTGCCGCAGGAATTGGTTGACCAACTGCGTGATGTGGCGCGGCAGTTGGGCGTGAGTGTGGCCACGGTGTTGCACGTCGCGTGGGCGCGGGTGCTCGGTGTGTTGTCGGGTCGTGATGACGTGGTGTTCGGCACGGTGTTGTTCGGGCGGATGAATGCCGGTGCCGGTGCCGACCGGGTGGTGGGTCCGTTCATCAATACGTTGCCGGTGCGGGTGCGGACCGATCAGGTCGGGGTTCGTGCTGCGGTGGAGCAGATGCGGTCCCAGCTCGCGGCGTTGCTGGAGCATGAGCACGCACCGTTGGCGGTGGCGCAGCAGGCCAGCGGCATCGAGGAGAACGCGCCTCTGTTCACCTCACTGTTCAACTACCGCCACAGTTCACGGGACGGCGCGGACCGAGAAGGCGAGGCGCAGGAGCAAGGGATAGACGGGATCCAGCGGGTCTACCTCAAGGTCCGGAACAACTACCCGCTGACCATGTCCGTCGACGACATCAATACCGGTGCGTTGAGCTTGAGTGTTCAGGCGGTCGATTCTGTCGACCCGTACGCGGTGGGACGGTTGTTTGGTACCGCGGTGGAGAACCTTGTCGCCGCGTTGAGTGAGGCTCTGCACGACGGCGCGGACCTTCCGGTGCGGGCGGTTGACGTGCTTGATGACCGGCAGCGGGAGCAGTTGCTGGTCGAGTGGAACGACACAGCGGTGGAGGGTGTGGATTCCACGGTGCAGGGGTTGTTCGAGGCGCAGGTGGTGCGGACGCCGGATGCTGCAGCGGTGGTGGGTGACGGTACCGAGCTGACGTATGCGGAGTTGGATGCGCGTGCGAATCGGGTGGCTTGGTATCTGCGTGGGGTTGGCGTGGGTTCTGGGTCGCTCGTGGCCGTGGTGATGGAGCGTGGTGTGGATGTGTTGGTGGCGTTGTTGGGGGTGCTGAAGGCGGGGGCTGCGTATGTGCCGGTTGATCCCCAGTACCCGATGCAGCGGGTGGCGTTCATGCTGGCGGACAGTGGTGCTGAGTGTGTGTTGACGTCGGTGGCGTGTGCGTCGTTGGTGGCGGAGTCGGTGTCGGAGCAGGTGCCCGTGGCGGTGGTGGACGAGCCGTCTGTCGCCGCGGTGATCGCTGCTTGCCCGGATGGTCGGCCGTCGGTTGTGGTGGATCAGGGTGGGTTGGCGTATGTGATGTATACGTCGGGGTCGAGTGGGGTGGCGAAGGGTGTGGGGGT
>NZ_JBITHH010000035.1:0-2570 GCF_044457795.1 Streptomyces sp. NPDC050528
CCGGTGTTCAATCATTACGGGCCGACGGAGACGACGGTGGGGGTGGCGACGGGTCGGTTGTCGGGGGAGGTGGTGGCTGGTGGGGTGGTGCCGATTGGCCGGCCGATCGCGAATACCCGGTTGTTTGTGCTGGATGGGGGTCTGTCGCCGGTTCCGGTGGGTGTGGTGGGTGAGTTGTATGTGGCGGGTGCTGGGGTGGCGCGGGGTTATGTCGGCCGGGTGGCGCTGACCGCGGAGCGGTTTGTGGCCTGTCCGTTCGGTGCCGGTGAGCGGATGTACCGGACCGGGGACCTGGTGAAGTGGATGGCGGACGGGCAGCTCGTCTTCGTCGGCCGGGCTGATGAGCAGGTGAAGGTTCGTGGGTTCCGGATCGAACCCGGCGAGGTCGAGGCGGTCCTGTGTTCGCATCCGGAGATCGCTCAGGCTGCGGTGATCGCTCGCGAAGACATTCCTGGTGACAAGCGGCTGGTGGCTTATGTGGTGCCGGCTGGCGAGGACGCGGGTGAAGAGGATCTGCCTGCTCTGGTGCGGGAGTTGGCGGGGGCGCGGTTGCCGGAGTACATGGTGCCCTCCGCTGTGGTGGTGCTTGATGAGTTGCCGTTGACGGTGAGTGGGAAGTTGGACCGGCGGGCGTTGCCGGCGCCGGATTACAGCGTGGGTGGGAGTGCTCGTTCGGGTCGGGGGCCGGTGTCGGTGCAGGAGGAGATCCTGTGCGGGGTGTTCGCGCAGGTGTTGGGTGTGGAGTCGGTGGGGGTGGACGACGACTTCTTCGAGCTGGGTGGGCATTCGCTGTTGGCCGTGTCGCTGGTGGAGCGGCTTCGCGAGCTGGGTGTGTCGGTGTCGGTGCGGGCGTTGTTCGAGGCGCCGACGCCGGCGGGGTTGGCTGGGGCGGCGGCGGCCGAGCCGGTGGTGGTGCCGGAGAACCTGATCCCAACGGGCGCGGCGCGGATCACGGCCGACATGCTGCCGTTGGTGGAGTTGTCCGACGCTGATGTGGAGCGGATCGTTGCCGGGGTCGACGGCGGCGCGGCAAACGTGGCGGACGTGTATCCGCTGGCGCCGTTGCAGGAAGGCTTGTTGTTCCACCACTTGATAGCCGACGGGGGCAAGGACCCGTACGTGACGATGCGGGTGCTGGAGTTCGACTCGCGGGTGCGGTTGGGGGAGTTCGCTGAGGCGTTGCAGCGGGTGGTGGATCGGCATGACATCTATCGCACGGCGGTGGTGTGGGAAGGGTTGCCGGAGCCGGTGCAGGTGGTGTGGCGGCGGGCCGTGCTGCCGGTGGTGACTCATGTCCTCGACGGTGCCGAGGCTGATCCGGTGGCCGCGTTGGTCGATCAGGTCGGGAAGGTGATGGACCTGGGCCGGCCGCCGCTGATGGACCTGCACGTGGCAGAGGTCGCGGATGGCCACTGGCTGGGGTTGCTGCGGATGCACCACCTTGTCCTGGATCATCATGGGCTGGATGTGCTCATGCAGGAACTTCAGGCGATCCTGACCGGCACGGATGACGACCTGGCCGCGGTGTTGCCGTTCCGGAATTTTGTTGCTCAGGCTCGGAGTGTTTCGCGTGAGGAGCATGAGCGGTTCTTCGCCGAGCTGTTGGGGGATGTGAGCGAGCCGACCGCGCCGTATGGACTGATGGACGTCCGCGGCGACGACGCGGACTTGGTGACCGCCGAGTTGCCGGTGCCGCAGGAGGTCGTCGACCAACTGCGGGAGCTGGCACGGCGGTTGGGGGTCAGCGCGGCCACGATCGTGCATGTGGCGTGGGCGCGAGTGCTCGGTGTGTTGTCGGGTCGTGATGACGTGGTGTTCGGCACGGTGTTGTTCGGGCGGATGAACGCTGGTGCTGGTGCCGACCGGGTTGTCGGTCCGTTCATGAACACGCTGCCGGTGCGGGTGCGGACTGATCAGGTCGGGGTTCGTGCTGCGGTGGAGCAGATGCGGTCCCAGTTGGCGGCGTTGTTGGAGCATGAGCATGCGCCGTTGGCGGTGGCGCAGCAGGCCAGCGGCATCGCGGAGAACACGCCATTGTTCACCTCGCTGTTCAACTACCGCTACATCGGGCAACCCGCGAATCGGGGCGAGGCTGCAGCCCAAGACAAGGTCATAGAGGGAATTCAATCCGTACGGGTTCAGAACCGAACCAACTATCCGCTGGCCGTAGGGGTCAACGACCTCGGTTCTGATGGGTTCACCCTGAGTGTTCAGGCTGTGGATTCTGTGGATCCGTATGCGGTGGCGCGGTTGTTTGGTGGTGCGGTGGAGGGTCTTGTTGCCGCGTTGGGTGTGTCTTTGCGTGATGGGTGTGATGTTCCGCTGCGTGGTGTGGATGTGCTCGATGCGCGGGAGCGGGATCAGGTGTTGGTGGAGTGGAATGACACCGCGGTGGAGGGTGTCGGCGGCACGGTGGTGGGCTTGTTCGAGCGTCAGGTGGCGGCGGTTCCGGATGCGATGGCGGTGGTGGGTGACGGTGCTGAGTTGACGTATGCGGAGTTGGATGCGCGTGCGAATCGGGTGGCTTGGTATCTGCGTGGGGTTGGCGTGGGTGCGGAGTCTGTGGTGGC
>NZ_JBITHH010000036.1:0-2311 GCF_044457795.1 Streptomyces sp. NPDC050528
CCGGTTCCGGTGGGTGTGGTGGGTGAGTTGTATGTGGCGGGTGCTGGGGTGGCGCGGGGTTATGTGGGGCGGGTGGCGCTGACGGCGGAGCGGTTCGTGGCGTGCCCGTTTGGGTCGGGTGAGCGGATGTATCGGACCGGTGACCTGGTCAGGTGGAATCCCGATGGGCAGCTTGTTTTTGTCGGTCGTGTGGATGAGCAGGTGAAGGTTCGTGGGTTCCGGATTGAGCCGGGTGAGGTCGAGGCGGTTCTGCGGGCCCACCCGGGGGTTGCTCAGGTTGCGGTGATCGTCCGGGAGGACACGGCTGGTGACAAGCGGCTCGTCGCCTATGTGGTGCCGGTCGAAGGTGTGGTTCGTGAGGGGTTGCCCGGTGTGCTTCGTATGCATGCTGAGCAGCGGTTGCCGAAGTACATGGTGCCGTCGGCGGTGGTGGTCCTGGATGGGCTGCCGTTGACGGTGAACGGCAAGTTGGATCACCGGGCTTTGCCGGTGCCGGACCAGGCCGGGGGCATGGGCCGGGGGCCGGTCACGGTGCAGGAGGAGATCCTGTGTGCCGTCTTCGCCGAGGTCCTGGGGCTCGACCAGGTGGGGGTGGATGACGACTTCTTCCGGCTGGGTGGGCATTCGTTGTTGGCGGTGCGGTTGGTGGAGCGGCTTCGTGGGCGGGGTGTGTCGGTGTCGGTGCGGGCGTTGTTCGAGGCGCCGACGCCGGCGGGGTTGGCCGAGGCGGCGGCGGCCGAGCCCGTAATGGTGCCGGAGAACCTGATCCCGGTGGGCGCGGAGCGGATCACGGCCGACATGCTGCCGTTGGTGGACCTGTCCGACACCGACGTCGAGCGGATCGTCGCCGGGGTCGAGGGTGGCGCGGCGAACGTGGCCGATGTGTATCCGCTGGCACCCCTACAGGAAGGCCTGCTCTTCCACCATTTGATGGCTGCTGAGGGGGGCAAGGACCCGTACGTGACGATGCGGGTGCTGGAGTTCGACTCGCGGGCGCGGCTTGATGGGTTTGCTGAGGCGTTGCAGCGCGTGGTGGACCGGCATGACATCTATCGCACGGCGGTGGTGTGGGAAGGATTGCCGGAGCCGGTGCAGGTGGTGTGGCGGCGGGCGGTGCTGCCGGTGGTGACTCATGTCCTCGACGGTGCCGAGGCTGATTCGGTGGCGGCGTTGGTCGAGTTGGTGGGTTCGGGGATGGATCTGGGGCGGCCGCCGTTGATGGATCTGCACATCGCCCAGGTCGAAGACGGGCGTTGGCTGGGACTCCTGCGGATGCACCACATGGTGCTCGATCACCAGGGCATGGACGTGCTGACGGGAGAGCTGCAGGCGATTCTGGGTGGGCGGGAGGATGAGCTGGCGCCGGCGTTGCCGTTCCGGAATTTCGTTGCTCAGGCTCGGAGTGTTCCGCGGGAGGAGCATGAGCGGTTCTTCGCCGAGCTGCTGGGCGACGTGACTGAGCCGACCGCACCCTACGGACTGATGGATGTCCGCGGCGACGGCACAGAGTCGGTGAGCGGGGTGGTGCCGGTGGCGCAGGAGGTCGTAGACCAACTGCGAGACGTGACGCGCCAGTTGGGGGTCAGCACGGCCACGGTGTTGCACGTCGCCTGGGCACGGGTGCTCGGTGTGCTGTCGGGTCGTGACGACGTGGTGTTCGGCACCGTGTTGTTCGGGCGGATGAACGCTGGTGTCGGTGCCGACCGGGTTGTCGGTCCGTTCATGAACACGCTCCCGGTAAGGGTGCCGAAGAGCCGGATAAGTGTCCGTGCGGCGGTGGAGCAGATGCGGTCCCAGCTCGCGGCGCTGCTGGAGCACGAGCACGCACCGCTGGCGGTGGCGCAGCAAGCCAGCGGCATCTCAGACAACACACCCCTGTTCACCTCACTGTTCAACTACCGCTACATCGGCCACGAATCCTCGGCCCGGGACGTCGACACCGCCCAGGACCGGGATACCGGCACTCGGAGCGTCCTTGCCAAGGAGCGGACCAACTATCCGCTGACGGCGTCGGTCAACGATCTGGCTTCTGGCGAGCTGAGCGTGACCGTCGAGGTAGTCGACTCTGTTGATCCGTATGCGGTGGCGCGGTTGTTGTGTACTGCGCTGGAGAATCTTGTTGCCGCGTTGAGTGACACGTTGAGTGGTGGTTCTGACATCTCCCTGCGTGGTGTGGATCTGCTTGATGCGCGGCAGCGGGAGCAGGTGTTGGTGGAGTGGAACGACACGGCGGTCGAGGGTGTCGACGACGGCACGGTTGTCGAGTTGTTCGAGCGTCAGGTGGTGCGGACTCCGGATGCGGTGGCGGTGG
>NZ_JBITHH010000037.1:0-2226 GCF_044457795.1 Streptomyces sp. NPDC050528
GCCATGCCCTCGGCCGCCCCGTCCGGGGCATCCCGACGGGCCAACACCACACCGGCACCGGCATCCGCCACCATGAACGCGACCCGCTCCACCGGAAGTTGCGGATCAATCGGCAGATACGCCGCCCCCGCCTTCCACACCGCCACAATCGCAGTCACCATCTCCACCCCACGCGGCAGACACAACCCCACCACCGACTCCGCACCCACACCCCGACCCACCAAACACCGCGCCAACCGATCCGCCGCCGCATCCAACTCCCGATACGACACCTCCACCCCGCCGGCCACCACCGCCACCGCATCCGGAGTCCGCACCACCTGACGCTCGAACAACTCGACAACCGTGCCGTCGTCGACACCCTCGACCGCCGTGTCGTTCCACCCCACCAACACCTGGTGGCGCTGCTCGGAATCGAGCAGATCCACACCGTGCAGCCGCACCCGCGAAGTCGCGGTCACCGTCTCCAACACCCTCGCGAACCAAACCGCGATCCGTTCCGCCGTCGACCTGTCAAACAGATCCGCCGCCACGGTCACCGCGCCGCGCAGGCCCGCCGGGCGCCCCTGGGCGTCGAACGTCTCCACTGCGGCAACGTCAACATCGAACTTCGCTGCGGTGCTCGCCCAGGTCGACAAAGACCCGCTCCCGGTGGACACCTGGGGAAGGCTCACTGTGCCGCCCTCGGCATTTTGCACGCTCAGCATCACTTGGAACAGCGGATGCCGCCCCAACGACCGGGCCGGAGCCAACTCCTCCACCAGCCGCTCGAACGGCACGTCCTGATGCTCCAGCGCACCGAGGCACGCCTGCTGGACCCGGTCCAACACCTCGACGAACGTCGGGTCACCAGACAGATCGGTGCGGATCACCAAGGTGTTGACGAAGAAGCCGATCAGATCGTCCATCGCCGGATCGGTACGCCCCGCCACCGGGAATCCGATCGGAATATCCGTGCCGGCACCCAACCGGGACAACAACACCGCCAGCGCCGACTGCAACACCATGAACGTGGTCGCGCCCTCGGACCGAGCAAGCTCCACCAGCCGCTGATGCACCTCGGCCGGCACCCGCAACGGCACCATGTGCCCACGATGACTCGCCACCATGGGCCGCCGCCGATCAACCGGCAACGACAGTTCGTCCGGCGCTCCCACCAACGTCTCGCGCCAGTAGGCCAGTTGAGTCGACAGCAAGCTGTCCGGATCGGATTCCTCCCCCAACAACTCCCGCTGCCACAACGCGTAATCGGCGTACTGCACCGGCAGGGCTTCCCACCCCGGCGCCTCACCCCGCAGCCGTGCGGCGTACGCGACCGACAGATCCCGCCTCAACCGGGTCATCGACCAGCCGTCGCTGGCGATGTGATGGGTCACCAGGACCAAGACATACGTATCCGCATCATCCGGCTCACCGGCTCCGGGCTCGGCCGCACCGGTCTGAAACAGAGACGCCCGGATCGGCACCTCGCCCGCGAGATCGAACGCGTACTGGGTTGCCTCCGTCACCGCTTGCGCCAGTCCCGCCGGACGTACCTGGCGCACCTGCAACCGCCAGTCCACGTCGGACATATCCAGGATTCGCTGGTACGGCTCACCGTCCACGGCGGGGAACACCGTCCGCAGAGACTCATGCCGACCAATGACATCCCGTAACGCCGCTTCCAAGGCGGGAAGGTCCAACTCACCGCTCAGCCGCACCACTGTCGGAAGGTTGTACAGCGAGCTCGGGCCTTCCAACTGACCGAGGAACCACAAACGGCGCTGCGCAAATGAGAGCGGTATCATCACTTCCCCTTACGCATTGGCCGCAACGCGGGTCGATTCGACTTCTGTTGTCCCAGGTTCTTCGCGAGTTCCGCCGGGGTTGGCTTCTTGAACAGCACCCGCAGCGGCAGTTCCACGCCCAACTCAGCCCGTACCCGCGACGCCAACCGCATCGCCAGCAGCGAGTGCCCACCCAGCCGGAAGAAGTCGTCGTCCACCCCGACCTGGTCGAGCCCCAGGACCTCGGCGAACACCTCACACAGAGTGGCCTCGGTCGCATTGGCCGGAGCCCGGCCCCCGCCCGCACCCGCGGCGTAATCCGGTGCCGGCAACGCCCGCCGATCCAGCTTCCCGTTCACCGTCAACGGCAACCCGTCCAACACCACCACGGCAGAGGGCACCATGTACTCCGGCAACCGCGCCCCCGCCAACTCCCGCACCAGAGCAGGCAGATCCTCTT
>NZ_JBITHH010000038.1:0-1490 GCF_044457795.1 Streptomyces sp. NPDC050528
GGGGGGTGCCTCTATGTCTTTCGTCAAGCGAGGCGTGGGGTTCTGGGTTCGTAGAAGGTGCCGTCGCGGAGCATCGCGAACAGGACGTTGATGCGTTGGCGGGCGAGGCGGAGGAGGGCTTGTGTGTGGGTCTTTCCGCGGGCCCGGCATTTGTCGTAGTAGGTGCGGGAGGAGGGATTGTGCAGGGCGGCGAACGCGGAGAGGAACATCGCGCGTTTGAGTTGCCGGTTTCCGCCTCTGGGGGCGTGTTCGCCGTGGATCGAGGTCCCCGACGACTTCGTGGTCGGGGCGAGGCCGGCGTAGGAGGCGAGGTGGGCGGCGGTGGGGAAGCCGGTGCCGTCGCCGACGGTGACCAGCAAGGTGGCGGCGGTCCTGACGCCGACGCCGGGCAGCGACGTCAGGACCTTCGAAAGAGGGTGGTCCTCCAGCAGGACTGTGATCTGGGCTTCTGTGGCCCGGCGTTGTTCGTGGACAGCGCCGAGGGAGCGGGCCAGGGAGGGGATCACGATGTCGAGGGTGCCGGTCCCGGGGACGACGACGGTCTGCTCGTCGAGCGCGTCGAAGACGTTGTCGATCAGCCGTGTCGCCATGCGCGGGGCCTTGGGCCGGATCACTTCAACCAGCTTGCGGCGTCCGGCTTTTCGCAGGGCGGCTGGGGATCCGTAGCGTTCCAGCAGCCAGGTCACGGCGGGGTGGTCCAGGCGTGGTCCGAGCACGCGTTCCAGGCTGGGGTGGAACTGGGTGAGCAGGCCGCGGATCCGGTTGGAGGTGCGGGTGGCCTCGGCCGCCAGGTCCTGGTCGAAGCCGACGAGGACCGTGAGCTCAGCGGTGATCTCGTCGGTGAGTTCCAGCGAGCGCAGGGTGTGCGGCATGGTGCGGGCCGCGTCGGCGATCACGGCCGCGTCGCGGGCGTCGGTTTTGGCCTCGCCGGGGTAGAGGTCGGCGATCCGCCGCATCGACAGGCCCGGCAGGTAGGCGACCTTGCAGCCGGCATCCCGGGCCACCGTCAGGGGCAGGGCACCGATCGAAGCGGGCTGGTCCACGATCACCAGGACGGTGCCGAACTTGGCCTTCAGCTTCTCGAAGACGTCCCGCAGCTTCGGCTCGGTGTTGGGCAGCTGCTTGTCGAAGACCTTCTTGCCGGCCGGGGTGAGTCCGTGGCCGTGGTGGTGGCTCTTGCCGACGTCCAGGCCCAGGAAGACGTCTATCCCGTCATTGTCGTTCACGCCGTCCTCCCGAATGGGGTTGTGCGGTGCTGGCCGGGGCGTTGGCGTCGTGCGCGCATCCACGTTATGCAGACCTGCCGCCCACCAGGTGCCGGGCGTTGCGCTCGGCCGGGCGGTAGTCGGACCTCTCATCAGCGTCTCCAACGGCGCCTCTCGGGCCCGGTGGCACCACCCCCCAGGTCATCGGTTCGACAGGGGGGAACAGCCATGCCGGGCCCGGAGGCCAGCGGCCCTCTTGCAGGACCGCAGAAAACATAACGGGGG
>NZ_JBITHH010000039.1:0-1417 GCF_044457795.1 Streptomyces sp. NPDC050528
AGTCTGAGACCTGATGCCGAGCCGATTGTGGTGAAGTGGATGATCCTATGCTGTCGAGAAAAGCCTCTAGCGAGTTTCATGGCGGCCCGTACCCTAAACCGACTCAGGTGGTCAGGTAGAGAATACCGAGGCGTTCGGGTGAACTATGGTTAAGGAACTCGGCAAAATGCCCCCGTAACTTCGGGAGAAGGGGGGCCATCACTGGTGAGGAGACTTGCTCTCCGAGCTGGGGGTGGCCGCAGAGACCAGCGAGAAGCGACTGTTTACTAAAAACACAGGTCCGTGCGAAGCCGTAAGGCGATGTATACGGACTGACGCCTGCCCGGTGCTGGAACGTTAAGGGGACCGGTTAGTCACTCTTCGGGGTGGCGAAGCTGAGAACTTAAGCGCCAGTAAACGGCGGTGGTAACTATAACCATCCTAAGGTAGCGAAATTCCTTGTCGGGTAAGTTCCGACCTGCACGAATGGCGTAACGACTTCTCGACTGTCTCAACCATAGGCCCGGTGAAATTGCACTACGAGTAAAGATGCTCGTTTCGCGCAGCAGGACGGAAAGACCCCGGGACCTTTACTACAGTTTGATATTGGTGTTCGGTTCGGCTTGTGTAGGATAGCTGGGAGACTGTGAAGCTTGGACGCCAGTTCAGGTGGAGTCGTCGTTGAAATACCAGTCTGGTCGTGCTGGATGTCTAACCTGGGTCCGTGATCCGGATCAGGGACAGTGTCTGATGGGTAGTTTAACTGGGGCGGTTGCCTCCTAAAGAGTAACGGAGGCGCCCAAAGGTTCCCTCAGCCTGGTTGGCAATCAGGTGTTGAGTGTAAGTGCACAAGGGAGCTTGACTGTGAGACCGACGGGTCGAGCAGGGACGAAAGTCGGGACTAGTGATCCGGCGGTGGCTTGTGGAAGCGCCGTCGCTCAACGGATAAAAGGTACCCCGGGGATAACAGGCTGATCTTCCCCAAGAGTCCATATCGACGGGATGGTTTGGCACCTCGATGTCGGCTCGTCGCATCCTGGGGCTGGAGTCGGTCCCAAGGGTTGGGCTGTTCGCCCATTAAAGCGGTACGCGAGCTGGGTTTAGAACGTCGTGAGACAGTTCGGTCCCTATCCGCTGCGCGCGCAGGAACATTGAGAAGGGCTGTCCCTAGTACGAGAGGACCGGGACGGACGAACCTCTGGTGTGCCAGTTGTTCTGCCAAGGGCATGGCTGGTTGGCTACGTTCGGGAGGGATAACCGCTGAAAGCATCTAAGCGGGAAGCCTGCTTCGAGATGAGTGTTCCCACCCACTTGATGGGTTAAGGCTCCCAGTAGACGACTGGGTTGATAGGCCGGATCTGGAAGCCCAGTAATGGGTGGAGGTGACCGGTACTAATAGGCCGAGGGCTTGTCCTCAGTTGCTCGCGTCCACTGTGTT
>NZ_JBITHH010000041.1:0-1270 GCF_044457795.1 Streptomyces sp. NPDC050528
GGTGATTACGCGGATGCGGTCACCGATCTCCAGCCAACGCTCATGCGCCTGCTGGGGGGATTCCGCGGTGAAGACGACGGCCGCGATCCGGCAGCTGTAGTCCACTTCCTCCGTCGGGACGGGGCTGCCGGGCTGGACCAGGACGTGGCCGGCGGTCACCCACGGCTCGGCGGTGAGGTCATCCCAGCCCTCCAGCCGCAGATACGACCCCGCCCCACCCGCCGTCAGGAAACGGATCCCCGCCGCCTTCGCCACCAACTCCCCATAAACCGCCGCGTCCTGAGGATCCACACCCGTCAGACCCGCCAAAACCCTCCCCGGCAGGCTGAGGCCGGTGACCGTCTCCATCAGCTCGGTGATCTTCCCGCCGGGCAGCCGCGCCGCCACCTCGATCAGCACCGGCCCGCCTTCACTGAGGCGCAGTTCGCAGTGGAAGGGACCCGTCGTGATCCCCACCGCGCGCACGACGTCGGCGGCATACGAGGCCAGTTCCTGACGGACCTCCTCCTCCAGCGGCGCGGGCGTGAGATGCCCCAGCTCCAAAAACCGGGGCTCGGGACCCAGCAGTTTCCGGGTCACCGCGACCACCCGCACCTCACCGCCGTCGGCATAACCGTCCGCGCTGTACTCCGTCCCCGCGACGTACTCCTCGACCATCACCTCGGTCGTCAGCGGCCGGTCGAACTCACGCCCCTCCTCCGCGTGGATCGCCGCCACCGCCCCGCGGGCCTCCTGCAGGGAGTCCACCCGCGAGACATGCACACTCCCGCCGGAATCCACCGGCTTGACCACCGCGGGGAAACCCACGTCCGCGCATGCCGTATCCAGCTCCGCCAGCTCGCGCACCACCGTGAACTTCGGCACCCTCAGACCCGCTCCGGCCACCGCCTCCAGCATCCGCGCCTTGTGCCGCACCTGGTCCACCGCCGCACCCACCAGACCCGGCAGCCCCAGCCGCTGCGACAACCGCGCCGCCGCCGGCACATAATATTCGCCGCCCGCGACCACGGCATGAATAGCATTCCGCTGATGGGACGCGACGACCGCGGCCTCCAGAACATCACCGGAATTCGTATCCGCCACAATCAACTCCGACGCCGCCGACCGCACCGAATCAGCGACCCACCGCCCGTCCCCCTCAAACGACGCCACCACAACATCCCACCCCAGAGAACGGGCATGCGTGACATACGCAATCGCGGAAAAAGCAGGCTGCACCACCAACACACGAAAAGGCACAGAGATCCCTCGAATTCTAACTCTGAACTCG
>NZ_JBITHH010000042.1:0-1108 GCF_044457795.1 Streptomyces sp. NPDC050528
TATCGCACGGCGGTGGTGTGGGAAGGGCTGAGCGAGCCGGTACAGGTGGTGCTGCGGGACGTGGAACTGCCGGTGGTGACCCATGTCCTCGACGGCGCCGAGGCTGATCCGGCCGCGGCATTGGTCGAGTTGGTCGGCTCTGGGATGGATCTGGGCCGGCCGCCGCTGATGGACCTGCACGTGGCAGAGGTCGCGGATGGCCACTGGCTGGGGTTGCTGCGGATGCACCACATGGTGCTCGATCACCAGGGCATGGACGTGCTGACGGGAGAGCTGCAGGCGATTCTGGGTGGGCGGGAGGATGAGCTGGCGCCGGCGTTGCCGTTCCGGAATTTCGTTGCTCAGGCTCGGAGTGTTCCGCGGGAGGAGCATGAGCGGTTCTTCGCCGAGCTGCTGGGCGACGTGACTGAGCCGACCGCACCCTACGGACTGATGGACGTCCGCGGCGACAGGGCGGAGTCGATGATCGCGGTGCTATCCGTGCCGCAGGAACTGGTTGACCAACTACGTGATGTAGCGCGGCAGTTGGGCGTGAGTGTGGCCACGGTGTTGCACGTCGCGTGGGCGCGGGTGCTTGGTGTGTTGTCGGGTCGTGATGACGTGGTGTTCGGCACGGTGTTGTTCGGGCGGATGAATGCTGGTGCGGGTGCCGACCGGGTGGTGGGTCCGTTCATGAACACGTTGCCGGTGCGGGTGCGGACCGATCAGGTCGGGGTTCGTGCTGCTGTGGAGCAGATGCGGTCTCAGCTCGCGGCGTTGCTGGAGCATGAGCACGCACCGTTGGCGGTGGCGCAGCAGGCCAGTGGCATTGAGGAGAACGCGCCTCTGTTCACCTCGCTGTTCAACTACCGCTACATCACACGCGAACGCGCTGGTCGGGATGAAGATACTGCCCGAGACCAGGCATCGGAGGGAATCCAGGGTGTTCTCTCCAAGGAGCGGACCAACTATCCGCTGACCATGTCGGTCAACGACCTGGAGACCGGCGAGCTGAGCCTGACTGCTGACGTAGCCGACTCTGTTGATCCGTATGCGGTGGCGCGGTTGTTGTGTACTGCGCTGGAGAATCTTGTTGCCGCGTTGAGTGACACGTTGAGTGGTGGTTCTG
>NZ_JBITHH010000043.1:0-1074 GCF_044457795.1 Streptomyces sp. NPDC050528
TCGTGACTGCGTGCCTTTTGAAGAATGAGCCTGCGAGTTTGCGGTGTGTTGCGAGGTTAACCCGTGTGGGGAAGCCGTAGCGAAAGCGAGTCCGAATAGGGCGGTTTAGTAGCGCGCTCAAGACCCGAAGCGGAGTGATCTAGCCATGGGCAGGTTGAAGCGGAGGTAAGACTTCGTGGAGGACCGAACCCACCAGGGTTGAAAACCTGGGGGATGACCTGTGGTTAGGGGTGAAAGGCCAATCAAACTCCGTGATAGCTGGTTCTCCCCGAAATGCATTTAGGTGCAGCGTCGTGTGTTTCTTGCCGGAGGTAGAGCACTGGATAGGCGATGGGCCCTACCGGGTTACTGACCTTAGCCAAACTCCGAATGCCGGTAAGTGAGAGCACGGCAGTGAGACTGTGGGGGATAAGCTCCATGGTCGAGAGGGAAACAGCCCAGAGCATCGACTAAGGCCCCTAAGCGTACGCTAAGTGGGAAAGGATGTGGAGTCGCAGAGACAACCAGGAGGTTGGCTTAGAAGCAGCCACCCTTGAAAGAGTGCGTAATAGCTCACTGGTCTAGTGATTCCGCGCCGACAATGTAGCGGGGCTCAAGCGTACCGCCGAAGTCGTGTCATTCATACAACAGGGCCAACGCCTGTATGGATGGGTAGGGGAGCGTCGTGTGCCGGGTGAAGCCGCAGCGGAAGCTAGTGGTGGACGGTTCACGAGTGAGAATGCAGGCATGAGTAGCGATACACACGTGAGAAACGTGTGCGCCGATTGACTAAGGGTTCCTGGGTCAAGCTGATCTGCCCAGGGTAAGTCGGGACCTAAGGCGAGGCCGACAGGCGTAGTCGATGGATAACCGGTTGATATTCCGGTACCCGCTGTGAAGCGTCAAACATTGAACCAGGCGATGCTAAGTCCGTGAAGCCGTTCCGGACCCTTCGGGGAATGGAAAGTGGTGGAGCCGACGGTCCAGACCTGTAGTAGGTGAGTGATGGGGTGACGCAGGAAGGTAGTCCATCCCGGGCGGTGGTTGTCCCGGGGTAAGGGTGTAGGACGAGTGGTAGGCAAATCCGCCGCTCAT
>NZ_JBITHH010000044.1:0-1005 GCF_044457795.1 Streptomyces sp. NPDC050528
TTGCCGCTACGGCTGTTGGCGCGTCCCGAGGTGGGTGTCTTCCTCGGTGCGGCCGCGGTGTACGTGTTCTTCCTGATCGCCGCTCCGCCGGTGCGGGACGGCGCGTCGATGGCGAACATCCTCTACAGCTCCTCGACCATCGGGATCATGGCGTTGCCGGTGGCGCTGTTGATGATCGGCGGGGAGTTCGATCTGTCCGCCGGTGTCGCGGTGATCACCTCGTCGCTGACCGCGAGCATGCTCAGTTATCAGCTGACCATGAACGTGTGGGTGGGGGTGATCGTCGCGTTGCTGGTGTCGCTGGGGATCGGGTTCCTCAACGGCTGGATGGTCGTGAAGACCGGGCTGCCGAGCTTCCTGGTCACGTTGGGCAGCTTCCTGATCCTGCAGGGGGTCAACCTCGCGGTGACGAAGCTGGTCACCGGCAATGTGGCCACGGATGACATCAGCAACATGGACGGGTTCGGCCAGGCGAAGAAGGTCTTCGCGACGTCGTTCGACGTCGGCGGCGTGAACGTGAAGATCACGATCGTGTACTGGCTGGTGTTCGCGGCGATTGCGACCTGGGTGCTGATGCGGACGAAGTACGGCAACTGGATCTTCGCGGTGGGCGGGAACAAGGACTCCGCCCGGGCGGTGGGTGTGCCGGTGGCGTTCACGAAGATCTCGCTGTTCATGCTGGTGGGTTTCGGTGCCTGGTTCGTCGGCATGCACCAGCTGTTCACCTTCAACACCGTGCAGTCCGGTGAAGGGGTGGGCCAGGAGCTGATCTACATCTCCGCGGCGGTGATCGGCGGGTGTCTGCTGACCGGTGGCGCGGGCTCCGCGATCGGTCCGGTGTTCGGGGCGTTCATGTTCGGCATGGTGCAGCAGGGCATCGTGTATGCCGGCTGGAATCCGGACTGGTTCAAGGCGTTCCTCGGCGTGATGCTGCTGGGCGCCGTTCTGATCAATCTGTGGGTCCAGCGCACGGCGACCCGGAGGTGAGCGACGACATGGCAGGCA